>NZ_OZ026544.1:0-1723414 GCF_964020225.1 Spiroplasma endosymbiont of Tiphia femorata | reverse complement strand
TTTTAAAAACCTCTTTAATTAATATAATTATTGTGGATAAATTGTGGATTAATGTTGATAACTTTTTTATAATTATAATCTGTATTATACTTTTAAAAAAAAATAAAAAAAAATAATATTTATTATTTAATATTATAAATGTTTTTTTTGTTAAACTAATATTGTTTTTATTAAAAATAAACAGAATAATTTGTTAAGATATAAATATTATGTTAGAATACTCTTAATGATTTTTTATTAGAATTTTAAAAAAAGGAGAAAAAAATGAAACCGACATATCAACCAAGTAAGAGAAAACATCAAAAAACTCATGGTTTTTTTGCAAGAATGAAATCTGCAACAGGGATTAATGTTATTAAAAGAAGACGTCAAAGAGGACGTAAAAAATTAACAGCATAGTTTAAAAAATAAAATAAGGTGAACAAAATATGGAAAAAAAATACCGCCTTTTGAAAAATCATCATTTTAAATATTTAATTAATGAAGGAAAAAGTATTTCAAATGGTCAATTTTTTATCTATTATATGAATAGAGTAGATTTTGAGACTATACGAGTAGGTGTATCAGTAGGAAAAAAACTAGTTCGTTTTGCTTTTGCACGTAATAAGATTAAACGTCAAGTACGAGGAATGTTAGTAGATATTAAAAAAGATTGACCAGTAGATATAGTAATTATGATTAGAAAAAATTATTTATCTAATACATATGAAGAAAATCTTAGTTCTTTATTACATCTTTTAATGAAAATCCCATTATAGGAGAGTAAAATTAATGCAATATAAAAAGTTTTTATTTCCTGAACAACAGAAAAAAAACGTTTGATTAAAAATAACATGAAAATGAACTAAAATTATTTTAGGGACTTTTTTATTGATGTCAACACTTTGAGGTTGCGGTCAGACTATGGGTGATCCTAATGTTGCAACTAGTGATGTTATTTCAGCTTATGATTTTCAAAAATATAATGTAGCGACTGTTTTTTTTGAATTACTTATTGGTAACAGTGATGTAGCAAAAAATCACATTTTTCATTTTAATGGTAATAATATTTATGAGTATGGATTTACAGGGATTAGAACATGAAGTGAAGCTTGAACGCAAACTAAATCACCGTTCTTTGGAATGTTTGTTTATCCAATTGCTTGAATCTTAGTTAGTATTTCTGCTGGATTAAGTGGTGGAGTTGATGTAAATTCAAAATATTGATCAGTAAGTGTTATTTTTGCTATTATTTTTACAACCTTAATTATTAAACTTATTACATTAGTATTTACTTTTAAAGCCCAACAAAATCAGGAAAAAATGCAATCAGTGCAAATGAAAACTTCCGAAATTCAAGCCCAATATAAACATTCACGTGATCCAAGTGCAAAACAAAAACAACAAATGGAATTAATGGCTATTTATAAAAAAGAAGGAATAAATCCAATGGCTGCTTTTATTCCAATGTTTTTATCACTTCCTTTCTTAACAGCTATGTTTACTGTTATGAAATCAACTAATTTATTAAAAAATACTGTTGTTGGTGCTATTAGTTTAGTTGAACAACCATGAACTATGGTTACCCATGGCCAATTTATGTATTTAATAATTATTGTTATATATATACCAACACAATTAGTTTCTATGTTATTACCGATGTTTTTAAATCGTTCACGGCAGAAGATTAAAACTAAAGAAGCAAAAGCTGCATTAAAAAAACAAGTTATTATTCAAAGCGTTATGATTTTTATGTTTTTATTTTATGTATGTGTTGCTCCTTCAGGATTAGGCATTTATTGAATTATTTCTGGAATATTACAAATATTTCAAACTCTTGGTTTTCATTACTATAATAAACATAAACGTAGCCGTTATAAAAAAAATGGTACAATTAGTACACCATTTTCAAATAAGATTAAAAAGATATTTACAAAATCTGAAATAGTTGTTCAACCTAAAAAAAATAAGTAATTTATTATAATGTGGAGAAAAAAAGATGGAAATTAAATCATTTAAAAAAATATTGATTTAGAAAAAACTATCAAAAATTTACCCCCCAAGACATTTTATATAAAATTAGGTATAGAAAAACGTTTATTTAAAACCATTACTAAAATTTTTATTTTTAACGAAAATGATGTTAAAAATTATTTGAATGATAAATGACATGATTTATTGGAACTTTTTAATATAAAAAATTATCAAGAAGAAATAATATTAAATGGCAATAAATTTTATATTAATATTAATTGTAAAAATGAAAATTCAATTTTAATTGGCAAAAAAGGTTATACAATTAGTGCTTTACAAAATTTACTTATTACTTATTTAAAAACAAAATTTAAAAGAAACTATCAAATAGTAATAAATGTTAATAATTATTTAAATATTCAAAAACAAAATTTAAAAATTAGAATATATGAAATTATAAAAAAAATAAGAATAAGTAAAGAAATGTTTCATTTTGAATCAATGCCTAATAACCAAAGAAAAATTATACATGAAATAGTTAAAAATATTGAAGGAATATCAAGTTTTTCTGAAGGTATAGGTTATAACCATCATGTAGTAATTAGATTGGAAAATTAGAGTAATCTAAGATTTAAAATCTTAGATTGTTTAAATGAAAAGAGGAAAAAATGTTAAATGATACTATTACTGCAATTGCAACCGCACCTTTAAATCAAGCAATTAGTATTATTAGAATTTCAGGAAAAGATACTTATGAGCTATTAAATAAGGTTTTTGATAAAGATATTTTAAATCAAAAAGGTCACACTTTAATAACAGGATATATTATTGATCATAATAAGAATAAAATTGATCAAGTTGTTTTGGCATGTTATCGCGCTCCCAAATCTTTTACAGGTGAAGATACAATTGAAATTAATTGTCATGGTGGAGTGCTAATAACACAAAAAATTTTGCAATTATTACTATCTACAGGTATGAGAATGGCAACAAGAGGAGAATTTACGAGAAGAGCTTATTTAAATGATAAAATTGATTTAATTGAAGCAGAAGATATTAATGATTTAATTATGGCTGAAAATAATACTATTTTAAAAACCGCTATTAATAGTTTAAGTGGTAAAACAAGAATACTAATTGATGAATTATCTTCAGAATTACTAACTTTAATTGCTAATATAACAGTTAATATTGATTATCCTGAATACGATGGGGTTGAGGAAAAAACAATTAATAATGTTATTCCTTTAGTTGAAAAATTTTTAAATAAAATAAAAGTTATTAAAGAACATAGTAAAATTACTAAAACTATAAAAGAGGGAATTAATACAGTTATTATTGGAAAACCTAATGTTGGAAAATCTTCCCTATTAAATGTGCTTTTAAATGAAGATAAAGCTATTGTTTCTAATGAAGAAGGAACAACAAGAGATCTGGTAGAAGGCAAAATTAATTTGGGTGATATTAGTTTAAATTTAATTGATACAGCAGGTATACGTCATACTTTAAATGATATCGAAAAAGCAGGTATTGATAAATCACATAAGGCTTTAAACGAAGCAGATTTAATAATATTAGTACTAGATGGTTCAAAAGATTTAAGTATTGAGGATAAACAATTATTAGAAAAAATAAAACATAAAAATTACCTTATTGCTATTAATAAAACGGATTTAAGGTTAAAATTAAAATTAGACATTAAAAATAATTTTAATGTGGTAAAAGTTAGTGCAATAATGGGCGAAATTGAAAATCTAATTTTAGGAATAAAAAATAAAATTATAACTACTGAAATTAATTTTGATAAAGAATTACTTTTTGCGAATACAAGACAATTAGCATATTTGGATGAAATTGAACTTAGTATTTCAGAAGCATTAAAAGATTTAAAAAAGAATATTTCGATAGACTTAATTATTGTACACTTACAAACTGCATGAAATAAGATTTTAGAAATGCAAGGTAAAAAATTTGAAACTGATTTATTAGATGAAATTTTTAAAAGATTTTGTTTAGGAAAATAAAAGGGAAGGTAAAATATATGGCTAATAATGGAATTTTTGATACTCATTGTCATTTAATGTCAAAACATTATGATGAAACAGAAATATTAAAATTATTAACTGATGCTTATTCAGCAGGTGATAGTATTGGTAGTATTTGTAATGTTGGTTTTGACTTAAATACTAGTAAGCAAGCTGTTAGTCAAATTTATGAATTTGAGAGTGAAGAAAAAATTCCTAATCTTTATGCAGCTGTAGGTATTCATCCAACAGAAGTAAATACTTGCGATAGTAATACTATTTCAGAATTGAAAAAATTAATAGCAACTGGTAAAGTAGTTGCTATTGGTGAAATTGGATTAGATTATTATCATAAATTTACAGAACCACAATTGCAAAAAAAATGATTTATTGAACAACTAAAATTAGCTAAAGAACATAAATTACCCGTATTATTACATATTCGTAATGCTTTTGAAGATGCTTTTGAAATTATTAAAAAAGAAAATATTACTAATGGTGTTCTTCATTGTTTTACGGGAACAAAAGTAATAGCTGAAAAATTTATAAAACAAGGTTTTTATATTTCTTTTGCAGGTAATGTGACATATAAAAATGCTTTGAAGTTACAAGAGGTAGCAAAAAATATACCAATTAATAAAATATTAGTTGAAACAGATGCGCCATATTTAACTCCTGAACCAAAAAGAGGCAAAAATCCCAAAAATGGATTAACAATTAATCATCCAGAAAATATAATATTTACAGTTAATAAAATAGCTGAATTAAAGAAGATCCCAAAACAAAGTATTATTAATGCAATTAGGGAAAATGCTATTAATGTTTTTAAATTAAATAATGAATTGAAAAGAAATAATGAGTAATAATGAGAAGTTTAAAGTAGCCATTTTTTTAGCAACAGGCTATGAAATGGGTGAAGTAATAATTACTATTGATCTATTAAGAAGGGCTAATATTATTATTGATTTAGTAAGTATTGAAAATGACTTAAAAATCAAATCAAGTCATAATGTTTTTATTTTATGTGAAAAGAAAATCAGTGATATTGATTTGTTAAGTTATAAGATGCTAATTTTACCGGGTGGTAAAATTGGAGTAGAAAACTTAAGCAAAAATGAATTATTAAAATCAATGTTAGTTATTTTTGCTAAAGATAGTAATAAGTTTATTGCTGCTATTTGTGCAGCACCGCAAATTTTAGGGCAATTAAATTTAATAGATAACAAAAAAATTACGCATTTTCCAGACGCTAATATTGGTTTAAATAAAAGTATTATTTTAGATGAAAAAGTAGTAGTTGATAATAATATTATAACTGGAAAATCAATTGGTGCTGTATTTGAATTTGGTTTAAAGTTAATTGAAGTTTTAGAAAGTAAAGAAATTAGTGAACAAATTAAAAAACAATTAGTTTTTTAATTTGTATTTTTTTATATAAAGTTAAAGTTATTACTTTTAAAATAGTTAATGGCTTATACTTTTTATACAGTTAAAATAATAATTTTAAATATAAAAAATACATTTTAATCGATAAAAAATATTGTTGACATTTAAAAATGTATTTTTTTATTTTTTTTAAAATAATAATATAATAAGTGTATAAAAAAGGGTTTTTTTATAAAAATGAAAAAATGATTAAATATTTTAGGAACGATTGGATTTACAACAGTAAGTACAACAGCAATAGTTGCTTGTAAAACATCAGAAAGTATTTTAAGTAAATCATTTGCTTCTAGTTATAATGTTGATGACTTTAGTAATTTAGAAGGTTTTGGTATTAAATATAACGAAGAAAATAATACATATGATTTTGTTTGATCAAAATTAACAGTAGATTTAGCAACTATTATAGTACCAATTAATAATACAGTTCCAGTTCAAAAAATTTCCAAAGATAAAAATATTGAAGTTAAAGAAAATGAATTAGTAGCAATATATTCTGCAGAAGATCAACAAGGTTTAATTATTGGTTCAGAAAATTTTATTACAATTAAAATTAAATTAAATTTATATAAAGGAGTAAAACAAGAAACAAATAAAGTTGAACTAGTAGATCAAACAGTTGAATATGATGTTTCATTAAATTTATTTGTTAAACAAAACTTAAAATTTTTAACAACTCCAACTGTAAATTGTAAAGCAGATATTGATGAATTTAAAACTATTTTAGTAAAAGAATTAAAAAAACAAAATGGTTTTTCAAAATTAGATATTAATATGATTAATATTGTAAAAGTAGATGGTGATCCTTTAACTACAGAAGATTTAAAAGAACATGATACACATGTTAAATTAACATTAACAGATGAAGGAAAGAACCATTTTATTGGTGAAAATAACGATTTAAAAGTTAATTGAGTTCCAGAAGTTTAATAAAATAAATTATGGAATATTTATAAAAATAAAAATGTAATATTTTAATTTATGAAAGGAAAATATATATGAAAACTTTAATAACATTATTAGGAACGATTGGTTTAGCGTTTACAAATGCAAATAATTTTTTAAATATAAATAATAGTCCAAAAGAAGTTAAAGAAATAACTTATGAATTTAGTGAAAATAAAAAAGATATTGTTCATAGTTATAAAACTTCATCAGTATCAAATCCAGCTTATGAAAGTTGAGATTTTGTAGTTTCTACAGGTTTAAAATCTTTTCAAAAACCAAAATCTATTAGAATATTAGAATGATTTTTAAATAATGGTTCAGATAAAATAGACTGAGGTTCAGATCATTATGATGTATTTTCTGTTCCTTTAAAAATAATGGGAAAAGAAATCAATAAAATTAATGAGGGAAAAATTACAGATGAAGAAGTAGCATATAATAGAATGAATTTTTCATTTAAAGAATCGTATCAAGATTTTTTAGCAACTGCTGAAGTTGTTAGAGGTATAACTACTGCATTATTTTTTGATAATCTTGATTGACACATTCAATTTTTATTTCCTGCAAAATTAACATTCGATATGTCATTTTCTAATGTCTATTTAACTAGAAGTTTAGGGTATGGATTGAAATTTGCAATAGATTATTAGTTAAATATTTAAAATAAAGTTATAATATAAAATTATTAAAGCAGATTGTAATTTGAAGTGTAAAACTTTGAATTACAGTCTGCTTTTAGTTAGAAAAAAGTTTTTATATTATTTAATTTTTTATAAGCAGTGTCTACTATTTTTATAGTATTCTTTTAAAGAATTTTTTAAAAAATTAATAATATTAACTTGTTAAATTATTAATTTAGATGAAAAAGTAGTAGTATTATTATCAATTGGAAAGTCAATTGGTAGTATTTTAAGTTTGTATTTTTTATTTATAGTAATAATAATAAACTAATATATGTTTTAAAGACAATTACATTATAAAAATATACAATTTGATTTTTATGTTTTAATAAATTATTTACTTTAATTTTCTTTTGAATCTGATTTTTAAACAAAATATTTATTTTTTGCATTAGATTATCTTTCTCCCATAAGTAGTATAATAATATTATAACATTTTATATTAAAATTTTATATAAAGTAAAAAAAGGAGTAATGAAAAAATGATAAATAATAATAATTTTATTAAAATAGGTTTAATAATTGGAATGATTATGTCAATAATATTACTTATTAGCTGTATTATTTATGGAATATTTACATTTTTTAATTATTTTTCACTAGTTATTATTTTAATAATTATTTATGGACTATTTCAAGTGATTCCCTTTTTACTTTGTTTAAATAATTATTTTATTGAAGAAAAATGATTATTTTTAACAGGTTTATTTAGTTTAACAACATTTGTTATTCCTGGAGTTTTAATTTTAATTGGTTATTTTGTTAGACAAAAAAGATTAATAAAACTTATTAATAATAATTAATTTGTAAAAAAATAAATATTATTTTATTTTTAGGTTATTATTTTATATAATTTTCCTTTATTAATATTGCTTCATGTTTCTCTATATAATAGACTTCTTGGATTAAAATATTAAAATTAAAAAAGATAGGAAATCTATGATATTTGATAAATTAAAAACTATTAAAAATACAAGATTATTAAGATTAACTAGTATAAATAATATTAATTTTAATAAAATTCTAGGAATTTTAAAAACAGAAGAATTAAAAAAGTTTATTAATTAAAATATTTTATGGAAAAATTTATAAATAAGTTGGTAATTTTTTAATAAAAAAATCATTTAATAATTCTCAATTTCACCCTCGTCTAGATTGCGGCGTTAATAATCATTCAGCAAAGGCTTCGGCAAAAAATTCACCTTTTTTATAGGGTTTCGCTTGGCTTCAAAATATACGACCATAATTACTTTGCACAATAATCATTGGGAATACTAATCTTTTTTGATAATCGCTATTACTAATATTAACTTTATCATTTAAGTAATCCATTAATAATTGACTACAATCAGAAATTGGCGGCCTCATCACGTGATTTTGTGCTCTTCAAACAGATGAATAATCATTATTAATTTTAAAAATATTTTTATTAAGTAAACAATTTTCGATTTTATTATTTTTAGGTCAATTTCAATTGTTATTAAACGTACTACGTTCAGCATCCGTTAATGATAAAAAATTATCGAAAGCATGACCATATTCATGAGTACTAACACTAATTATGTTATTAGTTGCTCATCAACCCGCTTGATAGTTTGCGATAATTTCTTTAATATTAACAAAATCTGGACCATAAATTTGACGTTGACTATTAATTAGATAAGAATATTGATTATAAGCAACGACGTTTTTATTTGATATTGGTGCTTGAGTAACACTTTGCATTAAACGTAAAATGTTATTTTTACCATATACTCCTGCCATAATATTATAAAAACGTAATTGTTCTTTTTTTGCTGTTTCAGTAGCAAGTTGACTTAAACCAACATCTTTATATAATTTTTCTCAATCAACATTATTGTTTTGAGTTCCTAGTCGTGTATTAGTTAAATCATGTGCTAATTGATTAAAATCAAGAAAAGGTAATGGTTTACTAGCAGTATCATAAAAACTATTAAATTCATTATTTGCCATTTGACTAGCTGGGTTTTTAATTTTTCGTTCATTCTCTTTAATAAAACTAGTCATTTCTGATGATCAACGATAACGTAATAAACTAAGATAATAATCACGATTATAATTAGTTTGGCAACTTCAAACAATAATTCAAGCAAGTAAACCAGTAACCAATAAAACTATGAAAATTATAAAAAATTTACGATATTTTTTCATAAAATCTCCTTTTAAAAAAATTATTATTAATAATTTCAAATTCCTTATTTAAATTAATAATTACAGAAAGAAAAAAATATTAATTGGTACCTTCTAGGCATTTCATATTTTTGTTTGCTTTTTTTGAAACTGATAACTAAATCATTACCATTATTTTCATTTCATTTTGATACTTGTATTGGCAAGGATTGTATTTATTGTTTGGTTTCACTACATGCCATAATAGTTAAACTTGTTCTTAATTAAAATTAGTGTCCCTAAAATAGTTAGTAATCTTTTCATATCTTAATTTAATACTCTTATAATCTTTAAATCTTTTAAGATGTATTAATAATTTTATATGATTTTTATGATATTTTTTTTGAAATAGTTAATGATGTATTTTAAGCGTGATTATTAATTTTTTATTTTATATAGTAATTTATTATTTATATAGGTAAAAAATGCACTTCTATAAATTTTAAAAGTGCATTTTATTTAAACTTATTTTTTATCCTAAATCTTCGTCTTTTGTTAGAATTTCGCGGTTAGGATTTTGTTCAGCTATTAATTGTTTGTAAATTGTATCACGATATTTTACACAACCATCAATAACATTATCTAAAGGATTTTGAGCAACACGTACTTCAAAGATATCTCCCTCATATTTTTGACGAATTGGTTTTGTACTTTTTTCAGCTTTAACTTCGATGAAATATTCCTTAGCCAATTCTTCTTTAATAAATTCATCAATTTTTTTAATGTAAGCTCCACCACCACAAATTGTGATTCCCTTACCTTTTTTCTTTAAGTCACTAACACTACCAGCAGCTTTTTCCCCAGAAGTTCTTAGTACTCTACGAATTGATGGAATAACATGTTCTCTAAATTGAACTTGCATTACATTTTCACGAATTTCTTCTGGTGTAATTTCAATAGTTTTAGAAATTGACATTGTTTCTCCTGGTTGAGAGTCTAATCTAGGTAATGAAACACCTGAAATAGTGTATGGTTTTTCATCTTGATATTTAAGAAGTGAACCGATGTTCTTTTTAACATCTTCTGCTTCTTTAGTACCAATTTTTAAAGCATGCTTTTTAGCTATGTATTCTTGAATTTTTTGTGTTAAATAGTCTCCAGCACAATGTGTTGTATATGAATATAGGATTGAATCGTTGCTAAGTACGGCAATATCAGTACTTCCCCCACCAATATCAACACACATAATTGCAGTTCCAAAAATATCTTGGCCTGAACCTAATGCTGCCATTTTAACTTCTTCTTGAACAAATCCACGAAGTGCTCCTAAACGATGAACTATATTTTCTAGTGCTTCTCTTTGTACTGAATTAATTTCACTTGGTGTTGCCATCAAAACAATTAAATTACGGTTTTTATCAGCTTGTTTTGAATCTTTAATTTCAAGTCTAAAATCTTGAAAAATTTTAGCAAGGATACGTTGTAAAGCATCTGGATCAGCAATATTACCATCACGAACTGGACGCTTAATAACAACATTTTCATTTGTTTTATCAATTAAAGCTTTAGCTTCTTCACCATAAAGAATAACATTTTTTTCATAGTCTTCAGCAAGATAAGTTGGAGCATCATATGTAAGTCCAATGTTAACATACCTTGCTTTAAAGTTTTCTGTTCCGACATCTAAAGCTAATCATTGGTAGTCATTAATAGACTTAATATTACTTTTTTTATTTAAGTTTTCTTTGGGTTTTTTATCAAATAATCCCATTTTTTTTCCTCCTTCTATTTAATTACTTGGTCTAATGAATCCTTTTTCATATACATCTTGTTTATGAGTTTCATAGGCTTGAGTTCCTCTAATTACACACTCTCTTGGATTATTAGCAGATACCACATGTTCTAAATTTAGTCGTTTTTTTAGATAAGTTGTAATATTTTCAAGCAAAGCACCCCCACCAGTGATAGTTAAACCGTCTTTCATAATCATTTCTGAAAAGGCAGGTCCAGCTTTATCGATAATGTCACTACATAGTGCAACAATTGGTTCAAAGGCTTCGGTAACTACTCTAGCTACTTCTTGCTTAGGAACTGTAATTTGTTCAGGTTTTTTAGTTTTAGTACTTTTTCCATGGATAGTAATTTTATTTTCACTATCTTTTTCACCATCTATTCAAATACCAGCACTAATTTTTGTTTTTTCAGCCTCCATTGAGCTAAGAGATATATAGTGCATTTTCTCAAAATGTTCTTTAATATTACGTTCAATAGCATTTCCAGCAATTGGAATTGAATCTTGAACAATAACTTCTCCACTTGATAAAATGGCACAGTCAGAAGTTCCACCACCAATATCAAGAATAAATACTCCTGAAGCATCTCAAAGTGCTTCCCCAGCACCAATAGCTGCCAATTTTACTTCAGGAACAATAACAACTTTTTCAGCTTTCATTACGCTTTCATTACTTTCATTATATCTCTTGGGAAATTTATCGCTATAAATTGGAATTTTAGCTACTTTTTTTCCTTGTAGAATTTCACGTAAAACAGTTCTATCTAATTTATAAACCTTAGATGGAATAGCTACAAGCGCTACTGAATTTTCTCAAATTTTTTCAGCTTTCACATCAATAATTTGTGTAAAAATTTCAGTTAATAAAGCAATCAAAGCATTATTGTCACTAATAACACCATTAGCCATTGGTTCTCTGAAAATTTTATTCGCTGGAGTTTTTTCTTTCATTAATAAAGCGGCTTCACCAATGAATACTTCTCCGTTTTCTGTATCAAATACAATTGCTGATGGTTGACTATAAACAACCCTTCCATTAACTCTGACAATTAAATTTCTTGTTCCTAAATCTAGAGAAACAATATTAACGTCTTGGTTATTGTGTCCGTCATTAGCAACCTCTATTTTTGTTGCCATATAAAAATCATCTCCTTTTCCCACTCAAATTAATATTTATTTATTAAGTTGATATATGTTAATATTACCACATGTAGATTTGCTAGTAGTAAATTTAGCATATATGATTAGTTGGCTAACTATTTGTTTAATTATTACTAGTATATAATTAACTAAAAATGTGAATTGGAGAATAATAATGGAAAATCCAAAAAAAATATTGAAAAAATACGACTTACATGCAGTTAAAAAGTTTGGACAAAACTTTTTAATTAATAATAATATAATTGATAAAATTGTTAAAACTAGTAATTTTAAAGATGAAGATGGCATTGTTGAAATTGGAGCGGGCATTGGTCATTTAACCAATAAATTACTCAGCACTGCGCAAAAAGTTGTAACAATTGAAATTGACAAAAAATTAATTCCTGTTTTAGAAAAAGAGTTAAATGAATACAAAAATTTAAAAATTATAAATGATGATTTTTTAAATTTAGATTTAAAAAAAATCATTAATGAAGAATTTGCAATAAATCAAAAAATTCATGTAATTGCAAATTTGCCTTATTATATTACTTCACAAATTGTTTTAAAATTATTAGAAAATATTGAATTATTTGATTCATTTACATTAATGATGCAAAAAGAAGTTGCACAAAGATTTTGTGCTAAACCTAAAACTAAAGTATATAATAATCTTTCTGTTATGTGTCAATTTTATTGTGATGTTAAAATTATTTTTGATGTTAGTCCTAATAATTTTACTCCGATACCTAATGTCACAAGTAGTGTTGTTTATTTTAAAGTAAATCCTAAATTTCAAGTTGATGAACCACAATTATTTTGAAAATTTGTAAGAAGTTGCTTTGTTAATAAGAGAAAAACATTAGTTAACAATTTGGGTATTTATTTAAATAGCAAAGAAAAAGCCGTTAATTTAATTAACGACTTATCTTGATCATTAACAATAAGATCTGAAGAATTAACATTTTCAATGTTTTATCAGTTATTTACTATTATTAATAATAAATACCTTTCAGAATAATTATTAAAATTAATGATATTAGAATGTGGATAATAAGTATATAAAACACCTCAGCAATAATCCTTGTTTATTAATAAACATATTTTTAAATATTTATTATCCGTTAACTATTATAATGATTTTATTTTTTTTTGCAAAAGATATAACTTTTTATTAATTATTTTTAATTAATAGTCTTTAAATTTAATATACTTAAATTGTAATAAACATTGTATAATGAAATTATAATTATAATTTTTTAGAAACATGTAAAGGAGGATTTAATGAATAATGTAGAAAACATTGTAGTTTTTGGTTTAAGTGCTAGTCAAAAATTTACACAAGAAGTTTGTAAAAAACTTAATATTGAACCTGGAAAAGCAGAAATTAGTCGTTTTGCTGATGGTGAATTTAACATTCAATCTATAACATCAGTACGAGGGAAAGTGGTATATATTATCCAATCAACTTCGCCGCCAACTAATGATAATTTAATGGAATTATTAATTTTTGTTGATGCTTTAGTTCGTGCATCTGTTGCTAAAATTCATGTAGTAATTCCTTATTTTGGTTATGCTCGTCAAGATCGAAAACAAGGTGGTAGACAACCTATTACTTGTAAACTTGTTGCAAATTTATTAACTGTTGCGGGTGTTGATCGTGTTATTACTGTTGATTTACATTCACCACAAGAACAAGGATTTTTTGATGTTCCTGTTGATGATTTACGAGCAACTCAAGATTTAGCATCTTATTTAATTGAAGAAAATTTAACTAATTTAGTTGTTGTATCTCCAGATCATGGTGGTGTTACTCGTGCTCGAAGATTAGGTAATTATTTAAGTGTACCTTTGGCAATTATTGATAAAAGAAGAACAACTCCTAATCAAAGTCAAGTTAAGTTTGTACTAGGAGATGTTAAAGAAAAGAATGCTATTATTATTGATGATATGATTGATACAGGTGGTACTATTATTAATGCAGCAAAAGCTATTAAAGAACATGGTGCAAAATCAGTTTATATTTTAGCTACTCATGGTATTTTTAGTGGGCAAGCTTCAAAAAATTTGAAACAATCTGTTATTGATGGAATTATTAAGGAAGTTGTTATTACTAATACTATTGAAATTTCTGAAGAAAAAAAATTTAATGGCTTAAAAATTATTTCAATTGCTGATTTTATTGCAAAAATGATTGATGCTTCAATTAATAATAAATCATTAACAAAAGTTTATGATGATAAAACAAATGAATTAATAAAAAAAATAGTAAAAAATAATAAAGAGGAAATTTAAAGTAGATGAAATTAGTTATTGGATTAGGAAACCCAGGTAAAGAGTATGAATTGACACGTCATAATATTGGTTTTATTATTATTAATATGATTTGTGAAACATTACAATTAAAAATTAATCAAACTAAATTTAATGGTCAATATGTTAAAACTGTTGTTAATGGCACTGATGTTATTTTTTTAAAACCATTAACTTTTATGAACTTATCAGGTTTTTGTGTTTCAAATTTTATGAATTATTTTAAAATTAAAATTGAAAATGTGTTAATTATTCACGATGAAGTTGATTTAAATTTTGGTCAATTTCAATACAAACAAAAATTTAGTGCTGCTGGTCATAATGGAATTAAAAGTATTTTTAATCAAATTGGTAGTAAAGATTTTCAAAGATTAAGAATTGGTGTTGGTAAAAATCCTAATTTTAACACGGCTGATTGAGTTTTGAGTAAGTTTAGTAATGATGAGTTAAAGAATATAAACGATCATAAACAATTTTTTGTAGAAAGCATTAGTAGTTGAATTACTGATAGTAAATTTGAAAATATTATGAATAAATATAATAAAAAATAATTAATATATTATAAAAATATTAAAGAATATTTTCATTTTTATGTTTTCTACATAAGTAAACATAAAGTTGTGTTTCTTTTTCTTTTTTTATTTCTTCAATTAATAAAATATCATTTTGTGTTTGCTGATATTGATTTATTTCATTTATTTTTTCAAGTTTTGCTTCTAGTAATTTCTGCTTACAAATAGGACAAAGTTTGTCAAAATCATCATTATTATCATTTTGAAAACTGTCATTATCAAAATTTCATTTCATTTTTTAAGTTTCCTTTACTAGTTTATTTTTAATAACAATATTTTGATAATCATTATTAAATAATTATATAATTAATTTATAAATTTATAAATACTTTTTTTTGAGTATAAAGGAGACAATATGAAAGCAAAAAAAAATATAATCAAACCAACAATAGAAAAGGCAAAAACTAAAGTTGAACAACTTAATAAAACTATTAAACCAAAAGTTAAAGATGTAAAAAAAGCAACTAAAGTAAAAACGCAATCAATAAAAACTGACACTCTTAAGCCAATCGTTAATAAGATGAAAGTAGATTTTGAAAAGTCAAAACATATAATAAAAGAAGAAAATCAAAAAATTACTAATAAAATTGTTAATACTAAAAATATTTTAATATCAAAAATTGATCAACCAAAACCATTTAAAACTACTGCTATTATTGGTTGTCAATGAGGTGATGAAGGAAAAGGCAAAATAACTGACTATTATAGTCAAAATTCTGATGTTATTGTTCGTTGAAGTGGTGGTGATAATGCCGGACATACAATTGTTTTTGATCATCAAAAATATAAATTAAGTATTATTCCTTCTGGTATCTTTAATAAAGATTCATATTGTGTTATTGCTAATGGTTGTGTTGTTAATCCAGAAAAATTAGTTTCTGAAATTGAATATTTAAAAGCTGCTGGTTTTAGTTGTCAAAATTTACGAATTTCTGATCGTGCTCATATTATTTTACCTTATCATTTAGCATTTGATGAATATGAAGAAAAAATTAAGGGTGATAAAGCTATTGGCACTACTAAAAAAGGAATTGGACCTTGTTATGCTGATAAAGTTAATCGGATTGGAATTCGAATGGGCGATTTATTAGATAAGGAACGACTATTAGAATTGATTACTGATAATTTGTTAATTAAAAATAAAATATTAAAAAATGTTTATGGATATGAAAAAGAATTTAATGTGCAAACAATATATAATCGTTTATTAGAATTATTACCATACTTTAAAGATTTAATTATTGATACTGGTCAATTTTTAAATGAACAATTAGTTAGAAATAAAAAGATATTATTTGAAGGAGCACAAGGTACTTTATTAGATTTAGATCATGGTACATATCCTTTTGTAACATCTTCTAATCCAAGTGCTAGTTCAATTGCTATTGGTTCAGGTATTTCTTTAAAAGCAATTAATGAAATTATTGGTGTAACTAAAGCATACAGTACAAGAGTTGGTGCTGGTGCGTTTCCTAGTGAAGTTTTTGGTAAATTAGCAGATTATATTCGTATGACTGGTAATGAATATGGCACAGTTTCAAAAAGACCAAGAAGAATTGGATGATTTGATGCAGTTATTGCTAAGTATAGTGCACAAATTAATGGATTTACTAGTTTAGCTGTTATGTTGTTAGACGTGCTTACTGGTATTGAAACATTAAGCATTTGTACGCATTATACTTTAAATGGCGAAATAATTAGATACATACCTTCTCAAATTAATAACTTTAATAAATGTCAACCACATTTTATTACTATGCCTGGCTGAAATGAAGATATTACTAATATTACTAGTTATGATGAATTACCAGAAAATGCTAAAAATTATTTAAAAAAAATTAGTGAGTTGGTGGGTGTTCCAATTAGAATATTTTCTGTTGGTCCAGATCGTAAACAAACTATATTTATTAAGGAGTAAAAATGATTGAACGTTACGAAACAAAAGCAATGACTAATATTTGAAATATGAAAAATCGTTTAAACTTATGAATGAATTTTCAAATTGATGTTTGTGAATCATTACAACATTTAAATATAATTCCTTTTAAAGATTTTCAATTAATTAAAAAAAATGCTAAGTTAGATATTGAATTAATGAATAAATTAGAATTAGAAACTAAACATGATGTAGTTGCGTTTACTAGAATGTTAAGTGCTAACTTAAAAACTGAAAGTCGTTGAATTCATTATGGTTTAACTTCAACTGATATGGTTGATAGTGTCCAAAATCTACAAATAAAATTTTCAAATGAAATTATTGAAAAAGCTTTAATTACTTTACAATTTAAATTAAAAGAGTTAGCGTTTAAATATAAAAATCAATTAGTAATTGGTCGCAGTCATGGTATTTTTGGTGAACCAACTTCATTAGGATTAAAATTTGCTTTATGATACGATGAAATAAATAGACAGTTAGTAAGGTTGGAGTTGGCAAGAAAACAAGTTGAAGTTATTAAAATTACGGGTGCTATGGGTAATTTTGTTCATATTTCGCCAAAAGTTAGTGAATTTATTGCCAAAAAATGAAAAATGGAAGTTGACAGTTGTGCTACGCAGGTAGTACAACGTGATCGTTTGATTTTTTTAATTACACAATTAAGTTCAATTGCTACAACAATTGAAAAAATAGCTTTAGAAATTCGTTTGAGTCAACGTAGCGAAGTTAATGAACTTTTAGAGGGATTTTCTATTTCACAAAAAGGTTCAAGTTCAATGCCACATAAAAAAAATCCAATTGGTTCTGAAAATATTTGTGGTTTAGCAAGATTAGTTCGAAGTTATAATAGTATAGTATATGAGAATAATTTATTATGGTATGAACGTGATATCTCTCATAGTTCTAATGAACGCATTATGTTACCTGATATTTATCATATATTAGATTTTATTATTAATAGAATGATAAATATTTTAGATAATTTAGTAATTAATACTAGTGCCATGGCAAATAATATTGCTAAAGCTAATGAACTTTATTTTTCACAAGTAGTTTTATTGGCTATTATTAAAAATAATCCAAAAATAACACGTGAAATTGCTTATGATTTTATTCAAAAATGCACTTTAGAAGCACAAAATAAAATGATTAATTTTAAAGATGTATTAATAAAGAATAATATTAATCAATATTTAACTAGTGAACAGTTAAATGAATGTTGTAATAATAATATTTTTTTAATAAATGTTGATTATATTTTTAAAAAAGTTTTTAAAGATAAATAATGTTTAATATTAAATTTAATTAGCATTTAATTTATTAATTTTTGTTTTTTTATTTTATCTAATAATCAATAAAAATAAAAGATTAAGAAAATATTGTAATTAGTCACTAGATTATATAAGTTTAAGGAGTGAAAATTATGAAGAAATACAAAATCGATAATAGTTTTCCTTTTATAGATCAAGATTTTAATTTTATTACAAGCTATGATAGTGAAGAACACTTTTATGATGTTTTAGATGATCGATACTTAAAAGATAATGGAGAAATAGATATTAATTTATTAAAAAAGAAAATTAATAAAATAAAAATAATATTATATTATATTAATAATAAGAAATATAAATGTGAAAAAACATTGCAGTCAAATATTAAAAAACAATCTATATTTCTTTCTTATAATATAAATAGTATTAAAAAGTTAGAAATTTTCGAAAAACAAAAAACAAGTAAAATTTTTAAATTTAAGAATAAATTAGTTAAGTTTTTAACTTTTGGTTATTATAATTTTGAAAAAAAAGGAATTAACAAAATAGTATGTGAAAAAGTTAATATAAGTAATCAAAAAGAAGAATTGAAAAAGGTTGGATTAAAAATTTTAAAACTTAATAATATTTTAGAAAAAATAGAAAAAGAAAAAAGAAGACAATGAGAAAAAAATGATCTTTTGAGACATTGATATGATTTTGCAAGTTCAAGAAAATTACAAAATCAACCATTAATGAGTAACGGTAATCAGTATTTACCAGTAAATAATTATGATAATGAAAAAAGTAGTGTTATTTCACACGTAAATAGTGATTATCAGTTTTACTTAAACGTTGATATAGATGCTGTTAACTCTGATAATGGTTTTAATGAAAATCAATATCAACAAAAATGTTCGATTTTATAAAAAAATAAAAATTAATAAAATATTATTAATTTAAATAAGTATTACAATAAATAATACTATTTTAATGTAAAATTATAATTATTAAATTTAGGAGCAAATAATGACAAAAAAATTTTATATTACTACCCCTATTTATTATCCTAGTGCTAAATTACACTTGGGACATGCTTATACAACAATTATTGCTGATGTTTTAGCTCGCTATAAGAAAATGCAAGGTTATGAAGTATTCTTTTTAACTGGAAGTGATGAACATGGTCAAAAAATTGCTAAAAAGGCGGATGAAAATAAACAAACTCCACAAAAATTTGTTGATGATATTGTTGTTGGGTTTAAGAATTTATGAAAAAACTTAAATATTGATTATGATAAATTTATTAGAACAACTAATAAAAATCATATTTTAAGTGTTCAGAAAATATTTAGCAAATTATTAAAACAAAATGATATTTATTTGGGAAAATATGAAGGGTCATATTGTATTTCTTGTGAAGAATTTTTGACAGATAGTCAAATTAATAAAATTAATAATACATGTAAAATATGTCAAGGTAATATTACTACTTTATCAGAACCATCATATTTTTTAAAATTGGAAAAATATACTAAACAATTATTAAAATATTATGATGAACATCCATTATTTTTATGACCACTTAATCGTAAAACGGAAATGATTAATAATTTTATTACGCCAGGTTTAGAAAATTTAAGTGTTACTAGAACGAGTTTTACTTGAGGGGTACCAGTATTAGAAGATCCAAAACATGTTATTTATGTTTGAATTGATGCATTAAGTAATTATTTAACAGGATTAGGTTATTTACAAGATGATGACATTAATTTTAAAAAATTTTGACTAGATTCAAATTGTGAAATTGTGAATTTAGTTGGTAAAGAAATTAGTCGTTTTCATATGATTTATTGGCCAATTTTATTAATGGCATTAAACTTGAGACAGCCAAATCGAATTTTGGCCCACGGTTGAATTACTAATGAAGAAGGAAAAATGTCAAAATCAAAAGGTAATGTTATTGATCCTTTAGTATTAGTAAATCGTTATGGTACAGATGGATTACGGTTTTTTTTAATGAAAGAAATTATTATTGGTCATGATGCAAAATATAGTCATGAATTATTTTTAAATTGTTATAACTCTTATCTTGTTAATGATTTAGGTAATTTGCTTTCGCGAACAGTTACAATGATCATTAAATATTGTGATGGTAAAATTCCCAAAGTTAATTTAAATAAGTTACAACCAGAAGCAATAGAAATAATTAAAATTATTAAAAGTACTATTAATGATTTTAATATTGAAATGGATGAGTATCAAATTCATGAAGCAATTAATGTCGTTTTTAAATTAATAACTAGTGGTAATAAATTAATTGATTTAACAAAACCATGAGATTTACATAAAAATAATAAAACTATTGAATTACATAATATTTTAAATTTATTAGCAAATATTTTAATTATTAGTAGTGCTTTATTAAGTCCAATTTTGGTTAATAGTTCATTAAAAATTCATGAACAATTGGGTGTCTTAAAAATTACTAAACCAATAGTCAATATCAACTTGAATGAAGTTTTTAATAAATCTGTTAATAAAAAAGAGTTATTATTTCCAAGATTAAATATTGAAGATGAATTATCATTTTTAAACAATGCATTTAAATAAAATATAAGAGTTATTAAAAAAATGCCAGTTATAGATAATAAATATCCAATTCATTTTGTATGAATTGGAGAAATACCAATTACTGTAAGAAATAATAGAAAATGCAATTAGAGAAAAAAAAGGAAAAAAAATAGGAGTCTTTAAGAACAATTAATCAATCAAAATTAGTAAGTATTGAAATCCAAACCGAAATAAATGAGGAAAATGAGAAACCTAGTTGACAAGATCAAAAAATTAAAAATAAATTAAATGAAGAAGAAATAAAATTAACATCTTTAAATGAAGTATGAAAATTAATAAGTACTGAAATTCCAGAGTTACAGCAACCTTTATCAGAACAATCAAAAAATGCAAGCAAACAAAAATGAGAGAATAGGGGCTTAATAGAATCTCAATTACCTTTGGAAACAAAAGCAGAAATATTAACTGCAGTTTAAACTATCAAGTAGAAGAAAAACAAAAAAATACAACAAATTTTTATAAAAAAAATAAAAAATGTATAATTTTTTTATACATTTTTGGTGAAAATTAAGAGTTAAATATGAAATTTATTCGGGTTCATAAAATGGAACAATAACTTTTAAAGTATCTGGCTCTTCAGTTTTTAGTAAACGTTTGTCAATTTTATAAAGGTTACTATTAGACATTGCAATTCAATCCAATAAGTCTTTTTCATAAGCAATTTCTTCATAGAAATCAATTAAGAATCAGTCATAAAATTTCGCAGTTAAATTATCATTATTTTCACGAGCACTTTTAACAAGTTTATTAGTAAAATCAAGTAATTCTTCTTTAGTAGATTTTAATTTTTTTAATGCTTCTTCAATGTTTTTTGTAGTAAAAGTTGGAACTTTAATGTCTTTAATTTCAACTTGAGCATCTTGATCCATTAAATAGTTACAAATTTTACGAATATGAACAACAGCATCAGCTGCTTCTACTTGGAAGAAGCGTGCAAACCCAGGATATCCTTTTTGATTTGCATCATTACTTAATTTAAAACTAAGCATTTGATATTTTAGATGTTCACTAATATAATCATTTAGATTATCGTTAATCTTTTTAATCATTAAATACACCTTCTTTCTTGGCTTTATATGTATTATACTACTTTAATACTATATATATTAAAATAAATTAAGAATAAAAATATTGTTAATTAATTGTTTGTGTTACATTTTTTATGAAGTAAGTTCAGTGAATAGTTCAAGACCAATTTGCTCATTTATTTGGATGAACATAATCAAAGAAAAAATTATTATTAATAGTTTCTGGAGTTGTTCCATCAATATATCTTGGATTTAAATTTAAAGCTAAACCGGGAATTGATCATTTTATTGATTCATTAGTAATATTTTTTCCTATTTCTTGTGCTTCAGATAATAAATCACTAAAATTAGTTTCTAAGTCAAACGGTCTGATATTAATATCAGAATTATTTTTCATTAATTCAGTAATTTTATCATTTCATTTGTTATTATATTCATTTGATAAGTGGTTTGCTACTTCTTTAACAGATTGTTTTTCATTAACATATTTTGGAATATTACTAATGTTAGGCACATTGGCAATTATTAAATTTTGAGCACCAGCATTAATTAATGTATCAACAGTTTCAAACTCAGTTGTTATTGCATTATTAATAATTGACTCTTGTTTTGCTGTTGAATTTTCATCCATAGCAGAAAGCAGATCATTACCACCTATTTCAATAAAAATATCATCATTTTTTTGTATTTTATGATCTTTTAATAATTGATTAGCTTTGTGGTCAATAGAATAATGATTTAAGAATAATTGATATTCTCAACTATGATTTTGTCCAGCTTGTGCTCCACCTACAGCATAGTTATTACCTTTTTGATATCAAGCTGGTAATAGTTCTGTTCCTAGTTTTTTCGCTAAAATACTAGCAGCAACATCGCCATTAGTAAATGAATTATGATAAAAAGGTTCTTGAAATTTAACTTTATCTATATTTCAAGTATCATAAGTAAAAATATTAGCTAAATTACCATTATCTGATAAACTGTCACCAAGGACATATAATTGTGATTTCACACTTATTGGTTCATTAAAATGTTTTGCTATCATTTCATTTCCAGCAGTTAAAGTTATTGCTGTCAGAGTGATATTTATTAAAAATGTTTTCATTTGATAAATTCCTTTTCTCATTAAAAATTTAAATATGAAGGTAATTTTTAAAAGAAAACTATATTCTCTTTTAAAAATTAATAACTTAAGTTAATAGTAAGTTATTACCTTCATATTACCATATTAGTAGTAATGAGTAAATAAGGTTTTATTACAAAAATAAAAATTGATTTTAAAGAATGATTATATAAAATTAATTATTTATTAAATTTAATGCAATTTTTAAGAATAATTTTATTGTAAAAAAAATAAAATGTGTTAATTTTAAATTAAAAGATTGGTTTTTTATAAAATATTGAAAGGGAATAGGAAAAATGAGTAGAAATATAGCAGAAGCAATTGAAAATTTAGTTAATTCAAAAATAGTAGAAGAGTGAGTTTTTCTTTTTGAACAAAAACTCGAAAAAGAAGAATTAAGAAATTCAGAATATATGAAGTTACACAGTAAAGAAATATTTTTTGAATATATGTTTCTTGATGAATATAAAAAACTTGATGAAATTGAAAAAGCAGAAAAAAAGATAAAAATAAAATTAAAAAAAATAGAAAAAATTGAAACAAAAATAGAAAAAATTGAAACAAAAAATAAAAAAAAATAAGAATGAAAAAGAAATTGTAGAATTAAAGAATGAAAAAGCAAGACTTAATAAAAAAATCGCTTGTTTGCGTTTATTTATAGATGATAAAAAAGAAGAAGTAAAAGATTTAGAGTTACAAAGATGTAAAATATTAAAAGAAAAAAGTAAAAATGAGAAAAATAATTTCTTATCAAAAGAAGATAGAGAAATACGAGATATTGAAAATAAAATATGAAAAATTATTTTAGATAATTATTTTCAAGATAAAAGTAATAAGAAACTTATATTAAAAGAATATGAGGAATATGCAAGTAATTTTAAAAAAACTATTAAAGAATTAAAGATTGGTGATAAAAAATGTTATGATGCATTATTAGATATAGTTACAACCTTATATAAAGACGTGTCAAGAGACAAATTATTTTTAGAAAGAGAAAACATAAAAACTGATGGTTGACAAGATATAAATTTAGATGAAGATTCAACAAGATTACAAAATTTATCTTTAGAAAATAAATTTAAACCATCTTTGTAGTCAAAAAATAGAAAGAGAATAAAAGATGAAAGAAACTATAGAAAAAATAAATAATGAATTAAAAGAATTTTGAAATAAAAATCAAAAAAAACATCCTGATATTTGTAAAAATTTAGAGTTATCAGGAATTACGGTTATAAAAGGTGGTGTTCCTATGATTGGAGGTGCTTTATTTGGTGCTTTAATTGGAGTTCCGGGAGGACCTATTGGTATAGCCGTGGGCGTACCTATTGGTGTATTGCTAGTTTTTAAAGGTGCACTTCTTCAATTTAAACCAAGTATTGATGAAAAATATAACCAAATTAAAAAGACAAAAAAACTAGAAAAATTATTGAAAAGACTAGAAAGTATTGTAGAAGAAGTAAATTTGCAAGAAGAAAATACTATAACAATAGAATCTGACAGTGAATTAAGAGAAAAAAATTTATCTGATATTTTAAGAAAACATAAATTGTACAATGAAGAGTGTAGAAAAAAATTTTTTGAAGATGATCAATCATTTCAATCTGAAACAAAACTTCAAGAGTGAGGAAAAAATATAGGTGAAGAAGTAAATAAATTGCATTCAGCAACATCTTTAGAACAACAGGATGTAACTAGTAATTATCAAACATCTAAAATGTAAATAAATATAAAAATAAAAAACTACTTAAAATTAATTAAGTAGTTTTTTATTTTTATAATCCGCATTTAGATTGAATACCACAATTATTGCAAGTATAACAACCAGCGCTAAAGACAAGGACTCCTTCTTTACACATTGTACATAAGTCACCTAAATCAGTGCCAATTTTACGATCTTGACGATCATTACGTCATCCTGGTTTAATTGGTTTTGTTTCATTAATACTATCAGCAAAAGTTTCAGTTAGACCAAGATCACTTAAGTTAACTTGCTCTTGCATTTGATTATCATCATCGGATAAAGATAAGACTTGACTATCTCTACTTCTATCAACATAAACAGTTCCACCTTTTGCTCCATCTTTATATAATTTGTAATATATTTGTTCTACTTTTTTAACAGTGTAACCTTTTGGAGCATTAACAGTTTTTGAAATTGAAGAATCAACTCAACGTTGAATAATACATTGTACATTAGCATGATCTTCAGGTGTTAATTGCATTGCTGAAACAAAAATATCTGGCAATGGTTTTTCTTTAAATTCTGGATGATACTGTAATCAGTCATTTACAATTTTTGCTTTTACTTTCATAAATTTGCCAAGTCTTCCTGAACGGAAATATGAAAAGGCAAAGTATGGTTCAAGTCCTGTTGATACACCAACCATAGTTCCAGTTGAACCTGTTGGAGCAACAGTTAATAAATGTGAGTTACGGATACCATATTTAAGAATATCATTTCTGATGTCTTCAGGCATTGTTTTCATGAATCCACTATTAATAAATGCTTCGCGTGATTTTAAAAATGGAAAACTTCCTTTTTCTTTAGCAATATTAATTGATGCACGATAAGCACTAGTAGTAATAGTTTCAAAAATTTTATCAACTACTTCATTAGCTTCTTTTGAGCCGTATTTTAGATTACTTCAAATTAGTAAATCATGTAAACCCATTACTCCTAGACCAATTCTTCGTTCACCAAGTGCTTGTTTTTTATTTGCTTCTAAAAAGTATGGAGTGCTGTCAATAACATTATCTTGCATACGAACACAAGTTGTTACAGATTTACTTAGTTCATCGTAAAGAATTTCACTTGTTTTTTTATTAACAAAATTAGCTAAATTAATTGCTGATAAATTACACACTGAATAGGGTGCTAATGGTTGTTCACCACAAGGATTAGTAGCAACAACACGCATACCATATGCTTGAGCATTAGTCATTTCATTAGCTCTATCAATGAAAAAAATACCAGGTTCTGCTGAATATGTAGCACAGAAATTAATTAAATCTCATAAGTCAGATGCATTAATTGTATAATAAGTTTTAATTGGATAACCCATTTTTTCTCAATCATGAACATCACCAATTTTATTTCAATGTTCGTCATAAGCTTGTTTTTGAGTTACAGTATAATTATCTAAGTCAGGGAAACGTAAATTTCATTTACCATTTGTTGCAACGGCATTCATAAATTCATCACTAATTGTTACTGAAATATTAGTTCCGGTTAAAAAATCGCTTTTAATTACTTCTCAAGATCCACCAAGTGCTAGTTTATTTTTAGCATTTTCTATTATTTCTTCATTAAAAAGTTGTTCATTATTTAAGATTGATTCAAAAATATTACGATCTTGGTCACTAAGTACTTCAAATTTTAATTTTTTACTTGCTTCATCACGAATTAAACTTGATTTTGAATTTTCTTTTAACCATAATAAAATTTTTGCATTTTGCATTTTTGAAATAATAAATTCAATAATATCTGGATGTCAATCAGCTAGCATAATCATTTGTGCGCCACGTCGTGATCCACCTTGTTCTACTAAATGAGTTAATGTAGATAAATCGTTTAATCAAGAAACAGCTCCTGAAGATTTACCACCAACTGTTTTAGCAACAGTACCTTTTGGTCTTAGTGTTGAACCATTAGAACCAACAACACCACCATGTGACATAATTTCCATAACTTCTTGACGATGGGCAGCAATTCCACTTCGTGAATCATGAATAAAAGGCATTACGAAACAGTTAAAAAAAGTAACATCAGAATCACTACCAGCCTCATATAAAACTCTTCCAGCAGGTACTATATTTAGCGATTTTAATTGTTCATAAAATTGGGATAAATAAACAGATCTTAATTTTGGTGATTCTTTTGTAGTTAATGATTTACTAACACGATAAGCAATTTGTTCATAAAATAACTCTAGTGGTTTTTCAAGTTCATATTTTTGTTTGTGGATAATGCCAGCTTTACCAGAAATTTTTATTAGTTCAGGATCAATTGAGCCGAGGTATTCATCTTCAATTTTGATAGCATAAATTTGATTTTCTAATTCTTCAACAACATAACCAATTCCTCTAGTTGGAAAAATAGCATCTTTACGGATAATACTAATTACCAAATCACCTGGTTTTAAAGAAATTAAATTTTTATCTTTTTGTGCATAACGATCAAGCATTACCATTCTTGATACACCTTCATGAGTAATTTTATAATCTTTTTCTATTGTTTTTAAGTGTGTAAAATGCTTACTAATATCTTCATTTAAATTATTTTTTAAACTTTCACTGTACATAAAAATTCACCTGACCCTTTACAAATTTATTCTTATTATAACAATTGATAAATTTAAAGTCTAAATTTACATTGTTAGTAACTTATTATTTATTTCAGAAAATAATACGCTTTAAAATAATATCATAATTTATTTTATTAAAATAATTTAATTTAATTTTAAACATTGTCTAATTGTTTATTATAAATTTTTATAAATTTAAATTTATTTTATAGTTAAATATTTTTTCTTTTTTTAAAATTAATAAGTAAAATATATTTTTATGTAAAAACTATTACTATTAAATAATAGTTTCTTTTTATTTTAAATATGATATTATAATTCTAAAATTTTATATTAAAGTTTTTTGTTTAACTTATTACTTGGTTTTTAAAGTAATGAGTTTTTTATGTTAAAGGAGGATATTTAAATATGCCTATTCAAAATTATCAATCAATTAATGATGATATTGAAAATGTAAATTCAAACGAAAATATAGCAACTATTTTTTCAAGTATTAGAAAAAATGCTTTGAAAAATTTAATCATACACGGTTTTAAATTAGGTTGTTTATGTTGTATGGGAGCCTTATTTACAGCTTATATTAAAAATGAAATGACTAGTGATAGATTTAATAGTTTTTGAGAATTCCTTAAACAATTTAAAAATTATCTTTCTTGAGGTTTAGCAAGTATAGGGTTTGGTATTATTTTAGACAAAACTGCTTTTTCATATTTTGATGCTGTTATTATTGATATTAAAGAATTAATAACAGATGAAAAAATATTTACAAATGAAGAATTAGTTGCAGAAAAAATAAAAGAATTGGAAGAAAAAATTAAAAAATTTCAAGACAAAGAAATTGAAAATCGTGAAGAAATTAAATTATTTAAAGAGAATATCTGGAAAGAAATTGCTGTTTCTAAAGATTGCTCAAAGTGTAAAGTAAATGATGAAAATTTTTATACTAATAATTTTCTTAAAGAAGATTTTAATCACAATATAAAATATATTAATAATTTTGTATACTCAAATGAATTTGAAAGACAAAAAATAAATGATGATAATCAGTTTTTAAAAAGTAGTTCTAAATCAAAATCAGCAAAATTATAAATAAAAAATGAAGTATACTGTGATTGTAATTTGTATGAATCAAGAATGGAAAGGGAAATAGTTCTTGTATATTTAAATTAAATAAGCGGCAAGCAAGTTTGAAAGAAAATATAATAGTTAATGTGATTACTGTTTATATTAATGTAATTTAGTTTGTAGTTTACTTCTCTTTTATTTTTAAAATTTAGTTTATAAATATATCAATTTGATTTATTTGATAACTCTTTAGGTATTAAAAAGTAGTAGTATCGTTATCAATAAATTCTATGTTATGATAAATATAGTTATTAAAGGGTATATAGAATCAAGAAAGTGTATTATCAATAATTTCAAAAATGTAATTGATATTATGTTAATCTTTGAAAATATAAGCAACGAGTTTTAGTAAAAGTAAAATTTAATTTATTAAATGTTTTTTTATTTGGAGGGAGAAAATTTATATATTAAGATAAATTAATTGTAATCATATATTATGGGAGGCAAAAAATGAAAATTGTATTATCTGGTGTAGTTGGTGTTGGTAAGAGCACTATTAGTAGAGAATTAGCAAAATTATTAAAATATAAAATTATGGACGAGCCAGTTACTAGTAATCCCTATTTAGATGATTTTTATCAAAATCCTTTAGAATATGCTTTTAAAATGCAAGTATTTATGTTGATGGCACGAAGTAAACAATTAAAAGAAGCACAAAATTTTAACAATGTTATTTTTGATCGCAGTATTTTAGAAGATCCTATTTTCGTTGAAGTATTAAAAGCTCAAAACAATATGAATGATAGAGATTATGAAGTGTATTTAAATTTTTATAATAATGTTATTATTTCATCACTTTATTTTGATCCACAAATTAAACCTGATTTAATTGTCTATTTAAAAGCAAATCTTGAAAACACAATTGAACGCATAAACCTTCGTGGTCGTGAATCAGAAAAACATGTACCTCATGAATACTGAAGTTTATTAAATAAAAAATATGAACAGTGATATGAAAAAGAAAAAAATAACTTTAATTTTTTAGTAATTGACACTAATGATTTAACTCCTAAGGAAATAGTACAAAAAATAATTGATTATATAAAATAAAATTTCTTATTGAAATCAAATTTTTATTTAGTCATTTTTTCTCATGTTATATTAATAATTATTGTTATTTTTCCTTTACTTTAAAGGTAATTACGTTATAATATTGTATGAGTCAAATATTTAAAAATCAAACTTAATATATTTACTCCTTGCTCATCAGAGCCATATGCCCAAAAGGAGGTCTTCGAACATTGGAAGATTTAAAACAAAAGCATAATTATGAAATTATGTACATCGTTGATGATCAAAATCAAGAAAAAGCACAATTAATTAAAAAAGAATTTTGTGAAATTTTAACTAAAAATGCTGGAAAAATTACTAAAGAACAAGATTCTATTCGTCAATTTGCTTATCCTATTAACAAAAAAGTTAAGGGTCATTATTTTATTATTGAAGTGCTAACTTCACCAGAAAATATTGCTAACTTTAATCGTGTAGCTTTAAATAAACAAAGACAATTAGACGTAATGCGTTTTTTGGTTATTAATTTAGATAGTGAAAAAATTAATAAGTTTAAACCAAAACGCCAAGTAGAATCTAGTTCTTTCTCTCGACCAACAAGACCAGGAAATCGTCCTTCTTATAATCGTGATGAAAATGGTGAAAGAAAACCAAGACCAATCGCTGGTACTGAGTCATCTTATCGTACAAAAACTAATTACCAAAATTCAAAAACAAATACTAATAATAATGCATCGAATACTGAACAAAAAGATTAATAAAATCTAAGTTAAAAGTGAGGATAAAAAATGAATATTGTTACATTAATTGGTAGAATCACTCGTGATTTAAAGTTACATCAAACTTCAACAGGAAAACCTTTTACTTTTTTTACACTTGCAGTTAATAATATTCAAAATCAAGCTGATTATATTTCATGTGTGGCTTGAAATAAAGTTGCTGAAAATATGACTAATTATTTAGTTAAAGGTTCTTTAATTTCAGTTTCAGGAAGACTGTCAGTAAGAAAATCAACAGATCAGAATGGAAAAGAACTATATATTACTGAAGTGGTTGCACAAACTGTTACTTTTTTAGATAATCGTAAAAAAGATAGTAGTGGTAATAACACTAATATTAATTATTCAAAACCAAGAGATGAGAATAAAATTCATTTAGATGATGCTTTTAAAAGTCCTAATTATAGTACTGATATTGCCTTTACTAATACTAATCAGCTTCAAGAAAAAGAAGCGGCTATTCAAAATATAGAATTTGATGAAGAAGATATCATTTGAGATTTAAATAATTAAAGGAGGATAATTATGAACACTGGTAAACCAAGAAATTTTACAAGAAGAAAATTTTGTTTTATTACTAAAAATAATATTACTTATATTGATTATAAAGATATTGAATTACTAAGTAAATTTATGGGTAATAATAACAAAATTTTGCCAGCAAGAACAACAGGTACTAATCCAAAGTATCAACGTTTAATTGCTAAAAATATAAAACGTGCCCAAATCATGGGATTATTAAGATATTCAAGATAAAAAAATTGAGTAAGATTTGTAAACTTACTCAATTTTTATTTATTTTTTTATCTTAAAAATATTTTATTTTAAATAATAGTTTAAAATTAAAATAAAAAGACCTTAATAGTATTATATTACATAAAAGATAATGGCTGTTTTTAATATTAGTGTTATAGTATAATTAATAATATTAGAAGGAAGTGACAAAGTGTTCAAATCGTTAAGAAATTATCATTTAATAATGATTGTTTGATTAGTAGTTGAAATTTTAATTGGCTTGACTTATTTTATTGTTAATATTGAGACAGCAGAACAAGTGGTCACTATTACTGTAATTTTAAGTTTAGTTTTAGGTAATTTTATTATTGTTTGTCTTTATATTTTTCTATTTAGTTTATGAATTCGTCATCGTTATATTAACACAGCTGAAATCATAAAATTAAATAATGCACAAGCTTTAACTTTTGGTAGTGTTGGTATGATTGTTTTAGATAGTGATTTATCAATTATGTGAGTAAGTGAATTTTTAGAAGATAAAGGTTTAGGTAGACTAATTGGAAAATCAATTGTTAAACTATCAAGAGATTTAGAACAATTAATTAGTAATAATATTACTCAAATTACACTTAAAATTGAAGATATGCTTTATGATGCTATTTATTTAGTACAAACTAGAACAATTTTGTTACAAGAAACAACTAAATATCATTTCTTATATAATAAATTGCAGCAAGAAAAATTAGTTTTTGGTGTAATTAGTATTGATAATTTTTATAATTCTTTACAAAAATTAAGAGTTGAGAATCAAATTCGTGTTGAAGCATTTATTAAAACTGAATTAAATGATTTTGCTAATAATTATTCAGGTTTATTATTAGGTAATATTGAAGATGGTTACAATATTTTACTTTATCAAAATGAATTTAATAAAGCAAGAAATGATAACTTTCCACTTATTAAAAATATTCGAGAAGGTGTTAAAAAATTTAAAGCAGATATTACGTTATCTGCTGGTTTCTCTTATGGTAATGCTATTAGTAAAGATCTATATGATTTGGCTATTGAAAGTAAAGAATTAGCAGTTTATCGTGGTGGTGATCAAGTAGTTATTCGTGAATTTGGTGGTAATACAGTTTTTATTGGAGGTACTATTGAAGCAAAACAATCAGAATCTAAAATTAATATTAGAATGTTTGCACAATCATTATATAATGAAATAAAATTAGCAGAAAACATTTTAGTTATGGGACATGCGGCTGCTGATTTTGATAGTATTTCTTCAGGAACAGCTATTATTGAAATTGCTAAAAGCTTAAATAAAAGTGCTCATTATGTTATTAATCAAAATGAAGTTGATGAAAAAACATTAAAAATTCTTCATGAACTTGTTCCTGAAAGTTATATTAGTCGTAATTTTATTACAGGTAAACAAGCACTTAAATTTCTTCATGCAAATACTTTATTAATTGTTGTTGATACTCATAATCCACAACGTGTTGATAGTCCTGATTTATTAAGTAAAGCTGTAAAAATTATTGTTATTGATCATCATCGTGTTTCTGATGAATCAATTAGTAGCACCATTACTTCTTATATTGATGCAGGAACTTCTTCAACAGCTGAAGCAATGACAGAAATTATTTATTATAATGATTTTAATAATATTGAATCAGAATTTTTATGAAATATAATGTTTGCAGGTATTTTAATTGATACTAATAATTTCCAAGTAAGAACAACAAGAAGAACTTTTGAAGCCTGTGGATTATTAACTGATTGAGGAGCTTCTCCTTCTAAAGTTAAAGGATTATTGAAAAATAGTTTAAATGAACTAATTGATAAATTTGCTTTAATTAGTCACGCCCAAGAAATTAAAAAAGGATTTTTAGTTGCTGTTGGTGATGAAAACTTAGAAGTACATACTTCATATTTAGCCCAAATTTCAGAAATGTTGTTAGACTTACGTGATTGTAAAGCATCATTTACTATTGCTTATGATCGTCAAGGACGTGCTTGTTTATCAGCACGAAGCAACGGTGAAATAAATGTTCAAATTATTTGTGAAAACTTAGGTGGTGGTGGTCACTTTAGTGCTGCTGCTGTCCAAAGTAGTAAATTGGGAATTAGAGCATTGTATGATGAATTGGTAAAATTAATTGAAAGTGGCGTATATCAAAGTGAGAGTGCTACTACTGAAAGGTATTAAAATTATTAAAATAGAAAGTGAGATGTTTACAATGAAAGTTGTCCTTTTAACGGATGTTAAAAATTATGGTAAAAAAGGTGAAGTTGTTAATGTTAGTGATGGTTATGGTAAAAATTATTTATTACCAAGAAAATTAGCTGTAATTGCTACAACAGAAGCATTAAAAATTAATCAAAAAGTAATTGAAAATAAAAAAATACAACGAGAAATGGAATTAGAAGATTTACAAAAAATTAAAGAACAATTAGATTTAATTACTTTACAATTTAAATTAAAAAGTAATAATGGTAAAGTTTCTGGTGCTATTTCTTCAAAACAAATTTGTGAACAACTAGTGCAAAAATATAACATTAAAATTGATAAACATAAATTTGTTAAATTTAATCCTATTAATGAATTAGGTATAACTAACATTAATATTAAATTAGATGTTACAATTATTGCACAATTAAAGGTTGAAGTTTTAGGAGAATAATTATGTCTAACAATGGTCAATATATAAATAATGCAGAAGTTAATGTTTTAAGTGCGATGATTCAATCATCACCAGCATGTGAAAGTGCATTAAATTTATTGGCACCACATGATTTTACAATTAATTCTAATCAAATTATTTTTAAAACAATTACCAATCTTTATAAAAATAATTCTGGTATTGATATAACAACTATTGCCGAAGAATTAGTTAAGCAAAATAATTTGGATAAAATTGGTGGAATTGAATATTTATCTTCTTTAGTGGCTCAATATATTACTGATGCTAATTTAAAAGAACACATTGATATTTTGATTGAAAGAACTACTAAACGACAATTAGAAAATGCTTTAAAAAATATAGGTAAAGAGTTACAAAGTGAAAAGTCAATTAATGAAGTTTTAATTGCTGCTGAAGCTCAAATTGTACAAGTAAGTAGTGAACGTAATCATGAAGAGATGTTGCCAATTAGTGAACACATTGATGATGTGGTAACTAAAATTGAACAACTACAAAAATCAACAGTTAATATTACTGGTACAAGTTCAGGTATTAACAATTTGGATATGATTACTAGTGGTTTTCAGCGAGGTGACTTAATTATTTTAGCAGCTAGACCTTCAATGGGTAAAACCGCCTTAGCACTTAATTTTGCTTTAAATGCTGCTAATGAACAAGATAATAAAAACGATGTTGTTGTTATTTTTTCATTAGAAATGCCAAAAGATCAATTAATTACAAGAATGATTTCTTGTCAAGGACATTTTGATGCTAATCGTTTACGTAATAAGTCTAAATTTACACAGGCTGATTGAAATCGTATTAGTGCTACTGCTGAGCAATTGAAACAAAAAAGAATTATTATTGATGATACACCTGGTTTAAGAGTTTTAGAGTTGCAAACTAAATTAAGAAAATTAAGTCGTGAAAATAGCATTAAATTAGTAATTATTGATTATTTACAGTTATTAACTGGTAGAGATAGTGAATCACGTCAACAAGAAGTTTCAAATATTTCTCGTAGTTTAAAAATTTTGGCAAGAGAATTAAGAGTACCAATTGTTTGTTTATCACAATTATCAAGAATGGTGGAGAGACGTGAAGAAAAACGTCCTTTAATGTCTGATTTACGTGAGTCAGGGGCTATTGAACAAGATGCTGATGTAATTATGTTTTTATATCGTGATGATTATTATAAGGAAAAAAATAGTGAAGAAACAACAAGTTCACAAGAAAGTAATCTTGCTGAAATTCTTATTTCTAAACATCGAAACGGCCCAACAGGAAAAGTAGTAACTGTTTTTATTCCAAAATGAGGTAAGTTTGAAAATTATACAGGATAAAAATAATAAAAAACCTAAAATTTAATTTTAGGTTTTTTTTAAAAGAAGTTAATAAATTAAATTAATTAGTTTTTATTATCCTTCTGGATTTAAACTTTTAAATAGTTTTCCTTTATTATCACTAATTTTAGTTCCAGCGTAAACAATACCATTGACATTTAATAAACTATGTACTTCGCCACCACTGCTACTTCAACTAAAAATACCAATTGCTACTGTATAGACAACTTTAAATAATCTTCCTTTACCATCAGTAGTTCTTGTTCCAACAAAGATTGTATTATTGTCATTAACTAGACTTAAAACTTCGCCATTAGTTTCTTTTCAGTTGGTTACTAGTGTACTTGTACCATCTTCTTTAACTTTATATAAATCTCCTTGACCATCACCAGTTTTGGTTCCAATATAAATACTTTCGTTTGTTGAACTAGTTAAACTATAAATTTCACCATTATTTACATTTCATTTTGATAATATTGTTATTGTGTCATCTTTTGTAATTTTAATTAACTTTCCTGTATATGCATTATTAATAGGTGTTGTTTTAGTTCCAACATAGATTGTGCCATTGACATTTAGTAAACCACGAACTTCACCATTAGTATCTTTTCAATCAGATAGTGCTGTTATTGTATCATCATCAGTAATTTTAAATAAATTACCTTTGTCATCACCAGTTTTGGTTCCTGCATAAATAGTATTATTAATGTTTAATAGACTACATATTTCACCGTTGTTTTCATCTCATTTAGATAGTGCTGTTATTGTATCATCATCAGTAATTTTAAATAAATTACCTTTGCCATCGCCAGTTTTGGTTCCTGCATAAATAGTATTTTTATTATTAACTAAGCTTTGAATTTCACCATTATTTTCTTTTCAATTTGTTATTTCTTGAAAATTACTTGTTATATTACTTATACATGCAGTGACATTGCTTGTTGTTGCTGCTGTAAATCCTAAAACACCTACAATTGATAGTATACTTTTTAAATTTTTCATAAAATACCCCTTTTTCAAACTTTAACCCCTTTTATAAAATAATTTTACATTATTTCAAAAATAAAATAGTATTTATAATACTTTTGAGTGTTATTTATGAGGTTAATGTAAGTATTTTAGAAAGATATTAAATTAGAAATCTATATTAAATTTTTTTGATTAATATATGAAGTATTTACAAAAGGTTCATTTAATAAATCATTAATTTCTTCGATATTTATGATTTTTTCTGTAGTTATTTCTTGAATTTTATTTCAACTTAAACTTAAAAAATTATTTATTTCAGTATCATTTAATTTTAAAATTTTGCTTATTATTTCCAAAGTATTATTTGTTATTTTAACAGTTTTTTTAATCTTTTTATAATATAGTGAAACATCCACTAGTAATTCTAAGTTACTATAAAATTTATTTTCTTCTTTTTTTGAATTTATAAGTTTTACTAAGAACTCTTTGATTTGATCATTTTTATATTGTTTTTCTAAAATTGATTTAACTTCTAAGTCACATTTTTCATCTTCATCATTCATTGTTATATTGTCCCCTTTTTATTATTATAATTAATAAATTTAGCTTAAATATGCACTATTTATTTGAAGTTTAAAGTGTGCTCCTTCTACAGCATTTTTTGATTCTTCTTTTAAATGAATAGATAAATATATATTGCCATTATTACTATATCAAAAAAATGCTTGAGCATAGATATGAATAAAAACTAACGGAGTAAGTCAACTGCCATAATAATACATAAATTCTATATTTCAAGTTTTGTTTTTTTCATCATTTGTGTTGTTTGATGTGTTAATTTTTGCTGTATTAACTGATAAGTTAGGTCCTGTAATTTGAAATGGTAAATTATGTCATATACAGTTTTTATATGTGGCAATTTCAACTTTAATAATTGCTTTATCATCAAAATTTAATAATTGATACTTTTTAATAAATGATTGTCAATCTAAATGATATTTTTTTCAAGACATTATATTGATATTGTCTACAATATTACCTTCATATTGAGAACTTGTGCCATTAAATCATTCTTCATTTTCATACAAAGGTTTTGATTTGTGAGAATTGTTATCAAAAAAGTCACAAGCGTTAATGTTAATAGTAGTTAATGCACTAAATGTTAAACAACTTAAAATATTTAATATTCTTTTCATTTTATACCTCTTTAAAATTTTTAAACTTATGGTGACATATTCAAATATGTCATTTATTTATTATAATATTTTTACAACTTTTTTCAGTGTATAAAAGATAATTTATTTCATTTCATTTCAAGGATATATGAAATTATATATGGATAAAAATTAATAACATCACTACCTTATAATTTCTCCAAACACTACTATAAATGAATTAATGAAGTAAAATATTAAATATTTTTTCAATTTTTAAAATTAATTAGTTGCGTAATATGTCTAAAGTTTTAAAGTATCTAAGATTTATATTTTTTATAATTTATTACTAGAACTTTGACCTTTACTTGTTGAAACTTTGCTATTTTCTTGATTAATAAAATCTATATCTGTTTTATTTCATTGTGAATAAAATGGTATTTCTTTTCATAATATTTTACTTAAAATAGTTTCAGTAAAATTTATAGATGCATTATTTCAATCTTCTGCTACTGTTATTGATTTTTTAACAATTTCTTCAACTACTTTTGTATATTCTTTAATAATTTTTAATTTCAATGAATCATTTTTCAAACACAAATCAATTATTTTATTACTAAAGTTTTCATAAGCATTTGCTTCAGATTTTAAATTTGGATAGAAATTTAATAATGTCTTAAATTCAAACAATTCATATTTAAAAAAGTCTTCAAAACTATAATTTTGATATTTTTTAAAACTTTCAACATTAAATTCTGAATTTAAAAAATTATTCAAATTTGTATCTTGTTCTATTTTACATTTGATGTGTTTTGGCAACTCTTTATATTTATAAATAAATTCTATTTCTTCTTTATTATTTTCTTTTTTAACAAGACACATTATTGCAATTAAATGTATTGTCTTATAATTTTCTATTAATGTATTTACGGTTTCTTGTGTTTGTTTTAGTAAAATTTTTGGTATTTTATGACTTAAATTTATTTTTGATAGTTCATCTAATAATTCTAAAATATTTTGTATGTCATGTGAGGCTGATTGAGGAATTGATTTTCCTACCATAATTTTTTCAGCTATTTTTCCCGCAAGATTAGAAGATATCATTGATAATAATGAAACATTTTCTGATGGTTCTATCATTGTATGACCACCGCCATTGTTTTTAATAGTAATTCCTTCTTCTGATAATGAAATACCTTTTGCTAAGTTTATAAAAGCATGTCCTGCCTCATGATAAATTGTATTTATTAAATCATCATTGATAGTCATTTTTAACTTTCTCCTTTTTTAAAATATAAATAACTCAATTACTTATTCAAAAGTAATTGAGTTATAAACTATATTTGATTTATATACAGTATAGATATTAAAAATAAAAATGTCAATGTTATTAAATATTTTAATGATTTTCAATTATTAAAAAATATAAAAAATAAAAAATTATAATCTATTACTAGATTATAATTTTTTATTTATATTTAATATAATACTTTTTATAAAGTTGAAGATTGTTTTTGAACAGTTGTTTGTTCATCATAATAATTATTAATATCATCATCTGTATTAATTGAAGGTTGAACTTGTAGTTGGTTAACTTCGGTAATTATTTGTTCAATAACTTTATTGTTTTCATTTTCTTCATGTTCTTCAATAGTTTGTAATTCTTTTTTAATTTTTGTAATTTCTTGATCAATTTGTTTATGTTTAGTATTATTTCAAGGTTTAAATTTAAGTTTCTTTTTTTCATCAAGTTTTTTATTTAATAATTCATAAAGAGCAATTTTTCTATTAGTATTGTTACTTTTTAATTCTTTAATTTCATCTTCTTCTGTTATATCTCATTCTTCATTTTCTTGCTCATTTTCTTTTGCCAATTGTTTAATATTTCTTTTTCTGTTTTGCATTTCATTCATACTATTTTTGCTTATACTTTCTTGAAATTCTGGTAATAGTTCTTCTAATAAAAAACAATTATCAGTAAAAACATCATCAAATTTATTAAGTTCTTTATAGATTTTTTCTAATTCTTTTAAATTTTTTAAAATTTCAGAAATTACCAAAGTATTATAATCATTGTTAAAATATTCATTAATTCTTTGATAAATAGCATAGTGAGTTTGAAATACTTCATCTGGATAATTTTGACGACTATATTTTATTCTTCTTTCTTCAAGAGCATAAATTTTTTTAAAATTTTTTAATTTTCATTCTTGTAGAGTTTTTTTTACATCATTAAAAATAAACATTTTAATTTCTTTTTCAATTAGTGATTTAAATTCTTTGAAATCATTAGTTTCTTTTAATATTAATTCTTCTTCTGAAATATTAATTACATTTTCATTTTTTCTATTTTCTTTAATTATATTTTTCATGATTGAATCAAAATATTCACCATCACTTTGTAAATCAAAATATTTAGCAAAATCTAACATCTTTATTTTCTCCTTTAATATATTTCTAAATAAAAAAACCTATTTACTTTTAAATAAAGTAATAGGTTTTTTAAAACTTATATGTTTATGATTAAAGGTTATCAAATTTTATATTTTTTTCAATATTTTTTTCGATATTAATAAATTTAAATAGTAAATGATTTAATATTAAAACTATTTAAAACATTCTATTATGATAAATAATTTATAGTTAAGGTAGAGGGAAATATTTGGTAGATATCTAAAATATATACAACAAACTTAAAACATATATAAGTGAATTTTAAATTCATTTTCAATAAGCGAATTTTTATTTACTTAAGGTTAGTCTAGTAAAAGTTTGTTATCAGAGGAAGGAGGTAAAGAATGTACTTGCATGCACTTATATCATTATGTGCCATTGGAGCAGTTCAAAGTATGCTGGTACTAGAAATACTGTAGTTAATTATTATACATATTTTTCGATAATGGTATTGGTGTTGACACCATTTGATGAAACAACTTTAAAACATTTTTTAGCAAGTAAAAATTGAGTAAATTTAAATATCACTATTTTTGCGCAAGACAAGTTTTTAAAGTGTATTAATGGCACAATATTACAATTAATTAATAATCCTAAAGTTCCACCTGATCCACTCATTCCTCTTAGTCCCCCAACTCCAATCCTAGATCCAGACCCTAATCATAGTACTAGTGGTTTTAACACAACATGAATTGTCTTTACAGTATTTCGTTCAATTTTTATTCTTACTGGAGTTGCTTATTTAAGATATCATCGTAAGAAAAAGTGTATTGGCGGTTTAAAGAGAAATATAAACACTAAAAAAATTAAATAAAGTTCATATTTACTTGTTTTTGTTTTTTTATAAAAAATATAATTTTACTAAGAAATTTAATTTAACAATTTATAAGGGGGGTACTAATAATGATTTTTAATAGAAATAACTGTCTTAGTAATGTTTTTGAGTCAAAAAAACAACAAATTAAAAATGAAGTAGAACAATGTGAAGACAATTATATTTTGAATGTTAATGAAGAAGAGTATACAAATTATTTATATGATAAATTTTCGTTAGATGAAATTACATTAAGTTTTGATACTGCAGAATCCGATGTTGAAGAAGCAATAGTTAATGGTCAAGATTTTTTTGGTCATCATTGTCAAACAAAGAAACCAATAATTAAATTTAAAATTCCTGTTTTTGGAAGTTATGAACTTTTATCTTATTCTCCAAGTTCTTTTATTATGGCTTGAGGTCTTTTTTCTAATAAAAATATAAACTTGAGTTCCAATTGTTTATCATTTGAAATTATTTCGTACCAAGATGATAATATAGAAAGTGTTAATCATGAATATAATCAAATGGAAAAAGTCATTAAGGATAATACAGGAAGTATTAACAGAGATCTTAAAGAATTTAATGTTAATTTAAAATCATATATTAGTAATGTTTTTAAAAATAGAAAAGAAGTTTTATTAAAAAGACAAAAAGATTTTACTAGACTTAAAATACCACTAAAACAAAATAAAAATATGTCAGAGACTTTCTCTATACCTATTTCCAAACCTAGAAAAAGAATAGAAATTCCTAAAATAGTAACTAAAAGCCATATTAGTGAATCAACTCCAATAATAGATGTTAGAGTTTATGAAGAAATACTTAAAATTATTAATGATTGTGGAAAAGAATTTGAAAGATTAAAAAATTCTTATCAACAAAATCAAGAAGAAGACTTTCACAATAACATATTATTTGTTATTAACAGTCATTTTAATGGAACAGCAACTGGCGAAACTTTTAATGTTTCTGGAAAAACAGATATATTATTAAGATATGATAATTCTAATGTTTTTATTGCAGAATGTAAAATATGAAATGGCATATCTCATTTTAAAAAAGCTATTGATCAATTAATTGGTTATTTAACTTGACGAGATACCAAAACAGCTTTAATAATTTTTGTTCGAAAAAGTAATGTCAAAAATGTTATAGAAACTATTAAATTACAAATTAATGAACATAAAAAATTTAAAAAATTTATTAATGAAAAAGACCAATCTTGAATTAATTATGAATTTTATTTAGATGATACAAAAAATACAACTTTTAATATAGCTGTTATGATTTATCAAATATAATTATAAATTGGATTAGTTTTATGTCTTTTAGGGGGTGATAAAATTGCCATTTAATTTAAGTACATATAATAAATTAATTGAAACTGCCGATGATTTTTTTGAAGCAGCAGTGAGATGTGGTTTTAATGATTCAGATAAATTAAAAAAATATCCATTGATAGTCCCGAATTTTACTAATAGAGCATTTGCTTGTGAATTATATCTTAAAGCGACATTATATTTTACTAAAAATGAAATACCAAAAGAACATAAAATAGATAATTTATTTTTAAAACTAGACGAAAGAGATAAAAAAGGAATATATGATATTTGACGAACTATTGAGGGACAGGATATATCAGATTGTGATTATGCTGAATCTATGTTTTATGATAATCTAGAAGCTAATAGTGATGTGTTTACTAGATTTCGTTATGTACATGAATGAGTAAGATCATCAATATCTTTAGAAAGCGGTTTTATGGAAAAACAAATGCACTTGCATAGTTCAAGTACAAGTAGACTATTTGGAAGTCCTCAAGTCTATGATGGGTTTTTAGAGCAAATTGCAAAATCAATCAAAAAATATAATAATGAATTAATTAAATTAAAATTAATAAAAAGAAAACATTAAAAGTTATTAGAAAAAATAATCTAATTTAAATAATTTTTAAAGTGCTTATGGCACTTTTTATTTTAAAAGAGAATTAAAAAGAAATTATAAATCCTAAAATAATATAATAATTATTTTATTCGAAAGGTCATAAATTTTTTGGTATTAAATTAATTATTTTAGCAATAAAAAGTGAAAGTAACGATTGAATAAAAAGATAAAATAAACACTTTTTATAAGAATAACTTACAATAAATTCATTATGTTCTGGGTCGTTCCTAAAAGTTTTTTTATTTTTTATATTAAAATTTTCAATTTCATCAAGAACCTTTTTATTCTCACTAATATAGTTTTTTAAATGATTTAAAGCAGGAATATTAATATTATTTTTAATTATTGTTTGTAAATAATGTAAAGTATATTCTTTTTCTTTTTTGTTAACTATTACTTGATTTATTTTTTTAAGAAATCTTTCATTTAATGAGTATATATTATTAGCGTAATTAACTATTTGTTCATTTTTGTTTCCAAATTCTAACTCTCTTACATTTGTTTTATTTGATTTTAAATTACTTAGAAAAGCATTTATTTCTATTCATTCATTAAATAAATGTTTAATTAAATCCCTATTTAAAAGTTGAAAATTAAGTTTTTTATAGTGTTGATCAAGAAAATCTTCTTCTACATAATTAAGACCTAACTTTTTGTTAAAATTTCTTACATTTTGAGCTATACCACTAATTTCTGAGTCAATAATACTTCTTAAATTCATAGTATTGGTATCTTGAAAATTTATTTCATTAAAAAATTTATAAAATTGATTAACAATAATATTTTCAATTAAATAATCAGAATTTCAATTATTAATAGAGTTTTTTTTATTTTCAAAAGTTAGTAAAATTGCAATTATGTAATCTTCAAGTTTATTTAAATTTAACACTTTATCTCGCCTTACTTTCAACTATAAATTAATTATTACAAATAATAAGGTTAAATAGAACCTTATTTTATTTCTTATTAAGAAAAGAAGGATTAATATGCAAAATTTAATCCCAAAAGCCATTTGTCGAACTCGTTTAAAATTCTTTCGTAATATATCAATTATTGAATTCATATTGGAAATAGTATGAATTATTTTAGTTACAGCAATCTTTTTAACTCTACCATTCCAATGATATATTCGAATTTCAATATTTCTTTTTGGTTCATTTTTAGTAGCATCTTTAATTTGTCCAATGATGGGACATTTAAGAGGCTAAGAAGTTATTTTATTATGAATCAAATATTTAATTGCTTTCAGAAAATACCAAGAAAAAACAAAACACTAGCTTACTAGTTCCTTATGATTATGCAGTAAAAGAACATTTTATTAAAACTCAATTATTAAGTGACTATGAGTATTATGTTGCAGGATTTGAAGTTAAAGGTTTTAATTTAAGTTTATTAAATCCAAAAACACAAATGTTAAAAATCTAGGATTTACAAGATACTTTCAAATATTGTGATTTTCAATTACGATGATGAAAACTGATTTACCAATAAATTTTAGTGAAACAATAATGTATTACCAGGAACAATTAAAAGAACATGAAGATAATTAAATAATTACAAGCACAAATTGAAGGTTTACAATCTCAGTAAATTAATAGTGATAATTTTATTAAAACAAGAAAAGCATTCTTTTTCTTTGTTTATGAACTATTAGTGAACTTGAAAGCTATTGTCAACAAGTAGTTAGTAAGGTACAACGTAATGGTTTTGGTTGTAATCAATTAACTAACTTTCAATTAGTTAATATTATTAATTTGATTTATAATTCTTATAGTAAACCTATTACTATAAAATAATTTAAACATTATAAAAATAATTTAGAAAATATTTTATCATTTAAAGATTTTACTCTAGTTAATTGAATTAGAACACATTTTTACAATATAATCTATCAAAATAAAAACTCTATCTATCATTAATATTTATTTGCTTTTTTATATTGTTAATGATATTATTTTTAAGTACTTTTTATTAATAGTAATTTTATAAGTGAGGTGAAACCATGGCAAAAGCAAGCATCCATCCAGAGTATTTTCAAACTAAAGTAACATGTATAACATGTAGCAATAATTTTATAAGTGGTTCAACTAAGGGTAAAGAAATCCGTGTTGATACATGTTCAAGTTGTCATCCATTTTATACTGGAAAACAATCATTTGTTTCAGCAAAAGGAAGAGTTGAACGCTTTAATACAAAAGCAAGCAAACAAGTTGAAACAAAATCAAAAACTGTTGAAATAAACAAAGCAAAACCACAAAATACTAAAACTATTGTATTAGAAACAGCAAAAGATGTTCTAAAACTAACTGATACTAAACAAGTTAAAAAATAATTTTAATTAAACTAGAAACTAATAATAGTTTCTTTTTTTTATACTTTAAAAATAAAATTATTTACAGACATATTTACCATTAATTAAGTTAAAATATTGTATGTATACAACCCAATAAATATAGAATATAATTTTAATAGTATATGAAATAAAAAACTTTAAGGTAGGGAATGGTTTTATGGAAAAATCATCTGATTTTAATAAATTGGTAATAAGTAAAGGTATTAGATATAATACTGAGCAAACTAGTAACTTTAATTTTAGTATTATTAATTTATCCGTTGAAAAAGCCGTAAAAGATTGAAGTTTTGAAGGAAAATATCCTAGTTGCTTGGCAATTTTTAGTAATGATGAAGATAATATTGAAAAATTAATTAATGCTCTAGCAGGTTCTTCTGCTATTATGGAGGGTAAAATTTTAATTGATGATATTGATGTTACTTATAATAGTATTGGTTTTGAACGAAAAATGGCTTATGTTAGTATGCATTTACAGAGTTGAAATAAATTATTTAGTATTCAACGTAACTTAGCAAGAACAGCAATTACTAATAAACCCTTTTTACAAGAAATAAGCAATATTAATCAAAAAATTAAGACTGATATTGAAAACTTAAAAAATACAGGTTTAAATTTAGACAGTGGTTATTTTAAAGAAAAATTAATTAATATTATTAAAAATTTTATTAATGAAACACAAAGCACTCGTAATAATTTTATTAAAGAATATCAATATCAAATTAATCATTTTCATAAAAACTTTGCTCAAGAGAAATTTAATTTTGCTGGAAGTGAAAAATTAACAGATATTCTAATTAAAAAATTTACTGCCGAAGAAAAAAATATTATTGCAAATAATAACTTATTATTTTTACAATCTTTGCAAGATCGTATTTCTAGTTTGGAAAGTTTAGTGGGACCATGTTTTTGTGGATGTAATCCACCAAAAGAAAGAAAATGAGAATTTCAACTACGAGAAATTAGTTTTGTTATTAAAGAAATAAATAATTATTTAAATAGAGAGATTAGTACTACTAGAAGTGAAATTAGAACTACGTTAAAAACTTGTAACAATCATAATCAAAATTTTAATAGCGAACTTAATCATTTAGTTTCATATCAACAAATTAAATGTACTCGTAGTCAAATTGATCAAATTTTAGACCAGTGAATTGACTTAGCAGAAGTACAAAGAATTAAATTTAATATGAAACAAGATTTTGTGGCAATGCAACTTTTACCAGATGAAATGCATTTACTTTTAAAAAATATTAAAGATGAAATTAAAATTTATCATGATAAAATTTTAAAAAATCCACAGTTACAAGATAAAGAAACATATCAACAACAATTACAAACTTTATATTCACAGTTAATTGATGTTCGTGATTTAATTAGTGAAAATATTGTTATGATATTTAAACATTTAGAACTAAGTCATTTATTGTCACTACGTTTAACACAATTAACAATAGTAGAGCGACAAATAATAAAAATCATTCAACAATTAATTGTACCTACTAAAATTTTAATTTTGCATAACCCATTTGAACTTTTAAATGTTGATAATAAAGAACAATTAGCAAATTGAATTAAAAAATTACAAAAATTTTTGAAAATAATTATTATTTTTACAACTAATAATCAAGTTGATATTAATTTATTAGCGACTAATGTTACTGTTATTGAAAATGAAATAATTATTCAACAAGGAAATGTTAGTGAAATCACTGATAAACCATTATCTTTAAATTTATTGAAAGAAATAAATGAACAGCATATTAATATTGCAAAGGGAGAATGAAATGCTCATAATTTATATTTTTATAATGTAAATTTAGGTAAGTTTGATGTTAAAACTGCTTCTACTATTGCTTTTAAATCAAATGCCATTTTGTTTAGTGCAAAGAAACCACGATTTACTTTTTTAAAAAATTCAATTATTATTAATGGTGTTATTAAAAATATTACTAAAGTTGATGATAAAAAAGCATATTTATTGGTTGAAACTACTAAATCAGAACAATTTGAAGTTTTAACAAATAATAATGATAATTTAGAAGTGGGAACTGTTGGTTGAATTAGTATTACTAAAAATTCAATTTTTGTTTTTGATGATGAAACAAAGCAATTAATTGGTACATGATAGAATAGAAAGGATATATAATATGAATAAGTTTAAAAAAGAAGCACAAGCAATTTATGAATTAATAAAAATCAGTAATCCAATTATTATTCATCGTCATATTAATCCTGATGGAGATGCTTTGGGTTCACAATGAGGATTAAAAAAAATTATTGAAGATAATTTTCAAAATAAAAAAGTACTTGTTCCAGGCGAAACAAATGAACATATGGCATCATTATTTCCACAACCAACTTTTGTTAAAAAAGAAGATTATGAAAATGCACTAGTAATAGTCACTGATACAGCTAATCGCGAACGAATTAGTGGTCAATTTTGAGAAGAAGGAAAAAAGATAATTAAAATTGATCATCATCCAATTGTTGATAAATATGGTGATATTGATTTAATTGAAGAAAAGGCTTCTGCTGCTTGCCAAGTAGTGGCAAAATGAGCACAAGTATTGAATTTAAAAGTTTCTGCTTTAGCAGCTAGAAATTTATTTCTTGGTTTAGTTACCGATTCTGGTAGATTTTTGTATCGCTCTGTTAATGAAGAAACTTTTCAGGTTGCTAGTTTTTTAGTTAAACAAAATTTTAATTTATTAGACTTATATCAAAGTTTATATATTCAAAATTTAAAAATCGCAAGATTGAAAGGATATATATTATCAAATTTTAAAATTACTGATAATGGTGTTGCTTATATAATATTTAACGATAAAATAATTACTGACTTACAAACAAAAATTATTAGTCAAAATAAAATATTAAATATTAAAGGCGAAGTTGTTTTAACTAGAGAAGATTTAACTAGCCAAGTTAATGTAATGTCAAATATTGATGGTATTAAAATTTGATTAATTGCTGCTTATGATCAAATGAATAGTAAAATTAAAGTTAGTGTTCGTAGTGCAAGATGAATAATTAATGATGCTATTGCAAAGTTTGGTGGTGGTGGTCATCAGACAGCAGCTGGTGCATATTTACAAAATATTAATGAAGTTGAAAAATTGATTGATAGTTTAGATAAAATTGCTAGTAAATCACCAGAATTAACAAACAATTAAAATTAGAGATGGAGTTGGATATAAATGTATAGTCGTTATAATGAGGGATGAATTGAAGTAATTACTGGTTGTATGTTTGCTGGAAAAACCGAAGAGTTTATGCGACGTATAAATCGTTTACAGTATGCTAAACGCAAAGTGCTAGTTTTTAAACCCAAGGTTGATATTCGTTATGATGCTAAAAAAGTAGTAAGTCATAAAGGAGTATCTATCACAGCGATAGTAATTGATGATCCAATGCAAATATTAAAACATGTAGATAAAGAAATAGAAGCAGTTGCAATTGATGAAGTACAATTTTTTAAACCATCAATTATTGAAGTGATTAAAACATTAGCAAATCAAAATAAGCAAGTTATTGTTGCGGGTTTAGATCAAGATTTTCGTGGTGAACCATTTCCTGTTACTAAAGAATTATTAGCTTTAGCAGAATTTGTAACTAAATTAGATGCTGTTTGTGTAAAATGTGGTAAAGCAGCAACAAGAACACAACGTATTATTAATGGCCGGGAAGCTAGATATGATGATGAAATTATTTTAATTGGTGCGCAAGAACAATATGAAGCTCGATGTCGTAGTCATCATCGTGTCTTAACAAATAATCAGAATAGATAAATCAGGTGTGATATTATGAATGAAAAAACATTAGAACAGTTAATGCAACTTACTAAAAAATATAGTGAAATTGAAAAGCAATTAGAAAATCCCGAATTAATTCCTCGTGATAAATACACTGAATTAACAAAAGAACATAGTAGATTAGAACCAATTATTGAACAATATTGAAAATATGAAAAAATTAACAAAGAAATTATTGAAGCAAAAAAGGCATTAGCAACCGAACAGGATCAAGAACTTTGTGAAATGCTTAAAACAGATATTAAAGCAAATGAAATTGAATTAGAAAAAGCAGAAAATGAATTAAAACTAACACTAATTCCTAAAGATATAAATGATGATAAAAATGTTATTATTGAAATTAGAGGAGCTGTTGGTGGCGATGAAGCAAATATTTTTGCTGGTGATTTATATCGTATGTATAGTAAGTATTGTGAAATTCAACGATGAAAAATTGAAACTATTGAAGCAAAAGAAGCAATAAATGGTGGATTTAGTTATATTGCTTTTATGATTAAAGGTAAACATGTATTTGCTAAATTAAAGTTTGAAGCTGGTGGACATCGTGTTCAGAGAGTTCCAAAAACCGAATCACAAGGACGAGTTCATACTTCAATTGCAACGGTTGCTGTATTGCCAGAAGTTAATGAAGTTGAAATTAAAATAAATAATTCTGATTTAAGAATTGATACTTATCGTTCTAGTGGTGCTGGTGGTCAACATGTTAATACTACCGATTCAGCAATTAGAATTACTCATATTCCAACAGGTGTTGTTGTAACTTCACAGGACGGACGAAGTCAACATGATAATAAAGATAAAGCAATGCGGGTATTAAGAGCTAAACTTTATGAAAAAAAAGTTGAAGAAGAACAGGGAAGAATTGGTAATTTAAGAAAAACAGCTGTTGGTAGCGGTGATCGTTCAGAAAAAATTAGAACATACAATTATCCACAAAATAGAGTAACCGATCATCGAATTGGATTATCTTTATTAAAGTTAGATCGTATTATGGAAGGTAATATTGATGAAATTATTATTGCTTTAATTAGTAGTGAACAAAAAGAAAAATTAGAAAATATTGATGAAAATATTACAGTATTAAAGTAAAAAAGGAAGAAATTATTATGGATTTTAAGATTTTAGACTCTAGAACAAAAATTTTGTTTTTAATATCAGTTATTTTTTTATATGCGGCATTAGGAACGTTTATTACATTAACTTTTAGTAGTGGTATTATTCACATTTTATTTTTAGTTTTAACATTATGATTTGCTAGTGCATCTAGTTTAATTTTTCATTATTTATTATGAAAAAATTTAGAATTTTTACGAAATATTAATGGTAATAATATTAATAATTTTGGTTTTATTATTAGTATTTGTAGTTACATTATTCTTTTTCCAATTATTTGTTTATTAACAATTAGTTTTTTATTTATTTTTAGTATTATTGTTTTAATTCTCGTTGTTAATAATTTAATAAAAAAAACTTCAAGAAATAATAATTCATCTGTTAATTTTCAATAAAATATTTATTTTTGGAGTATAAATTAATGACTTATAGAGATTATCTTTTATTAGCAAAAAAAATTAATAAAAAAAATGAACAAATTAATAAGATAATTTTATTAAAGTTTATTAATAAAGATTTATCTTGATTATATGCAAATCTTAGTCAAACAATAGCAATAGATTTTTTAGAATCATATTTACAACTAGTTAAAAAATTTGTTGCTGGCTATCCTTTACAATATATTATTGGTTATCAATGATTTCTTGATCATAAGTTTGTTGTTGATAATAGAGTATTAATTCCTCGTAATGAAACCGAAGAACTAGTTAAAAATGTTTTTGTCTATGCGCAAAACATTTTTAATAATGATAATTTAAAAGTATTAGATTTAGGGACAGGCAGTGGTGCTATTGCTATTAGTTTAGCGTTAAAGAAACCTAATTGAAATATAGTAGCAAGTGATATTAGCAAAGATGCATTAACTATTGCTAAGATTAATAATGATAATTTTAACCTAAAAAATATTAATTTTGTTGAAAGCGATATATTTACAAATCTTAAAAATCATAAATTTAATATTATTGTTTCAAATCCACCATATATTGATGAGACAGCAAATACTTTTTCAAAACATAATTTACAATATGAACCAAAATTAGCTTTATTTGCTGATCATAAAGGATTATATTTTTATGAAGTAATTTTTCAACAATGTCATGCAGTTTTAGAAAAATCTTTTTTATTAGCATTTGAATTTGGTTTTGATCAAAAAAAAGCACTAACTATTCTTATTAAAAAGTATTTACCACAATATAATTACAAATTTATTAAAGATATTAATAATAAATGAAGAATGCTATTTATTTGGCAAGCATTATAACATATAAAAATAATTTAAGAACAATAATTTTGTCACTCAAAAGGTGACTATTTTATTTTTTGAAAAGGAAAATCTCATTTAATCTTTCAGTTAGGATAACGGGGGCAGTTTTAATGTGGCGTATCATTGAAATATTAAAATATTTTCAGTATTCTTGTTCGGTTAATATAGCATTTCTAATGGAAAAATTTAATGTTACATTTCGAACTTTACAAAGAAATATTACTTTTATTAATACAATGTTAATAAAAATTAGTAATTGTAATATTTCCAGAAAGCAAGATTACTTTGTAATTAATGGTGACAATGAAATAATAGCAATAAATACTTTGCTTACACAGTTTATCCACATATCCAATGAATATCCTTTTGTTAGAATGAGTAATTTGTTCTTAATATGTGTATGACAAAAAAAATATTTAAGTAGTGAGTGACTTATCAATATAAGTAACACAAATAAGTATAATTTAAAAAAAGACATTATTTACTTGAATAACTTTTTCTTTGAACAAAATTTAAGATTAAAATTAAAATTTGAACATAATAAAGGGTTTCAATTAGATGGTTATGAATGACATTTAAGATTTATAACCGCTATTATTATTATAAAACTTATTAGTAAAGATAAAAAAATTCTCTTAACTAATGATAAAGTCCTAACCTATATATACAAAAAAATAGAAATTATAATGATCAATATCGGTTATAAAAAATATTATGATGATCAACTAATATGATTTTTAACAATTCATGTACGAAAAATTAAACTTAATTTTTTTCTTGAAAAAGATGAACAAATTGAATTTAATTTAAACTTAAGTATAAAAAAAGAAGTCGAACATTTTAGATTAATAATTGCTAAAGAGTTTGCTATCGATTTTGATAAGTTTGAAACCAATTATTTTAATTTCATTTGTTTACTTAATATTAAAGTTGACAGTCAATTATTTCCAAATATAACTTCAGAAATTAGTAACATTACTCAAAAAATATTTTCTTTTATTACTTATGAATATCAGGTGTCTTTATATTCAAATACTTTTAAAAGTAATTTGAATAGTTTTCTTAGTGATAATTGATTTAAATTACAATTTAATTATTATAGTGATATTAGTTTTGCCTTGGATGATACTTTTAAAATAGAAAGTGACTACCAATGAGGGCAACAACTCCTTTTTATTATAAATTCGCAATTAAAAAATAATTATTTTCCCAATCTTAATCTTTTACAAAATAAATTTTTAATGATTACTTTTCATAAAAGTTTTATAGCAAATGAGAACTGAAACATTCCCTTATATATATTCTTAATTGATGACTCCTATGCTAATAAAATTCAAATAACTTCATTTATAAAAGTAAATTTCCCTAATATTTTAATTATTTCCCTAAAAAATAACTTAAGTAATAATTTTAAGCTTCATTTACTAAATCAAAAACCTTGTATATTAATTGAAAAGGTAAATATCTATAGTAATTATAATTTAGATAAATATAAGAATATTTCTGTCATTAATATTAATGAAAATTCATGAAATTATGAATTAGAAAAAAATATTAATGAAAAAATAAAATGAGTAATGTTAAAAAGAATTCAATATTCAATTGTGGTATTTAATTTTTATATCCAAGAAAAATTTTATAGTATTAAATCTATTTTGTGAGCATTTCAAAAAACATTTATCAAAAAATATAATTTAAATTTAGAATTTTTAGATATTGATGAATGTTCTATAATTAAAAGTCATATTTATGAAAAAATATTATTAATAAATCAATTAGTACCTATCCCTAATTACGAGTTCCCTATTATCCTTTTATATATAAAAAACCCTTTGATATTTCAAAACAAATTTAAAATTCATTTTATTTTCATTTTATTTACTAATAAAAACAATACTCAAAATTATAATTGAATCAATTTGTGACTTTCTTTATTTAAGAAAATGATTAATACTAATATTAAAAGTATTAGTCATATATATAAAATAATACAATCAATCATGACAATTTAATGTTAATTTCCCTTACATTTTTATATAAAAAACATCTTTGACAATAAGTTTAAAGATGTTTTTTATATAAAATTAATAGTATAAATAAAAAACAAATATAAAATCATTTATTTTTAATAAATTTAATAATGATTATTTAACATCACCAGAAAGATAAATCTTAACTTTCATTATATTTTTGGTAAATGAGAATTAAATTTAATATAATCTATTTCTGCATCTTTAAATTGAGTTTCTAATTTTATAATTTCTTTTTTTATAGTGCTATCTAATTCTTTATTGGGAAAAATCATTTTTGTAAAATCATTATTATTAAATTTTTTATCAATTGTTTTTTCAATGATATTTTGAATACAAATTGTTTCTATTATAAATGGTTTATTATCATTATCTTCAATTTCTTTTCTTATTTTTTCAATTTCTTCATTAGTATGTTGTATTCCTATTTTTCTTTTGGGCATATTTTTTGATTCTCCTTCTATATTTAATTTAATAAAAATCTAATATAAATATTAATCTATATTAAATTAAGATGTTTATTAAACCATTAATGAATGATTTTCCAATCTTTAATTAGTAATTTTAAGGTTTATTTTAAATTACAAATATCATTTATAAGTTTTTTATTCATTATTTTGAAACAACTATTATATTTAAAATAATAGGTGTATAATTTAGTTAAAATTTATAGTGGTGTTTTCATGATAACTTTACAGCAAAATAAAATTAAAGAAATTAGTCAAATCATTGCTAATGGCGAAGTGGTTGCTTTACCAACAGATACAATTTATGGTCTTGTTTGTAAATTTAATGATGACAAAGCTATTAATAAAATTTATCAAATAAAAAAACGTGATTATACTAAAGAACTGCCAATTTTAGTTGCTAGTTGAGAACAAGCTAAAAGCATTGGTATAATTAGCGATCAATTACAGTCATTTTTAATAAATAATTTTAGTGCTGGTAAAGTTACTGTTATAGTTTTAAAACAACCTAGTTTAAACACATCATATTGAATAAATAAAAAGACAATAGCAATTAGAGTTAGTGCTTCACATTTTATTCAAAAATTAATTAAATTAACAGGCCCTTTAGTAGCTACAAGTTGTAATTTAAGTAATGAACAACCAATTAACGATTATCATAATATAAACTTGCCTAACTTAAGGTATAGAGTAGCAGGTGAGATTTTAACAAATAAACCATCAACTATTTTTAATAGTTTTAATGATAAAATTATTAGATAATAATTAGATAACAGTATTAAAAAAGGAGATAATACTATGAATTGATGAATAATTTTAATTATTATTGCATGCACAACAATATTGATTTTATTAATTGCACTAATTTTATTAATTAAAAAAAATAAACAAAAGAAAATATTAAAAATTACTAAAGATATAAATACTTTATATAAATACTTAAAATTAAAAAAAATAAATACTAAAGAATTACCAGTTTCAATAGAAAAAATTAAAGAAGATATTTATTATAGTGACAAAGTCATTTTGGGAAAGTATGAAGATCTTAATAAGATTTCTGGCCAAAATATTCTTTTAAAAACTGAATATAGTGATGCCAAAAAATTATTTTTACGTTATAAAATTAAAGACATTAATCTTATCAAATCATCAGATTTTATACCTTTAAATCAAATAGACTTGTTAATTTCACGAAATAATCTTTATTTTATTGATTCTTTTGAACTACAAATAATACCATTAGTTAATGTTAAAAGTATTACATTTTTTTGAGAAAAAAATAATTATATAAAAAATAAACAAAAATATATTGGTATTGAAATTAATTTTCAAAATAAACGTTTATTTTTTCTTTTTAATAAATATGAAGAAGCAATTAGTTTTGCTGTTCATGTTATTAGTTTATAACAATTATTATTTAATAATTAAAAATTTTGCTTTTTTTGTGAAAATGATATAATTATACAAAATATATTATTAGGAGCAAAATTATGGCAAAAAAACACTTTAAATTTAATACTTGAAAGTTTATTCAATTTACTGGCTTTTTTTTAATTACTTTAGGAATTATATTTTCTTTTTCTTCTTTTAAAGTTAGCCTATTGTTATATTTTGGTTTAGTATCAGTATTAATAGGTTCTATTAATATTTTAATTTACTATATTTTTATTGGAACAAATAGTTATAAAAAATATTCAAGAAAACAAAATAATAATAAGTTAATAATCAAAAATAATTTAGAAATATAAAGTTAAAACTAAGAAGATTAGTTTTTTCGAGAGAATAATAGGTGAAAAACTATGAGAAAAATATTAAAAGTATTTAAAACGATGTTTTTAACGAGCATTATTTCTTTACCACTTATTGCATGTGATAAGGTAAATGATGCAAATCAAAAATATGTTGATATTAGTAATATTAATATGGAAGTTACTAATGCTCCTGTTGAATTAAATAAAGATATTTATAATACAGCTTTAATTAAATTTAAAACTAAAGTACAAACTGAAATTAATAAATTAGTTCCAGAAGGAAAAAAACCAGAAAATGGAACCGATTATAAAATAACAATTGTTAATCATAATGATATGTATGCTAAAATTGATAAATTTGAATCACTTGCTGTTAATGTATCTGCTTCAAATAATAGTAATTTTTTAAAAGGTAGTTTTAATGCTTGTGTAAAATTAGTATCAAAAGCTAAAGACATTAGTAATGTTAATATTGATAAGCAAGAAGAAAAAATTAAAATTAATACCACTACTTTTGGTGAAGCAATTGCTTTACGTTGTTTATCATTAATTGAAAGTAAAATTAATGCTATTGTTGCAACAGCAAAACAAGATAGTGACTATATTGTTAATGTAGAAGGTCATACTTTATCAGAATCTATTAAAACATTTGATGATGTTCATATTAATGTTAATGCTATTGAAGATGATTATCATTTTTTATTACATGGTAGTTTTAGTTTTGTCTTAGCTTTTGTTAAAGATTAATTTATATTATTTTGGGTAATAAAAAAGAAAACTTGATTTTCATTATTATCATAAAAATAAAGTAGTATAGTATGGGGTAAGCATGTCAGAAGTAGAAAAATTATTAACAATGAATTATGAAAATGTTTGTAATTTTTTAAAAAATAAATATGGATGTATTTCAAAAAATTATTTTTCAGATGCAACAATGTCTAAGAAATCACAAGGAATAACAAGGGGAAAAGAAGGTTTATATATTCATCATATTGATGAAGATAAAGCAATTTTGTTATCTACTCCCAAATGAGCTCAAAAGTCACCATTTGCATATCAATATGCTGATCGATTAGTTTATTGTAATTTACTAGAACATTTGGTTTTGCATATTAAAATTTTTGAATATCCTCATCCAAATAAACATAATTTTATGGAAGTTGGTGTTGGTGGAATTTATGCTTTTATTGTTCCTGAATTAAATGATATTTATAGTGGTATTCAATATAAACAACCATGAAAACAGAAAGTTACTGAAGTTGTTTTACCATTAAAAGGAGATTATTTTAAATGTATTAAAAAATTAGTAGAACTTGGGTTTTCTTATCCTTTGCTTACTTCTTTTAATCATCAATTTGGTACATGAAATAATAGAAATAATAATAGGTTATATGAAGAAATGAAAAAAATGGGTGTTAAACAGTAACTTTTTTTTATTGTTATTTAATCATAAATAAAAAATGTTAGTAAATTACCAACATTTATTTTTATTAAGTTTATGAAAAAGTTAATTGACAATGATTTTGATTAATTATTGGTAATTGTTCACCATTAATACTTGTTATATCGTTATTTCTTAATAATGGAGTTCTTTCAGATATTTGTTGTTCGTTATTACTTTCAACATTAATATCAGAAATATTTGTTGGAAAACATTTATCATAAATATTTGAAATGGAAGTGCTAATTCCATATCCTAGTTTAGAACCTAAAAATGCTCCAATAAAAGTTGAACCTGTTATACTAACCATTATTCCAAAGAGTGCCATTCCTGCTTCTGGATCATATAAAGCTTCCTTATTTTTTGAAATTAAATCATAATAAAAATAACTTATGCCACTTAGCGCTGCACTACCACCTAATATTCCACCTGTATATGTAAAGTATTTTTGAATTTTTTTCATTTTTTCTCCTTTCAAAATAAAAAAACTATTTATTTTAAAATTAAAATAATAGTTTAAAAACTTGTATGAAGTTTTATCTTTTAATTTTAACATAAGATTTTTTTTGATAAAAATAAGACAAAAATTACTATTAATAGTTTATTGTAAATATATAATTTTCTATATCAATAAAAGAAATTTATTGAATTTATATTTTAGATTATAATTTTTTAAAATAAAAACAAAGTTATTAAAATAAAATTTATAAATTATATTTTTATTTAGTTAATTTTGAACTATAAGAATGTTATTAACAATTAAAAAAATAATTTTTGAATAAATCTTTTATCTTTTTTCGTTATTTTTATTGTTATTTTATTGATTTATAAATTAAAAGGCGTAGAATTTCATATTAGTATATATTTTAAATTATTGAAAATATACGCATTAAAGATAAAGGAGTGTTTTTAGTGGAAAGTAGTAAAAATCTGTTTATTGTTAATCATCCTTTAATACAAGATAAATTAACAAGAATTAGAAATCACTTAACCCAAAAAAAAGATTTCAAAGAGAATTTAAGCGAAATTGCAACGTTAATGGCTTATGAAGTATTTAAAGATATTCCTCTTGATGAAATTGAAGTTGAAACACCCATTACTAAAGTTATTGGTAAAACATTAACCAAGACAATCATTCTTTCTCCGATTTTAAGAGCAGGATTAGGGATGACAAATGGATTTGAGTATGTAGTACCTAATGCAATTATTAGTCATGTTGGTCTTTATCGTGATGAAGAAACTTTAAAACCACAAAAATATTTTTTTAAATATCCCAAAAATATTAAAAATATAAGTGATGCATTAGTATTTATCTTAGATCCAATGCTTGCTACTGGTGGTACTGCTGACGCTGCTATTAAAGAATTAAAAAAAGTAGGTTTTAAAAATATTACTTTAGTTTCCATTGTAGGAGCACCAGTAGCTATTAAGAAAATTAATCATAATCATCCTGATGTTAAGATTTTTTTAGCAGCGTTGGATAAAGAATTAAATGATGATGGTTATATTGTACCTGGATTGGGTGATGCTGGTGATCGAATTTTTGGAACTAAATAAATATTTTAATGAAAAAAATTAGAAATAACCTTTTTCTTTCAATACTTTTTACAATGTTATGCTATTGATTATTAATTAATGTAGGATTAATTATAACTGTTATAATTAATACAAACCATTGGTTATTAATTGCTGGATTTAATATTGGTTTTATAGGAAGTATGATTGGGTTATGCTTTTTATATTTATCGTCAAAATGATTAACCAGCGGAATACATTTAAAACAAACCTTAGCATATTTTGGATTCTTATTAAGAATGTTAATTTATGGTTCAATTATAGTTTTGAATATTTTCTTTAACTTTGCTAATATTTTTACTATAATTGCCGGAATGTCAATATTAATGGTTGCTACTATTACTGCAACATTATGTGTATATCAAAAAAATAACTTAAAAGAAGGAATTTAAATGGAAACTTTAGCTGGATTGGAAAGTTGGAATTATTTACAAATTATGCCACAATTGGTAACAATTTTGATAACAACAGTCTTTATCAGTGTTATTAGTTATATTTATTATTATAAAGTAAAACGAATGAAGCCTGATGAAGATCCAAGAGGTATTGTTTTAGTTGTTGAATTAATAATTAAATCAGTTGAAAAAATTGTTGTTGATGTTCTTGGTGTAAAGTATAAAAACCTGACAGTTTATTTGTTATATGTAATGGGTTATATTTTAATTGGTAATTGATTATCGATTATTGGTCTTGAACCACAGTCATCAATGTATACTGTTACTTTATCAATGGCATTAGTTACTTTTATTGGAATATATTATATTGCTATTAAATTTCAGAAACTTTTATTTTTTAAAAAATTTATTATTAACCCTCTAGAATTAATTACTCAATTTGCACCTTTGATTTCTTTATCTTTTCGTTTATTTGGTAATATTTTAGGTGGAAGTATTATTTTGGCAATGCTTTATGGGGTAACTGCTAATATTTGAAGTAATATCCCAATTATTGGTCAGATGAATTTATTAATTGGTGTAATTGGACCATTCTTACATATTTATTTTGATTTATTTGCTGGAAGTATTCAAGCCTTAATTTTTGGTACCTTAACTCTTGTTTATTGGAAGTTACAAATGGAGGAAGGAAGTTCTCATAAGGGAGAACTTACTATTAAATTACCAAAAAAACTTCGTAAACAACAAGCAATAAATCATGAAGAAGAAATTTATACCGAACGTTCAATTATGGAAAAAAAATAAAACACAAAAAGGAGAATTTATTTATTATGGAATTATTAACAACAGTAATGACACATGTCTTTCATTTTTTTAATCATTTAGCAGCTGATCCTAATGGATTGATGAATTTAAAGTTTGTTGGAGCTGGAATTTCAACTATTTCTTGTGCAGGAAGTGGAATTGGTCAAGGTTTTGCTGCTGGTAAAGCTGTTGAAGCGGTTGCTCGTAATCCTGAAGTAGAATCTAAAATTAGAACACAATTTGTTATTGGTGCAGCTATTGCCGAATCAGGTGCTATTTATGGATTAGTTGTTTCTCTAATTTTAATATTTGTAGCATAAGGTATTAAAAAATATTAAAAAGTAGGTGATTTTATGAATTTTAATTTCAATGATTTAGTATCAGGTGATGATATTGTTAATCAATTATTTCCCAATCTTCCTGTTTTTATTGCTCATATTTTTGCAACATTAATTTTATTAATGGTACTTTGAAGATGAGTTTATGCTCCGTTTCGTAAGGCTTTACATTCGCGACATTTAGTAATTAAAGAAAAACTTGATGATGCTGCTTGCAAGCAATCATTAGCTAATCAAGATCGTGGTGAAGCTAGTCAAATATTAAAAGCTGCTAAAATTGAAGCTCAGGAAATTATTGCTAATGCACAAAATGATGGTTACAATAAGCGTAAACAAATTATTGATAAAGCGCAAGAAGAGAGTATGCGTATTACTAATCAATCAAATCGTGATTTAGTTCGTGCTCGTAAAGAGGCAGAAGCAAAGATTAACGAAGAAATCAAAGTAGTAGCATTAGAAGCAGCTAAAAAAATTATTGGTGCTGAAATGAATGCTAAAAAACATGAACAATTAATTACTGATTTTATTAAGAATTTGGAATAGTGGTGAAGTTAAATGATAGATGAAGGATTAGCTAATCAATGAAGTAATGGTCTTTTTCAATTAGCAAGAGAAATAAAAAAAATTACTCAATTTGCTGAAGAAAGTAATAAATTAATTGATATTTTTACTACTTATCCAGAATTTATTGATATTACTAGTAGTAGTAATATAACTATTGAAACACGTAAACAAATTATTAGTGAAACTTTTAAAAATCATATTGAACCATATATGTTAAATTTTTTCTTTTTGTTGATTGATGAACATCATTTCCAGTGTGTTCGTTTCATTTTAAAAGAATTTCGCAAATTATGTAATGAATATCAAGATGTAAACTATGGCATTATTTATTCAGTAATAGAACTTTCAAACCAACAAATAAATCAAATAAAATTGAAAATTGAGAAAGTCATTAAACATAAGATTAAAGTCGTTAACAAGATTGATAAATCATTAATTGGCGGTATTAAAGTTAAAGTACGGAATCAAGTTTTTGATGGTTCCGTTAAAGGTCAAATTGATCAATTAAAACAAGAATTATTAAGTCATGAATAGAGGTAAAACAAATGTCCTTAAATGTTAATCAAATTTCAGAAATTATAAAAAGCCAAATTAAAAATTATGGTAAAAAAATTAGTGCTAATGAGGAAGGCATTGTTGTTACTGTCGGTGATGGAATTGCGCTAATTCATGGTTTAGATAAGGCTGTTAATGGTGAATTAGTATTTTTTCCTAAAAGTAATATTTATGGTATGGTTTTGAGTTTAGAAGAAACTGCTGTTGGTGTTACTTTAATGGGGGATGACACAGGTATCAAAGAAGGAGATATTGTTAGTAGAACAGGTAATGTTGTTGAAACACAAGTTGGTAATATGCTTTTAGGAAGAGTTGTTAATGCACTAGGGCAAAAGATTGATGGTAAAGGTCCAATTAAAACTACGAAAACTAGACCGATTGAAAGAATAGCGCTGGGTGTGATGACTAGAAAATCTGTATCAGAACCTTTAGCAACAGGATTATTATCAATTGATGCAATGATTCCGATTGGCAAAGGTCAAAGAGAGTTAATAATTGGTGATCGTCAAACTGGAAAAACAACGATTGCTATTGATACTATTATTAATCAAAAGGGTAAAAATGTCTTTTGTGTTTATGTTGCTATTGGTCAAAAAGCTTCAACTGTTGCTCAAATTGTTGATAAATTAACACAACTAGGGGCAATGGAGTATACAACTATTGTTGCTGCTACTGCTAGTGAAGTTGCTCCTTTGCAATATATTGCTCCTTATACAGGAGTAACTATTGCCGAAGAATGAATGGAAGAAGGTAAAGATGTCTTAATTGTTTATGATGATTTGAGTAAACATGCAGTGGCCTATCGTGCTATTTCTTTATTATTAAGAAGACCACCAGGAAGAGAAGCTTATCCAGGAGATGTTTTTTATCTTCACTCACGTTTATTAGAGCGTGCAGCTAAATTAAATGAAAAACATGGTGGTGGGAGTATTACTGCCTTACCTATTATTGAAACACAAGCCGGTGATATTTCTGCATATATTCCTACTAATGTTATTTCAATTACTGATGGTCAAATTTTTTTAATGTCAGAATTATTTAATGCCGGAATTCGTCCAGCAGTTGCTGTAGGTTTATCAGTTTCACGGGTAGGTTCATCAGCACAAATTAAAGCAATAAAACAAGCAGGTGGAACATTAAAATTAGAATTAGCACAATTTCGTGAATTACAAGCTTTTTCACAATTTGGTTCTGATTTAGATGAAAATACTAGAGCTGTTATTGAACATGGTAAACGTGCCATTGAAATTTTAAAACAAAAACAAAATGAACCATTAAATCAAATTGATCAAGCAATTATTTTATTAGCAATTAAAAATAAGGCAATTAAATGATTACCAGTAGAAATGATGGATTCTTTTAAAAAGGAAGTAATAACTTATTTTCAAAAACAACAACGAAAAAGTTATTTAAAGTTACAGCAAGATCAAGCATTTAGTGAAGAGTTACAAGTGAGCATTAGTCAAGGCATTATGCAGGTTGTTTATAATTTGACTAATAAGCTAAATGACTATAATCCTAAAATATATGGTAGTCTTGAAGAATGGGAAACACTAATTAAAACATTCAAATAATGTATTAGGAAGGTAAGGTGAAATATCATGGCTCAAAGCATGGAACAAATTAGACAAAAAATTAAATCTGTTAATACTAGTTATAAAATTACTAAAGCAATGCAACTAGTATCAACAGCTAAATTAAAAAAAGTAGGTAAAAGAATTGAGATGATTAAACCTTATTATTCTGAAGTTTATGATACATTCAATCAACTAATACCTAAATTAAGTAATTCAATTTATTTAAAAACAAAGGATCAAGTTATTAATAAAACAATATGAGTTGTTTTTAATTCTAATTTAGGATTATGTGGTGGTTTTAATAATAATTTAAATAAATTAGTACTAGAACAATATCAACCACAAGATGAAATAGTTGTTATTGGTAGTAAAGGAGTTTCATACTTTACTAATCATCATTGTAAAATTATGCAATCTTATACTGAAATTAACATTCAATCATCATATAATGAGTCGCAAGAGATATCTTTGTTGTTACTTTCTAAGTTTAATAATAAAGAAACTGATGCTATTAAAATTGCATATACAAAATATGTAAATACGGTAACAACAATTCCAACAATTATTGATTTATTACCAATTGTTTCTATTAAAACTAATCAAGAAAGTAATTTAATTCAAACTGATTTTGAACCAGACGCTAATACTGTTATTAATAGTGCTATTCCTTTATATGTTGGTGCCATTGTTTATGGTGCATTAGTAGAATCACAAGTGTCAGAGCAAGCATTACGAAGATTAGCAATGGAAAATGCTTCAAATAATGCCAAAGAAATGAAAGATAAATTATTAGTAAGTTATAATCGTGCACGTCAAGGTGCTATTACTCAAGAAATTTCAGAAATTATTGGTGGCGCTGATGCCCAATCATCATAATAAAGGAGTAAACTAAAATGAAAAATGCAACTAGTAAAAAATCTATAACAATTAAAGAAAAAAATGTTAGTGATAAAAATTCTTTAAAAAAAGATAACACTAAAGTTATTGCTAAAGTAAAAGCAAAAGTGACTAAAAAAGTAGTTAATAGCAAAGAAAGTGTTAAAACTAGTAAACAATTACCAACTAAACGAAATATTGGAAAAATTGTTCAAATTTCAGGTCCAGTTATTGATATTCGTTTTAATGATAATAGTTTACCTAATTTAAATAATGCTATTAGTATTGATAATAATGGTCAAAAATTAATTGTTGAAGTTGCAAAACATATTGGTGATGATAGTGTTCGTTGTATTTCAATGGGTCCAACTGAAGGATTACTACGTGGTCTTGAAGCAGTTGATTTAGGAATACCAATTAGTGTTCCTGTTGGTGAAGAAGTTTTGGGTAGACTTTTTAATGTATTGGGTGAAGTCATTGATGATGGTAAAGAACTTAAAACTAAATTAAAATATCCTATTCATCGTACACCTCCTAGTTTTGATGAATTACAATCAAAATCTGAAATTTTAGAAACAGGAATTAAAGTTATTGATTTATTAGCACCTTATGCTAAAGGTGGAAAAATTGGTTTATTCGGTGGAGCTGGAGTTGGTAAAACAGTTTTAATTCAAGAATTAATTAATAACATAGCTAAAGAACATGGTGGTATTTCTGTCTTTTCAGGAGTTGGCGAAAGAACACGTGAGGGTAATGATTTATATTATGAAATGCAAGAGTCAGGTGTTATTAGTAAAACTGCTTTAGTGTTTGGTCAAATGTCAGAACCACCAGGTGCTAGAATGCGTGTTGCATTAACTGGTTTAACAATTGCTGAATACTTCCGTGATGAAAAACAACAAGATGTATTATTATTTATTGATAATATATTTCGTTTTACACAAGCTGGTAGTGAAGTATCAGCTTTATTAGGAAGAATGCCTTCAGCAGTAGGGTACCAACCAACATTATCGACAGAAATGGGTGCTTTACAAGAACGTATTGTATCAACAACACGTGGTTCTATTACATCTGTACAAGCAGTATATGTACCAGCTGATGATTTAACTGATCCAGCTCCTGCGACAACATTTACTCACTTGGATGCCAAAATTGTTTTAGATCGTAATATTGCTGCTTTAGGGCTTTATCCTGCTGTTCATCCTTTACAATCTTCATCAAGAATGTTAGATCCTGCTATTGTTGGTCAGGAGCATTATGATGTTGCGCAAAGAGTTATTGAAACAATTCAACGTTTTTCTGAATTAGAACCAATCATTGGTATTTTAGGAATGGATGAGTTGAGTGAAGAAGATAAAAAAATAGTAGCTAGAGCAAGAAGAATTCGTAATTTTTGTTCACAACCATTTCATGTTGCTGAAAAATTTTCGGGTTTAAATGGTATTTATATTCCGATTAGTAAAACTGTTAATAGTTTTAAACAAATTTTAGATGGTGAATGTGATGATTTACCAGAGCAAGCGTTTTTATATGTAGGAACTATTGAACAAGCAATTGAAAAGGCAAAGAAATTGAGATAATTGAAGGTGATAGTATGGCATTAAATCTTAAAATTATTACTCCTGATGGTATTTTTTTCGATGGAGAAGTACAGTGAGTTAATGTTAAAACAACTGAAGGCTATGTTGGTATTCTTGAATGGCATACACCTTTGATTGCTAATATTCAAATATCGAAAATGTCATTTAAAATTAAAGAAAAAATTCGTAATTTAACGATTTCTGGTGGACTTTTGGTAACTGATTTACATATGGTTCGTATTATTAGTGATAAAGTTGAATATACATCAATTTTAAAAGAGCAAGAAACAAAGGTATTTGATGAGCGTATTAAAAGGGTTAGTGGAGGTTAATAAATATGCATGATTCACATTTAATAAAATGAATAATTGAAATAAGTATTTATCTTTTTAGTTTTATTGCTAGCGGATTTGCTGTAAAAGCAATTCCTTTTAATAAATTTCTTGATCATAAAAGAATAAAAGAATCATGAATTTTATATATGTTAACAACTTTAGTTTTTACTTATTGTATTGGTACGTTAATTATTAAATTTATTGGTTTAGATATTTGGTTTAATTTAAATTAATACTTAAAATTAAAAAAATAAAAATAGTAAGTGTTTTAAAATACTTACTATTTTTTTAATTACAATATATTATTAAAATTTATAGTAGTTATTGATAATACCTATATATATTATAAAATTTCTCCGAAATTACTATTATAGTAGTAAAAAAATCGTTTTTATTTATTTTATTGTTGTTTTTACTATTATATATAATATTTTTATCTGTTAAGTATCATTTTTCACCGCAAGTGTCAAATTTGATACTTTTTTTTATTTTTTATGATAATATATATAAAGATTTATATTTATTTATAAATCATTCAATTTTATCAAAAATTCCTACCAGGATTGATTATAGATGAATATTTCATACAATTTTTATGTTAAAAAAATTTTTTATGCTTGTTATGTTAAGAATGTTGTTTTGCCTATTGATATTTTAAAAAATGAGAGAAATAAATTAGGTATAAAGAATATTGGTAATAATACTAAATTAAGAAATAATAATGTTCGTACTAAATGTAAATTAGTTCAAAAAGCATTACATAATTTTTATAATGCAAGAGTTTTGAGTTTTTTAACTTTAACTTATCATAAAAATGAAACTGATATTAAAAAAGCAAAACATGATTTACAATTATTCTTTAAACGTTTAAAACGTTGATGAAATGACCCTAAACGTGCTAAACATTTGGGTGAATTAAGATAGTTTTATGTTTATGAATATCAAAAGCGTGGTGCAGTTCATTTTCATATATTATTTAATCGTAAAATACCATATAGTATGATAACTACATGATGAACACATGCTGGTAATAATAAAGGTATTGATTTAAAGGTTGTACATAAAGGAACAAATGAATTTGTAGTTAAATATTTGAGTAAATATGTAACAAAAGTACAAGAAAATATTAAATCATTAAATCAAAAAGATGTTGGTGTTCAAGCATATTCATTTAGTAGAAATTGTAGAAATCCGCTTGTAGTTCGCGGAACTAAAATGTTAAGTTTACAAGAATTAGTACAAGCATGTGCAAAAGCAAAAGAATTTTATTTATTTAAAACTAAACCAAATGAACAAGGTGTTACCAATTTAATTGGTGGAAGTTATGATTATGTTGCAAATTGTGATTATTTTAAAGACTTTAATTATTATGTTAGTTTAGAAAGTTTACGATTTAGGTATTGATTAAAAAATACATTTAATAAAAATGATATTTTAGATTTTATTTATAAAATTTTTGATAAAAGCAAAATTCAAAAAATATTTTTAAATAAACGGATTTTACATTAATTTTATATTTTTTTTGTAATATTTGTATTTTTTGGTACATTTGTTTTTATACGGGAGTTCCCAAAAAAGTAGGAAGATGAATTACTAGATAAATAAATTCTTTCCAACATTACCATTTAAAAATGATGATAGACAAATTAAATTCTCTTTTACCCTTAAATTTATATTCGACGTATTTTAAAAAATATAGATTTTATAAGATAAAATAAAAATTATTCTCAAAGGAAAAAGACAAGAAATAATCTTGTCTTTTTTTGTAATTGTAAAATTTTAAAATTTTTATTATTAGCACCCTTTAAATATCTACTACACGCAGTGACCAAGTAGGAAAAAGTTAATAATTAATAACCATCTTTAACGCTATTATCAACACGTGTTAGGGAATTAAAACAGTGAACCACAACACAGTTGTTAAAAATAGTGGCCAAAACATGTGGACTTGCATGGATAAATAAAAAGTGGAGTGATACCTAATAAAATATACTAACCAGTAATGGTAATTCTTGGGGTGGGAGCGAATTGGAAACTAGTATATATAGACCTACTAGGGAACCTACTATATTAATTCTATTCTTTATTTAACCAACCTTGCCACTCCCCAGTGAGCAAGCGTTGGTTTTATTTTTTTTGAAAATTTTTTTGGGCGAGAAAATAAATTTCAAACTTGTAAAAAAAATTGAGCGGTGCCGGTTCAATTAAAATATTAATTTGTTTAACACAAATTAAATAAATATTGAATCGAATGCCTCGATTTCTTTTTAAAATTTCACAATTTATTTTTGAGCCCAGAATTTCTGGAATGAATAAAACTAATAGTATTAATAATATAAAAATAAAAATATATATTCTTTATGCTACAAGCAACAGAATATATTAGAAAAGAAAGTAAAAATGGAAGAAAAAGAAAAGAAAGAATTAATAGAACAAAAAATCAAAATAGCAAAAGAACATCAAAAAAAGTGATTAAAAATAAAAATAATTATTTCTTTAATTTCAACTTTAATTGGATTAATAATTTTATTAATTACTGTAAGTAAAAATTAAAGAAATAAATAAAGTTATGAATATTAATGAAAATAAAAAATGTGAATTAAGAATTTGTAAAAATAAAGTTTGAAAAGATTGTATTAATAATTCTACTAAAACTATTAAATATAAAAATTGACCAATACCTTATTTAATATGTAACAGTTGTTATCACAAACTACCTAAATACCTTAAACAAACAGCAAAAATAATTGAAAAGGATATTTTGATTATGAATAAAACTAAAAAAAGAAGAAAAAGATGTGTTGAATGTAATGAATTATATGAAGATAACAAAATCAATATGCTTTATCACTTTAAAACAGAATTAGAAGCAGAACAACATAATACTAAAAAATATGAAGATAATTATAATATTGAAAAACATTTAGATTATACAAAATCATATGGATATGTTTGTGATTGATGTAGAGATGATTAATAAATGCAATACGAATTAATCATTGGTATTGACCCTGCTGGTATTGGTAATAATGGAATTGTTATATACTCAAATGAAACTAATAATATTATTTTTAATGAAACATTTAAAGCAAAAACAGTTTTAGAAAGTAAAAATATATATAAAGAATATTTTAAATTAATTAAAAAACAATTTAAAAATAAAAAAATATTAGTTATTGTAGAAAATTTCTTTTTAAGTTCAAAACAGTTATTAATTAATCCATTAGCAACACCAAAAGTTATTGGTGCTTTAATGATATTAGTACAAGATGTTATGAACTGAGATTATCATGAAAATGAACCAAAAAACAAACATAAAATAGAAGATTATAAAGGAAATATAAAATTTACAAAACATGAACAAGATGCTTATAAACATATTCAATATTATTTAAGGAATTATAAAAATGAAAAATAAAGAAAATTACGTTAAATTAACAGTAAAAATTAGTAATACTATTGAAGTAAAATATCATGAAAAAGGTAATAAACAATTATATTATACTGTTCGTGGTCAATGAAATGGATTAAACTATGTTACTTTAATTTTTAATAACCCAAAATTTTATAAACGATGTATTTTATTAAATAAAAATGATGAAATTATAGTAACTGGTCAAATCTTTAATACTTTAAATATTCCTAAAAATCGTGCATTTTGTTCAATTAATGTTAAATGATTTAAAAAATGAAAGGAATAAATAATGAATTTTGATGAATGATACATGAAAAAAATAAAAGAAACTTTAAAAATTATTGAAAGTGATAGTTATAAAGAAGAACTAAAAAAAACATAATGAAATCATTGAAAAACATAAAAATTTAATGAAAGGACTAAATAATGAATAAAGAAAAATTAATTAATTATATTAAAAAACAACAAAAATTCTATAACGGTACAGAAATAGATTTGATACTTGATATTTTATTGCAAAAAATAATTAATGGTGAATTTAATAATGAATAAATGTAAAAAATGTAATAAAAGAATCTGATTAAGTAAAAATTGATGTATGACATGTTTAGAAATAATAGTTAATAATTTAAATAAAAATAAGGAGAAATAGATAGTGAATAAAGACCAAGAAATTATTAATGAATATAATAAAAAACGTAATAAAGAAATAACTGAAGAACATTTATATAATATAGAAAAATTAAGAGAAGAGTTTAAACAAAAAGTAATTAATAAATATAATGAAAAATTAATTATCTGATTGAATAAGCAAATTAGTATTTGTTTATGTGATTCATTAAAAGAAGCAGGTAAACTTACTGCTTATTATAAATTAATTGAGTTTATAGAAAATGGAGAACTTCATTAATGATAATATTACCTACTTTGTTTGAAAATAAAGATGAAATTGAAATATTATCACCATTTCCAAAAGCAATTCATACAAGTAATGATATTAGAGCAATTATTTTAAAACAATATCCAAATGTTAAATCAAAACACATAATTGTTTCTGATCCCGAAAGTAATGTTGCATTAATAGTTGGTGATAATGATGTTTATCAAGGTTGAATTAAAGTAACAGTTAAAAAATTAGAAATTAAAGGAGAATAAAATGCCAAGTATAGAAAATACACAATCAAATTATACTTTAACTAAATTAATAAGAACTGGTATAAGCCCAATTTGTGCAATGATAGGTACAAGTGCTTATTATGGTCAAGTAATAGATAATTCAATATTGGGTTCAATTAATAGTTTATTATTTGGTAAAAAATTAGGTTTAGATATATGAAATTTAAATCAAAGACCAAATACTAAAACTAAATTAATTAATAGTTCTAAAAAAATCTTATTAGGTTTAGGAACAATTGGATTAGCAAATTATAGTAAATGAACTGAAAATAATATTAATCCTATTATTCCAACAACACCAATTCCAGTAACTACTACAACTACAACAGAAGGTCCTCCATGATTACTATTAAATAAACAAGAAAATCAGTCATTAATGGATTGAGATACATATATTAGTTTAAATGCTTATGGTATTTCAAATCTTATTAGTGGAATTCTAGAATTAATACCTAATAAATTTGAAACAATAAGAAAAATTTGTAATATGGCTACTGGTGGTGGTTTAATTTCAAGTGGTGTTGCAATGGGGATAAATAATGATTTTAATAATGCTTATGCAGTACCTACCATAATTGCTGGTGCAAGTGAAATTATCCATAATTTATTACCTATGGAAAGAAAATTTGATGTAGAAATGCAAGAAACTAGTTTTACAAATGAAATAGCACATTTAATTAATAATGATAATAGATTTTCAATTAATAGTGAAACAACTAGTCAATATGGTAGTGATAATATGAGTGAAGTTAATGTTAATGCAAATTTAGAATTTGATGAAAATTATTATCATTTATAAAAAGGAGAATATTAAAATGAAATATGCTTATTTATTAAAATATAAAACTAATTATGGAATTGAAACAAAATATAAATTATTTTCTACAATTGAAAATGCTATTAATTTTCATAGAAATTATAAACATCATATATTAGAAAATGCTTATATTCAGGATTATCAAATATTAGTAATGGAATTAGATACAAATCAAAAAATTAATTAATGAAAGGAAAATATTGAAATGAAAGAATTTATACATGAATTAATTATTATTGGAACAAGCGTTGGAACATTAATTTGCAGAGAAATTATTGTTTTATTAAAAAGATTTATCACAACTCCAAAACATGTTAGAGCAAATAACAAAATTATTAAACATCAAAAAAAATTAGCAAAGTTAAATGAAAAGATTAATAAAGAAAATAAATAAAAAAGTGGTGATGTAAATGTTAGAAAATGAAAATAATGTTCAACAAACAACTGAACCTTTAACTGAAAATAATGCTTCTTCACAAGAAATAGAAAATAAAGTTAATGAAGCAGAAAATAAGTTAAATAAACTTAATCAAGAAATTAAAGAAAAAGAAATGATTAATATATTTAAAAAATATCAAGTTAAAACTGAATTTTATGATTATTTAAAATTTAAAACAAGTAATATAGAAAATTCAAAAATTGAAGAAACTATTAAAAAAATGATTAAAGAACAACCGGTATTTAAACAAACAATTAATACAGGTGGCAATAAACAAATAATTATTAATAATAAAACAAATGATAAAGAAAATTTTTTAATTAATTATAAAAAGAAAAATTATTTATAAACGAAAGGAAGAAATAAAATGTCAGTACCATTTAATCAAAATTTAGACAATACAGAGAGATTAGTAGAAGCACCAGAATTTATAGAGTTTTTTAAAATTTCAAATAGTCCATGGGCAAACTTTTTTCCTACTGAAATTGTTGACTCAGTAAATATTGAGTTTATTTTTAAAAAACCAAAAAAACCGGAAGTAAAAATTATTGCTTGGGATGATAAAAGTAAAAGATATGAATTACCATATGTTGATACAGATAAAATTAGTAAAAAAATAACTAAAAAATATCTTGCAGGAGAAATTATTGCAGATGTAGATTTAAAAGCAAATAATGGACAAAATTTATTAGATAGTATGCAATATGAAGTTGCAAATGATTTAGCAGATAAATTGGCAATTGATGATACACAAGCAATTGCAAAATTTGCTACTAAAATCGATATTGAAGATACAACACCAGTAGACTATTTAAAATCGATGTTATCTGCTTGAAATACTTTGTTTCAATTTAGAAATATTGCAAATAGTAAATTTTTTATTACTAATGGTCTTTATGATAGTTTAGTTTATTTAGCAGATAATAAAGGTTTAATTACCGATAATCAGTTGGCACAACAATTACGTTTAAATGGAAATAATTTATATGTAAAAGGCGTATTATGTGAAATCGTTCTTGATGACTATATGATTTTTACTAATGATAAAAATGAACAACAATTAATGACCTTTGTTTTAGCAACACCAAGAGCGATGAAAAGATACATGATAGAAAATACAGTTATTTATGTAGATTTTATTAAAGATGCTAAAGCAGGAAGAGCATATAAAGTTGCTGGTGAAGTTGTTGGAGAAGCAATCCCATATATTTCTAATAATGAAACAACATCAAGATGAATGTTATGTGGAGTTATTAAAACAGAAAAAAATGATTTAAAAACTAAAATTACAGTTTTAACAACAAATATTACTGCAAATGTTAATAACAATAACAATGAATTAAATACAGAAATAAAAAGTACTAATGAATAAACATTAAATCCTAATTTAACAAATCCAACTATTAAATATTTTAGTGATGCACAAGGAAAAACTAATGTAAGTAATCAAAAACAAAAAGTAGGTGACTTATATATAACTATTACTGCAAATGTTAATGACTTAAATTATAAAGGAACAACAAATCCAATTAAAATAACTCTTAAATAAAGGAAATTAATATCATGCCAATTGGTACAACTAGTACAGCAATACTTTTAAACATAAATAAACCAAAACATACTAGAACAAGTCAACAACAAGAACATAAAAGTTGATGATGAGAAATTTTAGAAATGATTGGTGTACAAGTAATAGCAGTAGCACTTGCTCCTTTTACTGGTGGTTTAAGTGAAAGTATAGCACTTGGATTAGGTGCAAGTGATTTACTTGCTAGTATTAGTGCTGTTGGTGTAGAGTTTTTAACTGATTTTACTATTAATCAAGTTTATGATTATTTAAAAGGAAATGTAACACCATTAAATACTTTTTTTAATATATTACCTGCATTTGTTGGAATTAATAAAATTAGTCGTGGTTATCGTACTACTAAATTTATTAAGTTAGCACAAAAAACTAAAACATTAGAACAAATTGGTGTTAAAGAAGCAAAAAATTTACAAGAAATTATTAGTCAAGTAAGTGGAAAAGAAATTTTAACAGATAAAATCATTGGTAATAAACGTTATTTATTTAATTATAGTTTGGTACCTAATCGTGAAACAATAACACAAAATTTAGGTTATGTTGCTGAAAAACAATTTAAAAATAATTTTAAATCTTTAAAATCACAACAAATAAAAGAATATTTATCATTACAAAATACATTAATAAAATTAAGTCCACAATTAACTCCAAAGTTTAAAATTAAAGATATTGAAAAAGCAAATAACTTTTTAAAAAAATATAATACTGAATTAAAAGAAGTATTAAAAATGAACCAACATGATTGATTAAATTTAGTTCATACAATACATACAGAGAATAGATATGGAAAAACTTTAATTTTAGATTTACAAAAAATTCGTGCTAATGCTATTAAATTTAATTTTAAAAATAGTTCAATTCATAAAATTGTTTTAAATGCAAATAAAATTTTTAAGTATTTTGATATTAGATTTTATTTAAAAAAAGGTTTAAATAAATTTTGAAAAGATACACCATATTTTGAAAAATTACGAGAAAGTATATATAAATTACAAGAAAAATTTGAAAAATTAGAAAAACAAGCATTTGAAAAAATTAATAAATTAAAAGAAAAAGCAACAGATTTATTTACTAGTGCAGAAAAAAGAGCAATTAAACATGCACAATTAATTCCACTAAATTCACCAGTATTTATGGGTTGTAAAATTCAACCTTTATCATTAGACAAATGTGCAATTACTATTTATCATCGTAATCCTAAGTATAAACCAATTACAGTTGTTGATAGTATTCTTAAAGCAAAAACTTTTGTTACTCAAATACATCCATTTCATTGATATCGTTGATATAGTGGTTGATACATTGGTTATGGTGTTAATCGTAATAAATGATTAAAAGCAATAGCATTTGCTCCACCAGTGGTGCAACAAGTAATTAGAGATAGTTTTAAAGTATATAGAGAAATATTTAGAACTATTAGAACTTATCATAAAGTAGTAAATGTTATTAATAATCCTATTGAAAATATTAATAAATCATTTAAAAGTGTTGGTTTAAAATTTTCAGTTAATACTTTATTTGGTACTGGACTATTACATCATTTAGAAAAATTTGCATATAGTCAAGTTGTAGAAAAAGGTAAGAAAAAATTACAAAAAGAAATTATCCATATATCACATAGGAAAACTAAAACAAAAACTAAATATTATAAAAAAGCATTTTTTAAGGAATGATAAATTATGATTAATAAACTTTGAACTGATGTCAGTCTTGAAAATTATAATAACTGATATCCATTAACTGGAAAAATTACAGAAACTCCACCTCAATATATAAATACATGACCTAATGTCAAAGACTGATTTACAACTTTTGCTATTCGCGCTCAAAATGATATTAATGCTTATCTTGATTTTATTTTATCTAAATTTCCTTTTGATAGTTTTAAAGATGAATTAATTAAAGAAACATTAAGAGATATGGTTTATGTAATGGTTGAACATTGAGTATTTAATCGTACACCAATTGAATTTAATGTTGATGCTACTATTCAATTCAATAATGGTACATCATTTAATGCAAGTAGTATTCCTACAATTAATGTTTGAGATTTAGCACCAAGTAGAATGAAAATATGAGCAAGATTAACAGAATTAAAACAAGTATTTTCAAATTATAATCAAGATGAAATAGATATTGAAAAAATTGACTTAAAAGTATTTTATACTAGAAATCAAGTTGATGAATTAATTAAAGAACAAAAAGAATTTACATTATCAAAACAAATAAAATTATATGATGATTTAGTTAATGATAACGAAAATGAGATATATAGGGGTCGTGTTACAAACTTTATAAATAAAGGTTATGTTGCAACTGATTATGACCCAAAAACTGAAACAATGATTTTAGATTGACCTGATGAAATTGGTACATTACCACCAGAAGCATTACAAAATAATCCACAAATTGGTGATTTTACTCATGCTGCGACTGCTGACTTTTCTGCTAAACAACAAAAAAGAATTACTACTAATGAAAATAGTATTAAATTATTAGAAAATAAAGTTGATATTAATAAACAAAATATTGATGATATTAAAAATAATTGATTTAATATTGAAACTAGTCCTTTATGAAAAAAAGTTAAAAATGAAAATATTAAAACAGATATATGATATATTATTGATTGAACATATTATTTTATCGATAGTAAACAACTTATTATAAGTAATAATAAATTAACTAAATCTAATATAAGAATTACTAATCATCAAATAGAAAATAGACAAATAATAATTGAAAAAATTGATGTTAATATTGACAAAGTAATGTTATTATATGATGATAATTTAATAAAATTTATTGTTGCTAATAGCACAAAAAAGTATACACCAATAATTCATAATATATATCAATATCAAGGTACTGGAACACCAACTGAATTTATAGCAGAAGAAAATACTGAACGTGATTATTACACAAAACTAGAAACTAATAATTTATTAGATAAAAAACAAGATAAATTAATTGCAGGTACTAATATAACTATTGATGAAAATAATAAAATTAGTGCTAGTGGTGGTAAAATCGATTTAACTGATTATTATAAAAAAGAAGAAGTAGATAAAAAATTAGAAGACACAGAAAAAAAGTTTCCAGTAGCATTTCAATTGAATGCTGTAAGTCAAGAAATCCCTAATTTAGAAACTATTAATAAAACTGTTGCTGGTGCTATTAATGAAAATAAAGCAAATATTGATAAAAAACAAGATAAAGAAATATGAAAAGTAATAAGTAAAAGTAAAAATAATCGTGAATGAGATACGTTTGAAATTAATTTTAATACTGTATATAGAGTAATTATAACATTAGATGAATTACCAGTAAATCAAGCAAATATAAAGCATAAAGTAGAATTTAAAACTGGTAATTATTTAGGTGGAGATTATTTACTTGCAAAATTTAAAATTAAAGATGAAGATGTAATATTAACTTTAACTGTTAGAGAAAGTAGTTTTAATTGTAGTTTATATTTAAAAGGTGGAGATATTAATTATGGTGCTATTCTTTCATTAGAAGAATTACAAAATACAATTAAAGTTGATGTTACACCAAAAATAAAAATTAATTCAAAAAGTTTAGAAACAAATGAAGTTGAAGAAAATTGTTGAGATATTGAATTACCAGATAATCCAACACCAAGTCCAAATAATCAACAATGAAAAGATGTAGGAACAAGAGAAAAAAATAAATGAGATAATTGACAAATTACTTATGATTTTATAGTTAATAAACATTATAGAGTTTATTATTCTTGAAGTATATATAATCCAGTTTATACTATTCAAGAATTTATTATAACGGATAACAAAATTGCTGGTGTACCAATACAAACCTTTAATGATAGTGTTAATATAGTAATTTTATCAGTTCAACATGCTAAATTGATTACTATTTATAGTGGAAAAGGTAATTTAAAAGGTAATGTATGAAAATTAGAAGAATTACAGGAATAATATTATGTTTTTTAAAATTATAAAAATTATTTTAGGTTTAATTGGAGTAATTCTATCATCAGCAACTGCTGGTTTAATTATATTCATTATTGTAAAAATTATATTAAAAATTAATCAAATATTTTAAAGAAAGGTGGTGAATATTATGCTAAGTTTATTTAAAAGAAAAGAAAAAAATAATATTAATGATAATCAAAGTGAAAAATTAAAATTTTTAACTAATAAAAATAAAAGTATACATGCTTCTATTTTAAATTATTTTGGTTTTAATGATTTTAACCATGAAACTTATTTTACTGATTTTGTAGCAGAAAATAATGCTAATTTATATAATGCTCCATTAGAAATTAATAATGAAACTATTACACAATATTTAATGCAACAAGAATTTTATCGTAAAAATTGAAATTCTATTTTTAAATTAAGCAAATTAGGAATTAGTGGTTATTTAATTTATATTGCTAATGATAATTTATATTTTCAAGTAGTAGATATCCAACAAAGAGTTTATGATATTACAGGTAAATTAATTGAATGTACTATTTTTTATGATAATTATGAACAAAATGCACAAACAGTAAGATTATTTGAAATTTATACATTAAATAATAAACAAGTAACAATTAATCGTGCAATTTATAGTATTAATGATACTAAAAAACAAACTAAATTAGATTTTAAATCATACATTAATAATCCTAATTTATCACAAGAACAAACATTAAACATTAATTATATACCAATAGCAATTATGCGAAATAAAGCAAATGAGTTAGCAGATTGTGATAAAGTAATGGATAAAATTAAAGCACTAGATGTTATTTATGAACAAATTGTTTTAGATTGTATTTTAAACTCACCGAAGTTTATTTTTGACCAAACTTATGGTAATGTTCAATCTTCAATGGAAGAAGCAGTAAGAATATTAGTTACTAAAAACTATATTTGAAAAACTACTGGTGATAATAATGAAAAAAATGAAAATATTAATATGACAAGCAGTAATTTTAAAGGTAAAAACTTAACTGATATCTACGATTGAAATGTTAATGAAATATTTAAACGTTGTGGTATTCACATTCCAAGTCAAAAAAAATCAGCACAACAATCAGTTCCCGAAAGTACAGCTGTAAATATTTCAACCATTAATTATATTGAACAAAAATTATGACAATTTAATATTGATATTCTTAAATTTATTCAATTATTAGTAAGTGTTGATAAAGATTTATTAATTAGTAAAACATTTAATATTAATGATGAACAAGAAATTAATAATTTAACAGTTAAATTAAAATTATTTAATCCCAAAAATAACCAATTAATAGGAGAAAACAATGGACAACCAAGACAACAAACCACAAACCAAGTTTCCACAGAAACAAAAGCAAACTAAACTTAATCAAGCAGATGTAGAAAATGATTACTTAATAGATAATATCCCTTATGATTTTACTAATATGATGCGTGCAACTAGTGACCCTGATATTAATAGAGCATATGATGAATTTAAAAAAAGAACAATTTATATTTATGAAATTGCACGTTTATTTAAAAATAATGAAAATAATAGTTTAAAATTTTCAGCAAATACTATTAAAATAGGTTTTATTGATATTGATAAAGTATTAAAAACTACTGCTGTTGAAACATCAGACTTTACTATGCAATTAAATCAAAGAGCAAGTACTAATATTAATGATAATACTATTGAATATAGTATGACTGATATTAAAAATTTAATATTTCAAGAAATAAATTTATTAAATCAATTTAAGTTATATGCAGTTAGTATTAATGAACCATTAACTGAAAATAATATTGATAATTTATATATCATTAATAATTATTCACAACCTTATCAAAATCCAAAAACTAGAAGTACTAAAAGTATAACTATTATTAAAATTAAAGATTTTAAAACAAGAGATGGTTATCCAATTATTATTAAATTACAAAAACCATTAGACAAAGATATCAAAGTTACTGGTTTAAAAATTAAAGCACCTAGAAGTATGATTTTCGGTAATATAAAGGTACTTGGTGAAGTTGACAATATGGAAGTATACCCAAAGTTATTTGTCAAAGATAAGATAGCATTTCCACTGTTATCAATGCCTATTGAAACTCAACCAAAAGTTAGAATATTACAACAATGATTTAGTGAACAAATATTACCATGAAATTTAGCAAAGCAATTTATAGGACAAGAAAAATCAGTTTTAGATTTAATTGCTATTGGTGGTGGAACTGAAACAAGAAAAGAAATTATTAATAACGCAAGAGTAACTAATGCTTGATTGGGATATGAAATGGGTACTGTTTGAAATGGTCAGTGACCATTGAAGAAAGAAAAGGAATTAAAAGATAAAGAAGTTTGAAATTTCCCAGCTGAAAGCCAATTTTATCAATATGTTGCAACCAATAACAGATTTGACGATATAGAAATTGAAATACAAGATACGCCAACAGTTGATAGTTTACAAAAAGTATTATTAGATATGCTAACTTATACATATAATTATAATAGAAATTTTGTTGGTTTTACTCCTGATAATTTAAAAACTAAAATTGCAACGTTAAGAGCAAAATTTGAAGGACAAAAACCCGAAGAAGTAATAACTAACTTATTTAAACAATGAAAATTGGATTATCCAAATTATATAAATTTACCACAAGTTCATATTTTTAAGAAACTAGTAATTATGTTATCAAATAATATTTATTCAATTATGTCAATTAATAAAGGTTTAAACGATGATAATAAAATTTTATTACCTTATTATTTTGAATTAAAATCAAATCCAATACATCCTAGTAGTGAAGATATTTGAGAATTTAAAGATGTAAAAGTAATATTAAAATCTCATTATTTTGATTTTACAGATATTAATAATATTAAATTAAAAAGTAATGATATTAGCCAAAATGAATTATTTAGATTAGATGATAATCAATTTAATTGATTATCTATAACAAATGAACTAGAAAGTAATAATATACCTTCATTAGTTCCTGCTGATTGAACGCTTGGTAATGGTGAATATGGTAAGTATTTTACAAGATTAATTATTGATAAGATTAAAATTGAAAATGCTTTAAATTTATATGGTTCAAATAAATCTCAATTATTTTCTAAATTAGAATTTTATAAAGAAATATCACAAATTAATAATGATAATGAATTAGAATTACAAATTGAAAATCCGATTAATAATTTAAATCGAATTGAAATTAGTGGAATATTCGGTGCTGGAAGTTATGATTTAATTTTAATTACTGATAAACAAGAAATTAATTTAAAAAATATTAATTTATTTGATAAATATAACGAAAATATTTCTTATATAAATTTAGAAATTTAATTTCAAAAATATCCTTTTGGATAAGTGCCATTTCATACTATATCATCTTTTTTTTCGGGTTTATTATTAAAGTATAGTCTTATTTTATTAGCCCCCCCACATTTTCTTCTCATATTGTAGTATTACCTCAAACTGCTGTGTGGTCATTATTTAAAAAATACTTTAATTCGCTAGTTTTATTTTGTGCTATTGAACCAATTATTAAACCAGTTACTCCACTTACTGCACCAGTTAGTGCTAATGCTAATGTTATTTTACTTAAATTTGTTTTTATTCATGTTTTCATATTAAATTACTCCTTTTTTAAATTTTATAAAACTGTACGACTATTTGAGCAATAATTACTTTTTTCATCAGTTTGAATTTGATTATTATTTATACTATTTACTCATTTTTGACAATTTTCATTTTTTCATTTTTTTTCAAAAAATAAATCTCATTTTATAATCACTTTTTTAAGTTTATTTATTTTTTCATTTAATTGCATAATTTTGATTCTATTTTCTTTGTTTTTATTAATTTTTCCAAAAGTAAAAATTGTAATAAAAAAATTTTTTATTTTTGGTTCTTTTTTAATTTTTATTATTTCATTATTCATATCAGTAATTGTACTTTTTGCAAGTTCAATTTTTTCTTTAAATATTTGTTCAGTTGTTTCTCTTGAATTTGCCTTTTCTAAAAAATTAAAAATTCAATTATATTCTTCTTCAATAATATTCATTATTTTAATTACTCCTTTTTTCTTAATTTTATTTCTAAATTGTACTATTTTTGATTATTTTTACAAGTATGCTTTTAAATGCAAAATAAAACTTAAATTAAAGGCGTTTATTTTATGATACCTATACTATTAATTATATTGAAATTGTTTATTATATTTTAAATATGAAAGTCGTTTTTTAAAAAGTTTTGATTTAATTTTAAATTACACTTATATATGTTTATAATAAAAAAGTAAATTAATTTTTTAAATATATTTACAATAAATTTAAAATTTAAAAAAAGTTAGGAGAAAAAATATGAGTTTTAATTATTTATGAACTTTAAAAGAAGCAACAAAAAGAATGTATCAATCATTTAGAGATGATGTAAAAAATCAATGAGAAAAAACAGATTGAAGAATCTTAAAAGAAAGAGATAGAAAATATATCCCCGTTAAAATTAAAACAAGAACTAGAAATACTATCAATGGTCTTGTTACTTATAAATGTCGTGATTATAAATATTATGATGAACAATTAAAAAAATGAGTTCCTATTTGTTTATTAGATGAAAAATTGCAATTACCTAAATACAAAAGGACTTGTCAAGATATCAAAAATAATGTTATTGAACATTTTGCAGATGGAAAAAGGTATATTGACATTTTACATACTATGAAACAAACAAAATTTAGCACAACAAGTATTAGTAGATTATTTCAAGAATATCAAGTTAGTAAATTAGATGTTCCTAAAATAAAATTAGAACCAAATCAATTTATTTATATTAGTATTGATGATAGACATCGAAAGTTTTGAAAATTTAAACGAAATTCTGGTAAATATTCAATGCGTTTAGTGTTATTTTGTACAGATAATGTTAATCATAAATTAGTTAATAAAAGAGTAGATGTAATAATAAGACCAACAAAAACAGCAATTGGAGTTCAAAAAACTGCTGAATTTATTTTAGAACAAGGAAATAGATTTTTTGAAAATTTTGACCAAGCAAAAATCATTATTTGTGGAGATAGTGCAGAATGAATTAAAGATGTTGCTAATTATTTAGATGCACAATTTGTTTTAGATAAATTCCATTTAGTTAAAAAGTTGTATGTAGGAATTATTGCTGGAAACAAAGGAAAATATTTTGAAGAATATAATACTTGTAGAAACTTTATTGAAAATGGTCAATATGATGAATTAATAAAGTATATGAATGAAATATTAAAAAATCATAAAAAATTAAAAAAACAATATTTTAAAAATAATAAACAAGGAATTGAAAATCAAGGTGCAAAATGAAATATTGGTACTTTTGCTGAAAGTAATATTTGATATATTTTAAAAGAAATGCTTGGTAATAGAACATATAGCATAGATATTTATATTAAAATGGTTATTTTTAAGTGTAATCTTGTAAATTCCAAAACATAATCAAAATTTTTATTTTTATTAAAATATTAAAAACTTATTAATTAAAAGTTAATAAGAATTTTTGTTGTGTATTTATATTAAATTTTCTTATTGATTTTTTAATATTTGTATTTTAATTGAAATTAATTTAATTTAGTAGTAATATTTACTTACAATTGCATATAATTACAATTATTTCTTGTCTATAATTTTAAAGAAATGTTTAAAAAGTAATTATATCCTCCGTTTTTGTTACCGTCCCAATATTTTTTGTTGTAAATACTTCTGTTCAAGCACCAACTAGTTTAATTGTTTCAAATGACCCTAATGTTGTTAATTATGATATTACAAAAGAAATGGTTAAACACGTTAAGTATAATGATTTTAATGATTGAGCAACAATTCCATGAAATTCTGCTTATTTTGACATTGACCAACCGGATTTAAAATTAGTTAGTGGTGAATATATTGGTAATCAGGGTACTTATATATGTTCTTATTATAGTGATACAGTTGGTGTTCCAAAACAACAGATAAATATGGGGTCTGGCGTTTATACTTTTAATAGAAAACAATTGGATGAATTTTCACGTATTATGTTTAATCATAATTATGTTTCAGAAAAGAATACTAATCATTTGAATTTTGTTAATAACGATAGGAGAGTTATAAATTTTCAAACACAGTTAAATTTTGAAATTGATAAACCTTTGAGTTTTTATATTCAAGGATTTATGTTTTATTTTGAATATGAACGTTTTAAAACTTTTACTGCTAATTTTACTTTTAGTTTTTTAGATTATGTTGGTGATACAAAGTATGTTTTTAAAGGTAAGGTTGATAATAATATTTATCAGCAACATTTATATAATTTTGTTACTTTGCCTATTCGTGTACCAAATTTAAAACATTTAACAGTATTTTTTGATGTTCACGGCGATTCATATTCTTATATGTCACCACAGTTAAATCTTGGTCAAGTTAATATTTTTTCAAGTGAAAAAGTTATGCCAGTTCCACCAAATAGTCCTTTTAACCCTGAGTATGAGCGTGTTAGTTGATATGATGTTTTTGGTCATTTGCGTAATGCTTTTAGATGAGTACTTTATGGTGTTGTTGGTAAAGTTTTACCAGTTGAACCATTAAGAGAATTTTTTACTAAACTTGATGGATTATTGAGACGTATTTTTGATGATACTATTAGTTCTGTTTTAAATGTTGATTTTACTAGTGGTTTAGAACAAGTTTTAACTTTATGAGTATTTTTAAAAGCAGTAGGATTTTTAGTTGGTTAGGAGTTGAAATAATGCCTTGATATGGTTATTTCCTTTTAGGAATTTTATTATTAATAATACTATATCCATTTTTAATAACTAGAAAAAATATAAAGATATTACAACGTGTAGGTAGTTATATTATTTCAGCACCACCACGTACTGGTAAATCTGCCCTTGCTTGTTGTTTAGCACAAAAACATAAGGGTAGGGTAGTTAGTCCTATTCCTATTAAAGTACGTAATGAATATAGTTATCGCTGTTCTTATGATGATGTTTTTAAGTTTAATCAATTAAATAGTAATTATGCTTTTAAAGAGAATGATATGCTTGTTTTTGATGAATTAGGTTTAAAAATTAATAGTAATGATTTGTCACCCGAATTTAAAGAAACACAGGAAAGTTTAGGAATGTTTTGTAAATTGATAGGTCATAATTTTAATGGAATTATGTATATGATTGAACAACACCCCGATAGAATACCAAAACAAGCACGTGAAAAAGTAGAGTATATTGTTCAAGTTAAAAGAATGCGTATTTTATTATTTTTAGTTAAGTTTAAACTTAATATTTATACTAATGTTGATGATTATAATAAAATTGTTTTATCTAAAAGACAAACAAAGCGAATAATTAAACGTGGTGGATTACCACCCAGTTATAGTGGTGAAACTATGACTTTTAGTTTATGATTTCCTAAGTCTTATTTACAAAGATATAATAGTCGTGCTTTAAATTATATTCATTCGTTAAAGAGTGAATTAAGTAGTGTTAAAGACTATGAACAGTCACAAGCATTAGATTTTACTGTTGATGATATTAAAGCAGTAGGATTAGATAAGTTGGATAATATATTACAGACTGAAAAGAAAGAAACTAAAAATACTGTATGTCGTGCTTGTTATTATAGAAATAAACATTCTAACAAAAATAAATAAAGATGCTAAAATAAATTCATAAACTTAATATAAGTTTTTAATTCATTATTTTATTTTAAAAATAAATGAGTTTTTTATTTTGAAAAAGAAAGGTGATTAAATTATGTGAAAAAAAATGAACAATATAAGGAATTTAATGATAAAGCTAAAGCTCAAAAAAAAGAAGATATGAAGAAATATAATGAGTTTCAACAAGAAAGGAAAAAAGAAGAAAAAAAAATAAAAGAAAAGCTAAAAAGAGCTGAAAAAGAAGCAAGAGTCAAAGAAGAATGAGAAAAAAGAGACCGTGAAAGAAGAAAAGCAGAAGAACAAAAAGCTCATGAAAAAGCCTGAGAATGTGAACAGAAGGAACGTATAAGAAGAGAACAACAACGAATGGAATTACAAAAAAAAGAAGAAGACAGAAGACTTAAAAAAGAAATTGAAAAACAAATGCAAGAATTAAAAATAAAATCAGAAAAAAAAGAAAATTTTGATAAATTTTCAAAAAAACAAATCCATTTTTATAAAAATTATAGTATTTTGAAAAATTTAAACCTATATTATTGGTCGGAGCCAACCAGAACCTTGGTTGGTTGGCCGCGGGGTTTAGCCCCGCTGGGGTGAGTTGCGAAGCAACGAGGGGCAAAGCCCCCCTATTACTTGGTATAGAATAAAATTCTCATCTGTATAGAACAATATAGAATGGAGGTGAGAAAATGAGTAAATTTTTTCATAGTAAACAAACAACTCCTGAGGATAAGAAAAATCCTAGTTTTACTTTTAAAGGAACTTTTAATAAATTAGGTGGCAAAATGTTTGGTAAAATGCAAAACTTATCAAGAGCCATTGTTTTACCAATAGCCACATTACCAATAGCTGGCTTATTGTTAGGAATTGGTGGTGGAGTTGCTAGTGCTTTAAAGCAATTACCTAATCATGATAGTCTTGTTGGTATTATTAATATTTTTTCAATTATGCAATCAGCTGGAAACGTTGTTTTTGCTAATTTAGGATTGATTTTTGCTATTTCTATTGCTTTTGGTTTTGCAAAAGCTAGTAAAGGTGTAGCTGCTCTTTCTGGATTTATTACTTTTATTGTTATGACTTCAGTTATTAGTGGCATGTTTTTTTGAAATCCTAAAACAGGAATGTTGGGATTTGATCCATGAGGTTTAGGTGAAGGTGCAAAGATTACTCCAGAAAGTGGTAAATCTTCTGGTTTATTTTCTTCTGTCTTAGGATTATTTCCTACGTTTGATACTTCAGTTTTAGGTGGCATTCTTGTTGGTTGATTAGTATCAGTTGTTCATAATCATTCATACAATATTCGTATGCCAAGAGTATTAGCTTTTTTTGGTGGTGAACGTTTTGTGCCAATTTTAGCTGTTTTTGTTGGAATAGGAATGGGATTAGCTTTTTTCTTTATTTGACCAATGTTATTAATTGCTTTTAGAGAAATTGGTAATGGCTTAGCAGCTGGTATGAATACAGGTCAACTTACTGATGGACAGTTAACTGGTGATAATTTTCATCCAACAGTTGGTGGAGCATTTATTGCAATGTTTTTTGGAATTACTGAACGTTTATTAATACCAACAGGATTGCATCACGTTCAATATGCACCTTTCTGATATACTGGAATTGGTGGTACGTGAACTAATGGATCTGACACATTTGTAGGAGCGTACAATATTTTCTTTGGACAATTTGCTTCTAATGCAGTAGGACACATGAATCAAACACCAGGAACAATGTTTATGAGTGGGCGATTTGCATATATGCAATATGGTTATCCATTTGCAGCGCTTGCTATGTGAATGTTAGCACGACCAGAAAATAAAAAAATGGTTGGTGGTATTTTAGGATCTGCTGCTCTAACTTCTTTCTTAACAGGAGTTACAGAACCATTGTTGTTTTCATTCTTATTTGTAGCACCATTATGTTTTGTTTTCCATGCATTTATGGCAGGAATTAGTTTTATGATGGCGTATTTATTAAATATAGTTGTTGGTCAAGGTTTTGCTGCTGGATTTATTGACTTTTCTTTCTTTGGAATATTACCAAGTATTCTTGGTAAAGAAACAGGCTTCTATTGAGTATTTGCTACTGGATTAATTATGGCACCTGCTTATTTCTTTGGGTTCTATTACATTATTAAGTGAAGAAATTACAAAACTTTAGGTCGTGAAGAAGGAGAATTAGCAACCAACTTAGCTTTACAAAGTGTTGAAAGTTCTTTAGATAAGTCTTCAAAAAAAGGTAGAACAAAAGTAGAAAATTTATTACTTGGACTTGGTGGAGCATTAAATATTATTGATGTTAACGCTAAAGATAAAGTATTAGTTGCAACTTTAAAAGATGCAAATATTTATTCAAAAGCTTTATTAAGATTAAGTGGAACTAAAAATATTAAAGTAATTGCCAATAAAGTTGAAATTACTTATCTTGATGGTGCAGAGTCTATTCATAAAACTTTACAAGCAGAAATGACAAAGAAACAAACATTAACACCTGATACTAATAAAGATAAAAATAATGATATGTTAGAAAATATTTTTAAAGGTCTTGGTGGACGAAGTAATGTTAAATTATTAGACAATTGTGCTACAAGATTGCGTGTTACAGTTTTTGATGAAACTAAAGTTGATGATAATATTTTAAAATCAACTGGTGCAGTTGGTATCTTTAAAAAAGGTACAGCTATTCAAGTAATTTATGGGCCACAAGTAGGTAATATTAAAAATGATTTATTAAAAACTTGAACTCCAAAATAAACTATTACTAAAATATAAAAATGAGCAACTTTTTAAGTTGTTCATTTTTTAGTTTTAGTTACGGATAATGTTAAAATTATGATATAGGATGGAGGGAAAACTATGTTTTTTGATGATGATGAAGAAAAGTTAGAAGAAGCTAGGTATGAAGAAATACAAACAAATATACAAAATTTAACATTAACAATTGATGTTAATATTGTTGTTAAAGATTTATTTAAATATATTAAATTAAAATGTACACAAAAAATTAGAATTATGGATATATTAGCATTGTTTTTATCAATATTTTCAATAATTCTTTCAATATTATTAACTGTTATTGATAAAACTGATCAAAAAATTAGTTTTGAACTTCGAAAATTATTGTATGGGGTAAATATATTTAAAGATTTAACAGTGGTAATGGTATTAGTAATTGCATTATTTATGATTATTTATGAGATTAAATATTGAATTAAACAAAATAAGCAATTCAAATCTTTTTATGCAGCAAATGCTGATTTTACACCCGAAGAAATTGTTTCGGAACTAATGGATCTTAATAATATTTTTAGTTTTAAGCATTGAAATGAAATTTCATTCCATATTAAATACTATAAAAAATGTAAATCATTTAAACGACATGCAATTTTAATCGCTATTTTGGATTATTATCAATTGCCAATTAATAAATGAAATTTAATGTATTTAAATCAAACAATTAATTATTTAAATAAAAAACATTTTCGTCATATTCTTAGATTATGCATATTTAGTTGTTTAGCAATAATAATGATTATTTTAATGAGTACTTTCCCTTCAATATTTTTAAGATAAAATATTTTATATAGATAGAAAGGTATATATGGAAAAATTTAATGAAGAAATAAAAATATTAACGACAATTTTTATTAATAATGCTAATATCAATACTAAAATTAAACAAGAAAAATTTTTAATCAATAATTTTGAATTTTATGGAATTTTAACTAGTAAACGAAAACCATTAGTAAAATTATTTTTAAATAAATGAAATAAAAATTTATCGTTAGTAAATAAAAAACAGTTATTTGAAACATTATATTTACAAAAAAATCGTGAATTTCAATATACAGCAATGGAATTTTTAAATCTTTGATGAAAGAAAAACTTAAGTTTTAATGACTTAGATTGGCTTTTATCGATAATTAAACATAATATTTGATGAGATACTACTGATTATTTTGATAATATTATTGGTGTTCTTATATTTAGCAATAATAATATTAGTGTTAGAGATCAATATTTATTTAAGTTAATAAATGATAGTAATTTTTGAATTCAAAGAATAGCAATTCAATCACAATTAATGTTTAAAGAAAATACTGATTTTAATTTACTATTTGCGTTAATTAAGCCATTGTTATTAACAACAAATTTTTATCTAATACGTTCTATTGGTTGAGCATTGCGTAATGCCAAACGAGTTAATTCACAAAAAATTAATGATTTTATTAAAATTAACAATGTTAGTCAAAAAATAATTGTTGTTATTGATGAACATTAAAATTAAAATTGCTTATAAATAATATTTATAATAATATTCTTAAAATAGTGTAAGATTCACTTAATAGATAGAGAAAAATATTAAAATATAAATATAAGTTTTTGACCTATTTACTTTATTTTAAAGTAAATGGGTTTTTATTTGGAAAGGAAAAGCACATGCCTAATAATTATTCATTGATTGTTAAACCTCTTTTACAAGAAGAACCTATCATTAATAGTAATATTTCATTTTTTAAGACTTTACAAGTAGAATCTAGTACAACAATGATTTCAATAATACCTTCAATAAAAATATCAATTTTAACAGATCATGAAATAAAAGCTTTATCTAAATATCAAATTCAATCATTGCTACCAGAACAAATCCCACTTTTTACAGCAGAACAAATTAAATCATTTAGACCCAAACAAATTCAATGATTTTGATTATGACAAATTCAGTCATTTACAAAAAAACAGATTGCATCATTTACGCCAGAACAAATTCCGTATTTAACATATGAACAAATCCCAATTTTTACACCAGAACAAATCCTTGCGTTTACACCATTGCAAATTTCTGTATTTACGCCAGAACAAATTCCTCTTTTTACAATCGAACAAATCCCTACGTTTACACCGTTGCAAATTTCTGCTTTTACAAAAGAACAAATTCCAGAATTTACAGAAAAACAGATTGCATCATTTACGCCAGAACAAAAACAAATTTTTACATTAGAGCAGCGTAAATTTTTTGGAAGAAAAATAATTTCAACTTTTAATAAACAAAAAAATAATTCATCAATAATTGAACAAGTTGTATCATTTACATCAGAACAAATTCAATCTTTTACGTTATCACAAATTCAGTCATTGACAAGAGAACAAGTTGTATCATTTACATCAGAACAAATTCAATCTTTTACGTTATCACAAATTCAGTCATTGACAAGAGAACAAGTTGTATCATTTACAGAAAATCAAATCAAGGCGCTTACTCCTATTCAGATTCAAGCATTTTTGCCGTTGCAAATTCCGTATTTTAGTGAAAAACAAGTTGTATCATTTACAGAAAATCAAATCAAGGCGTTTACTCCTATTCAGATTCAAGCATTGACGCCTATACAAATTAGGTCATTTAATGTTACACAAATTCCATATTTTACATTTATTCAAATTCCATCATTTATGCCATGACAAATTCAGTCCTTAACAAAAGAGCAAATTTCATTGTTTTTACCATCACAAATTACGGCTTTTACTCCTAGCCAGATTCAATCATTTTTGGCTATTCAAATTGCATCATTTACAAAAGAACAAGTTTCATCATTTTTGCCATCACAAATTGGGTTTTTACCAAAGAACAAATTCAAGAGTTGACAATGGAACAGATTCAATCATTGACATGATTACAAATTAAGTCTCTTACATCTATTCAAATTCAGTCGTTTAAGTTATCGCAAATTCAATCATTTTTACCAATTCAAATTGCAGCTTTTACCAAAGAACAAATTCAATCTTTTATGTTATCACAAATTCAATCATTGACAGAAAATCAAATTTCATTTTTTACAAAAGAGCAAATTTCTTGATTTACAGAAAAGCAAATTTCATCATTTACAGAACAACAAATTCCATACTTTACAAAAGAGCAGATTCAATAGTTGACAATGGAACAGATTCAATCTTTAATAGGCCAACAAATTCAATCGTTTACAAAGGAGCAAATTCCATTTTTTACAGATATGCAAATTCAATGGTTTAGAGCTGACCAACGTAAATTTTTTAAAGTAATAAGAATTCCAATTATTAATAAACTAAAAACTAGTTCATTAATAATTAAAGAAAATCAAATTTTTGTAGAAGAGAAAATTAGAAAAAAAAATAATCAATGAAGTTTAAAAAAAATTTGATTTTTAGTTATTAGTTTTTTTTCACAACAACTTCAATATTTAGTTTATTTTATATTTTTAAAAAAAATAAAAATCAACTTAGAAAAAAAATCAAATTAAAAAAAGAAGATAATTTTAATGAAAATAGTTTAAATAAAATGTTAGAATCTAAAATTAATTTTATTGAACTTACAAAATCAGAAATTAACAAGGAATCTTTTAATAAAAGTAATATTAAATCATATAATAATCAAGTTTTTTATAGTAATTAAAATAATTATAGTAAATTATTTTTTCTAACTTCGAAGAGAAAGAAAAAAATATAATATAAATACAATTTTTTTTTGGGTACTAAGTTTTCTAAGTTTTTTTATGTTAAAATAATAAAGATTTTATTACTTTACAAGTAATAATAAGTATAAGTAATAATAAAGAAAAAAATGGTGATTTACTTTATGTGAGATCGTAAAATTTTACGAAAAATTAATAAACAAGTTAAGGCAATAATTAGCCTTGATGAAACAATGAGAAAAATTAAAGATGAAGAATTAGCAAATAAAACAGTTGAATTCAGAACCAGATTGGCAGAAGGTGAGACTTTAGATGATATTTTAGTTGAAGCTTTTGCGACAATTAGAGAAGCAGCACGAAGAATTAGTGGATTACATCCATATCCTGTTCAATTAATTGGTGGTATTGTTCTTCATAATGGTGATGTTGCTGAAATGCGAACTGGTGAAGGAAAAACTTTAACTGCTGTGATGCCAATTTATCTAAATGCTTTAAGTAGTAAAGGTGTTCATGTTATTACTGTTAATGAATATTTGGCGGCAAGAGATGCTGAATTAAATCGACCAATTTTAGAATTTTTGGGAATTACTATTGGCGTTAGTCTTCGTGATCATTCTACTAATCAAAAACGTGAAGCGTATTTAAAAGATGTTACATATACAACTAATTCGGAATTAGGCTTTGATTATTTGCGTGATAATATGGTTAAGGTTTATCCAGAAAAAGTTCAACGTCAGCTTAATTATGCTATCATTGATGAGGCGGACTCTGTTTTAATTGATGAATCAAGAACACCTTTAATTATTTCTGGTGGTTCAAAAAATCGTACTCCTTTATATCAAGCATCAGATGTTTTTGCAAAAACTTTAATACCTGAAGATTATAAAATTGATTGAGAATCACGTCAAATTGCATTAACAGTAACGGGTGTTAATAAAGCTCAAAAACAGTTTAATTTAAAAAATTTATTTGATATTGATAACTCGGAATTATTTCATCATATTCAAAATGCACTTCGTGCTAATCATGTTTTCAAATTAGATGTAGAATATGTTGTTAAAGATGGCGAAATTGTGCTAGTTGATCAGTTTACTGGTAGATTAATGCCTGGTAGAGTATATAGTGATGGACTTCATCAAGCTTTACAGGCTAAAGAAAATGTTACAATTCAACAAGAAACAACAACAGTAGCTACTATTACTTATCAAAACTTTTTCCGTTTATATAATAAATTAAGTGGTATGACAGGAACTGCTAAAACCGAAGAAGAAGAATTTGTAAAAATTTATAATATGAGAGTAATTAAGATTCCTACTAATAAACCAATTATTCGAGAAGATAAACCCGATCATGTTTTTGCTTCATTAAATGCTAAATTTAAATCTTTAATTGCAGAAGTTAAAGAACGACATACTAAAAGACAACCAATTTTGATTGGTACTGCTAATGTTGATGTATCAGAACGAATTGCTAATATGTTAACTTTGGAAGGAATTAAGCATGAGATTTTAAATGCTAAAAATCATGCTCGTGAAGCTGATATTATTGCTAGAGCTGGTGAAAAAGGATCAATTACTTTAGCAACTAATATGGCAGGACGTGGAACTGATATTAAACTTGGTAAGGGTGTTATTGAACTTGGTGGCCTTGCTGTATTAGGTACCGAAAGAAACGAAGCACGAAGAATTGATAATCAATTACGTGGAAGAGCCGGAAGACAAGGTGATCCTGGATTTTCACGATTTTATGTTTCAATTGAAGATGATTTGATGTTACGTTTTGGTGGTGAAAAATTAAAAAAAGCTTTTGCAAGTTTAGGTGAAGACTATATTAGATCAAAAATGTTAACTAGATCAATTACTAGAGCACAACAAAAAATTGAAGGTATGAATTTTGATGCACGAAAAAACTTATTAGATTATGATAATGTTATTGCTCAGCATCGTGAAGCTACATATCATCAACGTGATAATATTTTACTTGCTGATGATTTATTAGATTTAATCAAAAATATGCACAGAACAGTAGCACGTGATTTACTAAATATTTTTAATAAAGTTGTTGGTAGAGAACAGTTTATTGATTATGATGAATTAGTTAAAGGTATTGAAAATAAATTAATTAAGCCTAATGATTTAATAGCAGAAAAGTTAAATCGATTAAGTACTGAAGAAAATATTGATTTAATTGTTGAAAAATCTTATAATTTTTATCTTGAAAAAAGAGAAAAGTTAAATGATGTTATTATAAAACAAATTGAAAATAGTGTTATTTTACAAACTTTTGATCAATATTGAACTAATCACATTGATGCTTTAAGTAAACTGCGTGCAGGAATCCATTTGCGTGGTTATGCGCAGTTAAATCCCTTACAAGCTTATATTGAGGAAGCTTCAAAATTATTTAATCGTATGAAAATCAATGTTGCTCATCAAGTTATTATTATGTTACATAGCATTGATCCAGAACAACATCAGGTCCGTGGTGGTCAAGATGTATTGGATACAGTATTAGCAAGTAATGTTGAAACTAAAACTAAAATTGGATAATCAATCTTTATTTAAAAAACTAAGTATTAAAATACTTAGTTTTTTAAATATGTTTTTTTATTCTATTTGATTTTTTTCTTTATGTTTTCATGACTTCTTTTTAAATATGTTTTTATTTTTTTTACTGTCATAAGTGACTGAAGTTGTTCAATGGGGGAAATTATTACCTTTAGTAACAGCATTACTATTATTCATGGGTACTAAATTTTTAATATAATTAGTTCCATCTGCTGTGGTGGGGCGTTCATAAACAATAGTTCAATTTAAACTTTCAATTGGATCATTAAGCTTCGGTTGTGCAATAAAATTATGTCAAAACATTAAGGCACCCGCATAATCTCGACGGTATAATTGTGGATTAAAATTATTAATAATTTCTCCTTTATTTCATACTTCTTCAATTTGTTGTGGTGTTCATATTGTTTCTTCTTCTTCATTATTTGTTGAAGAAGTTATGTTTTGATTAATTTCATTTTGTGAATATAGTGCTTTTGCTTCTAGTGACATATATTTCTTTTTTCTACTTTTTTTAATAAAGCATATACAAGAAATTATTAAAACTATAAAATAAAAAAATTCTAATCCTCATGGAATAATGAAAAATAGTTTTTTCCGAATAGTTATCGTAGAAGCAAATTTATAAAAAGCAACATATCCGCCAAAGGAAAAAAATAAAATTGATCCAATAATAAAAAATAATGATATTCATAACATAATTCTAGTTAATATTAAGGAAATAAAATCATTATTTTTAAAAAAATAAAAGGAAAGGCAACAACACCTAAAATTATGAAACCAAAACCCAATACTGCAATTGTCAGAGTTGGAAAAGTTAAATTGAATTTAAAAAATTTCTTAGTGATTAAATTATCAATAAGGATTAATAAATCAGTAGTTTCTCTTTTAAAGAAAATAATTCATAAAACTCAACTAATTAGTAAAGTTACACTTGTTAATCATGAAAAAATTATAATCATTCAATTATTATAATAGTTAATACTTTTCTTTGTTGAATAATTATCATCAACAGTTTCTTTAAATATCTTTTTTTTCATTTTTAAAAACCTTATAATATTTTATTGTTAATCAATTCTATTAATTTTTCTTTTTTCATAATATCTCTCCAAAACTAACTTATTATTTTTGTGTATATTTTGTTACTGTATTATTGAATGCTTGTTGATAACATTTACCACTGCAATATATAAATTTATCACGATATAAAGAGTCAAATGTATATTCTTTCTCACATGATGAAATATAGCATTTAGTTGTAATAATTGGCATAATCTAATTAACCCCCTTTAAATTTATATTATACATTTTACATGATTTCTGTTTTATCATTTTATTAATTATTTTTTTATATTTTAAGTGTTTTATATATTAAAATTTATATTATTTTAAATAGTGCAATAGATTTAGTTAATAAGTTATTAGTATACAATTTTATGAAAAAAGTGTTAAAAAATAATTAAAAGTATGTAAAATATATTTATCTTCTTAAACTTAAGAAGTTATTGGTAAAAATTGAGGAGGATTAATTTATGAAAAAATATTTATCATTATTAATTGCAATATCATTAGTGCCGGTATTTTATTTTATTTATTAATTTAATAATAAAAAATAGTTTCAATTTAAAAATAGTTTAGTTATCGGTGAACATTTTGCAAGTACATTGATAACTTTTTATTTAATTTAAATTTAAAGATAATTGTAATGCTTTGTTTTTTTATAACTTATTGTTTATTTATTTTTTTAAAAAATACTAAAATATATTTATCTTCTTAAATTTTAAGAAGTTATTGGAGAAAACTTGGAGGGTGATTAATTATGAAATCATTATTAACAACATTAAGTATTTTAGCAATTACGGGTAATTTAACTAATGTTATCTTAAATACAAGTTCACAAAAAATTCAATTTTTAGATAATAAAATTCAGCAAGATACAATTTACATTGACAAAGATGGAAAACAAGTGAAAACGAGTGAAGTAGATTTATCAAATATAAATAGCAAAGAGGTTATTCAAATTGGATTTTTTCAAAATCGAGAAGGAATAATTCAAGTTGTTAAAATGCCAGTAACAATAGAAAAAGTATCTGATCATTTACCATCAGAAATTAGATCTTTGAAAAATATGTTTATGGATGCAAGAGCATTTAATCAAGATATTTCAAAATGAAATACATCAAATGTAGTAGATATGAGTTATATGTTTAGTAATGCTTCATCATTTAATCAAAATCTATCAAGTTGAAATATTGCACACGTAACAAATATGAGTTCAATGTTTGCTGGAGCAAAAAAAATTAATCAAGATATTTCAAACTGAGATGTAGTTAATGTAACAACTATGCATGCAATGTTTTATGGTGCTTTATCATTTAATCAAAATTTATCTTGAAATATAATTAATGTGAGAGATATGAGTTCAATGTTTTATGGTGCTTCGTTATTTAATGGTAATATTACAAATTTACTCTATGATAATAATGTAACAAATATGAATAATATGTTTCGAAATTGTTTATCATTTAATCAAGATATTTCAAAATGAATTGTAAATGATGTTACAAGCATGCGTTGTATGTTTGCTGGAGCAGTGGCATTTAATCAAGATATTTCGAAGTGAGATACTTCAAAAGTGGTGGATATGGGTTATATGTTTTATAAAGCTTCTTTATTTAATAAAGACTTATCAAAATGAAATGTAAATGAAGTATTATGACATGGATGATTTGCTAAAAATTCAGGATTTGAAAATGATCCTAACAAATGACCCAAATTTAAAAATTAAAATTTTAAAATAATAAATATTTTTTTGTGCCATTTTATTTAATTAGTAAAGTCACTTGCTAATTAGCATTAGCAATATTTTTGCTTTTAGTTGTAATTTTAATTAGATAAAATTTAATATTATTGTAAAATTAAAATAAACAATAGAGGAGTCATAATTATGGCAAGTAAATTTTATGCAGTAAAAAAAGGTAGAGTCATTGGAATATTTGAAAACTGGAATGAATGTGAAACACAAATTAGAGGTTATGCTGGTGCTCAGTATAAAAAATTTGCAACTAAAAAAGAAGCTCAAGATTATTTAGATGATAAAATTCAAATAAAATCTGAAAATCACTATAAATATGAAGTAATAGCATATACTGATGGTAGTTTTAAAGAAGAAATTAATCAATTTTCTTATGGACTTGTTTTCTTAAATAATGGCAAAAAAGATATATTTTATGAAAAATTTGATGATGAAAATTGAGCAAAATTAAGAAATGTTGCTGGAGAAATAATGGGTGCACAAAAGGCAATGCAGTTAGCTTTGGAAAATAATATAAAATCAATTTTAATTTGTCATGATTATGTTGGAATTAGTAAATGATGTACTGGTGAATGAAAAACTACTAAAGTAGAAACAAAGGCATATAAAGCATTTTATGATAAAATAGCAAAAAATGTTAATGTTTATTTTAAATGAGTTAAAGGTCATAGTGGTAATATATATAATGATGAAGCAGATGCTCTTGCTTGAAAAGCATTTAATTTAAAAAAAATGTCTAAACCAATAATTTAAATGTTAAAAAGGTGGTAAATAACATGATTAATAAAAAAATAATATTAGCAACTTGTTTAGGAAATATTATTGGAGGTAGTTTGTTTACTCTTTCTGATCTATATCAAAAAAGAGAACAAAATATTCTTGAATTTGATATTACTTCAGCTATAACAGTGCTTTCAGGATGTTTTACTGGTGCTCTTTTTGGTTTTATTTCAGGTCTTTTTTGTTGTTTAAATGATGAAGAAGATAATGGTGATTATAGAGAATTTTTTGAAAGTCAACAAATCATTGATAACACTCATTCTTTTCAATCTTCAAACGAATTTGCGCCTTTATTGCAAGAATATATTCTTGAAATTAATGATGAACAATTCATTCCTAATAATAATGCAGATCTTGTTTTTAATCCTCGTTTAGTTTATTAAACATAATAAAATTATTCAAAAAATTTAATACCTTGATCATTAATTATTTTATTAATATCAATTTTATTATTAAGGATGTCTCTAATTTTTAAATCGATAGTATTAGCACAATATAAATTAATAATTTCTCTAGTTTTATTATCGTTTAATTGAGTTGGAAAAAAGCGACTTTCAGCTTGCTCATTTTCGGTTGGGTTTAATTCACGATCTAGAAAAATCATAACATCACCTTTATCTAATGTGATACCAACATTACATAAAATAATTTTAACTTTTTTACTTTGAAAATCACTAATAGCTTTAAGCCTTTGTTCATGATTTACTTTACCAGTAATTAATTGATGATTTAATTTATGTTTATCTAAAATGTTACTTAAAATGTTAATTCCTTTATCACTAAAACTACTATAAATAATAATTGAATCATTTTCATTATCATGTAAGTAGTCTAGTAGTCAATTAAATTTTGCTCCTAATTCTTTCATTCCCTCATTAATAGGTGTTGAACAAATAGTTCTTAATTTCGTAAATATTTGTAAAAAAGTTATTTTAGATTTTTTATTATAAAATAATTCTTGTTTCATAGTTTCAAGAGTATCATAATAAATTGCGGTTTGTGCTTTGGGCATAGTTAAAATTAAATCATTTTTAATAATTTTTGGCATTTCATTACGTACATCAATTTGTTTGCGCATAATTGATATTTTTTTAACTAAATAATCAAATTCTGCTGCTAGTTGTGGTTTAACATTTGGTTTTGGTATATTAATAGTTACAAAATTGGTAATACGTTTTCTAATTATTCCAAAATAACGAGCAACAAAATCTCAATAATCAATATTTTTATATAGTTTATTATCAATAATTTTTAATATACCAAAAATATCACTAGGATGATTATTGGCAGGGGTACCAGTTAAACAATAAACTGATGATACTTTATTTGCAACTTCCAAAATTGTTGAACTTTGTGCAGTTTTATAGTTTCTTAAAAAATGTGCTTCATCAATAACTAATGTAAAATCAAATTTAGTTAATAATTTATTTTTTATATCATTTTTAAAAGTGTTTTTAGAAACTACTAAAATACAATTATTACTATTTTTAAATTGATTATATTTTTCTGTTCGCACTTTAGTAATATCATCTTTAATAGTAATACAATTATAGGTAGTTCATTTTTTAATTTCAGGAACCCATGTTAATAAAATAGTTGACTTAGGAACAACAAATAATATTTTATTAGTTTTCATTTCTGATAATGCTGTTAAAATAGTTGGTGTTTTCCCAGTACGCATTTCATTAAATAAGCCAAATCTTTTATTTGCTTTTAAAATTGCAACATCAACACGTTGATAATGTCTTAGTTTAGGATTACCTGGATAATCATTTAAGTTTTTTTCTTGTTGGATTTTTTTTCATGATATTAGTGAGTGTTCATATATTTTTTTTAATTTATCATTATTATTTGTATATTTAAGTAGTATTTCAAGAGCAAACGGAGTATTAAATATTTTAAATTCATTGGTATTATTGATATCAATAATACCTAGTGCATTTAAAATTTCTTTTTTATTTTTTTTCACTTTAATTGTAATATGTTCATTATTAAAACTTATGATTTCTAACATTATTAACCTACTTTAGTGTTTGTATATGATATTAAATATTATAATAAAATTAATATAAATTAAAAAATAATTTATTTTTGTTAGTAAATATTAGATTATTAATAATTTATTTTTAAAAGAATTATAAGTTATTGAATTGTATATAGAAAATAGTATTAATGTATATATCATGTAAATTTATTATATTTATATACAATGTAAAAGAAAAACTAAATATAGTTTTCAATCTATTATTTTTTTAAGAAAGTAATGATTTTTTTTATATTAAATAAAAAAGAAAGGAAGAAGTTAGTGATAGAAACAATTAGAAAGGAATCAAAAATTTTTAAAGAAGAAATCAAAAAAATAGATAGTGTAATAAAAACAAAACAAAATAATAGTTTTAAAGATTGAAAAACAAAAATTAGAAAAAGAAAGAAAAAAACATTTTGAACAAATTAAAAAAATAGACAAGATTATAAATATTAATGAACTTTATGAAATACAAAAACAAATAGAAAAAAATAGAGAAGAAATATTAAAATTAAAAAATCAATTACCAAATAAACAATTACAAACAACATATATGATAAAAAAATGAAAAGAAAACATAGTGGCATTAGATGAAGAGATATCCAAAGAAATGATACGAGAAGAGAAATTAGATAGTGAAATAAGAGTATTGGAAGTTGAAGGAACAAATATAGAACAGCAAATTGAAAATTTTAATGCTCATGATTTAAATAAAAAATTAATTTTATCAAAGTTAAAATTAAAAACAGCAAGATTAACTGTTAAGTTAGAAAGAAGAACATACAAAACAAAAAGAATATTTTGTAAAATTGCTAGAAATGAACTTGAAATAGCAAATAAATTTTTTTCAATAAAACAAGAAAATTGATGATTATGTCCAAATCTAAAATCAGAAAAAGAGGTTTTAGATGCAAGATTAAAAATAAGATTAAAATTGAAGATGGAAAATATTTGTGATTTAAATCGTAGTATGAGTAGAAGAAATTTAGATATTGCAAAAATAGATAAAAAAATTGCAAAATTAAATTTTAGTATAAATAAAAAAAATATTGAAATTAATGGTTGTATTGCAGCAGTAAGACAAATTTATAATTCACAAAGTATAAAAACACAAATAAAAATATTATTAAAATCTCCTTTTATTTGATTGAATAAACAATTTCAAAAATATAAATATGAATTAACGTTAAATCAATATCAAGCTCAATTAGAAAAATTAGAAAAAGAAATCCAAAAATTAGAAACAGATAAAGGAGGGCGAAATTTTTCTAATAAATTTTGAGTTATTATTAGTTGTGGTCGTTTTAATAATAATAGAAGCAATGAAATTAAACAACAAAAAAAGGCAAAATTATATGAAATTAAACAAAAGATTTCTGGATTAAGAAATCAAGCAACTATGCAATCTCAACCTTCAACATCTAGACATGCTGTATCTTGAAATGAAATGGATCCTAATCGCTGTTTCAATGAAATTGGATATAACGATGATAGGGGGTTTACTTCTTCGTTTTAATATATTAAATAATTGTAATAATAAAAAAGTGAATTATTAATTCACTTTTTTATTATTATATAATGTATTTTTTCAGTTAATATTTTTAACTAAAATGTGTTATTTTTTTATATTTCATCAAAAGAGAAGTTAATGACTTTACTTTTACATAACTTGGATAGATGGTTGATTTGAATCTGGATGATCTATCGGTTCGCTTTCATTTATTAAGTTTGCATTAAATGGTTGAAAATTAAATTGTTTTATTAATTTTTTAAAACTATAATTTTGTGCTTGTTGATTAGCAAATCTTTCTATTCCTTTTATACTATTGGTTGCTATTTCTTTTGCAATTGAAATTTTTGTTCAAAATCAATCAAAATAAGAAAAAGAAAAAGAAGTAAGAGTATTTTCAAGAATTACTGTCAATAGTGTTAGTGGAAGTGCTTTTTTAATATTTTCTAAATTTATTTCTTTTTCTTCGCCATAAAGACCAGTTAATATATTTTTAAAAATTGATACAAAAAGAAGCATACTAACAGTACTACCATATTTAATAATTTTTGAAAAGTTTTGATTTTTTAAATTTTGTCATAATTTTTCAATGCAAGGTTGAGCAATTTTATCAAAAATTAATTCTTCAATTAAAATACTAGTAAAAAAGATACTTATTCTTTCTATAAAAGATATGAAGTTGAAATTTTCTTCACTAACATGTAAATATAAAAATTGATCTCAAATACTAATACCACCAATTACTAAAGAAAAAGATAAGTATTTTCATTTATTTTTTAAAGAAATAAGTTTGTAATTTAAATAAGATAAATTCATTACTATAACACCACTAATACCACTCATTAATACATCTCAAAAATTATGATAAAGATTTTCAGGTAACTTTTCTTTATGAAAATAATTTTTAGCTTCAAATAATAATACTGATCCGAAAGCAAAATTTAAAAAAATTGTATTAGGTAAAAACATATATTTTGAACTTAAAAATTTTTTAAAAAAATTAGGTTTTTCTTTATTTATTGGTAAAAAAGTAGTTAAATCCAAGTCATTTAAATTATTATTGTATTCTCTTTCTTCTTCATTATTGTATATTTTATATTTTGTTTCAATTTTTTTATTTTCATTTAAATTTGATAATTCTAAAATAACTGCACCATCATTTAATATAATTTCTTTCATTAAATATAATTGATTATTAATATTTGCTATTTTTTCATTTAAAACATCACCTGTTATAAATTTCGTATTATATTCTCAATTACCATTAATATCTAATCTTTTTTGTGTTTTTCCACCATAACGATCATCAGTATCCCTTCAATCATTGCTAAAATTAACAATAGTATGTACTGAATCACCATCAAATAATAAATTGTTTAAATTATTATTTTCTCTTGCATTTGTTATTTGAACATCATTTAAAGTTATAATACTTTCAGTACTAGATGAATCATTGTGATTTATTGATATATGTGAATTATTAATTCCATTATAATTAATATGTTCATTTTTTTTTAATAAAGGTAATTTTTCTGTATTAATCATTTTTTCATCCCTTTCAAAATAAAAAAACCATTTACTTTAAAATGAAAGTAAATGGATTAAAAAACTTATATTAATTTTTATATTTATTATAAAGAAATAAAACGTATTTCACAATATATTTTTATCTAGTATTTTAAATAAAGTTTATTTAATTTATTTTTTATTAAAAATATAATTGAATATAAACTAAAAAGCAAAAAATATGGAAGAAGCTAAAAAAGCAAAACTATTAAAAATGATATCATAAAGAAATATAATCAAAATAAATATAAAATAATGATAAAAAATCAGAAAAAAAGTTTTAGACAAAGTAGTTTAAATATTAAAAATAATTTAATTATTAGATTCTTTAATATCATTAAACAATTATCACAGTGAATTCAATTATCATCATAGGCAGTTTGATTTGCTTCTATTTTAATAAAAAACAATTCTGGGTACCCAGAATTGTTTTTAAAGAAAAATTAAAAGTTATTAACGATCATCACCATTATTAATAGTACCTTTAACAATAACATAATCACATTTTGTTAATGCAGATAAATCTTTACCACCAGCATAAGAAATAGCAGATTGTAAATCTTCTTCCATTTCTTTATAAGTATCAGCAATTGAACCTTTATATGGAACAAGTATTTTTTTACCTTCAATATTTTTTGCTTCCGCTTTGTTAAAAATACTTGCTGATCCAAAATATTCTTTGTAAGATTGACCATTTATTGTAACAATTTTGCCAGGTGATTCATCATAACCCGCTAAAATACTTCCTGCCATAATTATAGTGGCACCAAAAGCTATTGCTTTAGCAATATCACCATTACATCTAATACCACCATCTGCAATTAATGGTTTAGTGGTGCTATTGGCAACATCTTGTAAAGCATTTAATTGTCAACCACCTGTACCAAATCCAGTTTTTAGTTTAGTAATACAAGCTTTTCCTGGACCAACACCAAATTTAATTGCATCAGCGCCTCATTTTTCTAAATCTTTAACAGCGGTTTTTGTCATAACGTTACCAGCAATAATAAAAGGTTTAGTATTTGTTTTAGCAAAAGTAGTTTTTATAAATTTAATCATTTCTTCCATAGCATTACTATGACCATGAGCAATATCAATAGTAATAAATTCCGGAATTAGATTCAGTTTGATTAATTGTTCAAGTAACTCTTTATCCTCTTTTTTAACACCAATGCTAATTGAAGCATATAACTTTTGTTCGTGCATACTTTTAATAAATTTAATTTGATCGATATTAAAACGGTGCATTACATAAAAGTAATTATTTTTAGCCAATCAAATACATAATTCTTGGTTAATGACAGCACTCATATTTGCTGGAATAATTGGAATTTTAAAAGTAAAACCATTTAGTTTAACACTGGTATCACATTCTTTTCGTGATTTAACTATTCCTTTATTTGCAATTAGATTTATATCTTCAAAATCAAATTTCACATTCATTTTTTATTTATTCTCCTTAGTCTTTACTAATTGTAATAGTCAAAATATGTACATATTATTTTATAACGTTTTAAATAAAATGCTAAAGGACTAAAACACCATTAGTATTATATATTATTTTTTTGCAATTTAATTATCTTTATTATTAATTAAGTCTGATAATTGATTAATCATTTTCTTTAAATTAGTAATTAATGGGTTATAAACATCAATTTGTGTTAAATCAACACCCGCATCTTTTAAAATATCTAATGGATATTTGCTGCCACCGGCTTTTAAAAAGTTAAGTAAATTTTCTTTTTTTCCGTTTTTAACATCTTCATAAAGTTTATAAGAAACGGTAATTGAAGTAGCATATTTATAAACATAATAAGGTGAGTGGAAAAAATGAAGAATTCGTGGTCATGAGTATCCTTTTGCTTTTTCTTCGTATTTATCTAATGCTTTTTGTCCATATTTATTAGCTGTATTTTCAAATAAATCAGCCAAAATATCGGCGTTTAATGGCACTTCTTTTTCTACTAATTTATGTGCTTCTCATTCAAATTCAGCAAATTGAATTTGACGAAAAAAAGTACCAATTACAGTTTCAATATGAGTTTGTAGTAAGTAAATGCGTTCTTGATTATTTGAGGCTTTATTATATAAATAATCAAAGGCTAGATGTTCATTAACTGTTGAAGCAACTTCAGCTAAAATAATTGGATAGTCAGCATTTGGATATTTTTGATATTTTTCTGAAAATAGGGTGTGAACAGAATGACCTAATTCATGAGCTAGTGTATTAAGTGAATTAATAGTATCATCTCAATTCATTAAAATAATGGGTTCTACGCCATTACCACCCGTTGAATAAGCACCAGTTCGTTTATTTGTGTCTTCATAATAGTCAATTCTACCTGGTAATAATGCTAAGTTTAATTGCTCTAAATATTCATCACCTAAGATACTTAAAATTTCTTTGACTGAATTAATACCTTCTTCAACACTGAATTTTTTGGTTGGTATTGTTGTCATTTTTAAACTAGTATCGGTACTATAAAATTTTTTAAATTTAAAAAATTTACGTTTTAAATTATAAAATTCTTCTACTAAAATAGCGTGTTTCTGTCCTGTTTTTATTAAATTTTCATATAGTATTAATGGTACATCATCACTTAATAGACTATATTCTAAAGTAGTTAAATGTTTTTTATTATCTTTTTCTTTATCGTTGTTACGAATTTTTATTTCTTCAACAGCTACTTCTAAAATGCTTTCATAAACTTGTGCTAATGAATGTTTTTTATTTTTAATATCTTCATAAAATTTTTTTGAAATATCAATTCTTAATTGTTGATCTTTTACTGGATTACTATTTTCTAAAATGTCTAAATATAAAGTTTGTGTTAATTCTTGTTCTTTATTTTGATAATTAAACATTGTTTTTTGTTTATCAGCATAAACCAAACTATCATATAAACCACCAGCAGCACTTCTTGATTTGCTAACTTTGCTTAGTAAAGTTTCATCGTGCTCACTTAAAATAAATTTTTCAAATTTAAAGAAAACTTCCATATCATGTTTATATATCATTAATGAGGGGTCATTATTAATTCAGTTTTTAATAGTTTGTAAACCAATAGTTTTGATTTCTGGTTCAATTCATGCTAACTTTTCCGATAACTTACTTTGTTGAGTCGCAAATAAACTAGATAATTGTTGCAATTCTAAGTTAGTTTGATCTAAATCTCCATAATGTAAATATTGCACAACTTTAGACCCTAACATTGATATTTCTTTGCTAATTGCTAAATATTTTTTAAAGTTATCAATATTATTTAATTTTCCTTTAAAAGTTAAAAGTTGATTGGCAAATTTATCAAACTCAGGTAAAGCTTTTTTTCAAGAGTCATTATTAATAAATAAATGCTTAAAATCTCAGCAGTACTTTTTTTTATCTTTTTCATTTAATTCAGAACGCTTCATAGTTTTTGCTCCATTCTATGGTAATATTACAATACAATAATAATACAATAATATTGTTTAACTTATCTATTTTTGTTGTAATTTTCGAAAATATTAATTCAGATATATTGTAATTATTTTAATATTACCATTTAGGAGTGAAAATATGGATAAAAATATTCTACTTAATGTTAGTAGTAAACTTGAATTAAAATTAAAATTAACAGCGGTATTTGCTGATAAAGTTCCTCATGAATTGATTGCTAAAGAAAAAAATAAATTAACATTAATTTCTGAAGATAAAACTTATTACCTATATTTAGGTGATAGTAAGGGCTTAACTCGTAATGATGTTTATAATTTTTTTGTAAATTTTAGTAGTAATAATAGTCAAGATTTGGATATTGATGTCAAATCTTTTGTTACGAGTAATTTAGATGAAAGTATACTTTTACAAACTATATATGAAGCATTATGATTCGGTACTTTTAAAGAATATACTTTAAAAAGTAAAAACAATGAAGAAAAAAAAGTTAAATATAATGTTGTTTCAACAGCAAAATTCCCTAACTATACTTCACAACAACAAATCGAAATTCAAGGAGAAAGTATTAATTTAGCACGTAATTTCCAAGATATGCCACCTAATTTGTTATATCCCGAAGTTTTTGCAAAAAAAATTCAAGATGCAGCAAAAGGTATTAAAAATTTATCAGTAAAGGTTTTAGGGCAAAAAGAAATAACAGAACTAAATATGAATTTATTATTAGCAGTTAATGCTGGAAGTAATTTTGATGCTCGTGTTGTTGTTTTAGAATATAAAGGTGATCCACAGCATGCCGATGATATTTTAGGATTAGTTGGTAAAGGAATTACTTTTGATAGTGGTGGTTATTCACTAAAACCTTCTTCAGCAATGAAAGGTATGAAATTTGATATGTCGGGTGCAGCTAGTGTATGTAATGCTGCCATTGCTGCTGCTAAATTACAATTAAAAATAAACTTTGTAGCTGTTGCTTGTTTAACAGAAAATAAGATTGGTAGTCATGCTACTTTAGTAGAAACAGTCTTTACTTCAATGAATGGTAAAACTGTAGAAATTAATAATACCGATGCCGAAGGAAGGTTGGTATTAGCAGATGGTATGACATATGCTTTACGTAAAGGAAAAGCAAATCGTATTATTGAATTATCAACTTTAACTGGTGCAATGCTAGTTGCATTAGGTAGTTATATGACTGGTGCTTTTGCTACTGATGATAAATTATTTAATGATTTTGATTTATCATCACAACAAACTAATGAAGAAATTTGAAGAATGCCAATTCATCAACAAAATATTTTAAATATGCGTTCATCTAAAATAGCTGATTTAAGTAATCTTTCTAAAGATCCATATGGTGGTTCATCAAATGCTGCTGCATTTTTAAAAGAATTTAGTGAAGATAAACCATTTTTACATTTAGATATTGCGGGAACTGCTTATAAAAATGATCGTGGTATGGGTGTATTAATTAAAACATTAGTTCAATATATGAAAAATTATAGTACAAGTAAATAAAGTTATAAAAAGGAATAATCATAACAATTATTCCTTTTTTATTTTATAAAAAAGTTATTTAACAATATTTTTAGTTAATTGGTGTTGAAATAATATTTGATTCTATTTTTTGTAGTGTTTTTAATAATGGTGGTAGTTGAGAATTATTAATTTTATTAATATTTAATCGATTACTTGTATCAATAGTATCATTTAATTTAATATTTATTTTTTCTAAGATTTTAATGTTTTTATCAAATTTTTCATAATAATTTTTGACTAATTTTTCTAAATTTTCTTCAGTAATATTTGAATTTAATTGGAAAATTGAATTGTTTGAGTAAACAGACTGATAATATTTTTTAGGAAAATTACATATATAACTTAATGCTTGACAAGTATATGTATTTTTAAATTTTTCTCAACAAAAATCAGTAATATTAAGTTTAGTTAAGTATCATTTTTCACCGCAAGTGTCAAATTTGATACTTTTTTTTATTTTTTATGATAATATATATAAAGATTTATATTTATTTATAAATCATTCAATTTTATCAAAAATTCCTACCAGGATTGATTATAGATGAATATTTCATACAATTTTTATGTTAAAAAAATTTTTTATGCTTGTTATGTTAAGAATGTTGTTTTGCCTATTGATATTTTAAAAAATGAGAGAAATAAATTAGGTATAAAGAATATTGGTAATAATACTAAATTAAGAAATAATAATGTTCGTACTAAATGTAAATTAGTTCAAAAAGCATTACATAATTTTTATAATGCAAGAGTTTTGAGTTTTTTAACTTTAACTTATCATAAAAATGAAACTGATATTAAAAAAGCAAAACATGATTTACAATTATTCTTTAAACGTTTAAAACGTTGATGAAATGACCCTAAACGTGCTAAACATTTGGGTGAATTAAGATATTTTTATGTTTATGAATATCAAAAGCGTGGTGCAGTTCATTTTCATATATTATTTAATCGTAAAATACCATATAGTATGATAACTACATGATGAACACATGCTGGTAATAATAAAGGTATTGATTTAAAGGTTGTACATAAAGGAACAAATGAATTTGTAGTTAAATATTTGAGTAAATATGTAACAAAAGTACAAGAAAATATTAAATCATTAAATCAAAAAGATGTTGGTGTTCAAGCATATTCATTTAGTAGAAATTGTAGAAATCCGCTTGTAGTTCGCGGAACTAAAATGTTAAGTTTACAAGAATTAGTACAAGCATGTGCAAAAGCAAAAGAATTTTATTTATTTAAAACTAAACCAAATGAACAAGGTGTTACCAATTTAATTGGTGGAAGTTATGATTATGTTGCAAATTGTGATTATTTTAAAGACTTTAATTATTATGTTAGTTTAGAAAGTTTACGATTTAGGTATTGATTAAAAAATACATTTAATAAAAATGATATTTTAGATTTTATTTATAAAATTTTTGATAAAAGCAAAATTCAAAAAATATTTTTAAATAAACGGATTTTACATTAATTTTATATTTTTTTTGTAATATTTGTATTTTTTGGTACATTTGTTATACTTTAATTGTGGTAAAGATATTTGCTGTTCTGGTAGGTAGTAAATGTCTTTACTTTTTGTTTTATATTTATTGATATTTTATTTAATTATGATATTATCTACTTATAAGTAAATATATTTTAGATTAGTTTTTAAATTATATTTAACTTATTTGAATTGGTTTACAATTCCCTACCAGGAATAGTTAAATATTAATATAAGAACTTTTTATTTATTAAATTAATTTTATAGTTGTATATTTTTAATTTAGTTATTTATAATTGTTTGCCAATTCAATTTATATTTTATATAGAAAGAAGTTGGCAATTTTTATGTTTAAAGTTCAATTGGTTAATATTGATAAAAATAGAATGATACCTGATAAAAATAATCAAGGTCAAAATTTGAAATTTGATGTTTTAACTTTTTTAGAAATTAATAAACAAACAAATATACCTACCGGTAAAGTACGGGATAAATGATATAACCCGTTAGTAGTTAATGATTTTACACAATATTTACATAAACTTAGTTTTAAAGTTGGTAATTATTATGATTTAAAATTAGATTTATCCGGTACTATTGTAGATATTATTGAATGAAAAGATAAATAATTATGGTTAAAAATGATAATTGTTTATGTGAACAAGCATTTCATTTAGCAATTTATATGTGTAAACTTTGTGACCAAGTTATTTGTCCTAAAAAAGTTTTACAAAATTTATATACTAAAAATTATTATTGTCCTAATTGTATATTAAATATAGCGTTAAATAAATCAATGAGAAAAAAACAATTACAGTTAAAAGAAAATTAAAATTAAGGTAGGTTTAAAATGTTAAATGTTGAAAGTTATTTAAAAATGAATGGAATTGATGAAAAAAAGTTTTTAGATTTTTTATTAGATGAATTTGTTAATTTTCGTTGTAGTAATAAAAAATGTACTACAAAATTTTTAAAGCCTTATGGTAATTTTGATGTTTCAATGATATTAACTATGCTTGAAAATTTAATTTGTGTTGATTGTAATAAATGTTATCATTGTTGAAATAAAAATCATAAATGTAATAAATAAAAAAATAAGGTGGTATATAAAAGTGCAAGATTTAGAAAAACGTATTGAAGAATTAGAAACGGTTGTTAATGATTTAATTAAATTTCAAACTTTACTTTTACATTCTTTTAATTATCTTGGTAAAGATGAAGAAAAGTTTAAATATAGTGAGATTAAAAGAAAGACTGTTATTAAACATTTAAAATAATATTTTAAAAAAAACTAAATAGGGAGTATATATATACTTTTTTGTGTACTTTGCTCCCATGTTATACAAATTAGTATATATATGCTCCTTATTATTATATAAAGTAAGGAGTTTTATTTATGCCTAATGAATTAGAGCAAACTAGTAATTATACTTTAACTAAAATTTTAAGAACTGGATTAAGTCCTTTAAGTGCTATGGTTGGCGTAAGTGCTTATTATGGTCAATATTTAAAAGACCCAATATTAGGTTCTATTAATTCATTATTATTTAGTAAAAAGTTAGGAATTGATATATGGAATATTAATCAAAGACCTACTACTAGAAATAAAGTTATTAATAGTTATAAAAAGATATTTTTAGGTTTAGGAACAATTGGTTTAATTAATTATGCTAATTTTGTTCAGTATGTAGATAAGTCAGTTTCTTTATTAAGAGATGAACCTTGTTTTTGACCACCATGTCCTACTGAACTACCAATTCCTACACCAATACCAACTCCTAAGCCAGTAATTGATAAGCCTTTTGTAGACTGAGATACTTATATATCTTTAAATAGTTTTGGTATAGCAAATGTTATTAGTGGCTTAACTGAGTTAATACCTAATAAATTTCAAAATATAAGAAAGATAGCAAATATGGGTACTGGTGGATGTTTGATTAGTAGTGGTGTTGCTATGGGTATTAATAATAATTTTAATAATTATTTTGCTATTCCTACTATTATTGCCGGAGCAAGTGAGATTATAAATACTTTATTGTTACCGTTAGGAAATACACATAATAATACAGAGTTACAAGAAGTATTTACTGATGAAAGAGCAAGGTTAATTAATGCTAGTGTTAGTGATTATCAAAGTACAAATGATAGTATGGTTGATGTTGATTTAAATGATGATAGTATGTCTGAGATTAATTTAGATAGAGCAAGTTTAAATTGGGATTATTCTTATGCTTATACGTTAGGTGGTGTTTAAAATGGATTTTAAGGAGATTATAAAATATGCTTTATATATTGGTGGGTTTTGTCTTATACTTTGATTTTGTCGTAATTGAATACATGAGGGTATACAGAAATTCAAACATAAAAAACATGTAAAGGAAAAAGAAAATGACCCTGATTGTACTTTTTGTCGTAAAGATTTTGAAAAGAAGAAACGTAAATTAGAAATGGAAAAACAACAAAAAGAATTAGAGAAAGGGGGTGATTAATATGCCCGCTGGACTATCAGCATTATTAACCATGATAGGTGGTGTTGGACAACAATTATTAAATGCTTTTACTTATATTTTTGGTTGAGTATTTACTACTGGCGATGGTGGAACACTTACAAATTGACCAGTTTTAATTTCAATCGTATTTATGGTTCTTGTATTTATTAAGCAGTTTGTTGGTCATATTATCCATGGAACTCATTAGTAATTAGAAAGGAGTAAGCAAATGGTAAAGTTATTTTTTAGTTTGGTTTTTGTTTTACCATTATTAGGTAGACTTTTACCAGTTGTTAATACTTTGGTACAAACTATTTATATGCAGTATTTAAGTTCTTTTGCTGGATTACATACTGTGACACTTTTTATTAAGTCGTTTTTTTATGATAGTTTATACACTTTACCTTTGCCTATTCTTGCTTTAATAAATGTTAGTTTTGTATTTTATTTAATTTTAGGATTATTTAGATTTACAAGACATTAGGATGTGAAATTATGTTTATACCTTTTATTACAACTGTTATGCAATTATTTGCTTCAATTTTTATGAAGTTTTTTAGTTTTCCACTTGGTGATTTAGGTTTTAATTTAGGTACGTTAATGATATTTTTGATTTTGCTTAGATTTGCATTTAGGGTTATTTTACCTGAATTGATGTTACCAACATTAGGTTTAGGATATGCTGTTAAGTTCATTGGTAAAAGTTCTGTTTCTTTGGGTGTTGGTACTGGTCAACAAATTGCTAAGAGTTATCAAAGACGTGTTGAAAAAGTGAAAAACAAGAAATAAACAACAAGGTAAGTTTAAAGGTGGTGCTGGTGGTAATAAGTTTACTGGTAGTTCAACTCGTGATTTTGGTATTGGTGATTAATTATGTCTAATTTTGTTCTTAGTATATTACATTTTATTTTTATATTTTCTAGTAAAGATATTCAAATATTTTTAAATCAACCAAACATTACTAATGAAGTTTATATTTTGTTTGATTTGACTTTTTGGTTGGTATTAGGTGTATTTTTTAATTTTATTTATCGTGTTATTAAATTTGTTTTTAGGTCATTGTTTGGGTAGGTGTTAAGTATGAGTGTTTTAGAAATTTATAATAAAATACATCAATGTATAGTTGATTATTGAACTATGTTTATAGGTAAGCCAGTTGATGATTTTACTACTATTTTATGAAATTTAGTAGTTTATGGTACACAGTTTTTTATTGGATTTGTTTTGTTTTATGGTTCATGGTGAATTTTAAAATGTTTATTTGGTAAATAATTATGTGATTTAAGTTTGCAAAAATATTTTTTGTTGTAAATACTTCTGTTCAAGCACCAACTAGTTTAATTGTTTCAAATGACCCTAATGTTGTTAATTATGATATTACAAAAGAAATGGTTAAACACGTTAAGTATAATGATTTTAATGATTGAGCAACAATTCCATGAAATTCTGCTTATTTTGACATTGACCAACCGGATTTAAAATTAGTTAGTGGTGAATATATTGGTAATCAGGGTACTTATATATGTTCTTATTATAGTGATACAGTTGGTGTTCCAAAACAACAGATAAATATGGGGTCTGGCGTTTATACTTTTAATAGAAAACAATTGGATGAATTTTCACGTATTATGTTTAATCATAATTATGTTTCAGAAAAGAATACTAATCATTTGAATTTTGTTAATAACGATAGGAGAGTTATAAATTTTCAAACACAGTTAAATTTTGAAATTGATAAACCTTTGAGTTTTTATATTCAAGGATTTATGTTTTATTTTGAATATGAACGTTTTAAAACTTTTACTGCTAATTTTACTTTTAGTTTTTTAGATTATGTTGGTGATACAAAGTATGTTTTTAAAGGTAAGGTTGATAATAATATTTATCAGCAACATTTATATAATTTTGTTACTTTGCCTATTCGTGTACCAAATTTAAAACATTTAATAGTATTTTTTGATGTTCACGGCGATTCATATTCTTATATGTCACCACAGTTAAATCTTGGTCAAGTTAATATTTTTTCAAGTGAAAAAGTTATGCCAGTTCCACCAAATAGTCCTTTTAACCCTGAGTATGAGCGTGTTAGTTGATATGATGTTTTTGGTCATTTGCGTAATGCTTTTAGATGAGTACTTTATGGTGTTGTTGGTAAAGTTTTACCAGTTGAACCATTAAGAGAATTTTTTACTAAACTTGATGGATTATTGAGACGTATTTTTGATGATACTATTAGTTCTGTTTTAAATGTTGATTTTACTAGTGGTTTAGAACAAGTTTTAACTTTATGAGTATTTTTAAAAGCAGTAGGATTTTTAGTTGGTTAGGAGTTGAAATAATGCCTTGATATGGTTATTTCCTTTTAGGAATTTTATTATTAATAATACTATATCCATTTTTAATAACTAGAAAAAATATAAAGATATTACAACGTGTAGGTAGTTATATTATTTCAGCACCACCACGTACTGGTAAATCTGCCCTTGCTTGTTGTTTAGCACAAAAACATAAGGGTAGGGTAGTTAGTCCTATTCCTATTAAAGTACGTAATGAATATAGTTATCGCTGTTCTTATGATGATGTTTTTAAGTTTAATCAATTAAATAGTAATTATGCTTTTAAAGAGAATGATATGCTTGTTTTTGATGAATTAGGTTTAAAAATTAATAGTAATGATTTGTCACCCGAATTTAAAGAAACACAGGAAAGTTTAGGAATGTTTTGTAAATTGATAGGTCATAATTTTAATGGAATTATGTATATGATTGAACAACACCCCGATAGAATACCAAAACAAGCACGTGAAAAAGTAGAGTATATTGTTCAAGTTAAAAGAATGCGTATTTTATTATTTTTAGTTAAGTTTAAACTTAATATTTATACTAATGTTGATGATTATAATAAAATTGTTTTATCTAAAAGACAAACAAAGCGAATAATTAAACGTGGTGGATTACCACCCAGTTATAGTGGTGAAACTATGACTTTTAGTTTATGATTTCCTAAGTCTTATTTACAAAGATATAATAGTCGTGCTTTAAATTATATTCATTCGTTAAAGAGTGAATTAAGTAGTGTTAAAGACTATGAACAGTCACAAGCATTAGATTTTACTGTTGATGATATTAAAGCAGTAGGATTAGATAAGTTGGATAATATATTACAGACTGAAAAGAAAGAAACTAAAAATACTGTATGTCGTGCTTGTTATTATAGAAATAAACATTCTAACAAAAATAAATAAAGATGCTAAAATAAATTCATAAACTTAATATAAGTTTTTAATTCATTATTTTATTTTAAAAATAAATGAGTTTTTTATTTTGAAAAAGAAAGGTGATTAAATTATGTGAAAAAAAAATGAACAATATAAGGAATTTAATGATAAAGCTAAAGCTCAAAAAAAAGAAGATATGAAGAAATATAATGAGTTTCAACAAGAAAGGAAAAAAGAAGAAAAAAAAATAAAAGAAAAGCTAAAAAGAGCTGAAAAAGAAGCAAGAGTCAAAGAAGAATGAGAAAAAAGAGACCGTGAAAGAAGAAAAGCAGAAGAACAAAAAGCTCATGAAAAAGCCTGAGAATGTGAACAGAAGGAACGTATAAGAAGAGAACAACAACGAATGGAATTACAAAAAAAAGAAGAAGACAGAAGACTTAAAAAAGAAATTGAAAAACAAATGCAAGAATTAAAAATAAAATCAGAAAAAAAAGAAAATTTTGATAAATTTTCAAAAAAAACAAATCCATTTTTATAAAAATTATAGTATTTTGAAAAATTTAAACCTATATTATTGGTCGGAGCCAACCAGAACCTTGGTTGGTTGGCCGCGGGGTTTAGCCCCGCTGGGGTGAGTTGCGAAGCAACGAGGGGCAAAGCCCCTATTACTTGATGTAGATTAATTGTATATTCTAATAAATTTCATTTATTTTTTTGAAATTCCAAAAGTGAATAATTAAATAAATTATTATTATCTGTTTTAAAGTGAAGTTGTCCATTTTTTATTAAAATTTTTTTGTATATTTCTAAAAATTTTTGGTATGTTAATCTTCTTTTAAAATGTCTTTTTTTAGGTCATGGATCAGAAAAATTTAAATAAATTTTATTAATTTCATTATTGGCAAAAAGTTCTTTTAAATTTATGGCATCTTCTATAATTATTTTTAAATTACATAATTTATTTTCAATTAATTTTTTTAATAGTATAGTTACAATAGAAATGTTTTTTTTCAATAGCAATATAATTTTGATTTGAATTTTGTTTAGCAAGATTTATAATGAAATTTCCTTTGCCACTTCCAATTTCAATATTGATTGGATTTTTATTTTGAAATATTTTTTTATTTCATTTCCCTTTGTAATTATAGGGATCATTAATACATAAATTATTATGTGTTAAAATAAATTCTTTTGCTCATGGTTTATTTCTTACTCTCATTGTAATTCCTTTTCTAATTTAATCAACATAGTTGTTATAAAAGTGTAACTTACTAATTTTAGAATTATATCAAAATTGAAGTTTAAATATCTTTTGCCAAAAGAATTTCATTATTATATTTATATCATGTAATATTTTTATTTAAATAAATTTTGTGAAATATTATAATTATATATTACCTTTTACTTTTTTAAAGTAAGAAAATAATAAAATACCGTTATTTTTTTATTTTTTTAATAAAAATCTTTATTTTTTACAACTAAATTAATAGTTAAAAGATTATGAACAAAAAACCCATTATTTTTTTTGTTTTTTTGTATTTTGCTATTCCCTTTTACCATTACACTATGTTATACTTACAAGGCGTGATTGTTATTTATAAATGCTGATACACTGATATCAGTTGTCATTATATCACATGTTTTGTTCTTTATTTTATTAAAAATCGTTCTAAGGAGGATATAGCCAATGGCAATCATAGGAGACAAAGTAAAAATTCGTTTAGAAAGTTATGATCATTCAGCTATTGACCAAATAGCACAGAAAATTAAAGATGTGTTAAAAAAAGAAGGTGCTGAAGTGGTAGGTCCAATTCCATTACCAACTCATAAAGAAATTTTCACTATTCTTCGTTCACCGCATAAACATAAAGATTCACGTGAACAATTTGAAAAGAGAACTCACAAAAGAATTATTGGTGCTCAATTATCACCAAAATCTTTAAATGCTCTAAGTGGACTTACTATCCCTAATAGTGTTAGTATCTCTTTGATAATCGAATCTAAAGATGAAAAAAAATCAACTTTAAATCAAGTATCAAAAAAGATTAATAAAAAAAATTATTAAAATCGATAAATATTAATTATTTACAACATATTCCAAGGAGGAAATTATGAAAGGAATCTTAGGTAAGAAACTAGGAATGTCACAAGTTTTCTTAAACAACGGACAACTAGTTCCAGTAACAATTATCGAAGTACAACCAAATGTAGTAAGTCAAGTTAAAACAAATGTAAAAGACAAATATAGTAGTTTACAACTTGCAACGTTCGATCTTCGCGTTACTTTATCAAACAAACCAACAATCGGACACTTTAAAAAAGCCGACAGCCAACCTAAGCGCTTCGTGAAAGAAATTCGTAACATGAACGGATTTAATCATAAAGATCTTATTAATGTTGCTGACGTATTCACAGCAGGTGAATTCGTTGATGTCCAAGGAACTTCTAAAGGTAAAGGATTTACAGGACGTATTAAACGTCATAATCAATCACGTGGTCCAATGGGTCATGGATCAGGTTTACATCGTCAAATGGGTTCAACAGGTTCTATTAATGCTAACCGTGTGTTTAAATCACAACCAATGCCAGGGCAAATGGGAAATGTTAAACGTAGTGTTGCTAACTTAGAAGTTATTAAAGTAGATAAAGAAAATAATTATCTTTTAGTAAAAGGTTCAGTTCCAGGACCAAAACAAGGCTTTCTTGTTATTAAACAAGCAGTTAAAAAACCAATTCTCAAAACCCCAGTATCATTAGTTGTTAGAAATCAAAATACTACAACCGAAGTTACTGATGGTCAATAAAGTTAATTATGGAGGATAGCAAAATGAAAATTAATGTTGTTAACAACGCTGGAACAAAAGTTAGCGAATTAACTTTAAACGAAAAAATTTGAGGAATTGAACCCCACAAGCAAGCGCAGTTTGATAGTTTATTAAGTTATAATGCTACAAAACGTCAAGGAACACACGCTGTTAAAAGTCGTGCTGAAGTTGCTGGCGGTGGTAGAAAACCATGAAAACAAAAAGGAACAGGGAATGCGCGTCAAGGCTCAATTCGTTCACCACAATGAAAAGGTGGGGGGATTGTTTTTGGACCAAATACTGATCGTAATTATTTAATTGGATTACCAAAAAAAGTAAGAAGATTGGCAATAAAATCAGCATTGGCTGCCAAATTCCAAAATAAAAACATAGTTGTAATTGATGAATTAAACTTTGAAAAACCTTCAACTAAAATTATGTTAGAAACTTTAAAAGTTTTAGAATTAGCAAACAATAAAACACTAATTGTTTCAGGAATAAGCAATAAAGAAACAGTTATTAAATCAGGTCGTAATTTACCTAGAACAACAACAATCGCTGCTAATAGTATTAATATTTACGATTTATTAAATGCTAAAAAAGTATTGTTTACTACTGAGGCAATTAAAATCGTTGAGGAGGCTTTAATTTAATATGCATTTAAGTGAAGTTATAGTAAAACCAGTATTAACTGAGAAAACTTATAAACAAATGGCTGAAGGTATCTATACATTTACTGTTAACCGTAAAGCTAATAAAAGTCACGTTAAAAAAGCCTTTGAACAGATTTTTGAAGTTAAAGTAGCAGACGTTAATATTATTAATAGTAAACCAAAAACTAAAACTGTTGGTAGATTTGTTGGAAAAACATCGGCAGTAAAAAAAGCTCTTATTAAATTAGCTCCTGGTGAACAATTAAGTTTGTTTAGTTCTGAAGAACAAAGCTAATGAGATTGGAAGGAGAAAAAAACAATGGCAATTAGAAAAATTAATCCCACTACTGCAGGAAGACGTAATATGACCGTTCTGGATTACAAACAGAACTTAACTATTGGTAATAGCCCTGAAAAATCTTTATTAGTAAATTTAGTTAAACAAGCTGGTAGAAATAATCAAGGTAAAATTACAGTAAGACATCAAGGTAATGGTCATAAGGTTAAATACCGTATTATTGATTTTAAACGTAACAAAGATAATGTAGTTGGAACAGTTAAAACAATTGAATACGATCCAAATCGTAATGCTAACATTTGTCTTATTTCTTATCTTGATGGTGAAAAGCGTTATATCTTAGCACCAAAAGGAATCAAAGTAGGAGATAAGTTATTAAGTGGTGAAAACAGTGATACTGTTAAAATTGATATTACTGTTGGTAACTGTTTACCATTATCACAGATTCCACAAGGAACAGTTGTTCATAATGTTGAATTAAAACCAGGTAAAGGTGGACAAATGGCACGAAGTGCTGGTGGTAGTGTTCAAATTCTTGGTCGTGATGAAACAGCTAAGTATACATTATTAAAATTAACATCAGGTGAAGTTAGAAAAGTATTAAGTAATTGTCGAGCTACAATTGGTACAGTTGGAAATGATGATCATAACTTAGTAAACATTGGTAAAGCGGGAAGAAATCGTTGAAAAGGAATTAGACCTACTGTTCGTGGTAGTGTTATGAATCCAAATGATCACCCACATGGTGGAGGAGAAGGTAAAGCTCCAATCGGAAGAAAAGCTCCAGTAACACCATGAGGTAAAAAAGCATTAGGTTTAAAAACTCGTGATAGTAAAAAAGCATCAAATAAATTAATTGTACGAAGAAGAAATGCAACAAAGTAGGAGGAAAGTAATATATGTCAAGATCTTTAAAAAAAGGACCCTTTGCTGATAGTCATTTATTAAACAAAGTGGAAACTCAAAATAAAAATAAATCAAAAAAAATTATTCAAACTTGATCTCGTCGTTCAACAATTTTCCCACAATTTGTTGGACATACATTCGGTGTACATAATGGCAAAACACATTTACCTGTATATGTAACAGAAGATATGGTTGGTCATAAATTAGGAGAATTCGCACCCACACGTAAGTTTGGTGGTCACGGTTCTGACAAGAAAAAGCGTTAGGAGATAGAAATTATGGAAGCAAAAGCTCATTTAGATAAATTACGCATTAGTCCAAGAAAAGTGCGTTTAGTAGCCGATTTAGTTCGTGATAATGCTGTTGCCAAAGCTCTAGTAATTCTAGCTCATGAAAAAAAACGCGCAGCACAGCCAATTATAAAATTAATTAATTCAGCAGTTGCTAATGCTGCTAATAACTATGGAATGGAAGCCAACAAATTACGTATTAAGGAAATATTTGTAAATGAAGGTCCAACTATGAAAAGATTTATGCCCCGTGCTCATGGTAGAGCATATCAAATCTTAAAAAGAACAAGCAAAATCACTATCGTGGTTAGCGATAATTAGGAGGTAAATAAGTAATATGGGTCACAAAGTTAGTCCAAATGGATTAAGATATGGTATCAATAAAGATTGACAATCACGTTGATATACAACTAGTAACGAAGATTTAGCAAAATGAATTTTAGAAGACCACAAAATTAGAAAAGCACTATTTGCACATTTAAAAACTTCTGGTGTTTCTAAAATTGAAATTGAAAGAACTAAATCACAAATTACCTTATTTATCCACTGTGTTCGTGTTGGTTCAGTTTTAGGGCAAGGCGGTTCAAACATTGAAGTATTAACAACACTAGTTCGTAAAACAATTAAAAATCGTAAAATAGGTATTAGAATTAATGTTGTTGAAATTAAAAATCCTGATATTGATGCGCAAACAATTGCTAATACATTAGCACAACAAATAAGCAATCGTATGTCACATCGTACAACACAAAAATTAGCAATTCGTAAAGCACTTCGTGCTGGAGCAAAGGGAATTAAAACTCGTGTTTCAGGAAGACTTGGTGAAGCGGATATGGCACGTGTTGAAGGTTATTCAGAAAGTAGTGTTCCTTTAGCAACATTACGTAGTAATATTGATTATGCTACTGCTGAGGCAAAAACAACTTTTGGTCAAATTGGTATTAAAGTTTGAGTATATAAAGGGGAAATTTTATCAGGAACTGACTCAACTCAACCTGAAATTATTTCAAAATATAATCAAAGAAATAATAACAATCGCCGAAATAATTACTCACAACAACCACGTAAGGAGGTAAAGTAAGATGGCTATACCTAAGAGATATAAACACTCTTGCGTCCACCGTTTAAGTTATGAAGGAACTGCAAAAGGTTGTAAAACAGTTGCTTTTGGAACTTACGGACTTCGTGCTGAAGAAGGTTCTTACATTACTGAAAGACAAATTGAAGCAGCCAGAGTAGCAATGACACGTTACATGAAACGTGGTGGAAAAGTTTGAATTAGAATCTTTCCACATTTACCAATTACTAGAAAACCAGCGGAAGTACGTATGGGATCAGGAAAAGGTTCAATTGATCATTGAGTTTCAGTAGTAAAAGCAAAAACAGTTATGTTTGAAGTATCATATCCTAATGAAGCAACAGCACGTGAAGCATTGCGTCTTGCAATGCACAAGTTGCCAATCAAATGTAAAATTGTTACTAGAGAAATAAAACCAACAGAAGAAGTAAAGGTTGCTAAAAATTTAACAACAGAATTGGGTGAAGCAAATGGAAATGCAAGTAATTAAAAATAAATCAACTTTAGAATTACAACAACATGAAGAAACTCTTCGTGCGCAATTGTTTGCTTTACGAATTCAAAGTTCGTTAGGTAAACTAGAAACTCCGCATATGATAAATAATCTTCGTAAGGATATTGCTCGTATTAAAACTGAATTAACTATCAGAATTAATAATGGTGAAAAAATCAAACCATTACATATTAATAAAATGGTATTACCAGAAGAAAATAAAGAAAGCAAAAAAACTAAAAAAGTTGCTAAAGTTGATGATAAAAAAGATATTAAAGTTAAAACAATAACTAAATCAGAAGTTATTAAAGAATCAGATAAAATTGCTAAAAAAGAAGTTACTGAAAAAACAACTAAAGCAAAATCATCAAACAAAGAAGTTAAAAAAGTTACTACTACTAAAGTAGAAAAACCATCTAAAAAACCTACAGTTAAGAAAACTGTGACACCAGCTAAGGAGGACAAAGAATAATGACAAATATTATTCCAAGCAAACAACGTAAAACTTTTGTTGGAATTGTAAGTTCTGACAAAAATGATAAAACAATTACTGTTGTTGTTGAAACTTCAAAACGACATCCAATGTACCATAAAAGTTTTAAGTCAACTAAAAAGTATCATGCCCATGATGAAACTAACCAAGCTAAAATTGGTGACAAGGTTGAAATCATTTCAACTCGTCCACTTTCAGCTCTAAAACGCTTCCGTTTGTTAAAGATTATTGAATCTAAAACAAATAAAAAAGCTTAATTAACCAGGAGGATAAGAAAGATGTTACAAAATCTATCGTGAGCCAATGTGGCTGACAACACTGGTATTAAAGAAGTTATGGTTATTAGAGTTTTGGGTGGTAGTACTAAAAAATTTGCTAAAATCGGTGATATTGTTGTTTGTTCAGCAAAATCAGTAACACCTAATAGTGCAATGAAAAAAGGACAAGTTGTTAAAGCAGTTGTCGTACGTAGTAAATTTGGTGTAAAACGTAATGATGGTTCTTGTGTAAAATTTGATGATAATGCAGTAGTAATTATTAAAGAAGATAAAACGCCACGTGGTACTAGAGTATTTGGTGTCTTGGCTCGTGAAGTTAAAGAGCGTGGTTATAATAAAATTGCTTCTTTAGCAGAAGAAATTGTTTAGGAGGATGAAATAAATGGCAAGCAAAAAGAAACCAGTTATTAGTCTTGATACTAAATTAAAAAGAGGCGACCAAATTAAAATCATTGCAGGAAAGCATAAAGGTCATACCGGACCAATTATCCAAGTACTTCGTGAAAAAAATCGTGTTATTATTGAAGGTATTACTGCTAAGAAAAATAAAAAACCTACCCAAAATGATCAAGAAGGTGGAATTGTGGAAGTAAAAACTAGTGTTCACATTTCTAATGTAATGATCCTTGATGGTAAAAAAGATAAAAAAGTAACAAAAATTGGGTACAAAATTGATAAAGATGGCAAAAAAATTCGTATTGCACGAAGATCTGAAACAGAATTACGATAATAAAGGAGTAACAGCATAAAAATGAATCGTTTACAAGAAAAATATAATAAAACTATTATTCCCCAATTGCAAAAAGAATTAAATTTTACATCAATAATGCAAGTACCCAAAATTGAAAAAGTTGTTATTAATATTGGCGTTGGAGATGCAAGTAGTAATCCAAAAGCCATTGATAAATCAGTATCTGAATTATCAAAAATTACTGGTCAAAAACCAATTATCACTAAAGCAAAAAAGTCAATTGCCGGCTTTAAATTAAGAGCAGGAATGCCAATTGGTTGTAAAGTTACATTACGTGGCGAAAAAATGTATGATTTCCTTGATAAATTTATCTCAATTTCTTTACCAAGAATTCGTGATTTTCAAGGTTTATCAGCTAAAGCATTTGATCAAAATGGTAATTACACTGTTGGTATTAAAGAACAAATTATTTTCCCTGAAATTAATTATGAAGAAGTAGATAAAGTTCGTGGTATGGAAATCTCAATTATTACCACAACATCAAATAATGCAACAGCATTATTGTTATTAAAAAAAATAGGATTACCGTTTAAAAAACAAGGAAAGCAGGTGGCATAAGATGGCAAAAACTTCATTAAAAGTAAGACAAGCCCGTAAATCAAAGTTTAGTACGCAAGCATATACACGCTGTCAAAAGTGTGGCCGTCCTCATGCGGTTATTCGTAAATTTATGTTATGCCGTATTTGTTTTCGCGGTTTAGTATACCAAGGACAAATTCCTGGTATTAGAAAAGCATCATGATAGGAGGTATATAATTATGATGACAGATCCAATAAGTAATATTTTAACAGTTATTCGTAATGCTATTAGCGCTGCGGATAGCAGTAAACATCGAGTAGTTAGTGTACCTTCTTCAAAACAACTAGTTAAGATAGCTGATATCTTGCAAAAAAATGGTTATATTGAAAAATATCGTGTTACTAAAGAAAATCCTAGCAAACCTAAATTAGAACTTTTATTAGTTCATACTGGTAAAAGTCCAATTCTTGGTTTAAAAAGAATATCTAAACCAGGATTAAGAATGTATGCAAAATGTGAAGACTTACCAAGTGTGTTAAATGGTTATGGAATTGCAATCATTTCTACATCAAAAGGTATTATGACAAATAAACAAGCAAAAAAACTTGGTCTTGGTGGCGAAGTTCTTGCTTATGTATGATAAGGAGAAAACTATATGTCACGTATTGGTAACCGTATCCTTACCATTCCAGTAAATACTTCAATAACGCTAGATGCAAGTAACTTGTTAACTGTTACAGGAGCAAAAGGTTCTTTAAAAAAACTATTACCAAATGTTATTAAAATTAACGTTGATGAAGAGAAAAAAACAATTACTACAACAAGACCTGATGATAACAAAAAAAATAAACAACTTCACGGAACAACTAATTCATTAATTAATGGAATGTTAGTTGGTGTATCAACAGGTTTCATGAAAGAATTAGAAATAAATGGTGTTGGATATCGTGCTGCTGTTCAAGCTAATATCTTAAATTTAACATTAGGATATTCTCATCCTATTAAGTTTGAAATTCCGCAAGGAATTACCATTGTTGCTCCTAAACCAACAGTATTACAAATTAGTGGTATTGATAAACAATTAATTGGAGAAGTTGCAGCCAAAATTCGTAAATTCCGTAAACCAGAACCATATAAAGGTAAAGGAATTAAATATAAAAATGAACACATTCGTCGTAAGGAAGGAAAAGCTGCTGGTAAAGGTAAATAATCTTATACTGGCACTTAAGGAGAATAGAAAATGATTAATAAACAACAAGCTCGTAAAGTTCGTCATTATCGTATTCGTAGTAAAATTATGGGTACTAGTGAAAGACCACGCTTAAATATCTTTAAATCTAATAATAGTTTTTATGCTCAAATTATTGACGATACTGCTTCAAATACAATTATTGGTGTATCAACATTAACATTTAAAGATTTAGCATCAAAAAGCAATATAGATGCTGCTACTAAACTTGGAGAAACAATTGCTAATTTAGCTATTAAGAAAAAAATTAAAAAAGTGGTTTTTGATCGTGGTGGATATTTATATCATGGTAAAGTGAAAGCATTCGCAGAAGCGGCGCGTAGTGCTGGATTAGAATTCTAAAAAAGGAGAATTAAAAGTATGAGTTTAGAAAATAAAAAAACAATTATTGATGATAAAGAAAATACTGAAGTTCAAAAATCAGTAGCAAAACCTTCTGTTAAAGCAGAAGTAAAAAATCCTGCTGGTAATGAAAATAAAATTAGACATACTAATTCATCACAACCAAGAAATAGCCACGATAAAAAAGAAAATAAAGTTCGTGAACCACGTAAAAATTTTGAACGTAAACCAAAAACTCCAAGTGAATTTATTGAAAAAGTGATTTGAATCAGAAAAATTAACAAAGTAACAACTGGGGGAAGAAGATTGCGTTTCTCTGCTGCTGTTGCTATTGGTAATGGTAAAGGAGTAGTTGGTTTTGGTATATCTAAAGCCAATGAAGTTCCTGATGCAATTAAAAAGGCAATTGAAGCTGCTTACAAAAATTTAACAACAATTACGATAACTAAAAACAATAATTCTATTGTTCATGAAGTTAAAGGTAAATATTGTGGAAGTGAAATTTTATTAAAACCAGCTAAAGAAGGAATCGGAATTAAAGCTGGTGGATCTGCTCGTGATATTTTAGAATTAGCTGGTATTCATAATATTTATTCAAAAGCATTTAGATCTAGAAATAAAATTAATTTAGCTAGAGCAACAATTGCAGGTCTTGGCAATGTTAAACCAGCAGAATATTTTATAAAAAATAAAAATCTTACTACTAAGCGTAGTAATGGTTAGAGGTGGATTATGGAAACAACATTACATAACTTAAAACCAACACCAGGTTCTCGTAAAGACATTAAACGTTTAGGTAGAGGAACTTCATCTGGAAAAGGTAAAACGGCTGGTAAAGGGACAAAAGGACAAAATGCCCGTACCGGTGGTGGAACAAGACCCGGATTTGAAGGAGGACAAACACCACTGTACCGTCGTATTTCAAAACGAGGGTTTACTAACTTTACTACAACCAATTATAGTATTATTAACTTAGAACAAATTGATTTAATTAAAGAGCATGAAATAACACCTGAACTTTTATTTCAATTAAAATTGATTAGAAGTAAAAAAGATGGTATTAAAGTTCTTGGTAAAGGTAAATTAACAACACCAAAAACAATTAAAGCTCATAAATTTTCAAAATCAGCAATTACTGCTATTGAACAAGCCGGAGGAAAAGCGCAGGTGATCTAAGTGTTCACAACAACCCGTGAATTAATAAAAAAGTATAAAGAAGTTATAATTAGAATTTTATTTACCATTTTTATTTTATTTATCTTTCGTGTTGGAGCATTTATTACAGTTCCAGGAGTAACTTTGAATGAAGATTTAAGTAGCAGTAATAGTAGTGGTATTGAATTCTTTAATTTAATTTCAATGTTAGGTGGTGGTGCTATTAGCAGATTTTCTGTTTTTGCACTTGGAGTCTCACCTTACATTACTGCATCAATTATTGTGCAGTTATTATCAACTGATGTTGTTCCTACTTTAACAAGATGGGCTAAATCAGGCGAAAAAGGTAAGAAAAAATTAGAGTTAATGAATCGAGTATTAACTGTTCCCTTTGCTATTATGCAAGGTTTTGCCACTATCTTTGGCTTACAATCTCAACATATTATTAGTGTTGATTGAAGTTCGGGATCGGGAGCAGCCGGACCAGAAGTTTTCTATTATGTATTAATTCCAGCTATTTTACTAGCAGGGACAATGTTATCATTATGAATGGCTGATCAGATTACTAATCGTGGTATTGGTAATGGAATTTCACTAATTATTTTTGGTGGAATTGCTGCTAATTTACCATTTAACTTAGCTTCAACTTTTAAGTATTGAGTAGGACCAGATACTAATAACGGTGTTATTTTTCAAGGGGCTTTAAAATTTGCTCTTTATTTTGCAGCCTTCCTACTGATTATTCTTGTTGTTGTATTCTTTAGTGAATCAGAGCGACACTTACCAATTCAACAAACTGGTAGTGGTTTAACTTTAAAGGGTGATAAAAGTTCTTATTTACCTTTAAAAGTTAACTCAGCCGGAGTAATTCCTGTTATTTTTTCTTCGGCACTAATTACTGCTCCAATGACAGTGGCACAAATTGTTGATCAAAATAGTGGTTTTGCTAATTTTGCTAGAAATTATTTATCTTTACAGTCGTGGCCGGGAATTAGTATTTTTGCTATAATGACGATTATGTTTACTTTCTTATATGCACAAGTGCAAATTAATCCAGAACAAATGGCTAAGAATTTTCAAAAATCAGGAACTTATATTCCTGGCGTTCAGCCAGGGAAGGAAACAGAAATTTATATTAAAAGAATGTTAAATCGTTTAAGTACGATTGGTTCCTTTTTCTTAACTGCTGTTGCAGTAACTCCATTTTTGATTTCTAAATTTACTAATCTACCTTCTTCATTAGCAGTTGGTGGAACTGGATTAATAATTATGGTTGGAGTAGCATTAGATACAACAAAACAAATTAAGGGACGAATTACTCAACATTCATTCTTAAATTATAAGGACAACAAAGATGTTAAAGAACACTTATGGTCTTAGGGGGTAACGATGAATTTAATTATTTTAGGTCCACCAGGATCAGGGAAAGGGACACAGTCACAGTTTCTGAAAGAACAATATAATTTAATGCATTTATCAACTGGTGATTTGTTTCGTGATGAAATCACAAAACAATCACCAGTAGGTAAAAAAGCTCAAACTTATGTTAATAAGGGTCAATATGTTCCTGATGAGATTACAAATGAGATTATTAGTAATACTTTAAAAAATATTAAACATAATTTTATTCTTGATGGTTATCCAAGAACAATCTCACAAGTAGCATCATTAGACAAAGTATTAACAAGTTTGAATGAAACGCTTTCAATGGTATTGTATCTAGATATTAATGAAGAAACAGTTATTAAACGTTTGTCTTCAAGAGTTACTTGTCCTCAATGTAAAGCAATTTATAATCTTAATTTCCTACCACCAAAGATTACTGGTATTTGTGATAATGATGGGGTAAAATTAATTAAGCGAATTGATGATAGTGATGAAAAGACAATTATCAAACGTTTAAAAACTTACAAAGTAGCAACGGCACCATTGGTAGATTCTTATCAAGAACGTGGACTGTTAAGAACAGTGGATGCCAACCAAGATAATAGTGATATTAAAAAACAAATTAAATCATATTTATCATCATTAAAAGGAAATAAAAATAATGGTTAGCATTAAAAGTCAAAGTGAAATTCAAAATATCAAAGCCGCTAGTCAAGTTGTAGCACTTATTCATAAAGAGTTAGCAAAGATAATAAAAGTTGGGATAACGGGTAAAATACTTGATAAAGTGGCAGCACAAATTATTAAAGAAAATAATGCTGTACCTTCTTTTTTAAATTATCATGGGTTTCCTGCCACAATTTGTGTTTCAGTTAATGAACAATTAATTCATGGCATTCCTAATGATAAACCTTTTAAAATGAATGATATTGTGAAAATTGATGCTGGTGCTGCTGTTAATGGTTATCATGCAGATGCTGCCTTTACAATGTGTGTTGGTGGGAAACCAACACCAGAACAAGCAAAACTTATTAATGTGACTAAAGAATCATTAAATAAAGCAATAGCAATTATTGCACCAGGAGTTAGAATTGGTGATATTAGTAACGCCATTCAAACTTATGTAGAAAGCGAAGGCTTTTATTTACCAACATCATATACTGGGCATGGTATTGGTAAAAAACTCCACGAAGACCCAGCTATTCCTAATGTTGGTAAGCCCAACACTGGAATAAAATTGCAGTCAGGAATGACAATTTGTATTGAACCAATGGTTCAAACAACAACTGATAAAATTCTGGTTTTAAGTGATAAGTGAACAGTAGTTGCTGCTGATAAACAGCAGACTGCTCACTTTGAACACACTATCCTAGTAACTAATGATGGATGTGAAGTACTAACAATACTTAATGAAAATCAAAAAAATAATGAGGAATGTAATTAATGGCTAAACCAAAACAAGTAGTTAAACCCAAAGTTCAAAAAGTAAAAAAAACTAATGATAGTACTATTGAATGTGAAGGTATAGTAATAGAAGTCTTACCTAATGCTAGATTTAAAGTAAAGTTGAATGAATATGACTTTACTCCTATTGTAAGACCATCTGGTCGTATGCAAACACATAAAATTAAAATTATCAAAGGTGATCATGTAAAAGTTGAATTATCAACTTATAATTTAACTGAAGGACGAATTACTTTTCGTAACAGAATGGCTACTACACATTTACCGATAAATAAAGATGATGAAAACAAAGAAAACTAATAGTTTAACAGGAGGAAAATGATGAAAGTACAAGCATCAGTTAAAAAAATTTGTGACAAATGTCAACCAATCAAACGTAAAAAACGTAATGTAATCATTTGTGAAAATCCTAAACATAAGCAACGTCAAGGATAGAAATATTAAGGAGGAAAAATAAATATGACATCAAATACTAATAATGCAAGTCGAAGAATTGCGCAAGTAAATATTCCTGGAAATCAACATACAGTAATTGGTTTAACAAGAATTTATGGAATTGGTCGCAGCAAATCTTCAGAAATATTAAAAGAACTAAAAATTGAAGAAACTAAAAAAATTAATGAATTAACAGAAAAAGAATTAAGTTCAATTAGTCAATTAATTGAAAAGAAATATAAAACTGAAGGTGAACTAAGACGTGAAGTGTCTTTAAACATTAAGAGATTAATGGAAATTGGATGTTATCGTGGTATTCGTCATCGTAAAGGATTACCAGCCAGAGGACAATCAACAAAAACTAATGCAAGAACTTGCAAGGGACCACGTAAAACGGTTGCTAACAAGAAAAAAGCAAGTTAATTAGGAGGAAAAAAATAATGAATATAAAAACAACAGTAAAGAAAAAAATTAAAGTTAATCCTAATTTTATTAAAGCAAAAGCATTTATTAAAGCAAGTTTTAATAATACTATTGTTACTATTACTGATCTTAATGGTAATGTTATTGCTTGATCAAGTGCTGGAGCAGTAGGTTTCAAAGGAACTCGTAAATCAACTCCTCACTCAGCACAGTTAGCAGCTGAAGCTGCAGGTAAAACTGCTATGGAACACGGAGTTAAAATTTTAAGTGTTTTTGTTAATGGAACAGGACCAGGAAGAGAACCATCAATTCGTAGTTTACAAGCAGTAGGTTTTGAAATCAAAGATTTAAATGATGTGACACCAATCCCTCATAATGGTTGTCGTCCACCAAAAAAACCAAGAAAATAAAGTAGGTGAAAATAAAACATGGAACAACAATTTTTAAAACCAAAATTTAGTTTAAACAGTGAAAATAGTGCTATTAATTACAGTGAATTTATTGTGAGTCAATTAGAACGTGGTTATGGAACAACTTTAGCTAATGCCTTAAGAAGAACATTATTATCTTCAGTACCAGGTATTTCTGTATATGCAATTAGAATAAGTGGTGTATCTCATGAATTTACTGCAGTTAAAGGTGTAATTGAAAATGTTTCTGAAATAATTTTAAATGTTAAGGACTTAGTTTTAGCTTTTGATGGTGATATTCAAAAGGACGAAAAAATTGCTAATTTAAAAATTAGTATTACTGGTGAACAAGATATTACTGCCGGAGATATTATTTGTCCAACTGATGTTAGAGTAGTTAATCCAGAATTAATTATTGCTCGAACAACTTCAAGAAATGTTCTTTTTGAAATGGAATTAATGGTAAAGAAATCTCGTGGTTATTCTTCATTTGAGGAAAATAAAAAAGAAATTGCTAATAGTTCAGGCATTATTGCTATTGATTCAAACTTTTCACCTGTTGAAAAAGTTGATTATAAAATTGAACCTGTAACTAAAACATTAAAGGGTATTGAATATGAAAAATTAATTCTTCGTGTACAAACTAATGGTTCAGTTAAAGCAGCATCAGCTATTGCAATGGCAGCTAAAATTTTAATGAGTCATATTGAGTTTTTTGTTAATTTAGATGATAATGTTAAAAACTTTGAAGTTATTTCAATTACTAATGAGCAAGAAAATAATGATTTAAACAAAGCCTTAGAAGAATTGAATTTAACTGTTCGTTCATACAATTGTTTAAAACGTGATGGTTATAAAACTTTGGGTGATATTGTAACTAAAAGTTTAGATGAAATTAAACAAATTAAACATTTAGGTTCAAAATCAATTAAAGAAATTGAAGATTGTGTATCAAAACATAATTTAGAGTTTTCTATTAAAAACTAAGAAGGAGGATAAGAAAAAATGTCATATATTAACGATATCGGAAGAAATAGTGCTAAAGTAGATGCTGAAATCCGTAATTTAGCAAGTGAATTAATTGTTCATGGAAAATTAGTTTTGTTAGAAAAAAGAGCAAAAAGATTACAAACATTTATTGAACCTTTAGTAACGTTAGCTAAACGTGGTGATTTGCATTCAAGAAGAATGGCAATTGCTAAATTGCGTAAAATTACAACTAAAGAGCATCCAAAGGATGGTGTTATTCCAACATTATTTGGCAATATTGCTGAAAGATATAAAGACCGTAAAGGTGGATATACAAAGTTAATTAAAGTAGATAATAGAACTGGTGATAATGCACCAATGGTATTAATTACTTTTGTTTAATTAAAAATATTAAAGCAAGAAAATTTTGGAAAGAGTAAAGCATTTTTATGTTTTCTCTTTTTTATATGTTGACAATTTTAAATAAAATTGTATTTTTTAATACAATTATTGATAAATATTTTTTTATGGTATTTTTATTATTTCAATGTTATATTACATATATAAGTTTTATTTTATAAAAATTTATAGATTATTACTCCTTATTTTTGTAAGGAGTTTTTAGTTTTTTTAATTAAAAATAAAACTTATATATTTGATCGGGATAGTATTTGGATTATTTGTATATAAAACAATAATTATCAAAAAAATATCAGTCAATAATTAAAATTATTTTTGTAAAGAAATTTACTAGATATAGTAATTTTTAAATATTTATCTCAAATAAAGGAGAAAAAATATGAAAAAAATGGTTGTTGCTAATGCACAAAGTATTGTTGAAGAAAATCTTACTAAGGAACAAAGAGTACTTAATCATTCCAACAGGAATTTTTGTAGTTAAAGGATCAAAAATAACAATAAAATTATTAGAAAATGATGAATCTTTACTTAGCATTTTTATTGGACAATGAGGAAGTTATAAAAATTTAAATGATGGTCAAAGTTTAAAACCAAAAGAGTATGTTATTAATGAAGAAAATCAAACTATTATTTCTGAAATAGAAGGTATGTTATATCTGTATAATAAAAGTGAAAGTACTGATTACGAAGTATTAATTACTGCTGAATCAGAAGTAGAAGATCCAACATTTGTTACTAGTAAAATAATAAATAAAAAATATAATGAAACATTAAATAATAACATTAATTCACGATTTGCTAAAATTATTGTTGAAGATCCAATAGAAGTTCCAACATTTGTTGTTGATACAACAACAAATGAAGAATTTCAACAAATGTTATATGATAATATAGAATCACCATTTGTTGAAATTATTGGAGAACATGTTTTTGGAACATTCCAAATGGAACTTGCAAAAGAATTATGAATAGATGAAGATCCTAATAACTATAATATTAATGAAACATTTACTCGTTTAGATAAGGTTTATGAATTAACAAGTACAGTTAGTGGATTAAATTTAGAATATAATGGTATTGCTCGAAAGGTTAATAATAAAAAATACATATTACAAATCCTGATACTGGTGCAGGATATGCTAGTGCAACACACTATCATATTATTATTCAACAAGCTACTGGTGCAGGAAAAGCATTATTTAAGAAGAAACCTAATGAGGGTTGATATATATGACATGAGATAGGACACACATTTCAAAATCCACGTTATAAATGAAATGATCTAACTGAAGTTACAGTAAATATTAGTGCGCTTTGAGTTGAAAGAGAATTTGGATTTCAAAATAACTTAATTAAATGACATGCTGATAAAGATATTAAAGAATTCATTTTAAATTCAAATGCTGATAAAAATTTTGATAAACAATCACTTTTTGTTAAATTAGGTATGTTTTGACAATTAGATCAGGCCTTTGGAAAATGATTTTATTCAACTTTAAATCAATCTTGTCGATTATTAGATAATAAGTTATTACCAACTGATAATGAATTAAAAAAACAATTTTTTATTCAAATGACTTCAAAAATAGCTAATCGAAATCTAATTCCATTCTTTGCTAAATGAGGAATTAAAGCTGATGAAGATACTGAAAACATTGTAAGTAAATATCCAAAGTTAACAAAAGAGATTTGAAATAATATCTTTGATGGTCATTATGATGATGATGCTATTGTTGAACATGAATTGCGAAGTTATCAACCAGTGCAAGAAGTAAAAGTTATTAGTTTTTTAGAAAAAAGTATTGGTGATGAAATTTTAAAAAATGAAGTTAAAGAAAATATTATGATGGAAGATAATTTAGAAGTTGAAAGTGTTGAAGATATTTCTTATCAAAAACCTGATTTTCTTGATGAAAAAAGTATTGATACTAATTTTGTAGTTATAGATAGAAATGAAGATTTTGTTGGTAATAAATATCAAATTCCAGTGAAATTAAATTTTGCAAATAGTATATTATTAGAAGGAATGGGACAGGACTTAACACAATATCGAGCAATTATTAATTTAAATAAAACTAAGAAAACATTTTTCATCAGTGGTAATAATGAAAAATTTAATATTGGTTATGGAGGCAGTGATTATATAAAAATTACTATTAAAGATGCTAATAAAGATGCTAATGGTAATTCAATTTATAAAAAAGTGGCAGTAGGAAAGGATCCAACATCGGTTTTTGATGATCTTAATGAGATTAATTATAAAAATAATTATATGATTATATTTTGATTTATGGAACCAAAAAGAGGACTTTATTTTGATCCAAGTGTTGGTGAATGAGTTCCTTCAACAACAAAAGATGTAGAATTTGTTGTTAGTGATGATAAACTAATTAAAAAATAATATAAGTTAAAAAAATAAAAATAGAATTTGCTATTAATAGTAAATTCTATTTTTATGACATAGTAATTTTGATTTTTTTGGTTTTATTTTTTATATAGTAAAATTTAGTTTTTTTATATATTTTTTAAAATTATATAAAGTTAGAAAACCTTTATGATATTATTAATTCATAATTTAATAAATGTTTAGTACTAATATGGATATTTTATCTATATTAGTTTCTTTTATGTTTATTAAATTTTACTTTTGATTTGAATAAAAAGGAGAAAATGAAAGATGATATCTATAGAAAATATTAATAATTTAGATATAGAGATATTTATTAAAAATGTAAAAAAATTATTTCAAGAAAAAATTAATACTTATCAACTTATTGATAAATCTTTTAAAGAACTAGAAAATTTTAAAATTGTAGAAGAGATAAAATTAAAATTACAAGATAATCTTGAAATAATAAAAGAAAGATTAATTTAACTATGAATATGAAAAAGATGGAGATAGTTTAAAAGATTCTGCAGAATTAAAAAAGATAGAATTGTTTTTAGAAGAATTAGAAAATATAATAGTAAATAATTATGATATTAATATTAGTTATAAATGTGCTAATTTTCTTATTATGAATGATGAAAAGGAACAATTAGTAAAATTATTTAAAGTTAATAATTCAATTTTATTTAAAAGTAAATTAAGTTTTGCATTAGCAAAAAAATTAATTGAAGAAGGAAATATCAAAGGTATAAAATTATTAACTAATATTATTAGTTTAGAAGAAATAATTGATAATGAGACTAATCTTTTTCATATTGCTGCAAATAATGGTCAAATTGATATTTTAAAATATTTATTATCAATTAATAAAGAATTAATTAATAATAAAAATAAAAAAGGAAAAACACCTATTGAATGTGCTTTCGAATATGCTGCCAAACGTTTTATCAAATATGGTGAATTTGATAATGAAGTTATTGAATTTTTAATTAATAATTCTAATGTTAATTTATTGTTTACTAATAATGAAATATGAAAATCATTAGATCCTAACTCAAATATTAATTCAGTTAAAGGATGAAATATATTCCATATAGCAATACTTTTCGGAAATGTAGATATTGTAAAATTATTAATACAAAAATTAAATGATCAATCATTAATAAATTATGTAGCAGAAAAAATTGGTACTCCTTTACAATGTGCAATTGTAGGTGCTAGTGTTGATACAACCGGTCTACCTAAAGAGGGAATGCCTTGAGTTAATCCATTATCTTATTTTAGATTTATATCAAATAATGATATGGGTATAAAGGACAGTAGAACTAAAATTTTAGTTGAAAATTATAAAGAAATTGCAAAAACATTGCTTTCTATTTTATCTTATGATCAAATTAATTCTAAGGATACTGAAGGAGATAGTCCAATTCATGATTGTGTACTAAGATCTAATGTTGAATTATTAAAATTAGTATTAAACGCAGGTGGTGAAGTAAATATGCAAAATAATTTAGGATATACTCCCTTGCATCAAGCAGTTCTTTATTCTAGGTTTGAAGTAATAGAAGAACTGTTACAAATACCTAATATTGACTTAACAATAAAAGATAAAAGCGGATTAACTGCATACGATTTAATTGTGAAAAAAAGTAATAGAAAAGATAAAATTAAAATAATAAATTTAATAGAAAATTGTCTGTTAAGTAAAAATATTAAATTTGAACGTTTTGTTGAAGTTATTATTGATAATAATATATCTGATAATAATATATCTGATAATAATATATCTGATACTAATGGTTATTATGATGAGGTTGATACTGTTTCCTTATTAAGTAATGATGATGATACAAGTGATGTAGACAGTATAATTTGAGAGTCTAATAATAATTTTTCAGATAGTTTAGTTACTGATACTGTTTCTTATACAACAAGATTTTAGTGTTTAAAAATAAACTTTTTTAATAAATCTTAAATATTTTATAAAAATTTAAAAGTGTTATCTAGCAAGTATAATATATATTTAATAAAGTTTATATATAATATATACGAAAAACTAAATATAGTTTTCAATCCATTATTTTTTTTAAAAAAATAATCGATTTTTTTATTTTGAAAGGAAGATTTTGATGCCAGTTACTGAACAAGAAAAACGTAAAAAAGAAAGTTCAGAAATAAAAAAAGTAATTAAAGCCTTTGAAAAAGAAATCGAAGAAAATGATAAGCAAATTAAAAATGAAAAAAAAGAAATAAAAAAATGAGAAAAACTAAAATTAAATATTAATGATGAAAAAAAAGATTTAAGTAAAGAAATTAAAAAACTTAAGATAGCCTTAAATGAAATTAAAAATAAATTAAAGGAAAAAAAAGAAAAAAATATTAAATATGAAGAAAAAGAGGTAAAGTTTAAAGAAAAAGATTTAATAAAATTAGAAAATTTAAGAAAAGAAATTGAAAATAAAGTTGAAGTAGAAGAAAAGCAACAACAACAAATACAAGAAAATATAACAAAATTAAAAGAAAATAAACAAGAAATAATAAATCAATTAGAAGAACTTAAAAAAAATGAGAAAGAAATGGAGGAAGAAATAGTCAAATTAAAAGAAACGATTGTTGTTAATGATAATAATGTGAATCTTTTGATTAAAGAAAAAGAAAATGAAATATTAGAAGTAAGATTAAAAATTGCTAATTTATCTGCTAGTTTAAAAAGAAAAGAGAAAGAAATAACATTATTAGAATTTGAAGAATTTAAACATGAACAAATTATTTTAGAAAATAAAGAACAATTAATAAAAGCAAATCATAAATTATATTCAAATAAAAAAACAGAAAATGAAGTTAAAATAGCAGAATTGGAGATCAAAAAAAATAAGAAAATTTGTGAAATATATGAATTACAGCATAAACTAAATATAGTGGTTATAGATGATGCAAATATTAATTTTAAAATTTTAAGTTTACTTTTGATAATATGTAGGCTTGAAAAATCTTCTATAAAAATTGTCAAAGAAATTACAACAAAAAAAGATGTCTTAAAACAAATAAAAAATAATTCATTAGAAGAATCAATAGTAATTTCACCAGAAGAAAACGCTACTTCTGTTCAGCAAAATGCAAAACCATGGTTTAAACGTATATATAAACCATTTACTAAACTTTATAGAGGTAGTAAACAAAAACTTACATTAGGATATTATCAAAGAAAAGAAAAATCTTTAGAAGCGGAAATTAGGAAATTAGAAGCTGAAAAATTAAAAGATTTTTGAAATAAATTTTGATTACTTATGAGCTGTGGTTGTTATAATAATCATGGTAAAACAACAAGAAAAATAGAAGAAAAAAAAACGAGAATTAAAAGATATTAAAAAAGAACTAGAAAAATTATCAAAAAATAATGTTTCAAATAATGATCCGCAACCTTCAACTTCATCAGCAGTACCCAGCTCATCTAAAAGTTGAAGTGACAAATTATTGAAATCAACAGAAAAAGTAACAAAAACTGAATCTTTATTAAAAGAAAATTCTAAAAATCTAGATATTTCTTTACATTAATTTTATAGAATAGAAATTTATATAACTTTAATTTATAAACTAAATTTTATTAGAAAATGAACAATAATTTAACTTCAATTTTGAACAGATATTGTTCATTTTTTTCTTTTTTTATAATTTTTATAAATTATAAATTGATATATATAAAATTACTGTTATAATTTTACTAGCATAATATTTAAAATGGAGTTAGAAGTAATATGAGTAAATCTAAAATTTCATTAAGTTTAAAAAATGTTGAATTTCGTTATAAACCAGAATACAATAACGCTGTTGATAATGTTAGTTTTGATATTAATCATGGTGAATATATTACTATAATTGGTCATAATGGTAGTGGTAAGTCAACACTTTCAAAAATTATTATTGGTGTTTTACACAAACAAAAAGGTACAATTCAATTATTTGGTGAAACAATTACTAATAAAAACATTAAACAATTACGTCGTCACTTAGGTATTGTTTTTCAAAATCCTGATAACCAATTTATAGGTTCAACTGTTCGTGATGATATTGCTTTTGGCTTGGAAAATCATTTAGTTGAGCCCAGTGATATGCCAGCAATTATTGACAGAGTTTCTAGGGCAGTGGGTATGGAAAAATATTTAGATCATGAACCACTATGATTATCTGGTGGTCAAAAACAACGTGTAGCTATTGCTTCAGTTTTAGCTTTAGAACCTGATATTATTATTTTTGATGAGGCAACTAGTATGCTTGATCCAAAAGGTAAACGAGAAGTTAAAGAAATTATGTTAAAATTACAAGAACAACGCAATAAAACTATTATTTCTATTACTCATGATATGGATGAAATTATTAATGCCGATAAAATTATTGTTATGAATAAAGGTAAATTAGTTCGTTATGGAACTCCATCTGAAATATTAAAAGAATGAGAGTTTTTACAAAGTATTCATTTAGATATTCCTTTTGTTTTAAAAGTATCGTTAGGTTTAAAAAATAAGGGAATTAATATTAATGAAACATTAAGTGAAGAGGAGCTGATTTCTAGCTTATGTCAATTAAATTCAAAGAAGTAAGTTATACTTATTCTCCAAAAACCCCTTATCAATATCAAGCATTAAAAGATATTACTATTGAAATTGTTGAACAAAAAATAGTTGCTATTATTGGTGAAACTGGCAGTGGTAAATCAACTATGATTCAACATATTAATGGTTTATTAGTTCCAATGGCAGGTTCAGTTGCTATTAATGATTTTATTATTAAGGCTAATCAAAAAAAAATTCGTGATATTAAAAAAATACGTAAACAAATTGGCTTAGTTTTTCAATTTCCCGAATATCAGTTATTTGAAGAAACTATTGAACGAGATATTATGTTTGGACCAGTTAATTTTGGTGAGAAAAAAGATAAAGCACGAGAGTTAGCAAAAAAATATATTAATTTGGTTGGATTAGACGAAACATACTTATCAAGAAGTCCATTTGATTTGTCTGGTGGTCAAAAACGAAGAGTTGCTATTGCTGGTATTTTGGCATTACAAGGTCATACTTTAATTTTAGATGAACCAACAGCAGGACTTGATCCCGATGGTGAAAAAGAATTAATTAATTTATTTTATGATTTAAATCATAAAGAAAATAAAACTATTATTTTAGTAACTCATAATATGAATCATGTACTAATGGTTGCTGATGAAGTTATTGTATTACATAATACACAGATTTATAAAAAAGCAGATCCAATTACTATTTTTAGAGATAAAAAATTAATTACCGAAACCGGAATTGAGCCACCAAAAATTTATAGTTTTTTATATAAATTAGAAGCAGCAGGATTTGATACATCAAAAATTACTGCTAGAAGTGATTCAGAATTAATTGACCAGTTGTCAAAAATATTATCCAAAAAAAATAGCAATAAAAAGTAAGGAGTAATAAATAATGAAAGTTAGTTTTGGTCGTTATTTACCTTTAAATTCAATCATTCATCGTGTAGATCCAAGAATTAAATTACTAGTTTTAATTTGTTTAATTGCTTCACTTTTTTTTCATACTGGTTTTGAAGGTTACGCTCTTATTGGTTTTACTGTCATAACAATTTTCTTTTGTGCAAAATTACCTTTTATGATGTTATTAAAATTAATGCGCCCCATTTTATTTATGGCATTTATTTTATTTATAATTAACTGTTTTTTAACTGATGGCCCTAATGTTGGAATGATTTGACGTTGGCATGGTATTAAAGTATCGTATAAAGCTATATTTGTTAGTATTTATATTGCTCTTAGAATTTATTTAATGATTTTAATTACAACAATTTTAACAACCACAACTCAACCATTAGATTTAACATTAGCATTAGAAGATTTAATGTTACCACTAAAATTAATTAAATTTCCAGTACATATTATTTCAATGATTATTTCTATTGCTCTTCGTTCAATTCCTACATTATTAGATGAAGCGGGCAGAATTTTAAAAGCGCAAGCATCACGTGGTGTAGATTTAAAGAATGGTCATTTTAAAGAAAAAGTTAAATCGTTAGTATCATTAATTATTCCCTTATTAGTTTCTTCATTTCAAAAAGCAGAAGATTTAGCATACGCTATGGATTCAAGGGGTTATGATCCGCAAGGTAAAAGAACACGTTTTCGTCAATACCATATTGATTTTAAAGATATATTTTTCTTTATTATTGGTGTAGGATTGTTAGCATTTCTTATATCTTATACTTATCATCCAGAAATATTTTGAAGAATTCCATTTATTGATGATTATTATTCACAATAATATATAAAAAAATAATTAAATTTTTATTTATATATTTAGAAAATATTTGTAATTATATTTTTCTTAAGTATAATAATTTTATAAACTTAATATAGTTTTTAACCCGTTGTCTTATTTTAAAGTATATGGGTTTTTTATTTTTTTAAAAGAGGAGAAATTAAGTATGTCTAGAGAATGAAAATTTGAAAGAAGAGATTTTGAAGAAAATCAGAAACGTATTGAAAAAGAAATCCAAGAAAGAATAAAACAAAATGAAGAAGAAAGAAAATTAGAAAAGGCAAAAAATTTACAAGAAGAATGTAAAAGAGCTGAAGAAGAAAAATTAAAAAAAGAAAATAAACTTATTAAAAAAATTAAAAAAAGTAAAAAACACAAAAATAAAAGACATAAAAATAGAAAAGAAGTAAGCATTTTAAAAGAAAAAAGAAAATTAATATTTTTATAAGTTTTATTTATTTAACTAAGAATACTAGTAATATTTCTTATTTTAGAATAATTATTTATTTTTGTTTGATTTCAAAGAAATACCATTATTATTTGTGATAATTTTTCAATCGTGTTGATTTGTTATGATATAAAATATGTTAATTTTACAAGAGTTTTCTCTTTATTTTCATTTTTATTAAATAAAATATTTTCAATAGGAACACTATTACAAAGCTATTACTGTGACTAGTGTTTTAATCAGTAAACTTCCTAATTTCTAAATATAGTATGGCTTAAAAGTGTATTAGGATATACACACATAGAAAAGGTATTAAGAGTATTTAAATCAATTATTATGATTAATTATTATTTTTAAATTGTTTTCTAATTGTTAATAGTAACATTGTTTTTTATTATTATTACTGTTATATACGAAAATTAGATGATTATTTTTGTAGTTTTATGAAAAAAAATATTAAAAAATCATAAATTTATTGTATAATATTTAACGGTTTTACTTATAGAAACTAATATGGCGACTGTGGCGTAGCGGTCTAGCGCATCAGTTTGTGGAACTGACATTCGCGGGTTCGAATCCCGTCAGTCGCCCCATTTAATAAAATTATGTTTTTTTACTACTCCTTTTTGGAGTTTTTTCTTTTTTAAATAAATATTATTATAAATTTATTTTCGCTTTTTATTTACTAAATAAATAATGGTATAATTATTATGTTTTATGATTTGCAGAAAGTTGAGGTTTAAATGTATATGTACCTTAAAGAAGGGCAAATACTTTCAATTCATGCATATAAGCATAATGGCGATTTATATCGTAGTTGAAATAATTCAATTGTTTTAGAAGATACTGAAAAATATTTAGTTTTAGTAAATGAGAATGTAACAATTACTGAAATTAATGGTCGTAAATGAACAACCGTTGATCCAGCAATTTGGTTATTTTTTAAAAATGATTGATACAATATTATTTGTATGATTCGTAATGATGGTGTTCATTATTATTGTAATATTGCCAGTCCTTTTATTTTAGATTCGCAAACAGTTAAATACATTGATTATGATTTAGATGTTAAAGTATTTCCTAATCGTTCTTATAAACTGTTAGATTTGAAAGAATTTAAAACTAATCGTCGAATATGAAAGTATCCAATACCTTTACAAAATATATTATGACAAAATATAAATAAATTAAAAAAAGGAATTAAGAAAAATGAAATTAATTTATTTAATGATGATGTAATTTTAAATTATTGAAAAAGTTATCAAGACCAAAGTTTACAAAAATAGTAAGAACATATGTTCTTACTATTTTTGATATTAAAACTTTTTATAACTAAATTAAATTTTTTTATAAAATAGGTAATGTTTTTGCATAATTATGTTCTCTCATAATACTGTTTATATTACTTTTTTTACTTTTATCTTCAATACTATTATTTATATTTTGAATATCTATATCATTAAATTGTATTTTCTTTTTGTAATTATGATAATTAATAGCATATGTTTTTAATTTTTTTATTTCTTTAAACATTAAGTTTTTTATTTCTTGTTCAATTTCTTTATTCATTTTTTTACTCCTTTTAAAAATAAAAACCTATTTACTTTGTTTTTCAAAGTAAATAGGTTAAAAACAATATTTAGTTTATAGTTATTTTTAACATCTTTTTGAAAATTTACAATTAATAAATATATATATATATATATATATCAAATATATTAACTTTGTAAATTATTTTCATATATTTTCATATTTTTTGAAATAATGTTTTAGTAAATTTAATCAATTATCTAAATTAGAACTATATTTTTTTTCTAAATCTCATAAAAAATTACCATATACATCATTACCGCCAACCAGTACATAAGTTTCTTTTCAACTAATTTTTCCTTCTTCTAGTTTAATTTCTTTTACAAAACCAAGGTTTTTTAGATCACTATCAATTAAACTATTTTTTTCATTTTCTTTTCAATAATGTTCTATTATTTCTCCATTTTCATTTTTTGTAAATCAAAATTCATCTCCCACTTTACCAATTAAGTTATTAAAATTTTTATTATTTATTAATTCATTTTTTAATGATATTTTATCAATTAATTCTGAATTAGTTAAATTAGAATGAAAATCATTAATGTTATCACCCAATCTCATTACAATATGTGATGGTACATTTTTTATTGGTACTAAATCATTTTCTCAATTTTTTATTTGCATACTATTTTTATCTTTTGATGATAATTTAAAATTGTTATTATTAATATAATTAAAACGATTTTCTTTTGATATTAAATCTTTATAATTACTTGAATTATATTTAGTTACTCCTTGCATTCATCAAACATAACTATCAAGAAATGCCTTTGGATAATAATTATTTTCTAGTAGTTTTTTAGTTGGTATTGCTTCATCTCCATACTTGATATTTTCGCCTTGAAAACGATTTGAATCAAATAAAACAATACCACCACTTTTTCATACATGTTTAACAAATTCTAAAACTCCATTATAAAGTTGTTCTTCAAAATTGACTTGATGATCAACTCATTTTTTAAATTCATAATCCATATCTTTCATTTTTGGATTAAAAAATTTATAAATTGAAAAACCAATATTATTTATGAATGTTTCATCCAAATCAGTAATAACAATAGGTACATATTTATTAGCTTCAATTTTTGATTCATTATAATGCACAGTGTAATTTTTATCTTCTTCATCATTTTTGGCATTAGGTTTATTTGCGGTTGCGTAAATAACATCTAATGATAAATGTTTTTTATTTGCTTCTATAACATCATCATACTGTTTTATTGCTGCACGAAAAGTATTTAATAAGGATATTTTTCTTTCTGCTGATTCTTGTCAAATTATTGATTGTAACACTTTTAAATCATAAATATTGTTATTTTTATAACATCCAATAGCGCTTAAACTTGTACTTGTAATAATTATTAAACCACTTATTATTTTTAATATTTTTTTCATGTTTTTTCTCCTTTTAAAAATAAAAACCTATTTACTTTGAGAAACAAAGTAAATAGGTTAAAAACTATATTTAGTTTGTAGTTTTTTTAACATTTTTTTTGAAATTTTACAATCAATAAAGATAATATATTTATTTTTAAAATTTAAAAGACAAGATATAATTATTATTAACTATTTAAATTACGTATTATTGTTGATTTATATTGGCTAAATGTTAAGATAAATGTAAAATTAGATACTTAATTATTAATTACATTTAGTTTTTAATAATTTTAAAAATGATTGATAAATAAAATTATTGTTTATAGATTTTAAATTTTTTTTTGCATAAGATGTTAAAAATAAAGTACGAATAGTTTACTAGAAATATTGCGAAATAATAATTATAAAGAGGTAAAAGGATGTTAAAATTTTCAAAAACATTATCTAACATTGGTATTTATCTACTTTTGACAACATTAATGCCGGTAATGGTTATTTCTATAATTATGATTTCTTTAAAAGGATTAATGGAAAGTTCTTATGAATTATTATGGAAGTTTGGAGAATGATTACAAGAAGTTTTTGATTCTGGATTAAGTACTATTCAATGATTAGGATGAATTATATTGATAGCTTGTCTAACAACTTATGGTATTCTTATATTTATTTTAGTTATGATAAATTCAAGAAAAGCATTTGAACAAAGAATTGGTTATATTCTTGGTTTAGTAATTGGAGTTGGTTCAATTGTTGTTACATTATTACCATTAATTATTGTTAGTATTGCCAGTCTTGGCAATGGAGTAATAACTTTAGTATTAGGATTATCATTTGTTTTTATTGGATTAAATGGTGGTTTAGTTGCTTGTGGATCATTATTTGGTTTAATTAGTGCAAAAAATATTATAAATTTATGAGATGCAAAGAAAAAGTAGATATAATCTACTATTTGTTATTTATGTATTTACTTCATGGTAATTGTAAATTTGTTAATGTATAATGCATTAATTGTCGATGTATGCTAATAATTAAAACGTTAAATATTGTTACAATAAGTAAAATTCATCAATGATCGTTTAAAGTATTAAAATAATCAAGTTTGCTTTTAAAAACGGCAGTTTCAACTAACATAAATAATGCATTTAAAATGAAAAAAATTAATCAACCAAAACTAAATAGAATAATTAGATAACGATAAAATTTAGTTTGAAAAGTACTACCTTTGACTTTAATTTGATAAACTGTTTCATAAGTATAATGATTAATAGAAAAAGCAAACAAAATTAATAGAATTAAACTATTTATGCCAACTATTAATAAAATATTAATTATTTTTTCACTAGTAGTATTTATTAAAATTGAACCTATTATTATAAATATAATTTGAACAATTAATCACAAAATGCTAACATAAAAAAAACTTTTTTTTGTTCAGTATTTAATTAATTCATTTTCCATTTTGTATCACCATATTAATTTTAGTATATTTTATGCAAATATAGAATAAAATTTATCTTTTTATAATTTTTCATAACATAATAAGTTTGGGAATAACTAAAATTAGAGAGGGAAATAAAATGGCAATTGAAGTAGAAATTAGGCGTATACGTCTAAGACTTGGTTGAACGCAAGCATATTTGGGGAAATTAGTAGGTGTTCGTCAAGCAACAATTAGTAGAATTGAGAGTAATGCTAAAAATTCTTCATGAGGAATAATTCATAAAATTCTTTTAGCATTATTAGTAGATATGAATGATATAAAAGGTTTTACGCATGATTTTGTATTAAAAGAAAATGATTTTGAACTATTTATTAAACTGTTAATGGCTAATTCACAATTAAAAACTAATATTTTATATAATCCTGTTCATTGTGCACGAATTATTCTTGATGCATATAATAGAGGAATTATTAATTTTGATGAAAAATATGGTAAAAATAAAGTATAAAAAAATTGTAAATAAATATTAATATTTTTACTGTAGTACATTTTTTTATTTATAGGAGAAATTTATGAAATATTTTTTAAAATTATTAATTATTACTTTGTTAATAAATAGTTCATCAGTAGGATTAATTGGATGTAGTATTCCTAGTGTTGGTGATATTTGAATAATTACTGATGGTGGTGATTTATTCGATAAAGCTTTTAATCAGCAAGTATTAGAAGGTTCAAAAGAGTTTACTAAAACATTTAATGATAATCGTATTATGATTAGTAATTTACCCGGTAATGAAGTTTGAAAAAATAAAAAAATGAAAACGCGTTGAATTATTTCACGAGATAGTACCGTTTCAACTTTACAAAATAATTATAATTTAGCAACATTTGCTGGTGCTAAAACAATTATTGTTGTTGGGTTTAATCATCTTGGTGCATTAACATCAGCTATTCAAAATCAATATAAAAAGTTAGGTGTTCGTTTTATTTTAGTTGATGCTAAATTAGAAAAGCCAGTTGATGTAGCGTGTTTAAGTTATTCAGCAGAACAATCAGGGTTTTTATCAGGATTAGCAGGAGCAATATGATTAGCAGCTAATCATGAAACATATGATGATAATGGTTTAAAAATGTCAACTTTTGGTGGTTTACCAGCTGATACTATTGTTAGTTATATGATGGGTTATTATTGAGGTGTATATTATTTTAATAAATATCGTAATAGCAATGATAATTTATTGGAAATGACTAATGCCATTAGAATTAAAGAGGGTAAGGAAAAAATTGAAAAATGAACTAATAAATTTGATATTCATTTTGATAAAATTGCTAAACAATTTACAGGTAGTTTTGAATCCGGTACAAAATCATCAAAAGCGATAACTTCACAATTAATTGATGGATATAAAGATGATATTGTAATGCCTGTTGCAGGAGCACAAACAATTGATTTAGTATCAGCTGTTAAAAACTCTACTACTAATAGCAAAGCAAAAATTATTGGTGTCGATGTTAATCAAAGTGTTCAATATAGTTATGCTAAAGATATTTTTATTACATCAGCTTTAAAAGGAATTCATAAGTCAGTTAATACTTGATTATGACATTCTTTTAATTTAGATTATAATGAGGATGGTATTAAACCTATTAATGGTGAACAATACTTTGATGGTAGCATACCACAACCAGCATTAGGTGGTCAGCAATATCTTGGAATTGCTAATAATGATTCTATTAGTGCTATTTATAATAACTTAATTATTGATAGTAATGATTATTGACATTTGGCACAAAAAGTAACTGATGCTTATAATAAATTAGTTGCTGATTTAGCTAATGATTCTACTCGTGATAAGTGAGAAAATGCTTGAAAAAATTATGTTGATGAAAGTGTTGAAAAGTATAAACCACAGTTTTAATAAAACTTTACTATATATTTTAAAAAAATTATAATTATTCTTGAATTTTTAAAGAATAAGTTTTATTATCTTATATAATGGTAGTTATGCCATTAAAAGGAGAAACTAGTGTTTAGAGTTAATTGTGAAAATAAGAAAATAATTAATATTAAATACATATATACTGTATTTTTTAATAGTAAGTTATTCCCACCCATTTATTTTCAAAATTTATTTATACACAGTTTTATTTTATTTTGAATAATTGAATTAAGAAAGCAATGTTTTTGCTTTCTTTTTTTATATTTTTTTTATATAAATATTTATATATAATTGTAGGAGGAATATAATAGTATGCGTAAAATTTTTACTGTATTTAGTGCAATATCATTGTCAGTAATAATGATATTACCAATCATTGCTTGCAATAGTCAGTTTAATGATCCAAATATTTATCGAATAACTGTTGTAACTGATGGACATACTATTAATGATGCTTCTTTTAATGAATCATCATATAATGCTGCCCTCAAGTTTAAACAAGAGTTTAATGATTGAACACATAGTGATTATGTTGATCCTCAATATAAAAATAAAAGAGTTGAGGTTTCTTGAGATAATCCCCAATTAACTAATACTGATGATTTAATGACATCATATAATAAAGCCGTTTTCATAAACAGTAAAGTAATTATTGCTTCAGGATTTTTACATCATAATGCTTTGGTTAAAGCACAAAATACTATTTTAAAACATAAAGTGAAATTTATTTTTATTGATGGTGATACTGCAAATAAAGAAGTACCAAAATCTAATAAACAATTGGCTGGTTTACTTTACAAAGCAGAACAATCAGGCTTTTTAGCCGGATTGGCAGGGGCAATATGGTTAACTGCTCATGCTAATCAATATGGTGGACTTGATAATTTAAAAATGTCAACCTATGGTGGACTTGATATTCCAGCAGTTACTAATTATATGTATGGTTATTATTGAGCCATACAGTTTTTTAATAATAAATTTAAAAATAAAGAAGATGAAGAAAAATTAATATCATGAGTTAAAATTTTAAATTCAGATTTTAAAGAATCATTACCAAATATTAAATTTATAACTTCAGGTACTCAATTTAGTGGTGATTTTACTCAAGGTTCAAAAGGTTCACAAGCAATTAATGATGATCTTGCTCGACAAAAAACTAATATTATTTTTCCGGTAGCAGGACCACAAACCGAAGATACTTTATCATCATTAAAAAAATCTGGTCAAGGTAAAATTATTGGTGTTGATACAGATCAACAACTTCAATACCCACAATCTGCAGATAGGTTTATTACTTCTGCAGAAAAAGATTTAATTAGTTCAATTAAACTTATGCTCTGAAAATCAGTTGGTAAAACTGATCAGAATCCAGAGCATCCAACTGATCCAACTGCCGATCAAACATTTATTGATGATGCACCATACAGAGGTGGGCCTAATTTTACTGGAATAGCACCAAATAAAGCAATTAAAGATGGTGATAAAGATATTTACACACCATTAATGACAGAAACTACTAATTGATTAGATAAAATTTCTGCTGGATGACAAAAAGTACTCAATTTAAAAGATCATTATTGAATTAATGGTATTAAAAAAGAATATGATCCATTTAAATAATTAAGAGGGGTGATAAAATGCAAGTAAATATTGAAAAACAGAACTTACAATATGCTGTTGAAATGGAAGGTATTACTAAAGTTTTTTTAGATACTATTATTGCTAACAATAATATTTCTATTAAAATTAAAAAAGGAGAAATTCACGCTTTGGTTGGCGAGAATGGTGCAGGTAAATCGACACTAATGTCAATCTTATTTGGACTATATCAACCAACAAAAGGTATTATTAAAATTAATGGTAAAGAAGTAGTAATATCAGGACCAATTAGAGCAGGCGAATTAGGTATTGGAATGGTACATCAACATTTTAAATTAGTTGATAACTTCACTATTTTACAAAATATTATTTTAGGTAGTGAGCCGGTTCATAAATGACAGTGAATTAATTATAAAAAAGCTAAATCTAAAATTTTAGAAATTTCAAAAAAATATAAATTAGACATTAAACTTAATTTAAAAATTGAGAATGCTAGTGTTGGTATGCAACAACGTGTTGAAATTTTAAAAGTTCTTTATCGTGGTGCTAGTATTATTGTACTTGATGAACCAACCGCGGTTTTAACACCACAAGAAATTACTAGTTTATTAACAATTATTGAAGAACTTAGACGTGATGGTAAAACTATTATTTTTATTAGTCATAAATTAGAAGAGGTTAAACAAGTTGCTGATAATGTTACAGTAATTCGTTTAGGTAAAGTTATTGAAACTTTTGAATCTAAGAGTAAAACTAAAGAAGAAATTGCTACTTTGATGGTTGGTAGAGATTTAGTTGATATTAGAAATCAAGGTAATGTTGTATTAGGGCCAGTATTATTAAAAATTGATAATTTATTTGTTCATAAAATTGGTAATAGGAAATCAATAATGGGTCTTTCTGATTTTAGTTTAGAAGTTAAGTCACGAGAAATTGTGGCTATTGCTGGTATTGAAGGTAATGGTCAAACTGAATTAATTTCAGCAATTACTGGTTTGATTAAGCCAGAAAAAGGTGATATTTTTTTTGGTAATAAGAATATGAAACACAGTTCAATTCAAAGTTTATATAAAAGTGGTTTAAGTCATATTCCTGAAGATCGTCATAAATATGGACTTGTTTTAGATTATAATGTTATTGATAATATGGTTTTACAAAATATTAGCGAATATCCTTTTTCTAAGCATGGTTTGATTCGCAGTAAAGCTATTCAATCTTATGCACAAAATATTATTAATAATTATGATGTTCGTGGTAGTAAAAGTGGTTTTGCTTTAGTTAGAGGTTTGTCAGGTGGTAATCAACAAAAAGCGGTTGTTGGTAGAGAATTAACAAGAAAACATAAAATTTTAGTTGTTGCTCAGCCAACACGTGGCTTGGATATTGGTGCTATTGAATATATTCATAGTCGTATTCTTGATGAAAAAAATGAAGGTAATGCAGTATTATTAATTTCTTATGAATTATCAGAAGTTATGTCATTAGCAGATCGAATTGTTGTTTTACATGCTGGTAAAATTACTGGTAATGTTAGTCCTAAAAATGTTACTCGTGAACAATTAGGATTAATGATGGCGGGACAAAAAATGTTAATGGAAGGAAATGAAGATAATGTTTAAACAAAAAACATGATTTTTAAAACGACGAAGTCGTTTATATCTTGGTTCAAAAGAAATGAATAGTAGTCTTACTAAATTTAAGGGTTCAATTTTTGCCATTATTTTTGGATTAATTATTGCTTGTTTTGTTATAATTGGTTCAGGTCAAAATGCTTTTACTTATTTTCAGTTGTTATTAACATATGCTTTTACAAGTTGGCCAGCTAATAATTGAGATAATACTTTAGTTTGATGAGCAATTTATATTGTAGCAGGATTAGCACTAGTTATTTCTTTCCGCTCAGGAATGTTTAATATTGGAGTTGCGGGTCAAATGTTAGCAGCAGGAGCTGTTGTTATCGCAATTGGTGTCCGTTATGACTTATCACAACCATTAGCTATAATTAGCGCGCTTTTTGCTGGAGTATTAGCAGCAATATTGGTGGCGTTGGTAACAGTGTTATTAAAAGTTTTTTTTAATGTTCATGAGGTTGTTACTTCTATTTTATTAAATTGAACAATTTGATATTTAGTAAAATGACTATTTAAAATCAATAAAGATTTATATGATGCTGATCATGGAACATCAGCAACTATTCATGATAGTATGAGTATGAGTATTAATGGTTATAATTGTATACTACCATTATTAATTTCTATTATTTTAATAATAACAGTTTGATTTTTATTGAAAAAAACAACTTTAGGTTATAAAATTCGAACAGTAGGTTTAAATCCATTTGCTGCGGTTTATAGTGGTATTAATCATAAACATTATTGCATAACATCATTTGTTATTTCAGGAGCATTAGCAGGAGTAATGGCTGTTATTTATTACATTGCCAAAAATCCTTCAATTAGTTTTTTAACTGATGATTTACCAACTATTGGTTTTGATAGTATAGCTGTTGCCTTAGTTGGTCAAATTAATCCAATAGGTGTTGTGGGTTCTGCTTTTCTTTGAGGCTTAATTAAGAGTGGTGGTTCAATTGGTTCAGTATTAACATTACCAACAGCAACTGGTGATATTATTTTTGGTGTTATTATTTATTCAGCTGCTTGTGCAGTTTTATTATCTCGTTTACAGCCAATTAAATTTTTAATTCGTTATTTAAATATAGCCTTTGATGGAGAAAAACGAAAAGTTACAAATAGTTTTATTGCCAAGATGTACTATCATTTTATTGAAAATTTTAAAATAAAGAGACAATATAATAAGTTAAAATCAGATTTAATTAAAGAAAAAAATAATAAAATTAATCACTTAAAGATAGAATATAATAAATCATTATCAGATTATGAGTCAAAAGTTAAAAATTTAAAACAAAATCTTTCACAAGAAATTAATAAATTGAAACAAGAATTAAGTGATCAATTAAAGTCATTAAAAAATGAATTAGTTAAAACTAATGATAAAAAATTAAAAGAACAATTAATTTTAAAAAAATGTCAACTTCAAATTACTTATAAAATTGAAACTAAGGAATTAATTAAAAAATATAAAATTGATAAAGAACAATTAAAAGGAAAATATAATAAAATACTATGAGATGATAAGTCAGTAGTTAAAAATTTAAAACAAAATCTTTCACAAGAAATTAATAAAGTTAATAGTGATATCAACTTACAGTTACAAGCAGTTATTAAAAATAAAAATGATAAAGTTGGTGTTAATTGAGCACAATTTTTCCAAGAAAATAAAGCTTTAAATCATTATATATATAAACAATATAATGCAATTTGAAAAAAAGGTAAAATTGGTAATTGAAATAATTTTCAACAAGAAATAAAAACGATTTATGGTGAAAGTTTAAATATGTATATTAATGAAAAAATGAAATATGAAAATAATGTTTATAACTATAAGCAAGATTTAATTCGAGAAATAGTATTATTAAAAAAACAAAAAGCAATATTAGATAAGTCAAGAGTAAAAGACTTAAAATTAAATCTTTATCGAGAAATTAATAAATTGAAACAAGAATTAAGTGATGAATTAAAGTTATTAAAAAATCAAACAGTTAAAACTGACGATAAAAAAATAAAAAAACAATTAATTTTAGCAAAACATCAACTTCAAACTAATTATAAAAATAATGTTAAAGACTTAATTAAAAATTATAAAATTGACAAACAGCAATTAAAAAGTCAAATTATCCCAATTAATAGTAATATTAATATATTAACTAAACAATTTACTAAAAAAGCGGAAATTGAAAAGACAACTTTTATTAATAAATTTACTGATATATTTAAAAATGAACAACAAGCAATTATGAAAATAAAAACTGAAAGAACAGGAGGAAAAAGTTAATGGAAGCACTCAAAATAATTCTTGAACATTCTAGTTTAATTTTTGTTGTTTTAGTACTTGGTGCATTATCTGGATTAATTTCAGAACGTGCTGGTGTTGTTAATATTGGTATTGAAGGAATGATGACAATTGGTGCTCTTGCTTTTTCTTCATTTGGAAAAAATATAGGTGTTAATTGAGGTAATTGATCACAAATTGTTGCTTTATTAGTAGCTGGATTAGCGGGAATGGGATTTGCTTGTTTCCATGCTTTTGCATCAGTTACTTTAAAATCTGATCAAATTATTTCTGGCGTTGCAATTAATATTTTAGCAGCAGCAATTGCAGTTTTTGTTGTTCAGTTACCAGGGAATAATGGTTTTATTTCATTAACAAATATTTATCAATTACCAAAAATTGGTAATAATGAATTTTTTAATTTATATTTATTTTTAGCAATTATAGTTTTAGTAAGTATTGCTATTATTCTAAAATATACTAAATGAGGATTACATCATGTTGCGACTGGTGAAAATCCCAATGCGGTTGATGCTGCAGGAATTAATGTTATTAAACAACGATATGTTGCTGTATTATTATCTGGTTTTTTAGCAGGAATTGCTGGTGGTATTTTTCCAATGTATGCTAGTCAAACTTTTCGTGGGACAGTTAGTGGAAATGGTTTTATTGCTTTAGCTATTTTAATTTTTGGACAATGAAGAGTACCATTGATTACAATTGGTGCTGCCTTATTTGCTATTGTTGAAACAACAGGTGCCAGAATTACGTTTTTACCAAATATTCCTCAATGAATATCAAGTAATTCTGATATATGGAATATATTGCCTTTTGTAACATCTTTATTAGTTTTAGTGTTTACATCAAAATGAAGTAAAACACCAAAAGCATTGGGTATTGCTTTCAATAAATCTAAACGATAAAATTAGTTATTAATAATTTTAATGATGAATTAATTTTGAAATTAAATTTTACTTTTTTAGTAATATTTTCTAAGATTTAATTAAAAATATAATAAAATAAAAAATTTTATGGGTATTTTATACTATAAAATTTTTTATTTTATTAAGAATTTGAAAAAAATTGCAATAATACAGTTTTATTTATCAAAAAAAATAAATATAATTTTTGATAGATAGAAAAAATGTGGTAAAAGTTTAAATTAAATTTAATTAATTATGTTTATAGGAGGAGCAAAGCATATGGATAATGAAAGTATAGTTATTAATGTACCTTATTTATTTCAAAAAAATAAAGAAAAAAGACAAGAATATAAGCAAAGACCTGAAGTGAAAGTAAGGAGGAGAGAATATGATAAAAAAAGATATCAGCTTATTAAAGAAAAACAGCGAGAGTATAGTAAATTATGATATTGACGCAATAAAGAAAGGCAACAAGAATATAGAAAAAAATGTTATCAGCTTAATAAAGAACTGGAACTAAAAAATAGTAAATTATGATATCAACGCAATAAAGAAAGGCAACGAGAATATAAACAAAGATCTGAAGTAAAAGCAAGAAAACGAGAATATGATCAAAAACCCGAAGTAAAAGCAAGGAGAAGAGAGTATGATAAAAAGAGATATCAACTTAATAAGGAAAAAAAGCAAAAACAAAGAGAATTACAATCTGGTTATGTTTTTAGTTCAAAACAAAATTTTGATTTAAGCAGTTTTAATTGTGATGATATGTGTAGTGAACAAATAAAAAATATTGCATGAGATGTTTTAGAATTACAACTTTATTCAGAAACACAAGAAACAGAATTAGATAAGTTGTTAGAGGAAATAGAATTTGAATATATGGCTAATGAAGAACAAAGTTCGGTACTAAGTAGTGAAAATTTGTTATCTAATTTAATTTATGATAATGTTTGTGGTGAACAAATTGTAAAAGATGTATCAAATAATTTAGAATTATGTCAATCTGGTGAACAATTATTAGTTAATAAAAAAATATCACAACAAAATTTTAATTGAAATAGTAATATTATACTTACAAGTAATTTAAACAGTGATAATTGTGATTATAATTTGGCAACTGGTTTTATCTTTAATTAATTTTAATTGTTAATAATATTTTTTTAAGTTTAAATTAAAAATTTTTGATTTTAAAAAAATAGTAATTAAGAGTAAAAAAAATAAAAATGAAAATATTATAGATTTTGTCATAATATATTTTTATTTTTAATTAAATATTAAAAAAACAGTTAAAATTGGTAAACCTAATTCATATATTTATTAGTATAAAATTTAATTAATTATATTTAGAAGGGGAAAATCATGAATAATGGAAATATAGTTATTAATGAATTTTATTTATTTCAAAAGAATAAAGAAAAAAAGAAAGAATATACTCAAAGGTCTGAAGTAAAGGTAAGAAGGAAAGAATATATACAAAGACCTGAAATGAAAGAAAAAAAAGACAATATGCTCAAAGGCCAGAAGTGAAGGCAAGAAGGAAAGAATATAAGAAAATAAGACAGCAGCTTAAAAAACAAGAAAAGGAAAAACAAAGAGAATTGCAATCTGATTATGTTTTTAGTTCAAAACAAAATTTTGATTTAAGCAATTTTAATTGTGATGATATGTGTAGTGAACAAATAAAAAATATTGCATGAGATGTTTTAGAATCACAACTTTATTCAGAAACACAAGAAACAGAATTAGATAAGTTGTTAGAGGAAGCAGAATTTGAATATATGGCTAATGAAGAACAAAGTTCGGTACTAAGTAGTGAAAATTTGTCATCTAATTTAATTTTTGATGATATGTGTGGTGAACAAGTTATAAAAGATGTATTAAATAATTTAGAATTAGATCAATTAAATTTATTAGATAAATCTATTGAACAATTGTTACTTAGTGAAAAAATAGCAGAACAAAACTTTGAATGAAATAATAGTATTCTATTTGTAAGTAATTTAGATAGTGATATTTATGATTATAATTCAGTAACGACACTTATTCCTTAATTAAATTTATTTTTAATTGTTAATAATATTTTTTAAGTTTAAATTTATTTAAAAAAGTATAGGAGTATAAGAAAAATCAAAAATAATAAATAATATTAATTTTGTTATAAAATATTTCTTTATTTTAAAAATAAAAAAGTAGTAAAAATTCAAATTAAATTAATGGGGGAAAAATATGGATAATGGAAGTGTAGTTATTAATGAAACTTCTTCATTTCAAAATGATGAAGGAGTTAATAAACATATGCTAGGACAAAAATTAAAAAAAAGTCAAATATGATATCAAAAAAATAAAGAAAAAAAGCTAGAGTATGCTCAAATGCCTGAAGTGAAGGCAAGAAGGAAAGAATATGAGAAAAAAAGATATCAACGCAATAAAGAAAAAATACAAGAATATAGAAAAATGTTATATAAACTTAATAAAGAACAGAAACTAAAAAATAATCGAAAATGATATAAAAAAAATAAAGAAAAAAAATAGAGTATAATCAAAATTCTGAAGTAAAGATAAGAATGGAAGAATATGATAAAAAAAGATATCAACTTATTAAAGAAAAACAAAAAAAATATGTTCAAAGGCCAGAAGTAAAGGCAAGAAGGAAAGAATATAAACAAAGGCCAGAAGTGAAAGCAAAAAATCGAGAATATAAACAAAGACCTGAAGTAAAAGAAAAAAAACGAGAATATGATAAAAAAAGATATCAACGCAATAAAGAAAAAAAGCAAAAACAAATAGAATTGCAATCTAGTCATGTTTCTACTTTAAAACAAAATTTTGATTTAAGCAGTTTTAATTGTGATGATATGTGTAGTGAACAAATAAAAAATATTGCATGAGATGTTTTAGAATTACAACTTTATTCAGAAACACAAGAAACAGAATTAGATAAGTTGTTAGAGGAAATAGAATTTGAATATATGGCTAATGAAGAACAAAGTTCGGTACTAAGTAGTGAAAATTTGTCATCTAATTTAATTTTTGATGATATGTGTGGTGAACAAGTTATAAAAGATGTATTAAATAATTTAGAATTAGATCAATTAAATTTATTAGATAAATCTATTGAACAATTGTTACTTAGTGAAAAAATAGCAGAACAAAACTTTGAATGAAATAATAGTATTCTATTTGTAAGTAATTTAGATAGTGATATTTATGATTATAATTCAGTAACGACACTTATTCCTTAATTAAATTTATTTTTAATTGTTAATAATATTTTTTAAGTTTAAATTTATTTAAAAAAGTATAGGAGTATAAGAAAAATCAAAAATAATAAATAATATTAATTTTGTTATAAAATATTTCTTTATTTTAAAAATAAAAAAGTAGTAAAAATTCAAATTAAATTAATGGGGGAAAAATATGGATAATGGAAGTGTAGTTATTAATGAAACTTCTTCATTTCAAAATGATGAAGGAGTTAATAAACATATGCTAGGACAAAAATTAAAAAAAAGTCAAATATGATATCAAAAAAATAAAGAAAAAAAGCTAGAGTATGCTCAAATGCCTGAAGTGAAGGCAAGAAGGAAAGAATATGAGAAAAAAAGATATCAACGCAATAAAGAAAAAATACAAGAATATAGAAAAATGTTATATAAACTTAATAAAGAACAGAAACTAAAAAATAATCGAAAATGATATAAAAAAAATAAAGAAAAAAAATAGAGTATAATCAAAATTCTGAAGTAAAGATAAGAATGGAAGAATATGATAAAAAAAGATATCAACTTATTAAAGAAAAACAAAAAAAATATGTTCAAAGGCCAGAAGTAAAGGCAAGAAGGAAAGAATATAAACAAAGGCCAGAAGTGAAAGCAAAAAATCGAGAATATAAACAAAGACCTGAAGTAAAAGAAAAAAAACGAGAATATGATAAAAAAAGATATCAACGCAATAAAGAAAAAAAGCAAAAACAAATAGAATTGCAATCTAGTCATGTTTCTACTTTAAAACAAAATTTTGATTTAAGCAGTTTTAATTGTGATGATATGTGTAGTGAACAAATAAAAAATATTGCATGAGATGTTTTAGAATTACAACTTTATTCAGAAACACAAGAAACAGAATTAGATAAGTTGTTAGAGGAAATAGAATTTGAATATATGGCTAATGAAGAACAAAGTTCGGTACTAAGTAGTGAAAATTTGTCATCTAATTTAATTTTTGATGATATGTGTGGTGAACGAGTTATAAAAGATGTATTAAATAATTTAGAATTAGATCAATTAAATTTATTAGATAAATCTATTGAACAATTGTTACTTAGTGAAAAAATAGCAGAACAAAACTTTGAATGAAATAATAGTATTCTATTTGTAAGTAATTTAGATAGTGATATTTATGATTATAATTCAGTAACGACACTTATTCCTTAATTAAATTTATTTTTAATTGTTAATTTTTACTTAAACTTAAAAAAATAAAATTTTATAGTTGAATTTTTGGGAAACACAAAGTACTTTTTTAATTACAAAACAAGTCTAGTGTAAAATAATTAGGTATAGGAATATTGGGGGTGTTTATTTTATGGCATTATTAGTGGCACATCGTGGATTTCGTTCTACAGAAGGTGAAAATTGAATCATTGATTTCCAAAATGCTTTGAAAATTTGCCAAGCAGTAGAGTTTGATATTCGATTAACAAAAGATAATAAAGTAATTATTTTTCATGATGATACATTTGAAAGAATTGCTAATAATAAAAGTGAGGTTAGTAGTTTATTATATGAAGAAATTATTAATTTGGAATTTTTTAAAAATAATAAAGAATGAATTCCACCATTATTTAATGATTTTATTGAAAAATTAAGTAAAAATTATCAAATGATTAATGTTGAAATTAAAGAAGAAATTAATCATAAATATACCTCAAATCAACTAATGGTTATTTTTTCAGAAATTAAAAAATTAGAAAAAAAAGTAAAGCTGAAATTATTGTTTCTTCATTTAATCACCAGTTATTAAACGAAATTGTTAAAAGAATTAAATATCCTATGAAAAAAGGTTATTTATTTGAAAATAAAAATGATTTTAGTGAAAGGTATATTAAAAACTTTGATTATTTGCATCCTTCAATTTCCGTAGTTTTAGATTTTGAAATGATTAGTAAGTTAAAAAAATTAAAAAAACCGTTAAATATATGAACATTTAAGAGTGATGAAGAAGCTGTGAAGATAAATGAAATCTATGGTAATCAAGTAGCTGGCTATATTAGTGATAATCCTAAATTATTATGAAAGCAGAAAAATAAATAATGAAGATATTTTTAAGTAAATGTTGAAAAAGTTTTACGCACAACTTGGATAATAAAACTATTTTGATTATTAGCATTTTAGCTTTATCTGATTTATTTGTTTTTAGTGGAGTACTTTATTTACGATATATTATTCCTAACTTTAATCAGTATATTAATTTAAATCAAGATGAGTTTGATTTTGTTGTTGCTATTTATGGTTTTGTTGCTCTTATTTCTAGAATTCCAGGCGGTTGACTTACTGATCGTTTTAGTGCAAAAAAAATAATGATAGTATCACTTATAATAACTGGATTATGTGGTTTATGATGAACATTAATAATTCAACTTAATATGGATAAAAATATACGAATGATTCAATTGTATATTATTTATACAATATGGGGTATTTCGATTGCCGGACTTTTTTGAGCACCACTTTGAAAATTAGTATCACAGAATGTAACAAAAGAACAACAAGGGGTTGCTTATGGTCTTGAAGGCACAGTTTTGGGATTATTTGGTTTAATTTTTATTGCTGGAATTGCAACAGGAATAACAATTTTAACTAAAAATTTTCAGTATGGTCAAAATGATTTTATTACAAAAATACCATTTTTAGTTTTTGCTTATTTTATTTGTGGTATGGTACTTATAATGGCATTATTAGTTTGAATATTTATTCCTAATAAAAAACGTGAAGAAACAGAAATTATTTGAAAAGAAAAAATAATTTCACTATTTCAACCAATGAAATTTTTGCGAGTTTGACTTTGTGGTATTTTTGTTTTTGGAATGTACATGTTCCAGTCTACTTTTGCATATTATATGAAAGATGCTTTAACAGAAGTTGGTGTTACTGTTGGTGTAGTAACTATTCTTGGTGGAATTCGTTCATATGGTTTAAGATTTTTAGTTGCTAGTCCAATTGGTCGTTGAGCTGATAAGTGAAAGTCTTACGTTTTGGGTTTAATATTTTTATTATTAGTTGGAATGATTGCATGTTCTTTATATGTAGTTATCCCTGGTTGAGGTAATGCTTGATTTTTACAGTCATCAAAAGCAGTTCAAATTTTATTTCAAGTTATAATGTGTTTACTTTTTATGTTTATTGGTTGTGTAGGTTGAGCATTATTGACGTTAAGATTTGTTCAAGTTGGAGAATTACCAATGGAAAAAAATAGTTATGCTAGTACAATATCATTAATTTCTTGAATTGCTTTTACTCCAGATGCTTGATTTAATTATGTTGCTTCAGCCATTGGAAAATTGCCAAATAATTCTTATGTGGTTGATGGTCATCGAAATTATTCATTGCAGGGAATTCAAATTTTATTAATTATTGCTATCGTTTGTGTTTTAGTTGGTTTAATTGCCGGAATAATTATTTATATTTTAAATAAACGAGAGTTAAAGAAACTAAATAAAACTTCATTTCGTTTTCGTGAGTTAGGAAACGTTTAATTATTTAATTAAATTAAATGATAATATTTTATAAAACTTGAAAATAGTATATTAAAGATTCTTTTATAAAAAGAAACATACCATTATTTATATTTTCTTCTTTTTGGTTTATAATAATTTCATGAATTAGTTTAGTTTGGAGGAAAATATGAATATAATTCAATTAAAAAATTTAACTAAAGAATATTCTCCAAATATTGGTTGTTTTGATATTAATTTTTCAATCAACAAAGGTGAAGTTTATGGTTTTATTGGCCCTAATGGTGCTGGAAAAACTACTGTTATTAGACAAATGATAGGTTTTATTAAATCTGATACTGGCTTTGCAAAGATTTTAGATTATGATTGTTGAAAAGAATCGGCAAAAATTATGGAATCTCTTGGCTATTTAGCTGGTGAAGTAACATTGCCTGATTATATGTCAGGAATTGCTTATTTAAAGACAGTAGCTAATATTAGAAAAAATATTTCTTGGGCATATGTTGAAAAATTAATTAATTATTTTGAACTTGATGCAAAAAGAAAAATTAAAAAAATGTCTAAGGGTATGAAACAAAAAGTAGCGATTATTTCAGCTTTTATGCATAAACCAAAAGTTTTGGTTTTAGATGAACCAACTTCAGGTTTAGATCCTTTAATGCAAGAAAGGTTTAATACTTTAATTAGAAATTCTAAAAATGAAGGTGCAACAATATTTATGAGTTCCCATATTTTTGGCGAAATTGAAAATATATGTGATAAAGTTGCTGTTATTAAAAAAGGGAAAATAATTTCTGAAATATCAATTAAGGAAATACAAAATTCTGCTAAGAAAAATTATGAAATTAAATTTTCAACAGTGAAAGATTATAATGATTTCTTAAATAAAAAATGAGATATTATTGAAAAAAATAATATAACAAAAGTTATTAAACTGAATGTTTTAAGTACTAATGTTGATAAGTTTTTAAAAGAATTATCGCTTTATAAAGTTGATAATTTTAAAGAATTACCATTTAGTTTAGAAGAATATTTTATTAAATTTTATAAGGATGAGGTAAATTTTAATGATTAATTTTAGATTTGTTAAATCACAATTTAAAAATATTAAAATTCCATTAATATTATTTTTTATAATTTTATGTATTTTAATAGCTCCCATTTTAACACAAGATTATCTTGCTCCAACTATGACATTAATTGGTGAAGAACATGGAGTATCAGGTTTAGGTGGATTAGGTGGCATGAATTATCTTAATTTTGTTTTTTTTGGTATTCCGGGGTTAATATTAATTTTTTCTTTTAGTTTAATTTTAAATCATATTTTGGTTTCTAAAGAAATTGATAAAGGTTATTTAGCTTCATGATTAACAATGCCAATGTCTAGAAAAACTATTTTAAATTCAAAACTTTTTGTTTTGCTTTCTTCAATATTAATATTATATGGTTCAGTTTTTGTTTTTCAATTAATTATTTTTCCAATTAGATTTCAAGATTTTAAGCTTCAAGAATTTGGATATCTTGTTTTATATAATTTGGGTTTAATATTATTGGCTTTACTTTGAGCATCAATTAATTGAACTTTTATTAGTTACTTTAATAAGTCAGTTATTTCTCTTTCAGTAGCAACATGTATTTCAACAGTATTTATTTTGTTTCAAACAATGACATTATTCTCTTCTATGCCTGGACTTGAGTACCTTAAATATTTTAAATATATGACAATTGCTTCTTTATTTAATTCTCCATTTAAGTTTGGTGATATTCCAAATATAACACCCGCTCCCGGTGTTACAGAAGTAGCAAAAGCACCGCTTTTTTCTATTAGAGCATTAGATTTTGCTTGATAATATCCAATAATGTTAATAGTACCTCTTGGTTTATTTCCATTAGGAAATTATTTTCTTATTAAAAAAGATTTATCTTTGTAAATTGATAATATTGTTTAATAAATGAGTTTAATAAAAATATCTTTAAAGTTTTAAAGATATTTTTATTTATTTAATGTCAATAAGATATTACCTTTTTATTAAAATTTTTGATTTTAGTTTTTAAATTTTGGTAATTTATTAGAATTATCAATTTGTGAACCAATAGCAAATTCTTCATGACTTGTTACTTTATTTACATTTCATTTTGAAAGATCTTGGTTAAATGATTTGGCTTCTATGAACATTTTTCTCAAAGAAGTTATTTCTGGTGGTAATTAATTAGGTATTTTTTCAATTGTTCTTGGCATATTAACAACTTGAATTTCTCCTGATATATTTTTAAAAAATCCAATTTGACTAATTTCTTTACTATTTATCTTTGATAAATCTTTTTTCATTAGTTGTTATTTGTTTTCCGTTTTTATCAATATAAATTGTGTCTTGTTGTGTTTTATTTTCAATATAATTAGTTATAATATTATTTTTTGAATAAACTAGTTAAATTACCTGTGGTTGTTGCAAGTGTTAAAACACTTAATGTTTTGATTAATGTTTTCATTAAGATCTCCTTTTTTTGTTTTCCCTAATAACTTCTTAAGTTTAAGAAGTTAATTATAATTTAAGTTGTTTAAAAATAAATTCAATAAGTGTTTAGTTTATGATAGAAATAAAAAATAACTAATTTCATTAATGAAATTAGTTATTTTTAAATATAAAAATTTATTTAAATGGAGAACTATATGGATTGCTATTTGCCCTTCTTTCTCAATGAGAACAACTAGGTGTTTCATTAATTTTGATTTTATTAGTTTCATTCCATGAACTTTTTAACTTTTCACCAGTTTTTAAAACTGTATCAAAAAGTATACCAAAAGTTCCATCATGATAAACAGATGGTTCATTCATACGTACATGCTTTAATTTTTCAAATTCTTGACTTTTTAATGCTTCTCGTTGTTTTCTTTCTTCTTGACAATATGGTCTATTTTTTATTACTTCTATTTGTTTATAATTATTTATTCATATTTTTTCTTCTTTTCGCAATTTTTGTTCTAATGGTCTTATAGTATCATTTGTTTCAATTACTCGTTCTGCTTCTGTTCTTCAATTTATTTGATCTAATTTTTCTCATTCAAAATATATTTTTTGTTGTAAATATTTCCGATTTTCAGAAGAACTTTTCATTTTTCTTTGGCATTCTTCTATTTCTTTTTTATTTCCTTTAGTTAAATTTTTAAACATTTATGTTTCCCACCTTTTTAAAATAAAAACTCATTTACTTTAAAATAAAGTAATGAGTTTTTTATAAACTAAACATTATTTAGTTTTAATAAATTATATTAAAAAACTAAAAAAGGTGTTGATTAAACTTTTTTTAGAATATTTTTTATTTTCTTTAATTAGTATGAAAAGTTATAAAATTAAATTTAATTTTTAAAATAAAAAACTAGTCATTAAAAATATTAATGTTGTTACTAAATTAACAATATATTATAATAACTATTATTATTTAAAAAAAAGGAGAATATATGGAAAATAAAGAAAAAATTCCAACAGCTCATATCAAAGCTGCTCGTGATCAAATTGCAAAAGTAGTAATTATGCCAGGTGATCCATTACGTGCTCAATTTATTGCTTCTAATTTTTTACAAGATTGAAAACAAGTAAATAATGTTCGTAATATGTTAATGTTTACTGGAAAATATAAAGGATATAATATTACTATTGCTGCTAGTGGTATGGGTATGCCTTCAATTGGTATATATTCATATGAGTTATTTAAATTTTATGATGTTGACTGTATTATTCGTGTTGGTAGCGCTGGTTCATATCAAAAAGATGTTAAAGTTTATGATATTATTAATACTACTAAAGTATATAGTGAATCTACTTTCGCTAAATATGCTGCTAATATTGATGAAAATCAAATTGAATCTGTTGGTAATATTAGCAAAATTATTAATAAAGTGGCACAAAAAATTGATAATGAATTTGATCAGCAAAAAAATGAAAATTCTTCGTATATAGTAAGTGAAAAAATAAATTTAAGATCGGGTTTAATTCATTCAAGTGATGTATTTTATCGTATTAATGATAATGATTATAAAACTAATCCTTTAATTAGTAAATGCTTAGCAGTAGAAATGGAATCTTTTGCCTTATTTGCTAATGCAAAACATTTAGAAAAAAATGCGGCTTGTTTATTAACAATTTCTGATTCTTTTATTACCGGTGAATCAATTTCAGCAGCATTACGCGAAACTAGTTTTAAAAAAATGATGATTTTAGCTTTAGAATCAGCAGTTGCTTATTATAAAGAAGAGGATATTGATGATAATCTTAGCGATAGAAACTAGTTGTGATGAAACTAGTGTTGCTGTTATTAAAGATAAAAAGGTTTTAAGTAATATTATTGCTTCACAAATTAAGCTTCATCAACAATATGGTGGTGTTGTTCCAGAATTAGCAGCACGAGCTCATAGTGAAAATATTGCTACTGTCTTACAAACAGCAATTGAAAAATCTAACATTTCAATTATGGATATTGATTTTGTTGCTTATACTAATACTCCTGGTCTGGCTAGTTGTTTACACGTAGGTAAAATTATAGCAGAAACTATTGCTGCTTATTTAGAAAAGCCATTGCTTCCGTGTAATCATTTGTATGGACATTTGTATGCTTCTTTAATTAATAATGAATGAGAATTTCCAGTACTTGGTTTATTAGTTAGTGGTGGTCATACACAGTTGATGTTGGCAAATGAACATTTAAATTTCACTATACTTGGTCAAACATTAGATGATGCTGTTGGTGAATGTTATGATAAAGTTGCAAGAATGTTAGGTTTAAAATATCCGGGTGGTCCTGAAATTGAACGAAGTGCTAAATTGGGAAAGCCAACTTATAAATTACCATTACCTAAAAATGATAATAGTTTAGATTTTAGTTTTAGTGGTTTAAAATCAGCCTGTGCTAATTTGATAAATAAAGAAAAAGGTAAGTTACAATTTAATAATTTTGCAACTTCTTTTCAAACAACAGTTATTCAAGTATTGATTAATAAAATTGAATTAGCATTAAAAAAACATAATCCAAAAACTTTAGTTTTAGCAGGAGGAGTTAGTGCTAATCAGCAATTAAGATTAGCAGTATTAGATTTAAAAATTAAATATCCAAATTTAAAAATAATTGTTCCAAAATTAGAATACTGTACTGATAATGCAGCAATGATTGGTATTCTTGCAAGTTATCAAATTGAACATAAGTAAGGGTGAACTCATGATTATTGGTATTATTGGTGAAGCGGGAGTAGGTAAGACAACTGCTACAAATTTTTTTCAAAATAAAGGTGCGTATGTTATTTTTGTTGATAAAATTGTTAAACATATTTATACACTAAAAGAAACAAAAAAAGCATTAATTAATGAATTCGGTGATACTTTTATTAATAATGATAAAACAATTAATAAAATAAAATTACGGTATGAAGCATTTCAACACCCTCATATTTTACGTAAATTAGAAAATATTATTTGACCAAAAATGATAAAAATTGTTGAAGAAGATATTATTCGTAATAAAATACACCAAGAATTAATTGTTATTGATTGTGCAGTATTATTTAATGCAAATTTAAATTTATTAGTTGATAAAATTCTTTTAATTGAGGCTGAGGAAGATAAAAAAATCCAACGAATAAAAGAACGTGATAATGTTAATGATTTACAAGTTATTTCATTATTAAATCAACAAAAAAAATATTTAATTTTAAATAAAGATATTGATTTTATTGTTAAAAATAACGGTACTATTAATGATTTTATTAAACAATTACAAAAAGTTGAAAAAAAGTTATTAACAAATAAAGTATAGAGATTAATGTTTTTTTACTTTAAAAAACAATAGTAAAATATATTAAATTATTTTTGTATATTAAAATGAAAATTTTCATAATAAAAAAATTAAGAATAATTTTAAAATAGTTGAGGTTAAAAAAATACATAGTAATGTATTTATAAATTACCAAAATTGTTTTTCTTGTAGTAGAATATTTATACAACTAAATAACAAGGAACTTTAGATGTTCGGGAAAAAGATGAGAATTCTTTGCTGCCCCAGCAACTGTGATGTTGATGAACGTTACAAAACCATTGAAGATAAAACTTTGAGAAGGGTAACAAGTAAAATGAAGCTAAGCCAGTAGACCGGTCTAATTTTTTAAGTAATATTATATTCCTGGGTGTGAATTAATGATTATTTTTAATAATTGCTTTTATTTTTTAATATTTGTAATTTTAATAAAGTAATTTTTAATAATGACAACATCCTTTATATAATATAGGGGATGTTTTTAGTTGTGTAATTAAGTAGAGGGGTAATAATAAATGGCAAAAGATAACAAATATTTTCAACAATCACAGTCACCATTAGAATATATTATGAAAAATTTTAATGGAAAAATGCGGTCTGTAAATTGAAATGTAATCAATGATGAAAAAGATTTAGAGGTTTGAAACCGTATTACTCAAAATTTTTGGTTACCAGAAAAAATTCCTGTTTCTAATGACTTAACTTCTTGAAAAACATTAAATCCAAAATGACAAGAGTTAATAACAAGAACATTTACAGGTTTAACTTTATTAGATACAATTCAGGCAACAGTTGGTGATATCGCACAAATACCTAATTCTTTAACTGATCATGAACAAGTTATTTACACAAATTTTGCTTTTATGGTAGCAGTTCATGCTCGATCATACGGAACAATTTTTTCAACTTTATGTTCTAGTGAGCAGATTGAATCTGCTCATGAATGAGTAATTAATAATGAAAGTTTACAAGCCAGAGCACGTGCACTAATTCCTTATTATACAAGTGATGATCCTTTAAAATCCAAAGTAGCTGCCGCTTTAATGCCAGGTTTTTTATTATATGGTGGTTTTTATTTACCATTTTATTTATCTGCTCGTAGTAAATTACCTAATACTTCAGATATTATTAGATTAATTTTACGTGATAAAGTTATTCATAATTATTATAGTGGCTATAAATATCAAAGAAAAGTTGAAAAGTTACCAAAAGAAAAACAAGAAGAAATGAAAAAATTTGTATTTGATTTATTGTTTAAATTAATTGATTTAGAAAAGCAATATTTAACAGAATTATATCAAGAATTTAATTTAGCTGAAGATGCTATTAAGTTTAGTTTATATAATGCTGGTAAGTTTTTACAAAATTTAGGATATGATTCACCTTTTAGTGAAGAACAAACAAGAATTAAGCCAGAAATTTTTAATCAATTATCAGCTCGAGCTGATGAAAATCACGATTTCTTTTCAGGTAATGGTTCATCTTATGTAATGGGCATTACTGTAGAAACGCAAGATGAAGATTGAGAATTTTAATTTTAAAGGAGAAAAAAATGCATAATGATGTTGTAAAAGTTTCAAACCAAAAAATATTAAAGCCAGAGGGAAAAATTCATGTTGTTTATTTTTCTTCTTTGTCAAATAATACTCATCGTTTTATTCAAAAATTAGAGGTTTTGAATTCAAGAATTCCTCACGATTTACAAGAGGAAATTTTAGTTGATAAAGATTATGTGTTAATAACACCAACATATAGTGGGGGTGGTGATATTAAAGAAGGGGCGGTTCCTAAACAGGTAATTAAATTTTTAAATAATAAGCAAAATCGTAATTTTTGTCGTGGTGTTATTGCGTCGGGGAATACTAATTTTGGTGATACTTTTGCAATTGCCGGGCCAATTCTTTCAAAAAAATTAAATGTCCCACTATTATTTCAATTTGAATTATTAGGAACTAATAATGATGTATCAACAATAAAAAATATATTAGTAGATTTTTGAGATAAAGATAAAAAAAATACCAATGAAATAAATACTTTATCTGGAACTTTAGAAAGTGATGAATATGTTACTTTAAATGCTAGAGCAAAAACTACTAATAATGCACAATTTGATTTGCAAGCAGCACAATCTTATATGAAAAATCATATTAAACCAAATTTATTGCTTTTTAAAACCGTTAAAGAAAGAATAGAATATTTAGTAAAAAATCAATATTATGATGAAACAATAATTAATAAATATTCAATTACGGAAATTGAACGATTAACAAATGAAGCATACAGTTTTAATTATCAGTTTACGAGTTTTATGGGTATTTTAAAATTTTATAATTCTTATGCTTTAAAAAGTTTTAATGGTAAACAATATTTAGAAAATTATGAAGATAGAGTTGTTATGAATAGTTTATTTTTCGCTGATGGTAATATTGAACATGCTAGTAAAATTTTAAGACAAATTATGTCTGGTAGATTTCAACCAGCTACTCCCACATTTTTAAATGCAGGGAAAAAACAAAGAGGTGAATACACTTCATGTTATCTTTTACGAATTGAAGATAACATGGAATCAATTGCTCGCGCTATTACTACTTCATTACAGTTATCAAAACGTGGTGGTGGAGTTGCTTTGTGTTTAACAAATTTAAGAGAATTTGGAGCTCCAATTAAAAATATTAAAAATCAAGCAACAGGCGTTATCCCAGTTATGAAAATTCTTGAAGATTCATTTTCATATGCTAATCAATTAGGTCAAAGACAAGGTGCTGGGGCAGTTTATTTAAATGTTCATCATCCAGATATTATGTTATTTTTAGATTCAAAGCGTGAAAATGCAGATGAAAAAATTCGTATTAAGTCAATGTCTTTAGGAGTAGTTATTCCTGATATTACTTTTGAATTAGCAAAAAACAATGAACAGATGGCACTTTTTAGTCCTTATGATATTGCAAAAGTTTATGGTAAAGCAATGACAGATATTTCTATTACTAAAGAGTATTATAATATGTTAAAAAACTCTGAAATTAGTAAAAATTTTATTAGTGCTCGCAAATTATTTCAAATGATTGCTGAATTACATTTTGAAAGTGGATATCCTTATTTATTATTTGATGATACAGTAAATAAAAATAATGCTCATCCCGGTAGAATTGTTATGAGTAATTTGTGCAGTGAAATTATTCAAGTAAGTACAGCTAGTGAATTTAATAGTGATTTAAGTTTTAAAGAAATTGGTGAAGATATTAGTTGTAATTTAGGAAGTATTAATATTGCAAAAGTAATGGAAAGTGGAAGTGAATTTGGTGAGGTTATTTTTCAAGCAATTCATTCATTAGACCACGTATCAAGAAGTAGTGATTTTTCTAGTGCTCCGTCAGTTGCATATGGAAATAAAAAAAATCATGCTTTGGGTTTAGGCGCTATGAATTTACATGGATTTTTAGCAACAAATCATATTTTTTATGATTCAAAAGAAGCAATTGATTTTACTAATATTTTCTTTTATGTTATGGCTTATCATGCTTTTAGTGCTTCAAATAAATTAGCATTAAAATTTGGAAGTTTTGGTGGATTTAAAAATTCAAAATTTGCTGATGGTTCATATTTTGATAAATACATAAAATGTCAGTCAGATAAATGAACTCCTGAAACAAAAAAAATACAAGAATTATTTACAAAATATAACATTATGATTCCAACTCAGAAGCAATGAAAAGAATTAGTAATAAAAATTAAAGAAACGGGATTGGCTAATTCACATTTAATGGCAGTAGCACCCACTGGTTCAATTAGTTATTTATCTTCGTGTACACCAAGTCTACAACCGGTAGTCGCTCCTGTTGAGGTACGAAAAGAAGGGAAATTAGGTCGTGTTTATGTTCCTGCTTATAAGATTGATGATAATAATTTATCATATTACACTGAAGGTGGATATGAATTAGGTCCTAATCCAATTATTGATATTGTAGCAGCTGCACAACAGCACGTTGATCAAGCAATTTCTTTAACTTTATTTATTACTGATAAAGCGACAACTCGTGATTTAAATAAAGCTTATATTAGAGCCTTTAAAAAAGGTTGTTCATCAATTTATTATGTTCGTATTCGTCAAGAGGTTTTAGAGGATAGTGAAAATTATCAATGTAATGTTTGTGTTGTATAAATTAATTAGATTATTGAATAGTAGTTTCAAGTAAAAAATAAATTTGTAACAAATTTAGTAATATATTATTTATTTAATTTAAAAAATAGTGAAATTTTATTTTGGAATATAGGATTTTTAAAAAAAAATTAAAAAATACATAGTAAATTTTAAAATTAAAGTTATAATAATAATTGTAAAAAAAATAATTATTATAACTTTGGAGTGGTACTCAAGAGGCTGAAGAGGACTGATTGCTAATCAGTTAGGACGGGAAACTGTCGCGAGAGTTCGAATCTCTCCCATTCCGCCATTATTTAAAAAGCATTAATTGCTTTTTTTTACTTTTAAATAATAAATTTATTAATAATTAGATATAATTTAATAAAGAACTCTTTATATTAAGGAGAAATCATGCGTAAACGAGTAAACTTACTTTTATCATTAATCTTATATATTGCTTTGATTGCAACAATAGTTTTTGTTATATTTAATTATATTAAATATTCATGAATTATTTTGATGATAATTATTACTTTAACTATTTTAACTGGTATTATTATTTTCATTACCAATCGTATGCAAGATGCAAAACTATCATGAATTATGGTTACCTTATGTTTGCCAATCATCGGTATTTTTTTATATTGAACTTTTGGTCGTCCTTATCGTTATCGACGAAAACAAAAAGCTTATTTAAAAACAAATAGTTATTTTTATACCCAAGAAGATTGAACTTTTGCTAATTCAATTTTAGAATCAAAAAAAATAACTTTGAGTGAAGATACTTTATCTTTATTTAACTATACAACAAGAATTTCTCATCGACCATTTTATAATAATACTGATGTTCAAATTTTAAATAATGGTCCTAATAAATTTGTTAAATTAATTGAAGATTTAAAACAAGCAAAAAGTTATATTTTTATTAATTATTTTATTCTTGGTGAAGGGGAGCTATTAGAAGTAATTATTAATGTTTTAAAAGCAAGGATTGAAGCGGGAGTTAAAGTTTATATGATTTATGATGCTGTTGGTTCATATTTTAGTTTATCAAAATATAAAATATGAAAAATGAAAAAAATGGGAATTATTATTCATAAATTTTCACCAGTTAGATTACCATTTATGACAGGAAATTATAATTTTCGTAATCATCGTAAAGATATTATTATTGATGGGAATATTGGCTATGCTGGTGGAGTTAACTTAGCAGATAACTATATTTATCTTTCTGCAAAGTATGGCTTTTGAAGAGATACCCAAATTAGAATTGTTGGGGAAGCTGTTAAATCAATTGATTTAATATTTAGACAAGATTGGCATTTTATTACTGGTAATATTCTTGATATTAGTGCTGAAAAATCTGAAATAAAAATTAAAAATAATATTATTGTCCAAGTAATTGATGATGGACCTATTACTAAAGAAACAATTCAAAAAGATTTATTTATTAAATTTATTAGTAATGCTAAAAAGCGAGTTTGAATTAGTACTCCTTATTTAATTCCAACTAGCGATTTAATTACTGCATTGCGTAATAGTGCTTATTCTGGTGTTGATGTTAGATTATCATTACCCGGAATTACTGATAAATTTTTATCATTAGACATGTCAAGAACTTATTATGATTCATTGATTGAGTCAGGTGTTAAAATTTACGAATATAATAATGTTTTTAACCATTCTAAGTCTGGTATTTTTGATGATGATATTACTATTATTGGTTCAACTAATCTTGATTATCGTAGTCTTTATTCAGATCATCAAACTTTAGTAATTGTTTATGATAGTAAAACAAATAGTGATTTATCTGCTTCATTTGAAAAAGATTTTATTCATTCTAGTTTAATTATTAGTAATCCACTACTACATCGTAGTTTTGCCTATCGGGGTGTATTTTTATTATTGCTTAGAATTTTAGCACCATTATTTTAAAAAAATTTAGTATAATTAGGTAAATATTAATAATAAGGTGGTCATAATTTATGGGTTGAAGTCGACGAATTAAAAAAATTAAAGAATATTTTAGTGATGAAAATCAACCTAATTTGGATATTTCTAAATTATCAGAAGACAATGAAAAAAAAACTCCTTTTTTTAATAGGTTTAAAAAACAAAAAAAATCTAATAAATCTTCTACTTCAACGAATAATAAAAAACGTAATAATATTTTTTTAAATTTTAGAAGAAGATCAACTATTCAAATTATTAAACATTTAGAAAATAAAAATATTTTTAACTTATTTTTTTATACTGATGTTAGTAATATTACTTTAATATTAGAACAAGGAATTAAACCTTCTTCACAAATTAAATTATTGCCAAAGCAAGAATATATTGTTTGAACTTATTTAGAACATGCTACTTATTTAGAATTAGAGTTAGGTAATTCAACACGTCATTTTTTTTGAAAGTGATGTGCAGAGCAAAATGTTGATGTTAATAAAATAGCTATTATTTCTGTTGATATTCATAAACTATTTCAAAGCACTACTAAAGATTGAGGTTTAAATGTTGATACTAATCGTGTTCAAATATACGAAACAATTCCTGTTGAAGCTATTGATTGAATTTTGGTTAAAGATCGCAAAATGTTTCGTTTAGCTAAATTATATATTGATAATCAAAGACTAAAGTTAAAACTTTTCCAAGGAAATAATGGTAATATTACTTTAGGCTTTGATTAAATGGAGGTAAAATTATGCGTTGATCTGCAATTGTAATTATTGCTTTAATTCCTTTTATGACAATAATAATTATTTTATTTATACGTTTAAATCATCGTAATAATCAATATTATAATGTTATCCATGGTGATTTGTTAAGTTTAGTTCCATTGAAAATTGATTTAAAAAATGAAATCATTACTTTTTCTGAACGCTTAGAAGTTTTAAATCGTAAAAAACGAATTTCATTGTTTGTATTTAAATCAATGATGAATCGTAAAACTAAAGTAAAAATTGAAATTTTTATTCAAGATTTATTAGTGAATAAAGTTCCATTTGAGCCGTGTCATTTTTCTGTTTCCTTTCAATTAGGAAGTAAAGTTATTGTTTATGATTTATCAATTGATTATTTTGATAATAATAATAAAGTTTTGTATGGTCAAATGCAAAGTAATATTCGTTATAATCGTTTTGCTATTTCACAAGCAATTATTTTACAACAAAATGAGTTAACAGTGGTAAAGTCAGTTTTTGTACAAACTATTTTAGATAATTTTAGTCAAAAAAAATATAATAAAAAAATAAATAGTCAATTTGAATATATGATTTTAATAAAAATAAAAAATTATTTAGCATTAGAAAATATTTTAACTGTTAATAATATTGAACGAATGGAATTATTAATTTCATATTATAGTAAAATAACTTTAGGATTAGATAATACTATTATTTGTAAATATTATGATGGTCAGTTTTTAATTTATTCTAGAAATAAGAAAATAAATTTATATCGATTCCAAAAAAAAATAAATAGTTATATTAAACGTAATTTAGTAGAAAAAAGTAGTTATTTGCAGATTCAAAGTCAAATATTATGTGTTTATGCTTCAGTAAAAACTGATGCTTCAAATGTCTATATATTATATAATAAAATTATTGATAAGAATCAATTAGAAGTAGTACAAAGTAGAGACTTAATTGAAATCAAATTGAAGACAAATGATATTTTAAATTATCCCGATTATAATCATTATTCACTTCTACAATCAGAACAAATGGAAAAATTATTAAGTGTTAGTATTAGACCAGTATATAAAAGTGATAATTCAAATGAGCCAAATTGTTACTATGCTTGATGAAATTTTGTTAAAAATTCTTATTATGTTTCGTTTATTGTTTTGATGCGTAATATTCAAGATTCAGGATTGTGGTGAAAAGTAAATGAGCCTTTATTTATTCAAACATTTGAAAAATTTGCGAAATTAAAACAAGAAAAAAACCTTATTCTTCCTGTTAGTTTAATTGAGTTACAAGATAAAACTATTTTAACAAAGTTAATTGCTCTTGTTAATAAGAGAAAAAATCTTTTTGAAAATTGTGATTTAATTTTTGATTTTCAAGATATTGGTGAAATTAATAGTTGGAATAAGTATGATTCAATTATTAAAACTATTCGTAGTAATAAAATAAAAATTTCTTTTACTCATGATTTACGTCATATTGATAATTTTAAATTAATTAATCATTTTAAACCTGATTATGTAGTTTTAACTTCTAATTTATTAGAACAAGTTACTTTTAGTTTTAGTAAATATATTGATGTTATTATTTGTTTGCATTATTTAAGAATTTTAGGTATTAAAAATATTTTAGCTCGTGGTATTATTAACGTTCCTGAAATTATTGTTTTAAAAGGATTAAAGGTTGACTATTTACTAGGAAAAGTATTAGAATCAGAACAAGCAAATAAAGTGCTAGATGCTTTAAATTACCCAAATTATTGGAAGTGACATAAAAGTCAATCAACGAAAGGTGAATAGATCATTATGAATAATGCAAAGAATAAAAATATTACAGCAAGAGAGATTGATTTTGCCAAATGATATACTGATGTTATTAAGCAAGCAGAACTTTGTGATTATGGCGCAGAAAATGGTTCAGCAGCCGGTACCATTATTTTTCGTCCTCGCGGATATGCAATTTGAGAAAATATTCAACATTTATTAAATCAAAGATTTAAAATTTTAAATATTGAAAATGTAATGCTACCACTTTTAATTAGTCAAAAAGCATTTCAAGTTGAAAAAGATCATATTGAGGGTTTTGCACCAGAATGTGCAACTGTAACTAAAGTTGGAAATAATCAATTATCAGAGGAACTAATTATTCGTCCTACTTCAGAAGTTTTATTTTGTCGTCATTTTTCAAAAATAATTAGTTCATATAAACAATTACCATTATTATATAATCAATGATGTAATGTTGTTAGATGAGAAAAAAATACAAAACCATTTTTAAGAACTAGTGAATTTTTATGACAAGAAGGGCATACAATGCATAATAACGATGAAGAAGCAAAAAACTTTACATTAAAAATGATTAAGTTGTATGCTGATTTTGTTGAAAAACAATTAGCAATTAAAGTTATTGTTGGTGCAAAAACAATTCACGAACGTTTTGCTGGGGCAAAAATGACATATACAATTGAAACTATGATGCAAGATGGACAAGCATTACAAGCCGGTACTAGTCATTATTTTGGTCAAGAGTTCACAAAGGTATTTAATATTAAATTTAGTAATAAAGATAATAAACAAGAATTAGGATATCAAACATCATGAGGTGTATCGACAAGATTAATTGGTGCTTTAATTATGGCGCATAGCGATGATCTGGGTTTAGTATTGCCATCTACAATTGCACCGCATCAGATTATGCTTTTAAATTTATCACCTAAAAGTGATAAAGTTAAAATAATTGTTGAAAGAATATTTAAAATTTTAAGTTCTCATTTCCGAGTATTAATAAATGAAGATAATAAAAGTTTTTCTTATAAGAAAAGTGAAAGTCAAATTAAAGGTATTCCAATTACTATTGCAATTGGTGAGCAAGAAATTGAAAACCAAGTAATTAAATTAATTTTACGTCATAATTTAGATACTATTGATGTTGAAATTAATAATGAAAAACTATTAGTAACAACTATTATTAATCAATTAAATAAATTAAATAAAGATTTATTTAATAATTCACAAAAAAAATTAAATACAAGTTTAAAAGAGTTAACAGATTTCAATGAATATCATAAATTAGTTAAAATTCATAAAGGTTTCTTTATTGTACCTTTTTGTGATCAAATAAAGTGTGAAGAAGAAATTAAAAGTTTAACTGGTACAACATCACGTTGTATTCCTTTAGAACCGTATAAAAAACCAAGTAATTGTTTTAAGTGTCAAACTCCTAATAGTGTCTGAACTTATTTTGCAAGATCATATTAAAATTAGTAAGTTAAATAGAAATAAAATAGAGGAAAGATAATTATTTGTTCTTAAATTATTATTGAGGTGATAATAATGAAAGAACAAATAAGTGCTGATAAGCAACTAATTGCTGCTATTTTTGTTAAATATGAACAAGCAAAATTAACATTAGCAAATAATAATTTTAAAGAAAATTATGTTTTGAAAGAGGATAGTGTTCACTATGCTAATAAGATAGCGATAAATAAAGATTTAAAAAATTATGAGAAACATGTGCAAATTGTTGATACAGTTTTAGCATTATTACCAAAAAATGAATATAGTTATATTGTTAGAACGTTCTTAGTTAAATCAAATAAAAATTGATGAAAAAAATATTATCATATCAAAGAATATGAAAAATTAGAAAAAACGACTATTAAGCGTTTTTTATACTTATATTTAATTTAAGGATATAAAATGAATATTAATAGTATTGATTTATTGAATTCGCGTAGTTTTTTAGAACAAAAACTGAATTTAACGAGTGATGTAAAAAACAGCCCCATTTATGAAAAAGAATTATTTTTAATTCCAAGATTTACAGTGGTTGGTTTTCCGATCCAAACTTTGCAAAAAAGCAGTTATTATTATATTGAACTTCAAATTGTAGAAGCATATAGTTATGATTTTGATATTAACAAAGAACCAAGTGAAGGATTACTTGACGATGTAACGTTTCAATATGATTTGAATTATAGTAATATTAAGCAAGCAAGTGGACAACTTGTGATATCTAAATCAATTAAGTGAGTATTTCTTACTTCTTCATATTTAGAATTACTTGAAAATAATAAACTTGGTCCATATGCTGATATTTCTTTTTTACATATGGTTATGAAAACTTATAAGATAATTTTACCAGCAATAGCAATTAAAAAAGATAATATAAATATTTTAAATTATAGTTTTAATTGTAAAAAACCTAGTAATTTAAAGCAAGTTCGTCATATTAATAATAAACATAATTATGGAACACTTAGTTTTTACTTTAATAGTAATCCACAGTATCAATTACAAATTAAACCAAAAATGTTTATTACAACAAATTTTAATTTGGAAATTAAAAATCCCATTATTTTAACGACAAATTTCTCTGATAAAGGATTTTATCATATTTTTTCTAAAAAGATTATGAAGAACATGATAGTTGGTGGAAAATCAAGATTAGATGAGGTTTTTAAGTTTTCTGGTAATAATATTAATACTGCAAATATAGTGCCAATAAGAATAAAACGTTATCTAGTATCACATTTTCCAAAAGTAAAAGATTATTATTATGATGATAAAGAAACAATATTACGTAAAATATTAATATTTAATAATAATTTTGATTTACAACAAAATACATCATTAAATATTAATGAAAATCTATCAAAATTTTATCAAAATAATAAAATACCAGCTTTTTTATTACGTAATAAAAAAAATATTGATGAATATTATTTAGAATTTTATAGTACTATTTATAATAGCATTGTAAATAAAATAGTATTGAATGATGAAATAGGAAAAAATCAATTTGATTTACCAAGATTTGAATGTTTTCACTTTAATATAAATATTCCATTTAATTTTCAAACCTTTTTTAAATATGATATTAATTTAAAATTTATTGAAGAAAGTAGTGAACCAATTATTGGTGGTCCATATCATTCTATTTTTATTAAAAAATTAATAAGAAATAATAGTGAAAATTGAGTGGCAACCACTAATTTTAGTTTAACTTACAATGAAATATTAAAATTTTATAGTAGTGATAACTTTAGTTTTATTGATTATAAGTATTTAATTCATAGTCAAATAAAGGTATAAAATGTTTATACGTAGGTTACAAATTAGCATTTTAATTATTACTATCACTATTACATTAAGTATTATGTTATTTTTTATTATCAAAAATTTTTCAACTAATAAAAATTTAAATGAAATGGTAAAAGAATATGATGTAGAATTAGAGACCGTAGATGATAAAAAAGAAAATTTAAATCCAGACATAGTTGTAGAAGCTATTGATATTAAAAAATTAAATGAAAGTATTACAATTATTTTAGATAAAAATAGTACTATCTTAGCAAATCAGTCACAGATTATATATAAAATACAATTTAATCAAAATTTATTTCAATACATATTTTTAAAGTTAATTATTAAAACATTTCCACAATGAAAAATTAATAATTTTATTTTTCATTTTAATATTTTAAATAATGCTGTATGAGTTGAATATAATACTAATTTAAAACTAGATTATTTAGAATGATATTTTAAAATAACAAATAAAATTTAATGCTCTATGTTATACTAAGTATAACTATTAATAAAAATGATTTAAATTAGGAGTGAATTTATGGATATTTTAAGTGAAATTCATCAAATTATTAAAAAAGATTATCCAGAAATTAAAGAAAAAATTACACCCAAAACTAAATTTAAAGATGTAAAAATTGACTCTCTTAAATTAGTAATGATTGTTATTAAAATAGAAGAAAAACATAATGTAAAAATTAATGATAATAAATTACTGGATTTACAAACAAAAACAGTTCAAGATTTAATAAATGAAATTGAAAGATTAGTAGCAATTGAAAATAAAAAAAGTAATATTATATTTTATCAGGAGATTAGTATGAATAAAAATTTTGAAAATATTATCCAAAAGTTGAAAGATAAAGACTATCGTTTAACTGATGTTCGTAAAGCAGTTATTAAAGTATTAACGCTTAAGCAACATGTTAGTATTAATGATATTATTAGTTTTTTAACAAAAGAAGGTAATGATAATATTAATATTATGAGTATTTATAATACTATTGATTTATTAATGACAGAACATATTATTCATGCTAATGTTTTTGAAGGAAAACAAATAATTTATGAACTATCAGAAAATACCGTTCATATTATTTGTAATTTTTGTAATAAAATTATTCATGCCTCTTTCGAAGATAAACAACAAATTTCACCATTACAAGAAGAAAAACTTGAAAAATTAGCAACTAAAAATAATTTTTATTTTTCACATTATAAGTTAGAAATTCATGGAATTTGTGATAAATGTGAATTAAAAATAAAAAAAATGAAATTTTAATTGAACTTAAAACTTCTTTCGCGTAAAATTGAACATGTACTATTTAAATTAAATATTTTAGGGGTGTAGTTCAATGGTAGAACATCGGCCTTCAGATCCGAGTGTTGTGGGTTCGAGTCCTGCCACCCCTGCCATTATTAAAAATCACTTTTAAATGTTTCTCATAAAAGTGAATTTTTTATTATTATAATTTTGGTAACTTATCTTTATCTAAATTAAAAGCAACAAAACTGAAGGTTCCAATTCCTGTATGAGCACAAATTACGTTTGCTAAATTAATAGTTTTGACGTTTTTAATGCCATAATCTTTAACAAATTTTGTAATTTTTTCTATTTCTTTTGCCTCAGCAAAAGCATGAATAATGTAAAAGAGAGTAATGCTTTCTATTTTTTTACTTTTATTAATTTCTTTAAGAGTATTTTTAATTGCTTTATCTCATGTTCTTGTTTTATCAAATTTATCAATGGTTCCGTCAAAAGATAAAATTGGAGTTATTTTTAACATAGTAGCTAAGGCTGCTGCTGATTTTGAAATTCTACCACCACGAACTAAATAATTTAAATCATAAGGTAAAATAAATGCTATATAGTTATCTCTTATTAATTTTAGTGCTTCTATAATATCATTAACATTATTTTTTTCGTTAAGTGACATTTGATATGCTTTTTTAACTAATAGTCAGTTAATAACTGAAACACCATTACTATCAAAAACAAAAACTTTATCTTTAAAATTAGATTCTTTTGATAACATAGTAGCAGTGTTATATTGACCCGATAACCCCTTTGATAAAGGAATAAAAATAATCTTTTCAAATTTAGTTAAAGCATCTTCTCAAATTATACTCATTTGACCAAGTGGTGTTTGCGAAGTTTTGGCAGATTGTTTTTTATGAACTATTCTATTATAGAATTCTTCATCCTCTAGAATGTTAGGGTCATCAGTAATAGTTGTATCATCACTAAAAGTGATTAATAATGGACAAAATCCAATATTCATTTCTTTTAAATCTTTAATTGAAAATCCTGAAGAGGAATCAGCAACAATACCAATTTTTTTTTTCAATTTTCTCACCCTAACTATAATATTTTTTACTTATTTATTAAATTATAACATATATTTTTTACTTAAAAATGGACTTTCATCGTTGAAAGATATATAAAATAGTTAATATGTTGTTTTTGGGGTGGTTGATTCTTGTTTCTTAGATTTTTTATCAGAACATTAATTTTAAAAAACTGAATGTATTCTAAAAACAATTGTGTTATATAATTAACACTAATTTTGACATGAAAGGATTTTATTAATAAGTTAAATATTTTTTCAAAATTAAAAATTATTAAAGACGGAAAAAATATTTTTCAATTAGATATCTAACAAAATATATTAAATCAAAACTATCAGCATATTACTTTTTTAAAAATCAAGAAAAATTTATATAAATAAGTCAAAAAAATAAAACTCATTAAGTAATAAAAATAAAAAAATCCAAATAAATGAATGACCACTTAAAAACTCAAATCAATATTGAAATATTGATGAAAATATTAATGATGTAAATCAATATGTTGTGTTTTTTCTAATTATCAAAGAATATATTTTAAATTTCTAAAACCCCGATATTTTTATATCAAATCTGTTTTATTTCATAAATCATATAAAATGATTACATTATGAAAAATTTAAAGATTTAAAGAGAGGGTTATATTATGAAAAAGAAAATTATTAAAACAATCATTGCATCAACTGCATTAACTAGTGGTATTCCTGCTGAAAGTGGTATTTTAACTAAAATAGAAACTGAAACAGAAAATGAATTAGAAGAAAAAGATAAAAGAGCAAATTCTACAAAAAAAAGAGTTAAAAGACAAACTCCACCAAGTTTACAAAAAGCAATGACAACAATTAATATTGGTCAAATTGAAGCGAATGATAAACAACATATTATTCAAAGATTAAGAGAAATTAATCATCCAATTTTATCTAGAGAAGATTTTTTAGAAAATATTGAATTTGAAAACATTACAAATATTAATGCAACAGTACATGCTGGTATTAACATTTACGATCAAAATCCCGCAAGAAATATTCCAAAAAATTTAAATTTTACTATTAACTTTACACCTCGAAGATTAACATTATCAAGTATTCTTATTAGAACTGAGTTAGGAGAATTGTTAGATAATGCACCATTAACAATAATAGAGAGATTAAATTTTTTAAATCCCGATTTGCATTTACGTTATCCTAGTTTTACAAATAGACATCCTATAGGCATAAATAATTTTCAAATTTTATCAGAAAATGTTTATGATTTTCAACAGAATAATCCTCATATTGTTTTTGATAGTGATTTAAATGTAACTTTTACTATTAATGAACAAAGCGTAAGATTATCGACTTTACTTAGAAATACTAATTTAGGACAAATTAGACGTAATGATCCGAGTACTATTATGGAAAGGTTATGAGAATTAAATCCTGATTTAGTTTTTCGTTTCGACTTTGTGCCGGGTATAGATTTCTCTCCATTTTTAACTTCAACTACATTAATAATTCCGCTATCACATATGTTTCGTCCAAACAGTATAATATTTACAGAAAATTTGAATATTATTTATGATTGTGATTTTAGTGTTACTTTTACTACACTTGAAGATATATCAAATTATAAACCAAGTAATTTGCAGACCACTACAACAACAACCCCTTCACCTTCAGCAGGTGGAAGCGCTGTTTTGCCATCAACATCTGAACAATCTTTTAACATTGGAACTAGTTCTAGAAATAGAAATCAACACAGTAATCAAAGTACAGGCTCTAGAACAAATCAGAAACCAAAGTGTGATATTTTAAAAACACAAATTATTGATCAAAAATTATTAGATATTTATTACACCACATCTACAGAAAGTAAAAATAATGTAAGAAAAAACTAACAGAAATTTATGGACAACATTTTACTGATGCTAGTTGAACACAATTTGAAAAAATTGTTGAATTGCATAAATATGGAATCGTTTTTATAACACCTAATAAAAATGAATATTTATTAAAAGGTCTAGCCACTACCACAACTATGAGTATTCCACCTGCATATAAAGTTGTTAAATGAATAAGTTCTCCACAAGCTACAACAGTAGTTGAAACAGAAGAAGCAGTGCCTTTATTAGAGGTTGGTGAAGAAGGTGCGATTGCTATTGGCGAAGAGGTTGTTGAAGGTGGTGCATCTGTTATGATTGAAGGAGGGCCTATTGGATGAGTTGTGGGTGGAGTAATTATAGTTGGTGGAATAGCATATTTAGTGTATAATTGATCGCATGCTCATAATGCTGATATCAATTCCCATAATCAATATAATAAAATAGAAAAATATTACATACCTTTAGACAATAAAACTCCACAATATACAGAATCAAGTAAAATTAAATTAGGTATTAGTAATGATATGTGAATAAAATTAGCAGAAATTTATCAAGATAATAAAGATGACTATCAACTTTTTGAAAAAAAAATTTTAAGTGAAATTACTAAATTTCCACAATTGATAGGAACCTTAGCAAATAGTTTAAGTGATAGTAATTTAAAAACTTTGGTTAAAGTTATGTATAATAATTTTTCAGAAATAAACATTTTTTATATGATGACCAATCAACATGGATGAAAGATTGTAACAAATGCTGTTGGAAATTACTTAGAAATTGAACCAGAATAAAGTTAATAAATTTTCCTATAAAAGAATTATAAAACATAACATATTAGGCTTATTTCATAATTAAAATTTTAATTTTGGAATAAGTCATAATAATAATTATGAAAATTTTTTTATTTTTAGTAAAATTAAGTGTAAAATTAATAATATTATAAAGAAGTGGAAGTGACAAAATGAGTCAAAACATTATTTTTGCTTTTGAAATTATTGCCTTAATTATCGCTATATTATTAGTAATTTTAGGTTTATTACAAGGTAAAAAAAATCATAATGGACTTGGTGCTTTAAGTGGGGGTAATCAAGAATTATTTGCTAGTACTAAAGAACGTGGTTGAAGTAAGTTATTTTCTATTGCCACTTTAGTATTAGGTATATCGTTATTTACTATGGCAATAATAGTAAGAATTCTTATTAATACTATTGGAGTTATAAATTAATGATAATTATTTTATAAAAAGGCACACTAAAATGTGCCTTTTTATAAATTTTAAAAGATAGATTATAATTAATTATATAATTAGGATAAAGTTGGGATTGATTGAAATGAAGCAAGAGATTATTAATGAGTTACAAAATAGTATTACACCTTTATCAACGGTTGATTTAACAGTGAAACTTAATATTACTAATCATCATCAACAGCAAGAACTTATTGCTGATTTAGAAGAATTGAAAAATAGTGAAATTATTTTGGAAAATAAAGAACAACAATTTTATATGCTAAAAAATAATAATTTATTTATTGGTAAAATTCAAATTACTAAAAAAGGATTTGGATTTGTTAAATTATTAAATAGTGAAGAAGAATATTACGTTAATATAAAAAATATAAATAATGCGTTAAATAATGATGAAGTATTATGTAAGTTAGTAAAAATTAATAATCAGAATGATGAGGCTGTAGTATTAAAAATTATTAAACGTGATACTAATCTTCTTGTTGGTACTGTTATTGTTAATGCAGATACGAAAGTAAAAACATTATTAATTCAAAATGCAAAGTTACAACAGTATGAAGTTAATATTTTAAATCCTGATAAAGCGTTAGAAAATAATATTGTTGTTGCAAAAATTAAAAATTTTGAACAAAATATTTTTAATGTTACTATTACTAAAATATTGGGTAATATTAATGATCCTGGTGTTGATATTTTAGCTGTTATTTATGAAATTGGCATTAAAGCACAATTTGATGTTGAAACATTAGCAGCAACAGATAAGGTGCCAGTAACAGTTTTAGAATCAGATAAAATTGGTCGTATTGATTTGACTAAAGAGTTATTAGTTACAATTGATGGTAAAGATGCTAAAGATTTTGATGATGCTATTTGTGTTACTAAACTAGCTAATGGTAATTATCGTTTAATTGTAGCTATTGCTGATGTTAGTCATTATGTAACAGAAAATAGTCCTTTAGATGAAGAGGCATTTAATCGCGGTACATCTGTTTACTTAGCAGATCGTGTTATTCCTATGTTACCAACGCAGTTATCAAATGGTATTTGTTCTTTAAATGAACAAGTAGAACGTTTATGTATGGTTTGTGATATGGAAATTGATAAGAATGGTTTAACAGTAAAACATAAAATTTATCAGGCATTTATGAAATCAGCAAGAAGAATGAATTATGACGAAGTAAATGATGGATATAATGGTAAAAATCCAAATTTTATTAAAACACATCCACAAATTTGAGAAATGTTACTAAAAGCAAAAGAATTGCACCAAATTTTATGAAAGTTTAAACAAGATGCTGGAGTAATTGATTTTGAAATTAATGAAGCAAAAACAATTATTAATGACAATGGAGAAGTAACTGATATTATTTTAAGAACTCGTGATATCGCTGAAAAATTAATTGAAAGTTTTATGATTAGAGCTAATGAAGTAGTTGCTAAAACTGTATTTGATATGAAATTACCTTTTATTTATCGTGTTCATGAACATCCTCGTTCTAAAAAAATGCATCAAATGGTTACAATTCTGAAATTAATGGGCATTAAACTAAATCCAAAAATCACAAATATTAGTTCAAAAGATTTACAATTATTATTAAATTCTTTAAAACAATTACCAACATTTCAAGTTTTATCAACTTTATTATTAAGAAGTATGGAAAAAGCACAGTATACTAATAAATGTATTGGCCATTTTGGACTTGCTAGTGATTATTATACACATTTTACTTCGCCAATTAGACGTTATCCTGATTTAATAGTTCATCGTTTATTGCGCCAATATATAGTTAAAAGAGAAATAAATGCTAAAATAATTGAGAAATATCAAAGTTTTACTAATTGAGCTGCTGAGCAATCTAGTAATATGGAATTAAAAGCATTAGAGTGTGAACGAGCTGTAGATCAAATGAAAAAAGCAGAATACATGATGCAATTTATTGGTCATAAATTTGAAGGTATAATTTCTAGTGTAACTGGCTTTGGATTATTTGTTGAGTTAGATAATACAATTGAGGGTTTAATTAGAATTTCAGACATGACTGATGATTATTATATTTTTAATGAAAAAGCAATGATTTTGTTTGGTGAAAGAAAACGAAAACAGTATGCTCTTGGTCAAAAGGTCAGTGTTCTTGTTAAAAGTGCAAATAAAGTTGCTAGAACTATTGATTTTATTTTAGAAGAAAATGGTCAGCAAAATAAAAACCGTGATAAAAATAATAATAATCAATCATCAAAAATGTATAAAGCAAATAATTTTAAATATAGAAAAAAGATAAAACTAAATGGTAAAGTTAAAAAAAATAAAAGTGAAAAGAAAAATGGAGTAAAAAAATGAAAATACAAGGGCAAAAAAGATTAATTCAACAAAGCAATCTTAACATTGAATGCTATTATTATAATTATTTTAAATCGCCAGGCTTAAAACAATATCCGGATTTATTATGAGTTAATGAAGATTATAACTTAATTAAGCAAGTAAATATTGAACAAGATACTGTAATAAGATTAGCAACTAATTTATTTGAAGTTGGTCAAAAATTTAATTTGTTTGAAAATTTAGATTATTTTATTATGATGCCAAAAAAACCTACTTCAGTTAGTAGTTTAGAATTAGTAATAATTGAATTAGTTAAAATTATTAAAAAAAAATTAAATTATGAGATATTATTTATTAATAATATTTTCCAAGTTGATAACTACCGTAAATTTTGAGAAAATAAATTAAAAGTTAGCGAAAGACAAATGGAAATTACTAATAAAATTCATTTATTACCTAAATATATTAAATTTTTTAATAAAAAAAACATTATTATTATTGATGATATAGTTGCCTCAGGGATTTCTATTGCCCAAACTATTTTAGAAATTATCAATAATAACAATGATTTTAAAATTAAAGCTTTGTGTTATGGTTCAGTTTATAATTGAGAAGAAATTTATAAATAGTTAAAAGAGTTTCCTAATTTTTTTCTTTTTTTCTTCTAATGAGTCTGATTCAGATATATTATAAGAATCTTCAATATTATTTATAAATGCATAATTAATTTCAGCATTAATTTGATTTTTAGCAATAAGTTTTAAAATAAAATCAGCAGTATCTGCTTCTAAAGCAAATGTGTAAATTTCAAATTCATCTTCATTAATAATTTCCGTTTTCGTAGAAATTTTTAAAATATGATTTTGTTCATCAATAATAATTTTGCAAACCTCAAGTTTTTTACCAGTTAAAATCTTATAAATAATTACTTTATCATTATTATTTTTATCAAAACCCAAATCGCCTTGATAAAATTGACTATTTTTTACTGCTGTTGGTTTAGTATTTAACTCTCCTGCCATGTCCTTAGACTCCTTTCAGTTGTTTATTAATATATAAAATTAACAAAAACCCGTAAAACAAATATAAAATCTATTTCTTGGGTCGCTATACAACAAATATTAATTTTATGTTTAATTTTACATTAATCATTGCTAGAAAAACTATTGATTAATCTAACCTTCATTAAATTATAGCATGTTCTTAATAAAAAACAAATTTAAGTAAGTATTTCAGTATTTATGAAATTATTATTATATAATCTAATTATAAAGTTTATGAAAATAATGGTGGAAACAATGAAAATAATTGCAAAAAATAAAAAAGCGTACTTTAATTATGAATTATTAGAAAAATTAGAAGTGGGAATTGTTTTGACTGGTTCTGAAATTAAATCAATTCGTTTAGGTAATGTATCTTTACAGGATAGTTATGTAACTTTTAGTAATAATGAAGCTTATATTATTAATATGAACATTACTACTTATAAATTTACTACTAGTTATATACTTGATCCATTAAGAAAAAGAAAATTACTTTTAAATGCTCGTGAAATTAAAAAAATTCAACAAGAACAAAAGCAAAAAAACTTAACTGTTGTTCCAACAATGATATATTTAAATAGTAAAAGTAGAGCAAAGTTAGAAATAGCATTGGCTCGTGGTAAAAAAAATTATGATAAAAGAGAGACCATTAAAAATCGTGATGCAGTAAGACAAATCAAAAAATAATAATTTAATTAAGAAAGGAAAAAACTATGATAATATGATTACCTTTCTTAATAATCTTTTGTTTATTTACAAGTTTTTATTTATTTTTTCTTTTTAAGCAAAAGATAAATAAGTGGCAATGATTATTTATTAGTTATTATTTTTTTCTTTATCTTGGTATTAATAGTTTAAAAGCTATTAATAATTTTTTAGTTTTATCATTAACTAATTTAGTAACTGAAGCAATTAGTATTACAGTGATTATTTCGTTTACTGTAATTATTTTTGCTATACCAGCTACTTTTTTTACTGCAAAATTTAAAAAAAGAAAGTTGTATATTTGATGAATGCATAGTTGACTTTTGGTTACTTGCTGTTTAGTTTTAATTGTACCAAATTTTTGTTCTTTGATTTTGTTAAATATTGCGTTAGGAATGAGTACTGCATCATTGGGAGTTCATGAATTAATGTTCAATGAACAATATTTTGTAAAATCACATGCTTTTTTAACTTTTACTATACTTATTGTTCCGGGATTATTGGCAAGTTTAATTATTATACCAATTAATATGCTTACGCTTAATATTTCAACTATTACAATTTCAAAAATCAGTTATTTTATTATTGCTGCTTTGTGTTTTTTCATTTTGACTTTTTTCATGTCTTTTCTTTTGCGAGAAGATCCAAAAAATATGGGTATGCATGATGAAATAGTTTTAAAAAAAATTAAAACTTTTTCTCAATGAAAAATAATAATTTTAATTATCTTTGGATTAACTATTTATTTAATTTATTATTTAATGAATTCTCAATTTTTTAATTATAAAATAAGTAATATTGATCAAAGATGGCATGTTTATAAAACTTTATTTACTACTTTGCCACAAGTAATTGGTGTTTTTTTATTGGGATGATGATTATATTATTTTTTCAGTGCTAATATTGCTTTATATTTTGGTTTTGGAATCTATATAGTAAGTATTATGATTAGTTTAGTAACTATTAATATTTACGCAGTTTTGATTTCACAAATTTTATCCAATATTGCTTTTGGCATTTGCAGTTTTGTTATATATAGTTTGGTTTTAGATTGAAATTATCGATAATTAATGCCTATCACAGGAATTTATGCATCATGTATAGCTATTTTAACTTGTAGTGTTGATTTACTCGATAGTTTTATTAATTATAATTTAATTACTTTAAATAATGAAATAATGTTTTATATTGGTAATATTATTGCGTTATTAACTGTTATTAGTTTAATATTTATTACGTTATTTTCTTCAAATTATTGAGTGACAGAAAAGCATCATGTTTTAACAAATCACAATTGAAATAAAATTTAAGTATATTAAATACTTTACTACATAAAATTATATAAAATATGGTCATGCCATTATAAAAAAATAAGAATTTAAGAGAGGTTTTTTTATGTCTGAAAAAAGTAAAAAAAAGAAAATTATTACTGCAATTGTTGGTGGTACTACTTTAGTTGGTGGAGCCACTGCTGGTATTTTGTATACTTCTGATATAGAAGCAAAAAACGAGGAAGAAAATGAAAAAGAAAAAAAATAAAATCACAATCTAATCCAAAGATTTTATTACCTAAACCACCAAATTCAAATAGACAATCAAATCGTTATAAATATACAATAATACAACAACAAGATACAATTTACGTTGATAGTAATGGAGAAGAGCAAACAACTAGTAAAATAGACTTATCAGATATAAAAACTATTGAAATTGTTCAAATTGGATTTTATGAAAATAAAATTGGAGAAATTCAAGCTGTTAAAATGCCAAAAACAATTCAAAAAGTGCCAGATCAGTTACCATCAGAAATAACAAGTACAAAACAGATGTTTCAAAGTGCTTCATCATTTGATCAAGATATTTCGGGTTGAGATGTTTCAAATGTTACAGATATGAGTGATATGTTTGCATATGCAACTTCATTTAATCAGAATATTTCAGTTTGAAGAGTAGAAAAAGTAAAAATTATGAGAGGTATGTTTTTTAATGCACATGCTTTTGATCAAAATATTTCAAGTTGAAATGTAAATAAAGTGACAGATATGCATGGTATGTTTGCTGGTGCAAGAAAATTTAATCAAGATATTTCGGGTTGAGATGTTTCAAATGTAATAACTATGCATTCTATGTTTGCCGGTGCAATAACGTTTGATCAAAATTTATCACAATGAAATGTTTCAAAAGTAATAATTCATGATAATTTTGCCATTAATTCTTGAATTAGTAATAGCATTGATAAATTGCCAAATTTTAATTTTTAGATTTTATAATTTATGATGAAAGTTTGAAAGAATTATTAGTAATTTTTAAGAAAACCAAAAATTGCTTTATAGTAGAAAGTAATGTATAATATTAGCGGGGATGTTCTGGTTTCGACAGGAGTGAACAACTAATTGTGGCAGTGGTTTGGTAGACCATAATACTACGAGGTTTCATAACCGGAAAACAAACTAAAACCGTAGTACCTAACTGATTCACAACAAAGTTAAACAACTTTGGATTTGGTTTAGGAAATCAAGCAGTTTTACCTGCTTAATTACTTAAGAAGTAAATACTACCGTTACTAATAGCAAGTTTATCATTATTAGTAACGTATCATAGGATAAACTAGAAAAAATGATGTTAATAAATTTTTTCGAATTTCCATTAACTAGCTATTCATAATTTCGTATAATTTATTATTAAATAGTGATTTTTCTAAATTATACTAAACTGTAGATACAGTTAGTCAGTTAACTTTTGGACGCGGGTTCGATCCCCGCCATCTCCACCATAAATTAAATGCACAATTGTGCTTTTTTTATTATTTAATTTAATAATTAATTATAAATACCTTTATAAAATTTTAATTAGTGAAATAAATAATAAAAAAATATTTAAATATTTTATGAATAATATTGTAAAACAAGTTGCAAATAGTAACTAGTCTTGGTAATATTGAAAAGTCTTTAAATTTTTTTAATTATATTTGGAGCCGTGGCCAAGTGGTTTAAGGCATAAGTCTGCAAAACTTTGATCGTCGGTTCGAATCCGATCGGCTCCTCCAAAATATTAATAATATTTGCAAATATACTTGTAAATATTACTTTTAATAAGTTATAATTGATTAGGTTTAATGATTTAATGAGTTACTATAAATTTTAGTAATTAAATGCGCCTGTAGATCAATTGGATAGATCGTTTGACTACGGATCAAAAGGTTGTGGGTTCAAGTCCTGCCAGGCGCACCATCGGGATGTGGCTCAGCTTGGTAGAGCGCTCGGTTTGGGACCGAGAGGTCGCAGGTTCGAATCCTGTCTTCCCGACCATTATTAAATAAGGGCCCTTAGCTCATTTGGTAGAGCGCCTGCCTTGCACGCAGGAGGTGGTCGGTTCGATCCCGATAGGGTCCACCATTATATATCGGTTAAACATTTAAACTAAAACTGGCGAGGTAGCTCAGTTGATTAGAGCGTTCGGTTCATACCCGAGAGGCCATGGGTTTGAGTCCCATCCCCGCTACCATAGTCTAGGACCCTTAGCTTAGTTGGTTAAAGCTCCCGGCTCATAACCGGGCGAGCATTGGTTCGAATCCGATAGGGTCCACCATACTTAAATACTCGGAGGCTTACCCAAGTCCGGTTAAAGGGAACAGTCTTGAAAACTGTCAGTGCGCAAGTGCTCGAGGGTTCGAATCCCTCAGCCTCCTCCATTATTATTAAATTTTATACATCGCGGAGTGGGGAAGTGGTATCCCGTCGGGCTCATAATCCGAAGATCATTGGTTCAAATCCAGTCTCCGCAACCACGGTCTTGTGGTAAAGTGGTTAATACGCCTCCCTGTCACGGAGGAGATCGCGGGTTCGATCCCCGTCAAGACCGCCATTTAGAAAATAAAACATAAGCAGTATTAATTTAGAGAGTAAGTAAAAGGTCTTACTCTTTTTTTATTGGTATAATGAATAATTATTTTACTCATTATGGAAGAAAGTTTTTGATTGATTAAGTAAATTAATAATATTAAAATACACGTATAGTTTAAATAATAAATATAATTTTATTTAAATTTAACTATTATTAAATAATAGTTTTTAATTTTTAAAAAGGAGCGAAAATATGATAAATAATTTATTAATTTTTAATAACTCATCTTCAAGTATCGTAATTAGCAATAATGTTGAGACATTGATACCAGTGAATAATGCATTAACATTAGAAAATGGTATCAATGAACCAATTTTAAAAAATATATTATCATTAAATTTTTTATATAATATTGAAATGACTTCTAAAGAACAACTACAATTACTAATGGCAGAACAATTACAATTATTAACGCAAAAACACATTAAAATGTTTAATAAAAAACAAATTCAAGCATTTACAGAAGAACAAATACCACATTTCACAAAAGAACAAATTCAAGTATTTACTTTACAACAAGTTTCATGATTTACTAAAGAGCAGAATTCATGATTTACTAAAAAACAACTTGCAGCCTTTACACCGGCACAAGTTTTAAAGTTTAAGAATAAAAGAATCAAAAAAATAATTCAAAGAGAACAATTTCAAACATTTACATTAAAACCAATAAAAGTAACTTCATTAAGTTTAAATAGAAAAAAACGTTCGACTCGTTCGAATTTACAAATGTATACTAGTCAGAAAATTAAATCATTAACAGAAAAGGAAATTTCAGAATTTACACCAGAACAAATTCAAGCATTTACACCAGAACAAATTCAAGTTTTTACAACCGAACAAATTCAAGCATTTACACCAGAACAAATACCAAAATTTGAACCAGAACAAATTCAAGCATTTACACCAGAACAAATACCAAAATTTGAACCAGAACAAATTCAAGCATTATGACTAAAACAAATTCGAGAATTTACAGAAAAACAAATTCAATCATTATCATTAGAACAAATACAAATATTTAGTCGCGCAGACATTGATTCTTTTACATCTGATCAAATTTCATGATTTACACCAGAACAAATACCAAAATTTGAACGAGAACAAATTCAAGCACTTACAGAAAAACAAATTCAAGCATTAACACTAAAACAAATTCAATCATTTACAGAAGAACAAATTCAAGCATTTAGTCCAAAACAAATTTTATGATTTGCACCATGACAGATTAGATTATTTACATCTGATCAAATTTCATGATTTAGATCAAGTCAGATTGTAGAATTTACTAAAAACCAAATTCAAGCATTTAGTCCAAAACAAATTTCATGATTTAGACCAAGTCAGATTACAGATTTTACTAAACTACAAATTCAATCATTATCATTAGAACAAATACAAATATTCAGTCGTGCATACATTGATTCTTTTACATCTGATCAAATTTCATGATTTACACCAGAACAAATACCAAAATTTGAACGAGAACAAATTCAAGCATTTACACCAGAACAAATTCAAGTTTTTACAACCGAACAAATTCAAGCATTTACTCCTGACCAAATTTCATGATTTAATCAAGAACAAATTTTAAATTTTACAGAAGAGCAAATTCATTTTTTTACATCAGAACAACGAAAAATTTTTGTTGGAAAAATAGAGGGGTATTTTAATAGCACAACAGTTGATTCAACAACAGAAAAACAAATTCGAGAATTTACAGAAAAACAAATTCAATCATTATCAAAATCAGAAATTCAATCATTATCATTTGAAATAATTCGAGCGCTTGCACCAACTCAGATTAGATTATTTACATCTGACCAAATTTCATGATTTACACCAGTTCAGAATGCACATTTTACTAAAATACAAATACACGCATTTAGTCCAAAACAAATTTCATGATTTACACCAAAACAGATTGCACAATTTACCTTTGATCAAATTTCATGATTTACATTATGACAGATTCAAGCACTAACACCACAACAAATACAAATATTCAGTCATGCAGACATTGCTTTTTTTACATCTGACCAAATTTCATGATTTACACCAAGTCAGATTACACAATTTACAACTGAACAAATTCAATCTTTTACAGAAAAACAAATTCAATCATTTACACCAGAACAAATTCAATCATTCACAAACGAACAAATACCAAAATTTGAACTAGAACAAATAGAAAAATTTACAACTGCACAAATTCAAGCATTTACACCAGAACAAATTCAAGCATTTACTCCTGACCAAATTTCATGATTTAATCAAGAACAATTGGCAACATTTAAATTAGAGTCAGAGCAAGTTGAAAACAATAAATTAGTTTCAATGTCTTTTTGAATTTTACCTATTTTTTCTCTTTGTTTAGTTGGAGGTTTAATAGGTTTTATTTTAAAAAAAATTAGAACTAATTTTAAATCAAATAATAACTTAGAAAGAAATAATGCAAATAAATCACAAGAATTAATAAATATAAATAATGAAGAAGAAATATTAATTATGGATAATATTGAATTACAATCTGTATGTGATGAAAATGTAGAAAATCTAAATAATGAAGTTGATAAGTGAAAACAAATAAACTCAATAGATTTATCATATTCTCACTCAAAATTAGCAAGTGCAAATATTTCTGGATACTCCATATAATCGAAAAAATATTTAAACAATATTATATTATTAAAATAAACAATAATTATTGAAAATTATTGTTTATTTTTCATATTACTTGTAGTTAAAAATAGATATTATTAATTATGTTTGTATTTATTTTAAAATAATAATTTGATTATTTTATATATTTAAAATTCGGATATAAGTTAACTATATAGTTTTTAAATAAAATGCATTATAATTATTTTATAGGATGGGTGAAAGATATGGATAAATCATTAGATAAACAATTTTTAACTACAAGTAATCTTATTGGTCAAAAAGAGTTAAAGAAATTAAAGGAAACTCCTTTACCTTCATTATTAGATTTAAATTTAACAAGAGTTTACTTTACTAGTCTTGGTGATGGTTTTTCGCGAATATTTATTTTAACTATTCAAATTTTTTGAATTGGCTTGATTTTTTTTAATGGCATTGGTTTTGGTCAATTGGTTGCTAATCTTCCTGGTATACCATCAGCACCAGTTTTTCAAAGTGCAATATTAAAAGTAGTAGCAATGTTAGTTACTGTTTTATTTGCTTTTATAATTTTAATTATGATTTTACCCGTTTTTTTATCTAAAACTATTAGAGGTATTGGTTTAAGTTGTTTATTTTTTTTAATATTTGGTTCTATTGTTAATTTAATAATTATTGGTATTAGTTTTTTTATGTTTTCTTATAGTGACAGTCCTTATCGAATCACAGTATTGATTTTCGCGGTTATAGCACTCTTATTATGATGAATTGCTATTTTGCATTGATGATTAAATACTATTGAAAATAAAAAATATTTAATTAAAAGTATTATTAAAATGTATGAATTAAGTTTTAGATAATGGAAATTTAGGTGAATAATATATGGCTAAAAAGAAAGATAATGATGATTGAAGAAAACTAAATAATATTACTAAATACGTTACTGGTAAAGTAGAACCAGTAAAAGTAAAAAAAACTTTTCTGACAATAACTATTTCTTTAATTATGATAATTTGTTTAGCAATTAGCACTTTTTTTATTGCTCTTGCTATGCAGAGTGCTTTTAATATTGGTGATTTTAAACAAAATATTCCAGAAGAATCAATTATTGTTGATATGAATGATGTTCCAATTGATAGTAGTAATAAAAATTTACGTTTGCCATTTTTTGAAGAAGAAACAAAAAAACAAGTTTTTGATTTATTAATAAAAGAATCTTGATGAGATAGTTTTTTTCCAACTAATATTACTAATTATGATTTCACTTTTTATAAACCCAATAGTAATGATGAATTAGATAAGAGTTTAATTCAAACTGATGGTGTTACTAAATTTGATTTAAAATTAAAGTTACAATCTTCATTTATTGAATTTAAAATACCAGTAATTGCATTAATTAAAAATACTGCTAAATTTTATGAAAAATTTATGATGTTTAATCAATTTGAAGGAAAATTTAGTAAACATGTTTCAGGAAAATTTCCAAATGGTAGTGATTATTTGCAAGAACAATGAACACATGGTTATTTACCAACTAATTTTTATTATGCGGATAAAATTGATAATACTGTTATTTATAAAACAATCGAAGATGAAATTAATAAATTTATTAATGATTATAAAGAAGAATTTGCTAGTGATACTCATCTTTATCCAATAATATCAACAATTCCTTTAGCAGATATTGATTTTAATGATGTAGCTACTATTAAACCATATTTCGAACTAGTTCATAATCCCGAATTAAATTATGTTGGTAATGCTGTGAATAGTTCCAAAGAATATGTTAATCTTTATTCATATTCTTCAAATTTTCCATTAAAACCTTTTTATATAACATATGTTTCTAATCCAAATGTTGTTTATGATTTCATTGATTTAAAACCAACAAGTATTGAAGAGGTTATTGATTATCTTAAAGTTAATCCTATTGATTTTGTTCCTTTTAGTATGGTACAAGAAGCAGTAGATAGTGATGAATCATTAATAAAATATAGTCCTCCACATGTATTATTGACTAGTGATAATAGTGGTAATCATTTTAAATATAAGGAATTGAGTTATTATTTTGGCTTTTCAAATTCAATAAATAATAGTATTGAAAATATTAATGTTAATGATTATATTAATATTGGTGATTTAGAAACTTTTTTAGAAAATAAATATTGACAAGAAATGTATCAATTTGCAAAAAATAATTCTACTTTTTTCTTATTAGATTATCCTGATTCGACGGTTGATCCAAATATTAATTGAAATTTTGTTATTAAATCACTTGCTACTTTTAAAGGATATTTTGTTAAAGCTTTAAAGGTGCAAATTAATGAGTTAAGTGCTTTTACTTTTTTAGATATTGATGGTAATAATTTATCATTAAAGGCAACTGATATTATTAAGACTAATGATATTAAAAAAATTAGATTTCATATTGGAAAAAATTTGATAAGCAGTGACTATGTTCCCAAGCCCCATAGTTTTAATTTTACTTTTAAAGTAAGGTGAATTTAAATACTTAAAAGGGCGCATCACTTTAACCCTTAGATTCATAATTGGATAACAAAGAACGATATAACTATCGTTCTTTTTTTGTTAAAAGATTAAAACTTAATAAAACTGTCGTAGAAGTCTAATAGTGAGTACGAAATGTAAATACTTCTATATCAGTATAAAAGAGCATTTAATGTTAAGCAAGTTAAAATGTTACACTGTATCGCTTAATGTAATTATAGATTAATTTGAATAGCCTTATTATGGCTCAGTAAAGAACCCATTAATCTAATTCACAATTACATTTGTATTATTTAAGAAAATAGGGGGTTTTATATATAAATACATACCTTATTAACAATATCATAACACAATAAAAAATTAAAAGGAGAAAAATAAATATGACATACGTTTATTTAGTAAAATACAAAGTTAATTATACATTTGAAACAAAATATAAAGTTTTTTATACATTTAAGGAAGCAAATAATTTTCATAAAAATTATAAACATCATTTATTAGAAGATGCATATATTATACATTATGAAATATTAGCATTTGAATTAGATATGCAATATCCAAATCAAGAAAAACTTAAAGAAAAACTTAATTAATGAAAGGAAAAATTAAATATGGAAGAAAAAGAAAATGAAGAATTACAAAATAAATTATTAAAAGAACAAATTGAATTAATTGAGGAACAAAAAGAATTTTATAAAAAATCATGAAAAAGTAGAATTATATTTTTAACAATTTGAATAATTATTATGATTTTAACATTAATAATTATTGCTTCTAAATATTAATGAAAGGAAAAAATATTTATGGAATATAGAGAATATAGAATGATTGGTTCTTGTGATAAATGTAGAAAACAATCTTCTTTTGGTAATAGATTATGTAATAAATGTTTTTGAATATTAATAGGTAAAAATAAATATGAGTAAATTAAGTTTTAAAAAAGAAACTCATCAATATTTTTTAGATGATAAAGAATTAATATCAGTTTCTAGAATTATTGATAATTATTTAGGTTTTGGTTATAGTCATATAGCACCAGAAGTATTAAAAAATGCTTCAGTTCGTGGTAAATGAGTTCATAAACTTAATGAATTATATTTACAAAATATTAATGAAGAAAATATTATTAATGATTTATTAAAAAAATTAAAACCAGTAACAAATTCAATAAATTATTCTTATTGTAAAAAATCACTTATGTTTTTAAAAGAAAAATTTAAAGATAAAAATAATTATGAATTTATTATAGAAAAACCTATTACTGATACTTTAGTTACTGGAACACCAGATTTAGTTTATTTAAATAAAAAAGAAAATAAATATTATTTAATAGATTATAAAACTTATGCTTGTATTGATGATGATAAATTAAAAAGAATTAAATTACAATTAACTGCTTATTATTGTATGTTACTTGAGAATGGTATAACTCCATCTTATAAAACTTATGTTTATTTAACTAATAAAAATACTCAGCAAGAAATAAAAATAGAAATAACACATGAATTAATAAATGAATGATTAGAAGCAAAAATAAATTATTTTAAAGGAGAAAATAAAAATGAAAATGAATAAAGAAAACATAGAGCAAATTAAAGAAAATATTAAATATTTAAATGAATTATTAGAATATTCGCATGATGAAGTAATTGAATTTGAAATTAGAAAACAAATTAAATATGAATTAAGTTTATTAAAAACAAGGATAAATAAGTATGAATAAATGTAAATATTGTAATAAAAGAATTTGGTTAAGTAAAAATTGATGTATGAAATGTTTAGAAATAATAGTTGATGAAATAACAAGTAAAAAGGATGATAATAATGGATAAATCAATTTTAATTTTATTAAAATATTTAGGAAAAATTAATAAAAAATTAGATGAAATTTTAGAATTATTAAATAAAAAAGGAGAAGAAAATAATGAGTAATGATTTAACTAATAATAAAAATTCATTAACTATTGAACAATGATTTACTAATAAAAATCAAGGTAATAATATGAGTGAAAAAGAAGTACAAAGATTTAAAAGTAATGCTTTAGCAATTAAAAATCAATTAGGTTTAGCAAAAACTAGTTTAACTACAATATTAGAAGCATGTTATCAAGCAACATTATTACAATTACCATTAGAAAAGAATTTTGGTTATTGTTGAGTTGTACCTTTTAATCGTAAATATAAAGATGAAAAAGGTAATTGAGTAACTGTTAAAGAAGCACAGTTTCAAATGGGATATAAAGGTTATATTCAATTAGCACAAAGAAGTCAACAATATAAAAAAATTAATGTTATTGAAGTTAGAGAAGGAGAATTAAAAAAGATTGATTATTTAAAAGATGAAATAAAATTTAAATTTATTGAAAATCCTATTGAAAGATTAAAATCAAAAATAGTAGGTTATTGTGCTTATTTTAAATTAAAAAATGGTTTTGAAAAAAATTTATATTGAACAACTGAACAAATAATAGAACATTTTAATAAATATAGTGAAACATATAAAAAGAATCAAAAATTTATTGTTAGTGATTTTGATAGTATGGCTAAAAAAACTGTATTAACTCAATTATTAAGAAAATGGGGAATTATGTCAGTTGATATGCAAACTGCTTATGAAAATGACCAAGCAATTATTACTGAAAATGAAAAAATATATATTGATAATCCAAATAATCATATTATTGATATTATTGATTCAAATCCTAAGTTTAAAGAATATCATGATACTATTGATGCTATTACTAATTCAACTGATAATACTGACATAAATTCTGCTTTATCTAAATTAAAAGAATTAGAAAAAGAAGAAGAAATTATAGAAAATTTTGAAGTTTAATGAAAGGAAAATAAAAAATGGAAATTACTACCCAAGATATTATTGATGAGTATAAAAACGAATATAAACAAAAATTAATTAATTATTTAAATAATGATTTACAAATAGTAAGTGAAGCACAATGTTTATATATAAAATCATTACTAAAATGTATAGAAAATGGAGAATTTGATAATGATAATTCATAAATGTAATTATTGTAAAAAATCCATAATGGATGGCGAGTGAGTAAAAAATAGTTTTAGATTTTTTAAAATAACAATAAAAACATATTGATATATGCATAAAATTTGTTTTATCCAATATGAAAATGAAAAATTAAATAAAGATAAGGAAAGAAAATAATAATTAATATTTAGGCATTTGACATATACCCTTTCTAACTCCTATTCCCTATTTTTTATTCTTGCTTAAATAATATGTCAATGTAAGTCCTAAATTTTATTTTATACAGAACGAAACTATAGAATTATTAAAATTTGGATAAGATTATAATTCTATAGTCCACCGTTTATTACGGTGCTGATGAGTTCATAAAAGGATGTGAAATAATGAGAAACATTAGAACTGAATGATTTTATAATGAAAAAAGCCCAAAAGAAATAAAATGTCCAACAGTAAGTTTATTAAAAAATAAAGAAGATGCTTTATGTTATTTATTATCATTAAATTTATATCCAAAATTATATCCACAAGATATTTTTTATTCATGAATATTAGAAAATAATCAAACAGGATATTTAATTATTTGTGGTAATAATAGAGATACTATTGGAAATATGAAATTTAAATTTATATTTATAAAAGGAGAATAAAAATGAATAAAGAAGTAATTGCACGTAATATTAAATTACATCATCTACGATATTATAAAGAAATGAAAATTAAAGATTTATTAAAAAAATCACAATTTCATTTAGTAAAAGATTTTATTTATATATTAGAATGTATTATTTCTAATTTAGAAATAGAAATTAATGAAGGAGAATAAAATGATTGAAAGAATGTCAGAAGAACATATATGTGCTAATCATAAACCTAATAAATGTATAGTCGCAACTTATCAATATCAAAGAGAACAAGCAGTATTAAATCATTTATTAGAAATATATAATAAAGGTATTAAAAATTATTTTAAGGAAAAAAATAAGGAGAATAAAAATGGAAACAAATAATTATACTTTAATAAAAATACTTCGCTCTTTAATAAGTCCAATTTGTGCAATGATTGGTACAAGTGCTTATTATGGTCAAGTAATAAGTAATCCATTATTAGGTTCAATTAATAGTTTATTATTTGGTAAAAAATTAGGTTTAGATATTTGAAATTTAAATCAAAGACATTCTTATAAAACTAAATTATTAAATAGTTCTAAAAAAATATTATTAGGATTAGGAACAATTGGAATAGTTAATTATGCTAAATTTACTAATACTACAAATCCTATAGAACCAACTACAACACCTATTCCTATAACTACTACTAGTACTACAACAGTTGACCCATTTCCACCAGATTTATTATTAAGCAATCCCAATACTACTGATAATCATTTAATGGATTGAGATACATTTATTAGTCTTAATTCATATGGTATTGCTAATTTAGTTGCTGGAATTACTGAATTAATACCAAGTAAATTTGAAACTATACGTAAAATAGCCAATATGGCTACTGGTGGAACATTAATTAGTAGTGGTGTTGCTATGGGTATTAATAATGATTTTAATAATGCTGCTTATGCAGTACCTACCATAATTGCTGGTGCAAGTGAAATAATCCATAATTTATTACCTATGGAAACCACACATCATAATGAAGAAATGCAAGAAACAGCATTTAATAATGAAACTGCAAATCTTATTAATGATAGTATAAGTCAATATGGTGCTACTAGTGAAATTAGTGAATCAAATTTAAGATGAGATTATAGTCATATGAGTTTATAAATAAATAAAAATGCCTATTAAAGGCATTTTTTTATTATTAATAAATACTTTTTATTTCTGGTTGTTTATTAATAGAATTTAATTTACTTTGTAATTTATTAATTTTATTTTGTTTTTTAAGTGCTTTTTTATTAGGGTCTGTTAAAGATTTGCCAAATGCAACTAATGCTTTTCCTAATTTAATTAAAACATAACCTCCATTAATACATAAATTAGCAACTATAATAATTGTTGTAGTATCCATATTAATCACCACCTTTCTTTAAAATATTTGATTAATTTTTAATATAATTTTTACAATAATAAATATAATTAAACCAGCAACAGCAGAAGATAATAAAACTCCAATCAAACCTAAAATAATCTTTATAATTTTTCAAATCATAATATTATTCCTGTAATTCTTCTAATTTTTTAAAAATATAATCTCTACCCATACCCCACATTATTCTAATGTTATAAATATTAATTTCAGTTTGTTGGTTATTGTTATTATTTGCTATTCATAAACTACTTTTTACAACGCTTGTATCTAATTGATAATAAAAATTAATTATTTGTCAACTATAATTTTTATTATTTTCTTTAGTTGTATAATCACCATAACTTATATATATTCTATAATGTGTTTTATCTTTAAATATATATTTTATATAATTTTGATTATTATTATTTTTATCTGTTATAACTTCTCCTACTTCTTTTCAATTTGAAATATTTGGACTTGGTGTTGGATTATTTTTTAATTCAATATCATAAGTATTATCTACTTCATTAATATTTAATGTTTTACTTTTAATTTTTGGTATTCTTTTATTTAATTCATTAATAGCACCAATAATAGTTTTATAAAATGTTTCTAATTCTGGTATATTTTTAGTTTTTAAAATTTTTACAATACCATTTGCATTTAAATGAATTTTATTACCTAATTCTTTTGTATTTGTTCCATAAAATTCATTTTCATCAAAAAGAGTATTTGCAAGATAAAAAGCATTTGTAAGTAATTCAATAATATTTTCTTTTTGTTTTTTATCTTTAAATATTCTATTATCTAAATCATTAATTTTATCTTGTTTATCATTTACTTTATTATCTACATATTTTTTATTTGGTATATCATTATCTTCTGTTAAATATGGATTATTTTTATATGTAAATGTTTGACCACCAGCAATAGCAATATCATTTGTAAAATGTAAACTTACTTTTTTCTGTTCTTTATTATCAAATATTCTATTTTCATCAACTGAACTACTATTTACTTTAATTTCATTAATAGCACCAACAACTGTTTTATTAGTAGTTTTTAAACTAGGAATTTCTTGACCAATAGCATTTAATTGAAATGCTACTGGAAACATTGCTTTTGTATCTTCTAATTTTTTATCTACTTCTTCTTTTTTATAATAATCAGATAAATCTACTTTACCACCAGTAGCACTAATTTTATTATTTTCATCAATAGTTATATTAGTACCAGCAATTAATTTATCTTGCTTTTTATCAACATATTCTTTAGTTGTAGCATCACTTAAAAATGTAGGAGTACCAACATCAATAATTCTTTTACCATTAACATCAATACCTTTATCATCTTTTGGCTTTATAAAATTAGGATTATCTTTATCAACTTCTCATAATGAATCAATATTACTATCAACATGAATTTTTAATTTAGGTATAGTATCAGTAATATCATCTATTTTTATACCAGTACCAGCAATTAATCCTTCTTTTCGTAAAAATGTTTTATTACCAGAATCTCAAGTAATTACTCTAGTATCACTTTCATCAAAAATATTAGGTGTATTAAAATTATCTGTATTACATGAAATAGGATTATTAATTGCTTTTCTTGGAGTATGTAAATTTGCTTGTTGTAATAAATTATATACTTCCATTAATACATAATCTGGTTCACTTGGTGGACTAATACTACTTGATAAACCATTACCACTAATTGATACACTACTTCTTATAAATGCCATTCCATCAGTTAAATAATATATAGTCATTCTTGCTGTTGCTCTTTTAACTAATTGTTGTTGAGTTTCATTAAGATTTTTAAATCCTATTACTTCAATTTGATTACCAGTAATAGTATTAATTCGCTCACTTGATATAGCAATAGACATAATAGTAAAATCAGTTTTAGTATTATCAATAGTAGTTTGGTCAGCATCTGGTATAAAACCATATATAGTTTTTAAATCATCTTTTGTAATATAATTTAAATTTACATTTCAATCAATATTATTTTTGTTTTCCATAATCTTTAAACCTTCCATATCCTTGTACTGCTTGTGATTTATTAACTACACCAATAACTGATTTATATTTAGATTGTTGAGTAACTTTTTTATTCATATTTTTAACATTAGTTCTGGCTCTTTGTTCTCTATCAGATTTTGATAAACCACCGTGATAATATTGATTTTGAAATATCTTATTAGCACCAGTACCATAAGCACCTGTTGCTTTACACATATCAATTCAAGTTTCTCTAGAAACCATAAAATAATCATAACTTTTAGATAAATTAGTTCTATAAGTTAATGTAGCAATACCATAAGTACCCGACTGTTGTTGTATTACTGGAGTTCATATACCACCCGCTAATGCACTACTAGAAAGATTTACATAAACTCCAATCATACTATCATAATCTTGTTCAGTTAAAGAATTCATTATTATTTCTTTACCTTTATCCATTAATGACTTACCATTTAAATATTGTTTTTGAATATGTTGTAATTTAGCAATATTATTATTAGTAATATGTGTCATTATTTTTTTATGAATTACTGGTAAATTTGTTAATTTTTGTAAAACTTGTTGAAATTCAGATAATTCTTTTTGAGATTTACCTTGTCCTAATACTTTTGACATTAATTGATTTTTTAATATTCCTGCTGGATTTTTTAAAAACTATTAAATAATGAATTATTTTTTTTAAATTTTTCTATTAATTCAGCAGTTTGTATATCACTAACAGCAGTTTCTAATATCATTCTTAAAAGTAATATAATAGGCATTTAAATTACTTCTTTGTAAAAGTTACTTGTAAAGAACCATCATATAAAGTTTTACCTTCAACATTAGCATTTGTTGCTGTTAAATCTGAAAAATTAGCATTACCTTTAACATAATTAGGATTTTTAGCAATAACTGCTTTTTCTACTTCATCTGCAGTTGGAGCATCACCAGCCATAGTTATTTTTCCTAAATTCGTAAACTCAATTGCTGTTGCAATATCTATACTTGAAGTAACTGTAAATCCTTTAACTAAATCTGGTCTTAATGCTTTACCTTCTGAAACTAAAAACTTATGAAAATTCTTAACATTACCATTACTTTGTAAAACAAAAGTATTATCTTGACCACGATTAAATGGAAATGCTAATGCTTCTTTATGTACTAATACAGCATCACATCCTAAAAAATTAAATGATTCTTGTTTATCAATAACTCCAGCAGGATAATTTCTTCCTAATCATGGACATTCTATAATTTTAATACCACCAATTTCTACAATTTTACCATCTTTTAATGCTTGTGAAGCACTATCACTACCTAATGTAGTTGTTGATAATAATACTAATGGTTTAAAAAAACTAGATACTCATAATACATAATCTTCTTCATCTGTACCAATATATTCATCAGTAATTCTTGCTTTTAATGTTGCTAACGTATTTGATATTTTTAATCATAATAACATTCTATAATCATCTATTTTTGGATTACTTGGTAATGCAATATTAATAATTCCATTATCTTTGGCTGTTTTAACTGCTAATGATAATAATTTTGCAACTAAATATATTTCAACAGATTTTGCTTTTGCATCAATTCAACTTGATGCTAAACTATCTGATACAAGAACATTACCATCTTCATATTTAGCACCTAATAACTTTAAATCTAATGTTTCTTCTTCAAAATTAATTTCTTTCTTTTTATTTAAAAGAATTTGAACTGTATTCACTGCTGTTAGATTATTTGCTCCAGCACCAGCAGTATAATCTTCAGTAATATTTCTTTTAGTAATATTATAAATAGCAGTACCAGCATCTAATTGTTCTCTATTTTCTACTGTTGCATTAATTAACGCTACTCTTTTTGATAATAAAACTTTTAAATTTTTAATATATTTAACTGATAAATCTAATTTCCCAGTTGGATTACTTGGGTCATTAATTGTTGTTGATTGTGTTGTAATAATTGCCATTTTATTTATCTCCTTGCGCTTCTAATTCTTCTATTTTTAAATATTCTCTAGTAGGTTTAATTTCTCAAACTGATTGTAATTCTAATAAATCACTTGTTACTTGTACTATAAAATCTATTTGTTCATGATGATAAAATTTTAATTCATCATATTTTGTTATTATTTTCTTAATATCATCTTCTGTAGATAAACTTAAAGAATTTAAAGTTTTATCATAACGAAGATTTATATTTTTATATTTTTCATTAAATTCTTTAATAGTCATATTAACCTACCATTCCTATTTTTCTAGTATCTACTTCATCTTCTTTATTTTCTTTAAATTTATCTTTTACATCTAAAGAAGAACTAATATTTGTATCTTTATTTTTATTAAATAAATGTGGAAAATCTTTATTTAATAATGATAATTCTTCTTCAATATCTTCTTTATCTCCAAGATATCTTTTTAATAAATTAATATTTTCTTGTGATAAATCATATTTTTTATAACTTTCTGAATGTCTAATTTCTCTATCTTTATCAGTTTTTTCTTTATATAAAGCATTATATTTTTCTTCTAATTCTTTATATTTTTCTTCTAAAGTTGGTTCTTTAGACTCTTCTTTTTCGGGTTCTTTTTTATCTTCAGATTCAGATTCTTTTTCAGTATTTTCTTCTGATTTTACTTCTTCTTTAGTTTTTTCTTGTTCTTCATCTTTTTCTTTTTCTTCCATAGTATTACCTTCTTTCATTTCATTTTCATTTAACATAATTACCACCACCTTTCTAAGTTGAACTTTTAGGATTAATTACCAATGATGTAGTTTGTAAGTTTCAATTAGCGTTAGTTTTTTCATATGAAGGTGATCTTTGTGGAGGTATTGCTGAAAACGTAGTTATAAATTGATATTCAATAACAATTAAATTATCTTCTTGACTTTCATATGCTTTTGTTTTAAAAGCCATTATTTTAAATCATGTTGATGAAGATATTGTGTGACCACTACTTGGATTATCATTTGTTCATAATAAATCATTAATATATATATTATTTAATCTTTCTGCATTTGTTAAAGAAGCAATTTGACTATAATCTTCTTTATTATTAACATTAAATGTTCAATTATTATTATTATTATTATCATTATGATTTCCAGAATTATTATTATAAATAATATCTTTATCTTGAAAAAGAGCAGTATCATTTTGGTTATCTGGCAAATTACCAATATCACTTAAATTTATTTTAATAGGTGTAATTCAATTTTTAGAATTAGTTCAACTTTTTGTAGTTTCACCATCATAAGTTTCATATAACGCATTCATATTAAAATTAAAATTAAATGTTATACTTTCATAATCTTCTTTAAATTTATCAACATTATCATAACCATATTGATTTACATAAATACCAATACTATTATGAAATTTACCTTTAACATCTTCTAAAGTATGTGGCCTCATTTGATATCTACTTTGATGAACATCTGTTTGAGCAGTATTAATAATAGTATTATTAATTCCATATTTACTTTGATTACTTAAATCAATAAATATAGGATGTGCTCTTTCTATTAATGGGGGTGGTTGTATTGCTTGAGGATAATTAAATGGTTTGTCAAATTTAAAAGTATTATTTGCTAAAATAAATGTATTTTGAATTAATCTACTATTATTACTTGCTTTACCAACTGTTTGATAAGTACCACTTCAAATACTAAAATTATCATTAACAGCACCATTTCTATTATCTGGCATTGAATAAAATGTTATTTTAAAATTACTTTTACCTACTACTTTAATATCAATCATATCAATTGCTCATTTAACAATATTTGTATTATTAAAATTTGGAGCATTTAATAATGGAATTGAACTATCTTCTTTTGCTAATAATGAAATTGTATCTTTACCACCAGCACCATTTTGAACTAAATTTACAGTATCATAAATTCCTTGTGAAGAAATACTTCCATCATTAATATCAAAATTTTGTAAATTAATCATATCAGTTAAATTAAATGTAAATGATGTCATATGACTTGCTGTTCCAGCAACTGCTTGTATAGCATCTGGAGTATCATTTCTAAATACATCTAATGGAATTAATGCTGGATTAGTACTTTGTGAACTATATAATAATGTTGTATAAAAATTATATAATTCAGCAGATATTAAGCCATTTATATAAGGAAATTGTGGTATTAATAAATTACTTGATAATTTAGCACCAATATCTAATCCACCAACAAAAGCATTCATAAATGACCCAAATATAGGTATAGTATTAAGATTAATTTTAATAGTTTCTCTAACTGTTAAAGGTATTTCACTAATAGGATTATAAATAAAATAATGTAATGCATTTATAGTATTTAATTGCTTAAATTTATTATTATTCATATTATAATGAGTATTACCAATAAATTTTTTATTATTTTTATTATAATATTGAAAATATGGATTACCAGCAGTTGCATAATTATAATCTTCTATTTCAGCACCATTTAAAAAATTATTATCTCAATAATTTACTAATCTATTTGATACATCAACTTTATTAGTATTTTTAGTTTTTTCAACATTAGTTCTTAAATGACCTTCATAATGTTTAGTTGCACCATCATCATAATTTGGTGCAATTACTTTTTGTCAATCTTGATAACTATCCATAACACTCTGACCTTGAACAGTTAAAACATAATTTGTTTCTGGTAATGCTTGAAAACTTACTGGGTCATAAGTTGAACATTGATATTGTCATGGAAATAATAATTTACTTGGATATTGTCGATATTTATGTTGTTTAGTATTAATAGGATTATTATCAATATCTCTACCTCATAATGCTATTGAAATAGGTTTTACTGAACCATAAAATGATATTTGACAATGAGTAACTGGTAATGGTGTTAAATAATTATCATCCAAAACAATATTATTATTTTCATCTAATGCTGGTAATGCTACTGGGTCAGCAGGTGCACCTAATTGCACATATTGATTAATTGCTAATCCACTATGTGCTAATTTATCATTTAATGAACTAAAAGTACATTGAATATAAGCCAATTCTTTATTTTCTGGATTATAAGTTTTAGTTGCAACTTCAAGAATATATCATTGTCTATCAACTTTAATTGATTTATCAGTATTTATAACTTTATTAATTTCTGGAATCATATATAACTTATATAAATTTGAAACAATATTATTAATAAAACTAAAATTCTTTTTTTCATTTGGAATATTAATAACTACATTTTTAATTGCTTGTTCTTGAATAAAAGCATTATTTGCTGGAGTTGCTGAATAAGTAATACCTAATTGGTCACTTACAATATTTCCATAAAATACATCACCAATTTGTAATTGTTTATATGCTTCATCTGGATTATCTTTATTTTGAATAGGATAATAAGAATGGTCTCAAACTGCTTGTATTGCTTCTTTTCCAGTAAAGATTTTACTAAATGAAGTATAAAATCATTAGGTATTGAAGTTGGTGGTTTATAACCCGTTTCTGTTGAATTTATAGCACCTAAAATAATAGTAAAAGGACATACACGAAATTGTAAATCTTTATTTTGTGTAAAATCTTTTTCAATTTCACCTGTACTTTTTCATACAGTTTTAATTAATTGATGATTCTGTTTTGGTGTCATTCCCATTTTTAGTTTCTCCTAAAAAAGTATTATTAAATTCAATTTCTTCTTTTTGATATTTTCTATTTTCATTAATAATTTGTTGTGCTTCTTCTTCACTAACACCATATCTTTTAACTATAATTCTTTTAATATTAGTAATTCCTAATCTTAATTCTGCTTCATCAATTTCAAGTGATTTTAATCTATCTGTAATAGTATTTTCTTTAATTTCAAATGTTCATTTTGATTTATCACCATCTAATCCCATTAATATAAAACATCTTTGAAATATTTCATTTCAATCACTTTGATTTAAAGTTCTTTTAATTCTTGTAGTTTCCATATCTCTTGAATTAGTAATTAATACTTCTGCTTCAGTTTTTTGACTAGTAGTATCATTTACTGGACTATATCCACTACCTTCAAATGCTTTATCAATAATAAATTGAATAAATTCTGCATATTTATCTAATATTGGACTACCTTGTAATATTGCAATTGGTGGTGTTCCACTAGTACTTCCTAAACTTCTTAAATTTGCTTGTAAAATAAATTTACCTATTAATTTCTTTAAATCAAAAGCAGTTTTAGATTGATTTATTTCTTGTTCAGTAATATCTAAAAATACACGAGTAACATTATATTCAAGTTCATGTTCAATTGATTCAAATGTTTTATTTAATAATTTTTGTAATTTTTTAATTGGAGTCATATCTGGATAATAATCACCAATAACTCCACCAAAGAAATTCTTTTTAGGTAAATTTTGCATAAATTTAACTGGAATAATACCTAAATTATGATTTTCTATTAAAGGTAATTGTAAATCTTTACTTATTTTTTCTTGTAAACCATCTAAAGTAACATAATCACTTGTAAAATATCTAATTATTTGATTTTGAGTATATGTTGTTTTAACATAAATACTTTGGTCATCATACTGTACTCTTGACCATGTTGATGCACTATATTCAGTTTCTAATACTCTTGCAACTCTTGATTGAGCATATGGCTGAGCAAAATTTAATGATATTCTACCAGTTTTACTTTTATCAATTTGAACAATACTATAACCATAACCAGATTTAATATGACAATCTTGATAAAACAAACTATCAAAATTATTTCATTCTTTTATTTTTTCAATTGCTCTTTTATATTCTTCATGTTCACTTGTTAAAGTATAACCATTACCCCATAATAATTTACTTGCATGATTTGCTATTATTTCTTGAAGATTAATCATACATCACTTAGGAATTAATATTTCAGTATTATGATTATTCATATGTTACTTCCTTTCAAAATAAGGATTTATATTTGCACTTAAATTTCTAATATATGGCTCAATTGCATAATCAAATGCATCACGTAAATGGTCATTACCAGCTAATGGTATTTGTTTAATACTTTTAGGGTCTCATACAGCCAATCTAAATTCATCTAATAATGCTTGTGCATTCATACTAATATTTAAGCGTTCTGATGCCATTAAAGCCACATTTTTACCTATTCTAAACTCAAGTCTTAATTTCACACAATCTTTAAAATATAGCCATGAATTAACTTGATATTTAATTGCTGTATCATTTAACATTTCAATAAATGTATAATTACTAAAATCACAATATACAGTTAAACCATATTCATATAACAAATTATTTTCTTTTGCTAATTTAATATAAAACTCAACTACTAATCTTGCTAATTGTTTATTATCATAACGAATTAATTTATTTTCTATTTTTAAACAATCAATAACATTAACAAATTTAAAATTATAATCAAAACCTATTAATAAACATGCTAAAGCATCATCTTTAAACCCATAATCTAATCCAGCACTAAATCTATAACTTGGTTGTAATAATCTACTAATCTTATGAATTAAATGTGAATATATTCCACCAGATTCATAATCTACTAAACCATGACTTCTTACTCTTGCAGATATTGGGTCTAGAAGTTCTATTTCTAATAATTGTTGTTTATCACTATCTTTTAAATGAGTATTTAATTTTCAATTTTGATAATGATAAATAGTATTATCAATAATAGTAAATTGTTCATATTCATTAATAATTTGCTTTTCATTTTGAGGACAAGCATTTATAGTTTTTTTAATAAATTCATTTAAAATACTTCAAGGATTACAACTTTCAATTTCTAATAATTGATTTGCGCCTCTTATTGCATCTTTTAAATCTTGATAATCATTTTCAGTAATTTCATATCTTTCATCACTTCATATAATTACATAATCATATAAATAATTACTTGCTAATCCAGTTAATTTAACATTACTATTATCTTGTGAATGTAAATATTTACAAGTTATTTTACTACCATTAAATTCAATAGTTTTTTTAGTTTCACTAATAATAAAATTAATACTAGGATATGTTGCTCTAATAATTTGCTTTAATTCTTGTCAACTATCATTTAATTGTTTTGACATATTACGAATTAAATAAGCATGAATATTAATATTTTCTAACATTAATAAAATACCTAAGAATTCAATATCACTAAATGTTTTACCAGATTTACGACTACCTAATTGTTTAATTTTAGTAATATTTAAAGGTTGTTTTAAATACATTCTTTTAGCAATATCTAATAAATAACCAAAATTACTTAACATTTATTTTTTCCTTTATTTTCTAAACTAATTGCTATAGGGGCGACGTTATCACTGTTCTTTATATCAATTTTTGTAGATAAATGATATTTATTAACATATGCTCTTTCTAAATATCATGATGAAGTACCAGCATTTGAAGTTAAATATCTTTGTAAATTTAAGTGTTCAATTTGAGAATGCGCTCAATTAATTTGTTGTAAAAAAGTATTTCTCTTTTTTTGTTTTCAAGTCCTAATAGTACTTTCAGTTATATCTAAATAAATTAACATTCCTAATTTTGTAGGAACTTCTTTAAATTCATTACAATGAATAAAATAATTTTCTAATGATTCTCTTAATTTTTTAGCATCATTAAAAATTGTTCTTATTTTTATTTTTTCTTCTTGCACATAAAAATCTCCTTTCATATGCTTTAAAAAACGAAAAATTATGATATAATTAATATAATCTTTAAGTTAAGTGGCGGAAAAAACTAACTTATTAACTTTATTAATTACTTCATATATTCTTTTATATATTCTTTTATTTAATTTTTATAATATAATTATAACAAAAAATAGCATTACACTGCTATTTTTTTATTTTTTCTTCTAAATTTGTTTTTTACAGTTAATCAGAATTTAAAATTAGGATGGTCTTTTTTATATATTTTATATGCTCAAAATAAACCAAAAAAATTCAAAGATATAAACATAAAAAATATACCCATTTTTTTCTCTATGACATAAATCATGTCCTTTACATGTAATTAACACCAAAAATACTATTCCAAACATTACTGAAAGTACTATTACATCTGCTAATCATTGCTCAATCATTTTTATTTTCCTTTTCTATTTATATTTTTCTTTATTGTACATTATTTTATTAAAAAAGAAAAGATAACTAATAAAAGTTATCTTTTAAACGTAAATAGAATTTGCAGTTTATTTTATCGTTCTTTAATATTATACTCTAAAACCAAACATTTTTCAACAATATTTTAACAAATTTGTTAGAATAGTTAGGATAAAAAAATAAATAGAAAGGTGTTAAAAAATGTTTAGTTTTAAAGGATTTCTAAAATCTGAAATCACTGATATTTTAGCAAAATATTTTCAAAAAATCCATGATTTTGATGAATATTTTTTTCTAAATAGAGATAAAAATCAATATAAAGTTGCTTGAACATGTAATAGAACAGTAAATACGCCAATTGGAATGGATACTTTTAGACAAAGAGTTTATTGAGATACAATTAATAAAAAACATTATTATCCAATTTATGAAGAATTTGGTATTAAAAAAAGAGCAAGAATTACTAATGATTTATATTTTGATATATTAGATAATTTAATTGAAAATTTAATAAGTAAAAAAGGTTATTTTAATATTCAATCAGAATTTAAATATACTTCTTTTTCTAAAAATCTTATTTCAAGAATTTTTAAAAATGCAAAAATTGAAAAATGAATACCAGAAGAAAAATTTAAAGTATTAGATAATGAAAAATTAAATATATGTGCAGATGATGCTTATATAACTTGTTGAGATGAAAATGGTTTAAAACAACAATATTGTTGTAGACTTTTAACTTATAATTTAGGAAGAAAAGAAATTTATTCATATAGAAATAAATTAGATAAGAAAATAACTTCATTTATGTTATTTAAAACTAATAATGCACCAAAACAAGAAGAATTACATAATTTTACAATGCAAACTATTAATAATCATTATGATATTAAATTAAATATATTTGCTATTAATTGAGAATATAATAATTATAATTTAGTAGTTGCTGGGGATGGTGCATTATGAATTAGAGCAATGGCTAGTTGATTGGGTTGTTATTATATTTTAGATAAATATCATGCTTATAGTTATTTATGAAAATCTTTTGTTAATGTTCGTGGTAAACATCAAAAAAAAGCACTTGATTGAACAAAGTATTTAGATGTAACAACTACTTTTTCAAATGGTAATTATAATGGATTAATTACTATTTTAGAAAATAATCATAATAAAGTTACTAAAAAAACTTATAATTATTTTAAAAATAATGAACAAGGAATTATTAATCAAAATGCTGATTGAAATATTGGATGTTCTGCAGAAAGTGATGTATATCATTTTTTAAAATCTTTAACTAATGGAGCAAAAATATATAATTATCAAACATTAAATAATATATTAATAGCAAAAGCAAATTATTTAAATTATAGAAGTTATCTTAATAGTACTTAAATTAATACAATTTAATATTTTTAAAAACTAATTTTAAGATTAGAATTTTTGTGTTATTTAAATGTAATTTTGTAATTATATTTTTTAACATTTTTAAAATTTATGGTATAATTTAATTAACAAATCATAGAATTTGCAGTTATATTGTTAATGTTACTAATAATTCTAAGGGTTAATCTCATACGTCCACAACATTACAAAATAATCCACAAATTGGTGATTATACACATGCACCAACTTGTGATTTTTCTGCTAAACAACAAAAACGAATTACTACAAATGAAAATAATATAACTAAATTGAATGATGAATTAACTAAAACTAATGAAAGTATTGATGATATTAAAAATAATTGATTTAATATTGAAACTAGTCCATTATGAAAGAAAATTAATAATGATGATTTTTATTTAGATAAATGAACTATAATTCTTTGAGTAATTGATTTACAAGATAAAAATGATAAAAAAATAGTTAATACTCTTAAAAAAGAAATAAAATTTTTATTAAATAACAATGAAAGTTATAATACAAAATCAATCATTCAAATAATATCATGAGAAGAAATGACAACAGTAGCAGATGCTACTAGAAGCGTAACTTTATTTTATGATTATAGTACAAAAAAATTTTATTCGAAGTTTCTCCTACTCCTCCAACAATAGAATTTAATACAAATGTAATTAATCAAATTGAAGTATATCAATATCAAGGAACTGGAATACCAACTGAATTTATAACAGAAGAAGGTACTGAACGTGATTATTATACAAAACTAGAAACTAATAATTTATTAGATAAAAAACAAAATAAATTAATTGCTGGTACTAATATAACTATTAATGAAAATAATAAAATTAGTGCTTCTGGTGGTAGTTCAGTTGATGAAAATAGAATATTTAATAATAAAGATGATAAAGAGAATACTACAAGATTAGTTAATGAAGTTATTAAAACTAATGTTGGTGGTAAAACTTTAATTTATAGAAATAATCCAGTTATAACTGATGATTTAGATATTCCAAATAAGAAATATATAGATGATAAAATACCTAATTTAGATAATTATTACATAAAAACAGAAGTAGATAAAAAATTAGAAGATACAGAAAAAAAGTTTCCAGTAGCATTTCAAATAAATGCTGTAAGTCAAAAAATTCCTAATTTAGAAACTACTAATAAAACTATTGGTGGTGCTATTAATGAATTAAAAGAAAAAATACCTAATTTATCTGATTATTATAATAAAACTGAGATAGATAAAAAATTAGCAGATTTTAAAATTATTAAATGAAAAGTAATAGGTAATAGAATTGATGATAAAACATGAAAAATTACATATGCACCATTATATCAATATATTTATCGAATATTTGTAACATGAGAAGTTGCAAATGAAAAACCATTAGACCAAGGTTATCAACAAGTTATATTTTTTAAATCACCAAGAGTAACGGGTACTGGAAATTGAAGAATTGTTTCGGGAAAAATTGGTAATAGTGATGCTACATTAAATATTAATTTTGATAATACAAATTGAACTTTAACTTTAAATGATGGTAATGGTGGAGCAATTATTAGTTTTGAAGTATTAGAACAAGCAGATGATAATGTTTATCAAATTAATAGTAAAACATTAAATATTATTGCACCTGAAAAAATTGATATAGAAAAACCTATTAAAATTAATTCATATAGTTTAGAAACTAATGAAATTAGAGAAAATGAATGAGATATTGAATTAAAAAATAATCCAACACCAAATATTCCACAATGAAAAGAAGTAGGAATAAGAGAAAAAAATAAATGAGATAATTGACAAATTACTTATGATTTTATAGTTAATAAAAGATATAAAGTTTATTATTCTTGAAATATATATAATAATGTTTTTGCAATTAAAGAATTTATTATAACTAATACAAAAATAGCAGGTGTACCAATAGAAGTTTTTAACAATAATACTAATGTCTTAGTTTTATCAGTACAACACTCAAAATTTATTACTATTTATTCTTTAAAAGGTAGCGATAAAGGTAATACATGAAAATTAGAAGAATTACAGGAGTAATATTATTTTTTTTAAAATTATAAAAATTATTTTAGGTTTAATAGGAGTAATTTTATCATCAGCAACAGCAGGTTTAATTATATTTATCATTGTAAAAATCATATTAAAAATTAATCAAATATTTTAAGAAAGGTGGTGAATATTATGTTAGGTAAATTTTTTAGAAAAGATAAAAGTAATATTAGTGATAATCAAAATGAAAAAGTAAAATTTTTAAATAATAAAAATAAAAGTACTCATGCTTCAATTTTAAATTATTTTGGTTTTAATGATTTTAATCATGAAACTTATTTCACTGATTTTGTAGCAGAAAATAATGCTAATTTATATAATGCTCCATTAGATATTAATAATGAAACTATTAAAAAATACTTAATTCAGCAAGAATTTTATAGAAAAAATTGAAATTCTATTTTTAAATTAAGCAAATTAGGAATTAGTGGTTATTTAATTTATATTGCTAATGATGATTTATATTTTCAAGTAGTAGATATACAACAAAGAGTTTATGATATTGGTGGTAAATTAATTCAATGTACTATTTTTTATGATAGTTATCAACAAAATGCACAAACTGTAAGATTATTTGAAATTTATACATTAAATAATGAACAAGTAATAATTAATCGCTCAATTTATAGTATTAGTGATAATAAAAAACAATTTCCATTAGATTTTAAATCATTTATTAATAATCCTAATACAAACATTAAATATTAATTATATACCAATATCAATTATGCGAAATAAAGCAAATGAGTTAGCAGATTGTGATAAAGTAATGGATAAAATTAAAGCATTAGATGTTATTTATGAACAAATTGTTTTAGATACCATTTTAAATTCACCTAAATTTATATTTAGTCAAACTTATGGTAATGTTCAATCAACATTAGAAGAAGCAGTAAGAACATTAGTTACTAAAAACTATATATTTAAAAGTGGTGGAGATAATAATGAACAAAACGAAAATATCAATATGACAAATAGTAATTTTAAAGGTAAAAATTTAACTGATATATACGATTGAAATGTTAATGAAATATTTAAACGTTGTGGTATTCATATACCAAGTCAAAAGAAATCTGCACAACAATCAGTTCCCGAAAGTACAGCTGTAAATATTTCAACTATTAATTATATTGAACAAAAATTATGACAATTTAATATTGATATTCTTAAATTTATTCAAATATTAGTAAGTGTTGATAAAGACTTATTAAATAGTAAAACCTTTAATATTAATGATGAACAAGAAATTAATAACTTAACAGTTAAATTAAAATTATTTAATCCCGAAAATAACCAATTAATAGGAGAGAACAATGGAAAACAACAACAAACCACAAACGAAGTTTCCACAGAAACAGAAACAAACTAAACTTAATCAGGCAGAAGTAGAAAATGATTATTTAATTGATAATATTCCTTATGATTTTACTAATATGATGAGTGCTACTAGTGACCCAGATATTAATAGAGCATACGATGAATTTAAAAAAAGAACTATATATATTTATGAAATTGAACGTTTATTTAAAAATAATGAAAATAATAGTTTAAGATTTTCAGCAAATACTATTAAAATAGGTTTTATTGATATTGATAAAGTATTAAAAACTATTGCAGTTGAAACATCAGACTTTACTATGCAATTAAATCAAAGAGCTAGCACAAATATTAATGATAATACTATTGAATATAGTATGACTGATATTAAAAATTTAATATTTCAAGAAATAAATTTATTAAATCAATTTAAGTTATATGCAGTATCTATTAATGAACCATTAACTGAAAATAATATTGATAACTTATATATAATTAATAATTATTCACAACCTTATCAAAATCCAAAAACAAGAAGTACTAAAAGTATTACTATTATTAAAATTAAAGATTTTAAAACAAGAGATGGTTATCCCATTATTATTAAATTACAAAAACCATTAGATAAAGATACAAAAGTTATCGGTTTAAAAATTAAAGCCCCTAGAAGTATGATTTTCGATAATATAAAGGTACTTGGTGAAGTTGACAATATGGAAGTATACCCAAAATTATTTGTTAAAGATAAGATAGCATTTCCCCTATTATCAATGCCTATTGAAACTCAACCAAAAGTTAGAATATTACAACAATGATTTAGTGAACAAATATTACCTTGACATTTAGCAAAACAATTTATAGAACAAGAAAAATCAGTTTTAGATTTAATTGCTATTGGTGGTGGAAGTGAAACAAGAAAAGAAATTATTAATAATGCAAGAGTAACTAATGCTAAAATTGGTTATGATGTTACTAAAAATTCAAAAGTATGACCATTATCTGATGAACTAGAATTAAAAGATACAAAATTAGAGTCATGATTTTTAGCAGGTAACTATAATTTATTTATTTCTACAACTAATAAATTTCATGATGTTGAACTAGAAATAAATGATAAACCACCAATTGATAGTTTACAACAACTATTATTAGACATGTTAAGTTACACATATAATTATAATCGTAATTTTGATGGAGCATCATTAGACCCAACAAAATCACCAAATAAAATGGACATGTTAAGAGGAAAGTTTGAAAATCAAAAACCCGATGAAGTAATAACTAATTTATTTAAGCAATGAAAATTAGATTATCCTAATTATATTAATTTAGAGCAAGTGAAAATATTTAAACAACTAATTATTATGTTATCAAATAATATTTATTCAAGTATGTCAATTAATAAAGGTTTAAATGATGATAATAAAATATTGTTACCTTATTATTTTGAATTAAAATCAAATCCAATACATCCTACTAAGGAAGATATTTGACAATTTAAAAATGCAAAAGTGATTTTAAAATCAGCATATTTTGATTTTACAGATATAAATAACATTAAACTAAAAAATAATGATATTAGTCAAAATGAATTATTTAAACTAGATAATAATCAATTTAATTGATTATCTATTACAAATGAATTAGAAAGTAATAATATTCCATCATTAATTCCAGCAGATTGAACACTAGGTAATGGAGAATATGGTAAATATTTTACAAGAGCAATTATTGATAAAAATAAAATTAAAAATGCTTTAAATTTATATGGTTCAAATAAATCTCAATTATTTTCTAAATTAGAATTTTATAAAGAAATTATAAAAATTGATAATAATAATGAATTTGAATTACAAATTGAAAATCCGATTAATAATTTAAATCGGATTGAAATTAGTGGGATATTTGGTGCTGGTAATTATAATTTAATTTTAATAACAGATAAAGAAGAAATAGACTTAAAAAAATATTAATTTATTTGATAAATATAACGAAAATATTTCTTATATAAATTTAGAAGTTTAATTATCAAAGTAACCTTTTCAATATTTTCCATTTCATTTAATATCTACATCATGTAACTTTTTATTTGAGCAGTATAAAGAATAATAAGAACCATTATACATATTAACTCATATTGGAGCATTACATAATACTACTGTATGGTCTGGTTTTTCATAAGAATTAAATTTGTTATTTTCATGGGTAAGCAGCCCCCCCATGATTAATCCTATTGTTCCAGTTGTAGCACCAGTTAGTGCTAATGCTAATGTTATTTTACTTAAATTTGCTTTTATTCATGTTTTCATAATAAATTTCTCCTTTTTATTTTTTCTTAATTTTTCAGAAGTTTTTAATCATTTTGGTAATAATTCATGTTCTAAATTAATTGCATGATTTTCACAAAGAAAAAGACTAAATGTTGTTGATTTTAATTCTAATAAAACAATATTACTTCATTTGTTATTACAATTTTTACTTTGACAAACAACATTCATTTTTCAAAATCTTTTTTAAAGATTTTAAATTAGTTACAACTTTTAATGATTTTCCTTTACTATTTTGCATTTAAATTCTCCCTTTTTAAAATTTCTTTTCCTGTTTGACTAAAACTAACTTTGGGATTTATTTTTTTATTTTCTTGGTGAATAAACTCTGCTGCTTTTAAATTAACAAATTCTGTATGTAATTTTGGATATTTTCTTCATTTTTCTATTGTTGCATTTGGAATTCATTGATTACCAATAAAATCTGTAAATTTAATATTATGCTCATTACAAAAAATATCATATTTTTTATTAAAAAATTCTTTTCTTTTATTACAATTTATTATTAAACATTTATTTATTTTGCTCATTTAATTACTCCTTTTTTCCTTGATTTTACTTATAAATTGTACTATTTTTGATTATTTTTACAAGTATGCTTTTAAACTCAAAATAATGCCTAAATTAAAGGTGTTTATTTTGTGATACCTATACTATTAATTATATTGAAATTGTTTGTTATATTTTAAATATGAAAGTGGTTTTTTAAATAATTTTTATTTTATTTAAAATTACACTTATATATTTATATAATAATTAAGTAAATTATTTTTTTAAATATATTTACAATAAATTTAGATTTTTTTAAAATAGTTAGGAGAAGTAAATGTGAATTTTAATTATAAATGAAATTTTAGAGAACAAAGTGCAAAAATTGATAAATTAGTTTTAGAACATATAACAAAAAAATGAGAAAAATGAGATTGAAGAATAAAAAATACAAGAGATAAAAAGAAATATAAAATTGTTGATTATCAATATCGAACAAGAAAAATAATGTATGGATTAGTAACTTATAAAAGAAGAATTTATGAATATTTTGATGAAAAATTACAAAAATGAGTTCGTGTTTGTTTAGTTGATGAATGACTAGAATTACCTAAATATAAAAGAATTGGTGAAGATGTTGAACAAACTATTATTGAATATTTTGCTGATGGAAAAAGATATCATGTGATATTTGTGCTATTTGTAAAAAAGCAGGTATTAGTGTTAGTACTGTTCATAGAGTTTTTAAAAATTTAGAAGTAATTGAAGCAAATCCAGTAAAAGTAAAATTAGAAAAAAATCAACCTATTTTTGTAGCAATTGATGATGGACATCGAAAGTTTTGAGATTTTAAACGTAAAGGTATAAAACACTCTATGAGATTAATAACAACATATACAGATAATATTAATCATAAAGTACAAAATAAAAGAGTAAAAGCAATTATTAGACCAACAAGAACAGCAATTGGAGTTAAAAAAACTGCTGAATTTGTTAAAGAACATTGTCAAAAATTTTATGAAAATGTTGAACAAGCAAAAATAATTATTTGTGGAGATAGTGCTGGATGAATTAAAGATGTAGCAGATTATCTTGATGCTGAGTTTGTTTTAGATAAATTCCATTTAATTAGAACATTATATCTTGGTATAATGGCGGGAAATAAAGGAAAATATTGAAGTGAATATAATAATTGTAAAGATTTCATTAATAATGGTCAATATGAACAATTAATTGATTATTTATATAAAGAATTAGATAATCATAAAAAGTTAAAAAAACAATATTTTAAAAATAATAAAAAAGGTATTGTTAATCAAGGTGCAAAATGAAATATTGGTTGTTTTACTGAAACAAATATTTGACATGTTTTAAAAGAAATGATTGTTAATAGAACATATAGTATTTTTATTTATATAAAAATGGTTATTTTTAAATGTAATCAAATAAATTTAAAAACATAATTTTACTTATTTTAAAATAAAAAATTAAAAAAACTTATTAAATTAAAAGTTAATAAGAATTTTTGTTATATATTTATGTTAATTAAATTATTAAAATGTTTTTATAATTTATAAAATTGAGTATTTTAATTGTAATATTTTTAAATTAGTAGTAAGATAAATTTACAATTTCATAAAAATCCAAATTATTTCTTGTCTAAATTTATAATAAGACTACAACGATTTAATTTATTCCGGATTTTTGATAATCTCCCGTAGTTTTAACCCATTGTTTGTTGAGATAAAAGCAAATGGGTTTTTATTTTGAAAGGAAAATTATAAATGATATTGCAAAAATATAAAAAATTAAAATTAGTAACCTTATTTTTATTTATTTTAACTATTTTAATTATGGTAATTGGTTTAATGTTAATTGGTTTTTCTAATTTTAATAAAAGTTTTTTTGAACATCTTAAATTATATAAAGAAAAAAGACTTATTATAGAAATAACAATAGAAATAACAAATGGATTTAGTTTATTAAATTATATGAGTGTAAATTATATTTTAAATCATTCTGCAGAAAATATATGTTCATCAGTAGTTCATAATTATGATGGTTATTATGATTGAGTTCAATTACAAATTGGAGTTATTTTTTGTATAATTTTAACTCCAATTTTTGGATTTTTTACTATTGCATTAACTTTTTTAATTATTGGTTTAAAAGTAAAAATAAAAAATAATAATTTTTGAGATGCAATCCAAAAATGTGAAATAATTAACAGTTATTATGTTCATTAGGTATTTTGTTTTTAAAATATATTAAGTATTATTTTTAGTGAATCAACAAAATGTTTTATTTTATATAATGATTTATAATGATTTATAATTTCTTATTTATTTAAAAAATATTTTTAATAATTATTTAATTTTGGATGGTCAAAGTTAAATAATTATTTTTTTGTTTTTAATTTTGCCATATTATATTTTAAAAAAATAAATTTAAATTTGATAATTTTGTAAAATTGAACACTTATAATTTTGATTTATATCAGATACTATTATTAAGTTTTAATACCTAAAATAAGTTATAATATAAATAAAAAATAAGGGGTGTTAGATATATGGAAGAAAAAAAAGATGACTTAAAAAATACTCCATTGTCAAATGTTGATAATAGTATTATCAAACCAAATAATGATAATCCATCATTTAAAGATATTGAAGAACAACGTTTTACTACTTATAATCCGTTATTAAGTGATAGTATTAAATTTAAAAGAATGTATTGAAGTTCAAAAATGGAAAATATTGCTCGTATTTTGTTACTTACAGTTTCTTGTTTTCATTTAATTTTTTCTTATTTTTTAGCTAACAATTTGGTTAATCAAATTTTGAGTAATAAAGGTAGTAACATGAACCCAACTTATATAATTTATATATTTTTAATTATAACTCTGGGATTTAATTTTATATTTTATTTACCAGTAGCGATTGGTCGCACTGCTAGTGCTATGTTTGGATGATCAATTGTTTATATTATTTTAGCAATTGCTTATTTTATAGTTTTAGAAGTATTTTGTACAATTTTGTTAGTGGTTAATGGATTAGTAAATGAAACTGTTTCTGCAGAAGTTCCAATATTTATGATTATTGTTTTACTAATAACTGTTTTATGATTAATTGCTGCTTGTTTATTAATTGTTAAAAGTGATGATGTAAGAAGAGAATTAAGTGTCGAATAAATAATAAGTAAGGGAGAATATAAATGAGTACAGATAGTTTACTTTCTAAGCGAATTGAACAATTAATTAAAGTAATTAGCGCTGATGTTTATGAAAAAGAAACTGTTTTTAAACTTGCTATTTTGGCGTTATTATCAGGAGAATCAATATTTTTATTAGGATTACCAGGAATTGCTAAATCATTAATTTCACGACGAATTAAATATGCGCTCCATGATGGGCGAAATTTTGAATATTTAATGAATCGTTTTTCTACTCCAGAAGAAATTTTTGGACCAATCTCAATCAAAGATTTATTAAAAGGTAACTATGTAAGAATTATTGATCAATATTTGCCTGCTGTTGATATTGCTTTTTTGGATGAAATTTGAAAAGCAGGCCCTTCAATTCAAAATACATTACTAACTATTATTAATGAAAAAATCTTTCGTAATGGTGGTGTTGATATCAAAGTACCATTAAAACTATTAATTTCAGCTTCCAATGAGTTACCAGAAAGTGGTAAAGGTTTAGAAGCTTTATTTGATCGTTTTATTATTAGAATGATAGTTTATGGTTTAACTAATGAAGAAAATTTTAATGATATGTTAGAAAGTATTACTAGTTTAGAAGTAAAAGTTCCACTTGAATTACAAATTAAAACTTCTGAATATGAAAAGTGATTAAAAGAATTGGAAACTACTGTTACTTTAAGCAAAGAAACATTAAATTTTATTTCTCGTTTTCGTAAAATTTTAACAGAAGCAACTAATGGTAAAGCTTACATTTCTGATCGAAGATGAAAAAAAATTGCTAAATTAATAAAAGCTTCAGCTTATTATAATGGTAGAACAACTACTGATAAGCCTGATTTATTGATTATTCCTTACTGTATTTGAGATAATGAAGATCAAGAAAAAGAGTATACAAAACTTTTCAATGAAGCATATTGTGAAGATTTAACTTACACATTGAAACAAAATCAGATTGAACTGGAAAGTGAGTTGGAAACATTAAGTAATAATGCCGAAAACATTAAAGATAGTCAAAATCAACCATCTATTTACTCCAATCCATTTTCTGAACAAATTAAAGGCATATATTATCGTTTATTATGACATAGTGATGAGTTTCCAATTTGTTTTATTAGTAGAAAGGATTTTCAGTTATTATTACGACGTAATAAAAAGAGTCATAATATTCAATTATTTTATGGTAAAAGTTTAAGTAAAATGGAAGGTAATCAGAAGTTTGAGTTGCAATTAAAGAATTCTAGTGAATTAATAAATATTACAAATAATTCTATAATTCAAGTTGAATTAACTAATACTGATAGTAAATCACAATTTGGAAATATTAATAGTCAAATGAAAGATTTAAAGCAACAAATTAATGAATTAAAAGTACATTTTGAACAAGAATATCATCGTTTAAGTAAAACCGATTCTATATTTTTTGATGAACAATTTAAATCACTATTAGAAATGGCATTTTTTGATAAAATTTCACAAATACCAGAAGCAGAAACCGAAACGACTCTTTCATCAGAATCACTAACTGAAGATTCACCAATAACTATTTCAAATGTTAATGATACTAATAATAATAATTCTGATATTAATTAAGATAGGTGATTATTATGGAACAATTAATTGAATCCCATGTTTCACAAATTTTAGAAACTAAATTGAAAAAAATGTCTTTATCAGAAACAAATTTAAGTAGTTTTACTTGATTTAAAAAAAATTTTGCTTGATTAGCTCCAGAATTTGATCAACAAATTAGTCATTTTTATTTAAATGAAGTTTTAGAAAAAAGTAAAAATATTGTTATTAGTCCCATCATTAAAAGAGAATTACGATTATATTTCTGAGTTATGATTAATGGTATTGATAGATTAAAAAATAATTGACAAGAAATTTACACTAGGGCAAAAATTCTTGATTCACCAATGATTAATTATTTTCATTATTTTCAAGAAAAATTTAAGGATCGTAAACTTAATAGTAAATTAACTTTTGATAATTTTATAAGACATTGAGAAAGTTTAATTGTTCAAAGAATTGTAAATTATAAATTATTTGAAACTATGCAAATGCGTCAAAAATATTTAACAATGTGAAGTAATAATATTAAAATTATTAATGAAGTAAGACATATTGTTGGTTTTGCTTGAAATTTTTTTGGACAATTTTGAGAAGGAGATTTAAATGATTTTAAAAAAATTAATTTAAATACTATTATACAATATGGTGAAATTTTAAATAAGAATCCATCTATTATTGAAATTGCTAGACTACTTGGTCGTTGAAAAGGAATTTCGGGTTTAACAGAAAAGCAGGTTCATCAAAAAGTACAAATTGAATATCAATTAAAGCCATTAGGAAAATGGCCTGAAGAAATAGTAGGAATTACCGAGGGTAAAGATTTAGAACATTTATTACCATTAGAATTAGTTAATCTTGCTATTCCAGAGTTAAATGCTATTTTTTATAAAAAATTTGTTGAAGAAAAGTTAGCAATTACAGAGTTTGAATCAATGGATTTAGTTGCCACTGAACATCTTGTTGAAGAAGTTGTAGAAGTACCAATTCCCGAAAGTGAAGGCCCTTTTATCTTATGCATTGATACATCTAAATCGATGAGTCATAGTCCAGAAATTATTGCAAAATCAATTGCGCTTGCTATTAGTAAAATTGCTTTACAAGAAAAAAGACCATGCTATATGATCAATTTTTCTGGTAAATTTGAAACTTATGATTTATCTAATTTAGTTTCATCAATTCCCAATCTAATTCATTTTTTAGGTCATAGTTTTAAAGGACATACTAATATTAATCCAGCTATTAGTCACGCTTTAACAATTATGCAATCTAAAACATATCATAATGCAGACTTATTGGTAGTTTCTGATTTTTTATCTGCTAATATTACTAAAAATAATATTAATTTAATGTTGCAACTAAAAGCAAAAGCTAATCGCTTTCATGCTATTAATATTGCTTCTTCAACATTGTCTAATAATTTTAAAAAATATTTTACTAATTATTGACATTATGATCCTCGCGATCCATTTGCTGCGCGAAAAATTGCATTAAATTTAGTTAAAACTAAAAATAAATCTTAATCTTAATTTTGATAGTTATTTTTTTGCTTTAATAATGATAAAATATTATTAGAGTGAAAAAGTAAACTGATAATGAGAGATGGATAATATGAAAAAAAATAATTTAATTTTAAGCAAAACATTAGTTATTATTAGTGTTTTAACAGTAACAATTAGTTTATCAATTTTTCCATTATTTAATTGAGGTGTTCCATTAAAAAACAATATTGCTATTATTATTGCTTTAATCGTTAATAAAGAACCAATTACTAGTAGTTTTTATAAACAATTAATGACTAGTGATAGTATAGTTTCTTTATATACTTTTGGAACATTATTGATTTTTAATTTAACTTATTTAATACCATTAATTTTTATTAAAAAACCTTTTTCAAGATCAGTTTTTGCTATACACATGTTATTAATAACCTTAGTATTGATACTTTTTGTATTAGTACTTTTTAATTACTTTAATATTAGAAATTTTCAAACTATTCCTTTTAAAGATTTATGAACAATTCCTTGAGCAGGTATTGGTTTAAGTTTACTTACTATTTTTTGATATGGCTTAAAAAATTTATGAGTTAATCCTCCACAGTTATCAAAAAAAAGTAATGATTATAGTAAAAACAAAAAAGAAGAAATTAAAAGTGATGATTTACCATCATATGAAGATTTACAATTACAATTAAAAATGTTAAAAAAACAATTAAAAGAAGTTAGAAATATTAAAGGTAAGAAATAATAAAAGTTATTTTAGATTTTTAATTAGATCATTAGCAAACTTTGTTTTTTGATATTTGTTGTTGGTTGATTACTATAGTTAGGTGAATTTATTTCATTTTTACTTGAGTTTAAAATTCATGATTGCAAATATTCTTTCACTTCTAGATTCACTTTATTTATTGATTCTCAAAAATTATCTATACATTCAATTTTAGCACCATTTTCTATTAGAAACTTAACTCCCTCTATATTATTATTATCAGCAATTAGAATTAAGGCAGTTTTACCATTTTGATTTGTATGATTAATATCAGCGTTATTTTCTACTAAAAATTTAATAACATCTAAGTGATTATTTTGAGCAGCTCGTGTTAAAGCACTTTCTTTATTATAATTAATTATATGGTTAACATCGGCATCGTTTTCAACTAAAAATTTAATTATATTTAAATATCCTTTTTTGGCGGCTTTTGTTAAAGCGCTATTACCACTACCAATTTTTATATTTTTTTGAAAAGAATTTTCTTTTATTCTATAAGTATAAGTAAAAATATCTGAATTTGTATAGTTGACATTAGCATTATTTAGTAATAAAAGTTTAATTTTTTCTAAATCATTTTCTTTTACTGCATTCATTAATTGTTTATTTTTTTCTCTTTCTCTTGCTTGTGGTGAACATGATTTCAAAAATTTAATTACATCTAAATGACCATTTTCAATAGCTCGATCTAAAGCAGTTTCACCACGTAAATTTATTTGATTAACATCTGCATCGTTTTCAACTAAAAATTTAACTATATTTAAATACCCTTTTTTGGCGGCTTTCATTAATGGAGTATTACCACTAGTATTTTTATCTGGATAAGAAGTCACTTTACCGGTAAGTTTTTTACAAATGGAATATTTAAAGTTTCTATAATTGACATCAGCGCCATTTTTTACTAATTTCATAGTTTTTTTAAAATTACCTTCTTCAATAGCAATCATTAATTTCTCATTTTTAGTCATATCTTTTAATGCTCCTTTTCTTCTAACAATTTAATAAAAATCCTAATATAGAAAATATCTATACTAGGAATAAACAATTATTAAATTAATAAAATTATAATTTATTTTTTTAATCTATCAATTAATATGCTTTTTTGTATTTTTAAGGTTTTGAATATTTAATTAAAAATAATTTAAAGAATGTAAATAAATGATTATAAAATAAGTGTTTTGTATAGTTTGATTTAATTATTATTTTATAGTAGTGTATTATCAATAGTAATTATAATATTTGCAAAATTAGCCTTTTAATAGATTTATTTATTAATAAGGTTTTTTAATATTATAATTTATATTTTAAATTAACATTTTTATGAGGAGAAATTTTAATGCCAAGATTAGAACATTTAGAAAAAGAAAGAATAAACAAATTTCTTATTTTACTAAAAAATAGTGATGAAATAAAAATTTTTTTTAATGATTATAAAGAAGTCATATTAAATGGTGAATGTCAATATATGAATTTTTTTTATGATTTAGATGAATTTTTAAAAGATATAGAAAAAATTAGAGAACAATTAAGAGCAGAAACGGCTCCTGATAATAAAAAAATAAAAAAAATAAATTCTTTTTTTTAAAAAAGGAAAATAATAAAAAAATGTTTTTAATAGAAAACTTAGAAAAGAAAGCAAATATGTTGGAAGAAATACATAATATTTTATTAGAACTACGTGATAATGCACCAAAACGGGAAATGGAACATATTATTTATTTAAAAATATTATTATTATATTTTAATGATACTACTATAGAAGGCAAAAGGTTAGATTTTTCTGAATATGAACAATGAACAAAGATATTTATTAAATTTTCTAATATAAGAATGAATGAACTTGAAGGAATTGATTTAGAAAATATTAAAATAATAACTGATGCAGTACAAACTTTATTTTTAGATGTATTTCGTGATGAAACTTTTCAAAGAAAATATAATTTAAATATTGAAAAAGAAAAGTCTAAATTAGAAATAGAAGATGTAATATCTTTTAATCTTTTTAATGATGCACTTGAAATTATAAATACTAAAATATTTAAAACATATATGGAACAATTACCTATTTTTACCAAAAAAATACCAAAATATATTAGAGAAATATCAATTATTAAAAAATACGATATACTAGTTGATTATAAATTATTTCTTCTTAAAAGAAATGAAATAAGAGAGACTATTGATATAGTCACAAAGATATCAAAAGAATTATTTGAAAGAAATGAACAATATAAAAATAAAATTAAAAAGAAAGAAAATGAAAACAATACTTTTTCTTTATTAAAAATGGAAGTTGAATTAGTAGCAATAGAAGAAATAATTAATACACTTAAATTAATTGAAGAATATAAACATTCTAAATTTATTTTTGCACTTCGTGGTATATGAAATCTTATTTTAATTTTATATTTAAAAGAAACAAATCATAATAAAGAAATAAAAATTGAAGAATTTCAAAAATGAATAGATAACTTTATTAAAGTATGTAAAAACCAGAGATTTTATATTACAGAACGTGAGAAATTTAAAAGTTTAAGTAATTTTATTGAAATTCTTCAAAATTTTAAAAAAAATATTGTTACAAATAAAGAATTTCAAGAAGAAGTGGCAATCACAGTTATTAGTGAAAAAGATTTTCCTGAAAATATAAGTTTGATTAATAATACTTCTAGTGTAGTAACAAATTTAGAAAATAGACCATTTAATATGTAAAGTTTATTTTTTTATTTTAATAAAATATATTGTATAAAATAGAAATAAATTATGATTTTAATAATAATTTTCCCTTTACAAATGATTATAGGTGTATTATTGTTAGGAATTATATATTTGTAAAATTAAGCCTGTTAATAAATTAAATTTATTAGTGTGGCTTTTTATTATTTTTATATAATTCATTAGCAAACAATATTAATTAAAAACAAATTAAATATGTTAAGGAGAGATTTAAGTGTCAGAGTTAGATTTCTTATTTAATGAAGAAAAAGTAGAACAATTTATTAAAGAAGCAAAAAAAGATGAACAAATGAAAAAATATAATAAATCTTTTAATGATTTAAATGAAATTTTAAAACAATATTATAGTTGTTTAGATAGATATAATGCTTTTATAAATTCAAACAATAATAGACAATTAAATTTAAAAAATAAAATAAAAAAATAATTTTTGTCAAAAAATATTCAATTTTTAAAAACAAAAAGAAGTTTAGCAGAAAAAAAATTACGATTTGCTGAACATAATATTTATTGGAAAATATTATCCTTATATTTTGATGATAATTCTTTAAATGGTAAAAGATTATATTTTTATGAATATGAACAATGAAAAAAGATATTTATTGAATTTGCTAATATAAAAATGAATGAATTACAAGGATTTGATTTAGAAAATATTAAAATAATAACTAATACAGTACAAACTTTATTTTTAGATGTATTTCGTGATGAAACTTTTCAAAACAAACATGAATTGGAAGTTATAAAAGTAAAAAATTTAATGGAAAAATTTATTTATGAAACAATTAATAGTAAAGAAATATTAAGTTTTCAAGTAGCGTTTGCCAATCATAAATTAGTTAATGAACAATATAACAATCTAAAAGATAATCAAGAATCAGTTCTAAAAGAAATTAATTTAAAAATAAAAGTTATTACAGATAAAATAGAAAAAAACAATATGAAGCTACAAAAAATAAAAAACATATGATTTTATAAGATTTGAAAATGTAGACAGTTAAAGAAAAGTAACAAAAATTGAGAAATTAAATTAGGTGAAAAGATTGCAGAAAAAGAATTTTTTTTAAAAAAATTTAAAGATCTTTATACTAAATCACTAGATCAGTCAACACTTAAAAAAGCAGAATTGGATTTATCTGCTAAACTATTAGCATTTTATTTAGAACAAAACAAATCTAAAAATTTAAAATTTTCTGAATATGAAGTGTGAAAAGTCGAATTTATTGCTACATGTGAAAAAGTAATTAAAAATCTTGAATTTAATAGTTTAAAAATAGAGTTAATTAGTAATTTTGCAGTAACTTTATTTAAAGATGTTTTAAAAAATATTGAACTTCAAAAAAAAATACGAAATTAAAGTTATTAATGATGATAATGATTTATCATCTCAATTAGATTCTGATACATGTCTTGTTTCTGAAAGCGGCATTAGTGAGTGAAGTGATAGTTTTGGTGAAAGTATTAATATTGATATGAATATTAATTTTCATTCTCCTAAACAAACAGTTGTAACATAAGTTATTAATAAAATAAATTATTAAAATTATAGATATTGAATTTTTATAAAATATAAATAAATTATCGGATTAAATAGTGGGTTATAGAGATATATTTGAACTAATGGAAAGAATGATAAAAATGGATATTAAACTTATAAACAAATGAGAAGTAATAATTAAATTAATAATATATTCACAAGCAATAAGAGAATATCAAGAGTATTTTAATGTTTTACAAGAATTAGAAAAAGAACGTATAACTAGATTAGAAGATCTTGAAAATAAAAAACAAGAAATAATAGAAAAAATAAATAATAAACAATTAGTAATTCCAATTATTACTGCATTATTAAATTGTTGAAGAAGAAATAAAATTCAAGATTTTGATTTTTTGATTAAAAAATTGAAAGTTAAAACTCCTCATAATAATATGAGAAAAGTATGACGTAATGTTTGAAAAGAAATATTAACTTATTATTGTGATGGTGATTTAACTAAGACAATTAATTCCGAAGAGTTTAAAGAATGACAGGATAAATTTATCGAAAATTGTGAATCATTAATTGAAAAATGAAAAGGTAAAGAAAAATATAAATTGATATTAGATACTTGTAAAAAATTATGTGAGATTGTCAAAAGTTTAGTAAATGATGTGTGTAGTGATCATGAATTTCAAAGAAGTGAATCATTAAATATTATTGGTAATAATATATTTTTACAAGCAAATATTGCTAAAGAAAATGGGTCTACTGATTTATCAAATAATAATTGAAAAGAAGAAATTAGAAGAGACTCAAATCACTTAATGCCAAAAACTGAAAAACCTTGTTGAAGAAGATATGTAATTAGAAGATAATTAGTAAAAAAATAAATATATATTTAAATAAATTAAAAAATAAGTTTTAACCCCTTGTTATTTTTTACTTTTATATGCTATTATTGTATAGGTAACGGCTCGGTAGCTCAGTTGGTAGAGCATTCGCCTGAAGAGCGAAGTGTCAGTGGTTCGAATCCGCTTCGAGCCACCATTATTTAAAATATAGGCAATTAAGCCTTTTTTTTAATTATTTTTCTTAGATTTAGGTTTAAGTTAAAATTTTAGGTATAATAGTGTCATTAGCAATTTTAAACAATTAATAATTCTAGAAAGAAGGGTATTAGTGTCTAAAATTTTAGTTTTAAATAATGCGAAAATAATTAGCATTAAGAAAATAATAAATAATGGTTTTTTAGTAATTAAAGATAATTTAATTTTCCAAATTAATGAAGGAAAGTATAATTATGAATTTCAAGATGCTCAGGTTATTGAATGTCATAATCAAACAATAATACCTGGTTTTATTGATTTACATGTACATGGAGGTTATGGCTATAGTTTAATGGATGGTACCATTGAATCAATTAATAATTTTGCAAAATTAGTTCCAAAAGAGGGAGTAACAAAGTTTTGTTATGCAACAGTTACTGCCAGTAAAAAAGAAATTGATAATATTCTTTCAGTATTTGCTAAGTATATGAAAACAGAAAATAAAGGTAACAAGGCACGAATTATTGGTGCATATTTAGAAGGACCTTTTATCTCAGAATTACAAAAAGGAGCACATACTCCGTCATTACTTCATGTTCCTGATCTTAATTTAGTAAAATCTTGAAATATAATTAGTAACAAAAATTTAAAATTTATTGTTTATGCTCCTGAGATAGATCCTAATTTAAATAATAAAAATTCAAATTTTATTTCTTCATTAATTAAAAATAATATTATTCCTAGTGTTGGTCATAGTAATGCTACTTTTAAAGAAATAACTAAAACTGTTGAATATGGTTTAACGCATATTACCCATCTTTATAATGCAATGAGTCCCTATAATCATCGCGATCCTGGTGTTGTTCCAGCATCATTATATTATGATCAATTAGTTACTGAGTTAATTTGTGATGGAATTCATGTTGATATTGATATTTTAGCAATAACATATAAAATTAAAGGTGCCGATGGAATTTGTATGATTACTGATGCCATGAGTGCAAAGGGACAGCCTGATGGTAAGTATTTATTGGGACCATTACCTGTCATTAAAAGTAATAATAAGGTTACTGTTGAAGCAACCGGAAAATTGGCAGGCAGCATTGCAACAATGATTGCTGGTTTTAAAAATTTATTAAAAATTACTAATAATAATTGACAAGATTGCATCAAAATGGCCTCTTATAATAGTGCTAAACAAGTAGGAATTGCAAATAAAACGGGTGATATTGTTATTGGTAAATTAGCAGATATTATTGTATTAACTAAGAATAATGATATTTTTTTAACAATATGCGAAGGAAAAATTGCGTATCAACAAGAATAAGTAAGTAATGTAAGGGGTTTTTAAATTATGAAATTAATTATTTTAAAAGATAAAACTGAGGTTGCTCAATTATTAAGTAAAATTATTATTGATATTATTAAAGTTAAACCAAATGCTATTTTAGGATTAGCAACAGGAAGTAGTCCAATTGAAACATATAATTTATTAATAGCAGATGCAAAAAATAACAAAAGAGATTGATCAAAAGTTGTAACATTTAATTTAGATGAATATGTTGGTTTAACTCCAGATCATGTAAAAAGTTATCGTTATTTTATGAATCATCAATTATTTAATCATATTAAAAGTCTTAATTTAAAAAATACGTATGTTCCTAAAGGTATTGGTGATTTAGACCAAAATGTGGAAGAATATGAAAAATTATTAAAAGAAAAAGGACCAATTGATTTACAAATATTGGGTTTAGGTACTAATGGTCATATTGCTTTTAATGAACCAGGTACTCTTGCAAGTAGTAAAACACATGTTGTTAATTTAACTAAAGAAACAATTGAAGCTAATAAAAGATTTTTTTCTAAAGTTGAAGATGTACCAACCAAAGCTGTTACGATGGGCATTCATACTATTTTACAAGCTAAATTGATTGTTTTAATTGCTACAGGAACTAATAAAGCACAAGCTATTCGAGAGTTAGTTGAAGGTAAAGTTTCTCCAAATTATCCATGTACTTTTTTACAAAATCATGATGATGTTACAATTATTATTGATGAAGAAGCAGCAGCATTATTAAAACCAACTATATCAAAAAAAAATTAACTTAAAGGAGAAACAAATGGAACGTAAAAAGATTATTATTGGAAATTGAAAAATGTATAAAAATATAGAAGAAACTCAATTTTTTTTAAATGAATTTAATAAATTAATAAAAACTAAAAATATTAAATATGATTATGGAATAGCAGCTAGTTTTACTAATTTACCCTTACTAAAAATGAATAAAACTTCTGCTTTAATTATTGCAGCTCAAAATTGTCATTATGAAACCGAAGGTGCATATACTGGTGAAATTTCAATTAAGATGCTAAAAGATATGATGGTTAGTCATGTTATTATTGGTCATTCTGAACGCAGAATGTATTTTAATGAAGTAGATGAAACAATAAATAAAAAAATACATTCACTATTTAATGCTAATATTATACCAATTTTATGTTGTGGTGAAACTTTAAACCAATATGAAAATAAAGAAACTAATGAAGTAATTAAAAATCAAATTAAGTTAGCATTAAAAAATATTAAAGTAGAAAATATTGCTAAGTTAGTAATTGCCTATGAGCCAATATGAGCAATTGGTACTGGTAAAACAGCAACAGCTCAACAAGCCCAAACGGTTTGTAAAATGATTCGTGAATTTATTAGTGAATTATATAATAAAAATGTTGCAGAACAAGTACGTATTCAGTATGGTGGTTCAGTAAAACCCGATAATATTAAATTAATACTTTCTGAACCCGACATTGATGGTGCATTAGTTGGAGGTGCTTCATTAGTACCACAATCTTTTTTTGATTTACTAATTTAACTCTATTTAAATTACTAATAAAAATAAGGAGTTAACTAAACATGGAATTATCAAAGATACAAATTAAAAGTATGTGAACAAAACTAACAAAAAAAATTAAACATCGTGCCTTTCCGGCAACCACTTTTGTCAATGCTTTTAGGAATAAGTCAGAAATTTTAGCATTGTTTAGTAAAAATGGTGAAGACACTAATCAATTAGAACAAATTGGCTTTATTATTTGTACTAAAACTATTTTTGCTCCTAGTAGTGATAGTATTGTTAGTGACAAAGGTATTATTACTAATGAATATTTTACTGGTGAAGTAATTGATGTTAATAATACTCTTATTCCTAATACTTATATTCATTTAGTTAAGGTTAATAGTGGACCAATCGTTATTAACGATATTCCATTGTATTTAACTATCAATGAAAGTCATCATCAATCATTAGTTAATAATAAAATTGGTGCTAAATTATTTATAAATAGTTTGATGAAACAATTAAATTATAAAACTTCTAATTTTAGTTCTATTTCTATTACTGAACAAAATTTTATTGTTGCTCTTAATAATTTAAAGATAAATAGAAAACAAATATTGCAAAGTGAATTTATCATTAATTCTTTATTAGAACAAAAATTATCATTAGAACAGTTAATTTTATTGCAAAATAAAAAAGAATATAGTTATTTAAAAAAATTTAATGAAGTTGAATTACAAGAAATTATTAATTTGCAAAAAATAGCAGTTGTTGCTATTAAAACTAATAAAGATCAGCGAAAAATAACATTAATAGCAGGTAATAAACAACGAATTGAAAACTTTTTTATTAATGCTAAAAAACCAATCATTATTGCTATTAATGCTATTAATAAAAAAATTAGAGCAATTAATCAGCCCGAAAATATTCAACTAATAGCACCGATAACTAATATTACTAATTATCAAGATTTATGACAATTACAAAAAATACATAATGAACTATTGAAGTCATTTTCAAAATGGCGGATAGTATCTCAAGATATATTAGAAAATTTATCACAGACTTTTGCTTATGGTTATTATTCAGAAGTCATTGATAATTTGAAAATTACTCATTATTCTTTTAATAATGATTTATTAGATTATAATTTAATGGAAATTAAAGGACACAATTTATTAGCTAATAGTAGTAATACTATTTTATTTCTTTCTAATAATATTAGTGATAATCCTAGTATGGTTATTTTATTAAGTGAAGATTTAAAATCAATTTGTGATTTAAAAACAATAATTACTAAAATTACTAAAAAGCAATCTATTAAAATAGTCTTTAAAAAAGATATTGTTATTTTGAGTACTGTTCATTATCAATGTATTACTGATTTTATTACTAAAATGATTACTATTTTTAAATCTGATAATTTTAAACATCAGTTACAAGTTATTAAATAAAATATGAGGTGAAATTTATGAAAACAAAACAACCAATATTACTATGTATTTTAGATGGTTTTGGTATTGCAAAATCTAGTTCAACTAATGCTATTAGTTTTGCAACAAAACCTAATTTGGATTATTTATTAAAAACTTATCCGCATACTGAAGTTTCAGCTTCTGGCCTTGCAGTTGGTTTACCAGAAGGACAAATGGGCAACTCTGAAGTTGGACATTTACAAATTGGTGCCGGTAGAGTAATTTATCAGTCATTAACATTAATTAATAAGTCAATAAATGATAAAACATTTTTTAAAAATGAAACAATATTGTCAGCAATTAATCATGCCAAAAAGAATAATAGTAATGTTCATATTATTGGTTTACTAAGTGATGGTGGAGTACATGCTCATATTAATCATATTTTAGCATTATTAGAAATTGCTAAACAACAAAATTTTAAGAATGTTTATGTTCATGCTATTTTAGATGGTCGTGATACAAAAGCTGATATTTCTAAAATTTATATTGAACAGTTATTAAAAACTATGAAACAATTAGGCATTGGTATGCTTGCTACTATTTCAGGAAGATATTATGCTATGGATCGCGATAAACGTTGAGATCGTTTAAAAATAGCATATGATGTAATAGTTAATCATGAAGGTGCTTCATTTATTGATCCTATTGCTTATGTTAATGCAGAATATAGCGCTGGTCGTAATGATGAATTTATTATGCCTGCTTATAATTCTGAAATTAATAATGGTAATATTAGGAATAACGATAGCATTATTTTTGCTAATTTCCGTCCTGATCGTGCAATTCAATTAGCATCAGCATTAACAAATAATAAATATGATTTTAATATTAGTATGAAAATACCAACATTAAAAAATACTTTTTTTATTTCAATGATGGAATATGCTAAAAGTGTTAAACCACAAGGTGTTATTTTTCCACCTATATCAATGCTTGATGCTTTAGGGGAATGATTAAGTAAAAATCAATATCATCAATTACGAATTGCTGAAACTGAAAAATATGCACACGTAACTTATTTTTTTGATGGTGGTGTTGATGTTGAATATCCACTATCAACAAGAATTTTAATTCCTTCACCAAAAGTAGCAACTTATGACTTAAAACCAGAAATGAGTGCTCGCGAAATTACTACTCGTTTAGAAAGTGAAATTTCTAAAAACATATATGATGTTATGGTTTTAAATTTTGCTAATCCTGATATGGTTGGTCATACTGGTGTTTTAAATGCTGCCATTGATGCGATTGATGTTATTGATGAATGTATTGGAAAATTGTATCAAGCAATAAAAAAAGTGAATGGTATTTTAATGATTACTGCTGATCATGGTAATGCTGAAATCATGATTGATAAAGAGGGTAATCCTAATAAAAAACATACATCGCAACCAGTACCATTTATTATTTGTAAAACAGGATTAAAATTAAAATCAGGTGGTTGCTTAGCAAATATTGCTCCAACGCTATTAGACGTTTTGGGTTTAGTTAAACCAACTGTTATGACCAGTGAGTCTTTAATTATTAAATAGAAATATATTGATTTTTCTTTTTATTGATAAGTGCTTGTTTTAAGAATATAAAAGTATTAAAATATAGGCATATGAATTAAATATAGTGTTTCCCCTTTTATTTTTTTAAATAAATATAAGGGGTTTATTATATTTAGTTCCTATATTATTTTAGAAATCTATACATTTATTAAAAATTATGGAGGTAAAGTATGCCATTATCAGAAACAGTAGAATATCGAGAACTTAATGACTTTCTACAAAAATCATTAAGTTCTAAAAAAGATGAATCATCACCCAATATAACTTTAAATAGTTTGGAAGTTAAGATTGATGATATAAAAACACAATTAGATAGTAGTTTAAAAAAATATATTATTGAACTTGTATATGTAGATGAAAAGGGACGTTTAGTAAAAAATACTAATGATGAAAATGTTAGTATTATTCAACAACCACCTTTAGCAATTAATAGTGATCAATTACAACAACTAGTAATAGTAAAAGAAAAATTAGATAGTTCTCTAGTACATTTATATCGAACTAAAAAAGAAAATGATAAGATTATTCTTGAATATTTAGGTAAAAAAGAATTACTGGCATTATTATTAAAAACTCAATCAGAATCCAATAATTTAAATAATGAAGAATATAAAGAAGAGTTAGATGATCTTAATGTTAATATTATAAAAAGATTTGAAGAGCCTATGAAATTATCATTTGCTGAAAATGGAACGTGTTATTTGTTTATTGATAATAAAAACAAAACAATTGTTCCTGTAGATGTAAATGATGCTAAGGAATTTAAAAACTTTGTAGCCAAAAAATGTCCTCGTAATGGTAGTATAAATATTGAAGTTGATAAAAATGGAAAGATTTTGTTTGCATATATTATTGATAACCAGACTCATAAGAGGAAAGATATAAAAATTGATGAAAAATTAATTGATACTCTTGAAAGAGTAATTAGTACAGCCTCTTCTTTACATTCACAACATTCACAAAATAATTCTGTTGCACCTAAAAAAGAAGTACAAAGTAATAATTCTTTTCCTGCAAAGGAAATTAATGGTACTGAAGCACCATCAAAACCAGTAGAACAAAACGTTAAGTCAGTTTTATCTACACCAACACCATAAATGTAATAATTAAAGGAGAAAATATAAAAATGCCACTAATGGAAAATTTTAAATGATTTACAAACATTATGAGAAGTATATATCAATCAGAAATAAGTGATGTTGAAGATATTGCTATTGAAGTAGAGGATGACCTATATTCAAAAAAGAATACACTTAATATTGAAAGAAGAATTCTTCTTTCAATATTAATCCATTAAAAGTAAAAAAAATAGTTAGTTTAAATCAAGATGGAAAATTTGTTGTTGATAGTGGTTCATTAGTTAATACTATATTTATTAGTGATGAATCATTAATTCAAAATGATCAAAGTATATTTAAAAAAGACCAATTAGTTTTCGTTGACGATGAAACTGACAATACTAAAATTAAAGTATATAAAATTTTATTTGATGAATCTGAAGGTGAAATAAGACCTGAATTAGGATTATTAGGAAGTATAAATTTATTAAAATTTAATGAAATTTTTATAAATTCTGGACTGTTTAAAGAAAATGATGTTTTAATTAATCAAAAGATTAAAAGTTTATTAGATACTCCACAGTTGCGAAATCCATTTGAACAATCAAACCCAGTTTGAGATGTGGAACAGTATAAAATTAATGATTATTCTTCAAATAGTACAATGATCGAAGATTTTAAAAAACATTTAAACTTAGTGAATGTTGAAAAAGACTATTTTATTTATCGTCAAGGAAATGAAATTTTTATTAAAAATGTTACTGATCCAAATGATACTTTTATAATCTCAACAACTGCTCAAAGTATTACTGATAATGATATTTTTTATTTAAATAAAAAGATTAACGAAAATGGAGAAATTTTTTGAGAAACCTATAAAATAACAAAAAAACCTGTTCTAGGATGATTATATGATAATGTAAAATATCAAGGACATAAAGTTAAATCTTTAACCGACCAGCAATTTGATGATTTAAAAGCATTAAGTACTCCTCCACAATTGGGATTTACTATAGAACCAACAATTAATATTGGATTAGCATCTGTTGTTAAAGAAGAATAAGAAGAAATTGATTTAGTTGCTATGCGTTTTTTAGTTATTGCACCAGAAGTGTTACCAGAAGATTTACCTGAACCTTTATCGATTACAAATAATATCATTGAAACATTACAAAATAATAGCATAGAAGGTTTGTATAGTTTAGTAATAGAAGATGGTAAAATAAAAATATCAGATGCTAAATCAGATCCAGAAAATGTAATTTTTGAACAAGAACTTTCTCGGGATAATAAAAAAATATGAAATGATATAGAAGTTGCTGGTAAGTATCAAAAAGTATACTTTGCAAAAAACCCAAGTAATAATTTAGTAGAAAAATGAGTAGTTATTGCTGATCAAAATCAACTACAATGTATTGGAACACTTTCTTTATTAGAGTTAAGAAAAAGTTTTGCAAATAATAATTTATTTCCTAATGGATTAAAGGGTATTCACTGTGGAGAAAATGGATCACAAGTTAAAGTGGCAAGAGCTGCTGCTGAACAGGTAATATCACCAAAACCATCAGCTACAAAATTATCTCCAGTTATCGTTAAAAATGTTATTAATTTAAAATGAGATGATAGTAGAGAATTATGAGATTTAAACATAACAACTGATGAGCAAACATTGGATAAAAAATTAAAATTAGAAAAAGATGAAAATGATATTTTGAAAAATTTAATAGATAAAAATAATAATGCAAATACTGTTATTTTATTTAATAAGTGTGATGGAAAATTTTTAAGAGCATATTATTTTGATGAAAATAATAAAAAAGTAAATTGCTCTAATAAGTTAAGTGATGAAGATAAAGAACAACTTAGTATCATAAATCAGAAAGCAAAAGTAAGAGTATCAGAAACAAGAACAGTAAGACCAATACATGATTTAAAATCAAACTTATTTTCAAAAAATATTAAAACTTTTAATTTTAATATTTTTAATGGAAAATGTTATGTTTTATGTAATGATGAACTTGGAATTCCATTAAAAGCAGAAGTGAAACTTAGTCCTGAACAAATTCGTGCATTATCATATTTAACTAAAAATGAAGTTGATTTTTCTTTAACTTTTGATAAAGATGATAATTTTAAAAGTATAAGTTATATCTTTTATAGAGATGAAGTAAAACAAAATGTAACTATTAACAGAAAAGATTTATCTAATAGTAATAATTTTAATCAAAAAACGATTGAAACTGATGAATTAATGGAAGCAATAATTACTGCTCTTAATAATCCTGAAAGTTTAATACCAGAGGATGATGGAGTAACTCCAAAACCATGAAATAGTGATACTGCTGCTAAAGTTAATGATACATCATCACCAAGTAGTACAACTCAACATTCACAACAACAACAAATGTAATTAAATCATCATTATTTTAGAAGCACAAATAAAAAATATTTGTGCTTTTTTGATTCTAAACAATATTTTTTTCTGTATAATAATTAGTGAAATATTAAAGAAAGAAGGAATTAACAAATATGTCTTGCATTATTGATATTAGAGCACTACAAGTAATAGACTCAAGAGGAAATCCAACTATTCAAGTTGAATGTTGAACTGAAGATGGTGGATACGGGATTGCTTTAGTGCCATCAGGTGCTTCAACAGGTACTAGAGAAGCTTTAGAACTACGAGACAAAGATACTAAAGTTTATGGTGGACTTGGTGTTATGAAAGCTATTAAAAATATTAATGAAAATATTGCCGAAGCCATTATTGGTTTGGAAGTTACTAATCAAAGATTAATTGATCAAACAATGATTAAGTTAGATGGAACAGAAAATAAAACAAAATTAGGTGCCAATGCTATTTTAGGGGTATCATTAGCAGTTGCTAAAGCTGCCGCTGATGAATTATATGTGCCCTTATATACATACTTAGGTGGTACTAATGCTTGTCAGTTGCCAGTCCCAATGTTAAATGTAATTAATGGTGGTGCTCATGCTGATAATAATATTGACTTTCAAGAATTTTTAATAATGCCAGTTGGTGCTAAAACATTTTCAAAGGCAATCCAAATGGCTGCTGAAACTTTTCATGCTTTAAAAAGTATTTTAAAAGGTAAGGGTTTAGTTACTGCAGTTGGTGATGAAGGTGGTTTTGCTCCTAATTTAAAATCAACTGAAGAAGCATTAGATTTAATTGTTGAAGCTATTAAAAAAGCGGGTTACACTCCAAATAAAGATATAAAAATTGCTATGGATTGTGCATCATCAGAGATTTATAAAAATGGTAAATATGTTTTTGGCAATAAAGATGGTAAAAGTAAAAATACTGAAAAATTATTAACTTCAGCGCAACTAGTAGATTATTTAGTTGATTTAACTAAAAAATATCCAATTATTTCAATTGAAGATGGTTTGGCTGAAGGTGATTGAGAAGGATTTAAATTATTATTAGAAAAATCAGAAGGTAAATTCCAAGTTGTTGGTGATGATTTATTCGTTACTAATCCAAAAATTATTAAAGAAGGAATTATTAAAAACGTTGCTAATTCAGTATTAATTAAACTAAATCAAATTGGAACATTAACTGAAACTATGGAGGCTATTGAAATGTGTCAAAAAGCTGGGTGAACAGCAGTAGTATCTCATCGTTCTGGGGAAACTGAAGATACAACGATTGCTGACTTAGCAGTAGCTTTTAATACTGGACAAATTAAAACAGGTTCAATGTCAAGAACTGATCGTGTTGCAAAATATAATCGTTTATTAACAATTGAAGCCGATTTAGCAGATCAAGCTAAATTTTTAGGTGACGATGTATTTTATAATATTAATTAATTAAAATCATATTTTATGGTTAAATTTACTGATATCCTTTTTAATTTTAAACAAATTATAATAATTATCACTAAAATAATGTAATTAGAAGAGAGGATGACTAAATATGCAAGAATTAAATAAAAGAAGAATTGGAATCTTAACTTCTGGTGGTGATTCACCAGGTATGAATAATGTTATTAATGCAGTATATAAGACTTTTCGTGGTATAAATCATGAAAATAGTAAAATTGCTACTGCTGATAAAAGACCATTTGAATTAGTTTTAATAAAAAATGGTTATAAAGGAATAATGACAAATGACATTCACGTTATTGATAACAATTGAGCAAATTTAATTGATCTAGGAACTGAGATGGGGGGAACAATCATTGGGTCTGCTCGTTTTAGAGAATTTGAGCAAGAAGAAACTCGTAAAAAATGTATTGAAATTTTAAAATCTAAAAAAATTGAAGGTTTAATTGCTATTGGTGGTGATGGCACATATAATGGTTTGCAAAAATTAAGTAATGAAGCAGCTATTCAATGTGTGGGTATTCCAGGTACTATTGATAATGATATTAGTTCAAGTGAGTTTACTATTGGTTTTGATACCGCTCTTAATACAATTGTTGAAAATCTTGATAAAATTCGTCAAACTGCTAATTCTCACGGAAGAATTATGATTGTTGAAGTAATGGGTCGTAATTGTGGTGACCTTGCTCTTCACAGTGCTGCTGCTGCAAATTGTGATTTAGTTGCAACTAAAGATTTAGGAATTGGAGAACAGTCATTGATTGATATTATTAAACAGTTGTACACTAAAAAACAACGTCGTTCATTAGTAATAGTAGTAACTGAACGTCAATATGATGTTAATAAAATAGCTAAAATCATTGAAAAGGATACTGATTGTGAAACAAGAGCAGTAATATTGGGTCAAATTCAACGTGGGGGAACACCAAGTGCATTTGATCGTTATTTAGCAACAATGATGGGTATTTTTGCTGCTGAAAGATTTGCAAATAGTAATAAATCTAGTATTTGTATTGGATTACAAGATAATAAATTAGTAGCTATTGAAATTCAAGATGCATTAAACACACCTTCAATAAATAAAAATAACGTTGCTAATAAAATTTTACGTTTGTCAGGAGTTATTTTTAAAAAAAATACTTAATAAAAAGAGGTGAATAATTTGATATCAATTATAAAAAGAACTAAATGTGTAACTACTTTAGGACCTGCTTCAAATTCTGCTGATGTTATTAAACAACTAATAGAAAATGGCTCAATTTGTGGGCGTTTAAATTTTTCTCATGGTACTCATGATGAACATTTAGCAAGGGTTTTAATGATTAGAGAAGTATCTAAACAATTAAATGTACCAGTTGCTATTATGTTAGATACTAGAGGTCCGGAAGTTAGAACACATACCTTTACAAAGGGTAGTGTAGAAATCAAAAAAAATGAAATTATTACGATAATTGATAATAAAGAGATTATTGGTACTGCGGATAAGTTTTCTGTAAATTATGGTAATTTAGCAAAGGATATTAAAGTTAATGTTAATTTACTAGTAGATGATGGTAAATTAACATTAAAGGTTACAGCGGTTAAAGACCATACTGTTATTTGTCAAGCTTTAAATACACATACTATTAAAGATCGTCGTGCTATTAATATTCCAAATGTTAAATTATCTTTACCTTTTATTTCTGAAAAAGATAGAGCAGATTTAATTTTTGGTTGTCAGCAAAAAGTAGATTATGTTGCTGCATCATTTGTTTGTTCAGCAGCTGATATTAAAGAAATCCGCAAAGTTTTAGATGATAATGATGGTAAACATATTCAAATCATTGCTAAAATTGAATCACAATTAGCAGTTAATAATTTTGATGAAATTTTAAAAGAATCAGATGCTATTATGGTTGCTCGTGGTGATTTAGGAGTTGAAATTCCTTTTGAAAAAGTTCCTTTTTTAGAACGTGAATGAATTAAAAAATGTCGTACTGTTAACAAACCGATAATTGTTGCTACGCAAATGTTAGATTCAATGATAGATAACCCTCATCCAACACGTGCTGAAGTTACTGATGTTTGGGTTGCTATGGATTGGGGAGCAACATGTACAATGTTATCGGGTGAATCTGCTAATGGTAACTATCCTGTGTTATCAATTGCAACAATGAGTAAAATTCTTGTTGATGCTGAAAGTCATCAAGAACAGATTAAAATTGCTACTGATTTATTGCATACAAAAGATCAATTAGTTGCTAAAACTATTAAAAAAATTATTGAAGAAAAACCACAATATTTAATTACTAATAGTCAAGATAGTAATTATATTAGAACTATTGCTAATGCTCATTTGCCAGTTTATATAATTCCTATTGTTAATAATGTTATTGATTATAATAAATTTGCAATAAACTTTGGAATTTATACTTTTTTAGCAACTGAAGGAATTCCAGTAGAATTAAGTAATTCTTCGCAATTAGTTAAAAGCATTAGTAGCACTTATATAATCCCTACTAAATCAAAAGTATTAGTAGTAGATATTAATAATAATACTAATCCTTTTACAACTTTTATTGTTAAATAACCTAGTACTACTGAGGTAAATTAGAAAAGGAATTAGGTAAAACATGAAAATTAATGTAATTAAATTAAATGGCAAAACGATGACTTATAATATTGAAAATCCAATTACTGGTTATCAATTATTAAAACAGGAAAATGAAAATATAGATTCTTCAATTATTGCTTTTACTCTGAATGGACAATTAAAAGATTTATATTGAGAAATTAAAGAAGATGCTGAAATCAAGTTTATTAAAAAAGATGATGCTTTAGGATGAACTATTTTAAATTATGGATGTGCTATGATTTTAGCTCATACTATTAAATTAATGTATCCACAAGCGTTAATTACGATTGCTAATACTAATGATAATGGTTTTTATTTAGATTTTGATTATGAAAAACGACTTTCTAATGATGAATTAATTAAAATTGAAGAGAAAATGCGTGAAATTTTAATAAAAAATATTGAAATTAAAAGAGTTTGTCAAACTAAAGAAGAATCTTTAAAAACTCATAAAGACAATCCTTTTGCTTTAGAATATATTAAATTAAATCATGTTAATGGATTAAAATGCTCTTATTTAGTTGATAATAAAACTTTAGTAGTAGCATCGGGTGTTGCTATTAATAATTCTTCATCAATAAAAGATTTTAAATTATTAAGTATTACTGGTGCATATTGATTAGGAAATGATAAAAATAAACAATTACAGCGCATTTCTGGAATTTGTGATTATTCAAAAGTAAAATTAGTAGATAAACTTAATGAACTTGAAGAACAAAAAAATCGTGATCATCGTAAACTAGGTAAAGAATTAAGTATTTTTACTTTTAATGATGATTGTGGTAAAGGATTACCTATATTTTTACCAAATGGTATGGTTATTAAAAAAGTTTTGCAGGAATATTTGAGAAAACAAGAATTTATGTGAGATTATCAAGAAGTAGCGACACCAGTTTTAGGTTCTGTTGAATTATATAAAAAAAGTGGTCATTGAGATCATTATCGTGAAAATATGTTTACTCCAATTAAAAAAGAAGAAGAACAATTGGTATTAAGACCAATGACTTGTCCTCATCACTGTATGATTTATAAAAGTGCTCTTCGTAGTTATAAAGATTTGCCTTTGCGTTTAAGTGAACATGCTTTATTATATCGTTATGAAGCAAGTGGGGCTTTAACTGGTTTAGAACGAGTAAGAAGTATGGAATTAACCGATTCTCATATTTTTGTTAGATTTGATCAAATGAAAACAGAGTTTAAACGTTGTTATCAGTTAATTGCTGAGGTTTTAAAAACTTTAAATATTAAAATTGATTATTTATCATTATCTTTACGAGATCCTGCTGATAAAGAAAAATATTTTAATGATGATAAAATGTGAAATCAAGCAGAAACAGCATTACGTGAAGTATTAGATGAATTACAATTAGAGTATAAACCAATGATTGGTGAGGCTGCTTTTTATGGACCAAAATTTGATGTTCAAATTAAAACAGCATTAGGTCATGAAATTACAATATCTACTATTCAATTCGATTTCTTATTACCGAAAAAGTTTAATTTAACTTATATTGATGAAAATAATAATGAAATAAATCCAGTTATTGTTCATCGAGGATTAATTGGTACATATGAACGTTTTATTGCCACATTATTAGAACAAAATAAAGGTGTTTTTCCACTATGATTAGCACCAAGGCAAATTGCAATTTTACCAATAAATGAAAAAGAAAAAACCTTAGAATATGCTAATAAATTATTGCAAACTTGTAAACAACATAATTTACGAACTGAAATTATTAGCAGTGGAACTATTGGCAAACGTATTGTTGAAACACAAACTCAAAAAATTCCTTATCAAATTATTATTGGTGATAAGGAAATAGAAAATAATAATTTAAGTTATCGTCAGTATGGTCAAAAAGAAAGTAAAATTGTTACTTTATCAGAATTTTTAAAATTATTAACAAAACAAGTTGATAATAAAATATAATTATAAAAATTAAAAAACCATTTAAGGTTCTAATTCTTAAATGGTTTTTTTAGTTAATTAAGCAATTTAATTTTACTAAGTATATTAGTAAAATTTAAACCATTTTTTTATACGAAAAAAATATTTATATTTTTAGTATTATTTTCATTGACATTGGGTTTTGTTTTCTGTAAGATACTTATTATGCCCGAAAATAAATGGGTTACAAACTAGAAAAAACGATCTTTGAAAACTAAATAGAACAAGAATTAATCCGTCAATTTTTTATTAAAAATTAAATAAGTCAGACATCATCTTTTAACAAAAACAATTTTATTGAGAGTTTGATCCTGGCTCAGGATTAACGCTGGCGGCATGCCTAATACATGCAAGTCGAACGAAAGTAGCAATACTTTAGTGGCGAACGGGTGAGTAACACGTATCTAACCTACCATTTAGTGGGGAATAACTGTTGGAAACGACAGCTAATACCGCATATGTTATTTATTTGCAATGATAAATAATGAAAGGAGCATTTGCTTCGCTAATTGATGGGGATGCGGCGCATTAACTAGTTGGTAAGGTAATGGCTTACCAAGGTAACGATGCGTAGCCGATCTGAGAGGATGAACGGCCACATTGGGACTGAGACACGGCCCAAACTTCTACGGAAGGCAGCAGTAGGGAATTTTTCACAATGGGCGAAAGCCTGATGGAGCAATGCCGCGTGACTGATGAAGGTCTTCGGATTGTAAAGGTCTGTTGTAAGGGAAGAAGTGCTAGAATAGGAAATGATTTTAGTATCGACCATACCTTACCAGAAAGCCACGGCTAACTATGTGCCAGCAGCCGCGGTAATACATAGGTGGCAAGCGTTATCCGGATTTATTGGGCGTAAAGCGTGCGTAGACGGTTTTGCAAGTCTGAGGTTAAATTTAGGGGCTCAACCCCTAACCGCCTTGGAAACTACATTACTAGAGTATAGGAGAGGTTAGTGGAATTTCATGTGTAGCGGTGGAATGCGTAGATATATGAAGGAACACCAGTGGCGAAGGCGGCTAACTGGCCTATTACTGACGTTGTGGCACGAAAGCGTGGGGAGCAAATAGGATTAGATACCCTAGTAGTCCACGCCGTAAACGATGAGTACTAAGTGTTGCCATGAGGCAGTGCTGTAGCTAACGCATTAAGTACTCCGCCTGAGTAGTATGCTCGCAAGAGTGAAACTCAAAGGAATTGACGGGGACCCGCACAAGCGGTGGAGCATGTGGTTTAATTCGAAGCAACGCGAAGAACCTTACCAGGTCTTGACATACCTTGCGAAGCTATAGAGATATAGTAGAGGTTAACAAGGATACAGGTGGTGCATGGTTGTCGTCAGTTCGTGTCGTGAGATGTTTGGTTAAGTTCAGCAACGAACGCAACCCTTGTCCTTAGTTGCCAGCATTAAGTTGGGGACTCTAAGGAGACTGCTAGTGTAAGCTAGAGGAAGGTGGGGACGACGTCAAATCATCATGCCCCTTATGACCTGGGCTACACACGTGCTACAATGGCTGATACAAAGAGTCGCTAAACCGCGAGGTCAAGCAAATCTCAAAAAGTCAGTCTCAGTCCGGATTGAAGTCTGCAACTCGACTTCATGAAGTCGGAATCGCTAGTAATCGCGAATCAGCAATGTCGCGGTGAATACGTTCTCGGGTCTTGTACACACCGCCCGTCAAACCACGAGAGTTGGCAATGCCAGAAGTCGGTGTCCTAACCGTAAGGAGGGAGCTGCCAAAGGCAGGGTTGATGATTGGGGTTAAGTCGTAACAAGGTATCCCTACCGGAAGGTGGGGATGGATCACCTCCTTTCTATGGAGTTTAGTTTCTAATAAGAAACCAAGACAACAAGAAAAATTAGATGGATGATTTATTGGATTACTTCTTTTGTTCTGTTTAGTTTTCAGGGATTGTTTTCTCTGAGCAATTGTTCTTTAAAAACTGGATAATAGACATCTTTTAAAAAAAATAAGATAATTTTTATCTTGCAATAGGATATTCTAAAAATAAATTATTAAGAGCGTATGGTGGATGCCTTGGAATTGGAAGACGATGAAGGACGCGATTACCTGCGATAAGCTTCGGGGAGCTGGAAATAAGCTTTGATCCGGAGATGTCCGAATGGGGAAACCCACTATCTTTAATCAGATAGTACTGTACAATGAATTCATAGTTGTGCAGAGTGATACCTAGAGAATTGAAACATCTTAGTACCTAGAGGAAAAGAAAGCGAATGCGATTCCCTTAGTAGCGGCGAGCGAAAAGGGAGCAGCCTAAACCAGTCGTCAGACTGGGGTTATAGGACTGTCTATTAGGTTCGACCTATGAAGAGTTACAAAATTTATATATAGCAGAAGTTGTTGGGAAGCAACGCCATAGATGGTGAAAGCCCAGTATGCGAAATGTATAAATCTCTTGACAGTATCCTGAGTACGGCGAGGCACGTGGAACCTTGTCGGAATTTGCGCAGACCACTGCGTAAGGCTAAATACTAACCAATTACCGATAGTGAACCAGTACCGTGAGGGAAAGGTGAAAAGTACCCCGAGAGGGGAGTGAAATAGTTTCTGAAACCATATGCTTACAACAAGTCGGAGCCCGTTAATGGGTGACGGCGTGCCTTTTGTAGAATGAGCCGGCGAGTTACGATTACATGCAAGGTTAAGTTGAAAAGACGGAGCCGAAGTGAAAGCGAGCCTGAATAGGGCGTTTAGTATGTGGTCGTAGACCCGAAACCAGGTGATCTAGCCATGAGCAGGTTGAAGTTAATGTAACAGTTAATGGAGGACCGAACCAACGTTCGTTGAAAAGACCGTGGATGACTTGTGGCTAGCGGTGAAATTCCAATCGAACCTGGAGATAGCTGGTTCTCCCCGATATAGTTTTAGGACTAGCGTCAGAATTAGTGCAATGGAGGTAAAGCTCTGAATGTATGATGGCCCCACCTCGGGGTACTGAATGCAATTAAACTGCGAATGCCATTGTTACATATCTGGCAGTCAGTCTATGGGTGATAAGGTCCATGGACGTGAGGGAAACAGCCCAGATCATCAGCTAAGGTCCCCAAATCAATGCTAAGTGGAAAACGATGTGGAATTGTTCAGACAGCTAGGAGGTTGGCTTAGAAGCAGCCATCCTTTAAAGAGTGCGTAACAGCTCACTAGTCGAATGATTCTGCGCGGAAAATGTACCGGGGCTAAGCATTGTACCGAAGCTATGGGTCTATATATATGTTTATATATATTGTGGGCGGTAGGGGAGCGTTTAGAAGTGAGAATGCCGGCGTGAGTAACGATTGAAGGTGAGAATCCTTCATGCCGATTGACCAAGGTTTCCTGGGTTAGGTTCGTCCACCCAGGGTTAGTCAGGACCTAAGGCGAGGCCGAAAGGCGTAGTCGATGGATAACAGGTTGATATTCCTGTACCACCATGGTGACTGATGGAATGACGGAGAAGGCTAAAATGTCCCAGTGGTTGGTAGTGCTGGGCTAAGTACAAAGAGGGTTGTGTAGGCAAATCCGCACAGCGTTAACCTTGAAGTACGATGGGGAGTGAACGGTTCGCTTAGTAACGAAGCATTTGATGCCATACTTCCAAGAAAAGTTTCTAAAGACATCACCATGGTGCCTGTACCGAGAACGGACACACGTGGTCAAGGAGAATATCCTAAGGCAAGCGAGATAACTATAGCTAAGGAACTCTGCAAAATAACCCCGTAAGTTAGCGAGAAGGGGAGCTCATAGCAATATGAGTCGCAGTGAAGAGGTGTCCGGGCGACTGTTTAGCAAAAACACAGCTCTCTGCTAAGTCGTAAGACGATGTATAGGGGGTGACGCCTGCCCAGTGCTGGAAGGTTAAAGAGATTTGTTAGCGTAAGCGAAGCTTTGAATTGAAGCCCCAGTGAACGGCGGCCGTAACTATAACGGTCCTAAGGTAGCGAAATTCCTTGTCAGGTAAGTTCTGACCCGCACGAAAGGCGTAACGATCCGGACGCTGTCTCGGCTATAGACTCGGTGAAATCTTAGTACCTGTGAAGATGCAGGTTACCCGCGATTAGACGGAAAGACCCCGTGGAGCTTTACTACAACTTGATATTGAATTTTGGTGTAGTTTGTACAGCATAGGTGGGAGACGTTGATATGCAGACGCTAGTAGGCATGGAGTCACCATTGGGATACCACCCTTGCTATATTGAAATTCTAACTTGAGACCATAATCTGGTCTAAGGACAGTGTCTGGTGGGTAGTTTGACTGGGGCGGTCGCCTCCTAAAAAGTAACGGAGGCGCCCAAAGGTACCCTCAATATGAATGGAAATCATATGTAGAGCGCAAAGGTAAAAGGGTGCTTGACTGCGAGACATACAAGTCGAGCAGGAACGAAAGTTGGGCTTAGTGATCCGGCGGTGCTGTGTGGAAAGGCCGTCGCTCAACGGATAAAAGTTACCCCGGGGATAACAGGCTAATCTCTCCCAATAGTTCATATAGACGGGGAGGTTTGGCACCTCGATGTCGGCTCATCGCATCCTGGAGGTGTAGTCGCTTCCAAGGGTTGGGCTGTTCGCCCATTAAAGCGGTACGCGAGCTGGGTTCAGAACGTCGTGAGACAGTTTGGTCCCTATCTGTCGTGGGCGCAAGAAATTTAAGGAAAGCTGTTCCTAGTACGAGAGGACCGGAATGGACCTACCTCTGGTGCACCAGTTGTCACGCCAGTGGCACAGCTGGGTAGCTATGTAGGGCATGAATAAGCGCTGAAAGCATCTAAGCGCGAAGTCAGTTCCAAGATGAGATTTCTCATTCGAAAGAAGTAAGATCCCTTGAATACTACAAGGTTGATAGGTCAGGTGTGTAAGCATAGTGATATGTTCAGCTTACTGATACTAATAGATCGAGGATTTATTGAAGAATATATTCTCTATTGCAAATCAAAAGTAATCAAATTTAAAGATGTCTGTTTCTAGTTTTTAGGGAGCAATTGCTAAACTATTTGGTGTCCATGGTGGAGTGGTCACACCTGTTCCCATCTCGAACACAGCAGTTAAGCACTCCAGCGGCGAAAATACCAGCAATGGGAAAATAGCACGATGCCAAATTTTTTTTATTGTTAATCTTAATGTAAAAATTAAGATTTTTTTAATTTTTACATTAAAATAAGTAAAAAATTTTATTTTTAATTTATGATTATTTTAAACCACTTATACGCTCTGCTATTGATAAATCATTTTTTATTCATCAATAAATAGTAATAATAAATCCAATTAATGATATATAAGTTATATATTGTAGTAAACTGCAAAGTCCATAGATTAGTTTTTCTTTACGATTTGATCCAACATTAATTCCGGTGACGATTTCACCAACGGATCTAATATTAAAAATTCATAAAATAGCATTAATAATAAATAAAAAATTATTAATTAAACTTTTAATTAAACGTTTTGTTTGCATATTATTCTCCTTTAAACTAAAAATATTAATAATAATAATTTTAACATTTTAACTATAAAATATATTATTTTAAACATTACCTTTATTATTGATATTAAAATAATATTAAATTAAAAATAATCTTGATGCTTTATCATAAGAAATGTAACAAATATTAATGTAAAGGAAATTGATATTAATTATTTTTTCATTGGTTTTTTATGTATAAAAAAGAAGGAAAAACAATGATAAAATATTATTAATAATTTTTTATTAATAAAAATTAAAAGGAAAATAGTATGCCAAAATTATTAAAAAATAGGTATAATTACCAGTCAGTCCAAGATCTGGCTGTAACTATTAGAACCATATACCCTTTATTTAAAATTGATGATTTTATCAATGACATTATAGATGAAACATGAGATAAGTTAGAATTGAAAGCCCGTATGAGGAAAATTGCTATTAATTTAGGAAGATATTTACCAACCAGTTATGAACAGGTACTTGCTATCATTGATAAGATCATTGATCTTTATCCTGTAGGATTTAATGATTTTTCACTAATGTTTTTTCCAAATTTTGTTGAAATCTATGGACAAAATGAACATCATTGGGATTTGTCAATAGCTGCATTAGAAAGGTATACACAATTTTCATCTTCTGAATTTGCAGTGAGACAATTTATTATAAAACATGAAAAGCGTATGATGCAGCAAATGCTTGTTTGATCTAAGCATGATAATGAGCATGTGCGATGACTTGCTAGTGAAGGTTGTCGTCCCCAATTACCATGAGGACAAGTATTAACAAATTTCAAAAAAATCCATATCCAATCCTTAAAATTTTAGAACAATTAAAAGCCGATCCCTCTTTTTATGTTCGTAAAAGTGTAGCAAATAATCTAAATGATATTTCTAAAACACATCCTGACTTGGTTACAAAAATTGCAAAGGAATGATATGGTAAAAACAATCAGACTGATTGGATTGTAAAGCACGGTTGTAGGACCCTTTTGAAAAAAGGCAATATGGAGGTAATGAAAATCTTTGGTTTTACCAATATTGATTGTGTAAATGTGATTGATTTTGCTTTAGGTACTGAATTTGTTTCTATTGGAGAAAATATGACTTTTTCTTTTAAGATTGAGACAAAAAAAGCAATCAAGGTACGATTAGAATATGGTATTGATTATGTGAAAGCAAGTGGCAAACGGAATCGTAAAATATTCCAAATATCAGAGATATATTTAAAGGAAAATATGAAGAAATTTTACGCAAAAAAACATTGTTTTGCAGATATAAGTACAAGGAAACATTACCCAGGAATTCATTCAATTACACTTATTGTGAATGGTACTGATTGAGATACATTAGATTTTAAGATATTGGCTATTAGATAGTGTAACTAATTATTTGATTAACCTAAATATCGATTTTATTAGATTACAAAATTGGAAAATTAAAAGATTTGTTTTTTATTTTAAAAGATTTAATATATATTGTATAGTATAAAAAACTATTATTAGTATCAAAAAGGGGGTCTTTATGAAAAAAATAATAAAAACATTAAGTGTTTTAACACTTGCAACAACCACAGGAAATTTAACTAATTTATTAAACAGAATTGAGTAAAAAACTAATATTACAACTAATTATATGCAAAATAAAAAACGTTTAGAAAATAAACATAGTGCAATTAACTTAGCAGATATAATAGTAAATAATAATTTAGGACTTATTAATAGTGGTAAGGATTTAGCACCATCTAAAATGAGTTTACTAATAGGTATTATTGAAGCAAATCATGCAATTAAATCATTAACTATTAATGATTTTGATATTAAAAGACAAGATACTAGTATTGCTACAATTATTGGCAAAGGTGATTATATAGGAACAGTTAATTTGTATTATAGTATTACTAATTTTGTTTCTCAAAAATTAACAAATGGAAACATTTATGCTTTAGGTGTTGATTCACAAGGTAATATTTTTAGAGCACAAGAAGATAAGGTTTATAAGATTACTCCAACAGGATTAGAAGGATATTGGGCAGTTAGAGCCTTAGTAATTGATAATGAAGATAATGTTTATGTTGGTAGTGATAATGGCTTTGTTTATAAGAGCGATGGTGTACGTAGTTTTGAAAAAATTATAATACCAGGACCAAAAAACTGAATTTGAGCTTTAACATTTGATAAAAATACTGAAACCGTTTATGTTGGTAGTGATACTGGTGTATTCAAAATCAGCAAAAATGGAAGCACTAGTTTAATGCAAGGCTAATAATGATACGTATTCCATTTTTTGTGTTTTTGTGTTATAATATATACAAATACGTCGTTTATAAGTTAATAAACCTTTTTTTGCTTTTAATTTTCGTTGTCTAAATCTATATGATTTATATTCAGATTTATCACATATACTTCATAAATAATCATCTATTTTTGCAAATAATTCTTCTGTTTGTTTTAAACTTAATTCATCTTGATTAAAATCATGTTTGTCTCAATCAAAATGATTTGCGAATGGTAATATAAACATTTTTAATGTTCCTTTCTAATTTTTGTTTGTTAATAATTTAAGTTTAATTTTTTTTAAAAAATAAGGAGTAAATATGGCTTTTATTAGTAGTTATGGACAATTAAATAAAAAATATAATCTTAATTTTAGTGATAATAATTATGGTTTTAGTTGAGATATTTTTAAAGAATTTGTTGGTGATGAGTGAGCAGAATATTTTACTACTAATTGTTTTTATCGTTTTGTTCCAACAGCACGTGGAACAAGAAAAACTTGAAACTGTTTAGCATTTGATTTATTTATATGTTGTAATTTTAGAGATAGTAGTGTTCAAGAAGTAAGAAGATATGAAAATACTCATAGTGAAACTACAATTGGTGCTTTAATGAATGTTTGTCAAGTTTTATTAGATACATATAATATTAATTTATTACCTAATAATCCACATGGCATTAAATGAAAAATTACTAAGGATGGGGGATGTATTATCTTTCCAAGTAATCAACAAATTGACTTTATTGGTTATGCTAATGGTAATAAGATTTTTGGAAAAGAAGCAGGTGGGTCAAGTTTTTTAGGTTCAAGAACAGATGAAATTATTATGGCAGAAGAAAAAGAAACATTAACTGAAAAACAATTAACATATCGATATGAACGTTTACAAAACTCTATGTTTAGAAGTAATCGTATTAAAGTATCAAATAAACCTATTAAAGAGTGAAGTTGAACATTTATTGATAAAAATATATATAGTTCTACCTTTGGACAAAAGATTACTCGTTATTTTTATAAAAGTTTTTTCATTACTTTTACATGTAATCCTTATGATAAATATCATCCATTTTATTTAAAATACTGTACACCATTTTTACCATTAAATGATGAAGTCATGAAAAATCTTAAAAAAGTTGGTAAAGTTTATTATGAAAATAAAGATATGTTTAGTGGTTTAGGTTTATTTGTTTTAAGATTTACTATTCAACCATTTTGAAATAAATTACCTGACATTCAACAAAGAACATTATTAGAAATGGAAAAAAGTAATCCAGATGAATATAATACTGTTTATTATGGTTTTGAATTTTTAGATAGCGATGCAACAATTTTCCCATTTCAAAAAACAGTAAAATATTGACAATCATATGATTTAAAATAATTTTATAATCAAGAAAAAGAAATGTATAAATTTGATTTTTATAGTGTTGGTATTGATTGAGCTACGGGACCAAAAGACCATACTGTATTTATGGTAGTTGGTTTTAAAGAATATAATAATACTGGTTATTATGATGCTTATATTATTTGTGAATTAGTAGTTACACCAAATGACTTTATAAATGAAAATGAAAAAATTAATGCTTATGTTAATGAAATTTTAGGATTAATGGATAATTTTGAAAATTTTGAACAAGCAATTTATTTTTATGATGATAAAGCACGAACTGCCATTGATTGATTAAATCAAAAATTAATCGATGAACATAATACTATTCTAATAACACAAACTGCTATTAAACATGCTTCAAATTTAAATCAAGAAGCAGGATTAACTAATAGAGTGGTTTGAATGAGAAATATTATGAGTTATGGAAATTTTTATGCAAATAAAGATGATTTACCAAAAACAACTCAATGTTTAGAAGAATTACGTTATGATGAAACAAAAACTAATATTCCTGACAAAAATATGTATCAAGACCCATATGATGCTTTGTTTTATTCACTGTATCCATATAAAAATGTAATTAGGGGTAAAAATAATGCTACTGTGAAAAAAAGTATCTTCACATTTGCTATATAATAAACAAATACAATTCAATTAATAGTATAGGTATCAAAAAATAAAAACCTTTAATTTAGGCGTTATTTTGCTTTTAAAAGCATACTTGTAAAAATAATCAAAAATAGTACAATTTAAAAGTAAAATCAAGGAAAAAAGGAGTAATTTAATATGAAAACATGAATAAAAACAAATTTAAGTAAAATAACATTAGCATTAGCACTAACTGGTGCTACAACCGGAACAATAGGATTAATCATGGGGGGGTGCTTACCCATGAAAATACTAAACTTAAATATTATTTAACACCAGATGGAAAAGCAATATATGGAACAAGTATTATATGATGAAATAAAGCAATAAGCCCCAATAAAACAGAATTATATTTTGCATGAAAACCTACTAATAAAGAAGACGTAAAATGAGATGGAAATTATACTACTGGATATTTTAGTAATTAAATTTCTAGATTTATATAAGAAATATTTTCATTATATTTATCAAATAAATTAATATTTTGTAAGTTTATTTCTTGTTTATCAGTAATTAAAATTAAATCATAATTACCAGCACCAAATATTCCACTAATTTCAATTCGATTTAAGTTATTAATCGGATTTTCAATTTGCAATTCAAATTCGTTATTATTATCAATTTGTGAAATTTCTTTATAAAATTCTAATTTTGAAAATAACTGAAATTTATTTGAACCATATAAATTTAAAGAATTTTCAATTTTACTTTTATCAATAACTACTCTTGTAAAATATTTTCCATATTCACCATTACCTAATGTTCAATCTGCTGGGATTAGTGACGGTATATTATTAGTTTCTAATTCATTTGTAATAGATAATCAATTAAATTGATTATCATCTAATTTAAATAATTCATTTTGACTAATATCAATATTTTTTAATTTAATATTATTGATATCTATAAAATCAAAATATGCAGATTTTAATGTTACTTTTGCATCTTTAAAATTTCAAACTTCACCACTATCTGTATGTATAGGATTTGATTTTAATTCGAAATAATATGGTAATAAAATTTTATTATCATCATTTAAACCTTTATTAATTGACATATTTGAATAAATATTATATGATAACATAATTATTAATTGTTTAAATATTTTTACTTGCTCTAAGTTAATATAATTTGGATAATCTAATTTTCATTGTTTGAATAAATTAGTAATAACATCATCGGGTTTTTGTCCTTCAAATTTTTGTCTTAATTCTGCTATTTTATTTTTAGGATTTCCATTTTCATATATAGCACCATCAAAGTTTCTATTATAATTATATGTATAAGTTAGCATATCTAATAATACTTTTTGTAAACTATCAACTGGTGGTTTATCTTTTATTTCTAATTCAACATCTTTAAATTCATCATTTGTAGCAATACTTGTATATGTTGTACCTAATGCATCATGAATTTTTCATACTTCTTTATCTTTCAGTTCTCGTTTTTCTTTTAATGGTCATTGTCCAAAATCATGAGAACTTATAAAATAACCTAATCAAGCATTAGTTACTCTGGCATTATTAATAATTTCTTTTCTTGTTTCTCTACCACCACCAATAGCAATTAAATCTAAAACTGATTTTTCTTGCCCTATAAATTGTTTTGCTAATTTTCAAGGTAAAATTTGTTCACTAAATCATTGTTGTAATATTCTAACTTTTGGTTGAGTTTCAATAGGCATTGATAATAGCGGAAATGCTATCTTATCTTTGACAAATAACTTTGGGTATACTTTTCCATATTATCAACTTCACCAAGTACCTTTATATTGCCAAAAATCATGCTTCTGGGTGATTTAATTTTTAAACCAATTACTTTTGTGTCTTTATCTAATGGTTTTTGTAATTTAATAATGATTGGATAACCATCTCTTGTTTTAAAATCTTTAATTTTAATAATAGTAATACTTTTAGTGCTTCTTGTTTTTGGATTTTGATAAGGTTGTGAATAATTATTAATGATATATAAATTATCAATATTATTTTCAGTTAAAGGTTCATTAATAGATACAGCATATAATTTAAATTGATTTAATAAATTTATTTCTTGGAATATTAAGTTTTTAATATCAGTCATACTATATTCAATAGTATTATCATTAATATTAGTACTTGCTCTTTGATTTAATTGCATAGTAAAATCAGATGTTTCAACAGCAGTAGTTGTTAATACTTTATCAATATCAATAAAACCTATTTTAATAGTATTTGCTGAAAATTTTAAACTATTATTTTCATTATTTTTAAATAAACGTTCAATTTCATAAATATAAATTGTTCTTTTTTTAAATTCATCATATGCTCTATTAATATCAGGGTCACTAGTAGCACCCATCATATTTGTAAAATCATAAGGAATATTATCAATTAAATAATCATTTTCTACTTTTGCTTGATTAAGTTTAGTTTGTTTCTGTGGAAACTTCGTTTGTGCTTTGTTGTTGTTTTCCATTGTTTTCTCCTATTAATTGGTTATTTTCGGGATTAAATAATTTTAATTTAACTGTTAAGTTATTAATTTCTTGTTCATCATTAATATTAAATGTTTTACTATTTAATAAATCTTTATCTAAACGTACTAATATTTGAATAAATTTAAGAATATCAATATTAAATTGTCATAATTTTTGTTCAATATAATTAATAGTTGAAATATTTACTGCTGTACTTTCGGGAACTGATTGTTGTGCAGATTTTTTTTGACTTGGTATATGAATACCACAACGTTTAAATATTTCATTAACATTTCAATCGTATATATCAGTTAAATTTTTACCTTTAAAATTACTACTTGTCATATTGATATTTTCACTTTTTTCATTATTATCACCAGTAGTTTTTCAAATATAATTGTTAGTAACTAATATTCTTACGGCTTCATCCATTGTAGATTTAGCATTACCATAAGTTTGGTCAAAAATAAATTTTGGTGAGTTTAAAATAGTATCTAAAACAATTTGTTCATAAATAACATCTAATGCTTTAATTTTATCCATTACTTTATTACAATCTGCTAACTCATTTGCTTTATTTCTCATAATTGCTATTGGAATATAATTGATATTTAATGTTTGTTCTTGTTTTGTAAATTAGGATTATTACTATATTGTTTAAAAGGTAAAGGAAATTGTTTTTTATTATCACTAATACTATAAATTGCACGATTAATAGTTACTTGTTCATTATTTAATTTATAAACTTCAAATAATCTTACTGTTTGTGCATTTTGTTGATAACTATCATAAAAAATAGTACATTGAATTAATTTACCAGTAATATCATAAATTCTTTGCTGTATATCTACTACTTGAAAATATAAATCATCATTAGCAATATAAATTAAATAACCACTAATTCCTAATTTGCTTAATTTAAAAATAGAATTTCAATTCTTTCTATAAAATTCTTGTTTAATTAAATATTGTTTAATAGTTTCATTATTAATATCCAATGGAGCATTATATAAATTAGCATTATTTTCAGCAACAAAATCAGTAAAATAAGTCTCATGATTAAAATCATTAAAACCAAAATAACTTAAAATAGAAGTGTGTGTACTTTTATTTTCTAAAAAAATTAATTTAGATTTTTCTTCATTATTATTAATATTTGTTTTATCTTTTCTTGGTCAAAAAGGTTTCATTTTTTTCTCCTTTCTAAAATATTTGATTAATTTTTAAGACAATTTTTACTATAATAAATATAATTAAACCAGCAACAGCAGAAGATAATAAAACTCCAATTAAACTTAAAATAATTTTTATAATTTTTCAAATCATAATTTTATTCCTGTAATTCTTCTAATTTTCATGTATTACCTTTATCGCTACCTTTTAAAGAATAAATAGTAATAAATTTTGAGTGTTGTACTGATAAAACTAAGACATTAGTATTATTGTTAAAAACTTCTATTGGTACACCTGCTATTTTTGTATTAGTTATAATAAATTCTTTAATTGCAAAAACATTATTATATATATTTCAAGAATAATAAACTTTATATCTTTTATTAACTATAAAATCATAAGTAATTTGTCAATTATCTCATTTATTTTTTTCTCTTATTCCTACTTCTTTTCAAATTGAACTACTTGGAGGAATTGGAATTGGTTGTGGTTGTTTTTTGATAATTTCATTAATAGCACCAGCAACAGTTTTATCAGTAGTTTCTAAATTAGGAATTTCAGTACCAATAGTATTTATAGAAAAAGCATATTTGAATTGGTCTTTATCCATTTTATTGTCTAATTTTTTATCTACTTCTTCTTTTTTATAATAATCAGTTAAATCAGTTTTCCCGCAAGTAGCACTAATTTTATTATTTTCATCAATTTTAATATTTTCACCAGCAATTAACTTATCTTGTTTTTTATCTAATAATTGATTTGTTTCTAGTTTTGTATAATAATCATGTTCAGTATTTTCTTCTGCTATAAATTCAGTTGGTGTATCTATTCCTTGATATTGATATATTTCTTCTATATCACCAATTAAATTAATTTTTCCAAGTTCAGGATAAGAATTACCACCACCACTAAATTGTTTCTTTTTATTGTTATAGTAAATAGTTCCAATATTTAAAATATTTTTATTTTGTATTTGTTCTCCATAAGTCATGGAATCAACATTTAACAATTCAAATTCGTTAAAAACATTATTTAAATAAATTTTAATTACTTTATAAAATTTCATAAAGTTATTTTCTGTTGAATATTGATAACTGATTTTAATAAAATATCATTTAAATATTTCTATATTATTATTTTCAACTTTTTTTCATAAGGGACTAGTTTCAATATTAAATCAATTATTTTTAACATCATTAATATTTTCGTTTGTTTTAATTAATTCACTATTTAATTTGGTAATTTCATTTTCATTTGTAGTAATTCGTTTTTGTTGTTTAGCAGAAAAATCACAAGTTGGTGCATGTGTATAATCACCAATTTGTGGATTGTTTTGTAAAACATCAGGTGGTAATGTTCCAATTTCATTAGGTCAATCTAAAATCATAGTTTCAGTTTTTGAGTCATATTCTGTTGCAACATAACCTTTATTTATTAAATTTGTAACTGGTCCCCTATATGTTTCATTTTTATTACCATTAATGGTATCATCATATAATTTTATTTGCTTTGATAATGTAAATTCTTTTTGTTCTTGAATTAATTCATTAACTTGGTTTCTAGTATAAAATGCTTTTAAGTCAATTTTTTCAACATCTATTTCATCATTATTATAATTTGAAAATATTTGTTTTAATTCTGTTAATCTTGCTCATATTTTCATTCTACTAGGTGCTAAATCTCAAATATTAATCGTAGGAGTACTACTTGCACTAAATTGATTACCATTATTAAATTGAATAGTAGCATCAACATTAAATTCAATTGGTGTACGATTAAATACTCAATGTTCAACCATAACATAAACCATATCTCTTAAAGTTTCTTTAATTAATTCATCTTTAAAACTATCAAAAGGAAATTTAGATAAAATAAAATCAAGATAAGCATTAATATCATTTTGAGCACGAATAGCAAATGTTTTAAATCAATCATCAACATTTGGTCATGTATTTATATATTGTCGTGGTGTTTCTGTAATTGTTCCAGTTAATGGATATCAGTTATTATAATTTTCTAAACTGACACCAGTTCAAAGTTTATTAATCATATTTTATCATTCCTTAAAAAATGCTTTTTTATAACGTTTGGTTTTTGATTTAGTTTTTCTATGTGATATATGTATAATTTCTTTTTGTAATTTTTTCTTTCCTTTTTTTACAACTTGATTATATGCAAATTTTTCTAAATGTCTTAACAATCCAGTACCAAATACAGTATTAACTGAGAATTTTAAACCCACCCTTTTAAATGATTTATTGACATTATCAATAGGATTATTAATAACATTAACTACTTTATGATAAGTTCTAATTGTCCTTAATATTTGCCTATAAATTTTAAAACTATCTTTAATCATTTGTTGTACAACTGGTGGAGCAAAAGCAATACTTTTTAATCATTTATTTTGACTAACTCCATATCCAATATATCAACCGCTATATCATCTATATCAATGAAATGGATGTATTTGAATAACAAAAGTTTCTGCTTTGATAATACTATCAATAACTACAATTGGTTTATATTTAGGATTACGATGATAAATAGTAATTCCACATTTATCTAATGATAAAGGTTGAATTTTACAAGCCATAAATACTGGTGAATTTAATGGAATTAATTGTGCATGTTTAATTGCTTTCTTTTCAGCACTTGTAAATACATCAATTGTTTTTTCTTTTAATTTATTAATTTTTTCAAATGCTTGTTTTTCTAATTTTTCGAATTTCTCTTGTAATTTATAAATATTTATTCTTATTTTTTCAAAATATGAAGTATCTTTTCAAAATTTATTTAAACCTTTTTTAAAATAAAATTTAATATCAAAATATTTAAAAGTTTGATTTGCTTTTAATACTAATTTATGAATTGAACTATTTTTAAAATTAAATTTAATTGCATTAGCACGAATTTTTTGTAAATCTAAAATTAAAGATTTTCCATATCTATTTTCTGCATGTATTGTATGAACTAAATTTAATCAGTCATGTTGGTTCATTTTTAATACTTTTTTTAAATCAGTATTATATTTTTGTAAAAAATTGTTTGCTTTATCAATATCTTTAATTTTAAATTTAGGAGTTAACTGTGGACTTAACTTTATTAATTCATTTTGTAATAATAAATAATTTTTTAATTCTTGTACTTCTAATTTTGCAAAATTATTTTTATATTGTCTTTCAGCAACAAAACCTAAATTTTGTATTATTGTTTCGCGATTTGGAGCATGGTTATAATTAAATAAATAACGTTTATTTCCAATAATTTTATCTGTTAAAAATTGTTTTTCACTTACTTGACTAATGATTTCTTGTAAATTTTTTGCTTTTTTAATACCAATTTGTTCTAATGTTTTAGTTTTTTCTGCTAAACTAATAAATTTAGTTGTACGATAACCACGACTAATTCTATTAAGTCCAGCAAATGCAGGTAATATATTAAAAAAAGCATTTAATGGTGTAACATTTCCTTTTAAATAATCATAAACTTGATTAATAGTAAAATCAGTTAAAAACTCTACACCAACAGCACTAATACTAGCAAGTAAATCACTTGCACCTAAACCAAGTGCTAAACTTTCACTTAATCCACCAGTAAAAGGAGCAAGTGCTACTGCTATTACTTGTACACCAATCATTTCTAAAATTTCTCATCATCAACTTTTATGTTCTTGTTGTTGACTTGTTCTAGTATGTTTTGGTTTATTTATGTTTAAAAGTATTGCTGTACTAGTTGTACCAATTGGCATAATAATTATCCTTATTTAAGAGTTATTTTTATAGGATTTGTTGAACCTTGATAATTTTTATCAGTGTCATTAGTAGTGATTACTACATATAAATCTCCTGCTTTTTGGTTTTGATTACTTACATCAACTTGACCTTGGGCATCACTAAAATAATTAATAATTGGAGTTGTTAAATTTGGATTTAAATTATTTAGTTCAGTTGTATTTTTAATTGTTGTATCTAATAATTTATTCTTTTTAGTAGTATCAGCAGTAATATTAGTTGTTAATGTTGTAATTTCTTCACTTAAATATTTTTTATTAACAATACCACATAACATTCATCTTGATTCTGTTTCTGAGTTTGACATATAAGGAATAGATTCTCCTGTTACTTGTCCACCAACTAAATATCTTTTTGGAACTTTACCATCTTTAATATCTTCAACATATATACTAGTTTGTTGTAACATATATCTTTTCATTGCTTTTGGTGTTGCTAAAACAAAATTCATAATTTGATTTTTATTTTCAGTATTTTTAAATGTCATATAATCATCCATAACAATTTGACATAATACACCTTTAATATATAAATTTGTTCCATTTAATCTTAATTGTTGTGCTAGTTGATTATCAGTAATTAAACCTTTATTATCTGCTAAATAAACTAAAGTATCATAAAGACTATTTGTTATAAAAAATTTACAATTATTACTATTTCTTAATTGAAATAAAGTATTTCATGCTGATAACATTGATTTTAAATATCCTACTGGTGTTGTATCAGTAATGATTACTTTTTTGGCAGATTTAGCAATTGTATTTGTATCATTATTTGCTAAATAATCTGCTAAATCATTAGCAACTTCATATTGCATACTTTCTAGTAAATTTTGCCCATTATCTGCAAATAAATCAACTTCACCAATCATTTCTCCTGTACTAGCTTCTTTTGTAATTTCTTTAATAATTTTATCAGTATCAACATAACCAACTTCTAATCCTTTACTTTTTTCATTTCAATGAAGTATTTTGAATGTTGGGTCTTTTGGTTTTTTAACTATAAATTCAATTTTTGTAGAATTAACCATTTCAATTGGAAAAAAACTTGCTCATGGACTATTTGATTGTTTATAAAATTCTATAAATTCAGGTGTTTCTACTAATTTTGTAGTATTATCTAAATTTTGTTTAAATGGCACTGGATTTGGCATTTTAAATTTTCCTTTCTTTTATAAATTATTTTTCTTTTTATAATCTAATAAACTACTTTTTATTGAAGTTTCTTGATTTGTTAATATTGTTTCTTGTTTACCACCTGTATTAATTGGTTCTTTAAATAGTGGTTGTTCTTTAATCATTTTTTTAATAGTTTCTTCAATTTTTGAATTTTCTATATTACTTGTTTTAAATTTTAAAAATTCATAAAATTCTTTTTTAACTTGATATTTTTTAAATATATTAATTATTTCTTTTTCTTTAATTTCTTGATTAAGTTTATTTAACTTATTTTCTAATTCAACAATCTTAATTTCTTGCTCTTGTTGTAAATTATTATTTTCAGTTAAAGGTTCAGTATTTTGTTCAACATTAGTTTCATTTTCTAACATTTAAATCACACCTTTATTATTTATTTTCTTTTCCATTAATTTTTTCATTAAGTTTTGCTAATTTTTTTTGATGTTTCATCACTTTATTATTTCTTCTAATATGTTTTGGAGTTGTAATAAATCTTTTAAATCAAACAATTAATTCTCTACAAATTAATGTTCCTACACTTGTTCCAATAATAATTAATTCATGTAAAAATTCTTTCATTTTCAATTATTTCCTTTCAATTATTTATTTTTAATTATTCGTCAAATTGACCATTATTAATTCTTTCAATCATTGATTTTGAATTACTTATAATAGTTACCAATAAAGATATTTCTTTATTTAATTGTTCCATTCTTTCTTTATATGTCTGAATTTCATTGTTATAATATTCAATCAATTTTTCTTTATTCATTAGTTATCATCTCCTTTATAAACTATCATATGTAGTTGGTCTTTCATATAAAACATCACTACTTCCACTATTATTACTAATAGCATCACTATTAATTAATCTTCTTGTTTCATTTGTAAATGATGTTTCTTGCATTTCTTGATTATGATTTGTAGTTTCCATAGGTAATAAATTATGTATAATTTCACTTGCATCAGCAACTATTGTTGGTACTGCATAAGCATTATTAAAATCATTATTTATACCCATAGCTACACCACTTGAAATTAGACATCCACTAGTTGCCATATTACATATTTTTCTTATTACTTCAAATCTATTAGGTATTAATTCACTTAACCCACCAATTAGATTTGATATACCATAAGTACTTAAACTAATATATGTATCTCAATCCATTTGTTGTTTATTATCATTAGTTAATAATAATGGTCATGGTGGTGTTTCTGTGGTAGTAGTTGTTAATCAAGGTGGTGGTTCAGGATTAGGATTGATTTTTGTAAATTTTGCATAATTAATTAAACCAATAGTTCCTAAACCTAATAATATTTTTTTACTTGAATTTAATATTTTCTTTTTAGTACTTGGCATTTGATTTAAGTTTCATATATCAATTCCTAACTTTTTACTAAATAATAAAGCATTAATACTTCCTAATACTGGATTACCAATAATTTGACCATAATAAGCACTTGTACCAATCATTGCTGATAATGGACTTATTCCAATTCTTATTATTTTTAATAAAGTATAGTTATTTGATTGTACATTCGTGTCATTTGGCATTTTCATTTACTCCTTCATTTTTTGGTTTAATAAACACTTCAACTCAACCTGTATAGTGAACGTTATCACCAACTAAAATAGCAGTATTTGCATGTGGTTAAGAAACAACTAAATATTCAGCAATAACATTAGGATATTTTCATAAAATAATTGCTTTTATATCATTACTATCTGTTAAATCTTTGGGATTTGGTGAAAATATTTCTATTTTATCTTGACCAAATAAATCTTTTAATTTAATCATTATCAAATTCACCTTTTTCTATTTTTTCAATTAATAAATTTAAAATATTTTTGTCCAAATCAGAGTTTGTATAATTAATTTTTTTAGTTCATTTAATTATATCTTTCATATATTTAAGTAATTTTTCTTTATTCATTATTTATTCTCCTTTCTATTATTTCTTTCTTGCTTTATTAATAAATTTATTCAAATAATTTGATTATCACCATCACCTAATTTTTTTAAAAGATATTCATATCTTTTCTTAAAATCTTCACTATCAATATCTCTATCTTGGTAAATTATTTTTTTCAATTTTTTTATTTTATACAAGGTTTTTGGAGAATATATTTCTCCATGCATGCAAAGAAAACATTTCATTATTTATTCTCCTTATTTTCAATTTGATTAGCAATTTCACTTAATATTTTTAATACTTTATATTCATTTTTTAATTCTTTAATAATAAATATTAAAAATATTATTAGTGTTATACTTGTTATTAATATTGGTGCTATTAATAAAATTTCTCATCATATCATTTTTTACTCTTTTCATTTTTTAAATCATTTAACATTAATTGAACAAAATACACGATTTTTAGGAATGTTTAAAGTATTAAAAATTTGACCAGTTACAATAATTTCATCGTTTTTGTTTAATAAAATACAGCGTCTATAAAGTTTTGGGTTATTAAAAATTAAAGTAACATAGTTTAAACCATTTCATTGACCACGAACACTATAATATAATTCTTTATTACCTTTTTCGTAATATTTTGCTTCAATAGTGTTACTTAGTTTTACTGTTAATTTGACATAATTTGCTTTCTCTTTCATTTTTATAATTCCTTAAATAATATTGAATATGCTTATAAGCATCTTGTTCATGTTTTGTTAATTTTATATTTCCTTTATAATTTTCTATTTTAGTTTTATTTTTAGGATGATTTTCTAAATAATCTCAGTTCATAATATCTTCTACTAATACCATTAATGCACCAATAATTTTAGGTGTTGCTAATGGATTAGTTAATAATTGTTTTGAACTTAAAAAGAAATTTTCTACAATAACTAATATTTTTTTATCAATAAATTTTTCTTTAATTAATTGAAATTTTTCTTTATACATATTTTTAGTTCATAAAACAGTTAATGTATTAAATGTTTCATTAAAAACAATATTATTAGTTTCATTTGAATATATAACAATTCCATTATTACCAATACCAGCGGGGTCAATCCCAATAATTAAGTCATATTGCATTATTAATCAAATTCACCATTTTTAATTTTTTGATTTAATTGAGATATAAGATTTAATCTTCCATTAAAACAACTTTTTCAAAGTTTAGTTACTTTTTCATCGTCTCTCATTTCTTTATTTCATTCTCATTCATCTTTAAGATATTCAAGTATTTTTTCTTTATTCATATTTATACCTCCTACTTAACCTAATATTTAAAATACAGTCATAACAAATTGCTTTACCATTTTTATCTCTTAAAAAATATTTTTTTGTTTTTATATCATTAGTATTAAAGAATAAATAATCTAATTTATTTTGTTTACATGTTCAACAAAAATACTTTTTCATTATGAGTTGAAATTTCTTTATAGGAAGTAATTATATAATTAGTTGGTAAATCATCATGTTTATATGGATTATTTATTTTAAAACCTTTTCTGTTCTCTTCTCACGTAATGTTATATTTAAAACAAGGATTAGTAATTTTAGTTTTGTTATCTGTTATTTCACCAATAAATCAACTATTATGCTGTTCATAAAATGTTAGTTGTTCAAGTTTTACATCATTAAGATAATATTCTTTTGGAGCAGTTGCTTTATTAACAGTTATTTTTTGGTCTTTAATATATGGTTCTAATAATTTTATTAATTCATTACCACTTAATTCTCTTTTAATATTTTCTAAATTAAAAACTCAATATGTATATTTATCATCAGCAATAAAAGTATTATTTTTAACCATTCATTTTGGACATTGTAATTTATATTCACCATAATCAATAAGAATAGATTGTGGTTTATCTTTTACAATTTATTCTTTTTTAAATTCTATTTGCATAATAATCCTTTCCTAATATGTTCTGTTGCTTCTAGCATAAAGAACATATATTTTGATTTTTAGATTATTAATAATCCCACTATTCGTTTTATTCATTCCAGCAATTCTGGGTTCAAAAATAAATTGTGAAATTTTAAAAAACATTGAGGCATTCGATTCAATATTTATTTAATTTGCGTTTAGCAAATTAATATTTTAATTGAACCGGTCCCGCTCAATTTTTTTTACAAGTTTGAAATTTATTTTCTCGCCCAAAAATTTTTTAAAAAAAATAAAAAATAAAACCAACACTTGCTCACTTGGTAGTGGCAAGGTTGGTTAAATAAATAATAATAGTTGGTCCCCACTCCCCGGGTCTATATATACTAGTTTCCAATCCGCTCCCACCCCAAGGATTACCATTTCTGGTTAGTATATTTTATTAGGTATCACTCCACTTTTTATTTATTCATGCAAGTCCACATGCTAGCTACTATTTTTAACAACTGTGTTGTAGTTCACTTTTTTAGTTTCCTAACACGTGTTGATAATAGTGCTAAAGACGGTTATTAAAAATTTTAAAATTTTACAATTACAAAAAAAGACAAGAATTTTATTCTCATCTTTTATCATTTATTTTTAATTTAAGAGTTTAAAAAAGAAAGGAGCTATTTTTAAAACTTTTTAGTTACCGACAACATCGGTACGCTCCCAATAAATTTATTAGAGTTATTTTCAAGATTATGTTGTGAGAGATAGTAAGAAGTTAAGTCTATATCTTGTGCATATATTGTAATTTCGATAAACTTAATTTTAAAATTTTCAATTTTTTCTATAAGTAAATTTATTCTTTCAATAAAAACTAAATTTTCTTTTATTTTATTTATTTTTTTCTTAGTTTTTCTTTGTTTAATTTCCATAAATAATTTTTTTAACATTATCTTTTTTTCCCTTTCAATTTATTTTATTAAAAATATGCTTCGTATCATAACTACTAATAGATAATAGAAACTTTGTTTCTTATTGCAGTTAAGTTTTGGTTCATAGTCAACAAATGAGTTTTTAGTTGATATCTATCAATAATATAAATAACTTATTTTTATAATGAAGAGTTGTTATTTATACTTGTTAAAGATTGATTTGAAAAATCTCCTAATTCCATTGAATTAATTTTATCAATATTTAAATTTGATTCGATTTTTTTATCTAAATTTAATTTTCCATAAATAGCTAAACTTAAAACATCATTGCACATGCCTAAAATAGTTTTATTTACAAATTTGGCAGTAATTGTTTTTTCAGCAATAGAACCATCTCCACCACCTTTGTAGGGCTTATTTAAATCTAAATTCATATTTGTTAAATCAATTCCATACAAATGTCATTCTTTGGTACTTATTTTGTTTGAATAATGTTTACCCAAATAATAAATTTTTGCTTTTGTATTATTAACATCAATATTAGCTTCTTCTTTCATTTCATTTACTACTGTGGTGTTAAGAACTTTTTTTCTACTCCCCCAGTAATAGTGCTATATTCACTAATTTGTTTATTTTTAAATAACGGATTATTTTCTTTAACTAGTAAATAATAATATTCATTATCTTTTAAAACATAAGGTAATATTGCAACACCTTTATTATTAGTTCAAGGCTCTTCAACACCACAGTAAAAGTCTTCTTTAATTAATTTTACGAAAGTAGTTCCTTCATTTGTACATGTACCATTAAAAAATGTTGAATTTTTTAAGTTACTATTAATATTTCTTTTTTTATGTTTTTTATGACGATGTTTATGATTAAAAATTTCGGCTTGTTTTAAATTAATTGGTAGTTCTTGTAAATTGGTTAATGATTCTTGTAAGGTTGTTGGGTTAGTTAATGATTTTATTGGCATAGATTGTACTTTTTGTTTTTCATTATGAAATAATGGAATAATTAATATTCATAATTTAAATAAAAAACTTGGATTAAAATATTTCATTTTAACACCCCTTTCAAAATAATAATTATTAATAAAAATATATCTAAAATTATGTATTTATTTTAACATTTTTTTATTTTTCTTAGGATATTTGCTTTTATAATGCTTTGATAATAATAAACATGGTATATAATTTAAAGCAAGATTACTATACTTTTGTAAATGAAATTTAAATGTATATTATAGTTTTATCGCTATAATTACTAGGTTTATTTTTGGTTTGTATTTTAGATAATAGAAATTTATTTAATAATCATTTATTAATAAAAATTAAGTTTAAATTTAATTAAAAATAATAAAAAAAGTATCAATTTTTACCACAAGTGTAAATTTGATACTTAATTAAAATAATTTTATTTTATTTAAAACATTAAATCAGAAAATGGAAAACAAGATTTAAATAGGGTAATATATTTAATAGTTTTTTGTTCATTATAATTTAATTCTGTATTTAATGTCATTAATTGCTTACGAAATTTTTCATAAAACATTGTTCAAAATAATCAACTCATAGTAATAATAAGTAAGCTAAGGAAACTAAAAATTGCTAAGATTTCCTTGTTAATATTATTATTTTGAATTGGAATGTAATATAATAAAGCACAAATAATAGTAATAATAACACCATTTATAAAAAATAAATTAATAATTGGTAGAGCTAAATTACTTCATTTTTGAGAATTATTTTTTCACTTAATAACAAGTACACTACTTAAAGTTTGATATTTATTTCAAGTAGTAGTTTCATTAAAATCACGACTTTTTAATTTTAAAATATTTTTTTTAAAATTATAGTTAAGATATTTAAAAGTAAATTTACTTTTAACTATTTGACAATTAATATTTTCATTGGATAATGCTTGTTGATAGCTAGGTTTTAATTTAGTATCATTTTTTTTAGTTTTTAAAATAATAATTAATCAAAAAAAATTGGAATAATTGAAATATTAAAACCATCGTAATTAAAAATAAACTAATAAGAATAAAAACACTTGTTGTTTGATCTTGAGTAATCATATATTTTCACTATTTATTTTCTATAGCATTAATACCAGGTAAATCCTTACCTTCTAGATATTCTAATGAAGCACCTCCACCAGTTGAAATATGGCTAAATTTATTTTCATATCCAAATTTAACTGCTGCTGCTGCACTATCACCACCACCAAGTAGTGTAAATGCACCTTTTAATTGTGAAATAGTTTTACAAATATTTTTTGTTCCATTAACAAAGTTACTCATTTCAAAAACTCCTAATGGTCCATTTCAAAAAACAGTTTTAGCATTAATTAAAGTATTTTCAAATAATTTAATTGTTTTTGGACCAATATCCATTCCTTCATATCCATCATCAATGTTTTCATTATTAGTAATTTTACCTTTGATATCTTTAAATTCCGGAGCAATTACAAAGTCAATAGGTAGTATTAATTTTCCTTTTCCTAATTCAATAATTTCTTTAGCAATATCAATTTTATCTTTTTCTAATAATGAATCACCAATTTTATAATTCAATGCTTTCATAAAAGTATAAGCCATACCGCCACCAACAAGAACTTTATCAGCTTTTGTTAATAATTGTTTGATAACATCAATTTTATCTGATACTTTAGCACCACCAAGTACTGCTATAAAAGGATGTTCTGGATTAACGGTGATTTTATTAAGCATTGTTAATTCTTTTTCAATTAATAAACCAACACAACTATTTTTGATATTAGTAGCAATACCAACGTTAGATGCATGAGCACGGTGTGCAGTACCAAAAGCATCATTAACAAATACATCACCTAAATGTGCTCAATATTTACCTAATTCGGGATTATTAGTAGATTCTTTATTACCATTTAAATCTTCAAAACGAGTATTTTCTATTAAAAGTAATTCTTTGTTTTTAAGATTATTAATAGCTGTTTCAAGATTTGTACCACGAGTTTCATTAATGAATATTACATTTTCTTTTAAGATTTCACTTAGTCTTTTTGCAACGGGCGCTAAAGTATTATTCTCTTTATCAGCTTCAGATTTAATTCTTCCAAGATGTGATAACATGATTATTTTTGCATCTTGATTTTGTAAATACTTAATAGTTTCGATGCTTGCTTTTATTCTTGTATCATCGGTAATTTTACCATTTTCTAATGGTACATTGAAGTCAAAACGAACAATAACTTTTTTATTTTTAAAATCAAGATCCTTTAATGTTTTTTTATTCATATAATTTTCATCTCCTTTTTTCATATTATAATTTTAATATATTTTTAAAGCTATTAATAAAAATGCATCTTGTAATTGGTAAGATGCATTTTTGTAGTTTAATATTTTAATTAAACTATTTAAAAATTATTTTAGCTTTGCTAAGTGTATTACTGTTCTTACTAATTGCGATACATATGACATTTCATTATCATATCAAGCAAAAACTTTAACAATTTGTTTGCCTTCAACTTCAATAACTTTTGTTAATGTTGCATCAAAACTTGAACCAAAACTTGAACCAATAATATCAGTTGAAACAATTGGATCTTCATTATAAGCAAATGATTCGCTACTATGTTTTTTCATTGCTGCATTAACTTGTTCAACAGTAACATTTTTCTTTAATTCAATTGTTAAATCAACAATTGAACCAGTAATAATTGGAACACGCATTGCTGAACCATCTAGTTTTCCTTTAACAGAAGGGATAACTAAACCAATAGCTGCAGCAGCACCTGTAGCTGCAGGAACAATATTAGACATAGCACTACGTCCTCTTCTAAAATCTGAATGTTCTAAGTCTAGTAAACGTTGGTCATTAGTTGCAGCATGAACTGTTGTCATTCATCCCTTAATAATTCCAAATTCTGATTCTAGAGCATGAACAACAGGAGCAAGACAATTAGTAGTACATGAAGCACCAGAAATAATATTATCAGTACTTTTTAGAATATCATGGTTAACATTATAAACAATAGTTTTTAAGTCTCCTTTAGCGGGTGCTGAAATCACAACTTTTTTAGCTCCAGCATCAATATGTGCTTGTGCTAATTCTTTTGTTGTAAAACGTCCAGTTGCTTCAATTACGATATCAACATCATTGGCTTTTCATGGTAATGCTTTTGGGTCTTTTTCTTGACAAACTTTAATTATTTTACCATCAACATTAATAGTATTTTTTGATTTGTCTGCTTTGATTTTTCCATGTTTTCAAGTTCTATGTGCTGAATCATATTGTAATAGATATGCTAGAGCTTCTACATTTCCTAAATCATTGATAGCAACAATATCAATTTCTTTTTTGTCAAATAATTGACGAAAGGCAAGGCGGCCAATGCGCCCAAATCCATTAATTGCAATTTTAATTGCCATTATTAAGTCACTCCTTTTATGTGTTTGTTTTTTATATTGATTAATGACTAGGTATATTATAAACAAATATTGTTAATATTTGTCATAAAATATGGATTTATTTATAAAACATTTATTTTATTAGTAAATTATTTCCTTTATTTTAATTATAGTTTTCATTATTTTATTTTTTTATGAAATTTATATTGGTATATATTCTATTTCATTATTAATATTGTCAATATTATTATTATTTTCAATGGTAGTTTGTGATTCTTCAATAGTTAATTCAATTGGTATAGTTAAAGTTTGAATACGTTCTAATAAACGTTTAACTTTAATTTCTTCTGATTTACTATTTTTTAAATAATAATGTTGATATAGTTCACTAATACTATAGTTAGAATTAATAAATGTAGTTTTTAATGGTAAAATTCGTGCATTAAGAATACTAAATAATAATTCATCACGCTCTCAAGCGCTAACAGTTTCACCGCCTAAATCATCAATAAATAATAAGTCACATGATTTTAATTGTTCAATTTGCTGATTAGTATCAGTATCATTTTTAAAACTTTTTTTAATGTCCATAACAAATTCAGGTCATACAATAAAACAAACAGTTTGATTTTTTTGAATTAATTTATTTGCAAATAAGATAAAAATAAAAGTTTTGCCACTACCTGTGTCACCATATAAGTATAAACCTTGATAACTTTTGTGTTTTAAAGATTGATGTAAATACTGGATGATTTCTTTTCTTGCATTAGTTGAGGCATTAAAATTTTTACTTCATGAAAGTGATAAAAGTTTATCATCATAGTATTTAATTAAAAAATTATTATGTACTTGTTGTTGGACAGATCTATTAATAGAATGAAGACAATCCGTTAGTACTAAACTTATTTTTTGATTAGGTAACATTACTAGTTTATAACGATATCCTTTAACATTTTGTAGACATTTGCTAAGATTCTCTCGTTTTTTACATAAATTGTAGCTATCAATATAAGTTTTTAATAAATCAACATATGGTTCTAGTTTGCTGTTAGTTAAGTTGTTTTTTTTAATAAAGTCATGAAGTTCAGCATTGTTAATGTTTTCTTTTAAGATAGTTGTCGCTTTAAGTTTCATGATAATCATTTCCTTACTTAATAATAGTGTCTTTTAATAATTAAATTAATGGGCATCAAATTCCTTTAAAATATTCTTTATTTCTTCTTGAGTTAATTTTATATCTTTTTTAATATTATCAACCTTATATTTTTTAATTATTTTTTTATTGAAATTATTTGTTGTTGATTGTTCTGTAGTAGATCATAATGATTCTTGTTGAAATTGTTGCTGTGGATTTTTTTTGCTACGAGCATAAGCAAGTTTTAAATGAGATAAAGCATCATCAATACTATTAATTTGATTTTCTTGAAAGGTTTCAGCAATTTTAATAATATAGTTTGGTTCTAAACGTTTATTATTTTTAAATCAAACATATTCAATTAAGCAGTTAATTACAGCATTATTTAATTGAAAGTTATTAGTTAATATTTCTAATGTTGTTTTTAATTTATCAGTTGGTATTTTACCAGTTAAATTTTTTAAATATTCTTCAGGTAATTTTTGTTGCATTAAATTTAATGTGGTATTAATAACATCAGAATTATCTTTAGATATAATTGTATTACCATTAGAATTTAAATTAACTTTCATAGTATTAATTTGATTTTTATTTTGAAATGAATAAATTGGTCTAGAAATTGATGTTTGCTCTTGTTTAGCATAAATATTATTAAGTGCTGTTTTTAATTTTAAAGATTGAGGGATAGTATTTTCCTGTTGAGTAATATTAACATAATTTTCTGTAATTTCAATATCATTTTTCAAAAAATAAAATTTTTGTCTTTCGTAATTTAAAGTTCCTAATTGTTTAAGTAGTTCTGAGTTTAAATGGGTATTAGCAAAAAAATCATCAGCAGATAAGGGAGAACACAATTGATAAATGTAAGTAGATTTTAAAGAATAGTAGTAAGTATTAATAAGGTTAACAGATTCAAGTTGTTGGAAAGCAACAAGTAATTGAGTGGAAGTTATTTTTAATAAAGATTTAATTCGTCCATGATTGAAATCAAGATTAATACGTTTTGTTAATAACTTTTCTTGAACTAAAGTTAAATATAAATTTATTGCTTCAATACCAATTATTGGTTGATATAACATAAATAAAATTTGGTAATCTTCGTTACTAATATATTCTGATTGGTTCAACTTAAAAATATCAATATCATTTATTGTTCTGTTCATATTCATTCCCTAACTTTCTTTTTACTATCCATTTCTTTCATGGTATGATAATTATATGCACATAAAGAATATAAATAAAGTGAAATGATTAAAACACATACTTATCCACATTTATTCCACTTTTTTTATTAAAAATATTCTTTATTAATATATACTTTTGAGTTTTCCACAGTTAATATTTAATTTGACAGTGATTACAAAAGTAAGTTCCACGAAGGTTTATTTTTATTTTTTTAATAATAGTATGGCATTTAAAACAAGGCATTTTTGCTCTAGTATGAACTTGTAATTCTTGTTGATAGTAACCTGTTACACCAAGGCTTGAAGTATAACTACTAATTGTTGATCCACCAAGTTTTATTGATTTATCAAGCACAAATCTTGCTTTATTAATGATTTCTTGTAATTGTTTAAGTGTTAAATTTTTAGTAATACTTTGCGGATGAATACTAGCATAAAATAATACTTCATCTGCATAAATATTTCCTAAACCACTCATAACATTTTGTTCTAATAATGTTGCTTTAATACTTTGACTTTTATTTTTTCATTTATTTTTTAAATATTCAGCAGTAACATTTTTATTAAAAGGTTCTGGACCAATATTAATATAAGGTTTTATGTTTTGATATTCATTTTTAGTTTGCAAATGAAAGGTTCCAAACTGTCTTGTGTCATGATATCTTAATTCGTATTTATTGTCTAATTCTAATATTAATAAGACATGTTTTCAATTTATTGATTGATTATTTTGTTGAAAATAATATTTTCCTTCCATTCGTAAATGACTTAATAATACATAATCATCTAATATAAATATTAATAATTTACCAACTCTTTGAACATCATTAATTGTTTGTCCAATAATTTGTTTTGTGAATTGTTCAATACTTGGTGTTTTGATAATTTTATTTAAAAGAATTCTAACACCAATAATTTTATGATTAGTTAAAAGTGGTTGTAAAGTTTTGCGAACAGTTTCAACTTCGGGTAATTCTGGCATTTTTATTTTCCTTCCAATAAAATATAATAAACTAATTTGTTTTAAATATTAATAAATTTTTAAAAATTTATTTTAATTCAAATCAGTTATCACCAATACTAGTATTAATTAATAAGGGAACTTTTAATTTAGTAACATTAGACATAATTTTAGTAATTTTAGTAATAACATCATTAACTTTATTATCTTCAACTTCAAAAATTAATTCATCATGAATTTGTGCAATTAATATTGCATCAATATTTTGTTTTTTTATTTCTTCATAAATTTTATTCATTGCTAATTTTAAAATATCAGCAGCACTACCTTGAATTGGCATGTTCATTGCTATTCGTTTACCAAAATTTTGAATCACCTTATTTTTATTTGTAATTTCCATTACTTCTCTTTTACGATTAAAAATTGTTTGAACATATCCATTTTTTTCACAAAAATCAATTATATTATTAATATAACTTTTAATTTTTGGAAAAACTGAAAAATATTTATTAATAAATATTTTAGCATCTTCAACTTTAATTCCTATTTGTTGTGATAAACCGAAACTAGAAATGCCATAAACAATGCCAAAATTAATAGCTTTTGCATTTTGTCTTTGTTCGTTAGTAACTTCTGCTAAAGGTATATTTAATATTTTACTTGCAGTTTCGCGATGAATATCATGCTTTTGTTGAAAAGCTTTAATTAAATTTTCATCTTCACTAATATGAGCTAATATTCTTAATTCAATTTGCGAATAATCACAGGATAGTATTTTAGTATGTGGTTTGCTTGGAATAAAGATTTTGCGAACTTCTCTTTGTTCTTTATCGCGAATACTAATATTTTGCATATTAGGATCTAATGAAGATAACCTGCCAGTACTGGTTTGTACTTGATTATAAATGCTATGAATTTTACCATCATCAAAAATATATTTTTGTAAACCAAGTAAGTAAGTGGAATATAATTTTTGTAATTTACGATATTCTAAAAGAATATCGATGATTGGATGTTGATTTTTTAAACTAATTAAAACTTCAAAAGCAGTACTACCTTTTTTATAATTAGGTAATTTTAATTCTTTAAATAAGTATTCACTAATTTGTTTTGGTGAATTTGGATTTAAATTACTATTACTTTCTTTTTTAATTTGTAATTCTAAATCTTGGATTTTTAGTAAAGTTTTATCAGTTAGTAGTTTTAATTTTTTTTGATCAATGTTAACACCATTACACTCCATATTTACTAATACAAAAGCAGCAGGTAGTTCAATCTCTTGATATAAATTTCAGTTATTAGTATCTTTTAATTTTTTTATAAGAATGAGATGAGAATCTGTTAAAAAATTTAATTTTTTTTCTAAAAAAATAGCTATTTCTTTTTCATCATTGGGAATATTTTTTTTAATACCTTTGCCATAGAAATCATCAGCGCTTAAATTATCTTTAACATTGACATTGAGCATAACAGCAATGTTTTCTGGTAATATTTTTTCATTAGCATAAAGAAGGTAAGCAGCTAACATATGGTCAAAAATAATATTATTTATTATCAATTTTAAACGTAGTCCTGCGATAATAACCTTTTTTAAATCTCAAGTTATTTTTTGTAGTTTTTTATTTTGTAAGAAATGTTGAAAATTAGGACAATTAATTGCATTAATTTTATTAATATAAAATGTTCCTTTTTCATTTTTAATACCAAAACCAATAATATTATCACGATTATAATTATCACCAAAAATTTCTAATCATAAGTAATTTGAATCACAATTTCATTCTTGATTTCACTTATTTATAATTTGAACGTGAGATGTACTATTTTTATTAGTTTTAGGATTAGTGTCTTGTGTTAATAAAGAGTTCATATTATATTGTTTGTAAAAGTCTTGTAACTTTTCATTATTTAAATTTTCAACATTATAATTAAACGTTTCTAAATTACCAGTAATTGGTGTATTTAAATTAAGTTGTGCTAGTTGTTTACAAATAATACCATTATTAAAGTTAAGTTTAATTAGTTTACTAACATTTGGTTTTAATTGTTCTACATTTTCAATAATGTTTTCTAATGTGTCATATTCTTTTAATAAACTAATAGCAGTTTTTTGACCAATTCCTTTAATGCCAGGTAAATTATCAGAACTATCACCCATTAATCCCTTTAAATCGGTAACTTGATAAGGTAATAATTCATATTCTGATTGAAATGTAGAAATAGTAATAACCTTTAAATCACTCATCCCTTTTTGTGGATTAAGAATTTTAATATTGTTATCTAATAGTTGTAATAAATCTTTATCACTACTCATAATATCAATTTGATAATTACTAGCAACTTTATTTTTAACAATGCTGCCAATAATATCATCAGCTTCATAATTATTTATTTGTCCCCAAGGAATTTGTGCTAAGTCTAAAAATATTTTAACTAAATTAAATTGTTCAATTAACTCAACCGGAGTTTCACTTCTTTTTCCTTTATATGTTGCTAAAGTTTCATGACGAAATGTTTTACGACCAGCATCAAATGCAACAAAAACACTAGCATAGTTGTTAGATTTTAAGTACTTAGTCAACATTCTAATAAAAGCATAGACGGCATTAGTTGGAATACCCTGTAGCGAATGTAGATTAACTCCTTGGTATGCAGTAGCATAATATGCTTTAAATAATAAATTGTTACCATCAATAATTAATGCTTTTTTCATTTATTCACCTAATTTCATAAAACTATTATAACAATAAGTAAGTATAACTTCATATAAAATTAAAAAATTAGCATATAAAAAAAACAAGATTTTTTTCTTGCTATCGAACAATAATTAAGTTACAGATTTAATTGTGTAGAAAACATTATAAATATAAGGTTTTAGGGTTAATTTTAAGAGAATTATTATATTTATAGTGATTAGAGTTCTGTAACTTAAGTATTTAAATATTAAGGATATTTATAAATAGATCCTTAACTTTTATTATAACATTCAATTTTTAATTTTTAAATTCATTTTTTCTTTTTTATATATAAAAAACAAGAACTTTTCAGCTCTTGTCTACACAAGAATTATTGCTAAGGTAATATGTCATTTATAAAAAAAAGGGGGGGTTATTTATAAATAAAACTTAAGGTTATTGGGGTTATAGAGTTTAAATTAGGGGTTTTAGATTAATTTTAAATTTTTTATATTTAAAAATATTATAATTGAATAATGTTTTGACATATTACCTTAATTTTAAAGGACCTAGGCTATCTAAATCCTTATAAGAATAATAACAAATAATATTTAAATTGCAAGGAAATTTGTTATTATTTTTAGAAATAATTTATATTTTCAGTTTTTTTTGAAAAATATATTCATACTCTATATAAGTTTTTTATTTTTTTGATAAATATTTTTGGAAAAATTGCAATAATTTTACCCTACTTATCTTAGTTTTATAAAAAATATTAGTGCATTAATGGAGTGTTTATTGTTAGTAAAAATTTTTACATATTATGAAATTTTTAAGCACTAATAAAAGTAATAAAACAAAAATATGTGGTTAAACTTATAGTCTTATAGTTTTAATTTTAGTTATAAAAATTTTGTAAAAAATTATTTAAAAAAAATAAAAAAGATATATAATGATGTCGAATATTTAATATTTAAAATTGAGAAAAAATATTCAAATTGAAGTAAGGAGAAAATTAAAAAATGCCAAACCCATGAAAAACAGAAACTAATGGCCCAACAGATTTAAGCAAAGTTGCTAAATGGGAAATTAATGATGTGAATGAAACTAGAGAAAGATGAAAAAGAGAAAAAGAAGAAGAAAAAAAAACAACAAAAACAAAACAAAGCGGGATCTAGTTTGAAAAAATAAATTTGTTTTAAAAATTATATAAAATATAACAAGATATTTGGTCTGTATATGAGTTTTTATTGAAACCTATTACTTTATTATTTTAAAGTAAATGGGTTTTTTATTTTTTAATCAAATAAGGAGAAAAAAATGAAACCGATATTATCAAAAGCCCTAAGTAATATTGTAAAACAAGGTGCATGAATTACTAGAGATGAACCTTTACATCAAAATAAAGAGAAAATACAGAGAGAATTAATAACATATAAACTAAAATCAGAAAATGATTTTGTATATAAAACAGAAATTAATAAGGATATTATAATTTATGAATATTTTTTTGAGAAAATAAAAAATAAAGATAATGGTTCTTGCATTGTGACTAGAATTTATTTTAGTAATGATGAGATATGAGAAAAGATAGTATATATTAATAATAAAGAAACTGATGTTGAACAAAAAATAATAGAACAATATAGAGTTTATTTTTGTAAAAAAGAACTTTTAGAAGAAAGTCAATTCATAAAAAATGAAAATGATAAGCAAGTAGTTATTAGAAAAAAATCTATTTTAGATTTTAAAAATAAAGAAAATATTAATGGTGTCAATAATAATGATGAAAAGATTAAAGAAAGTAAAAATACTTTAGGTAAACGATTAGGTAGGTGAGTTGGAAAATTTTTTATTTTTGCCTTTGAAACTTTTATTTTTGGTGTTGTTTCAGGAATTATTTCTGTTCTTGCACTTAAAATTTCTTTTGCAATGGCGCTTTGTTGATGAACTCCTGCGGCTTTAGGAATAGCAACACTTACTGCTTTGCCTATAGGTTGATGTGTAGTTTTAGCAATTGTAGCAGTATTAGGTGTTCAGATACTAAAAGAATATGGAATTAAACCTTTATTAAAAAAAATGTGAAACTTGGTGGAATTAAAAAAAGCAAAAAAACTAGAAATGGAGGACTTAAAAGAAATAGATTTTCATAATATCAATTCTAGAGTTTTAAAAAACTATTTAAGTTCTCAAAAAAACATACCTTTTGATGAAATTAGACCAAGTTTTGAACAAAATATTAATATAATTAAAAATAGAAAATTGTCTCATCAAACTCAAGAAAAATTTGATGCAAAGAGTATTAATAATATTCCAATTTCAGCTAATACTTGAAATAAAGTAAAATGTTTATTTCAACATAATTAATAAGTTAACAATTTTGTTGATAATAATAAAATTTTAATTAAATAAACGCCATATGGCGTTTATTTAATTAAAGTTATTTATTTTTTTTAAAATTTTAATCTATAAAATTAATACTATTTTCTCTTTTCTCTTATTTTATGGCTAATATTCATGTTATTATTACTAAGTAATTAAAAAAATATTAATGAGGTATAAGATGAGTATTGTCACAATTGAGAATTTAACACATGCTAATGGTGGAAAAGTTTTATATAAAAACGCCACTTTACAAATTAATAAAGGTGAACATGTGGCATTAATTGGTATGAATGGTGTTGGTAAAACAACATTATTAAATATTATTAATGGAACAGTATCTGCAGATCATATTAATTTAAATATTCATCCTAAAATTAAAATTGGGTATTTGGATCAACATCAAGAGGTTAATTTAGAATTAACAGTTTTACAATATTTGCGTGAAAGTTATCAAAAACTTTTTGAACGTGAACAACAAATGGAAAACTTATATGCAGAAATGGCTAATAATTATAGTGAAGAGTTATTAACGAAAGCAATGAAAATTCAAGATGAATTGACACACCAAGGATTTGATACTATTAGTAAAAAAATTGGTCGTTTAGTTGATGGATTGGGTATTAATTTACAGCTTTTAGAACAAACTTTAGGTAGTTTAAGTGGTGGTCAAAGAGCAAAAGTGTTATTAGCAAAATTATTATTAAATGAAGATGATTTTTTATTACTTGATGAACCAACTAATTTTTTGGATATTGAACAAATTAATTGATTAGCTAAGTTTTTACAAAATTACCCTAGTGCATTTTTATTGGTGTCACATGATCGTAATTTTATTAATACAACATGTAATATTATTTTCGATATTGATAATTATATGATTACTCGTTATGTTGGTAATTTTGAAAGTTTTTTAGAACAAAAAAGTTTACATCATCGTCAATATGAATCAGCATATTCAAATCAAAAGAAATTAATTGAAAAATTAGAAACTTATATTAGTAAAAATGCAGCACGTGCTTCAACTGCTAAAAGTGCTGAATCAAGAAGAAAACAATTATCTAAAATTAATGTTTTAGAAAAACAGCAAATCCAGTCTCCTCCAAAGTTTTATTTTAAGTATTATAAAACAACGAGTTCAATTGCTGTGCAAGCTAAAAACCTTGAAATAGGTTATCATAAACCATTAATTAAGCCACTTACTTTTGTTATTAAGACTGGTAGTAAGTGAGTTGTTAAAGGGTATAATGGAATTGGTAAAACTACTTTCTTGCAAACATTAGCTGGTAATATTCCAGCACTTGCTGGAAATATTAATTTAGATGATCGAATGCAAGTAGCATATTTTCATCAGACTGAAGTAATGACTAGTACTACTCCATTTAATTATTTAAAAGAGTTAGATATTAAATTAAATGATGTTGAGATTAGAAGAATTTTAGCAAGTTTTGGCTTGCGTAGTAATTTAGTAATGAAACCAATGAACTTACTTTCTGGTGGTGAACAAACTAAGGTTAGATTAGCAGCATTGGCATTAAAACCTTACAACTTATTAATTTTAGATGAACCAACTAATCATATTGATGTTTTAGCTAAAGAGTCTTTATTAAAAGCATTGCAAGAATTTGAAGGCACTGTATTATTGACAACTCATGATACTAATTTTAATAATAGTTGAGTTGATGGTGTTTTAGATTTTGAAAAATTAACAAATTAGTGAAATTAAAATAGTTATTTTTAATATTTAAATTATCCTTTACGATTACGGTCGTCACGGTCTCGTCTGCTAAATCCACCACTGTTTCCTCAACTAGAATTACCACGGTCAGAACGTGGTCTAAAGTTTCCACGATCAGAAGAATTTCTATCCCCTTGTGTTCTTGCTCCACGTTCAGCAAAACGTTTTTCACGTTCTTCTGTGATTTTTACAAGTGTTGTTAAACTTGCATTAATAGTAATTACTGTTTCTTTTAAAACTTTAATTTCTTCTAATAATGCTTCGATTGTTTGATTGTTTTCCATTAACAATGCCTCTTCTTTCTGGCGCCTAATTGATAAATCTGATAATAATATCTGATATAATGAGATTAATAAGCACTTATTTAAGTATAGCATTAAAATTAAAATTGTATAGTATATAGTCATATATTTTATAGTTAAAAATAATTATTATTATGATAACTATTATTTTTTATTAAATATCTAGTAAATAATATTATTAAAATTAGTTTTTTATTTTACTAAAGTAATACTTTTAAATTTAAAAGTACGTATACCTTGAAAATCAATTAAATTTTCAATATCAATAGCAGTGATAATAAAATGATATGTAGTGTTTTTAATTTTATATGTAAAATCATATTTTAAATTAATTGTTTCAATATTATTGATGGTAGTTTTAGTCATAGTAATATTAGAAGTATTACCTATTTTTTTATTAATGCCGGTTGTGTTATCAGCATCAAAATAAACTTCATAGTTATCTTTAATTCATTGATTATTATTAGCAGTAATAATATTTTTAATTCCTAATTTATGACTTTCATCAGTAGTACCAAGTAATAAATTTAAAATATTATTTAGTTGACTGTGTGGTTCAAGCATAGTTTTTTGTAAAATATCCAGTATTGAACCTTGAGTAAAAGTTGGATATTCTGGATCATCTTTATTAATGTGCCCACCTAATGATTTATATAATTCTTCGACATCGGTTGCTGTTACATCACTTTTATTAATTATGTTTTTTAGAGTAACAATAGTATCATTTTTAAAAATTATTAAGAGACCAATAGTATTATTAAATAAAAAATTCTCTAAATCTTGTAAATCAATATTAATACCTTCATTACCTGGATATTGTTCTGAAATTTTGGTAATTAGATCAGTAGTGCTATCAATAGTATTTTTAACACTATCTGTATTAATTGCTTTAATAATGGTATCAATTAAGTCATCAGGTTTATACATTTCATCACCAATCAGTCCTCCTAAAGTTAAATTTACCGGTAAAGAAGTTGGTTTTGGTATTGTTAAATTAAGTTTAAGATCATAAAGAAATGTATCAAAACCACGAGTTTCTGCTGTAGTTTTACCAAATACGGTTAGAAGTATTTGTTTTAATTTTTCTGGTTGGCTAATTAAAGATTTTATAGTATTAATAATATCAAGTAAATTATAGCTATCAGCACTTGGCTTTGATGGATAACCATTACCAATTGTTAAGTTTTTAACACCTTCAGTAATATCTGGCATATCTAATATTCATTTTTTAATAACAGGAATAATTGCTTCAATAATTGTTAAGATATAAAGTGGGTTAGTTAAAAGATAGGGAAGGTATCTTTCTATATCAGCAAAAAAACCTTTATCATCAAAATGAACTTTTATGTTACCTGTATCCAGTCAACTTCCATCAAGTGTTATATGTTCTGAAAGAACGCCACCTAAATATCGTGGACTTTTACCATCTTTACCAAAAATTTTATTGTCTTCACTCATTTTTCAAAACAAGTAATTAATTAAAGTGCCACCATGATATAAATCATAATCTTGTTTTGACTTTCAATCACTTACTTTGTGACCAGGAAGTTGACCTAAAGTTGGACTTATTTTTCATCTTTCTCCATTATTTCAAGCGCTATAAGGTTGACCACTATCATCTTTTCAATTATTCATAAATTTAATTAATGTTTCTTCATCAGTGGGTGTAGAAGTTTGTTGATCAGATCAACTGCCATTGACTAAATTACCAAATATTCTAGTTAGCGGATTTAAAAAATTAGGACCATAGTTATTAATTAAATTAGCAACTAATTGTAATCCAGCTGGTAAAGTGCTTAAGTCACCTTGTAATGATTTTAAAAAACTAGAAATGGGGTCCATACCAGCACCTACAACTATATTTTCTAATTGTGGGTTAGCCATAATTGATATAGTTCTAATATAATCAAGTGATGAAAAAACATCATTAACTTGTTTTTTACTATTGATGGTTTTAGTTAATTCACCTGTTCCAGAAGCTTTAAAAAAATTATCAGGATCAAAATTATTTACATCAATTTTTCCATTTTCCCCTCAACGTGTTTGTAAATCACCTCAATTATCTAAACTAGTATTTTTAGTTAAATTATTAATACTATTATTTTTAATTTTTCCCATAATATCATCATTAGTACTACTAGTATCAGCACCTAACTCTTTTGACATAACCATACTTTTAATTAAAGCAGAAGTTTGGTCAGCAAAACTTTTAGCGATACTATTAGTTACACGGTTAACATAAAAATTAAAGGTACAAGCTGATAGAGGTAAAATAGTGGCACTTGCTATTAAGATAATTCCTAACTTGGTAAATACTTTTTTCATAGCAGTTCTCCTTAAATAAAGTGTTATTTTTGTCAATTTTATTTTACTAAAATTTAATACATTTAACTCTGAAAATAATTAAATTCATTTCTTACAAATTGTATCATTAGTTATTTTAATTTTAAAATTTATTTAAATAAACAATTTAAATATGGTAATATATCAAACAGAGAAAAATTAAACATTATAAAAACTATCTATTATTTATTTTAAAATTATCCTATATATTAATTTTGTATAAGTGTGATATTATTAATCCATATGTGAACTTAATAATTAAAATTAAATGTAAAATTTTAATTTCAGGAATTAGGGAGAACTGTAATGGCAAGGTTAAATAAACGCGAAAAAGCGAATAATAAAAAAATGGTGTCTACTAATAAAAAAACAAAAAAAAGTTTATTTAAGAATGCGTTACTATTAAAGCAGACTTTAGTAGCTACATGAAAAAGTAAATTACAATTAGTTATTTTATTATTACTTACTGCTTTTGCAACTTCGTTGGTTACTGGAAGTTGAATTTCGTACGTTAGAATGATTGAAGGAAGCAATCAATTAGGATTAAATGATCTTAAGTTTGATGCTGTTTTACCTTATTCACCAGTGTCGCAAGGTATTAAACAAATTGCTAATCAAGCTTTTAGTTTAAAGTTAGGTCGATTTTATGTTCAAGATGGAACTAATAGTAAAAGTATTAAAGCTCTTTATTTTGATGATACAAAAATAGGGACAGATCAAGAAATCCTACCAATCACTAAAGATAACTTAACTATTGATTATACTCGTGATAATATAGGTAATATTACTGGGTTTAATGATATAAGATGAACAAACCCAGATAATCCTTTAATTTTTAATTTGAATAATAATAATGTTAAAGCAAGCATCTATGGTCAATTATTATTAAAGTCAAAAAATGCTGCTAATGAGAATTTAAAAAACCATTTTAAAACAGCAGCAGATGATTTATATCGTGATGTTTTTTTAAAAAAAACAGCACCCAATATTCTTCAATCTATTAATACTTTTATTAAGGAATGGATTACAAAACATTCAACAGATCCGATATTAAAGGAGACTGATAATGATAAAGTTACCACTTGAATTTTAGAAAATAAAATAAATTTTAGATCTTCTTCTAATGATGCTACTATTCCTGATAGTGTTAATTTACAAGATCAAACAGAAAGAAATGAACTTTTTATTAAAGTAGTTAAGGAAACTGAACCTGATCCAAGATTAGATAATGATTATGGTATGAATGGTCAATGAATGAGAATTTATCGTAATTTTTCTGCAACAGAATCAGATAGTAACATTTATACTAATTTTACTAATACTTCTATTGGTTATCATTCACCTTTTAACTATAATATGATTAGTGATGGCACTGAAAGAGACGCTTTTTCTTCATATTTAATTCGTGCGGTTGCAGCATTACAAATGCGTGATTTATATGTTCGTAATCAATTTACTGCCAGTGCTGGAGTAATTAATAATACTCAAATTAATACTAAAATTATTGATATTGGTTTACCTAATGCTTTAAATCATACTAATCTAAAAGTATTTGAAGGTGTTGCACCAACAAGTAAAAATGAAATAGTTATTACGCCACAATATGCAAGAAAAAATAAAAGTAATAAAGCGTATAAACCAGGCGATCATATTAATATTAATGGTACTGACTTTATTGTTAGTGGTATTGGTGGTGATGCTTATGATATTTATCCAACGATTAGTGACTTAGATCCAATTCCCAATACAAGAACTGAATTTATTGCTTATGTTACACCTTCAGCATGAAATGATGGAAATTGATATAAGACAGCAGATAAAACTGATAATACTTTAATGTATTTTACAAAATGAAATAATGTTCCTAAAAATAGTATTCATGAATTTGATGTTGATTTATTTAATGATTTTTTTCAAAAAACAATATTTAGTGATAATGGTGTTAGTGATTTAAATCAATATGATTATAATAAGTATTTAGTTGAGAAATATGGTAATACAGTTCCAATACCACAATCGTCTTCTACATACCTTATTAATCCAAATCCTGTAGTTACAAGTAGTAATAGTCAGTTTTCGCTTTATAATAGTAAAGAAAAGATATTTAATTCAGCAATAATTGGATTTTTATTTGCAGCAATAGTAGGAGTATTATTTTTACTAACGGTTGTTATTTTTATTACTACTTTAATTGTTAAAAAAGCAATCCAACATGGACAAGTTTCAATGGGTATTTTAAAATCAATAGGTTATAAAACATGACAAATTACGATTTCTTATTTGGCATATCCATTATTAACACTATTAATTGCAATTCCAATTGGCTGAATTGTTGGTCTTGTAATTCAGGTATATTTAACTGAGATTTTTAATACTTTATTTGTTTTACCATATAATGTTTTTAACTTTGATGTTGTTCCATTATTTATTTCAATTGTTTTAATTATTGGTTTTATTTCAATTGTTACTTTATTAACTGCCTTTCGTCTTTTAAAACGTGATCCTTTATTTTTAATTAAAAAAGATAGTGATTTAGCTTTAGGTGTTTCTAAAAGTAGAACTAGCAAGTTTTTACAAAATAATTTTCGTCTTCGCTTTTTATTATCGTTATCAAAAACTAGTTGAAAAAAAATTTTAGTTACTTCAGGAGTTATTACTTTAGCTTCACTTTCAATTGTAGCAACAACACTAGTTCCTGCCACTATTAATAGTTTAAAAGTTAATTATTTCAAAACTCAAAAATATAAAAATTATTATGAGTATCAAACACCAATGCCGAATATGCCAATGAGTAAATATGGATTATATTCATGAGATTTTTTTAATCGACCAAGCGGTGAGAAATATTATCCAACTTATGGTGCTATGCCTTGACCTGAAGATAAAATTGTTTATGATGAGAAAAAGGCACGTGTTGGATGATATAATCCATTATTGTTTAAAAAAGAAAAATTAACTAATAATTTTGCTGATATTTTTACTTTTGATTCATCTTTTCCTGAATCTGAAAGAGCAGAGTTTATAAAAAAAATGTCCTCTTATTATCAAGAACAATCAACAGGGACATTAGATCTTAATGATTTAGTTTGATCATATAGTTGATTAGGTGGCAAAGATTTTAGTAATCAGTTAATAACTGATTTAAGTAAAGAAGATAATACACCATCAAAAATATTTTCATATAATATTGTTAATTTTGCAAGTGGCCAATTACCTAATATTTTGCAAGTTCCCAATCCTGGAGTGCCACCTGGTCCAGAGGCAATTAAAGAAATTTTAAAGCAAGTATTACCAGGCTTTGTTCGTCAGAGTATTGATAGTTTGCCAAGACCTAATATTAAAGAAGATCCTTATGATTATTTTAGTATTGGTCATAATACTATTGCTTTTAATCCAAAAACTACTAATAATGGTGATATTAATGGACCAGATGAAGAATTAGTAACACAGTTTAAAGTTGGTGTTGATGAAAGTACAAAAATTGCTAAAAAAGAACTAATGGATGTTATTGGTATTAATCCCAATACTGCGATGTTGGTATTAAAAAATGATGAAGTTAAAGCTTTAAAATATAATGCTAATGCTAATGCTATTCCAATGGTTATCAATCGTGCTTTTCAATCTAAATTTGGATTAGATGTTGGTTCACAATTTAGTGGTGTACCACAAGTTAATACTCTATGTTATAAAAATATTGATGGTAAAAGTATTCCTTTACCAAAAGAAAATTGATATTACGGTGAAACACCACCAACAGATTCTTATACTACAAATGGTGGCATTTGATCAAAAAGTGGAACAAAATGAAATTATCGTGGTGATCAAAAAATAAAATTATCTGATAATAGTAAAGAATATAGTGATATCCACGGCACTAGGTATAATGGTATGTATGATGAAAAAGGACAACCAATTATAAATAATGAACCTAGTACTTGAAATAATGTTAATGATATTTGATTAAAATTGCCTTCTGATATTGATCATCATGCTATAAAGGGTAAAATTCCAACAGCTGATAATGCTAAAACTATTGATTTTGATTTATCACGTATTTCCGATTCAACAGGTGAATGAATTAGACCTTTTTCATATGATTTGGTAAAGCCATATAATGGATTTGATCCTAAAGATCCATTAAGTATTTTATTAAACCGTCCAGCAGAATGATTTATGGGAATGGTTAATAATAATATTTTAACTAAAGAAAATAATATTAATGCTGATAGTTTACAAGCAGATATTAAAAATAACATGCCAACATGATGAAAAAATATTACGGGTAATGATAATCCACTTCATACATATCAAGTTGTGGGAATTCAAGATTCTTATGATACTCCTAAAGCCTATGTTGATCAAAAATGAGCTAATGAAATTATGGGTTATAGTTATATTGATGATAATCCTTATTATTCAGGAACGGATGTATTTCAATGATTTAATGGTAAGTTAAGTGCTAATGCTAATGTTTTTGATTTAATTGGAAGAATGAGTTTTAAATCAAATTTAGATGATTATACTATTTATGCAACCACTAGTTTAAGTGGTAATCAAAATATACCAATGGTCAAAAAAAATTATTTATTATCAAGACAACAAGCAATGCTTACTAAAATTTCAGATATTGCTTTCAGTGCTAGTGCTTTATTTATTGTGACAACGATTATTTGTTCAATATTAATTGTTATTATGATTACTGATTTATTTACCGATCAATTTCGTCGTTTTATGGCTCATATGAAAGCAGAAGGATATACTAATTGAGAAATTAATTCTTTTACTTTAGGTATTTTTACACCTTGAGCATTACTTGGTTATATTGTAGGATTTGCCCTAGGTTTCCTTGCAATTTATGGTTTAATTTCTATTCTTACTAGTTTTGTTGGTGTGGCTTTACCATTTACAATAACATGATGAATATTACCAGTAAGTTTTACCATAATTGGTGGTATATATATATCAACATTTATTATCAATAATCATGAATTAAATAAAATGAATTTAATTGAATTATTAAAATCTGATGAATAAAATAAAGTTCACTAAAGAATGTTTGGTAAATTTAAATATTTAAATTTACCAAATTAATAGTCAAATATGTATACTTTATTTGAAAACTAAATATAGTTTTTAACTCATTACTTTATTTTAAAGTAAATGGGTTTTTTATTTTGAAAGGAGAAAAAAAGAATTTTGAAAGATGAATCATTAATTTCTAATTATTATGATATATTAAATGTATTACCAACAGCATCAGTAGCAGAAATTAAAAAAAAATTCAAACAGACTGCTCTAAAAACTCACCCAGATAAAAATAATAATCCTCAATCAAAACTTAAAATGCAAGAATTGAATGAAGCAAAAAGAATATTAACGGATGAAAACTTAAGAAAAGTTTTTGATCAAAAACTTTTTATTTACTTTTTACAAAATGGTAATAATAAGGAAGTTATTTATTTTCTTACTAATAAAATAAATAATTTAAATATAAATGAAAAAGATAATTCTGGTAATACTCCTTTACATTATGCATGTTTTCATAATTTTTTAGAAGCTGCAGATCTATTAATTAAATATGGCGTTAATATAAATGCCAAAAATAATAGAGATAATACTCCTTTACATTATGCTATAATGGGTAATGCTGATTTAAAATTTATTAATTTATTAATTGATAAAGGTGCTAATTTTATTGAGAAAGATAAAATGGGTAATGATAGTTTATCTTTTGCCAAAGATTTTTCAAAAGATAAGAAAGTTTCTAAATTTTTTTTAAAAAAAATGAAAAAATTAAGAATAAAACAAAATCAACAAATCTTATTAAATATAACTAAAAGAATTACTAATATTGAAAGAGAAATTACCAATATTGAAAGAGATATTGCACATTTTGAACAGAAAAAAATAAATTCACTATTAAATTATATTATTATTATTTTTACTTTTGGTTGTGTTAATAAGAACAAAGATATAAATAAGGATATTTTAATTAAGACTGATCAACTTAAAAATTTATTATTAGAAAAAGAAATTGTTAATAATGAGAAACATGTATTTAAAGAAAAAATAAACCGATTAAATTTTAATAAAACTAAAAAAATAAATGCAATGGATTTACAAAATCAACCTTCAACAAGTGGATATAACCCATCAAATTCATCATGTATTTAATAAAACAAGTTAAAAGATTGCAAAAGCAATCTTTTATTTTTAGCTAAAATCAAGAAAAAATGATTGATATTTTTTGGATTTATTATTAAATTAAAATATAATAAATTACTTATTAAATAAAACTTTTAAATCGTACTATTAATATTTTAATAAAATTAAAGTATTAATGTCATAAATAACTAGTTATTTATTGGTATAATAAACAATGTAGGTGAAAATATGGCATTTTTTAAAAATTTAAAGACAAAATTATTTGGTCAAAAGACAACTAAATATGATCAGGGCCTTAAAAAGTCAAGAACATTATTTGCATCTAAAATTAAAGCATTAGCAGCGCGTTATCATCAACTTGATGAACAATATTTTGAAGAATTAACTGAAGTATTAATTTTAGCAGATGTTGGATACAAAATGGCAGAAACTATTACTGATGAAATTCGTCATGAAGCTAAAATCCAAAAATTAACAAAACCAAAAGATATTAATGATATTATTATTGATAAAATGTTTGTTATTTATACTGATGGTCAGTTGGTTTCTACAAGATTAAATTTTAGTAGTAATAATATTTCGTTATTTTTAGTTGTTGGTGTTAATGGTAATGGTAAGACAACATCAGCAGCTAAATTAGCAGCTAAATTAAAAACACAAGGTAAAAAACCAATTCTAGTTGCTGCTGATACTTTTCGTGCTGGTGCAGTTGAACAATTGCAAATTTGAGCAGAAAGAATTGGTATTCCTTGTTATTTAGGAACACCAAAGCAAGATCCAGCTAGTGTTGTTTATGCTGGAATTGAAGCAGCTAAATCTGAAGGTTGTGATGTTATTATTGTTGATACAGCAGGGAGATTAGAAAATAAAGTTAATTTGATGCAGGAGTTAAAAAAGATTAATAAAATTATTACTCAGAAATTAGGACATGAAGCTAATGAAACATTGTTAGTAATTGATGGTACAACTGGACAAAATGGTATTAATCAAGCGCAAGAATTTATGAAAATTGTTTCTTTGACTGGCATTATTTTAACAAAAATGGATGGCACTGCTAAAGGTGGCATTATTCTTGCTATTAAGGAAGAATTAGATATTCCTGTTAAATTAATGGGTTTTGGTGAAGGTATTAATGACTTGGAAGAGTTTGATTTAGATAAGTATATTTTTAGTTTAACAAGTAATTTGTTTGTGGAGTATGAAAATGAATAGTTTAGAAAAACAAGTTTTATATTATAGTTTATTTGCTTTTTATAATACATTATTAACAGCAAAACAAAAACAATATTTTACAAATTACTTTATTGAGAATTTATCTTTACAAGAAATCGCTGATTTACAAAAAGTATCACGAACGGCTGTTCATGATAGTCTACAAAAAGTTATTATTTTATTAAATAAATATGAAAGTAAGTTGCATCTTTATGAAAAATATAAACAACGACAAGTAATATATGAAAAATATACGGAAAAGTATAATTTTATTAAAGTTTTACAAGAAATTGATAAAATAGAATAAAGCAGGTGGAAATTAATGAAGATTTTAATAATTGGTGATATTTACAGTATTGTTGGTAGACAAATGGTTAAATATTGAATTCCTAAAATAAAAAAGGAATATGAAAATCAATTTAAGATTGATTTAGTAGTTGCGAATGGTGAAAATACTACTCATGGTAAATCATTATGTAAAAAACACTATGATGAATTAAAAAATGCTGGTATTGATATTATTACTACCGGTAATCATATTTTTGGTCATCCTGATGTTGCTAAGTATATTAATACAACTCCCGATTTATTGCGTCCTTTAAATTATAATCCTTATCATCCAGGTAATGGTACAATTTTAGTTAAAGTTGGTAATAAAAAAGTACGTGTAACAAACTTAATTGGTCGTACTTTCATGGATAAATCTGATAATCCTTATTTTGCTCTTGAACAACTTATTACGATTGATAAACAAAATAGTGAAGAAAAAAGTGACATTCATATTATTGATTTTCATGCTGAAGCAACAGCGGAAAAGTTATCTTTTGCTTGAAATTTTGATGGTCAAGTTACTTGTGTGGTAGGAACTCATACTCATGTTCAAACAGCAGATAATCGTTTATTACCAAAAGGTACTGCTTTTATTAGTGATGTTGGAATGACAGGTCCGTTTTATTCTATTATTGGTGCTAAAGCTGAAGAAGTTATTATTCGTGATAAAAAAAGTATGCCGGCAAAATTTAGTCCAGCTGATGGTGAAGGTCAATTTTCAGCTGTTTTATTAACTATTAATGATGAGACAAATAAAGCACAAAAAATTGAACGTATTTTTATTCATCCACAAGCACCTAATTTTAAAATTTACGAATAATTACAAATATAGGAAGGGACTAACTTTAACATGATATGAAACAATGCTAATTTTTTTACTGATAAAAATGGTTTATATTCGATTTTAATTGGGATTAGTATATTAATTATTTTAATAATTTTAAGAATTTTATTAATGGCAAAAATTAAAGATAATGTTCATGTACAACAAGCTGCTGAAATACGAGAAAAGGTAATTATTTTACGTGATGGTTATGAAGTAAAATTATTTAAGCAAATGGTTGATAAAAGTACAGTCATTATTATTGGTGCTCATGGCTTGCAAGGTCAAAAAGATGATTTTAAATTATTAAGTTCTTTTTGTAAAAAATCACAACTATCTTTAATTACTTATGATCGAAGAGGTAATGGTAAAAATGGACAAGATTGAAAATTTAAATCATTAGGTACTGATATTAATGATTTAAAAGATATAATAAGTGCAGTAAAATCTAAATATCCTAATCAAAAAATTATTATTTTTGGTGAATCATTAGGCGCAGCTATTGCTAGTCATGCTGTTAAAAATAATTCACAAGTATCAGCATTAATTACTAGTAATTTAGTAACTAAAAAAAATCTTTATCAATTTTCATTAAGTTTTATTATTTGTTTTTGTTTTGCTTTTATTTTTAATTCTAATATTCAAATGCCAATCTATGTTGAAAATCAAGATATTTCTAGTAATAATGCTCATATTACTAATATAAATCAAAGATATAGTAATCGTCAAAATTGATCATTACGTTTTTTACTACAATTTAAAAAAATTAATAAAAAAAGTATAATGGAAATTAGTAATTCAAAACTTCCAACGTTAATCTTGCAAAGTGCTGATGATGTATTTAGTGATTTTCATCAACTTAAAATTAATAAAAAATATTGGAAGAAACATCATAGTTATGTTTTTATTTTTGATGGTAAACATGCTTTAATTAATGAACCTAATATTAAAGATATATTTGATAATGAAATTATGCCATGAATTACAAAAAAAATTTTACTTGAGAAAGGTTAAAAAATATGAAATTAATACCTAATATTACCCATCCTCTTTTTACTAGTGAGTCTGTTGCTCCTGGTCATCCTGATAAGATTTGCGATCAAATTGCTGATGCAATTTTAGATGCTTTTTTAAAACAAGATCCACATGCCAAAGTAGCATGTGAGGTTTTTATTACTACAAATTTTGTTTTAATTGGTGGTGAAGTTCATAGTCATGCTCAAGTTGATTATCAAGCAATTGCGCGAAAAGTTATTACTGAAATTGGTTATATAAATGATGAAATTGGATTTAATGGTTTTACTTGTGAAATTAAAGTGTTAATTCATGAACAATCACCTGATATTTTACAAGGTGTTGAATTAAAAAATCATCAAATTGGTGCTGGTGATCAAGGAATAATGTTTGGTTATGCATGTCAGCAAACATCAGAATATATGCCATTAGCAATTGTTTTAGCACATGAATTAATTAAACGAGCTACAAAATTACGAAAGGAAAAAAAATTTAAGTATGCACTTCTTGATATGAAAGCGCAAGTTACTATTGATCAAGAAGACCCTAAAAATTTAAAAATACATACTATTTTAATGAGCATTCAACATCAAGCAAATTATGATGAAAAACAATTTAAAACATTTATTCATAAAGAAATTATGCAATATATTGCTAATAAATATCATTTAAATCTTGATTTTAAATATTTAATTAATCCAACTGGTAAATTTGTAATTGGTGGACCTGCTGGTGATACTGGTTTAACAGGAAGAAAATTAATGGTTGATACTTATGGTGGAGCTGCTTGTCATGGCGGGGGAGCTTTTTCAGGAAAAGATCCCACTAAAGTTGATAGAACGGGTGCTTATTATGCTAGGTATATTGCTAAAAATATTGTTGCTGCTAACTTAGCAAAGATTTGTGAAGTACAATTAGCTTATGCAATTGGAACTCCTGAACCAATTGCAATATTTGTTAATACTCATCAAACTATTATTTCCGGTTTAACAGAGGCAAAATTAACAGAAATAATTTATCAAGTCTTTGATTGTTCTGCTAGTGCTATGATTGATAAATTAGAGTTATTTAAACAAAATTATCAACAATTATCAACTTATGGTCATTTTGGTAGAAATGATTTACAATTACCTTGAGAGAAATTAGATAAAGTTAGTTTATTGAAAACTTATTTATCAAAAAAATAAGATGGGGAGAGATATTTTATGTTTTTAGAAGTAATAGCTACATCTTTAAAAGATATAGAAAAAATTAATAATTCTTTAGCTAATCAAGTTGAACTTTGTACTGCTATGGAATTTGGTGGTTATATTCCAAATTATGAATTGATTGCTGAAGCATGTAAAATTTCATTGAAACCAGTAATGGTTATGGTTAGAAATAATAATAATAATGGTTTTAATATTACTGATAATGATTTTAAAATCTTTAAAAGAGATATTGAATTTATTAAAACAACTCATGCATCAGGTATTGTTTGTGGTATTTTAACTAAAGATAATAATATTGATGTTGAAAGAATGAGTGAAATTATTAAATTAGCAAAGCCTTTAAAAATAACTTTTCATCGTGCTTTTGATGAAATTTTTAATAAAAAACAAGCTTTAGAACAGTTAGTAAAATTAGGTGTTACTACAGTTTTAACTTCTGGTGGTCAAGATAATATTGTAAATAATATTAATAAATTTAAAGAATTAAAGAAATTAAATTTACCAATAAAAATTCTTGCTGGTGGTGGAGTTAATTTAGAAAATGTTAATGTTTTATTAAAAAATGGTATTAATGATATTCACGTTGGAAAATGTGTGCACGAAGATAATAATTTTAATAATCCTATTAATTATCAATTAATTAATAATATTAAAAATATGGCATAAATAATAAAAAGTTTTATAATAGATAAGATTAAACATTTAACAAGGTTACTGTTCTTTTAATACAAAAGAACAGTAACCTTTATTGATGGTTTATTATTATAATTAGTTGCATTGATTTCATTTTTATTAGATTCTAAAGAACATTGTTTTGTTAAAATTTTTTCTACTTTTGTATGTTTTTGTTTTTGTGCTCTTATTAAAGCAGTTTCACCACGTAAATTTATTTGATTAATATCAGCACCATTGGCTATTAATAAATCAACTACATTTAAATGGCCATTTTTAGCGGCCTTTGTTAAAGCAGTATTGCCAAATTTTGTTTTATGATTAACATTAGCACCGTTTGTTATTAAAAGATTAACTATTTCTGTGTGACCTTGTTCAGCAGCTAGTGTTAAAGCAGTATGATCACCATTGATTTCATTTTTATGATTAACATTAGCACCGTTTGTTATTAAAAGATTAACTATTTCTGTGTGACCTTGTTCAGCAGCTAATAATAAAGCTGTATCATCATTTTTGTTTATATAATTAATGTTAGTACCATTTGTTATTAAAAGATTAACTATTTTTATGTAACCTTTTTTGGTAGCTAATAATAAAGGTGTATCATAATCTTTATTTATATAATTAACATTAGCACCGTTTGTTATTAAAATTTTAACTATATTTTCATGACCTTGTTCAATAGAAAGTGTTAAAGCAGTATCTTTTGTGTTATTTATATGATTAACATTAGCACCGTTTGTTATTAAAAGATTAACTATTTCTGTGTGACCTTGTTCGGCAGCTAACATTAAAGCAGTATCTTTTGTACTATTTATATGATTGATATCAGTATTATTTTCTATTAAAAATTGAACTATTTCAATGTGACCATAATCAGCGGCTGTTATTAAGGCACCCTCCATATCGAACTTATTGTTATCAGGATTAAGTAGTAAAGTTTTAACTGTTTGTAAGTCACCTTCTTCAATAGCTGTTAAAAATTTATTTTTAGGCATTTCTTTATCTTCCTTTTCTAAATTAAAACAAAAAACCTATTTATTTTGAAATAAAGTAAATAGGTCAAAAACTTATATTAAATTTTAATAATATAATATCACATTTTCTTTACTAGTAATAGATAATTATAATTTTTAATTAAAAAATAATTTTAAAATATATAAAAAAGAAAAGAAATTTTTTAAAAAATAACTTAATTTACAAGTATTTTTGCATATTAAAGTTATATTGTAAAATATTTGGTTTTCATATATTATTAATTCAATTAAGTATCGTTTTTCTTTTATTATTTGTTTTTATAATTTTTTATGTTAAGATTTGTTTAAATTAATTAAGTATCGTTTTTCTTTTATTATTTGTTTTTATAATTTTTTATGTTAAGATTTGTTTATTATTAAAATGTATAAAATTGGTTTTTTAAAACCTAGAACGCGGAAGTTTTATATATGGATATTCAACAAGATTTTTATGTTAAAAAAATTTTTTATGCTTGTTATGTTAAAAATGTTGTTTTACCTATTTCTTTTTTAAATAATATTGGAAATAAAAAAGGTAAATGTTATGTTGGAAATAAACAAAAATTGAGAAATAATACTTCTCGTACTAAAACTAATTTAATTCAAAAAGCATTACATAATTTTTATAATAGTAAAATGTTAAGTTTTGTTACTTTGACTTATAAAAATAATATGCAAGATATTAAAAAAGCAAAAAAAGATATTGGTTTATTTTTTATTAAATTAAAAAAGTGATGAAATGACCCTAAACGTTTTCAAAATTTAGGAGAATTAAAGTATTTTTATGTTTATGAATATCAATCTCGTGGTGCTATTCATTTTCATATAATTTTTAATAGAAAGATATATAAAAGTATGTTAGCAGAATGATGAACTCATGGTTTTAATGATTTAAAAGTAGTTAAAAAAGGTACAAATGAATTTGTTATTAAATATTTAGGAAAATATGTTACAAAAGCCATGGATGATGTTAAATCTATAAATCAGACAGATGTAGGTGTAAAGGCTTATGCTTTTAGTCGTAATTGTAAAAATCCTCTTGTTGTTCGTGGTATTAAAAAATTGACAATTGGAGATATAATTAAAGCAAGTTTTAATGCAACAAATGTATTTTATTTTAAAACTCAAAGAGATAGTAATGGTGATACTGTGATGATTGGTGCTATTATTGAGAGTACTGTTGTAAATGATTATTTTAAAGAATATGAAGATTACGAAAAATATGTATATTTAAGTGCTTTATCGTATAAACATTATTTATGGACTAGTGAAATTGGTTATTTAAATCATAGAGATAGAGATGTTTTGACTTGGGTTTATAAAGTTTTTGGTAGTAAAGTTGAAGAAATAAATTTTAAGAAAAAAGTTTTACATTAGTTTAATTTTTAGTATTTTTTTTATTTTTTTAAATTATAATAAAATATAAAAGGAGAAAAAAATGGATACTAAAACAATAATTGAAATTTGTACTAGTATTATTAGTGCTATGTCTGTTATTATAACTTTAGGAATTACTATATATTTTCAATTTGAAAATAGAAAAAGAACAATTAGAACAGAATTATATAAAGAATTAGAAAAGATTTGAAATAAATATCAATTTTTTTCTTATGAAGAGAAAAATTTACTTAGAGATTATAAAAATGAAATAATAGGTAGTAAACAACTTTCAGTAAAAGAAATGTCAAAACAATTTATAACACATTTTAATTCGTATTTGTGAGAAGTAAATATTTTATTATCTATTTTTAATTTCGAAAATAAATATGAATGTTCTCAATGTAGAAGTATTATTGATACAAAAAAATGAGATGAATTTACTAATTCATTATATAATAGGAAAAAAATAATTGATTGAAGTGTAATTTTTAAATTCTTTTTAGTAACTGAAAAAAACAAGTTAAAAATTATGATTGCTATTTGCCCGAATTGTTTAAAAAATGATTTAAAATAATAAATTTAAAAATTTTAAGTTTTATCATAAAAAATTAAATTATTAAAGAATATACTTGTATATATATATATATAATGGTTAATGAACATTAGTGATTATTCGCGTTCTTACTAATGTTCATTTTTTATTTTTAGTTGAAATTTTATATTTTTATGATATATTATTAGTAAGTATAGGTTTACCCTACTATGCTTGACTTATTAAATTAAATTTTAATGAACGCGAAAGGTTAAGTATTTTTTTATGTTTAAAGTTCAATTAGTTAATATTGAAAAAGGGCGTATTATTCCCGATAAAAATAATAAAGGTCAAACATTAAAGTTTGATGTTTTGAAGTTTGTAGAAATAAACAAACAAACAAGTGTGCCAACTGGTCAAACACGTGATAAATGATATAATCCGGAATTTGCTAGTGATTTTAATAATTGTTTATCTACTCTTGATTTAAAAGTTGGTAATTTTTATTCACTTGAACTTGATTTAAGCGGTAATATTAAAAAACTTTCTAATTGAAAATAGTTATTTATTAAAAGGGTAATTTTAAATAATTATTTTATGTTAGGAGTTAATTTTAAATTATGGCTAGAAGTAATAATTGTTCTTGTGGACAACCGTTTCATTTAGCTATTTATATGTGTAAACTTTGTGACCAAGTTATTTGTCCTAAAAGAGTTTTACAAAACTTATATACTAGAAAATATTATTGTCCAAATTGTATATTAGATATTGCTTTAAATAAGGCAATGAGACAGCAAGAAAGTAAGTTAAATTATGAGACATAAATGTAGTGATTGAACTTATGAACGAGTATATGGTTGTGAAATGTGTTACAGAGTTGCTAATGAAATGGAACGAATAAAAAAAGAGAATAAAAGAAATAAGTAAAAATTAAATAAGCTCCTTATTAGTATATAAAGTAAGGAATTTTATTTATGCCTAATGAATTAGAGCAAACTAGTAATTATACTTTAACTAAAATTTTAAGAACTGGATTAAGTCCATTAAGTGCTATGGTAGGTGTTAGTGCTTATTATGGTCAATATTTAAAAGACCCAGTATTAGGTTCTATAAATTCTTTGTTATTTAGTAAAAAGTTAGGAATTGATATATGGAATATTAATCAAAGACCAACTACTAGAAATAAAGTTATTAATAGTTATAAAAAGATATTTTTAGGTTTAGGGACTATTGGTTTAATTAACTATGCCAAGTTTGTTCAGTATGTAGATAAGTCAGTTTCTTTATTAAGAGATGAACCTTGTTTTTGGCCGCCTTGTCCTACTGAACCACCAATTCCTACTCCAATACCAACTCCTAATCCAGTAATTGATAAGCCTTTTGTAGATTGAGATACTTATATATCTTTAAATAGTTTTGGTATAGCGAATGTATTAGTGGTTTAACTGAGTTAATACCTAATAAATTTGAAGCAATAAGAAAGATATGTAATATGGCTACTGGTGGATGTTTGATTAGTAGTGGTGTTGCTATGGGAATTAATAATAATTTTAATAATTATTTTGCTATTCCTACGATAATTGCGGGAGCAAGTGAAATTATAAATAGTTTATTGTTGCCATTAGGCAATACACATAATAATATAGAGTTACAAGAAGTATTTACTGATGAAAGAGCAAGATTAATTAACACTAGTGTTAGTGATTATCAAAGTACAAATGACAGTATGGTTGATGTTGATTTAAATGATGATAATATGTCGGAGATTAATTTAGATAGAGCAAGTTTAAACTGGGATTATTCTTATGCTTATACATTAGGTGGTGTTTAAAATGAAAAAAGATAAATGAAAAAATATGCCAAGACAAAAGTTACATAAGAAAAAAGCAAAGCGAAATTTTGAACAAAGATTAAGTGAAAATATGAGTTTTGATAATTTTTTAGGAGGTAAAAAATAATGGTTAAATGAATAGTTGTAATATTGGCTGTGTTTGCTACTTCTTGGTTTTTTAAAGGTACTATTAAAAAGTTAGTTTGAAAATTTAAACATAAAAAACATGATATAGTTGATCCCGATTGTTGATATTGTAAAGAACAAAAACGGAAAGAAAGAGCAAGAAAAGAATTAGAGGAGGGAGGTGATTAAAATGCCCGCAGGTTTAACCGCACTATTAAATATGATTGGAGGTATTGGCCAAAAATTATTAGAATCTTTTAGTTATGTATTTGATTGAGTATTTGCTGGTGATTCAATTATGACAAATTGACCAGTTTTAATTCCAATATTTATGATGGTCTTAGTATTTATTAAAGAATTTATAGGACATATTATTCGTGGATTTAGGTAGAAAAAACTAAAGTTGTTTTTAGGAGGTAATAGTTATGATTAAATTATTTTTTGCAATAATTTTTGTTTTTCCTTTATTAGGTAAACTTTTACCTTCTTTAAATAATATTGTGCAAAATATTTTGCAAAGTTATATTACTGATTTTTCCGGTTTACATAATTTATCTTTGGTTATTAAAAGTTTTATTTTTGGTGATAGTTCACAACAAATAGTTTCTATGCCAGCACCATTGTTAGCAATTATTTTAGTACTTTTTACTTTTTCATTAATTTTAAAATTATTAAAAATAATATAGGAGTAGTTTATTATGGGTGTTGCTTTTATTTCAAAAATTTTAGAATTATTTGCGCAAATTTTTATGAAATTTTGAAATTTGCCAATGGCAGATTTGGGTTTTAATTTGGGGACTTTTGTTGTTTTTATTCTTTTAATAAAGTTTGCTATGTCAGTTTTTTTAAATATTGATATTCAGCCAGTTTTTACATCGGGTACTGTAAAGCAAAGTTATAGAAATATTAAAGGAAGTTCAAAATTTGTTGGAAAGCAAATTGCTAAACAACATGAAAGAAAACGTTTAAGAAATAAGGCTAAGGGTGTTGAAAATAAAAAAGGGAAGTTTGTAGGTGCTTAATTTATGAGTGATTTTGTTAATAGTATATTGCATTTAATTTTTATATTTTCTAGTAATGATATTAGTATATTTTTAAATCAACCAAATATTACTGATGAAGTTTATATTTTGTTTAATTTGACTTTTTGGTTGGTATTAGGTGTATTTTTTAATTTTATTTATCGTAGTATTAAATTTGTTTTTAGGTCATTATTTGGGTAGGTGTTAATTATGAGTGTTTGAGATATTTACAATAAAATACATCAATGTATAGTTGATTATTGAACTATGTTTATAGGTAGTCCAGTTGATGATTTTACTACTATTTTATGAAATTTAGTGGTTTATGGAACTCAGTTTTTTATTGGATTTATTATATTTTATGGTTCATGGTGAATTTTAAAATGTTTATTTGGTAAATAATTATGTGATTTAAGTTTGTTAAATTATTTTTTGTTGTAAATAGTACTGTTCAAGCACCAACTAGTTTAATTGTTTTTAATGCACCTAGTGAAAGTAATTACACTATAACTAGCGATATGGTTAAACCCGTTAAATATAATGATTTTAATGATTGAGCAACTATTCCATGAAACTCTGCTTATTTTGATGTTGGCCAACCAGATTTAAAATTAGTTTCTGCTGTTGTACATAAAACTACTGATACTCCTTATTCAATTCAATTTCATTCTGATGTGGTAGGTAATTTTGATAGACGAGTTAGTGATTTGTCTACAAATTATGATTTTACAGAGCAAGATTTAAACCAGTTATCTCTTATTTTATTTAATCATAATTATATACAAACTGGTAAGTTTAATGAGTTAGTTTTTTGAAATTATAATGTTTCTAATAATTTAAGTTTTAAGTTGACTTTTGAAATTACAAAACCTTTGAGTTTTTATATACAAGGTTTTATGTTTTATATTTCTGCTGAATATTTTAGTTATTTTTCTTCTATTTATACATTTTCATTTTTAGATTATGAGGGTAATATTCGTTATAATTTTAAAGGTGTATTAAATGATAAAGATAGTGTTTATAATTTAGGAAAATATAATTTTGTTACTATGCCGGTTCGTGTTCCAAATTTAAAGCATTTAACAATTGATTTTGATTTATCTTCGTTAACTAATCGTGACGGTTTGCATGTTAAATTTGGTCAGATGAATATTTTTTCTTCCAAAGATATTGTTCCAGTACCACCAAATAGTCCTTTTAACCCTGAGTATGAACGTGTTAGTTGATATGATGTTTTTGGTCATCTGCGTAATGCTTTTAGATGAATACTTTATGGTGTTGTTGGTAAAGTTTTACCAGTTGAACCATTAAGACAATTTCTTTTTACAACAGATAGTTTATTACGACATATTTTTTCAGATACGATTAGTACTGCTTTAAATGTTGATATTGTTAGTGGAATAGAAAATATTATACCTTTATGGTTATTTGTTAGAGCAATTAGTTTAATTATAGGTTAGGAGTTTATTATGGAAAATAAAAGATTGTTTTGATGTGAAATTTTGATTACAGTTGTTGTTTGTTTTTAACATCATTAGTTACTGCATTATTTTTTAATTTTGATGTAGATAAATTAAAATTATTTTATGAAAATTCTGGTTTTGATGTTCAATTTTTATTGTTTATTTTTAATTTTATTTTTTCTTTTGTTTTTGGTTCATATTTTATGAAATTTTGTTTTTGAATTAAAAGTAAGTTTAAAAATAAAAATAAGGTGGTTAAATAATGCCTTGATATGGTTACGTGTTATTGGTTATAGGTTTGATTATGATTATTTATCCAATTCTTATAACTATTCGTAATGTTAAAATTTTAAAACGTGTAGGTAGTTATATTATTTCAGCGCCACCACGCACTGGTAAATCTGCTCTTGCTTGTTTTTTAGCACAAACTCATAAAAAACGAGTAGTTAGTCCTTTTCCTATTAAATTAAAAAATGGTTATTCTTATTTGGTTAATTATAATGATGTTTTTACTTTTAATCAGTTAGCAAGTAATTATGCTTTTGAGGAACAAGATTTAATAATTTTAGATGAATTAGCATTAAAAATAAATTCTAATGATTTAGGAGTACAGTTTAAAAATCAACAAGAAAGTTTAGGACAATTTTGTAAGTTAATAGGTCACATGTTTAATGGTACAATGTATTTGATTGAACAACACCCTAATAGAATACCAGTACAAGCAAGAGAAAAAGTAGAGTATGTTGTGCAAGTTAAAAGAATGCGTTTTTTGGGCTTTGTTGTTATATTTAATCTTAATTTATATACTAATATTGAGGATTATAATAAAGTAGTGTTTTCACGACGTAGAACAAAGAAAATGATTAAAAAAGGCATAATGCCTCCAAGTTATAGCGGTGAAGCAATGGCTATGACTTTATTTTTTCCTAGACATTGGTTGAAAAGGTATAATTCTAGGGCTTTACATTATGTGCATGAACTTAAAAGTGAATTATCACCTAAGAAATACCTTAAAGAAGCAAGTAGTATCGATATGACTTATAGTGATATTAAATTTGCTGGTTTGGATAAATTGGATAATATTTTAAAGAAAAAAGATAAACTTAAAAATAAAGATAAATAAAAATGATTATAGTCCCAGTGAACCTACTGGGACTATAATTTGGGTGAGCCACGTAGTGGCGAGGGACGAAGTCCCTATATACTTGAAATCTTTATTGGTTTTTAAATTAACTTATTATTTTTAAGCGAGGTAAAAAATGAAAAACTTAGTAAAATTATTATCGATCTTAACAATATCAACACCAATACCATTATCAGTTGTTGCTTGTGATAATAACACAACACAAAAAACAGAATTAAAAGATAAAATTACTAAACTAACAACAAATATTACTGTAGATGTTAATAAAAGTAATAAAAAATTAGATACATTAATAAATAATACAATAGAAGTTAAAAACTTAAATCCAAAGTTAGGTAACCCTGTAATTAAATATTTTAGTGATAAAGAAGCTAAAAATGATATAACTGCTAAATTACAAAAAGTTGGTGATTTATATATAGTTATTACTAGCAATAGTAATGATTTGAATTATCAAGGTTCAACAGCACCAATTAAAATAAATATAAAAGAACAATCTGATAAAACTGATTTAAGTACTATTATTCAATTAACTGGTTTAGACATTATTGCTAATCCAAGTAAAAGTTATAAAGAATTAATTAGTAATATAAATAGTTTTGATGAATTTAAGTCAACACCATTAGCTGCTGGTTATCAACTTCAATTTTATAACGAAAATAATGAAGAAATAACAAACAATAAACAAGAACTTGAAAAAGTATCTAAAATAGTTGTCAAAATAAGTAGTAATTCAAATGATCCAAATTATCAAGGTTCAACAATGATTGATATAACTAAACAAACAATTATTTCAGATATTGATATGCAAAATTATTTTGCAAAGACAACTTTGCCATTCGCTTCATGAGCACCAGCAACTTCAACTAAAGAAACAATGAATAAACAAGAAGCAGTAACAGATGTTATAAATAAATTAAAAAAATTACAAAAAAATTCAGAATTAGCTGTTAAAGTTTTATTAAAAGGTATGTATAAAGAAAAAATTGATTTTAATAAGCTTAGAAATGAAAATGAAATTTATGATAAAAATGAAAAGCCAGTACCTAATGATTGATTTAAAGATAAAGAATCAGATAAAGAAGCAAATGTATTGATTTTTTATGGTAATACAGAAACTGGTTATTTTTATCCTATAAAAATAAATATAAATTAATTTATTAAAATTTATGATAAAAAATAAACTCTCTTTTAATTAAAAGAGAGTTTTTATTATTTAAACTTTTTTATTTTTTTCTTTTAAATTTTGATGTTTATAGAACATTCTATTTTCAATACTTGCAATACGAGCAGTTGATTCACCAACATTAATATTAACCAATGCTTCATCAATTGCATAGATCTTTGCATCTAAGTTATCTAAATGATGTAAAATTTCAGCTTCTATTGTTTTTGGTAAGACAGGTGAACCATATTCATATTTACCATGACTAGCTAATATTAGATGCTGTAATAAAACTACGATTTCTTCGTCTAAGTTAATATTTAATTCCTTACAAGCAAGTGTAACTTGCATTGCACCTAATGAAATATGACCAATCATTTTACCTGATAGTGTATATGAACTAATAGGATTATTATTTAATTCAACCATTTTTCCATAATCATGCATAATGATTCCTGCATATAATAGTTCACTATTAATATTACGATCATTATAAAGTGCTACTACTTGTTTTGCCATTCTTAACATTGTTACTGAGTGTCATAATAAACCGCTTTGAACAGCATGATGCATTTTAACTGCTGCTGGTCACTTTTTATAATCATCAATATTTTTTTTATTAAAACATTGGATTAATACTTTTTTTAAAATTGGATTTTTAAATTCCTTTATTGTTTGACTAATTTCAGTTCATGCTTCAATAATATTAATTGGTGCTTGTGTAAGTAATAAATCATAATATTCACTAGGATTAGTAATAATAGTTCAATTATTAATTTTTAGTTGTATTTCATTATTATAATTAATGCTATTTGCTTCAATTTTAATTACTTGTCCTATTGTTAATTGTTCAATAGTTTCTTTGCTTACGTCTCAAATTCTTGCTGAAATTGTCCCAGTTTTATCTTGTAATTGTAAGTTTAAATAATTAGTATTGTTAGAAGCAACACCTTGAATTACTCGATTAATAATTACTACTAAACTTAAAACATTATTAGGTTTAATATCTTTAATTACAGTCATTTTTTAGTTCCTTTCTATCATTTTATATCTTTGATATTTAGATATTTGATAGCTAATTCTTCATACATTTTTCTCATTTTTAATTGTGCATCATTAATGGTTTTATCAACACAAACAAAATAGAATTTAATTTTTGGCTCAGTTCCACTAGGTCTAACAGCAAATCATGAACCATCACTGAAGTAAAATTTTAGTAAATTTTGCGATGGCATTCCATGTAAACCAGTTTGATAATCTTCAACTTTAATTGTTTTAATATTATTAAGTGTTGGTATTTTACTAGTTCTTAATGTTTCTAACATATTATTAATAGTATTTTGTCCTGTTTTGCCTTTTAAAATAAGATTAACAGTATAACAGTAATAATATCCAAATTTTTGATAAATATTTTCTAAAACATCAACTAATGTTTTTTGTGACTTTTGATAATATCAAGCCGCTTCTGCTGCTACTATTGCTGATTGAATACCATCTTTGTCACGAGTAATATCTTTAATAACATAACCATATGCTTCTTCAAAACCAAAAACAAAGTTAATGTTACGTTCTTTTTCTTTTAGCATTTCTGCACCAATTCATTTAAAACCAGTTAACGTTTTAATAACTTGACATCCATATGATTTAGCAATCATATCAGATAAATTTGAAGTAACAAATGTATTGTACATAACAGGATTTTTTGGCATTGTTTTATTAAGTTGATAATGGCTTAATAAATATTCTAATAAAATTGGTGCTGTTTCATTACCTGTTAATAATACATAATCATTATTATGTTTTACAGCAATACCAATGCGATCAGCATCAGGATCATTTAAAATAATTAATGGTGCATCATGTTTTTTAGCATGTTTAATTGCTAAATCAAATGTTGGTTTTACTTCGGGATTGGGCGACACTACACCTTTAAAATCAGGATCATAGTTAGCTTGCTCTGTTACTAAAATAATTTCATAACCGCATTGTTCTAAAATTGGTTTAACTCATTCACGACTAGTACCGTGTAGATTAGAAAATACAATTTTAAAGTTACGATTTTTAACTTGTGGATAAAACTGTAAATTTTTAATATCGTCACGATAATTATCTTCTACTGTTGAAGGCACTTCTTTAATTAGGTTAGTATCATAATCGAATGTTAATTGAAAATCATCAGGCAATTGTTCCATTTTATTGCTAATTATATTGGTAACATTAGGAAGAAATTGACAGCCATATTGATCATAAATTTTATAACCATTATATTCAGGAGGATTATGACTGGCTGTAATAACAATTCCAGCAAGAGCATTAACTTTTCTAATACTATATGAAAGTACTGGTGTTGGTCTTAAATCATTATTTTTAAATAAAAAAACAGGAATTTTATGTTTAGCTAAAGTTTTTGCTGTTAACATTGTAAATTCTGCTGAAAAGTGACGATTATCATGAGCAATAATAACACCACGAAGTAAGTCTTTTTCAGAAAAGGCAGATTTTAAATATTGAATAAATGCGACAGTTGCCTTCATAATAATAATTTCATTAATTCTGCCAGTACCAACTCCAGTAATACCACGCATGCCAGCTGTACCAAATTCTAAAGTTGTAGTAAAAGCATCTTCAATTTCACTTTTAGACATTGTAGTTAATTGTTTTTTTAAGTGTTGTGGTAAGTTTTGGTTTTTTCAAATCTCATATGTTTTTAGTACATTCATTATTATTTCTCCTTTATAATAAAAAATTAAGTTTATAGGTAAATCATACTATAAAATAAGAAGAAAATAAATTTTAGTAGTTAATCTAAACATAAACTTTGAATTAAATAATAAAAAATAAAATTATTAAAAATTTCAATTTCAATCTTTAATAATTTTATTTTATTTTTATATTGATTGTGAATTGGTTTTATTTAGAATTGTTATTGGTTGTTTGTCATTTTTAATAGAATTTATTGCTTTAATGTTTATTTTTTTATTTGGTTCTGAAGTTTTAATTAGTTTATATAATGGTACTTGTTTGTTATCTTTATTAAGATACTGATCACTAGTAATAGTACCAACAAGTTTTTCATTATTATTTAGTAATATTTCAGCAAGAGATGTTGTTATTGGTAATTGTGGTTTAATTTTTCTTGAATTTGTTGTTGTTTTTTCTTTTTCTGTTATAAGATTTTCTGATTTTTTACTATATAGCACTTCTAAATATCTCCTTTTTCAAATTAAAAACCTATTTACTTTAAAATAAAAGTAAATAGGTAAAAACTTATATTAATTTTAGGAAAATTATATCATAATATCTATATTAAATATAGATATTTTTCATTTATTTTTGTATTAGATAACTATTGTTTAATTAGAAATAGTTACCTCCTTAGAAGTTTTATAATTTAATTGTTTATAAAAAAATACATGTATATGAAATTAAATATTAATACTTATATAAGTGTTAATTATAATTTTCATCAAAAGTATTATTTTTTATGTTATTATATATTCATAATTTAATAACTGTTCAGTCCTAATATAGATATATCTCTATGTTAGGATTTTTATTAAATTAAAGTTTTAAAGAAAAGGAAAAAAGATTAAAAGAAATTCCTAAAGATAAAACTAAAACAAATTAATTAAAGTAGCAGTAAGCAATAGAACAGTTCTTGCTTATGCTTGAGACCCCAGATTAGTCAATAAGAAACATTGTGAGGTTGAGTTACAAATTATGAAACAAATGATTATTTTTGTTTCTATTGTTACACCTGACTATGTAGAGATGAAAAGCTTAGTTAAAAAAATGACAAAAACAAGTGAGTGATTTAATAAATAAAACTGAAGTTCCAATCAGTGAATATAAAAAATTTTGTTTTAAAAACAATTTCAGGACAATTATAAATAAAGATTACAAATGTAATCTTTATTTATCTCTTTATATTAATTTTAAGTTATTAATTTTTTTTATTGATTTTACTTGGAATTTCTTGTAAATGAGTTACAATTGTATTAAAGTTTTAAAGGAACTTTGGAACAAAATATTTTGGTTTTTTTATAGACCTCGTTTAAATTTTTGTATTTAAATTAGGTTTTTTGTTTTATTATATCGTTTAAAGGAGTGAGAAATATGAAATCACAATTTTATAGAGATGGAATAATTTATTATGCAATGAATTTAGAAAAGTGAGCAAATGTTGAAAATAAAACTTACTTTATAAAATATCATGATGTGATTTTAAAATTAACTGATATCATTAATTGTTATGATTTAAAAAATATTTCTGAAGTAAAAGTTTATAAGTTCTTAGCAGATGCTTTTAATAGTCGAATTTTAAAAGAAGTAGGGGATAACTAATGAAAATTAATTTAGAAGAATGCACAAATAATAAAATAAAATATTTAGAATCATTACCAGAAAGAACTAATGGAATGTCTTTAGTTATGTATCCAGTAAATTCATGAGCAGAAATAGTTAATAAATGTGCTTGCAGTAATTGTAGTGATGAAGAAACAGCAGTAGTACTACAAACTAAAAAAGGTCCTAAAATATAAACCATTATAAAAAAATAAAAGCCGTAATTAATACGCCTTTTTTTATTTTATAATGGAGCGGGTGATGGGAATCGAACCCACGTCTTCAGCTTGGAAGGCTGTAATAATACCATTATACGACACCCGCAGTTATGTTAACCACCATGTATTTATATCATATTACTAAAATTAAAGTCAACTACTTTTGATAAACAAGTTAAAAAAAATTATTTTTTAATCTTTTTTTCAATATGTTTATTTTTTTTCTTTTTAAATAAAAGAAGTTTTTCTTTAAAGAAAAAAGAAACAATGACAAAAATAATTGAAGCTATAGCAAAAAAATGAGCAATTAATCATATAATTCAGAATTTATTAATGTTTAAACTAAAAAGAAAAGTTGTGCACAATATTGTGATAATTAGTGACAGTGTTAAAAATACTAATAAAATTTGTTTTTTATTAGTAACTCATATTGGCATAATAAAAATAAATAGAATTATACTAGTAATTGGTCAAATCATAATTTGAATTGAAGTATTCATAATTTTGGCAACAAATGAGTTTTGAGATTTAGGAAAAAAAATATTAGTCATAAACATTAGTCAAACTAAAAATAAAAATAAAGAAGCAATTGTTAAAGTTATTTTGCTAATTAATAAAATTTGTTTTAATTTATTTTTTTCCATTTCACTCACCATTTAATAATAAGTTTTGTAATCTGGCATTTTAATGCCAGATTACAAAAAAACCTAATTATAATACTTTATCATAAGTATACTAAAATATTTTAAAAAATATTATTCTTTGTTTTTTTCTTTTCTTTTTTGTTTTTTATGACTCTTAAAATCCATTATGACAAAGAAAATAAAAAGACCAATAATACTTACTAAAGAAATTACCATTAAAATAATTGCTCCAACATCCATGTTTTTTAACCTCTTTCAGTTTTTGTTTTTATTTTAAATAATTTATTAAAACCATTATGAATATTTTTATGATAAGTTAAGATAAAAGTTAAAAGTAAAACTAACCCAACACCAAGTGTTAGACCAACTGTACCATAGACAAAATTAGCATTGATAATATTAATAATAAAATCATAGATACCAGTAGCAATATTAATTAAAATTAAAATTGGTGCGATAATTAAAATTACTATTTTATATCCTTTTGTTCATTTCATTCATGAATTTTCATTATTATATAATTTTAATGTATCATATAGTTTTCAGCCATATGGACTAATACCAATTAATAAAATAAACCCAATTATTAGTAGTCAAATTTGTGCTACTCAGATTGCTAGCCCATTAAACAGCGCTGGTGAATTACTAAAGGTAAATAATACTGATACTGCCATTGCTCCTAATAATGATATTGCTAATGCTTGTTTGCGCTTTAAATGAATTTCATATTCTAGACCATTTACCATTGATTCAACTTGACCAATTAGTGAGGACATACCCGCAAAGAAAAGTGTAACAAAAAATAATATTGCTAAAATATTTCCTAAAATAGGAACTTGATTATTAATAATAGCAAATAATTGTGGTATTACTTGGAAAATCAAAGCAGGTCCTGCTTGAAATACATCTTTAATATCAGTTTTACCTTGATTTTGAGCAATTGCACCTATTGAATTAAAAACAATAATTGTTGTTAATATACCAATAACGCTAGTACCAAAGGCTACTACAAAAGCTTGATTAGTACTATCTTGTTTTTCAGGAGCATGAGCTGCATAAATATAAATGGTTCCTGTACATGTTGATAACATAAAGAATGATTGACCAAAAGCATCTTTTCATAATCCAGGATTTAATAATTCTTTAGCATCTAAATCAAACATTACATTTAATCCAAGTTTAGCACCTGATAATGTACTAGTATAAATTGCTAAAATAATAATCATTAAAAATAAAAATGGAATCATAATTTTATTGGCTTTTTCAATTCCTTTTTCAACACCACCTAGTAGAATGATACCCAAAATAATTCATACACCAATTGTTGCAAGTAAAATCATTCAATTTAAGTTACCTAGGCTATTTAAATTGCTAATATCTTGATCATTTGTTTGTTGTAAAATATTATGATAAAAATAAGAACCTTTATTTAAATTAGAAATAAAACTAATAATAATATTAATTAAAGTTCATCCTACTAAAACACTATAATAAGTACTTAGTAAAATAACGGTTGTTGAATGCAATCAAGAGAAAAAAGCACCCTTTTTACCTCCAACCTCACTAAAAAATTCAATATGATTTTTGCGATATTTATTACCAATTGTCATTTCAATAAATAAAACTGGTATTGCACAAATTACCATACATATTAAAAAAGGGATTAGAAAAGCACCATGATGGTTATACATTTGAGTTGGAAATCCTCAAATACCACCTAATCCTACTGCCGAACCCATTACTGAAAGTAAAAATCCTAATTTTGAGATATTTAAGCGTTGTTTTTTCATATTAATAAATGACCTCCTTTATAACAGTTAATTATACAAAAAAAATATTTTATTAAAACTAATTTCAGTAAATAAAATTTTGCGATGTTATTTATTAATAATGTGTATTGGAAAATATATAGAAAATCAAAATTTTATTTTATTTAATAAAATGATATTATTAAAAATAAATAATAAGAAAAAACAAGGTTTTTAAGTAAATTTTAAAAAAGTAATATTAAAAAATAAAACTCCTCCTTATATAAGGAAATAATAAAAATTTATTTTTAATATTATTAATTTAATTATTTAAGTTATTAAAATTATTTTTCATAATTTCAATATTAATGATTATATTACTTTCATTTATTTAATATAGGGTTATAATACAAGAAGTAATAAATAAAGACTAGAGTTTAGCTCATATTTAAGAATTGTAATTCTTAATATGGGTGTTTTTATATTAATTTTATTACTTTAAATTATTTTTTAGAAAGGATGAAAAATATGGATTCATCACCAGCAAGAAGTTATTCTTCTACAGAACAATTATTACCAAATGATTTAATATCAACTAATAATAGAAATAGGGTAGTACCTACTATAAGAGATGTGTTACTTACTCTTGGTAATTGAATGGTAACTGGGGGTAACTATTTATTATATCAAGATGGAGTATTATCACTAGCACCAGCATTATTTTTTATGTTGGAAGGAGGAATTAATTCAAAAATTTCGTTAACTAATTTAATATTAAGATATTGAAATATTAATAATGTAAGGATTAATAATTTATTAACAGGAGTGAGTTTTGCAACAGCACCATTATTACCACTAGCAGTAGCTTGACTTAACTGACCAACACCCAATCCAGATACATTACCTGTTACATATGCTTTTATTACAGCAGCAGCAGCTTCAAGTTTAAATCATATAGTGACAATTAGTAAAAAAATATCAGAATGTTGTGCACCTAATAATGAAGAAAATGCAATAAATCAACAACGTAATATATGACAAAAAATAGGTAATACAGCTGCAAGTTTATTAGCACCAATAACTATTGCTAGTGCAATTACTGGTGTTAGTCTTTTTGCATATCATGAATTAAGTAATCCAAATAATAATGATGATGACCAACCATTTTATAAGAAAAGATCAACGGCTTTTTGAGACACAATAGCTGGTCTTGCAATAGTTGGTACTGGTTTATTAGTAAATACTGGAATGGAATTATATGAAAATTGATGTGCGGATGTTAATGATTTTGATGAGGAAGATAATTATGAAAATATTTCTAGCAGTACATCTTCACCATCATCATCAAGTTCTGAAGATAGTGATGATAATAATCCATTATTAAATAAACCTTTTAATCCAGAAAAAATTAATAATGGAGAGGAAACACAATCAGTCATGTCAACTTCTCATGTTGTTGAAATAGCTGATCCTAAACCACTTAATACAGCAGCATTAAATTCTGAAGAACGTTTGCCTGTTAAACAACAATCTTCAGAACGTCGATTATCAGTTTAATAATATTTAATATTATAAAAATAAAAAGGTATTCTTTTAAGAATACCTTTTTATACTAATAATTTAATATTAGTGGTGCCCAGAGCGGGACTCGAACCCGCATGATTTCTCGGTAGATTTTGAGTCTACTGCGTCTGCCATTTCGCCATCTGGGCAAAATATAGTTTACTTGCTTATAAAAAATGAGGAATACTTCCTCGTCATTAATAAATATATAAAATGGTGCCCAGAGCGAGACTCGAACTCGCACAACCTGTAAAAGTCATCGGATCTTAAGCCCGACGTGTCTGCCATTTCACCACCTGGGCATCAAATGGTGTCCCCGGCAAGGATCGAACTTGCGACACCTCGGTTAAAAGCCGAGTGCTCTACCGCTGAGCTACGAGGACAAATTAATAAAATATATGGCTGAGGTGGTTGGATTTGAACCAACGCATGACGGCGTCAAAGGCCGTTGCCTTACCGCTTGGCTACACCCCAATAAGTAATATGGTGGAGGGGGAGGGAGTCGAACCCCCGAACTCGAAGAGATCTGGTTTACAGCCAGGTGCAGTTGGCCACTTTGCTACCCCTCCATAAATAATAATGGTGCTGATGACAGGAATCGAACCTGCAACCTACGGTTTACAAAACCGTTGCTCTGCCGGATTGAGCCACATCAGCAGGTAAATGGTGGAGTATGACGGACTTGAACCGCCGACCTATTGCTTGTAAGGCAATTGCTCTCCCAGCTGAGCTAATACTCCTTATTTATTGTTTTATTAGAATTATTTATTCTTAAAAAACCTTAATCATTATAATAGATATTTTTCACATTTACAATTATTTTTTAAAGATAATGTAAAATTATTTTATTTTTAATTATTTTTTAAAAGAAAAGTTAAAAGAAAAAACCAAAAAAAATAATTTTATGTTAAATATTACTATTTTATACCTATTTTCAGTTTTATATATTTTAAATATAATATTTTTTTAAAGTTTGCTAAAATTTTTTTGAGCCATATTTATATTAAAAGAAAGGGAAAATTTATGCAAAAAATTTGAAAAAAATTATCAAAGTTAGATAAAATTAGCATTTACGTATTTATAACTATGTTAATAGTAATGATTTTAGGATTAATTTTAATTGGAACAGTATCTTGAACAGTTAAACCTCTAGGAGCTAAAGCGGCTGAAAGTCATGATGGGTTTTGAATTTTAAGAAATTCTCATCCTTGAACTATTGGAGATTTTATTAAGGGTAGTATAACTAATTTTGGTGTTACTATGTCATTAACTGATTTTTTTGATAAATTAAAAATTGCAGTTGCTGCATTAGGTGGAACTGCAACTTTAACAGGTACAGCAGCACAGTTACAAATAGGAGTAATCTTAGCGGTTATTGCTACTCCAATCTTATTTTTTACAAGTCTTATTATTTTTGGATACAGTTGTTATTTAAAAGTAGTAAAAAAATAAAAATAGCGATTTATTAATTTTAAAAAATTCTTATTTTTCACATTAAAGTAAGAATTTTTTTATTTATTTTATAGCAGTAATATAACAATGATATAATTAAAAAAAATAGGTGATAATAATGATAACTAAAAATTGATGAAAAAAATTACCTCTTGATGAAAAAATAATTACTATTTTATTTTTTTCTGGTTTTATATTTTTGTTATTAGGGTTAATTATGTTATTAAGTATTAAAATAGAAAACATTTTTAATGGATTTAATTTTATTTATATAAATGGTGTAATTGATAGTTTAATCTATCAAAGTAGTCAGGGAATAACAGTAGATATTTTCTTTTTAAAAGTAGGAATTATTTTTACTATTTTCTTAATGCCAATTTGTTCTGGCTGTAGTATAATTTGATTTATTATTAAACGATTAATTTTTAAAAAATAGAGGTGAATAATGAAAAATAATGATTCATTTATTGAAATTATAAATAAAACTTTGGATAAAACAGTTAATTTAAATTTTAAAACTTTAAAAGGTCATAATATTATATTTATTGTTGATATGGTTAATGGCTTTGCTAAAAAAGGAAATTTATTTTCACCCAATATTAATTTAATTATTAAACCAATTAAAAATTTATTAGCAAAAGTAAATACTAATGAAACTAAAGTTATTGCTTTTAATGATGCTCATAATGAACATAGTCCCGAATTTCATACTTTTCCTAGTCATTGTTTGGAAAATACTATTGAATCAGAGTTAGTAGAAGAATTAAAATTTGACAATATTAAGATTATTAAAAAAAATAGTACTAATGGTTTTTTTGCTTTTGATTTTAAGCCAAATTTACAATGGGATAACATTATTATTGTTGGTTGTTGTACTGATATTTGTATTTATCAATTTGCTATTAGTTGTAAAACTTGATTTAATCAGCACAATAAAGAAGTAAATGTTATTGTTCCAATGACAATGACAAATACTTATGATGAACCAGAGCATCCAGCTCATATTTTAAATCAATATGCATGATATTCAATGCTTAAAAATGGCATTACTATTGTTAAGGATGTTATTTAATTAAAGTAGAATTTTAAATAAAATAAATTTATATAAATAATAAATTTTATACATATTACATATTATTTAATAATTTTTATATTTAGAATAGAAATTATGATAAAATGATAAAATAATTTAATAAATGTTTATACCTAATATAGAAATTATTCTATATTAGGTTTTATTAAATTAAAGTTTTAAAGAAAAGGAAGAATAAAAGATGGCTAGTAAAGTAATCCAATCAGAAAGCGAGTATCAAGAACTTGAAAATCAACAATTAATAATAAATATTTTTGAAAAATTTGAATTTAATTTAAATTTTAGAAATATGACTTATGAAGATTTATCAATATTAAATATAAAATTATTAAATAATGAATTTAATGATGTTTATCAAGAGATTATTAAGAATAATGAAATAAATGAAAAATTATCTTTCATTTTTATTGAATGTATTAATCAAGGTTTTTCTGAAGAAAAAGCACAATATTCTATTCAAGAGCAAATAACTAAGCATATAGTAGAAAGTTTTTTAATTAAAGAACAAGAACAAAAAATGGTAAATGAAATAAATCAATTTGATTTTATAAATGCACCATCAACTAGCACTGGTATATATCATTTACCATCATTTAAAATACAACTTAACTTATAATTACATTTATTTAGATTATTATTTACAAAAAAATGTCATAATATAATATTGTAAATTAATAAGTGAAGAACAACTAAGTAAATTATATAAAAACCATTCTTTTCAGAATGGTTTTTATATAACTATATTTTAATGTTTTATTAAATTTATTATTAGGAAATTATTTTTTACCTAATAATGTAAACATTTTCTTTTTGTATACTTCAACACCAGGTTGGTTAAATGGGTCAACACCTAATAATTTTGCACTAACAGCACAAGCCTTCATAAAGAAATAACTAGCATAACCAAACATTTTGCCATCCATTGTATCCCATTCTAATAAAATATTTGGTGTTTTTCCTACTATTTCATCACTATGAGCTTCAATAGTTCCTTGTAAGGCAATATTATTAATTTCATGTAAAGAATGTTTTGTTAAATAGTTTAATTGATCATTGTTTTCTTTATCAAGTGGAATTTTGATATCTTCATTAGGTTTTTTGATTTTTATTACTGTTTCAAAAAACATTTTTGAACCTTCTTGAATAAATTGGCCCATTGAATGTAAATCAGTTGAAAAAACAACACTAGCTGGTAATAATCCTTTGCCATCCTTACCTTCTGACTCACCAAATAATTGTTTTCATCATTCACATAACATTTGCATTTGTAATTCATAGCTTACTAAAATTTCAACTGCTTTATTATTAGTTTTATGTAAATGATAGCGAGAAACTGCATATAAATAGGCATCATTAACATCAATTTTATCACTTTTACATTCTTTTGCTGCTAATTGCGCACCAGCAATAATTTCTTCACAGTTAATTCCTGCTACCATCATCGGAAAAATACCAACAGGAGTTAAAACAGAGTATCTACCACCGATATTATCGGGAATAACAAAGCTTTCATATCCTTCTTCTTTTGCCAAATCATGGAGTACTCCTCTTGTTTTATCAGTAGTAGCGATAATTCTGTTATTAACAATATTCTTATTTTTCTTTTGTTTAATTAATAGTTCTTTTAACAAACGAAAAGCTATTGCTGGTTCAGTAGTAGTTCCTGATTTAGAAATAACATTAATGGCAAATTCTTTATCTTTTAAATATGATAAAACTTGGTGAACATAAGTTGAACTCATGGTATTACCCATATAAATTACTTTAACAGGAGCGGTATTATTAAATAAACCTTGCACCATATCAATTCCTGCTCTAGCACCTAAGTATGATCCACCAATACCAATTACTACTAAAACTTGTATTTCTTTTTGTAGTTTCAATGCTAGAGTTTTCATTCGTTTTCAAGAGTCTTGAAAAGTAATGTCTTTTTGGTATGCAAATGGAAAATCAATTCATCCTAATCAACCATCTTCATTTTTAGCATTACTTTCCAGTTCAGCGTTAATCACCGTTACTTTTTCTTGATATAAAGTTGATAATTCTTTCATATCTAAATTAGTAAACTTTAAATTAGTTTTTATCACTATTCTATAACCTCCTTATAGTATTTAAAATTAAAATATTAATTCGTAATAATACTATTTAATATTTATAATAAAAATATAGTTGTAAAAATTTTAGATTGCAAGAAAAAAATAAAAAATATTACCATTAAATAGCAATATTTTTTATTATTTGGAAGAAAAATAGTATTTTAATTATTTTCTTCTTTTTTAAATCAATTATCAACAGTTTCTCTTATTGGTGCAAATCCTTTACCATTTTCTTCAATTGAAGAATTATTCTTTGCAACTAATCCTTGTTCTTTTGTACTTAAACTTAATTGTTGTTTAGTATGATCAATACCTGTTATTTCTGCTTTAACTGATGTACCAATTGTAAAATAATCACTAACATTTTTAACAAATTTAGGGGTAATACGACTAATGTGAATTAAACCAGAAAATCCATTTGGACACTTACAAAAAACTCCAAATTCCTTTATTCCAGTTGGAGTTACGGTAATAATGTCACCAACTTGAAATTGTTGAACATTTGATTCATTTTCTTCATTTTTAATAATTGTACTCATAATAAGTTAATTCCTCTTTCTTTTGTATAATTTAATAATACATAAAAATATTATAACATTATATTTAATCTTGAAGTTAAAATTAATAATATTAATTTTATGAATTTTTAAACATTAGAATGAGAAATTATTAATTGATTTTAAATTTAAAGATTATTAAAATATTAAATTTGTTAGCAATTTCTTTATTTTTAAAGAAATGAATGTTACTTGTAACAATATTACTAATTTTTTTTAATATTTTTCTTTATTTTATACTTAAAATGGTAAGTTAATATAGATATTTTATTTTATAAATATTATTAAAAATATTAGGATTTATTATAATAATCCTGATTTTTCAAGTAATTCTTCTAGAAAAGTTCCCTTGATTTTTTTTAATGCACCTCTACGGAAAATTTTTAAGATGAGAGGAACTTGTATATCATTAATTTTTTTCTTATCTCATAAAATATGAGTTGAATTCAATACTACTCTAATATCATATGCTGAAGCAAAAACTTCTGGTATTCCTCTATCAACCTTTAATAATTTATAGACAGCTTCCATAGCAGTTCTCACTGAATATTCGGTTGTAAAAACTGTATCATCTTCAGTTTCACTAAAATTACCAATAAACGCTAAATTTTTTGAACCTTCCGGAACTACTAAAGGACGATCACCAATTTCTCTTGGCATAAAGTATGAAGTAATAAATGGCATATAAACTGGTACCACATTACATGAGTTTTTAGCAAGTTGAAAGATTTCTTCTTCAGGAACACCAATATGATATAATCACTCTTGAGCTATTTCCATATTAAGTATCGTTTTTCTTTTATTATTTGTTTTTATAATTTTTTATGTTAAGATTTGTTTATTATTAAAATGTATAAAATTGGTTTTTTAAAACCTAGAACGCGGAAGTTTTATATATGGATATTCAACAAGATTTTTATGTTAAAAAAATTTTTTATGCTTGTTATGTTAAAAATGTTGTTTTACCTATTTCTTTTTTAAATAATATTGGAAATAAAAAAGGTAAATGTTATGTTGGAAATAAACAAAAATTGAGAAATAATACTTCTCGTACTAAAACTAATTTAATTCAAAAAGCATTACATAATTTTTATAATAGTAAAATGTTAAGTTTTGTTACTTTGACTTATAAAAATAATATGCAAGATATTAAAAAAGCAAAAAAAGATATTGGTTTATTTTTTATTAAATTAAAAAAGTTATGAAATGACCCTAAACGTTTTCAAAATTTAGGAGAATTAAAGTATTTTTATGTTTATGAATATCAATCTCGTGGTGCTATTCATTTTCATATAATTTTTAATAGAAAGATATATAAAAGTATGTTAGCAGAATGATGAACTCATGGTTTTAATGATTTAAAAGTAGTTAAAAAAGGTACAAATGAATTTGTTATTAAATATTTAGGAAAATATGTTACAAAAGCCATGGATGATGTTAAATCTATAAATCAGACAGATGTAGGTGTAAAGGCTTATGCTTTTAGTCGTAATTGTAAAAATCCTCTTGTTGTTCGTGGTATTAAAAAATTGACAATTGGAGATATAATTAAAGCAAGTTTTAATGCAACAAATGTATTTTATTTTAAAACTCAAAGAGATAGTAATGGTGATACTGTGATGATTGGTGCTATTATTGAGAGTACTGTTGTAAATGATTATTTTAAAGAATATGAAGATTACGAAAAATATGTATATTTAAGTGCTTTATCGTATAAACATTATTTATGGACTAGTGAAATTGGTTATTTAAATCATAGAGATAGAGATGTTTTGACTTGAGTTTATAAAGTTTTTGGTAGTAAAGTTGAAGAAATAAATTTTAAGAAAAAAGTTTTACATTAGTTTAATTTTTAGTATTTTTTTTATTTTTTTAAATTATAATAAAATATAAAAGGAGAAAAAAATGGATACTAAAACAATAATTGAAATTTGTACTAGTATTATTAGTGCTATGTCTGTTATTATAACTTTAGGAATTACTATATATTTTCAATTTGAAAATAGAAAAAGAACAATTAGAACAGAATTATATAAAGAATTAGAAAAGATTTGAAATAAATATCAATTTTTTTCTTATGAAGAGAAAAATTTACTTAGAGATTATAAAAATGAAATAATAGGTAGTAAACAACTTTCAGTAAAAGAAATGTCAAAACAATTTATAACACATTTTAATTCGTATTTGTGAGAAGTAAATATTTTATTATCTATTTTTAATTTCGAAAATAAATATGAATGTTCTCAATGTAGAAGTATTATTGATACAAAAAAATGAGATGAATTTACTAATTCATTATATAATAGGAAAAAAATAATTGATTGAAGTGTAATTTTTAAATTCTTTTTAGTAACTGAAAAAACAAGTTAAAAATTATGATTGCTATTTGCCCGAATTGTTTAAAAAATGATTTAAAATAATAAATTTAAAAATTTTAAGTTTTATCATAAAAAATTAAATTATTAAAGAATATACTTGTATATATATAATGGTTAATGAACATTAGTGATTATTCGCGTTCTTACTAATGTTCATTTTTTATTTTTAGTTGAAATTTTATATTTTTATGATATATTATTAGTAAGTATAGGTTTACCCTACTATGCTTGACTTATTAAATTAAATTTTAATGAACGCGAAAGGTTAAGTATTTTTTTATGTTTAAAGTTCAATTAGTTAATATTGAAAAAGGGCGTATTATTCCCGATAAAAATAATAAAGGTCAAACATTAAAGTTTGATGTTTTGAAGTTTGTAGAAATAAACAAACAAACAAGTGTGCCAACTGGTCAAACACGTGATAAATGATATAATCCGGAATTTGCTAGTGATTTTAATAATTGTTTATCTACTCTTGATTTAAAAGTTGGTAATTTTTATTCACTTGAACTTGATTTAAGCGGTAATATTAAAAAACTTTCTAATTGAAAATAGTTATTTATTAAAAGGGTAATTTTAAATAATTATTTTATGTTAGGAGTTAATTTTAAATTATGGCTAGAAGTAATAATTGTTCTTGTGGACAACCGTTTCATTTAGCTATTTATATGTGTAAACTTTGTGACCAAGTTATTTGTCCTAAAAGAGTTTTACAAAACTTATATACTAGAAAATATTATTGTCCAAATTGTATATTAGATATTGCTTTAAATAAGGCAATGAGACAGCAAGAAAGTAAGTTAAATTATGAGACATAAATGTAGTGATTGAACTTATGAACGAGTATATGGTTGTGAAATGTGTTACAGAGTTGCTAATGAAATGGAACGAATAAAAAAAGAGAATAAAAGAAATAAGTAAAAATTAAATAAGGGGCTTATATATGGATTATATATTTTTCATTAAGCCCCAATGGATTAGATTATAATTCATAAATAAGCTCCTTATTAGTATATAAAGTAAGGAGTTTTATTTATGCCTAATGAATTAGAGCAAACTAGTAATTATACTTTAACTAAAATTTTAAGAACTGGATTAAGTCCATTAAGTGCTATGGTAGGTGTTAGTGCTTATTATGGTCAATATTTAAAAGACCCAGTATTAGGTTCTATAAATTCTTTATTATTTAGTAAAAAGTTAGGAATTGATATATGGAATATTAATCAAAGACCAACTACTAGAAATAAAGTTATTAATAGTTATAAAAAGATATTTTTAGGTTTAGGGACTATTGGTTTAATTAACTATGCCAAGTTTGTTCAGTATGTAGATAAGTCAGTTTCTTTATTAAGAGATGAACCTTGTTTTTGGCCGCCTTGTCCTACTGAACCACCAATTCCTACTCCAATACCAACTCCTAATCCAGTAATTGATAAGCCTTTTGTAGATTGAGATACTTATATATCTTTAAATAGTTTTGGTATAGCTAATGTTATTAGTGGTTTAACTTAGTTAATACCTAATAAATTTGAAGCAATAAGAAAGATATGTAATATGGCTACTGGTGGATGTTTGATTAGTAGTGGTGTTGCTATGGGAATTAATAATAATTTTAATAATTATTTTGCTATTCCTACGATAATTGCGGGAGCAAGTGAAATTATAAATAGTTTATTGTTGCCATTAGGCAATACACATAATAATATAGAGTTACAAGAAGTATTTACTGATGAAAGAGCAAGATTAATTAACACTAGTGTTAGTGATTATCAAAGTACAAATGACAGTATGGTTGATGTTGATTTAAATGATGATAATATGTCGGAGATTAATTTAGATAGAGCAAGTTTAAACTGGGATTATTCTTATGCTTATACATTAGGTGGTGTTTAAAATGAAAAAAGATAAATGAAAAAATATGCCAAGACAAAAGTTACATAAGAAAAAAGCAAAGCGAAATTTTGAACAAAGATTAAGTGAAAATATGAGTTTTGATAATTTTTTAGGAGGTAAAAAATAATGGTTAAATGAATAGTTGTAATATTGACTGTGTTTGCTACTTCTTGGTTTTTTAAAGGTACTATTAAAAAGTTAGTTTGAAAATTTAAACATAAAAAACATGATATAGTTGATCCCGATTGTTGATATTGTAAAGAACAAAAACGGAAAGAAAGAGCAAGAAAAGAATTAGAGGAGGGAGGTGATTAAAATGCCCGCAGGTTTAACCGCACTATTAAATATGATTGGAGGTATTGGCCAAAAATTATTAGAATCTTTTAGTTATGTATTTGATTGAGTATTTGCTGGTGATTCAATTATGACAAATTGACCAGTTTTAATTCCAATATTTATGATGGTCTTAGTATTTATTAAAGAATTTATAGGACATATTATTCGTGGATTTAGGTAGAAAAAACTAAAGTTGTTTTTAGGAGGTAATAGTTATGATTAAATTATTTTTTGCAATAATTTTTGTTTTTCCTTTATTAGGTAAACTTTTACCTTCTTTAAATAATATTGTGCAAAATATTTTGCAAAGTTATATTACTGATTTTTCCGGTTTACATAATTTATCTTTGGTTATTAAAAGTTTTATTTTTGGTGATAGTTCACAACAAATAGTTTCTATGCCAGCACCATTGTTAGCAATTATTTTAGTACTTTTTACTTTTTCATTAATTTTAAAATTATTAAAAATAATATAGGAGTAGTTTATTATGGGTGTTGCTTTTATTTCAAAAATTTTAGAATTATTTGCGCAAATTTTAATGAAATTTTGAAATTTGCCAATGGCAGATTTGAGTTTTAATTTGGGGACTTTTGTTGTTTTTATTCTTTTAATAAAGTTTGCTATGTCAGTTTTTTTAAATATTGATATTCAGCCAGTTTTTACATCGGGTACTGTAAAGCAAAGTTATAGAAATATTAAAGGAAGTTCAAAATTTGTTGGAAAGCAAATTGCTAAACAACATGAAAGAAAACGTTTAAGAAATAAGGCTAAGGGTGTTGAAAATAAAAAAGGGAAGTTTGTAGGTGCTTAATTTATGAGTGATTTTGTTAATAGTATATTGCATTTAATTTTTATATTTTCTAGTAATGATATTAGTATATTTTTAAATCAACCAAATATTACTGATGAAGTTTATATTTTGTTTAATTTGACTTTTTGGTTGGTATTAGGTGTATTTTTTAATTTTATTTATCGTAGTATTAAATTTGTTTTTAGGTCATTATTTGGGTAGGTGTTAATTATGAGTGTTTGAGATATTTACAATAAAATACATCAATGTATAGTTGATTATTGAACTATGTTTATAGGTAGTCCAGTTGATGATTTTACTACTATTTTATGAAATTTAGTGGTTTATGGAACTCAGTTTTTTATTGGATTTATTATATTTTATGGTTCATGGTGAATTTTAAAATGTTTATTTGGTAAATAATTATGTGATTTAAGTTTGTTAAATTATTTTTTGTTGTAAATAGTACTGTTCAAGCACCAACTAGTTTAATTGTTTTTAATGCACCTAGTGAAAGTAATTACACTATAACTAGCGATATGGTTAAACCCGTTAAATATAATGATTTTAATGATTGAGCAACTATTCCATGAAACTCTGCTTATTTTGATGTTGGCCAACCAGATTTAAAATTAGTTTCTGCTGTTGTACATAAAACTACTGATACTCCTTATTCAATTCAATTTCATTCTGATGTGGTAGGTAATTTTGATAGACGAGTTAGTGATTTGTCTACAAATTATGATTTTACAGAGCAAGATTTAAACCAGTTATCTCTTATTTTATTTAATCATAATTATATACAAACTGGTAAGTTTAATGAGTTAGTTTTTTGAAATTATAATGTTTCTAATAATTTAAGTTTTAAGTTGACTTTTGAAATTACAAAACCTTTGAGTTTTTATATACAAGGTTTTATGTTTTATATTTCTGCTGAATATTTTAGTTATTTTTCTTCTATTTATACATTTTCATTTTTAGATTATGAGGGTAATATTCGTTATAATTTTAAAGGTGTATTAAATGATAAAGATAGTGTTTATAATTTAGGAAAATATAATTTTGTTACTATGCCGGTTCGTGTTCCAAATTTAAAGCATTTAACAATTGATTTTGATTTATCTTCGTTAACTAATCGTGACGGTTTGCATGTTAAATTTGGTCAGATGAATATTTTTTCTTCCAAAGATATTGTTCCAGTACCACCAAATAGTCCTTTTAACCCTGAGTATGAACGTGTTAGTTGATATGATGTTTTTGGTCATCTGCGTAATGCTTTTAGATGAATACTTTATGGTGTTGTTGGTAAAGTTTTACCAGTTGAACCATTAAGACAATTTCTTTTTACAACAGATAGTTTATTACGACATATTTTTTCAGATACGATTAGTACTGCTTTAAATGTTGATATTGTTAGTGGAATAGAAAATATTATACCTTTATGGTTATTTGTTAGAGCAATTAGTTTAATTATAGGTTAGGAGTTTATTATGGAAAATAAAAGATTGTTTTGATGTGAAATTTTGATTACAGTTGTTGTTTGTTTTTTAACATCATTAGTTACTGCATTATTTTTTAATTTTGATGTAGATAAATTAAAATTATTTTATGAAAATTCTGGTTTTGATGTTCAATTTTTATTGTTTATTTTTAATTTTATTTTTTCTTTTGTTTTTGGTTCATATTTTATGAAATTTTGTTTTTGAATTAAAAGTAAGTTTAAAAATAAAAATAAGGTGGTTAAATAATGCCTTGATATGGTTACGTGTTATTGGTTATAGGTTTGATTATGATTATTTATCCAATTCTTATAACTATTCGTAATGTTAAAATTTTAAAACGTGTAGGTAGTTATATTATTTCAGCGCCACCACGCACTGGTAAATCTGCTCTTGCTTGTTGTTTAGCACAAACTCATAAAAAACGAGTAGTTAGTCCTTTTCCTATTAAATTAAAAAATGGTTATTCTTATTTGGTTAATTATAATGATGTTTTTACTTTTAATCAGTTAGCAAGTAATTATGCTTTTGAGGAACAAGATTTAATAATTTTAGATGAATTAGCATTAAAAATAAATTCTAATGATTTAGGAGTACAGTTTAAAAATCAACAAGAAAGTTTAGGACAATTTTGTAAGTTAATAGGTCACATGTTTAATGGTACAATGTATTTGATTGAACAACACCCTAATAGAATACCAGTACAAGCAAGAGAAAAAGTAGAGTATGTTGTGCAAGTTAAAAGAATGCGTTTTTTGGGCTTTGTTGTTATATTTAATCTTAATTTATATACTAATATTGAGGATTATAATAAAGTAGTGTTTTCACGACGTAGAACAAAGAAAATGATTAAAAAAGGCATAATGCCTCCAAGTTATAGCGGTGAAGCAATGGCTATGACTTTATTTTTTCCTAGACATTGGTTGAAAAGGTATAATTCTAGGGCTTTACATTATGTGCATGAACTTAAAAGTGAATTATCACCTAAGAAATACCTTAAAGAAGCAAGTAGTATCGATATGACTTATAGTGATATTAAATTTGCTGGTTTGGATAAATTGGATAATATTTTAAAGAAAAAAGATAAACTTAAAAATAAAGATAAATAAAAATGATTATAGTCCCAGTGAACCTACTGGGACTATAATTTGGGTGAGCCACGTAGTGGTGAGGGACGAAGTCCCTATATACTTGAGCTATTTCCATGATTAAGTATCGTTTTTGTTTTATATTTATTTTTATAATTTTTTATGTTAAGATTTGTTTGTTATTAAAATGTATAAAATTGGTTTTTTTAAAACCTAGAATAGTCGAGTTTTATATATGGATTTTCAACAAGATTTTTATGTTAAAAAGATTTTTTATGCTTGTTATGTTAAAAATGTTGTTTTACCTATTTCTTTTTTAAATAATATTGGAAATAAAAAAGGTAAATGTTATGTTGGTAATAAACAAAAATTAAGAAATAATACTGTTCGTACTAAAACTAATTTAATTCAAAAAGCATTACATAATTTTTATGATAGTAAAATGTTGAGTTTTATTACTTTAACTTATAAAGATAATATACAAGATATTAAAAAAGCAAAAAAAGATATTCGTTTATTTTTTCTTAAATTAAAGAAATGGTGAAATGACCCTAAACGTTTTGAACATTTAGGAGAATTAAAGTATTTTTATGTTTATGAATATCAATCTCGTGGTGCTATTCATTTTCATATAATTTTTAATAGAAAGATACATAAAAGTATGCTAGCAGAATGATGAACTCACGGTTTTAATGATTTAAAAGTAGTTAAAAAAGGTACAAATGAATTTGTTATTAAATATTTAGGAAAGTATGTTACAAAAGCAATAGATGATGTTAAATCTATAAATCAAACAGATGTAGGTGTAAAGGCTTATGCTTTTAGTCGTAATTGTAAAAATCCTATTGTAGTTCGTGGTATTAAAAAAATTACAATCCAAGATATAATTAAAGCAAGTTTTAAAGCAACAAATGTATTTTATTTTAAAACTCAAAGAGATAGTAACGGTAATACTGTTATGATTGGTGGTATTATTGAAAGTACTGTTGTAAATGATTATTTTAAAGAATATGAAGATTATGAACGTTATGTATATTTAAGTGCTTTATCGCATAAGTATTATTTACGGACTAGTGAAATAGGTTATTTAATTCAAAGAGATAAAGATGTTTTGACTTGGGTAGATAAAGTTTTTGGCAATAAAGTTGAAAAAATAGATTTTAAGAAAAAAGTTTTACATTAGAAAAAAAACTAGTTTTTCTATATTTTTACTTGTATATATATATATATATATATATAATGTTTATTGAACATTAGTAATTACGACTATTCTTACTAGTGTTCATTTTTTTATTTTTTGTTGAAATTTTATATTTTTATGATATATTATTAATAAGTATAGGTTTTACCCTACTATGCTTAACTTATTAAATTAAATTTTAATGAATAGTCGAGGTTAAGTTTTTTTATGTTTAAAGTTCAATTAGTTAATATTGAAAAAGGGCGTATTATACCCGATAAAAATAATAAAGCTCAAACATTAAAGTTTGATGTTTTGAAGTTTGTAGAAATAAATAAACAAACAAGCGTGCCAACTGGTCAAACACGTGATAAATGATATAATCCAGAATTTGCTAGTGATTTTAATAATTGTTTATCTAGTGTTGATTTAAAAGTTGGTAATTTTTATTCACTTGAACTTGATTTAAGCGGTAATATTAAAAAACTTTCTAATTGAAAATAGTTATTTATTAAAAGGGTAATTTTAAATAATTATTTTATGTTAGGAGTTAAGTTTAAATTATGGCTAAAAATAATAATTGTTCATGTGAACAAGCATTTCATTTAGCAATTTATATATGTAAACTTTGCGACCAAGTTATTTGTCCAAAAAGAGTTTTACAAAACTTATATACTAGAAAATATTATTGTCCAAATTGTATATTAGATATTGCTTTAAATAGTTTTGGTATAGCGAATGTTATTAGTGGTTTAACTGAATTAATACCTAATAAATTTCAAAATATAAGAAAAATAGCAAATATGGGAACTGGCGGTTGTTTGATTTCAACTGGTGTTGCTATGGGTATTAATAATAATTTTAATAATTATTTTGCTATTCCTACGATTATTGCCGGAGCAAGTGAGATTATAAATACTTTATTATTACCATTTGGAAGTACACATAATAATACAGAATTACAAGAAGTATTTACTGATGAAAGAGCAAGAATAATTAATAACAGTGTTAATGATTATCAAAGTACAGATGACGGTATGGTTGAAGTTGATTTAAACGATGATAGTATGTCTGAGATTAATTTAGATAGAGCAAGTTTAAATTGGGATTATTCTTATGCTTATACATTAGGTGGTGTTTAAAATGAAAAAAGATAAATGAAAAAATATGCCAAGACAAAAGTTACATAAGAAAAAATCAAAAAGAAATTTTGAACAAAGATTAAGTGAAAATATGAGTTTTGATAATTTTTTAGGAGGTAAAAAATAATGGTTAAATGAATAGTTGTGATATTGGCTGTGCTTGGTACTGCTTGGGCTTTTAAGGGTACTATTAAAAAGATAATTTGAAAATTTAAACATAAAAAGCATAACGTAATTGACCCAGATTGTTGGTATTGTAAAGAACAAAAACGGAAAGAAAGAGCAAGAAAAGAATTAGAGGAGGGAGGTGATTAGAATGCCCGCAGGTTTAACCGCACTATTAAATATGATTGGAGGTATTGGCCAAAAATTATTAGAATCTTTTAGTTATGTATTTGATTGAGTATTTGCTGGGACTCAATTATGACAAATTGACCGGTATTAATTCCAATATTTATGATGGTCTTAGTATTTATTAAAGAATTCATAGGACATATTATTCGTGGATTTAGATAGAAAGAATTAAAGTTATTTTTAGGAGGTAATAGTTATGATTAAATTATTTTTTGCGATAATTTTTGTTTTTCCTTTATTGGGTAAACTTTTACCTTCTTTAAATAATATTGTGCAAAATATTTTACAAAGTTATATTACTGATTTTTCTGGTTTACATAATTTATCTTTGGTTATTAAAAGTTTTATTTTTGGTGATAGTTCACAACAAATAGTTTCTATGCCAGCACCATTGTTAGCAATTATTTTAGTACTTTTTACTTTTTCATTAATTTTAAAATTATTAAAAATAATATAGGAGTAGTTTATTATGGGTGTTGCTTTTATTTCAAAAATTTTAGAATTATTTACACAAATATTTATGAAATTTTGAAATTTGCCAATGGCAGATTTAGGTTTTAACTTAGGAACTTTTGTTGTTTTTATTCTTTTAATAAAGTTTGCTATGTCAGTTTTTTTTAAGTATTGATATTCAGCCAGTTTCTACATCGGGTACTGTAAAGCAAAGTTATAAAAATATTAAGGGAAGTTCAAAATTTGTTGGAAAGCAAATTGCTAAACAACATGAAAGAAAACGTTTAAAAAATAAGGCTAAGGGTGTTGAAAATAAAAAAGGGAAGTTTGTAGGTAATTAATTATGAGTGATTTTGTGAATAGTATATTACATTTAATTTTTATATTTTCTAGTAAAGATATTCAAATATTTTTAAATCAACCAAATATTACTGATGAAGTTTATATTTTGTTTAATTTGACTTTTTGGTTGGTATTAGCTGTATTTTTTAATTTTATTTATCGTAGTATTAAATTTGTTTTTAGGTCATTGTTTGGGTAGGTGTTAATTATGAGTGTTTGAGATATTTACAATAAAATACATCAATGTATAGTTGATTATTGAACTATGTTTATAGGTAGTCCAGTTGACCAATTTACTACTATTTTATGAAATTTAGTAGTTTATGGAACTCAGTTTTTTATTGGATTTATTATATTTTATGGTTCATGGTGAATTTTAAAATGTTTATTTGGTAAATAATTATGTGATTTAAGTTTGCTAAATTATTTTTTGTTGTAAATAGTACTGTTCAAGCACCAACTAGTTTAATTGTTTCTAATGCACCTAGTGAAAGTAATTACACTATAACTAGCGATATGGTTAAACCCGTTAAATATAATGATTTTAATGATTGAGCAACTATTCCATGAAACTCTGCTTATTTTGATGTTGGCCAACCAGATTTAAAATTAGTTTCTGCTGTTGTACATAAAACTACTGATACTCCTTATTCAATTCAATTTCATTCTGATGTTGTAGGTAATTTTGATAGACGAGTTAGTGATTTATCTACAAATTATGATTTTACAGAGCAAGATTTAGAACAGTTATCTCTTATTTTATTTAATCATAATTATATACAAACTGGTAAGTTTAATGAGTTAGTTTTTTGAAATTATAATGTTTCTAATAATTTAAGTTTTAAGTTGACTTTTGAAATTACAAAACCTTTGAGTTTTTATATACAAGGTTTTATGTTTTATATTTCTGCTGAATATTTTAGTTATTTTTCTTCTATTTATACATTTTCATTTTTAGATTATGAAGGTAATATTCGTTATAATTTTAAAGGTGTATTAAATGATAAAGATAGTGTTTACAATTTAGGAAAATATAATTTTGTTACTATGCCGGTTCGTGTTCCAAATTTAAAGCATTTAACAATTGATTTTGATTTATCTTCGTTAACTAATCGTGACGGTTTGCATGTTAAGTTTGGGCAGATGAACATTTTTTCTTCCAAAGATATTGTACCAGTACCACCAAATAGTCCTTTTAACCCTGATTATGAACGTGTTAGTTGATATGATGTTTTTGGTCATTTGCGTAATGCTTTTAGATGAGTACTTTATGGTGTTGTTGGTAAAGTTTTACCAGTTGAACCATTAAGACAATTTCTTTTTACAACAGATAGTTTATTACGACATATTTTTTCAGATACGATTAGTACTGCTTTAAATGTTGATATTGTTAGTGGAATAGAAAATATTATACCTTTATGATTATTTGTTAGAGCAATTAGTTTAATTATAGGTTAGGAGTTGTGAAATAATGCCTTGATATGGTTACGTGTTATTGGTTATAGGTTTGATTATGATTATTTATCCAATTCTTATAACTATTCGTAATGTTAAAATTTTAAAACGAGTTGGTAGTTATATTATTTCAGCGCCACCACGTACTGGTAAATCTGCTCTTGCTTGTTGTTTAGCACAAACTCATAAAAAACGAGTAGTTAGTCCTTTTCCTATTAAATTAAAAAATGGTTATTCTTATTTGGTTAATTATAATGATGTTTTTACTTTTAATCAGTTAGCAAGTAATTATGCTTTTGAAGAAGAAGATTTAATAATTTTAGATGAATTAGCATTAAAGATAAATTCTAATGATTTAGGAGTACAGTTTAAAAATCAACAAGAAAGTTTAGGACAATTTTGTAAGTTAATAGGTCATATGTTTAATGGTACTATGTATTTGATTGAACAACATCCTAATAGAATACCAGTACAAGCAAGAGAAAAAGTAGAGTATGTTGTGCAAGTTAAAAGAATGCGTTTTTTGGGCTTTGTTGTTATATTTAATCTTAATTTATATACTAATATTGATGATTATAATAAAGTAGTGTTTTCACGACGTAGAACAAAGAAAATGATTAAAAAAGGCATTATGCCTCCAAGTTATAGTGGTGAAGCAATGGCTATGACTTTATTTTTTCCTAGACACTGGTTAAAAAGGTATAATTCACATGCTTTACATTATGTGCATGAACTTAAAAGTGAATTGTCACCTAAAAAATACCTTAAAGAAGCAAGTAGTATTGATATGACTTATACTGATATTAAGTCTGCTGGTTTAGATAAATTAGATAATATTTTAAAGAAAAAAGATAAACCTAAAAATAAAGATAAATAAAAATAGTTATAGTCGCAGTGAACCTACTGCGACTATAATTTGGGTGAGCCACGTAGTGGCGAGGGACGTAGTCCCTATATACTTGAGCTATTTCCATGCCAGAACATTCAGTAATACTTTTTTTAATATAATCTCCTTCCTTATTTGAAAGTAATCCATAGATTCAAACAACTAATTGATCATCTGATTGGCTTTTAAAGTGTGGTTGACGATTTAAGGTATAACTTAAAATTCAACTTGAATCGATAGCAGTAACAATTCCACCAGTTACAACTTTTTTAGCATATGGCTCTCTTTTACTGATTTTTTCAATATAAGGTGCCATTTTTTTATCTAGAGTTGTTAATGTTGCTGAGATAAATCAACTTTCTTTTGGTAAATTTGCATAAAATTTCTCTGGTTTTCCAAAATCTTTACTTTGCTTTGCCAAATTTTCTCATAATTCTCAACTTCCACCTAATTGGAGTTGTTCACTAATTGGTGCTGGAGTATTATGATCACCATATGTTGTACTTTCAGTAATACTGCCATTAGTTACAAAAACAAAATCATTTTCTTTTAATATTATTTGTTGTTCTTTATTCTTTTTTTGAAAAATGATTTTTTTTGCAATTTTTTCTTTATTTTCATTTTCTGAAATTATAATATTTTTTACTATTGTTTCATAGTGAAAAACAACACCTTGTTCTTCTAAGTGAGAAATTAATGGTAAAACAAGTGATTCGTATTGATTGTATTTTGTAAATTTAAGTGCTGATAAATCTGGTAATCCACCAAGGTGATGAATGAATCTCATAATATATCTTCTCATTTCCATAGCACTATGTCATTTTTCAAAAGCAAACATTGATGATCAATATCATCAAAAATTTGATTTAAAAAAATCTTCTGGAAATACTTCTTCGATTGTTTTATTATTTAGATTTACTTCTTTTGTTAAAAATAATTCAATTATTTTTTTACAAGCCTCTTCATTCAAAGTAAACTTACCATCATCTTCTGTTCTTTTCCCTTGTTGATGAATAAGTCGACACTTAGAATAATTTGGATCTTCTTTATTTAATCAGTAAAATTCATCTAAAACTGAAGCCCCTTCAATTTCTAAAGATGGAATAGAGCGAGATAAATCTCATAGACATTCAAAATGGTTTTCCATTTCTCGTCCACCACGACTAATGAAACCCTTATCTGGATTTAAAATCCCATCTAAACTACCACCAGCAATACTTAATTCTTCAAAAATATGGATATTTTCTGGATTCATTTTTGCATCTCTGATTAAAAATGTAGCAGCGGCTAAAGAAGCTAATCCTGCTCCTACTAAAAATGCTTTTTTATCTTCTATTTCTTGTGCTGGTTTAGGTTGTGCAAATGCTTCATAATTTCCATTGCTTTTATACATATAATTTGTACCTCCTATTTGTTATTTTTTATTTTTTTGTTAATCATTTAAATTTTGTTTAATTTTATTAGTAATAAAATGAGCTAACTGCATACCAATTACTTTTGATGGTATTTCAGTTGGATGAACAGTATCGACAAAAAAGTAGTTATTAACTGTATCTAAAGTTACCCCCGGATTTAATTTGGGTTGTAAAATTCCATCTTTTAAAAATGATTCATAAAAACTAATATCACTAGCTCCTTCTTTAATATTCATTCCTCTTTTACCTAAATCATTTAATGTTTGTTTAACAACTGATGAAAGTTCAAAATCATTAATTTGTTTTGGGTAATCTTCTTTTAAAGTTTTTATCATTGCTTTTCATTGTGAATGAAAATATTTAAAAGCTGCTGCTGCTTTTGTCTCTAGGATAGGATCATTATTATAAGCAGGAGTTTCACTAATATCCGGAACATCAGTAACAACAATATTCGCTACATGATGTTTAAGTAGTCGCATTAGTGATATTTTTTCATTAAGGATTGCAAAATCTAAATAAAGTTTTCATGTTAAGAAAGGAGAAGTTGTATCTTGCATTACTGCCAAAAGATCATTAACCCCCATTACATATAGTACTCAATCATGATCATTAATATTTTTATGTTGTGAAAGTAGAGAAGTAACTTGTGCTTGTGCTGAAAATTTACTAACAAAAAATCCACCTGGATAAATACTATATCCTAATCTAGCAGCACCAACAGCATAATTTTCGCCAATTTGTTGATAAGTTTTGCCAACAAATGGTATTTTTTGAAATTTCCATGCTGGTGTTAAAGGTTTATGAAAATAATTTGCTACAACACTAACTGCATTTGGACCATTACAAAACTGATTATTATGATAAGGTTCTTCCATTTTAATTTCTTGAATTTTTGGAAGGATTTTATTACCTTTAAAAAATTGTGTTCCAGCTCCAACAAGTGCACCATTATCTGATAAACTATCACCAATAACGTATAAATTATCAACTTGTTCTATAGCTTGTTCTTCTTTATTTAAATAACAATGCTTTGAATTAATAGTTAATAATGATAATGAACTTAAAAGTGTAGCACATGTTAAGTTATATCAACGCATGTTTATTTGCCTCCTATGTATTTTTTCATTATTTTTTTAGAAATATTTATTTTTTAGTATTAAGATTTACTAAAAATATCATTTTTTATTATTTATTTTTGGATTCATTTTGATAAAAAATATAAAATAATTTTAATTGATTCAGTTTTTATAAAATTCAAGTGTGTATAAACTAAACTAATGATTAGTTTTAGTCTTTTTAAAATAATTATTCTAAGTAAATCTTAATTTAAGTCTATAATTAAAAAAATGAATATACAATAAAAATAAAAAAAGATAATTTGATTAATTAAACTATCTTTTATTTATTGATTAGTGTATTTAATTTTAGATTAAAATATTAATTAGTAAAAATATAGTCTAATGGTATATCTCAATTATCGTGATTAATTATATAAGGAATTTTTTGAATAGCAAAACCAAGTCCTATTTTACTAAAGTTAAATTTATTTTTAGATAAATAACGATCGTAAAAACCTTTACCATAACCAATACGATAATAATCTTTATCAAAGGCAATCAATGGTACTAACATACAATCAATTTGACTTCCTATAACTTTTTGGCAATTTAAACTTGGTTGTCCAATTTTAAAATCATTATCAAATACGATATCGTTTCAACTATTAATAAAGTAAAATTCCAAATGCTCACCATTCATTCTTGGTAAACAAACTTGTTTTAGATTTTTTCATAATAATTCAATAATTTCTTTAGTTTCTACTTCATATGGTAAGGAATTATAAAGAGCAAATACATTATTTTGTTTAAAATAATGTGATTCATTAAATTTATTGAAAATAATTTTATTTCACTTTTGATAATTATTTTTAGAAACATTTTTTAATTTTTTTAAATAAATGGTTCTTAAACTAATTTTATCCTTAATTTCCATTTCCATTTTTTTCACATTCTTTCTCAATTATTTTATTAATACCATTAATACCAATAAGGGCACATTTAATTCGATTACGTTGTCTTGGTACATTTTTAAAAGCAATCATATTTTCAATTATTTTATCATTAAATTGCTTTTCTGATAACATTGCTTGATAATTAATAATAATTTCTTTTATTTGTGATATTGTTTTACCTTCAATTAAAATACAAAAAAGATCGGTTGCTGCAGTTGAAATAGCACACCCAATTCCAGTAAAGCGTGCGCTATTAATAACTTTATTTTTAATAGAAATTTCAACATGAAAATTATCAACACATGATTCATTGTTTTGATGATATGTCAAACTATTTGGTAAATTTTTAAAACCTTTATTTTTTGGATTACTATAGTGTTCAACAATTAGTTTGCGATAATAGTCTTGATTGTTATTAAAAGAATTCATTTAAAAAATCTCCTCCTTCATTAATCCCTTTTTTTAAAGCTATTACTAATAAGTCAATATCTTTTTTGCAATTGTATATGTAAAAACTAAGACGAATTGTTACTTCAGCGTTAATTATATTAGGTAATAATTTAGCACAATAAGTTCCACTGCGTACGCATATATTTTGTGTTCCTAAAAAATTAGCAACATCTTGTGCAAATACTTTTTTAATATTAAATATTATGTTACTACTATTGCCATCAATATTATAAATTTCAATGTTATTTCCTAACTGCGCTGTTAATTGTTCAATTGCGTATTTTTTTAGTAAAATTTCATGATTTCTAATATTTTCAATACCAATGTTTAATAAATACTTAATAGCTGCACCTAGCCCAAATACACCCGCAATATTTTGTGTTCCACCCTCAAAACGATAAGGACTATCTAATAAGTTAAATTTACCATTTTCATAAATATCACCATTCATGCCTCCACCCAATATTAGTGGATCTAGCATATTTAATCATTCGTTTTTTCCTCAAAAGACACCGATTCCAGTTGGACCAAAAACTTTATGACCAGAAAATCCAAAAAAATCAATATTTCAATTTTTAACATCGGTTTTTATATGTCCTATTGATTGTGCACCATCTATTATTACTAAAATATTTTTAAAAATTCAATTATCACTTTTAACATTTTTTTTACCATATTCTTTAATAAAATTAGTTAATGTTTCAGTATCATTTTTTATTGCTAAAGAATTATTAATATTTGCAAAAGCAACTATTCTAGTTTTAGGTGTTAAAACTTTTTTTAAATTTTCAACAGTAATGACTCCTTGTTTATTTGTTTCAATAAATTTTATTTTAATTTTTTTAGTTTGTATCAAACGATAAAATGGTAAGAGTAATGAGCTATGTTCTAAAGTGGTTAATAAAATTTCATCATTTTCTTGTAAATATTTTTCTAAGCCAAAAGCAATTTGATTATAAGCAAAAGTTGCTGAAGGACAAAAAACTATTTCGTTTTCGTTACTATTAATAAATTTACTAATTGTTTTTCTAGTATCTTCAAATATATCATTTCCCTTAACAGCAAGTTGATAATCTTGACTATGTGGATTAATACAATATTTTTCATAATAATCCCTAACAGCATCAATAACTATTTGTGGTTTTAGTGAAGAAGCCGCTGTATCTAAATAAACTAAATCAGGATTATTTTTAAAAAAGGGAAAATCAGTTTTAAAGGTATTATCATTAATGTTTATTTTTTTATTCATATTTACTCCTATATCATTACACCAAATATAATATACTTATACTAATGATTATACACTTAATTTTGTGCTAATTTTCTTAAAATTAAAAAATGAATAAAATATTATTTGTGCACTATAAAGTAATAATATTTAAAAAAATTAATATTTTAAATTTTTTAAAATAAATAATTGGTAATTAGTTATTTCATTTTAAAATTAATTAGAAAAAACTATCCCTTAAATATAAATTTTATGTTAAGATATCTTAGTAAAATAAATTAAAAAATCTTTTTTTGCTATAGATTTAATTAAAAGGAGTGAATAAAGTGCGCAATATTCTTGCCTTAGTTGCAGCTTTCACGTTATCATCAACATCAACTATGTCTATTATAGCTTGTAATAATTCAAATGAAAGAGGCACAACTAATGTTTTCGACTGAAATAGTGCTTTTATAGATACAAGTACTACGACTGACACCTTTTTTAATTACTTATTAAATAATCCCAATAGTGGATGAGGTAAAACATTATATACTGATATTAATCAATATATTAATCTTTCAATTTTAAAAAATACTCCAGAATATAAAGATGATTATCTTGCTGCTTTGACAGCAGCTCAATCTGAGATGGAAAATAAAATAAAATCATTACAAGCAAAATATGGTCGTTCATGAGAAAAACAATGAAAGAAAGTATTGGGCGATGATGATGTTAATACTTACATTGATAATATTTTAAAAAAGAGTGCTTTAGGTATTATTCAACGTAGTTATGTTACTAGTAATTATAAGGATTATAAATACTACAATCAAAATGAAATTAATATTTGATTAAAGGATTTATGAGAACAAGTAAAGAGTGAAAACAATCCAAATGGTACTTATGATAGTGTACAACAATACATTAATGGTAAAACAAGTATTACTGATGCTGGTAAATATTCTAGCAAAATTTGAGTTGTTGCTAATGCCAATAGTTTAAATCCTGATCTTACTGATTTTAAACAATTAGATGATGCTGTTAAAGCTGCTAAAACATGAACTGGTGTTAATATTAGTTTCCCTGTTGTAAAAACTAGTGATGATAAGAATGATAGTAATTATGAAACAGATTCATACAATACTATTGATGGCTTATTAAGTGATAATCAATCTAAAATAGCTAAAGTAATGTTAAGAAATCAAGAATTAATTTGAACTCGTCAAATTGTTATTCCTTTTGATTCTACTGCTAAACCTTTACAAGAAAAGGTTAGTGCTTCTCAGTTTTCTCAAAATAAAACTAAAATTAATGAAATTTTAAAGAATATTAGAACTAATGGTTTTGATCAAACATTCACTGAAGAAAAAGGGGCCGCTACTACTGATGTTAGTAAAACTGGTGATTTAGGATTAATGGATATTACTAAATCTTCACAAGAGAATAGTCCTTTTTATTATTACTTATATCGTTATGTAACTAGTGCTGAAGGTGTTGGTAAAAATGTTGATGGTATTCAACCATATAAATTAACACAATTTACTTCACCAACTGACAAGGAAAAGGGTTTAGATGACTTAATTCCTTATATAGACCGTGATAGTATTAAAGATAAAGGTAAAGATGGTACTAGCCAATATAATGATTTAGTTTATATGAAAGATATAAAAGGACCACAACTTCCTGATGCTGCAGTTAATAATGGACCTGGAGTTGGCATTTTTATTGATACTGGTGGTATTCATTTTATTCAAACGCCAGGTATCACATATCAACAGCAAGACAAACCTAAAAGCGATGAATCAACTTATAATATAATTAAAACATTTAAAAATCATAGAAAAGATACTTATCAGTGAAAAGACTTAGCACCGTTATCTGAGCGTCCAGGTGGATTATCTGATTCTCCTTATCTTGATTATTTACAAACTGGTTTTTTACTACAAAAATATACTCCAAATACAACTCTTACTTTTAATTTAAATGATGCATTAACAGCCTTTACTGGAGGTACTGGTAGCCTTGGTGATGCAACTTGATGAGATTATAATTTATACTTTAATAATAACTCGAGTTTAATTCATTGAAATTTACAGGATATATTTGGTTCAAGTCCTCTTGATCCAACTGATACGAAAATTAATAGCTTTGTTGAAAAAATGAAAAGTTGATTTGATAAAACTAAAGAAAATCGTTGAAACAATAGACAAGGTATTAATATTAATGCAACATTTAAGGATAATATTATAAAAACTAATAATACATGAGATGGCTTTACACAAGATGCACCAGTTGCTCGTATGGATACTAATATTGCTAATTATCTAGATGTTGTTGGGAAACGAACATTATGATGATATGATCCAAGTATCATTAGTTCTTAGACGGGAGGTATTAAAAATGAAAAAGATAAAAAAGATTTTACCATTATTAACTTCAGTTACTCTTTTATCTGGCCCTGTATTATTATTAGTTGCTTGTGATAATGAACGTGATATGAGTAATTTACCTAGTGGTAAAATTCCTGATGATTATAAAAATCGTGTATTATTTAATTTTTTAGGAGTAAATTTTAATGAAACGATTTCTGCTCAGTTTAAGAATACTTATTCACAAGGTCTTGATTTTATTTTAAAAGATGTTGAAGGAACAATTGCTCAGCAAAAATTTTATGAATTTTTTCATAAGAAACTTCATTATAGTGAAGACACAAAAAATGCAGATGGTACTACTGCAATAATGGGAGAAGCCAATAAAGCTTTTATAAAACTTAAAGATGATTTAGGATTAAGTTTATTAACTCAAAAGTACTTAAGTGGTATTAATACAGCTAATTCACTAGATAAAGTATCAGCAGCAGATAATAATGAGTTATTATTTCAAAATCAAAGTTGACATCAGGATGGTACAAGTAAATTTAATTATCAAAATGTAGATTTTTATAAAGAAAAAAATAAAGATACTGGTAAAGTTAATGATCCTGATCAAATATTTACTCCTGATAGTTTATATAAAGATTATGGTGATAAAGATGCTGCTTTTGATGAACAATTAGCTGCCATTGCTAAACATCCAGATGACAATTATAGTAATGAAATTGGTAAATTATTACCAAATGATGCTAAAAAATGAAATAGTAGTGCTGGTATTAATAAAACACAAAAAAGTCTTTCTGGTACTGATATTCCAACTTATTCAAAATATTTAAAACGTTTCCAATGATGATTACGTTTTCGTTATCAACAATATTATCAATATGAAATTTTACCAGCATTAAATCAAACTTTATTTACAATGTCTTATATTTTAGACAATATTGTTGATATTAAAGATAATGAAGCAGGTAAACCTATAATTTCAACCCAAACAAATAACCTTTACATAAGTCAATTACAAGATACTACTGGTTGACAAAAGAGTAACTATAATGTAAATTGAAACTTTACTACTGATTTAGCAAATGCGCAAAGCATTGATAAAAAATGAAATAGTAGTCCTTTTGAACCTCCAAAGTGAGAGTCAATTGTTAAAGATGATGATTCAGGAAAAGGAAAAACTTTAAATTCTGATTTTTTTACTCAATTAACAAGCGGTAATGCCTCAACTATTAGTGAAATTGATCCTAATTTTGGTGCTAATGGTTTCTTAAGTACTGCAACTAATAATCAATTGGCTGCAGGTTGAGTATCTAATGGTGGATTACATTACACTACGAATAATAATATTGCTACATTTACTTACTCTGCTCCTATTTATTTCCTAAACCTTCTACAAAATTTAGATTTTAGTTTTTTAAGTAATAAAAACGAAGGCTGAGTTCCAGAAATTAGTAATTTAATTCATTCATGAAACATTAGTGGTAATGCTAGTCTTAAGACAGATTTCTCTAAGTATATAAGAGCTGATGGTAAGGAAAGCACTATTACCCAAGAAACAAAGTGAAATATATTTTGACAAATGTTATATTCTATATCTGCTAGTGATTCTGCAACTAAAGATTCACCAGCAGCTGAAAACTTTAAAATCGCTGCCCAAAATTTATTTCCAACATATATTCCAAAAAATAATATATATGAAGAAGAGTTTTGAAATAAGGTAAAAGAGTTTTATCCATAATAATACTTAATATTTTAAGTTTTACTTATAAAGTAAGTTGAGGTGAAATATATGACAAATAAAGCATGCATTTTTTGTACAATTATTAAAGATACAAATAACTTAATTTTTGAAGATACAAATACAGCAGCATTCATGGATATCAATCCCGTAACTAAAGGACACATTCTAGTAATTCCAAAGCAACATTTTGAAACTTTTATTGATACTACACCTAAAATAGTGAGCGATGTTAGTATCACAACTCATAAAATTGCTAATTTGCTAATAAAAACTATTCCCGAAATTAAAGGATTTAATATTTTAACTAATAATGGTAGCGAAGCATTTCAAGAAGTATTTCATTATCATGTTCATATTATTCCAAAATATATTCGTGAAAAAGGGTTTTTAATTAATAGGACAAAAGAAAATGTTACAATTGATGATATTAATAATCTTAAAAAAATACTAAAATCACAATTAATGTAAAACAAATATTTAAGGAGGAAAAAAATGAAAAGTCTTAAGTTATTAACTTTACCTAAAATATTAATGCTAATTGGTGCTGTATGAATTATTGTTTTTAGTTTATTGTATGCAGCGGGAGTTATAACTTATAGTTTCTATGGCTGAAATGAAAATGGAGCTACATTAGTTATAATAGGTATTATTTATATTCTAATACCATTTTCAGTTAAACCCGGATTATGATCAAGACTATGAGCACTATTTATATCATTTCTTTCAGTTATAATAGTTATTGGTTTATTTGTTGGCAAAGATGTAGATTATAAGTCAACATGAACTTATATTAATGCTTTACCACATATTATCATGGCGTTTGGCTCTATTTTATGAATATTTAATAGTAAATAAGTCATAAAATAATTATTAATAACTTAAAATATTGGATAATATATTGTCCAATATTTTTTTTATAATTTTGGTTGAAAATAGTATTAAATCAATTTTTAATAAATAATTAATAATATTTTTAGAGTTTATTTTCAACATAAATAATAAGAAAAAAATATTATAATAGTTATTATTATCAAATTTTATAAAAATTATTAATTGATGAGTGGCATAACTACCTTTTTGTTTTCATCAAAAAAGCATTTTTTATTAATGATGCTATAATTTTAAGCATTAATAAAAAAAGATAAAGGAGATTGAGATATGAAAAAAAGAAAAGTGTTACATTGTTCAAGTTGTAATAAAGAAATTAATGGTAATGATTTAGCTTCAAACTCAAAAACAGCAAGAAAAATTATGAAATGCCCAGAGTGTGCTAATCAATAATTTTTTGATTATTAATAAAATTTATACTATTATCAATAGCCCTTATCAACTAATTTTAAAAATTTTTACTGATTGTTTTAGAAATCTAAAACAATTTTCATCTTAATTGTTAATAAAACAAATTAGAATTAAAAACAATACTAGTCTATATCTATTGATATCAAAGGCAAGAATATAAAGAACTTATTTCTGAAATCAAAATATGGAGGAGTATTATATGTCTAAAAAAAATAAAAATTCAAAAATTATTGCTGGAATAATTAGTTCTGCGGTTTTAATTAGTGGTGCAACTACTGGTATTTTATATAATTCTGAAATGGAAGAAAATATTGAAGAAGAAATTGAAATTGAAAAGAAAAAAACTTAGAAATAATTTTTCCTAAAGGAAAAAGAAATTTAGGTAAAATTTATATTGGACAAAACATAACTACTATAAATGATGATGAAAAAGTAAAAAAAGAAATTATAGATATTTTTAGTAATAAATATAATATAGATGTAACTAGTTTGGAAATTAAAATTGTTACTAATCAAAATGAAGCAATAATTACTTCAATAAATGAAGATATCTATATTGGAACAGTAAAGCTTAAGTATAGTCCTAATAGATCTTTTGTAACGTTAGATTATATTGTTCCTGATTTGAATATAAGAGATAAACAAGTTCCTACTTACTCTTATCAACATCATCAAGAAATTTTATTTGGAAAAAATGATATTTTAAATGATAATGAATTTAAAAATTTACCTGCTGTAAATGATTTTATTAATATTTTAAATGAACAAGTTAAATTTAAAGCAAGTGAAGAATCAAATAATGCTTTTAAAAAGTTAGAAAATAATAATGATAATTTTAAAGATTTTGAAGATTTAAAAAAACAATTTAATGATCATCATCTTTTATTTGATGGCAAAATTGATTTTGAATCATTTATTAAAACAATTAGTAATTATCATATAAATGCAAACATTGATGAATTAAAAACAGGAATATGTCGGTTTTATAATATTTTAGCTCAATTATATGGAAAAAATAATGTTTTTAAAATGTTAGAAAAAATTGAATTAGATCAAAAGTTGTGAGAACAATCTAAAAATAAATATGTCAGGAGAAGCATATTTTGGTTCTTGTAATGATAATATGTGTAATACTAAAATAATACTTGATACAGATATTTTTAGAGATATAAAGTATGGAATGGAAGTTATGGTACATGAATATGGTCATATTTTGGATTCTTTAATTCGTAATAAACAAAATAATAATTTTGATGCAAGAAAATATATGATTTCATCATTAGCAAACGGAACTAAGATTAATAACAAATCTTATCAAAAACTTTTAAGTTATGGTATTGTTAGAAGTTGATATGGAAGAACATCATATATTGATTTATTTCCAGAAGCTTTTGGTCGTTGAATAATGACTCCTGAACAAAATCGTGATCTTGGATGAGAAAAATTAGATAAATTTTTTCGAATAGATTTACTTAAATTATTATAATAACAAAAAATATATCTTTATAATCATAATAAGGACAAAATAAACTTTGTCCTTATTATTAATTTTGTTTATTAATTAAAAATTGTAAATAAAGTTATTAATTGTTCATTATGTTATGAAAATTAATATTGTTTAATGCAATGTTAACATATGTCATACGACCAAATGAAGAATTTAAAAAACAATACCATTGAAAGTAAATATTATCATTATAATGTCAAAGATCTAAGTTAAGAGCAATTTCTGTTCCTCATCCTCCACCATCTTTAGTATTAATATAAGCAATAAAAAGAACATTAGCATTACCAGGGTTTTTATATTGTTCAATTTTTGCAGTATTAGTTGCTAGTGTTGGACTACTTTCAATTCCTGTTGAAGTTGATACTTTGAAATATGAATTAATAAAAGAAAAAGTTGGATACATATTAGTGAAGGTATTTCAGTCTCTCGCGTAATTGCTTCACTTAAGAATATTATAAACATTAGAATTATCAGTAGCGATTGATGTTCCATTATGTCAATCTGAAAAAGAATAATTTATTTTATCATTAATAATATTATTAGTGTTTTTTCAATTATTATAATAAATAGCCACTAGATTATTACTTTTATCAAAAATTCAATTTAATGAATAGTTTTTAGTAGTTAATGTTAGTGGTGATTTATTCAAAAAATTATAAACATTTTGATTATCAATAATTAAATTAATAATGTCACTAGTTAATTGATTGTTAATTTGCCCTTTTAAACTAGTTTGATTAATAAAATACACTGCTAAGTTATTAGCTATTGTCTTACTAATTTTATTATCATGTGTTGCTTTAGCAATATAATATAAACCTAGTGTTTCATTTAGATTATTGCTATGTTCAACTTTATCAGCACCTGCTTGATTAGAAATATCAATATGTTTTTCAATATCACCTTGTTGAATATATTTTCAATTATTATAACCAGTAAAGTATGAATCAGAATATTCACTTTTACTATATGGATTATAATCATCTTTAATAATAGTTACTTTTTTGTGGCTGTTCATTTCTTGTTTTGTATTTTCAATATTTACTTTATCTTTATCAGGAATATTTATATTAGGGTTATAAACTAGGTTACCATAGTTATCTACTAAAAAAGTATTCCTTGCTTTAGGAAAAGTGTATTTTGCTAAAGATAATGTATCATAACTATAAAATTTATGATCTGTTATTGATTGATTAGTAATTCACTCACTATTGCTTAAATAGTTAAATTGGTTATTGAATGAAGTATTATTTTCTTCTAATTGATTTATTAGTACAGTATTTTCAATATTTTTATTATTAATATTGTTTCCTAAAAAAGTTAAAGGTGGTATCACACTTAAAAAAAATTAAATATTTATTCATAATTTTATACCTCTATTTTTTAAATAATTATTTAAAAAATTAATAATTATATATTTTATAACACTTTAGTCATTAAAAAGTGTTGATTTAATTATAAACATTTTATTTGAAATTAGCAAAAACTAAAAAATTTAAATAAATAATGTGTATTAAATGTACTTTACAATATGTTTCAATATTAATAATTTGCATATTAAATAAGTTCTTTTTTAAGTTATAATATTTATTTATAACCCAATGAAAAAAATAATAATTTATTTATTGGAAAAATATTATTATTATGATAATATTCTACAAAAGAATATAAAGTTTTTTAATCCTCTTATTTTAATTTTAAAATAAATGGGTTTTTTATTTTTAGAAAGGAAGAAAAAATAATGGCAGCTGAAACTTATATTAGAAAATTAAAATTATCGCCAACATTTGCATTCACAACACAACAAATCCGTTCATTGACAAAAGAGCAAAGAGAAGCGATTGATAAAAAACAAACACCAGTATTTACAATGGAACAAATGAGAACATTTACACTTGAACAAATGGAACAACTTGCAATTGATCCAGATCTTATTGCTGAAGCCATGAGATTATCAGAAGAAGAAGAACAAGTGGAACTGGCAAAAAAATTATTGTTAGAAAAAGAAAAACAATCTGACATAATAGTAAAAGAATTTAAAGAAACATCAATGCCCTCATCACAAACATTTAAAGTAGAGACAGAAATAAAATTAGTTACTGAAGAGGAAATACTAAAACAAGGAGTAAAACCCAAAGGAAGTAAGATTATTCAACCTCAAATTCAACGTACAAATAATAGTCATCAAGAAAAGGTAATAATTTCCGAACCAACCATTTCACCATCTCTTTATGAAAGTAGTTTAGATTTACAAGCAACCAATGAAGATGATGAATTTGGTTTTGTAGTTGTTGATGAACCTTATAAAACATTACAATCAGAAGAAGTATCTGAGAAAGAAAGAGAAGATATTGATAGAGCGATTGCATTAGAGGCTTTATCATTAAAAAGACAGGAAAGAAATAATAAAGCAATTGGTTTATATTTAGAAGAACAAGAAGAACTTGAAAAATCAGTACCATTATCCTTACAATCAGAAGAAGTATCTGAGAAAGAAAGAGAAGATATTGATAGAGCGATTACATTAGAGGCTTTATCATTAAAAAGACAGGAAAGAAATAATAAAGCAATTGGTTTATATTTAGAAGAACAAGAAGAACTTGAAAAATCAGCAAAAACACAATCAAATTTAATGCAAGTAATCAAAAAATCTGAAATAGAAGAAATTAAAGTTTTAGAACAACAAAAAATAAATAAAATTTTAAATTTCTTAATTAAATTAGTAACTTTTGGAAAAATTAATAAAAATAAGAAAATTGAAATAGAAATTAGTCAAAAATGAAAAAAATATCAGAATCATGTAGTAAAAAACCAAAAACAAATCCAACATTATTTTCAAAATCATCTGGAAAAGATTTTAATAAACAACAAGTAAACAATGAATCAGCAAACCTACCATTAATAAACTTAAATAAACCAAGAACATCACAAATGTAAAATATTAAGAAAAGAGTTATCTTATTTAAGATGAAATATTATTTTTTTTATCTTGGGGTGACCTTTTCTTTTTTAATTTGTTCAAAGATTCAATTTAGTTAAAATAAAATTATATTTTTTGTCATTATTATTTATACTTTTTTAATTATTTTTAAAAAATTACCTATTTTATTAAGAATATTGTTAATATTATATTAAATAATAACTATTAAAAATTTAAGGAGAAATTATGGAAAATAAAATTAATTTAGATAAATTAACTATTAATTCAATTCGTATGTTAGGAGTACAAGCAGTTAATGCTGCTAAAAGTGGCCATCCTGGTATTGTTTTAGGTGCTTCACCAATGACTTTTTCTTTATTCAAAAATCATTTATCTTTTAATCCAAAAAATCCAAAATGATTTAATCGTGATCGATTTGTTTTATCAGCAGGTCATGGTAGTGCTTTATTATATTCAATATTACATCATGCTGGTTATAAATATACAATCAATGATATAAAACAATTCCGTCAATTAAATAGTAATACACCTGGTCATCCCGAATATCATTTAGACTATGGAGTAGAGACGGCTACTGGACCATTAGGTCAGGGTATCGCTAATGCTGTTGGAATGGCGCTTACTGAGAGTTTTCTTAGTGCTAAATATAATCAAAAAGATCTTAATATTATTGATCATTATACATATGCAATTTGTGGTGATGGTGATTTACAAGAAGGTATTGCACAAGAAGCACTTAGTTTTGCTGGACATTTTAAATTAAATAAACTAATTATTTTATATGATTCAAATGATGTTCAATTAGATTCATCTGTTAAATTAGTATATTCAGAAAATTTAAAAATGCGTCTTCAAGCATTAGAGTGAAATTATTTAAAAGTTGAAGATGGTGAAGATGATAAACTTATTTCTGAAGCTATTAAAAAGGCAAAAGTTAGTGATAAACCAACTTTAATTGAAATTAAAACTATAATTGGTTATGGGGCTAGTAAACAAGGAACACCGAGTGTTCATGGCTCTCCTTTAATGGAAGATATTAAAACAGTTGCTAAAAATTTAAACTGAGAATATCCTGAATTTACTGTTCCAAAAGAAGTAAGTACTTACTTCACACAAACAGCACTTAATCATGGTTCTAAAATAGAATTAGTTTGAAATCAAAAAGTTGAAAAATATGCAAAATTATATCCAAATTTGTATAAAGAAATTAAATCAGCATTGAAAAATGAAATTTTTAATGAAGATTATCAATTAAATAAAATTGATTGAACTTCAATTATTGGGGTAAATCCACAAGCAACAAGAGTAGACTCTGGTAATATTTTAAAACTTTTATCAGCTCATTGTCCAACATTAATTGGTGGTAGTGCTGATTTAGCTGGCTCAACTAAAGCATTAGTAACAGACAAAGACTTTCTACCTCTTGACCATTCAGGAAGACATATTCATTATGGAGTAAGAGAATTTGCAATGGGTGCTATTGTTAACGGTATGACGTCACATCAAGGCACAATTCCTTTTGGTTCTACTTTTCTTGTGTTTAGTGATTATCTAAAGCCTGCATTACGATTAGCAGCTTTAATGTCAATTCCATCTTTGTTTATTTTTAGTCATGATAGTATCGCAGTTGGCGAAGATGGTCCTACCCATGAACCAGTTGAACAACTAACAATGTTAAGAACTATTCCTAATTTTAATGTAATTCGCCCTGCTGATACAAAAGAAACAATTGGTGCATATTTAATGGCATTATCTAGTAAAACTAACCCTAGTGCTATTATTATTACTAGACAAAATTTACCACAACTTGCAAATAGTAATATTGAGGCAGTTCAAAAAGGTGCTTATATTATTAGTAAAGAGAATAGTAGTAAAGCTTTAGATTTAATTATTATTGCTACCGGTAGTGAAGTTTCATTAGCTATTGCTAGTCAAGAACAACTATGAAACGATCAAAAACTTAATGTTCGTGTAGTTTCAATGCCTTCTACTTTTATTTTTGATAAACAAGATAAAACATATCAAAATAGAATTTTACCTAATGATATTATAAAAGTTGCTATTGAAATGGGTTCTAAAGATAGTTGATATAAATATGTTGCAGGTAATGGCTTTGTTATTGGCGTAAGTACTTTTGGTATTTCTGCTCCTGATAAGGTAGTACTAGAAAAATATGGCTTTACATCAAATCAAGTGTGTGATAAAATTAATAAGTTTTTAAACAGTAAGTAAGGAGAAATTAATAATGATGGTTTGGTGAGCAGTATTAATCATTGGCATTGCTAGTGCGTTAATTGGTGGATTAGTTGGTTTTATTGTTACTAAGAAGATTTTCGAAAAACAATTACAGAAAAATCCTCCTATTAATGAAAATATGATTCGTGCAATGTATTTACAAATGGGGCGTAAACCTACTGAATCTCAAATTAAATCAGTAATGCAAGCAATGAAACGTCAACAAAGTACTACTAAAAAACGATAATTTTTATTAAATATAAATTGTAAAATAGTTACCATAATGGTAACTATTTTTATTCATTATATTTTGATAAATTTAATGTTTTATATATCCACTTGTTGATGGCTTATTTTGTGGATAATTTTCTTCTTTTAATTCTTGTTTAATTTTTTTCTGTCATTTTTTTTCTTTTTCTTGATTAATATTTAATTTATTAATGTTACATTTAAATATTTTCTTTATTTTTTGTTCAATTTTTAAAATCCTTTTCTTATCAATTTTTAATCCAATTAATATTAAATTTTCTTTTATATTTTTTACTGAATTATTTGTATTTAAATGTATTAATATATTATCTTTAATATCATGAAATAATGAGTTATTTGAAAATTCTGGTCTGTATTTAATAATTTCTACTTTTGCCTTATTTGTAATATATTCTTCATATTCTTGATAAAATATGTTTTCTAATATATTTTTTATGTTTTTATCATAAAATAAACTATTATTAATAATGATTGTCAAAGCCGTATCACCATTTTCGTTTGTATAATTTATATTAGTATTTTTTTCTATTAAATTATTGATCTTTTTTTTATTTCAGAACTATTTTTTTCTTCTTTAATTATATAATCCCAATAATTAAAATATGTAATATTTTGATATGAAGTGACAGAATTTAAAATAACTGATATTATTTTTTCACCATTAATATCTTTATCATTCATTATTTTGTTCCTCCTTTTTGAAATCAAAAACCCATTTATTTTAGTAAAAAATAAATGGGTTAGAAACATATAATAATTAATAACTATATTATAACACTTTTAGTATTAATTTTATTATTGTTTAAATCATTTGTAAATCTATTTCTATGTTTAATATTATTTAGATGTATATAAAAAAATCAGTATTAATAAGTAAATACTGATTTAATATTAGTTATCTTTTAGTGATAGTGCTGTTAATAATTTATTGTATGTAGCAACATCTTGTTTTTTAAAGTATTTTAAGAAACGTTTTCTGCTTGCTACCATTTTTAACAAACTTCGTTTTGCAGTAATATCTTTTTTTTGTACTTGTAGATGGGCTGTTAATTCTAAAATTCTTTTTGTTAAGTTAATAATTTGAACTGCAGAAGAACCAGTATCCTTGGCATTTAAGCGAAATTTTTTAATCAATTCATCTTGTTTAATTTGTTCCATATTTGACAACTCTCCTTTAAATATAATTCGGCTTAAGCAAAGCTAATATCGGAGAGAATATTAACAATGTTAAGTCAACACGGTTATAATAGTACATTAATTTTAAACATAAAACAAGTATTTTTTTAAAAAATATTTTTATTGAGTTTGTATAAAGAGATGATTTTTTATTTTTTTTCTTCATTTGCTTTTTTATTTTTTTTATCAAAAATAGTCACTTTACGTTCAGTATGATTAAGAATTCTTTTACAATTATCTCAATGACGAATAATAATTAATATTCAAATTAGAGCCATAGTTATATTAACAATATAGTATTGAGTGTCTTGTTGGGAAAGAAAAGAATGCAGTGGTATATTCGGTATTCATGATAAGATAAAAGCAAGTATCATCATTAACATTGAAGATAAAGATGACATTCTACTTAAATATAAAATAAATCATCAACTAGCAATTGTGATAACGCAATAAATAGGATTAATCATTAATAGTACTCCTAATGAAGATGCAGCTCCTTTACCACCACGAAAACCATAAAATAGTGGTCAACAGTGACCAATAATTGCAGCAAGACCAGTTGGATAAATATATGCTTGTTTAAACATTGTTTCATAATTAGGATTAGTAATATCAATAAAGGTTAAACCGTATGCAATTAAAATAGGAATAGCGGGCTTAAAACCATCAATAATTAAAATAATAGCTCCCCATTTACCACCCATAACTCGTGTTGAATTAGTAGCACCAGCATTTTTAGAGTAATAATCTCTAACATCGGTTTTAAATTTTAATTTACTAATAATAATTGAAGGTGAGATTGAGCCAATTAAATAACCAATGATAATAAAAATAAAAGTTCCTAATAGATTAATATGTGCCATTTTTTTCTCCATTCTTGTGCAAGTATTATGTTAATAAAAATTTTATTTTTTGGAAGTTAAATTGTTCTTTTTATCTTTATTATTATAATATAAATTATAAATTATTAATGTTAATAATATGATATTAATAACTGTACCAAAGGCATTTGCTGCTAGTAAGGGAATGTTTTTAATTAAACTAGCATAAATTATGAATGAAGTTAAGCCTATTTGATATATGCTATAAGAAATTAACGATAAACCTTTTGTGTTTTTAGTTTTAATTAGTTTAATAGTTTGTGGTAAAAAGGCAACTGAAATAAAAAAGGCACCTATATATCCAATAATATCAATTGCAATATTAGACATTTTTTTCCTCCTTATTTTTTTGTTTAATTAAATTGTTAACAATAATCCCAATTATTATGAAATTTAGTGTAGCAGTAATAGTTTGACAAGTAATCATGGGAATATCATTACGAAGTATGCCAAATATTAAAAAAGTAAGACCCCCCAGTTGATAGATACTATATGAAAAAATAGAAAGACCTGAAGTATTTCTTGTTTTAATTAGTTTAATAGTTTGTGGTAAGAATGCCAAAGGAATACAAATGGCTGCAAGATACCCCAATATTTCTATAAAAATGTTCATTTTTTCTCCTTTTAATTAATTTAATTTATCATAATAATTATAATAAAATATTGTGAAAATAGTTATTTATTTTATTTTAAATAATAAAAAATGTGTTTTGCTAAACACATCATTAATTTATTTTTCTTCTTCTTTAATGAAACATTTTTTACATAAAGATTTTCCTTCTTTTATATCAAGAATGTCAAAAGGTTCAAACATCATTCCGCAATCAAAACATTTTACAGTTTTTGTTAAAGATTCATCATCAGTTTTTTTGTTTTTTTTATTGAATCATTTCATTATATCCTTCCTTTCTAAATATATTAAATAAGTGTGTCATTAACACACTTATTTAATATATTTATTTAGCACAATCTTTACACAAACATTTACCATCTGCTGCTTTAGTACATTCAGATGAATTTTTCATTTTCCCACAACCATCACATTTTTTTTGATCTTTTGCTTCTACAGTTTTATCCTTTTTTTTAAATGGTCACATGTATATAACTTCCTTTCCTCATATCATAATTACTCTACTCAATTATAACAAATTTTATTATTTTCTATGGTATTAACTATTTTTAAAACTTTTTTTGTTAAATTTTGATTAATTATTTTTTTCTATTTTAAGAATATTATTTTTGATTTCTTCAATTTCTTCAATATCAGTTATTCTATTAAATAAGTGAAAAAGCATATAGTTTAATTCTTTTGGTTTATGAAAGTGTTTTTTAAAAAATATTATTGTTTCATCAATAGTTGCCATTAGCGTTACTGCTTGTTTGGTATTAATGCTATTATTTTGTAATGGTATACGAACAAGTGTTGGCAATTGACTAACAAACATGTAGTCTTCTAAAGATTTTTCTTTTTGTGTATAATAGAAAATTTGAAAAGCACTAATTTTAGCAGCAATTGTTTTAATAGCATTTTTTACTGCTGTAACTTGTGAATTAAGCATATTTTTGATTAATAAGGTAATGAAGATGGTAATTGTTCCAATTGGTAAAATAATTGATAAAATTAAGTCTAAGTTAACATTAAACTTTTGAGCAAATATTGATTTTAATAAAGTATAACCATTTTGAAATAAAATAACAGATAAAAATAAAGCAAAGTTTGGTGTTTTTCATCATTTATGCATAATTAATATTTCTGTTTTAATTTTTAAAATATATCAAAAGAAATAAGAAGTTAATACCAAGATAATACCATAAATTAATACAATGATAGTTGTTAGAAAATTGAAAAAACTAAAAACAATAGCTAAATTAACTGTAAAACCTAGATACATTTTAATATCATAAATTGGATAATCATTTGCAAATTGAGTTGTTAAACCATATTTTCTTTGAAATGCTCGACGACGATAAAGTTTAATAATGATAATAATATAAAAAAGTAAAGCGATTAAAGCGATTAAAATTGTAATAAAGATATATGAATAAGCAGTATTAATGCTATTTAAACGTTGTGTTCATGCGCTTCCTCAGTCACTTATTGGTGAATCATCATGTTTAGTAAAAATAAATGACATTAATGAAAAATCAATTAATGGATAATAAATATCCATTAATTTTTTATAGAAAGGAGTTTTGTCACTTTCTTGTTTTGCATTAGCAATTTGTTCTAGTAGTTCTTTAACATTATTTTCTTTATCAATTCTTGTTCTTTCATTTAAAAATAAGACTAATGCAGTAATTAGTAATGTAATAAATATTATTCAAAAAAATAATAAAACAAAATATTGCCCTCCCAAAAAATTATGCGGTCGTAATTTTTTAAATTGAATTTTTTGTCCTTCCAAAATTTATTCCCCCCAAAAAAAATATTTTTTAAAATCGCTTACTTAAATTATAGCACTAATTAAAAATTCACTTATTAATTGGTAAAATTTACTAATTGTTAGATTAAATTTAAAAATTAATTATATAATTAATTTAAAATATTATTTATATTTAAGGAGAAAACTATGAAAATTGAAATAGTTAATAATATTGAAATGTTAGAACAAGCATTTTTGATTAGAAAAAAAGTTTTTGTTAATGAACAAAAGGTTCCTTTTGAAGAAGAAATTGATCAATTTGAAGATGTATCGATTCACTTTTTAGTTTTTGATGATAATAATAAACCAATAGCTACTAGTAGAATGCGAAAAGTTGAAGATATTGTAAAAATTGAAAGAGTGTGTATATTACAAGAATATCGTAAATTAGGTATTGGTAAAAAATTAATGGAATTTATGGAAAAAGTTGCAATTAAAAATCAATTTAAAGTTATATCTCTTCATGCCCAAATTCAAGCACTAAATTTTTATAAAAATTTGGGTTATAAAGTTTGTTCTGAAATATTTTTGGACGCTGGAATTAAACATTGTAAAATGGAGAAAAATATATAATGAAGGTAAATTTTAAAGAATAATATTTTAAATACATTGTTTTTTTAAAAACAATGAAAGGAAAAAAATATGTTTGAGTGAGTTAGAGAAATATTTGGAATAAATATAAATATTAATAACAAAGAAGCAAAAATGATAGATGCTATTAAAAATAAAAAGTTAGATTTAGTTAATAAAATATTAAAATATGATATTAATATTGATTATATTGATAGAACTGGTTATACGCCTTTAATGTGAGCAGCTGAAAAAGGTTATCTAGAAATAGTTAATGTTTTATTAGCACATAATGCTAATATTAATTACATATCTGTAAATGGTAATACTGCTTTAATCTTAGCTGCTAAAAAAAATTATACAAAAATAGTTAATCTGTTATTAGAACATAATGCTAATTTTAGTTGTGAGGAACAATTTGGTAATACTGCTTTAATTTTAAGTGCTGAAAATGGAAATTTGGAAATAGTTAACACTTTACTAACAAAAAATGTTAATGTTAATTATTCAGATCAATCTGGTTATAGTCCTTTAATGATAGCTGCTGAAAATGGTTTTTTAGAAATTACTAATGCTTTAATAGAAAATAACGCTAATCTTAATTATGCAAATCAAAATGGTAATACAGCTTTAATGATGGCCAATAAAAATAACCATATAAAAATAGCAAGAATAATCGAGCAAATAAATCAACTAAATCAACTAAAAGCAGAAAATTTAATAAATGCTAAAGAAATGATACTAAACATTAATAAGGCTTTAAATGAACAACTAAAAAAACTAATGAAATAAAAGATAATCAAAATGATAATGAAATTTGAAAAAATAATCAAGAAGAAATTATTGAAATCATTGATAACTATGAACATAATTTAAATCAAAAACTTAAAAATATTAATTCAGAACTTAATAATCATTCTCTAAAAAAAGATTTTATTAATATTATCAAGTTTGGAAAAGAAAATTATTCATTATTACATATAGCAGTATTAAATGATTGACAAAAATTAGTAACTTATTTAATAAATGAATGACCAGTTGATATTGATTATAAAGATAGTTCGGGGAATTCAGCATGAAATCATGCTTGTATGTTACTAAAAAAAGAAAATGCTTTAGCAATTAAATCAAAAGTTCAAATAAATGAAGAAGATAGAATATTTTTAGAAAAAAATATTGATTTATTATCAAGAAAAAAATCTTGTTTTATTAAACCTTTAGATAAAAAAGATAAAAATGCTAATAAAAATAGATTTAACATTATAAATTATTATTATGATGTTGATGAAGTTGCTATTGATGCTTTTGATTATTTTAAAAATAACATAAATTTAATTGAAGATGATAATAATTTTTTAACAATTAATAATAAACAAACTTTACAAATATAAAGGTAATTTTCATTTAATTATACAGATTAAATTTATACAATTAATTAAGTAAACACTCAAATCATAATAAAATAATAATTAATGTAATATAACAAAAATTGTATACAATAGGTATAGTAAAAAAGATTTAAAGATTAAGGAGAAAAATATGAATATTATAAAATCGGTATTAAGATTAATGTCAGCAGTTACTTTAACTACAGTTAGCACAAGCTCAGTTATTGCATGTGATAATCAAGATTTCGAAGAAAATTTATTAAATGCAAAAGTTTCACAAGGTTTAAAATTGACTAATGCTACTGGTGAAGGATTATTAATGCCTACTATTAATATTGATGAAAATGATAAATCACAAGTAACCTGAAAAATCAATCCAACTAATATTAAGGTAATAAATTTGATTAAAAATGATAAAAAAGCTAAAGATGAAGAAAGTTTTCAATTTTTAAAAAATGCCTTAAATATTAAAATTGATAGTGGCACAAAATTAGAAGATGCTATTTTTAATGAAACAGAATTAAATAATGTAACTACTATTATTTCAAATATTAATGTTGATTTAAATCCAGTAACAGACAAAAATGATTTTTACATTGTAAAAGGTTCATATAATATAATGTTTACAAATGGTGTTACAAAAACTGATAAATATAAAGTAGTTATAAACAAGTCCAAACGGAGTAGTTGGTCATGATATTTTTCCAATTAAAAAAACAGATTTTAATAGTAATTTTCAAAGTGAATTTAAAGTAGGTCAATCAGTAAGTAAATTTCAAATTAAGAGTGATTTGACTTCAATGTTAGATAATTCTAAAGATAATGTTAAAACAATCTTTGGAATCCAAAAATTATTAAATAAAGGATCACTAAAATTATTAGTAACAAAAAATGATAAATCAACAGGTAATTTTATGGCCAATGATAAAATTACAGTTAGATTTAAAATCGGTGAAGTTATGATTCTTGTAGGAGAAGAATTAATAGTTAACCCTTAATAATAACATCATATTCAATGCTAATTATGTTTAATAAAATATATCAAAAAAAATAAAAAATAGTTTTTAAAACTATTTTTTATTTAATATAACAGGAATAATTAAAGGGTTTCTTCTTTTCTTTTTAAATATATAAGGTGCTAATGTTGATTTGATAGCATTTTTTATTGTAGCAAAAGTAGGTCTTTCACTTTTTAATACTTCATTAATAGCTTTTGTTAGTAATGATATTGCTTCAGATACTAAAGGTGCTGCATCACGAACATAGAAAGAACCGCGAGAAATAAACGTTGGTGGTGCTAATAATTTATTATTTTGTGAATCAATAGAAACAACAATTGCAATTAAACCATCTTTAGAAAGAATTTGTCTATCACGGATTACTGCAGCAGTTGTTACTCCTGACATATCTTTACCACCATCAACATAAATAGGATCAGCAGCAATGCGTTTATCGCTTAAAGAACATTTACCATTATCCATAATAATTGGATCACCGTTAGCACAAATAAATATATTTTCTTCAGGGATTCCAATTGATACAGCTGTTTCTTTATGAACTTTTAACATTCGATAATCACCATGCATTGGCATAAAGTATGATGGTTTAATTAAATTTAACATTAATTTTTGTTCTTCTTGTGAAGCATGACCAGAAGTATGCAATCAATTTAATGGTGAATTTTCTTCAACAATCGCACTAAGTCGTGTTAGTTTATTAACTACTCTTTCAACGTCAGCACGGTTACCGGGAATTGCTGATGAAGAGAATATTATTGTATCACCGGGTATAATTTTTATTTGACGATGTTCGCGATTAGCAATTCTTGATAATGCTGCCATTGGTTCACCTTGGGAACCCGTACAAATAATAACAATTTGATTATTATCATATTTTTTAGCTTCTTCTGCTTTAATAAATGAACTATCACGAACTTTTAAATGTCCCATTTGACGAATAACATTAACTATTCTTTCTAAACTTCTTCCAACAACAATAACTTTTCTATTATGTTTTGTTGCAACTTCAATAATTTGTTGTAAACGGTGTACATTAGAAGCAAAAGTAGAAATTAAAATTCTGCCCTTCGCTTTAGCAAATATTTCACTAATTCTTTTAACAACAAGCATTTCTGTCATTGTATAACCGGGTACTTCAGCATTCGTTGAATCTGCTAAAAATAATGTTACTCCTTTTTGACCCATTTGTGCCATTTTATCAATATCTGCTTTATGACCTAAAGGTGTTCAATCGAATTTATAATCACCTGTTGTTACAACAGTTCCATTTGAATTTTCTACGCAAATTCCATATGCATCAGGAATTGAATGATTAACAGCAAAAAAACTAATAATAAATCTGTTAGTTTTAATTTTACTATTACCATCAACAATATTTATTTTTATTTTTGATTTTATTCCTTTGTCCTTAATTTTATGACGAATTAAAGCTGCTGCTAAGTTAGGAGCATAAATAGCTGGAATATCACTAATTTCTTTTAATAAGTATGGTATACCACCAATATGATCTTCATGACCATGAGTAATAAATATTCCTTTAATTTTATGTTTATTTTCTTTTAGGTAACTATAATCAGGAATTACTGCTTCAATTCCTGGCATAGAAGCATCAGCAAATTTTACTCCAGCATCAATAATAATAATTTCATTATCTTGTTCAATTACATAAGTATTTTTTCCAACTTCTTCTAGCCCACCAAGCGCAAAGATTTTCGTGACGAACTTTTTAACTGGCATAGTATTTTTTGTGGGTGTATCACTCATATTTTTTCTCCTTCATTCATTTTAAAATTATAAGGAAATAACATAAAACATAACATAAAAAAATGTAATGAATTTAATCATGTTTTTACTTATTACTTATTTGGTATATTATATTTAACTATAATAAAACAATTTAAAAACTTAAGTTTATCATTCTACTTTATATCATAATCCATTTATCATCATTAAGTCAAGGATTATCCTTATTAATGTGATGATAAAAGAGTTTTCCTTCTAAATGGTCTTGCTCATGTTGAAAAACAATTGCTTCATAACCTCTAACAGTTAAAGTTACTTTTTTCTTTTTTAAATAGTCATAACCTGTAACGTTGATTTTATAACTACGTGGAACTAAACCTTCATGAGGGTGATTAGTTACACTTAAACAACCTTCACCTTTTTTTAAATAAGCTATTTGTTCGCTTTTACCAATGATTTTTGGATTTATTAATGCATGTTCATAGTAAATAATCTTTTCATTTTTATCAGGAATTGGTAATAAAATATAATACATTTTTATATTTTCTCCAATTTGTGGTGCAGCAATACCAATAGCTTCGGTTAAAATGTTGTTAGAATTAAATTCTTTATCTTGTGATGCTTTTACTCAATCAATCATACGTTTCATAATATTTTCATCTTTAGGTGTTAAGGGTAAAATAACATCAGCACAAGGTTTTAATAAACTAGGTTTTGTATCTTCAGTAATTCAAGATGCTGATGGTACTTCGTTTTGTAATTTTTTTAACATTGCAGATCCTTTCATCAGTTTGTAATAAATAATAAATTAAACTAATTTGCTTTTATCAAATTTAATGATAAAGTTATTATAAACTAAATTTTGGAGAAAACATGAAAATTATTGCTGGAAAATTAAAAGGAAAAAAAATAATTACTTTAGATGGTTTATCAACACGGCCAACATTAAATCGAATTAAAGAAAATATTTTTAATATTATGTTAAATTATTGTAGTTTTGAAGATAAAATTGTTGTTGATTTATTTGCTGGAAGTGGTAATTTAATTCTTGAAAGTTTATCACGAGGGGCAAAATTTGCTTTTGCAAATGATATTAATAAAGCTGCTTGTAATATTATTAATCAAAATTGTTTTGCTTGTAATTTACAAGAACAAGTTAAATTAAGTAATTTGGATTATCAAATTTTTAGTAAAACACTAGTACAACAGTGTGATATTGTTTTTATTGATCCACCGTTTGCAAATATTACTTGTCAACAGTGAATTATTGATTTCTTTTATAAAAATAATTTACTTGCTAATAATGCTTTAATTGTTTTAGAAACAAATGTACCACTTGAAAATTTACAATTAAATTTCCATTTTAAAGTAGTATCTAATAAAAAATACGGTAAAATATATATTAAAATAATTCAATTTTATGAAAAGTAGAAAGTAGAATGTAAATGGCACAAAAAAAAGGAAAATTAATTATTCTTTCTGGACCAAGTGGTGTTGGTAAGGGTGCAATTATTGCTAAATTATTTGCTGATAAATCATTAAATTTAGCATATTCAGTTTCGATGACAACAAGAAAACCACGTAATAAAGAACAAGATGGCATTAATTATTTTTTTGTTGATGTATCAACTTTTTTAAATCATGTTAAAGGTAATGATTTTTTAGAATATACAAATTTTATTGGTAATTACTATGGTACTAGTAAGAGTTATGTTTTAAATTTGCAAAATCAAGGTTATAACGTTATTTTGGAAATTGAGGTTGATGGTGCTAGTCAAGTTTTAAAAAATTATGAACATCGCAATGATATTATGAGTATTTTTATTATGCCTCCTTCTTATCAAGAATTAGAACAAAGAATTCGTATGCGTGCTAGTGAGTCAGAAGCAATTATTGAGAAAAGGTTAAATAAAGCAAAAGAAGAATTTAAAGTTCAACATGAATATGATTATATTGTTATTAACGATGACTTAGATATTGCTGTTAAAGAAATAACAGATATTATTAAAAATAATATTAATTAGTTTTTGATTTGATAGTTTAGAATTAAATATTAAAAACATTTAACGATGTTAATTTGTATAAAAATATAATAGTATAGAAAACTATAATACAATAATTTTATAAACTTAATATCAAGTTTATTTTAAATCCTATTTCTTTAATTTTAAAGTAATAGATTTTTTTATTTAATTAGAAAAGGTGAATAAAATATGGACGCTAAATCAATTGCAATCTTGCTAAAAACACTAGTCGGGTTAGGAAAAGTAATATCTGGAGGAAAAGAATCAATCAAAACCAGTAAGAGAAAAAATAAAGCAAAAGATAATATAGAAAATCAAGTAAAAACATTAGAAACAAAAGTATTAACAGCATTAAAAGTATTACAAACATTACAAACATTAAAAGAAAAAGTATGAGAAGATGAAACATTAAAAGAATTAGTAGAATCTTTAAAAAAATTAGAAGAACAATTATCAAATGCATCAGAAAAATTAGAAAAATTAAAAACAGAACCAGCAACAGTAACAATCACAGATATATCAGTAGCATCAGTATGATTACAGGAAAAACTATCAAATTCACTAAAATTAATTGAAAAATTACAAACTAAATTATCTTCAAGAGAAAATAGTAAAGATAGTGATAATGATTTTTTAATAAAAGCAGAAGTAAATAAGAATTTATCAACATTATCCGTAGTAAATAAAAATTATGTTCATAACACTGTACCAAATTTATAGTTAATAAAGATAATTAACAAATAATAATTTTATAAACTTATATAAGATAAAATCTAAAATTATCAAAAATATTAGTACTCCTTTTAAAAATAAATTTAAAAGGAGTATTTTGTAAATTATGATAAGTTGTTATACTAATAATATCAAAAATAATTTTTTTACTTTATAATTAAAGTAGTGGAATCAAAAAATAAAGGAATGGTGGTATTTAATATGAGTGTATTACCGTTAAATATTATTTCGACTGTAATTTCAGCAGATATTGGAACAGTTATTGCTGAAATAGCGGTTTTATTTGGAATAACCATTTCTTTATTAATGACAATTCTTATTTTAATAGTTATGAATACCTTTATTCGTGGTAAAAAAGTTTGATGAACAACAAGAAATAAATCTCATATGAAACTACTAGCAACTTCAGAAAAAAGAATGTTAGCAAGTGTTTTAGCAGAAGCAGTGATTAAATTAGCAGAAGAAAAAATTGGAGCACTAATTACTATTGAAAGGAATGTTTCATTAAATGAATATACTGATTTGGGAGTAAAAATTGATGGTGAAGTAACTTCACAACTATTACAATCTATTTTTATTAAAGGTTCACCATTGCATGATGGTGCAGTTATTATTCGTTTAGGTCGTATTGAATGTGCCTCTACTTATTTTCCACTAACTAATAAAAAAATATCTAGTCAATTTGGTTCACGTCATCGTGCTGCTATTGGAATATCAGAGCAAACCGATGCAGTATCAGTTATTGTTAGTGAAACTAATGGTTCTGTTTCAATAGCTCGTAGTGGTAAGTTTTTACAAGTTGAAAACTTAAATAATCTTGTTCGTACACTATATGATGAATTAGCTTCAACTAAAGAAATGGTTCAACAAGTATAATAATGAAAAGTTTGTTATTAGTAGATATTGGTAATACATTAATTAAGATTGCTATGATTAATGATAGTGAAATTATTGAACAATGAGCAGTAATAGAAACCAAAAGTAAAACTGCAATTGTTCAATTGAAAAAAGCATTTAAATTAAATAAAAAATTACATTTTGAAGAAGCTGTTATTAGTTGTGTTGTTCCAAATTTTTTAATAATAATAGAAAAATTAATTGTTTTTACATATAATTTAAAACCGTTAATTGTTGATTTTAATTTACTAAGTTCTTTACCTTTAAAACTTAATTTAGAAAATCGTCAATTAGGTAGTGATTTGATAGCATTATCATATGCTGCTTATACTAAGTATCACAATGCGATAGTTGTTAGTTTGGGAACTGCTACTACCTATAGTGTTGTTGTTAATGATGTTTTGGTTGGTGTTATTATTGGACCTGGATTTAGTACAAGTAAAGATGCATTGATTGATAATGCTGCTTTACTTGTTGATTTTGAAATGCAACATTATCAATCAATGTTAGGTAAAAATACTAATCATGCTTTATCAATTGGTTATGGTTATGGTTTTAGTGCAATGATTAATAGTATAGTTGCTAGAATTCAAAATGAAACAAATATTAGTTTACCTGTAATTTTAACAGGAGGTAGTGTACCAATTTTAAAATCTTTTTTTGATTTTTCTTATATTTATGAACCACAAATGTTATTTTTAGGTTTAGTTGATATTATTAAATATTTTAGAAGTAATAATAAAATAAAAGATTAATATCTTTTAATATATTTAAAATATAAGGAAAGGAGAATAAAACTATGTTGATGTTAATAAAAATTTATAAATTAACTAGTGCACAAATTATTATAATAACTATTATTAGTTTATTAATTTTTACTATTATCGTTTTAACAAGTTTATTAGTAATTTTTAGTTCATATAAAAATAAACAATTTATGGTTTATAAAAATTTGCAATATATTCAAAATATTAATATTAAAGAAAGATTAAATCGTATTAATCAAATGGTACAAGCAAATGAACAATATAGTTCTATTTTAGGGATTTGAATTAGTCGTTATAATCTTTTTTTAAAAAAAGATTTAAATAAGGTTTTTAAAAAATATATTCAAATTTTAAAATTACAAAATAATAAAGAATTATGAAAAAGATATAAATTAATGTATAGAATGCATAATAAAAGTAATAATTTAAAAAATCAATTGCAGTTATTAACAATTGAAATAGATTATTTTATTAGTATTGATCAATTATTACGAGAATATCAATTATTTTTTAAACAAAATTTTAATTATTTACAAGATCAAATGATCAAGATTAATTTACAAAATGATCTTAATCGAGAACAATTAGATGAAGTTATTAAAATAATTAATGATATGTTTAAAGAATTAGAAACAAATATTAATGCTATTAATGTTAGTCAAATTATTACTATTTTAAGTGAGATTGCGATTGCTGTTGTAACATTGGCAGAAATTTTAGATAATTTACCAACACTTCGTTATATTATAACATATGAAATTAAACAAAAAATGGCGGCCTTAAAAAATAAATATCAAATGATAAAAATAAATAATACTTTACTTTTACAATACGAACAATTAGTAGCAAACGTTGATGAAAAGTTAAGTTTTATTAATAAACAAATTAATAATTTACAATACAAAAAAGCTAAGGTTAACACTCAAGAAATATTAAAATTAATTGCCACTTTTAGTAATAAAATTGATAAAGAACAAATATTTTATAATATTTTTAAACAAAATTATGAAAAATTTTTAGTTATGAGTTTTAATTTTAATGAAATATTTGAAACTATTAAAAATGAAATTGCTCTTTCAAATAAAATTAATTCTAAAATGATAGAAAATAGCAAAATAACTAACTTAGAAACTATTATTAATAAACAACTTGCTACTGTTAATGATTTTGATAATTTATTAATCATAGAACATCAAAAATCAATAAAAAATACTAGTTATGAAACATTAGTGATGTTATTAGCGGCGTTATTTGAAAATAGTATTGTTGTTTTTAATAGTTTAAAAGAGTATAATAAATTGTTGAATGAACAAAATAAAGCAAAAATTAAATTTAAAACTTATGTTGATAAAATCAATTCAATGATGTTACAAATTGATAATATTTTAAATAATATTAATTTTTATTATTTAAATGAAATTTATAAAGAAAAGTTTAGTGATTTACAATATTTAATAAATGATACTATTTTAAATTTTAAAAATGGAAATTATGATAATTCTTCTTTTAGTAAATTTAATGATTTACAAAATAAAATTTTTCATCTTTATACTGAATTAAAAATGGAAATTACTATTCATAAATTATCACATTTAACTCTTGTTTATGCTAATCGTCATCGTTCAATTAATCAGCAACTTAATAGTAAATTTAATGAAATTGAAAATAATATCACTAATAATCATAATCAAAAAGCATTAACATTATTATTGGAATTAATGGAATAAATTTTAAAAAAGAGGAAATTTAAATGGTACCAATTATTATTATTCGCTATGGTGAATTAACAACTAAAAGTAAAAATCGGATTGATTTTATTAAACAATTAAAAATAAATATTAAGTATGCTCTTAGTGATTATAAACAAATAAATATTATTCATTTTCATGATCGGATGGAACTAACTAATTTATCTCTTGACGTAATGAATGATGTTATTAATATTTTGGTGAAAATATTTGGTATTAGTTCATTATCACCTGCTTTTAGAATTGCTAAAAATATGGAAATATTATCAGAAAAAGTAATATCATTAATTTTAAGTCAAGATCTAACAAATTTTAAAACATTTAAACTTTTTGTTAGTCGTAGTGATAAGAGTTTTTCATTAAATTCAGAACAAATAGTTAAAATTATAGCTTCTATAATTTTAAAAAAAACAGATTTAAAAGTTAATGTTACTAATCCTGATTTAAAAATAAATATCAAAGTTAATAAGGATGATATTTATTTATTTGCAAATAAAATTATTGGTGCTGGTGGATTTCCAGTAGGTAGTTCAGGGAAAGTGTTATTATTATTGAGCGGTGGTATTGATTCCCCTGTAGCAGCATATAAATTAATGAAACGAGGATTACAAGTTCAATATTTACATTTTGCTACTCCACCTTTTACTTTACCAACAGCATTAAAAAAAGTAGAAACTTTAGTTCAAATTTTAGCACCTTATAATGCTGGTAGTAAAAATTTATATATTTGCAATTTTACTAACTTGCAAAATGAATTAAGTCATATTAAGAAAGAAAGTTATCGTATTACTTTAATGCGTAGAATGTTTATTAGAATTGCTAGTTTATTTGCAGAAAAATATAAAATTCAAGCATTAGCAACCGGTGAAGCGATTGGTCAGGTTGCTTCACAAACATTAGCAAGTATTAATGCTATTAATATTGTTAGCAATTTACCAATTTTGCGTAGTTTAATTGCCGAAGATAAAGTTGATATTATTAATCTTGCTAAAAAAATTGGTACTTATGAAACATCAATTTTACCATTCGCTGATTGTTGTTCATTATTTGTTCCCAAAAACCCTGTTACACAACCAAAGAATAAAGAATGTGAACTTTTAGAAAATGATTTAAAGCAAATAATTGATTGAGAACAAATTTTAATAAATAGTTTTAAAGATATTGAAAAAATATAAATAAATTTATTAATAATTTAATAGTTTTAATAAATTACAGTTTATTTACTTTAAATATAAAAAAAGAGTGAAGTTTCACTCTTTTTGTTATTTTTTAATAGTAAACTATAAAATATTACAATAAGTATTTTGATTACTTGTTGAAGTTTGATTTTGTAAATCAATTGCATTTATTTCATTTACTAATAATTTTGTTTTTTCAATTCTTTTATTGATTTCATTTATTTTTTTCTTATCAATTTCTAATTGAGCAAGTTTTAAATTTATTTGTAATTTTTGATATGGATTTGGTTCTCTAAAGTCAATATTGGTTGTTATTTTTTGTACTTCATTTGCTAATTCTTGAAGAGATTTAACTTCAAAATTATTTTTATTGGTTGTAACATTAAGAATAGTAGGTAATCCAAATTTATATCGTTGCTTTATTTCTTGTTCATAAATTTCGTAGGCTAATCTTTCAACTATTTTTGGGTGTTTGTTTTAGCAGCTATTGTTAAAGCTGTATCACCATTTTCAATGGTATCTAGTAAAAGATTAGCATAGTTATAATAACCATTTGTTTTTAAATATTTGGCTATAATTATTTATCCATGCAAGTCCACATGTTTTGGCCACTATTTTTAACTACATGATAAATATTAACACCATTATCTATTAAGATGTTAACTACATCTAAATGACCATTTTGCGCTGCTCATATTAAAGCGGTTATATCATCGCATATATAATTAACATTGCCACCATTTTTAATTATTTTTTTAATTACTTGTAGATCACTGATTTTAGCAGCTTTTATTAAATTAATATTTTGAATATCCATTTTTTTTCTCCTTATTTGATTAAAAATAACAAACTCACTTACTTTAAAATGAAGTAATAAGTTGAAAACTTGTATTAAGTTTATGCAGATTTTAACATATTATTGGTTTTAATATGTAAAAAAATATATTATAATTTTTCCCAAATTATTAATTATTAATTATTGAAAAAAATAATGTTTATTTTTTCTTTTTTAATATAAATTTTAGAAATAAAATTTATTTTTTTATTTTATTTCTAAAAAAGTTGATTTTAAGTGTTTTAAATAGTTTTGTATTAAAAACAATAACTTAAGAATAACCTAGCAAGATAAAATGATGTTAAAATTAACTTGTAATATAAGTCATTCAAGAATTGTAGGGGATAGTATGAAATATATAGTTAATTTAAATGTTCGTTCTAATTATTCATTTCTTTCATCAACTATTAAAATAAGTGATTATATTGAATTTGCTAAAAAAAATAATTTAAAAGTTCTATCTTTAGTAGATAAAAATATAATGTATGGTGCTTATGAATTTTGTAATTTATGTATAGAGAATGATATTAAACCATTAATTGGTTTAAATTGTGTTTGAGAAAGTGCTACTGATAAAGTTGAATTAACTATTATGGCAACTTCATATGCTGGTTATCAAAGATTAATAGAGCTTTCTACTATTATTAGTACTAATAATAATATTGTTACTACTAATGATGTAAAAAAATATCTTAATCAAACACGTGAAGTTTTAGTTATTATTCATGCTAATAATAAAAATATTAAATATATTAAAAATAATTATGATATTTTAAATTCAACAGGTCATGAATTAGTTTATTTTGGTTTAGTACCTAGTGATATGGATAATATTACTTTATTAAAATCGATTACATCTAATATTATTCCAATTGATTTGGTTTTATATTTAGATGAAAAACAACATCGTACTTATCAAATTTTACAAGCTATTAAAGAACAAAAAACATTAAAATCAGAAGATTTATCAAAAAGTAATGAGTTTTTATATAAAACTAAACAAGATTTAATGCAACATTATCCAAATGAAATTATTGAAAATATTGAAAAGGTTATTTGATTATGTAATTTAAAATTTCCTAAAAATAAGCCAAATAGTGCAGAATTAAGTTTACCAAAATTTACTTGCCCTAATAATCTTACTAGTAATTTATATTTGCAAGAATTATGTAAGCAGGGATTAGAAGCGCATTTTCAAAGTCGTGAAATTCCTGAAACATACGTTAAAAGAGTTTTATATGAATTACAAGTAATTAATGAAATGGGTTTTGCTGATTATTTTTTAATTGTTAATGATTATGTTAAATTTGCAAAAAGCAAGAATATAATGGTTGGACCAGGTAGAGGAAGTGTTGCTGGTAGTTTAGTGGCATATGTTTTAGGAATTACTGGTGTTGATCCTATTGCTTATAATTTAATTTTTGAAAGATTTTTAAATCCAGAACGAATATCATTACCAGACATTGATATCGATTTTGAAGATACAAGAAGAGATGAAGTTATTAATTATATTCATCAAAAATATGGCAAAGAACATGTTGCATATATTGTTACTTTTCAAACAATTGCTAGTAAAATGGCAATTCGTGATTTGGGAAGAGTTTTTCAAGTTAATATTGAAGATATTAATGAAATGACAAAATTAATACCAATTCAATATAATTTTGAAATAGATATGGCTATTAAACAATCACCAAAATTAGCATGATATGCAAATAAGTATCCTTTATTGTTTATTTTAACCAAAGAAATTCTTGGTTTTCCACGACAAACTAGTACTCATGCAGCAGGAATCGTTATTACAAGAGCACCGTTAGTTACTGCTATTCCATTACAATTAGGATTTCAAGGTATTTATCAAACGCAATTTCCAATGCAAACCCTAGAAACTCTTGGTTTGATAAAAATGGATATTTTAGGATTACGTAATTTAACTATTTTGCAAAATATTTTACAACAAGTAAGCAAACATTATTTTTTAAATTTAAAATTATCTCAAATTCCTTTAAATGATGAAAAAAGTTTTAACATTATTAAAAATGGTGATACAACCGGTATTTTTCAATTGGAATCTTTAGGAATGCGTCAAATTTTAATTAAAATGAAAGTTGATAACTTAGAAGATATTATTGCTAGTTCTTCTTTATTTCGTCCTGGACCACAAGAGTACATTCAAGATTATATTAATCGTAAATTAGGAAAACAAAAAGTTACGTATATTCATGAAGATTTAAAACCTTATTTAGCATCAACTTATGGCATTATTATTTATCAAGAACAAATATTATTAATTTTACAGAAAGTTGCTGGTTATTCATTAGGAAAAGCTGATTTAATTCGTCGTGCAATTAGTAAAAAAGATACTACAGTTATGAAAGAACAAGCAAACTCATTTATTAAAAGTGCTGTTAATAGAGGTTATTCACCAAGAGTTGTTAAGAAAATATGAGAAGATATTGAAAAATTTGCTGGTTATGGATTTAATCGATCTCATGCTGTCGCTTATTCATTAATTAGTTATTATTTAGTTTATTTAAAAGCAAATTATCCATTGGCATTTATGGTGTCGTTATTAAGTAGCGTTATTGGTAATGATCAAAAAATGTTACAATATTTGAATGAATGTCAAAAATATCAAATTAAAGTTTTAGCACCATCAATTCAATTTTCTGACATTGATTTTTTAATTGATGGTGCTAAAAAAGCTATTCGTTATAGTTTACAAGCAATTAAGCAAATGAGTCAAGGTAGTTGTAGTAATCTTATTAAAGAACGTACTAGTAATGGATTTTTTCAAGATTTTTTTAACTTTTGTGCTCGAGCAATATTTATTGGTTTGAATCGTAAAAACATTGAACATTTAATTGCTGCTGGTGCTTTAGATGATATTCAATCAAATCGAACAATGTTATTATTAAACTTGGATGCTGCATTAGAATATGCCAATATGGTGCAGGTAAAAAATGAAACTAGTGGCGAATTATCATTAAATTTTAATTTAATTGCTAAACCAATTATGTTACAAAGAGAAGATGATTGAAATAATAATAGTATTAATGAACATCGTGCATTAGGACTTTATTTAAAATATAATCCTAAATTACTATGAAAAGAGCAATTAGATCCTCATAATAAAGCTATTGATTTAGCATATATTAATAATTATGTTGATCAACATGTTAGAGTATATGGAGTTATCAATAATATTAGAGTAATTAAAACTAAAACTAAAAAATTAATGGCTTTTTTTGAAATGCAAAATGATAGTAATGTTATTGAAGTAACGGTTTTTGAAAAGTTATATCAAATATACCAAGAATATTTACAAGTTAATAAAGTAATTTTAATGGAAGGAAAGGTAGAAATTTATAATGATAATATTCAGTTAATTTTATCAAGAGTAATTAAAAATTTATAGTAAGCATATAATTTTATCTATGCTTACTATATTAAATAATAAATATAATCAATAGTTTTTAAATTTCTTACTTTAATTTCTAATAATAAATAAAAAATTAATGAACATAGTAATTATTAATAATTTCACAATTTTCAATAGCATCTCAAAAGTTATTATCTACTTTTTTTATTTTTAAATAAATATTTAAAAAGATTAGTAATATAGTTATAAATAATAAAATTGGACTTAAAATTATAGCAAAAACAATTCCAATTTTTAGTTGTACTAATGATTTAAGATTATAGTTTTCAACAATATTTTGGAAGAGGTAATGTTTACAAAAATATAATTTATTATTAGTTAACATATAAATTAAACCATGTTCTTTTATTAAATTAAAACCATTTTCTTTTGTTATTATTTCTTGTTTTCGATAATGATTATAGAAAGAAGGAATATATTTTATATCATTTTTTATGTTAAAAAAATCTATTAGGGTTAAAGAAGTAAATATAACCAAAATAGTTAAAATCAATAGTGATAGTGTTATTAAATTTATTTTTTTAAGTTTCTGAATTTTCATTTCTAAAAATCTCCTTATATTTTATTTATAGGTTAATTTTATTTTGTTAGGAAAGTATTATAATATATTTTTTATTAAATAAAATTAAATTATGAAATATTTATATATAATATTTTAATAATGATTTGCTATTATTTTTTTGTTTTTTTGTTATATTATAAGTAGTAATATTTATTACCAATTTACGATGAATTGCAAAGCAACGAAGATTAAAACCCCAATATATTTATTCAAAATTTCAGTTTATTATTTTATTTTTAAAGTAACTGTTTTTCTTTTAAAGGAGCACACATCACCATGGCAATTAAAGATGTACAAAGAGATGGTAATTGTTTATTATGAGCAGTAATCGTTTCATATTTAGAACAAGTTAAAACTAATAAAAACCAATTTAAGACAAGATATAAATCACTTTTTGGTATAGAAGTCGGTTGAGAACGAATTTTTAATTTTGCTGATTTTAATTTTGCTGATAAAGAAAATGAAAAATTAGTTAAAGTCTTTCGTAATCGTATTTGTGATTATATTGAAACAAATTTAGATACAAAACGTCCAAATAATAAAGCTAATTTTAGATCAATGTTATTAGATAGTGAAATTAATAAAAAAAATAAAGAATTATATCCTAACAATAGTGAAGATACACAAATAAGAAAAAGTTTAGAACAAATGAGAAAAAATGGTGAAATAACAGGTTCTGTTGAAATTGAAGCAATTTGTAATATTTTAAATTGTGATATTATTAGAATTAATGAAGATTTTGATATTGCAAGTAGGGAAAGATTTGAACCAGATAATGTAATTGCTAATAATGATAATAATGAAGTGAAGTTATACTATCAAGCTCGACATTATCAATATTTTTCAAATGTTACTAATCAAACACCAACAAAAAGGAATGAGGAAGAAACTACAAAAGTAGTAACACCTTCATTTGAAGTTAATTCAAGTAATAATAGTTTTCAAGAAAGTATTTCATTTCCAAGAGAGGAAAGTGCTGATTTTTTAATTAATGCTAGATTGAAACTTAAAAATCAGTTGTCTGATAAAGAAATTAATGAAGAAACACAAAATGCTATAATTGATATTTTTATTGAAGATATAATTAAAGTACCAGCACATCAAAAAAATGAAATATTAGAAAAATCTATTTTTGAATTAAATAATCAAGAACAATTATTTACAAATCCTAATCTTGTTTTTGAATCATTTATTAAACCAATAATTAATGGTTCAAAAACAGGAGATCAACAATTATTAAAAGAAAGTACTAATACAAATACTAATTAATTAGTATTATCACTTTTGTATTTATTGATTTGTTATATTAATAAAAAATAACCAAATATTTGGTTATTTTTAGTATATTTTTAAATTTATTTTACTTGGTATTTAATAGTTGCTGTAATTGAATATGAACTATCTTCTGTTTTATACATATTCATGGTTATACTATTAAAACTTATTGTTTTATTTTCATTATTAATTATAATTCTATCTTTTTTATAATATATGTTAATACGTTGCTCTACTAAACCTAGTCTATAGTGTGATATTCTAATTTCTCTCATATAATTTTCTAATTTATAAAAAGTTGAACTTTTATTTGAATCTGTCGGTTCTTGATCTGTAACTCAAGGATCTATTTTAAATTTTGCTTCCATAGTTTTTTCAAGAAATGCAAAATATTCCTTGTATGCTTCAACATATTCCTTACCATATCTTTCTTTATCATTAGCAACTTTAATTTTTTTAATAATTTTTTCTAATCTTTCTTCTTCAGTATCAACTTTTGTAATTATAATATTTACTTTTCCTGTATATTTACTGTCGACTTTAGCATGTAATTCTGCTGAACCAGCAGTTGCTTCAGATGCTGCTTTGAAGTTTTTAATTTCAACATCATTGGCAGTTACATCTTTGTTTTGTTTAATGATTTCATCAAGAACTGCTTTTTCAGTATTAAAGTCATTACCGTCAACTGTTTTGTTAGTAATTTTACTGTCTAAAGCGATTTTGTCTTTTGCAGTAATTGTAATGTTTACTTTTCCTGTATATTTACTGTCAGTTTTAGCATTTAGTTCTGCTGAACCAACAGTTCCTTCAGATGCTGCTTTGAAGTTTTTAATTTCAACATCATTGGCAGTTACATCTTTGTTTTGTTTAATGATTTCATCAAGAACTGCTTTTTCAGTATTAAATTTGTTACCGTTAACTTCTTTGTTAGTAATTTTACTATCTAAAGCGATTTTGTCTTTTGCAGTAATTGTAATGTTTACTTTTCCTGTATATTTACTGTCAGCTTTAGCATGTAGTTCTGTTGAACCAGCAGTTCCTTCAGATGCTGCTTTGAAGTTTTTAATTTCAACATCATTGGCAGTTACATCTTTGTTTTGTTTAATGATTTCATCAAGAACTGTTTTTTCAGTATTAAAGTCATTACCGTCAACTTCTTTGTTAGTAATTTTACTGTCTAAAGCGATTTTGTCTTTTGCAGTAATTGTAATGTTAACTTTTCCTGTATATTTACTGTCAGCTTTAGCATGTAGTTCTGTTGAACCAGCAGTTCCTTCAGATGCTATTTTGAAGTTTTTAATTTCAACGTCATTAGCAGTTACATCTTTGTTTTGTTTAATGATTTCATCAAGAACTGCTTTTTCAGTATTAAATTTGTTACCGTTAACTTCTTTGTTAGTAATTTTACTGTCTAAAGCGATTTTGTCTTTTGCAGTAATTGTAATGTTTACTTTTCCTGTATATTTACTGTCAGCTTTAGCATGTAGTTCTGCTGAACCAGCAGTTCCTTCAGATGCTGTTTTGAAGTTTTTAATTTCAACGTCATTGGCAGTTACATCTTTATTTTGTTTAATGATTTCATCAAGAACTGCTTTTTCAGTATTAAATTTGTTACCGTCAACTTCTTTGTTAGTAATTTTACTGTCTAAAGCGATTTTGTCTTTTGCAGTAATTGTAATATTTACTTGTCCTGTATATTTACTGTCAGCTTTAGCATGTAGTTCTGCTGAACCATTTTTAATTTCTGATGCAGTAATAAAGTTTTTAATTTCAACATGTTCAGATGTTATTTCTTCATTTAAACGAATAATTTCATTAAGAACTGTTTCTTCGGTATTAAATTTGTTACCGTCAACTTCTAACTTAGTAATGATAGAACTTAATTCTTTTTTTGCTTCTGATTTTGTGCTTTTTGTAGCGACAACAGCTATTGTTGTTGCTGCTGCAACGACAACTAATATACCAGTTGCAATTAATATTTTTTTATAATTTAGTTTTCTTTTCATATTTAACCACTCCAACGTGTTATTTTATCATTTTTGCTAACTTAATGTCAAATCACAACAATTGATTGAAGAAATATTGATGACTATTATTGATTATTTGTATTTGTATTTTTATTAAAATTTGACTTATAGAAAATAAATAAATATAATTATTTTTATAAAATTTATAGAATTTTTTGACTGATACTTTAATTTTTAAAGTAAACAAGGTTTAACTCAAATAATGTGAAATATAAAAATATAATGGATAATAAAAAATAAAAAACTACTAATTATTTTTCTTTTATAGTAAGTTCTAGTAAGCATGTGATATCGTTTATCGATTTTAGTTACTAGAATTATTGATGTGTAGTTAAAAGAAGAAATAATAAAAATAACTATTTTAAAAAAAGAATGAAGAGGACAATATAATGAAAAAAATATATGATAATTATCAAGATACTAACTTTAATTATAAAAATATAATATCAACAAAAAATGTAAAACAAACACAGGATGACAATGGTAATTTGTATTATACAACTTTTGATAGTTCTGATCTTCATATACCTGGACAAAAAATTTGAAAATATAATATAAGTACCAGAGATAATGAAATTTATTGAGAAAATAAAGAATTCAAAGTAGGTTCTTTTCACATGATAATTGATATTAAAGGTAATATTTATTTAACTTCTGCTGGTGGAGTAATAATTCTTAATAATAAAAATAAATTTAAAACTATGCCATTAGTTTCGGGTATGGTAACTGATATTACTTATTTAAAAAATAATATTTATGTAACAACTTTTGATGGTTTTTATAAATATAATATTAATACTGAAATTGCTGAAAAAATAAATTTACCAAACAATCTAATGGTTAATTCTATATTTATTGATAAAAACGAAAACATTTATCTTGCTATTTATAAATCTATAAATAAACCTATAAGTTATAGTGTGTTAATTATAAAAAAAGGTCAATCTGAAGCCAAACCAATAATTGGAGATGATTTTTTTAACATTAACGATACAGTATTAATAACAGAAATAAATAGTAAAATATATTTTTATAGTTTAAATTTAGCAAGTAAAAAAGCAAAATTATATTATAGTGATTTAGATAGTAATAAAGTAAATTATGTATTAGATTTATCAATTAATGTTCAAACATTATTTAATTTAAATAATGAACTTGGTTTAGTAACACATGAAAATGGAAATACAGTAATTGAAGTTTTAAATATTGATAGTATAGAAAAAAATATGAAATAAAAAATAGTGTTTATGAGCAAATAATGCAAATACAGAAATTTAATATTTTATCTCTTTTAAATGAAAATAAAATTGATTATTTAAGTTGATAATCTTCTTGTTAACTTAAAAAACAATAAAAAACAATTTAAAAATGCATCTTTAAGATGCATTTTATTGTTATTTTAAAAATTAAAGCTTAAAGCAATTATTTAATAATTGCTTTAATTTTAGTAGCAATAATATCAATAGCTACAGTATTATGAAAATCAAAAGGAATAATAATATCAGCATAACGTTTAGTTGGTTCAACAAAAGCATCATGCATAGGTTTAACAGTTAATGCATATTGTTGTAAAACACTGTCAAGAGTACGATTTCTAAAACTAACATCTCGTTTAATTCTTTTTAGTAGTCTAGTATCACTATCAGTATCAACAAAAATTTTGATAGTAGATAATTCACGAATAATAGGATTTTCTAAAGCAAAAATACCATCCAGAATGATAACATCACCCGGACCAATAATCTCAGTGTTTTTACTGCGACTATTGATTTTAAAATCATAAATAGGCTCTTCAATAGCATTGCCAAGTAATAATTGTTCTAAATCATGAATTAATAATTTCATATCAATAGCATTAGGATGATCAAAATTAGTTTTTTTTCTTTCTTCAACTTTTAAGTTACTAAGGTCATGATAATAATTATCCATTTGTACAAAAATGACATTTTTTTTATTACAAGCTTCAGCAATTTTTTCTGCTACTGTTGTTTTTCCTGAAGCACTGCCGCCAGCGATAGCGATTAAATTAATTTTTTTATATTTCACATTTATCTCCTAAAATTTAAGATTGAGTTATTTTATCAAAGTATGATTGTAAAATAATAGCAGCAGCCAATTGATCTTTAACTTGTTTTCTTTTATTTGAAGAAACATTAGATTTAATTAATATTTGCTGCGAAGAATAGGTAGTTCTTCTTTCATCTTGTAAAACAATATTTAGTTTATCATTATTTTGTGTTAATTTAAATTTATCAATAAAATTTAAAACAATTTTTGCGCTGGGGCCGACTGTGCTATCCATGTTTAAAGGGTAACCAAAAACAAGAATATCAGCATCATATTCTTTAATAGCATTTTGGAGTTGGATAATAGCATTATTAAAATCATGCTCTGGGAAACGAATAGTTTTTCAAGAAAAAGCAATTTTTCCTTCACCACGAGCAAGCCCTAATGTTTTACTACCTAAATCAATGCCTAAATATTTCATAAATTTATTATACTTAATATTTTTTTTAATTTTAATAATATATTAATTTTATAAAAAAATATTTTTTATATTGTAACTATAATAAAAATGTATTATGTCTATAAATTTTTATCTTTTTTATATTGTTTTTTTTCTTCTGCAATTCTTTTTCTTTCTTTTTCAGCTTCTTCAATTCTTTTTTTTAATCTTTCTTCTTCAAATTGTTTTTTATTTTCTGCATCTTGTTTTCTTAACTTTTCAATTTCCTTATCTTTATCCATAATAAAAAGTTCCTCTTTTCTAATGTTAAACTTTGGATTATTTTTTTCTTTTTTTTAAAAATATCCATAAATTAGTATAAATATTTTTTAAAAAAAAATATATTTTTAAGTTATATTATGAATTAAGCAAATAAAATCATTTTTTTGTTTAATAATGGAAATTGATCTGAATCATAATCAGTGCTATTTATTAACTTTGGATCAATTTTTTTTGTATTTGAATATATTACTTTATAAGTCTTATTTACTTCATTTATGCTGTCTTGTATTTTTATTACTTCTGATTTATTAAAAATTGGAATATTACTATTGTTTTCTAGTTCTATTAATTTTTCTTCTAGTAAACTTATGTTTGGTTTATGAAAATATCTAATTTTTTTTATTAAAGTTTCAAAATTAAAAATTTTATAAAAATTTGAAATAGAAAGAGAAATCATTTGAGAACCTGTTGCTAAGAAAAAAAATAATCATGTTTCTCATTTTTTTAATTTTAATTCAAGTAGGTCATGAGATTTTGTAACTTCATATTTAGTAAGTAGTGTTGTTGTTTTAGTAATATTAGTAAAAACAGCATTGAAAAAAAATAAAAAAATTGCCATTGAAAATTTTCCATAATTTGATTGTTTTGTAATTCAGTTTGAAATTATTTGAGGACAAATATTAGTTTTAATTTTTAATGTTTCTAATCCTCATTTAAATATGGAATTAACTGGTCGTATAGAAAAATAAGTGATTGTATTTGCTAATATAATATTTGGTTTAGTAAAATATTTAATTCAATCACTTATTTTAAAGTTTTCTTGTATAGCATTTGCTATTGCACCTGTCATTATAGAATGTGCCATTAGTCATGTTACTGATTCTAAAAATAAATCAAATAATGAATAATTTATTCTTTCTTTTCATTCTAAAGTATCTAAATTTGATTTTTTTAATTTATTTAAATTATCAATCACTTTGTTTGCCGAAGATGTTAGTTCTTTTATTATAGTATTATCAATAGGCTTCTTTAAACAATTAAAGTCACTAATTTTTTCAACTTCTTTTTTAAAATTTGGATGATATTCAAAATCTGTAGGTTTTGGAAGATTATTAAGTTTTTTTATTAAATTATTAATATGTTTTATTCGTGTCATATTATTTTTTAATTTTACTTCATTTTCTTCATATAAAAGGGTTAAAAATTCATGCTTATATTTTTTAAATGGTTCAATAGGAATTTTTTTAATTTTAAAATCATTTATTGGATTACTTTTTTGACTTTGGATTATATTTAAAATTGTATTTCTTGATCAATCAGCAATTGCTGAGGTAAAAAATGTCGTTAAAATAGTATCAATGAATGTTGTGAAATAGTTTTGTTTATTTTGAAATATTCCATAAAGATAATTTTCTGATGTATATTCTTGCTCATCAAAAATATATGTAGAAATTATTCTTTGTGCATTTTTTCCAGTAAATGCAATATAAACTAGTAGTAATCCTAACAATAAATTAGGTAATGTTTTTTTAATTTTGGCACTTATTGAAATATTGCTAGATGAAGTAGGATTATCAATAAGTTTTTGCATATATGTTAAATACTGATATAACTTTAATAAATTATCATAATTAATATTAATACTTAATTCTTGATTAAATGAGGTAATATTTTTTATAAACATATCTATATTATTAATAGAATTTATAGTAGCGTTTTCTAAATAATAATAATATTTTAGATTTGATTTTTCGCCTCCTTTAACTTTGATAGGAGAGGAATCTAAAAGTTTATTATTCTTTAGGTCATCTGATAATTTGTCAATGTTTTCATATTTTTTAACGTGTTTATATAATTTATTATTTTTAATTAAAAATATTTCAAAAATAATTTGACTATTTGGAAAGGCAGTTCTTTTAGTTGAATATTTAAAATCATTTTTGTTTTTGTCATAAATTGTCATATAGGATTCATAAATAAGTGAATCAAGTTCATTAGATTTATTTCTAATTTCAGTTTTATATTCTCATTCTCCTTTATTATTTTTTCATTTCTTTGTTTTTCCACCAAACCGATTGTTATTTTTTGTTAATTTTATTTTTTTTTAAATTTCTCATTTTTACTCCTTTTTAATTATAAAAGTTTTATTTAATATATATTAATTTACTGTTAATAACAGTAGTTATATATTTTAAAAAGGATCATATTACAAGATCCTCAAAAGCAGTAGTATTAATTTTTTTGAATTAGTTTTACTATAACAATTTATAAGTATTTTAAAATCATATCCAAAAAATTACTGTTTATAAGTAAAGTTTTTAGTTGTGTTATTAATTTTTTCCCAATACCTTCTTAGATATATAATAAGAAGTAACTAAATTCTAAAGTTTTTAAAATAAAATACAATAAAAATTATTTTTAATTAACTTTATTTTTATTTTTATGAATAATAATCAAATTAATAGTGTTTATTTTATAAATAAAAATAAACACTATTAAATGTTTTAATATTTTTTTTAATTCTTTGATTATTTTTGATTTTAGTAAAATTATGATAAGATATTTTTATATTTATATTAGTTTTTTGCTTTTAAAGTTTTTTTTATTAATAAAATAAATAAAAGGGTTTTGGTCTTTAAAAAAACTGGTGTAAATAAAAACAATTATTTAGAAAATCAATATCAAAATAATTAGAGATAAATTGTTTTTTAACTTTTTACTAGCAAATAATGAAATATTCATATTTAAAAATAAATAAATAAATGCAGTATTAGTTGGATTGTTAATCTTAAGGAATTAAAAAAATTAACGTATAATTAAACTATCAATAATTATAATATAATATTATTTAAGGTTTCTTAAATTATTTTTTGTTTTTAGGAGGAACTATGAAAATTGCTTTTGATGTAATGGGTTCAGACCATGGTAGTTTGCCCGCTATTGCTGCAGCGTTAGAAGTTATTAAAGAATTCAAAAACGTTGAAATTTGTTTAGTTGGTGATGAAAAACAAATTAATGGAAACTTGCAGATTTTATTAAAAAATAAGCCATTATCATCAAGAATAACAATACTAGCAACAACCCAAGTAATAACTATGAATGATGGTCCACTCGCTGGTATTAGAATGACTGATTCTTCTATGAATCAAGCTATTCAGTTAGTTAAAAATAAAAAAGCAGATGGGATTCTAACTTCGGGTTCAACTGCTGCCTATCTTGGTGCTTGTCATTTTTTATTAGGCGAAATCAAAGGCATTAAACGTCCGGCATTCATGCCAATTATGCCTACTTTAATAAAAGATCGACAAGTAGTATTATTGGATGTTGGAGCAAATATTGAAAACACTGTTGATGAATTAATTAATTTTGCATTAATGGGTCATATTTATTGTCAAACTATTCAAAATATTTCACGTCCTAAAATTGGTTTACTAAATATTGGTATTGAAGAAAGCAAAGGTCCAGAAGTAACTAAAGCAACATATGCTAAACTAAAACAATTAACACAAAAAAATGAAAAGTTAAGTTTTTTAAATTTTCACGGTAATATTGAACCACGAAATGTTTTAAGTGGTGATGTTGATATTATTATTTGTGATGGTTATTCAGGTAATATTGTTTTAAAATCAGTTGAAGGCATGGCATCATTATTATTTACATTAATTAAAAATGGTTATAAAAAAAATTTATGAACTAAATTTTTAGGTTTAATGTCAATTGGTATTTTTAAAAATATTAAAAAGACTTTTGATTATAAGAATACAGGTGGTGCTCAATTAATAGGTATTAATGGCATTGCTTTTAAATCACATGGATCTAGTGATAAAAAATCTTATTATAGTACTTTAAAACTTTTAATTCGTGCTATTGAGCAAGATGTTACTAATAAAATAGCTAAACAAATTCAAGAATTATAATTTATAAATAAGTATTAAGGAGAAAAATATGATTAATATTGAACATATTTTAAAATCGAGTATTTTAGAAAAAATTAAATCTAATCGTAATTATCGTGAAGCGTTTACTCATCGTTCTTTTTCAAACGAACATAATTTAGATTATTCATATGAGCGATTAGAATTTTTGGGTGATTCGATTTTAGGGGAAAATATTTCAACTTACATTTGACACTTATTTCCAAATAAAGATGAGGGACAATTAACAAGTTTACGTAGTAAAGCAGTTAGACAAGAAACATTGGCAGCAGTGGCAATTGCTTTAGGATTACAAGATTATTTATTTTTGGGAAATGGTGAAAAAAATACAGGTGGGCAACAACGAGAAAGCATTTTATCAGATGTTTTTGAATCATTTCTTGCTGCAGTATATCTTGATTTAGGAAATAGTGCAGTGAAAAAAATCTTAGACTTAACCTTATTTGAATTGATTAAAACTAATCAGTTAGAAACAATTATTGATTATAAAACTAAATTACAAGAATTAGTACAGGCAGAAAAAAGAGATCCTATTAATTATAAAACTATGGAACAAATTAAAAAAGATAATATTACTTATTTTATTGTTCATGTGTATTTAGATAATAAAATACTAATGGGGAAAGGAGTAGGAACAAATAAAAAGAAAGCTGAGCAAGAAGCAGCAAAGTCAGCTTTAGCAAAACTGTCAAAATCTAATTTATTAATAAGTGATCATAAGAAGGGATAAACATGTTTAAATTATTACGTAATTATATTCGTGAACAAAAAAACAATTTATTACAAATGTTTGGTTTAGGTTTTTTAGTAATGATTATGATTATTGCCTTTTTATCATTAAATTTTTCTAATAATTATTTATTTGAACAATATGTTAACGATATTGCTCATAATGAATTTGATCAATATACATTTTTTTCACCAGTAGAATATGTTAATTTTGATGGAAAATATAATGAAAAAGATAAAGCTGGTTCTTATTTAAATAATATTAATTATTATCAAAAAGATAATACTATTGATAAAGAAAAGATGGCAAAAGCTACTTTTCAGTTAACAATACCAGATGCTACTAGACCTGATATATATCGTTTTACTTTTCATGGTGGGGACGCTAGTAGTAAAGAATATTTTGCTATTGGTGATAGTCTTTTTAATGATACTAGCCATAATTATATTGATTTTAAAATTAATATTCCTATTAATTATCCATCTTATGATATTCATAAAGCAACGATAGAACAATATGCTAATATGCTAAATCAATATCTATATGATCCATTACATCCAGAAAAAAATCCAGAAAATGCAACAAATTTTATGATTACTAGTGAAGCTGCTTTACAGTTTTATAATGATAATTTTAAGGGACAATTGTCATATGCTAATCGAAACTATAGTGAAATAGATATTAAAAATGAAGCTAAGTTATATGAAATAATGTCAATGGGAATGTTATATAAAGATATTGAATGACAACATGCTGTTATGGTCCGTGATTTATTAATTACTAGTAAAAATTTTGCTTTTATTGAAACAGGACCCGAATATATTGTTAATAAAGCAATTATTGTCAAAGATGGTGGCCCAAGTTTAACAGAAAAACCATTACAAGATAATGAAATTTTAATTTACAAACATTTTGCTGAACTAAATAATTTACATATTGGTCAAAATTATGTAATTGCTGGACAAACGTTTATTATTCGTGGTTATGCTACAAGCTCATTAGCAGCATTTGTTGGTCGTTATTTTGGTAATTCACTTGATTTAAAAAATAATACTGTCGCTTTTACTAATGGTAATACGATGCGCAAAGTTGAATCCGATTTAAAGGCATTTAGCAGTAATATTGATGATTTTTTTTTAGGTATTAATCCTGATTTGGCTAAAAATATTGATTCACAAATAAACAATGAATGAATTTATAATTATCTTCATGCAACTTATAAAACACCTACTGATATAGCAAGTACAAAATATTATAATAATGGTATTGATTATAATAAAATAGTTTCACCTTTAAATATCAATAATCTTAGATTTTATACTAGTATGCAAGAATGATCTTTTAGTTCCATTAATAATAGAATTAATGTTATTGAAGAGATTTCTAGTTTATTTTTAATTTTGATTTTTATTGTGACTACTATTATTATTTTTATTATTACTTTTAAAATGATTGATCGTAATAAAAAATTAATTGGAATTTTAAAAGCAACAGGATATAAAAGTTGACAGTTAAGTATATCATTAGTAATTTCAATTATTGCTCCTTTAATTATTTTTGCTATTATTGGTGTTTTAATTTCGATTCCAGTTGCGCATTATTTAATTTATATTACTAATATTAGTACTGTTGCCTTAATTAGTTATGGTTGGTGCTTTAATATTGTTACCACTATTTTATTACTTGTTATTCCAATCATTAGTTTAACTTTCATTAGTTTTTTAATGGTATTATTCTTATTAAGAAGTAAACCCTTAGATTTAATTACTAATAATATTTCAAAACAAAAATATAAAATAAATATTAGTTCAACTTTTACTTTTATTGCAAGATATGTGATTGGTAGATTTAGTTATCGTAATAAGTTGGCCGTTACTACTTCACTACGTAGTTTTGGTAAAACATTAATTATGTGTTTTACTATTATTTTTGCTGCAACATTAGTATTCTTTGCGCTTGCTGCTAGTGGTTTAGTTAATAATATGTTAGGTTCACAATTTGCGGGAACTAATTTTAATTATCAAAATGGTTATCAATTTGATGATAATATTAAAACTAACTTTATTAATAACGAAAATAAATTAATGTATCAATTTAATAGTGTTGATAATATTAAAAGCAAAATTTCATTATATCCAGAATTATTAGCGGCAATTAAACGATTTGATCCTCTTAATCCTAATAAATCAATTATGATTAATGTTCAAAATCGTTATATTATGGGTAGTGAATTATTAAAAATAAAACAGTGAATTGCTGCTAATCCATCAAAGATTCCACCAATAGTTAAGGATTTCTTAGAAAAAAATAAAATATTATTTAATTATTTAACCAATAATAACGGTAAAAACAATACTGATTTATTGGTAAGTTTTGGTTTAATTCCTTATGATGAACAGTATGAAGTACCATACACACAATTAGAACTTGATAAGGCTAATCTGTTACTTCCTAATCAGCTTGGTGCTGTTTTTGATAATGATACACAAACCTTATCAAAAGAATCTTTTAAAAATTGAAGTGCACCAAGAACTGCTTATGGTATTGATGATAGTTTAAGTGATTTTTTATCTCTAAATTTTAGTATAAGTGATTTCTCTACTTTTAGTAAATTAAATTTAGCTGATATGGAAGTTTCTAATAATTGGCAAGATAAACAATTTATTAATATTCGTAATCATTTAATTCAAAAATTAGGAATTAAAAATCCAGATAGTAGTGCTGTTCAATTTATTCCAATGGCTACTTCTGCTTTACCTTCGGTTGCCAATGTTTATAATGGTGGAGAACAACTTAATAATAGTGTTATTTATAGGTATAAAGGATTAGATAATCAAATAAAATATGTAATTGGTATTGCTTATGATTATATTAATAAATTAGATCCAAAAATAATAGTAATGCCTAAACTTTGACTTAATGAGATTTTGTTTGGTAGTAAAAGTGATTTATTAGAAAATAATTTTGCTAATAGTAAATTAAGCAAATTTACTGATAATGAGTTTAAACATTACTTACCAATTATTAGTAATAAAAATGATTATAATATTGATTTAGCACAAATTTCACACTCAGGATATTTGGAAAGTAAAGGTATTAGTACTTCATTATCATCAGTGTATGATATTAGTAATTTACGTAGTATTATGAAGAATAATCAATATAGTTTACAAATAATCATTTCATTTTTTGGTATTTTTAGTGTTATATTATCATTAATGATTATTGTTATTGTTACTAATATTAGTGTTCGTGATAATTTAATATTAATTAATATTTTACGAAGTTTAGGCTATACGGCATTAGAAGTTTCTTATAATTTCTTTCTGGTAATAATACCGGCATTGGTAATGAGTAGTTTGGTTGCTGTTTTTATTGTTCCTTCTTTAGTAATGGTACTTTCTAATTTATTAGCAACTTTTGCAAAAATCGCATTTCCTATTGTTTTTCGTTGATGATATTTTGCATTGATGATTAGTATAAATATTTTAATTTATTTAGTTTCATACATTATTACTTGAAAGTTAAACGTTAATAATAAACAATTAATGACATTAACTAAATAATATATAATCTGGTTTGCTGCTATTAAATAAAAAATTACACATTAAAATGTTTTAATTTTAAAAAATATTTTTAAATTGATAAAATTAATTTGAAGTATCAACTGAGGTTAGTGGAATATGGTAAAAATATTTTTTAATTATTTGCGTGAACAAAGAAAAAATATTATTCAAGTTTTAGGGTTAGGCTTTTTAGTTATGATTATGATTATAACTTTTTTAAGCATTCAATTTTCTGATCAATATGTAGAAAATCAATATTTAAATGATATTAGTCAAAATACTAATTTTCAAGAATTAAATGAATTACCAATTGAAAAAAATAGTTTTGAAAAAGAATATAATTATTATAAAACACATTTAGGATTATGATTGGAAAATATGTCATATTATAAACAAGATGATAGTATTGATACTTTTAAATTAAATCATGCAACTTTTCAAATTGCTTTAGTTAATGCTAATACCGATACTTATCGTTTTATTTTTAATGGTAGTAGTGATTTAAGTGATTCTCATGCTAATAATTATTTACAAATTGGAAATAATATATCTACTAAATATCATCATGATTATGTTGATTTTAAACTATTAGTTCCTAATGATTATCATCAAGGTTATAACTCTTCTGAAGAATATAAAAATGCAATGCGTAATTTAATTAATAGTTATGTTTATGATGGAAAGACAAATATTAATCAAGTAAACTATTTTATTTTAAATGATAAAGCATTAAAAATTTATCAAGATGAAATTTATCATAAAATATCATACGCTAATCATGAATATAATATAATTGATATTTCTTTGCAATCACAACTATATTTTTTAATTATTAATGGCATGTTATTTCAAAATATTGAATGAAATCAATATACTTTAGTTAATGATTTATTAATGACCGGTAAATCTTTTCTCTTTACACAAACAGTTCCTAAAAATATTATTGATCCACCAATTTTAGTAGGTAATTATAAACAAAGTTTGGAAGAGTTACCATTACAAGATAATGAAATTTTAATTTATGAACAATTTGCTAATAATAATAATTTAAAAATTGGTGATAAGTACAATATTGTTAATCGTACTTTTACTGTTAGAGGATTTGTTACTAGTCGAAATAGTGCTTTTATTGCCAATAATATTAGTGGATTGATGGATCCAAAAAATAAAACCGTTGCTTTTGTTAATAGTAATACAATGGTTAACATCAATAATGATTTTAAGGGTTTTATTGATAAAAATAAACAAAAAAATAGTTTTAATCCCGTTTATCCTGAACGTAGTTTAAATCCATGATTATATAATATATTACATAATCAATTAGCATATGGTCATCATTATCAAAATCTTACTAATGGTATAAATTTTGCTAATGTTGCTAGTATTTTAACAAATGATGATTATTTATGAAGACCTTATAATGAAAATGCTATTTTTTTCTTAAATGAGCGAATTAATTTAACACAAAATGTTGGTATAATATTTTTAACATTAATTTTTACTGTTACTAGTGTTATTATTTTAATGGTAGTATGAAAGATGATTCATCATAATCATAAATTAATTGGAATTTTAAAAGCATTGGGTTATAAAAATTGACAATTAACAATTTCTTTAGTTTTAGCTATTATTTGACCTTTATTTATTTTTGCTATTATTGGTGTTTTAATATCAGTATTTATTAGTCATGTTCTTATTAATAGTCATAACTTATATTTAGCGCTAATTAACTATGGATGATATATAAATGTGCATATGACAATTATTGTGGTAACTGTTCCTTTATTGTTATTAGTAATTATTAGTTTTTTTATAGTTTATTTATTTTTACAAAAAAACCACTTGACTTAATTAGTAGTAAAAATTTTAAAAAATATCATCATTTAAATATTAGCAAAATTTTTAATTTTATTAGTGTTAAAGTTATTGGCGATATTAGTTATCATAATAAATTGGCAATAACTATTAGCATGCGAAGTTTTGGTAAATTAGTTATCATTAGTATAGTTAGTATTTTTGCTGCCACATTGATGCTATTTTCAATTGCAGCTAGTGGTTTAGTTAATGATATGTTATCATTACAATTTGAAGGGATTAATTTTAATTATTTAAATAGTTATCATTATGAAGACATTGAAAATAATTTTATTAATAATAACAAGCAGTTGCTTTATAACATTGCTCCAGTTTCACAAATAGAATCAGGAGTATCACTTAAACAAGATTTACAAGATGCTATTGATTCATATTTAATAAATCCTAATAATCCAGCCCCCGTTATTCGCGATTTACGTAATAAATATATTTTGGGTAGCGATTTATTAAAGATGCGTAAAAATTTTGAAAAATCGACAACATGAAATTTATTACCACAAACATTTAAAAAACAGTGAGCAAAACAAATAAATATTATTAATTATTTAACAAATGAAAGTGGTAATAATAATGATTTATTAATTAGTTTTGGTATTATTCCTTATCAAGAACAAAATGAGTTACCTTTTATTAAATTGAATATTGAAGATTCTTATGATTTGGATTTTAGTCATAACAATGCTATTGGTAATACTTATGATAGTGTAACTCAAACTTTTAATGATTCATGCTTTAGTAATGAAGTTACAATAAGACAAACTATCTATGGTATTAATGCAAATAGTAATAATTTTATTAAACCTAATTTAATTAATAGTAAATTTAAAAAATTTATTAATATGAACAGTGATACAATGAACACTTCTGATTTTTGATTAGATAAAGAATTTACTAAAAATGTTAACAATGTAAAAAAACAATTACATATTACTAGTACTAATGCTCCAAATGTTACCTTTTTACCAATTGCAGCATCTAATGCCCCAGCATCCAATACTAGTACTGGTAATGGTAACAATATTGGTAAAGCAATTTTATATCCATATTTTGATTTTAATGGTAATAAAAAATATTTAATTGGTATTATTTATGATGGCTTTAGGAATTTAGGAATGTCAACATTATTAGTATCACAATCACTTTTAAATAGTGCTATTAATGAAAATACAGGATTATTAATTAATAATGCCAAAATGAGTAAATTTAATGATAATGAGTTACGACATTACTTAACTTTTATTAATACTGAAAATAATTATAATCTTGATTTAACTAAAATTTTGAATACTGACTACATTAGTTCTAGTGGTTTTATTAGTTCTTTGAGTGGTATTGTTCCAATTGGTAATGAAAAAGCAGCATTGGAAAATAATGAAATAAGTATTCAATTACTTATTGGTTTTTTTGCAATTTGTAGTATTATATTATCATTTATGATTATGACTTTGGTTACTAATATTTTAGTTCGTGATAATTGAATATTGATTAATATTTTAAAAGTATTGGGATATAATACTATGGAAGTATCGTACAATTTTATTATAATTATTGTCCCTTTAATTTTAATTTTTTCAGTTTTTAGTGTTTTTATTAGTCCAATATTAATTAATATATTAGCACAACAGTTAATTACTTTTAGTCATGTTATTTATCCAATTATTTTTCGTTGATGATATTTTTTATTAGCTTTTGCTATTAATATTATTGTTTATATTAGTGCTTATATTATTACTTGATTATTAAATTTTAGAAAATATAAGTTATGAGCATTTATGGAGTAAAGATATTAGTTAATAAAAATTTTATTCCAGTAAAAATTTAAAAAAGGAAGTTTATTATGTTTTTAATTGATTTTCACTCAGAAAGGCATATAATGAATTTATAATGTTTTTAAACCCATTGTTTTAATTTTAAAGCAAATGGGTTTTTATGTTAAAAAGGAGATGAACTTATGGAACAGCAAGAAAGTAAAACACAAACATCTAGCAATGAGTTAAAATCAAAAATAGAAATTGGACAAGAAAAATTACAAAAAGAAAAAGATAAATTAATAAAATTACAAAATGAATCAGAAACAGTTTCTGTTTCTAAGGAAACTAAAAAAGGAATTGCAGAACAAATAGAAGCAATTAATCAATTAGAAAAAATGATTAATGAAGTTAAAAAACAACTTAACAAAAATGCTTATTAAATAAGGAGTAAAATATGCCATTAGATAAGGATAAACAAGATTTACAAATTAAAATATTTACAGATGAGCAAATTCAATTACTTACCGAAGATGATATTAAATCATTATCAATTGAACAAATTCAAGTATTTAATGAAAAAATTGAAGTATTAGATAAAGAAGTTGAAAAAAGAACCATAATATTATCAGATTATATTGATGTAATTACTGATGCTACTTCTAAAATAACTAGTTTATTAGAAGAAAATGTTTTTTTGGAAAAGCAAAAAATCGGCAATTTTTAAAATTTTATTATTACAATGTTTAGTTTTGGTTGTATTAATAAAAATAAAAGAATAGAAAAAAAACTAAATAAAAATAAAAAGGAAATACAAGAAAAAACTAATGAACGAACAGATTTAAAAATAATATTTGAAAATATTAGTTTAGAAAGAAAAAAAATAAATGATGAGTTAAATAATTTAATTAAATTAACTGAATTATGAAAAAATATTAATGATAAAAAAAATAGTATAAAGAACATTACTACTAGTTTAAAGTTAAATTTGCATGAATTTTAATTTATAGTTTAAAATATTATTTTTTTAACTTAATTAGAGAAATTATATTATAAAAGTAGTACTTAAGTACTGCTTTTATTTATTTTTTTTGTTTTTTAAAATAAAATAATTATAATAAAATAAATAATATTTATATTATAAAATTAATTAAAGCATTAATAATAATTTATAATAATGATTAATCAAAATATATTATATACAGTATGAGATTCTATTGTAATTTGGTTTAAATTTGTTATTATTATATTTGTCCTAAAGTTTTAGTCCTAAAGTTTTAGGACAAAACATCAGTTTAATTAATTTAAAATTGTAAATTTGGCTTTATGCCCTTATATGAGTAATTTTCATGTAAGGGTTTTGTATTTTAATTTATTGATATGAGTCTTTAATTTAGTTTAAAAACTCAATTTAATATCTATTCCAATTTCATAAATTAATATTCCCACTTACCCTTAAACCAAAATTTATACAGACTAATAATTAAAAACATTTTAAAATTTATATCATTATAATTTAAAAGTATTAAGTTTAAGGTCAAATTTACTCTTTTATGGTAATTAAGTTTGTTTATAGTAAAAGTATTATTAAAACTTTAGAAAATGAGGTTTATTAAATGCAGAATATTATAAATTGTGGCATTTATTTTGCCAATGTGCCATTAACAAAAACAACTAACGAAACTAGATGTGAAAATATAAATTGTAATTATCAATATTGTAATGGTTGCAAACTTGAAACAGTTATCATTTGAACACAAACTCCTGATCAAAAATGTTTAATAATTCCTATTATTAGAAATTCAATTGAACAACATGAGCAAAGCCTAGGCTTATTAGGTGATAACTTATCTATTATTAAATTGAAAAAATCTAATAATAATTCTATTTTAAGTTTTCGCGAGGAAGATATTAGTTATGCTGATCTTAATCGTGCAACTTGAATTAAAAACTTTAGAATTGGTGATGAATACTTAATCAACGGAGAACTTCGTGTCTTAAATGAAACTGAAATTTATGATTTATCTTTTAGAGTAAAAACATTACCAATATCAAGTCTTAATACAATTGCCAATATTGGTATTAATAAAAATTTAAATTTAAATAATAAAATTGTAAGTTATAGTGACAATACTTTGAAAGAATAATTTCTTAAAACAATTAAAAATATAAAAATTCTTAATATTAAATTTCTCTCTCTTTTAAAATTAAAAAATAATAAATTTAGGGTAGTAACATTAACGTGTTACTATCCTAAAATAATAAAGAATTGTCTAAAGTATTTTAAAATTCAAAAATTAGATAAATATTCTTTATTTTTTTATTTTTACATTATTTCATTGGTTGGTCTAATAATAATTTCATTTCAAGTAGCATCAGCGGGTAATTCAATTGCTTGTTTTATTGTTAGTGCTATTCGTTCGGCAGATATGCTATAAGTTTTATAATATTCTTTAAATTCAGAACTAAATTCTTTATCAGTTACTCTATTCAATAATTCAGTATTGATTGCTCCAGGTGAAATTACTGTAATTCTAATATTAGTTTTATCCTTTGCTACTTCTTCTCTTAATGATTCACTAATCGCTCTAACTGCTCATTTTGTTGCTGAGTAAACTGCTTCACCAGCATGAGCAAAATGACCAGCAATTGATGAAATATTAATGATATGACCTGAATTTTGTTGATACATTAATGGTAATGATGCAGCTATACCATAAAGTGTTCCTTTAATATTGACATCAATTGTTTCATCTCAGTCTTTAATGTTTTTTTGTTTTAAAGATGTTAGTATCATAATTCCTGCGTTATTAATTCAAACATCAATTTTATTAAATGTTTTAATTGCAAATTGTGCTAGTTTTTCTACTTCATGATGTTTGGTGACATCAGTTACTAAATAATTTGCTTCACCATTTTTATTTTTAATACTAGTAACTAATGCTTTAAGTTTTTCTTCTCTTCTTGCAGCTAAAATTAATTTATGACCGGCGCTTGCTAATAACTTAGCTGTTTCCATACCAATACCACTAGAAGCACCTGTGATTACAATAACTTTTGATTTCATGTGTATTCACCTCTAAACTATTGATCAACAATGATCAATTTTTTTATTTTTAATAATTAATGCAATTAAAATTGCTTTTAACAGAAATGTTTAATAAATGTATGTATAATTAATGAATATTAAATTAAATAAAAAATAATGATTTACAAAATTAAGTAATTGTAAATTCTCTGCTTAAGAAAATAAAAAAGAAACAGGGGTAAAAAATGGTAAATTATAAAAAAATTAATTGATTTATTTTAGCAATTATTATTCTTGGGTTTTTATTTATGATAATTGGATTAAGTTTACTTACTAGCAAAGTGTTAATAGGAAGTCATACAGAATTAGTCACTAATGGTTTTGGATTAATCGCGGGAAAATATAAAGAGTATTTCTCATATAAATGGAATTTTAGATATATTTAATAATAATTTAAATGATTGATTTAACATTTCAAATGTAAGATGTGGTGTTGTTTTTACAATATTTTTAACTCCCATATTTTTATCTATAAGCATAATTTGTTTTTTATATAATTATTATATTTTTAAATTTTCTAAAAAATAAAATAAGAGTAACATTATTTTTGATAAATATTTATTAGAATTTATGTATTTTTATTTAGTTAGCTAATGAATCTAATCATTATTATTAAAATCAGCAATTTTGACAGTATATTCAAAAGTTTCACTTGAAGTTACATCAACAATTTTGCCTTCAATCATTACCTTTATTGTTATTGGATAATTCATTTTGTAGTTTAAAAATTGATCACCTACTTCAATTGCGTTTATTCTGCATTTTTCTAAATGTTCTTTAAATGAATTTGTTAAATTTGGAATAGTAACATTGTTTAAATCATTAATGAATCATTCTCAGGTTTTATTAATACTAGCTTGATTATAAGCTGCTTGAAACAAATTACGCATATAATCTAATGCTACTTGTTCAGCGATAATGTTATATTTTTGTTCTATTGTTGTTTTTCTATCCCTTACTGCAAACATTCCACTTGGATAGTCATTATTTTTTAATAAGAAAATTCTAGTGAGTGGTGATAAGTCTAAAAGTTGAGTAATATAAATAGTCATACTATTTAAGTTTTCTTTAATTTGATTAACATCATTAAAACCAAAAACAGGTATTTTATATCTTACGGCTTTATGGTTATTATTAGTGTTATTTTGATTTTCTTTTTTTTCTTCGTTATTGGTTATTTTTGTTTTCATTATAATTTTGATTTTTTCATTGATATTTTTATTGTTCATTAGTGTTTCTCCTTTTATTTAATAATATAACCTAGGTCATTTAGTAATACTAAATTGACCTAGGTACTAAGAAAATATAAAAAATATTATATTTTATGAATTACTAAAATTATTTAATTACGCTTTTTTAACTGCTTTAACAGTAAAGTGGAATTTAACTGATGAATTAGCAGTTACTTGTGGTGCATTAGGTACGGTTGCTACAACTTTGTAAATAAAATCCATTTTATAGTCTAGTGCATCTCCTGAAGCTATATATGCATTTAAACATTCTTTTGTATGTTTTTCAAATTGATTTTCTAAATCGTTAATAGAAACATCTGTTTTATTAGCAATTGATCATCCTCATTGTTGACCTTGTGCTAATATATATGCTTTTGGAGCTGTTTCTTGAAGTCTAGTAAGTAAATATTGTGGTACAATTGGTGTTATACCAGCACTTGTTACTAATACGAATGTTCCATCTGGATATTGTTCATCTTTTAAAAACGCAACTTTTTCTGTAGCTGGTAAAGCTTCTAATATTTGATTAATATATGGAACCATACTGTTTAAGTTAGCTTGCACACTAATAGGATCAACGTTATCTAGTACATTAATATTATTACTATCAGTATTTCCAGTAGTAGTTGTATGTTCAATTTTTAAATGTCCTAAAGTAAATGTAGTTTTTTGCATATTTTATTCTCCTTTGTTACTAAAATAAATTTTGATTTTTAGTTTTAGTTTATTTTTAGAATTAAGATTTACCTAATGTAATATATTTTTATTTTTAATATCGATAATAGCAAGATATTTATAATAATGTGAAAGTGATATTAGATAAAAATATTTTTTGTAAATCTTAATTTAAGTCTATAATTGAAAAAAAGAATATACAATAAAAAAATAATACCTGCATAAAAATATAAATTTTTCTAATATTTTATTTTGGTAGGTTCCCAAAAAAGTAGGAAATTAAATTACTACATAATTAACTTATTTCCAGATGAATTATTTTAAAAATCATTAAAATTAGACAAAATTACTCTCTTTTCTTAAAACATTAAATTTATATTTTATATTCGACGTATTTAAAAAAAATAAAATATACATTTTATAAGTTAAATTAAAATTATCAACAAGGAAAAAGACAAGAAATAATCTTGTCTTTTTTTGTAATTGTAAAATTTTAAAATTTTTTATTATTAGCACCCTTTAAATATCTACTACACGCAGTGACCAAGTAGGAGAAAGTTAATAATTAATAATCTTCTTTAACACTATTATCAACACGTGTTAGGGAACTAAAAAAGTGAACTACAACACAGTTGTTAAAAATAGTAGCTAGAACATGTGGACTTGCATGGATAAATAAAAAGTGGAGTGATACCTAATAAATTATACTAACCATTAAATGGTAATTCTTGGGGTGGGAGCGAATTGGAAACTAGTATATATAGACCTGTTGTAGGGACCTATTGTATTAATTCTATTCTTTATTTAACCAACCTTGCCACTCCCCAGTGAGCAAGTGTTGGTTTTATTTTTTATTTTTTTTTGAAAAATTTTTGGGCGAGAAAATAAATTTCAAACTTGTAAAAAAAATTAAGCGGTGCCGGTTCAATTAAAATATTAATTTGTTAAACACAAATTAAATAAATATTGAATCGAATGCCTTAATGTTTTTTAAAATTTCATAATTTATTTTTGAGCCCATTTTTCTTAAAAAATATAATTAATAGTATTAATAATCTAAAAATAAAAATATATATTCTTTATGCTGCTAAAAGCAATAGAATATATTAGAAAAGAAAGTAAAAATGGAAGAAAAAGACAAAAAAGAATTAATAGAACAAAAAATAAAAATAGCAAAAGAACATCAAAAAAAGTTCTTGAAAATAAAAATAATTATTACTTTAATTTCAACTTTAATTGGATTAATAATTTTATTAATTACTGTAAGTAAAAATTAAAGAAAGGAATAAAATGCTTATGAAATATAGTAGAAATTATAGAAAAATTAGTTCTTGTGATATATGTTATAAAAATTCATCATTTGCAAATAAAACTTGTAATAAATGTTTTTGAATATTAATAAGCAGAAAAAAATATAAATAAATTATGAATAATATAAAAATGAATATTAATGAAAATAAAAAATGTGAATTAAGAGTTTGTATAAATAAAATTTGATGAGATTGTATTAATAATTCTACTAAAACTATTAAATATAAAAATTGGTCTATACCTTATTTAATATGTGATAGTTGTTATGATAAATTACCTAAATATCTTAAACAAACAGCAAAAATAATTTAAAAGGATATTTTGATTATGAATAAAACTAACAATAGAAGAAAAAGATGTGTTGAATGTAATGAATTATATAAAGAAGAAAAAATTACTATGCTTTATCAGTTTAAAACAGAAGAAGAAGCAGAACAACATGATATTAGAAAATTTGAAGATGATTATGATATTGAAGAACATTTAGATTATACAAAACCATATGGATATGTTTGTGATTGATGTATGGATGATTAATAAATGCAATATGACTTAATTATTGGTATTGACCCCGCTGGTATTGGTACAAGTGGAATTGTTATATATTCAAATGAGACTAATAATATTATTTTTAATGAAACATTTAAAGCAAAAACAGTTTTAGAAAGTAAAAATATATATAAAGAATATTTTGAATTAATTAAAAAACAATTTAAAAATAAAAAAATATTAGTTATTGTAGAAAATTTTTTTTTAAGTTCAAAACAGTTATTAACTAATCCATTAGCAACTCCCAAAATTATTGGTGCTTTAATGGTATTGATACAAGATGTTATGAATTGAGATTATTTAGAAAGTGAACCAAAAAACAAAAATAAAATAGAAAATTATAAAGGAAATATAAAATTTACAAAACATGAACAAGACGCTTATAAACATATTCAATATTATTTAAGGAATTATAAAAATGAAGAATAAAGAAAATTACGTTAAATTAACAGTAAAACTTAGTAACACTATTGAAGCAAAATATCATGAAAAAGGTAATAAACAATTATATTATAGTGTTCGTGGTCAATGAAATGGATTAAACTATGTTACTTTAATTTTTAATAACCCAAAATTTTATAAACGATGTATTTTATTAAACAAAAACGATGAAATTATAGTAACTGGTCAAATTTTTAATACTTTAAACATTCCTAAAAATCGTGCATTTTGTTCAATTAATGTTAAATGATTTAAAAAATGAAAGGAATAAAAATGAATAAAGAAAAATTAATTAATTATATTAAAAAACAACAAAAATTCTATAATGGTACAGAAATAGATTTAATACTTGATATTTTATTACAAAAAATAATTAATGGTGAATTTAATAATGAATAAATGTAAAAAATGTAATAAAAGAATCTGATTAAGTAAAAATTGATGTATGAAATGTTTAGAAATAATAGTTAATAATTTAACTAAAAATAAGGAGAAATAGATAGTGAATAAAGACCAAGAAATTATTAATGAATATAATAAAAAACGTAATAAAGAAATAACAGAAGAACATTTATATAATATAGAAAAATTAAGAGAAGAATTTAAACAAAAAGTAATTAATAAATATAATGAAAAATTAATTATCTGATTAAATAAACAAATTAGTATTTGTTTATGTGATTCATTAAAAGAAGCAGGTAAACTTACTGCTTATTATAAAGTAATTGAGTTTATAGAAAATGGAGAATTTCATTAATGATAATATTGCCTACTTTGTTTGAAAATAAAGATGAAATTGAAATATTATCACCATTTCCCAAAGCAATTCATACAAGTAATGATATTAGAGCAATTATTTTAAGACAATACCCAAATGTTAAATAAAAACACATAATTGTTTCTGACCCAGAAAGTAATGTTGCATTAATAGTTGGTGATAATGATGTTTATCAAGGTTGAATTAAAGTAACAGTTAAAAAATTAGAAAATTAAAGGAGAATAAAATGCCAAGTATAGAAAATCAATCAAATTATACTTTAACTAAATTAATTAGAACTGGAATAAGTCCAATTTGTGCAATGATTGGTACAAGTGCTTATTATGGTCAAGTAATTGCAAATCCAGTATTAGGTTCAATTAATAGTTTATTATTTGGTAAAAAATTAGGTTTAGATATATGAAATTTAAATCAAAGACCAAATACTAAAAGTAAATTAATTAATAGTTCTAAAAAAATATTATTAGGTTTAGGAACAATTGGTTTAGCAAATTATAGTAAATGAATAGAAAATAATATTAATCCTATTATTCCAACATCACCAAGTCCAATAACTACTACAACTACAACTGAGGGTCCTCCATGATTATTATTAAATAAACAAGAACATTAGTCATTAATGGATTGAGATACTTATATTTCATTAAATGCTTATGGTATTTCAAATCTTATTAGTGGATTAACTGAGTTAATACCTAATAAATTTGAAACAATAAGAAAGATTTGTAATATGGCAACTGGTGGATGTTTAATATCAAGTGGTGTAGCAATGGGAATTAATAATGATTTTAATAATGCTTATGCAGTACCTACTATTATTGCTGGTGCAAGTGAAATAATCCATAATTTACTACCTATGGAAACTACAAATCATATTCAAGAAATGCAAGAAACATCATTTAATTATGAAACTATAAGATTAATTAATGACAATAGATTTACTATTAATAGTGAAACTGCAAGTCAATATTATGGTAGTGATAATATGAGCGAAGTACCATTAAATCACGATAATGCTTCATTAAATTGAGATTATAATCACATGAATTTATAAAGGAGGTGAATAATTTATGAATAAAGAAAAATTAATTGAATATTATAATCATCAAATAAAAACATATAAAGAAAGAATAGAAGAATTCAATAAAGAAATATCTGTATTAGTAGAAATTATAAGTAATTCACAATCAATGATTGAAAGAATTAATGGTGGTCAATTTGATGAATAATTAAAAATTAAAAATAAATAGTTGAAAGGAAAATATTCAAATGAAAGAATTTTTACATGAATTAATAATTATTGGAACAAGTGTTGGAACATTAATTTGCAGAGAAATTATTGTTTTATTAAAAAGATTTATCACAACTCCAAAACATGTTAGAGCAAATAACAAAATTATAAAACATCAAAAAAAATTAGCAAAATTAAACGAAAAAATTAATAAAGGAGAAAAATAATATGACAAAAATTGAATTTAATGAAAAATATAGAAAACAAGATATCAGTATTGATAGAGATTTTGATTTACATATTGATAATTGTTTTAAATTTTCTGATATCAATACATTAGAAAATGCTGTTAATGATTATAAAAAACTAATAAGTGAAATGCCACAATTAGTTAAAGATTGATTATTGGGATAAGATTAGGAGAATGTTAAATGTTAGAAAATGAAAATAATGTTCAACAAACAATTGAACCTTTAACTGAAAATAATGCTCAACAAGAAATAGAAAATAAAGTTAATGAAGCAGAAAATAAGTTAAATAAACTTAATCAAGAAATTAAAGAAAAAGAAATGATTAATATATTTAAAAAATATCAAGTTAAAACTGAATTTTATGATTATTTAAAATTTAAAACAAGTAATATAGAAAATTCAAAAATTGAAGAAACTATTAAAAAAATGATTAAAGAACAACCGGTATTTAAACAAACAATTAATACAGGTGGCAATAAACAAATAATTATTAATAATAAAACAAATGACAAAGAAAATTTTTTAATTAATTATAAAAAGAAAAATTATTTATAAACGAAAGGAAGAAATAAAATGTCAGTACCATTTAATCAAAATTTAGACAATACAGAGAGATTAGTAGAAGCACCAGAATTTATAGAGTTTTTTAAAATTTCAAATAGTCCATGGGCAAACTTTTTCCCTACTGAAATTGTTGACTCAGTAAATATTGAGTTTATTGTTAAAAAACCAAAAAAACCGGAAGTAAAAATTATTGCTTGGGATGATAAAAGTAAAAGATATGAATTACCATATGTTGATACAGATAAAATTAGTAAAAAAATAACTAAAAAATATCTTGCAGGAGAAATTATTGCAGATGTAGATTTAAAAGCAAATAATGGACAAAATTTATTAGATAGTATGCAATATGAAGTTGCAAATGATTTAGCAGATAAATTGGCAATTGATGATACACAAGCAATTGCAAAATTTGCTACTAAAATCGATATTGAAGATACAACACCAGTAGGCTATTTAAAATCAATGTTATCTGCTTGAAATACTTTGTTTCAATTTAGAAACATTGCAAATAGTAAATTTTTTATTACTAATGGTCTTTATGATAGTTTAGTTTATTTAGCAGATAATAAAGGTTTAATTACCGATAATCAGTTGGCACAACAATTACGTTTAAATGGAAATAATTTATATGTAAAAGGCGTATTATGTGAAATCGTTCTTGATGACTATATGATTTTTACTAATGATAAAAATGAACAACAATTAATGACCTTTATTTTAGCAACACCAAGAGCAATGAAAAGATACATGATAGAAAATACAGTTATTTATGTAGATTTTATTAAAGATGATAAAGCAGGAAGAGCATATAAAGTTGCTGGTGAAGTTGTTGGAGAAGCAATCCCATATATTTCTAATAATGAAACAACATCACGTTTAATGTTATGTGGAGTTATTAAAACAGAAAAACCTGATTTAAAAACTAAAATCACAAGTTTAACAACCGATATTACTGCAAATGTTAATAACAATAATAATGAATTAAACACACAAATAAAAAGTACTAATGAACTTAAATCATTAAATCCAAATTTAACAAATCCAACTATTAAATATTTTAGTGATGCACAAGGAAAAACTAATGTAAGTAATCAAAAACAAAAAGCAGGTGACTTATATATAACTATTACTGCAAATGTTAATGACTTAAATTATAAAGGAACAACAAATCCAATTAAAATAACTCTTAAATAAAGGAAATTAATATCATGCCAATTGGTACAACTAGTACAGCAATACTTTTAAACATAAATAAACCAAAACATACTAGAACAAGTAACCAACAAGAAAATAAAAGTTTTTGATGAGAAATTTTAGAAATGATTGGTGTACAAGTTATAGCAGTAGCACTTGCTCCTTTTACTGGTGGATTAAGTGAAAGTTTTACACTTGGATTAGGTGCAAGTGATTTAGTTGCTAGTATTAGTGCTGTTGGTGTAGAATTTTTAACTGATTTTACTATTAATCAAGTTTATGATTATTTGAAAGGAAATGTAACAAAATTAAATACTTTCTTTAATATACTACCTGCATTTGCTGGACTGAATAAAATTAGTCGTGGTTATCGTACAACTAAATTTATTAAATTAGCACAAGAAACTAAAACATTAGAACAAGTTGGTATTAAAGAAGTAAAAAACTTACAAGAAATTATTAGTCAAGTAGGTGGAAAAGAAATTTTAACAGATAAAATTATTGGTAATAAACGTTATTTAATGAATTATAGTTTTACTCCTAATCGTGAAACAGTATTACGAGATTTAGGTTATGTTGCTGAAAGACAATATAAAAATAATTTTCAAAAATTAGAAGCACAGGAGTTAAAAGATTACTTATTATTACAAAATACATTAATAAAATTAAGTCCACAATTAACTCCTAAATTTAAAATCAAAGATATTGAAAAAGCAAATAATTTTTTAAAAAAATATAATACTGATTTAAAAAAAGTATTATCTATGAACCAACATGATTGATTAAATTTAGTTCATACAATACACACAGAAAATAGATATGGAAAAACTTTAATTTTGGATTTACAAAAAATTCGTGCTAATGCTATTAAATTTGATTTTAAAAAAAGTTCAATTCATAAGATTGTTTTAAATGCAAATAAATTGTTTAAATATTTGGATATTAGATTTTATTTAAAAAAAGGTTTAAATAAATTTTGAAAAAATACACCATATTTTGAAAAATTACGAGAAAGTATATATAAATTACAAGAAAAATTTGAAAAGTTGGAAAAACAAGCATTTGAAAAAATTAATAAATTAAAAGAAAAAACAACTGATTTATTTACTAGTGCAGAAAAAAGAGCAATTAAACATGCACAATTAATTCCATTAAATTCACCAGTATTTATGGGTTGTAAAATTCAACCTTTATCATTAGATAAATGTGCAATTACTATTTATCATCGCAATACTAAATATAAACCAATTACAGTTGTTGATAGTATTCTTAAAGCAGAAACTTTTGTTACTCAAATACATCCATTCCATTGATATCGTTGATATAGTGGTTGATACATTGGTTATGGTGTTAATCATAATAAATGATTAAAAGCAATAGCATTTGCTCCACCAGTGGTTCAACAAGTAATTAGAGATAGTTTTAAAGTATATAGAGAAATATTTAGAATAGTAAGAACTTATCATAAAGTAGTAAATGTTATTAATAATCCTATTGAAAATGTAAATAAATCATTTAAAAGTGTTGGTTTAAAATTTTCAGTTAATATTTTATTTGGTACAGGATTATTACATCATTTAGAAAAATTTGCATATAGTCAAGTTATAGCAAAAAGTAAGAAAAAATTAAGAAAAAACAAAAATAAAATACAAAAAGAAATTGAACATATAACACATAGAAAAACAAAAAAACATACTCATCATTATAAACAAGCATTTTTTAAGGAATGATAAATTATGATTAATAAACTTTGAACTGGTGTCAGTCTTGAAAATTATAATAACTGATATCCATTAACTGGAAAAATTACAGAAACTCCACAGCAATACATACAAACATGACCTAATGTTAATGATTGATTTAAAACTTTTGCTATTCGTGCTCAAAATGATATTAATGCTTATCTTGATTTTATTTTATCTAAATTTCCCTTTGATAGTTTTAAAGATGAATTAATTAAAGAAACATTAAGAGATATGGTTTATGTTATGGTTGAACATTGAGTATTTAATCGTACACCAATTGAATTTAATGTTGATGCTACTATTCAATTTAATAATGGTAGTCAATTTAGTGCAAATAGTACTCCTACGATTAATGTTTGAGATTTAGCACCTAGTAGAATGAAAATATGAGCAAGATTAACTGAATTAAAACAAATATTTTCAAGTTATAATGATGATGAAATAGATGTTGAAAAAATTGACTTAAAAGCATTTTATACTAGAAATCAAGTTGATGAATTAATTGAACAACAAAAAGAATTTACATTATTAAAACAAATTAAATTATATGATGATTTAGTTGATGATAATGAAAATGAAATATATAGAGGTTCTGTTAGTAAATTTATTAATAAAGGTTATGTTGCAACAGATTACGATAAAGAAACTGAAACAATGATTTTAGATTGACCTGATGAAATTGGAACATTACCACCAGAAGCATTACAAAATAATCCACAAATTGGTGATTATACACATGCTCCAACTTGTGATTTTTCTGCTAAACAACAAAAAAATATTACAGCTTTAACTAATACTAAACAAAATAAATTAAGTACTGGTCATGGCATTAATATTACAGAAGATAATGTAATATCTGTAAGTTCTTATTTAGTAACACCACAAGATTTTTTAAATAATCCACAATGAGAAGAACAAAAATCAATGATTTTAACAAGAAATACATATTATCAAATTTTTTGGTCACCTAATATGTCAAACAGTCAAGGACATAAAGGAGTATTTTTCTTTTATGGTGCAGTACCAACAGCCCATAATGTAGCTATTGATTCAGCAGGTTATTATTCAAATTCTACTAATGAAATTAAAGCTCATTTAAGTGTCCAACCCGAAAATGATGAATTAATACTATCATATTTTGATGGTAATTCTTGAATAGTAACTAATCTAGATGGAAATAAACTAGGAACTAAAATATATAAGCCTAAGACAAATAATAAAATTTATAGAATTAAAAGTAATACATTAGATATTACTTCACCAAGTGTAATTAATATAAATAAACCTATAAAAATTAATTCAAAAAGTTTAGAAACTAATGAAATAGAAGAAAATAATTGAGATATTGAATTAAAAGATATTCCTCCAACACCAAGTCCAAGTAGTTCAAATTGAAAAGATGTAAGAACAAGAGAGAAAAATAAATGAGATAATTGACAAATTACTTATGATTTTCAAGAAAATAAACATTATAGAGTTTATTATTCTTGAAGTATATATAATCCAGTTTATACTATTCAAGAATTTATTATAACTGATAAAAAAATTGCTGGTGTACAAATACAAACCTTTAATGATAGTACTAATATAGTAATTTTATCAGTTCAACATGCAAAATGGATTACTATTTATACTGGAAAAGGTAATTTAAAAGGTAATGTATGAAAATTAGAAGAATTACAGGAATAATATTATGTTTTTTAAAATTATAAAAATTATTTTAGGTTTAATAGGAGTAATTTTATCATCAGCAACAGCAGGTTTAATTATATTTATCATTGTAAAAATCATATTAAAAATTAATCAAATATTTTAAGAAAGGTGGTGAATATTATGTTAGGTAAATTTTTTAGAAAAGATAAAAGTAATATTAGTGATAATCAAAATGAAAAAGTAAAATTTTTAAATAATAAAAATAAAAGTACTCATGCTTCAATTTTAAATTATTTTGGTTTTAATGATTTTAATCATGAAACTTATTTCACTGATTTTGTAGCAGAAAATAATGCTAATTTATATAATGCTCCATTAGATATTAATAATGAAACTATTAAAAAATACTTAATTCAACAAGAATTTTATAGAAAAAATTGAAATTCTATTTTTAAATTAAGCAAATTAGGAATTAGTGGTTATTTAATTTATATTGCTAATGATGATTTATATTTTCAAGTAGTAGATATACAACAAAGAGTTTATGATATTGGTGGTAAATTAACTCAATGTACTATTTTTTATGATAGTTATCAACAAAATGCACAAACTGTAAGATTATTTGAAATTTATACATTAAATAATGAACAAGTAACAATTAATCGCTCAATTTATAGTATTAGTGATAATAAAAAACAATTTCCATTAGATTTTAAATCATTTATTAATAATCCTAATCTATTACAAGAACAAACATTAAATATTAATTATATACCAATATCAATTATGCGAAATAAAGCAAATGAGTTAGCAGATTGTGATAAAGTAATGGATAAAATTAAAGCATTAGATGTTATTTATGAACAAATTGTTTTAGATACCATTTTAAATTCACCTAAATTTATATTTAGTCAAACTTATGGTAATGTTCAATCAACATTAGAAGAAGCAGTAAGAACATTAGTTACTAAAAACTATATATTTAAAAGTGGTGGAGATAATAATGAACAAAACGAAAATATCAATATGACAAATAGTAATTTTAAAGGTAAAAATTTAACTGATATATACGATTGAAATGTTAATGAAATATTTAAACGTTGTGGTATTCATATACCAAGTCAAAAGAAATCTGCACAACAATCAGTTCCCGAAAGTACAGCTGTAAATATTTCAACTATTAATTATATTGAACAAAAATTATGACAATTTAATATTGATATTCTTAAATTTATTCAAATATTAGTAAGTGTTGATAAAGACTTATTAAATAGTAAAACCTTTAATATTAATGATGAACAAGAAATTAATAATTTAACTGTTAAATTAAAATTATTTAACCCCGAAAATAACCAATTAATAGGAGAGAACAATGGAAAACAACAACAAACCACAAACGAAGTTTCCACAGAAACAAACTAAACTTAATCAAGCAGAAGTAGAAAATGATTATTTAATTGATAATATTCCTTATGATTTTACTAATATGATGAGTGCTACTAGTGACCCAGATATTAATAGAGCATACGATGAATTTAAAAAAAGAACAATTTATATTTATGAAATTGAACGTTTATTTAAAAATAATGAAAATAATAGTTTAAAATTTTCAGCAAATACTATTAAAATTGGTTTTATTGATATTGATAAAGTATTAAAAACTATTGCTGTTGAAACATCAGACTTTACTATGCAATTAAATCAAAGAGCAAGTACAAACATTAATGATAATACTATTGAATATAGTATGACTGATATTAAAAATTTAATTTTTCAAGAAATAAATTTATTAAATCAATTTAAATTATATGCAGTGAGTATAAATGAACCATTAACTGAAAATAATATTGATAATTTATACATTATTAATAATTATTCACAACCTTATCAAAATCCAAAAACTAGAAGTACTAAAAGTATTACTATTATTAAAATTAAAGATTTTAAAACAAGAGATGGTTATCCAATCATTATTAAATTACAAAAACCATTAGACAAAGATACCAAAGTAATTGGTTTAAAAATTAAAGCGCCTAGAAGCATGATTTTTGGAAATATAAAGGTACTTGGTGAAGTTGACAATATGGAAGTATACCCAAAGTTATTTGTTAAAGATAAGATAGCATTTCCGCTATTATCAATGCCTATTGAAACTCAACCAAAAGTTAGAATATTACAACAATGATTTAGTGAACAAATATTACCTTGAAACTTAGCAAAACAATTTATAGGACAAGAAAAATCAGTTTTAGATTTAATTGCTATTGGTGGTGGAACTGAAACAAGAAAAGAAATTATTAATAATGCAAAAATAACATATGCAAAAATTGGTAAATATGATGGACCAGCACCAGTACCTAAAAAATTAGATGATTTTGAAATGAAAAAGAATGAACAATATATATTATATAGTCATAGAGAACCAACCCCACCATATCCTAGTAAATATATTGCTATTGAATTATCACAGAACTTTAATGATATTGAAATTGAAATAAATGATAAACCACCAATTGATAGTTTACAAAAAGTATTATTAGATATGCTAACTTATACATATAATTATAATCGTAATTTTGATGGTTTTAAACCAGATAATTTAGGCAATAAAATAGCAGAATTACGTGCAAAATTTGAGGGACAAAAACCTGATGAAGTAATTACTAATTTATTTAAACAATGGAAATTAGATTATCCTAATTATATTGATTTAGAGCAAGTAAAAATATTTAAGCAAATAGTTATTATGTTATCAAATAATATTTATTCAAGTATGTCAATTAATAAAGGTTTAAATGATGATAATAAGATTTTATTACCATATTACTTTGAGTTGAAATCAAATCCAATACATCCTAATAAAGACGAAATTTGACAATTCAAAAATGCAAAAGTAATATTAAAATCTAATTATTTTGATTTTACAAATATAAATAATATTAAATTAAAGAATAACGATATTAGTCAAAATGAATTATTTAAACTGGATGATAACCAATTTAACTGATTATCTATTACCAATGAATTAGAAAGTAATAATATTCCATCATTAATTCCTGCTGATTGAACATTAGCAAATGGTGAATATGGAAAATACTTTACAAAAACAATTATTGAAAAAACAAAAATTAAAAATGCTTTGAATTTATATGGTTCAAATAAATCTCAATTATTTTCTAAATTAGAATTTTATAAAGAAATTGCACAAATTGATAATAATAGTGAATTTGAATTACAAATTGAAAATCCGATTAATAACTTAAATCGGATTGAAATTAGCGGTATATTTGGTGCTGGCAATTATGATTTAATTTTAATAACTGATAAACAAGAAATACAATTAAATAATATTAACTTATTTGATAAATATAATGAAAATATTTCATATATTAATTTGGAAATTTAGATTATTTATTAAAATATCCATCAGGATATATACCATCCCATTTGGTATCACCTTCATTTTTTGGTTTAATGCCAAAATATAAATCTATTTTATGACTATCATCTCTTGGATGTTCTCATATAGTTGCCCCCCCAAGTCACTGTATAATCTCAATTTAAAAATGACTTATAATTATTAGTTTGATTATATGCTATTGCACCTAAAGTTAAACCAATACCACCAGTAATTACAGCAAATGATAACGCTATTTTTTGAAAATTTGTTTTTATTCATGTTTTCATATTAAATTACTCCTTTTTTTAAGTATATTAAATTATTTGTATATCAGCCAGTAGTTCATGCTTTATTTTGATTAATATTAATATATGTTCAATATTGTGTTCCTTGGCCATAAATTGTTGTTTTTAAAGGAATATCGCTTATAAAAATATTTGATTCATGTATATGACTATCTATTGTAAATCCTATTATGTATGATTGTTTTTCTTGAAAATTATATATTATTTCTCCTTGTTCGTTTATTTTATATTTTTCTTTATCTAAATTAGGTTTTTCACATGCAATAACATTTGAAGTTATAATACAACCTAAAGTTATTACTCCCAAAATAGTTAATATATTTTTCATTTTAAATTACTCCCTATATTTTTTGCTTGCTTCAATTATTTTTATTGCTTGTTCTTTTGGTAAATTATCTATAATACTTGGTAACTCTTCTTCATATTCATTTGCATGTTTATGACAGAAAAAAAATTTACCAAATTCATCTATATCTATAACATTAGTTCATTCTTTAAAACATCCTTCTTTTTGACAAAAAATAAGTTTAGTATTTTCAACTTCATATTTATTTACAAGTATTTCATGATTTTGATTTTTAAATTTATTTTGTTTTTTTGGTTTTTTAATTTTTATTTTTGTCTTACATCTTTTTTTACTCATAAATTCTCCTTTTTTCATTGATTTTACTTACAAATTGTACTATTTTTGATTATTTTTACAAGTATACTTTTAAATGCAAAATAAAGCCTAAATTAAAGGCCTTTATTTTATGAGACCTATACTATTAATTATATTGAAATTGTTTATTATATTTTAAATATGAAAGTGGTTTTTTAAATAATTTTTATTTTATTTAAAATTACACTTATATATTTATATAATAATTAAGTAAATTAATTTTTTAAATATATTTACAATAAATTTAGAATTTTTTAAAATAGTTAGGAGAAAAAATATGAGTTTTAATTATTTATGAACTTTAAAAGAAGCAACAAAAAGAATGTATCAATCATTTAGAGATGATATAAAAAATCAATGAGAAAAAACAGATTGAAGAATATTAAAAGAAAGAGATATAAAATATATTCCAGTTAAAATTAAAGAAAGAACTAGAAATACTATCAATGGTCTTGTTACTTATAAATGTCGTGATTATAAATATTATGATGAACAATTAAAAAAATGAGTAAGAGTTTGTTTATTAGATGAAGAATTAGAATTACCTAAATATAAAAGAACTTGTCAGGATATAAAAAATAATGTTATTGAACATTTTGCTGATGGAAAAAGATATGTTGATATTTTACATACTATGAAGCAAACAAAATTTAGTACAACAAGTATTAGTAGATTATTTCAAGAATATCAAGTTAATAAATTAGATGTTCCTAAAATAAAATTAGAACTAAATCAATTTATTTATATTAGTATTGATGATGGACATCGAAAATTTTGAAAATTTAAACGCAATTCTGGTAAATATTCAATGCGTTTAGTATTATTTTGTACAGATAATGTTAATCATAAATTAGTTAATAAAAGAGCAGATGTAATAATAAGACCAACAAAAACAGCAATTGGTGTTAAAAAAACTGCTGAATTTATTAAAGAACAAGGAAATAGATTTTTTGAAAATTTTGACCAAGCAAAAATAATTATTTGTGGAGATAGTGCAGGATGAATTAAAGAAGTTGCTGATTATTTAGGTGCAAGTTTTGTTTTAGATAAATTCCATTTAGTTAAAAAATTATATGTTGGAATAATCGCTGGAAATAAAGGAAAATATTGAGATGAATATAAGATTTGTAGAAATTTTATTGAAAATGGTCAATATGATGAGTTAATAAAATATATGAATGAAATATTAAAAAATCACAAAAAATTAAAAAAACAATATTTTAAAAATAATAAACAAGGTATTGAAAATCAAGGTGCAAAGTGAAATATAGGTTGTTTTACAGAAGGTAATATTTGACATATTTTAAAAGAAATGCTTGGTAATAGAACTTATAACATAAATATTTATATTAAAATGGTTATTTTTAAATGTAATCAAATAAATTTAAAAACATAACTTAATTTATTTTTTTATTAAAATTTTGAAAACTTATTAACTTTTAATTTAATAAGAATTTTTGTTGTGTATAAATATTAATTTTATTTTTCATTTTTTTAATATTTGTATTTTAATTGCAATTAATTTAATTTAGTAGTAAGATGTATTTACAATTGCATATAATTACAATTATTTCTTGTCTATAATTTTAAAGAAATGTTTAAAAAGTAATTATATCCTCCGTTTTTGTTACCGTCCCATTTATTTAATAATGTTTAAAAGAAAACTAAGTAAAAACAATTATTTTTTAAAATATTATCAATATTATCAATAGTTAAATTTGTATATTATAATGATTTTATATATTTATGTTATAATCAAGAAAATTATCATTACTATTAAAAATAAATCAATATTGGAATTTTTTAAATATTAATTTGTGGGTGCTTTAATGACAAGAATGGAAAAGTATAAAAGTTTACGTGAACAAATTGCTAAAGAAATTAAAGAAAATAGTAAGCTTTGAGAACAAGAACAAAAAATAGAAAATTATTATCAGCAACTAATAAAAATTGATAAATCATATTTTGAGCCAATTTTTCAAAAATTAAATTCTGATTTAAATTTAGTTAATTTTGAAAATTATTTTATTAAAAATAATGAACAACATTTAGATGATAATGATAAATTAATATTGGAAAATATGTTAGAAAATATTAATAATATTTTAAAAAAATATAGCGAAAATATTGATTTTGAAATAGTTGATGTGCCATTAATAAGTACTAACTTGGAATATCAAACGTTAATTAATAGTATGCATAATAAAATAAATGAATTTCAAAAAGACTTAGAAAGTAAAATTCATGATGTCAAAAATTTTGTTAAAAATTTAGAATTTAAATATAAAAAGTATAAAATAAATAATAGTGATCTTAATAAAGAACTAAAAGAAATTAATCAAGAACATAATAATTTTCAAGATGAATTACAAAAAGTTAAAATTAAGAATAACTATAAGTGAAGTTTAACAGTATTTAGTATTATCATTATTTGTTTAATTTTAATAGTCGTGTTAGTATTATCATTAATATTATTTATTAAGTAGAGAATGGAGAAAAACAATGTACCCAAAGATTAATATTGCAATAGATGGTCCAGCAGCTAGTGGTAAATCAGCAGCAGCATATTTACTTTCTAAAAAAATTGATTATCAATTTATGGATACAGGAATTATGTATCGTAGCTTTACTAATTATTGTTTAAAAAACAAAATTGCTTTTGAAAGTGAAGATTTAATACTTGCAGCATTACAACTTTTTGATATAAGATGAGTTAATGGTCATTTTTTATTTAATGATCAACCACCAACAGAAGAAATTTATGATAAAAATGTTACTAGTAAAGTACCAATAATTGCTTCGTTATCTGAAGTTAGAAAAGTTATGGTTGTTAGAATTCAAGAAATGGTTAGAAGTCAAGGCTTTATTGTCGTTGGCAGAGATATTAGTAGTGTTGTTTTACCTGATGCTCAATTAAAGATTTTTTTAACTTCTAGTTTACACGCTCGTAGTGAAAGAAGATATAAACAGTATATTAAAGAGGGTATTAATATTACACAAGAACAAGTATATAACGATATGGTAATTCGTGATAATGTTGATAAAACTCGTAGCACTGGTCAACTAGTAATTGTTGAAGATGCAGTTATTTTAGATAATAGTGATTATAATTTACAAACGACCGTTGATAAATTAAAAGTTTTATATGATAATTACTTTAGTCATAAAAAATAATATTTTAAATATAAGGATTTGAATAAAATGAATAAGTTACCAAAAGTAGTAATTGTAGGACGCCCTAATGTTGGTAAATCTTCAATTTTTAATCGTATATTACAAAAAAAAGTAGCAATAATTGAAGATATGCCTGGAGCAACTAGAGATCGAATTTATGGCATTGGTGAATGATTAACACAAAATTTTGTGATTATTGATACGGGTGGTATTACTAAAACGATTACTAATTTTACTCAACAAATCAATCAACAAGTTAATATTGCTTTAGCTGAGGCTGATATTGTTTTATTTGTTTGTTCTTATCAAGAAGGTCTAACTCACGAAGATGAAGATATTGCTAAATTATTATACAGAACTAAGAAACCGGTTATTATTATTGCAAATAAATATGATAATGTTCAAAACGATAATGATAAAATTTATGATTATTTAAAAGTTGGCTTTGGCGAACCAATTTTAGTATCTGCTAGTCATGGTGTTGGTTTTGGTGATTTATTAGATATGATAATTACTAAATTACCAAAAGAGGTTCATACAGAAAAAAAAGAACATATTAATTTAGCAATTATTGGTCGTCCCAATGTTGGTAAATCAAGTTTAGTTAATACTATTCTTCAAGAGAATAGAGTTATTGTTTCACCAATAGCAGGAACAACAACTGATGCTATTGATAGTAATTTTGTTTATAATAAAAAACAATATTGTGTTATTGATACTGCTGGAATTCGTAGAAAAGGAAAAATTACTGAAGATTTAGAAAAATATAGTTTAATTAGAACTACTAATGCTATTGAACGTAGTGATATTGTTTTGTTTTTATTAGATGGTAGTGTTGAAATTCAAGAACAAGATTTAACAATAGCAGGAATGGCAAAAAATTTAGATAAGCCAGTTATTATTATTGTTAATAAATGAGATTTAGTTAAAAAAAATGAAAAAACAATGCAAGAGTTTACTAAAAAAATAAAAGAAAAATTTAAATACCTTGAGTATTCTTTTGTTGTATATTTATCTGCTTTAGAAAATACTAGAATTCATACTTTATTTGCTACTATTAATGAAGTATTAGTTAATATGAATTTAAGAATTAAAACAAGTATTCTTAATGAAATAATTAATAAAGCTCAATTAATTAATGAGCCGCCCTACTTTAAAGGTGGTAGATTAAAGATATATTACACAACACAGGTTGAAAAAAATCCGCCTACTTTTATTTTAATGGTAAATGATCCACAACGATGTCATTTTTCTTATGAACGTTTTTTAATTAATCAAATTCGTGAACGATTTGGTTTTCAGGGTGTACCAATTAAATTAAGATTTAGAATGCGTAAGTCATTGTATAATAAACAATAAAAAAGTGTAAAATTTTGTGATTATATTTATTTAAGAAAAATTTATTGTATAATAATATTTATTAAGATAAAAAACTAATGATTAGAAAGTGTAAATGATTATGCTAAATTTTTTAACATTAGAGTCGCACAATAAAAGTTTATCAACATCGGCAATGTGAATAATGTTTATCATTGGTTTGATTTGTATTGGTATTATTTTTCTTGTGTTTTTTTTATTTAAAAGAAAATTACGTAAAGAAAGGAGCCTGATTAACGAGCAATTTTTATTTAAACCAAAAAAAGTTACATATCAAGTTTTTCATTTTTGAAATAAAGCTCTTTATATATTTTTAATGTTTTCTTCATCAGCTAAAGAATTTTCTTGTTCTAAATTTGTTGAAGAAATTAATGCTTTAGAATTAATTAATCAAAAACCAGTAAATGATCGTGTACAAAACTTACCATAAATATAACCATTATTTATGAATATAGTAGTGCTTATTAAAAAGGAAAAAAAACTAAAAATGGAACAATATTATGAATTATTAGGTTTATCTATTGGTGCAACAATTCCTGAAATTAATGCATCTTTTAGACGTTTATCTTTAAAATTACATCCAGATAAAAATACTAATAATCCAGAAGCAACTATTAATTTTCAAAAATTAAGTGAAGCGCGTAATGTTTTAGTTAAACAAAAAGAATATGAAGAAAAAACTAATAAAATATGGAAAGAAAATTTAAAAAAACAACAAGCAGAACAAGAAACATTTCAAAATAAACAAAAAGAAGAAATTTTAGCTAAGCAAAAATTTAAGATATTTAAAAAAGAAATTGATCAAAAAATGAAAAAAAATTATATTGAGTTATTACCTAAAATACTTGATTTTAAAATAGAATTAAAGAAATTAGAAAAAGAACTTTTAACTTTACAGTCAAAAAGTTCTAAATTAAGAAAATCTATTATTAATTTAAATACAAAGAAAATAAATCCAAGAATTAATTTTTATATTAAATGTATTACTTTAGGTTTTTATGATTGAAATAAAATAACAGAAAAAGAACTATGTGAAAATAAAAATGAATTTATAAAAACCAATAGGGAAAAAGAAAATTTAAAAGAAAAATATGATATAGTAAAAACTAATATGCAAATATTAATTAATGAGCAAAACTTATTACAAGAAGATCTTAAAGAATTATTTGCAAAAGAAAATGATTTGAAAAAATATATAAATTCATTTAATTTAGAAGAAAAAGATTCAATAAGAGATTGAAATAAATACTTTTCATCATCAGTTTAATGATATAAATAATATTATATGAATAGTTAATTATTTAAATATAAATTTATATTTATGGTTCAACTAATAATTCATTATTTGATGTTTGTTCATCATTGCTTTCTTCAATAATATTATTATCAATAATAATATAATATTGTAAATATTTATTTCAAATACTGATAATTGGTTTATACAGAAAACTACTAAACATGAAGTTACCAATGCCATGAATAGCATCAAAACTTAATCCAGATAATCAGTAAAGATAAAAACTGGATTTACCAAATAATATTAAATGAATTAGAGAATCAAATGTACCAAAAGTAAAACCTCATAAACTTGTAATAATTACAAAAATTCATCAATGCTTTTTAATTAAATGACGAAATATTCAAATTATTATGACCAATATTGGTCATATACTAAAATATAAAAATATTCAACTATTACCACCGTAAAGTAGAATTTCTAATGAAGCAAAAATTAAAGGAATAGTAATTGACATATATAGTGGAAAAACTAATGCTGAAAATGCTAATAGAAAAGTTACAACTTCAATATTTGGTAATATTGCTAATACTTCTTTTAAAGCAAAAACTAGTGCTGCATATGAAGGAATAATCAAGATACGAATTAATTTTTGGACATGGTTACTCATATTTGTTCTCGGCTTTCTTTATTTTTTAAATTTAAAACCACCTCATAAAGATGGTTTAGTTATACTAATCGGAGATAAAACATCAATTAAAATTATATAACTGTTATCTGCACCCAGAGATTAGTTTAATAGTGTTAAATAGATAGGTCTACTGGCTTAACTTCATTTTACTTGTTACCCTTCTCAAAATCTTTGATTTCAATGGATTATGTAACTTTTATCAGTATCACAGTTGCTGGGGCAGCTTAAGATTACTTAATTCCCTTTTATGAACAGTTGTTCATCTATTTAATTTTATTCAGTTGTATTTAAGGATAAATGATTTAATATATTAAAAATATATTATACTTTTTGTTTATTTTTTGTTTAATAATGACACTAATTGTGCTTTTGGTAAATTATTCATTTCATTTTGATATTGTTTAAACATATTTTTACATGTTGTAAGTTCAGTTAATGCTTCTTTTAAGTTACCTCAACCTTCAATTATGACTTTCTTTTTTTGTAATTCTTTATACTGTAAAAAGAAATTAACAATTTCATCACGTAAATGTTGTGGTACATCTTTTAGATCTTGATACTCATTAAAGCGTGGATCAGAATTAACAACACCAAATAATTTAGTATCAACTTCACCACCGTCAATCATTTTAATCATTCCTAAAACTCTAACTTCTACTAAGCAACCAGGGAAAGTTGGATAAGTAATTAAACTAATAATATCTAAAGGATCACCATCATAATCTAAAGTTTCAGGAATATATCCATATTCACCGGGATAAAAATTAGCACCATAAAGAACACGATCTAATATCATAGTTTTAGATTTTCAATCATATTCATATTTATTACTTGATCCTTTGGGAATTTCAACTACCATTTGCACAATGTTATTTTCACTTTTATTCATTAATACTTCATCTCCTTTTAAAAATTAATTTTATTATATAATAAATAAACGTTTTTTTATATATAATTAAAATAATAAATGTATTTTAAGGAGTAAAAGATGAGTTTAAAATATGAGAAAAAGTGACAACAATTTAAAAGTAATATTAATAATTCTTTAAAATTAACTACTCATAGGATAGCATTAATTAGTAGTTTATTGGCAGTTACAACATTAATGACCTTATTAGAAACACCACCTATTTTTTTACCTTTTTTGAAAATTGATTTTGGTAATACTATTAATTTAATTGCATTGTTAATTATTAAACTTCCTTATAGTTTGTTAATTGCCATTATTGTTCCTTGACTAAGTTTAATCTTACCTCATTTTCCTTCTGGTAATGCTGAACCAATTGGTGAATTTGCTTATATGTTAAGTACCATTACTTTATTGTTATTATATAGTAGTTTTAAATTATTATTTAAGCAATTACCATTTTGAAAAACGCAATCTAATAATTCTTGAAAACGATTAATGATTATTGAAATACCGACAGTTGTTATTACTTGTATTTTAGTATCATTAATTAGTGCTTTTTATAATTGAGCTTTTATTTTAGACATGTATGGTGCTGGTGAACTTAAAGATAAGATTTGAATTGTATTTGTACCATTTAATTTAATTAAATTTACTTCAGTTTTGCTTTTATATTTATTATTAGTTAGGCCAGTACAAATTTTAGTACAACATTTTAATATTTAAATAATATATTTTAATTGATCTTTTTTTAATTCTATTACTAAAGATTCTTCACTATTTTGTTTTATTTCTGACTCTTCTCAAGGTCTTCAAATATTTACTTCTTCTTTATAATCTTCATCAATTACTAATCGTTCTGAATCACTATCTTCTTCTGAATTATCAAAATAGTTGTTTTCTATTTGTTTGTTAATATTTACTGATAATAAATTTATTGTTTGCTGTTGATTTAAAAATTCTTCTTTATAATTTTGATTTTCATTATTATCACAATTTATTTCTGCAATATTGATGGCTGCTTCTAATATATCTCTTGGAGCTGAGTTGACTGAATGTTTTGTTTTAAGTTCATTCTTTCTTGCTTTTTGCTTTCAAATTCAAATTGTTGTTTTTGAAATGCCAGTTTCTTTTTTGATTTCACCATAACTTTTACCATCTTGTAAATATTGTAATACTTTTTCTTTTATTTCCGGTGTATATTTTTTTGCCATCTTTTAATCTTCCTTTTCTTTTAGCAATTTTATTTAATAAAATCCTAATACAGAAAAAATATCTATATAAGGATTTAACACTATTTAAATTAATGATTAATATTATAATTTATTTTTTTAGTTTTTGTTATTTTTATTTTAATAAAAATTATCTATCAAATTATTATTATGATATTTTTATTGTTAATTAATTTTCTAAATTAGAGTAGTATTAACACTTTTTATAAAAATTTAATAAATGTCTTGTTTTTTAATTAAAAGTAATTTATAATTTTTATAAATAAGTATTTAATTAATTAAATACCTATTTTAAAAAGGAGAAGTTATAATGATAGTTAAAAGTGTTGACCAAAAAAAAGAAAAAGTAGATATAAAAACAAAGAAAAAAATAAAGATTAATTCAAAACAACAAATTTTTAATATTACTTTGACAGGAATTTTATTGGGATTAGCTGTTGCTTCTTCATTAATTGAAATACCTATTCAGTTTATGGGAGTAATTTTACCATTAAGAATTTTTGATTCATTAATTATTGCTTTTGCTTTACCAATTATTGGTTTATATTATACATTAGCAATTGGTATTATTGAACCTTGATTACATTTATTAGCAGATAGTGATCATCCGCCAATTCAAATTTTCTTTGATAATATTGCTAATATTTTATTTATTGTTTCTTTTTATTTTATTTACTACTATCTTTTTAAATTGTGTAATAAAAGTAAAAATTTAAAAGTAGATACTATCAAAAAAGTAAGTGCTGGTCTAGTAATAGTACCCTTAAATGCGATTATTGCTACTTTATCTTTTGTTTTAACTTTAGTAGTACTTTATTTTAGTCCTAACCTACCAAGACCTGATGAATATGATAATAATATTCTTAATTTTAATAATCATTCAGTAATTATATTATTTATTTTACTTGGTATTGAAATTTTAAGATTTATTTTTATCTTTATCTTATTTAGCTTAGTTGAAAGAAAGATAGGTTCTGCTAAACGTTATTATTTTTAATAAAAAGTATTTTATTTTATAAAATAAAATGTTAAATTAATACTTATTAATTAAAAATAAAATGTGGGAGTAACATATGAAGTTAATAGTTATTTTAATTATTATCATGAGTATTATTTTTTTAATTGGTTTTATAATAATATTTTTTCTGAAATTAAGAAAAAAGAAAATAAAATATCGTTTATGTGATCCAAATTCTTATCATAGTAGCATTATCAAGAATAGAAAGTTTAAAAGTAATAATGATTTAGTAAATAATAAAAAAGTATTGGAAATGTTAACATATTTACAGGAAAGAGATATCGCTAATTATAATAATATTATTCCTACTTTTTATAGCATTTTGGAAAAACCTATCCAACATAATTTGGAAGCTAATAAAAATGTTAATTATTTATTAACTAATATTGTTGATATTTTATGTCACCATCATCACTGTATGGTAAATCCCTTACATTTGATTAAACATTTGTTTAATAAATGTAATAATAAATTACATCAACACAAAAAAAATTCTCATTTTACTCAAGAGAATAATCATTCAGTTAAACCAACACATGTTTTTAATAAAACACAAACTAATGCTTCTACACCAAAAACTAATGTTTCTACAACAAAAAAAATAATAAACATACTTTCTCATAAATTTATAAATATTCCTTTACTAGTTATTAGTCCTAACTTAACAAAAACGGAATATCTAATTAAATTCATAATTAAAATGTATTAAATATCTACTAATAAGTTAAATTAGTAGATATTTTTTTTAAAAATAAAATTTACTGTACATTATTTTGTAATAGTTTATAATAATAAGAAAATCATTATAAATGGAGTGCAAAATATGAGACGAAAATTAAATTTATTTTTTACTACCAGCCTTTTATTAAGTTCTAGCATGTCGCTTTTAGCATTCACAATTGATACAAACAATATTAGTATTAATAATTTTGCCAACAACAATGTTGATACTAAAACAGCAACTAAGTATGCTAATGAAACCTCTATTGTTGGTAAATCGTTATTAATTGCTAAAAATAAAGGTTTTAATACTAATAATTTATTAAATGATATGTATAATCAAACCCCTTCTATTCAAATTGATAATCTTACAGGTAAGAATACTGGAAATGATTTTATTAATGATTGAACTAGTAACTTAGATGGTAATAGTATTAATACTATTCAGGGTTTATTTCAACGTAATGGTATTAATCAATCTAAAGTTGATTCTGTCACTAATAATATTAATAGTTATAATAGTTATCGTGACATATTGCCAATGCTTAAAAATTATTTAAATAATTCTATTTTATCTAATGATGATACTGTTAATATGATTGATGGAATGTTAAAAAATATTAAAAATTTAATACCAAATATTAATGATTACTTATCTTATACTAATTATATTCCAATTATAACTAATACTATTGATGAATTATTAGCAGATTGAGATCAAGAAGATAATTTTAGTGGTAATACTACTTTTGAAAAAATGCAAGATTATATGTCAAAGAAAGCGACATTTGCTCAAGCTTGAAATATTCCAAGTCATGAAAAGTGATACTATGTTAAAGATGAAGCAAAAAATTGAAATTGAAATCAATTTTATGAATATATAGCTGGTGTTAATTTTAATTATATGTTTAAGTCAATATTAGGAAAATATATTGGGGAAATGATTAGCGATAATATTAAATATGCTTTATGAGGTGCTGCACCTATCGGTTTTAATTCTGATAATTTTAATGTTACATTTAGTGAAACTCTTAATAAGATTTTAACAAATCCAGTGGCATGACCTTATTTAATAAAAACAATAATACCAATGGTTAAAAGTGAAGTATTAAAATTAACTAATCCAACTCTTGGTATTGATAGTATTACTTGAGATGATAAAACACCACTTAAAAATAATACAGTTCAACTAAAAAAAGTATTAACTATTTTTCAAGAATTAATATCTTCAAAAGATAATATGCTTAAATTAGTTACCAATTTAATGACCGGACCTTTTGGTGAAGATATTATTGCGAAAGATACCTTTGCATGAACTGATTCATATTGAACATTACCTGAGATTCAAAAGAAATTTTCTTTTATTTCAGCTATTAGTGATATTCCTCAACAAGTTGTTAATAGTTTAGAATCAGCAATTAAAAATGTTCCAATTAATGACACAATTAATAAAATATTTGAGTTTACTAATAAATATTTAACAACAAATCCATTAATTGATTTAAAAGATTTAGTAAAATATTTAGATTTAACTTTCGGTAGTAAAGATTTTATTAATGCTTTAAATAATCTTAAATATATTATTAATCACCCAACAACAGATAATATTAGTAAAACTAAAGAAATATTACAATTATTAGGTGTTCAATTTGGTGATGAAACTAATTTTAAACAAGATAGTGTTCTTGCAAACTTTTCTAATTGATTAAATACTCCTACTAGTAGTTTAAATTCCTTACTAAATATAATAGTTGATAAAACACATCATAATGGTATTCTTGATAATATGTTAAAGGACCAAGAAAATTTATATAAAGATATGTATAGTAAATATTTTGATATTAACAATAATAGTTATTTTACTTTAAGTGATATTGCAATGAATACATTTAAACATGATGATGGTAGTGTTAGTGCAGTTTTAAGTTATAAAATTAAAAATAATTTAGATAATAAAAGTTATGATATTACATTTAAAAATGCTAATTTTCTTACAAGTAAAATCTTTAAAATAAAATTATTTCATATTAGTCAATAATTTTTAATAATTTTCTTCAATAATTAGATATTTTAATTTAAAAAGTATATTAATATACAAGTCAGTTATTGCATTTCTCTTTAAACAATTTAAAATATAGATAACTTATAGATTTAAGAAAAAGTTATTGGGGAAAATAAAGGGGATTAATTATGAAATCATTATTAACAACATTAAGTGTTTTAACACTTGCAACAACCACAGGAAATTTAATCAATATTTTAAATACAATTGAAGAAAAAACTAATATTACAACTAATTACATTCAAAGTAAAACACAACAAGATACAATTTACAAAAATAAAAATGGAGAAGAAATAAAAACTAATATAGAAGATTTGTCAGAGATAGAAAGTAAAGAGGTTGTTCAAATTGGTTTTTATAAGAATCGACAAGGTGAAATTCAAGTTGCTAGAATGCCAGAAACAATTGAAAAAGTACCTGACAAACTACCATCAGAAATAACATCTTTGAGTTATATGTTTACTCGTGCGAAATCATTTAATCAGGATTTGTCAACTTGAGATGTATCTAATGTCACAGATATGAGCAGTCTGTTTAGTGCCACATCAGTATTTAATGGTAATATTACTAATTGAAATGTGTCGAAGGTGACAACTATGAAATATATGTTTACTGGGGCAGTAAAATTTAATCAAAAGATTTCAGATTGAAATGTGTCGAAGGTGACAACTATGAATAGTATGTTTAGTGCTGCTGGATCATTTGAAGGTTCATCATCATTTAATCAGGATTTATCAAATTGAGATGTATCTAATGTCACAGATATGAGTGGTATGTTTAGGAGAACTTGAAAATTTAATGGTAATATTTCAACTTGAATTACTTCAAATGTCACAGATATGAGTGGTATGTTTGCATATGCAACTTCTTTTAATCAAAATTTATCACAATGAAATGTTGAAAAAGTAAAAAACCATGATAATTTTGCTATTGAGTCAGGCATTGCATCAGATCTTAGTAAATGACCAAAATTTAATAAATAAAATAAATGTTTCAAGAAGAAACAATAAAAAATAATATAAAAAATGATTTTAAACAAATATTATTTAAAATCATTTTTTTAATTTTTTATTGATAATCTAAGTAAAGATTATTATTTACATTACTTAAGATAATTTTTATTTTCTTTATTTTGAATATTGTTTTTTAAATGTTTTGATTTTATAATGTATATGAACAGACAAGAAATATATGCTTAAATCATTAAGCCTGTTTAGTATTATTACCTAAACAGGTTTTTTTGCTGTTTAATTAGAGAAATTTTAACTTAGAAAGAAGAGTAATTAAATGATAAATAATCAAGAACAGTATAAAAAAATTATTACTATTGCTTTAAATGCTATTGGTGCTGGTAGTGCTGGTGCAACTACTAAATTATTACATAATGCTCGTCAAGTTTCACAATGATTAAATTTAGCAAATGCTTTAAATAGGGGTGTTTTTGGGACAGCATTTACATTTTTACCAGATAGTAAAAAAGTAGCAACATTAATAGAAGTTTGAAAAATATTAACAAATACCTCATATATAGTTACAACATTAGATGTTAATTTTATTAAAACAATATTTACTAAAGCAAGTAATTGAGATTTAACAATTCCTAATTTACTACCATTTATTAGTTTTGAAATATCTGCTATTTCTGGTGTTTTGGCTGGAACAACAACACTTACACGTATTTATTTTACTAATAAAGATTCAGCAACTAATAAAATATTAAAGTCAATTGAAGATGGTTTTAATTTATTATGTCCTTTTGCTGCAATTATTGGAGGAGGATCATTATTTTGAACACCTGGTCTTGATTCAAAAATTATTGCTCCAATTTTTGCTACACTTGATGGAGTTTCTGGAACTACTAATTGATTAATAAATAAATTTTGAAATCTATTGATTTTGAAACTAATAATGAAAATCAGAGCATATTGGATAATGAAGAAAATGGTACTTTATTAATTAATGATGAAGAATTTAAGACAAGATGTAATGAAACAAATATTGATAATGATTCATCTTCATTAAACTCTGTTAATTCAGTTTTTGTTGCTAATTAGTAATAGTTTTTTGTTAAATTTATTTAAATAAATTTTTAAAATTTAATAATAAAAAACACTAGCATCTTTATTGTTGCTAGTGTTTTTTATTGTTTGATTTGTTAACGTTATGCTAAAAGTAGTGTTTTGTGGGAGTATAAATATTTGTTATTGCATTATCTTAAAAAGCATTCTAAGATATAAATAACTTATAGATTTAATAAAAAGTTATTGAATAAAATAAAAAGGGAGGTTTTCAATATGAAAACATTGATTACTGCACTAAGTGTTTTAACATTTGGGACATCTATTGGAACTTTAAATACTGGTTTAAATAAAACTTCACAAAAAATTGAACTTTTAGATAATAAAACACAACAAGATACTATTTACATTGATAAAGATGGAAAAGAACAAACAACCAATAAAAGAGATTTATCAAATATAAAAACTACCAAAATTACTCAAATTGGTTTTTATAAAAACAAACAAGGTGAAATTCAAGTTGTTAGAATGCCAAAAACAATTAAAGAAGTACCTGATAAATTACCATCAGAAGTAACATCTTTAAATTTTATGTTTTTGGGTGCTTCACAATTTAATCAAGATTTATCAACTTGAGATGTATCTAGAGTAACAAGTATGTTGAGTGTATTTGCTGGTGCTACTTCATTTAATGGTAATATTTCAAATTGAGATGTATCTAATGTAACAGATATGCTTTCTATGTTTAATGGTAGTTTAAAATTTGATCAAGATCTTTCAAAGTGAAATGTATTTAATGTAAGAAGTGTGGGTGGTATGTTTGCTGGTGCTTCATCATTTAATGGTAATATTTCAACTTGAGATGTATCTAATGTAAGAAGTATGAGTGGTATGTTTACTGGTTGTTTTTTATTTAATCGAGATTTATCAAATTGAAATGTATCTAGTGTAGAAGATATGGTTGGTACATTTGCCAATACTTTAGCATTTAATCAAGATTTATCAACTTGAGATGTATCTAATGTAAGAATTATGACTGGTATGTTTGCTGGCTCAGTATTATTTGATCAAGATCTTTCAAAGTGAGATGTATCCAATGTACTAGATCACACTCATTTTGCTGTTGGTTCAGCAATTTCTAATTCTAATAAATTACCTAAATTTAAAAACTTTTTTATTAATAACACTATTTAATTTGATCAAAAGTATTTAATTTCTAAGTAATTAACTATAATAAAACTTAGAATAGTATAATAAAATATTATATTTGTTTTTTATAAAAGCATATAATATTGACAAACGGTAAGTTTAAAAAGTTTTAACTCATTTCTTTATTTTTTTAAAGTAAATGAGTTTTTATTTTTATTATTGTATGCTCTTTTATTTTACTGACTAGTCATACATTTAAAGTAATCAATTGCAATTATATGCCAAAGGTTATATAATATGGGTAATAGTGGGAAAGTGTGGGTGATATTATGCTACTAGGACAATCATTGTCAACATTAGATGAAAAGAAACGAATGATAATTCCTTCTAAGTTTAGAAGTTATTTTCATAACAATGAGATTGTTATTGTTTCTAAAGGTTTTGAAGGCTGTTTAGTTATTCGTAACGAAATTGAATTTATTAAATGACAAGATAAAATCTTATCACAATCCGAAGGTCAGAAAGAAGCTAGAATTTTAGCAAGACAAGTATTTGCTAATTCAGAAGAATTAACTATTGATAGTAAAGGTCGCATTAATATTCCACATTCATTATTGACACTAGCTGATATTAAACAAAAAGTAATTATGATTGGACTATCCAATAAAATTGAGATTTGATCAGAAACTAATTGAAATAGTTTTAATCAAGATACCAAGGATAAATTTGAGTCAGCGGCAGCAGCTCTAGATGAGATATAAAAATTATGAATAATATCAATGCAAGACACATTTCTGTAATGTTAACAGAAGCAATTGATTTCTTAAATATTAAACCTGATGGTATTTATGTCGATTGTACATTAGGACGAGCAGGTCATAGTAAAGTTATACTATCAAAACTTACCTCTGGCAAACTATATGCTTTTGATCAAGATCAAATGGCCATTGATAATAGTAAAATTATTTTAAAAGATTTTAAAGATAAATATGAAATAATTAAAAGTAATTTTGCAAATATTCAATCTGAGCTTTTAAAAAGAAATATTACTAAAGTTGATGGTATATTATATGATTTAGGTATATCATCACCACAAGTTGATGAAGATATTAGAGGATTTAGTTATATGAAAGATGCTAAGTTAGATATGCGTATGGATCAAAGTCAAAAATTAAATGCGTGAGATATTGTTAATAATTATAATTATGAGCAATTAAAAACAATTATTAAAAATTATGGTGAAGAAGTATTTGCTAGTAGTATTGCTAAAAATATTATTAAAACAAGAACTTTTCAACCAATTGATACCACTTTACAATTGGTTACGATTATTAAAAAATCATTACCAGTAAGAGTATTAAATAAGCATCATCATCCTGCCAAAAAGACTTTTCAAGCATTAAGAATTGCTGTTAACAATGAGTTAGAAACATTAAAATCTTCTTTAAAACAATCTTTAAAATTATTAAAATCTAATGGTAGAATTGTTGTTATTAGTTTTCATTCTTTAGAAGATCGTATTGTTAAACAAACTTTTAATGAAGTTTTAATTGATCCACAAGCACAATTATATGCTAAATTACCAGTTCATAATAATTGAAAAACAAAATATCAGTTAATAATTAAAAAACCAATTACACCAAAGCCTGATGAAATAAATAAAAATCCAAGAGCACGAAGTGCAAAACTAAGAGTTATTACTTATATTGATTCATAAAAATGTTTGGAGGTGAGCAATATGAATTTTCAAGAACTATATGTTGTATGTCAAATTGAAGATTTTAGTTTAAAAGTTATGGTTAATAATTATGTTAATAATCAAATTCAGGTTTTATATAAAGAAACTGTTGATACTGAACAGTTTTCTGAAAATGGTGTAATTATTAATTCAATTGCTACAGGTAAGTTATTAAGGCAAATTATTAATAAAATTAATAATACTTTAAATATAAAAGTACAACGTATTGCCTTAACTTTACCTTCAAATAATTTAAAAATTTATCAATCACAAGCATCACTTGATTTTAAAGATGCTAATCACATTATCACTGATGAAGATTGTAGTAAAGTGATTGAAATGGCTAAAAACATTACTATTGATAATAGTGAAATTATTTGTTTAACTAAACCATACAATTTTAAAGTTGATCATGCAATTGGTAATGAACAATTACCAATTGCTAAAAAAGGACAAGTTATGCATGTTGATGCTTTAGTTTATTCATTACCTAAAAGTTTATATAATTCTCACCTCGAAGTATTAACTAATGCCGAAACAGAATTGTTAACTGTTACTTTAGATCAATTTGCATTAGTATGTAATATTAAAAATACTGATTTTAATCGTAATACAGTTTTAGTTGATTGAAATATTAATAGTACTAAGATTAGTGTTTTTAGTAATTCAGTATTATTTGCAACAACTAATATTAAAATTGGTTGAAATCAAATAATTCAATCATTAATGAAGCAAATGCATTGTGGTTATGATAAAGCTGAAAGATATTTACAAAAAATTATTAATATAAGTAGTAATTATTTATGCGATGTTGTTGTTGATAAGTATGTTGATGATCAAACAAAATCTATTGTTCGTTTAACAAAAACTGATTTACAAGCAACAGTTAAAAAACAAATTAATGAAATTATTTCTTGTATTGAATATTTTCTTGATGAAGTTAGTGATAATAATAGTTCAGATATGGAAATTATTTTTACGGGAATTACTATTGGTTTATGTGGTTTTGCCAACTATTTTAAAAATAATAGCAAACTAAAAGAAGTAAAATATATGCTCAGCCAAACTCCTGGTGCATATAGTTATCAGTGAACTACTTTAATCGGTAATACTCACTACCAACATTTAGTAAATGTTTTTAGTAATAATTATATTTCATCAATACATAAACCAGAAATTGTATCAAAATTAAATCATTATACGCATTCTAATAATCATGATAATAAGCATTATAATTCCCCCTTTCAACCAAATTATCAGTATAATGATGGTAGTAAATAGAAGAAGACAATTTGATTACTCAGGAGGAAAATAAAATGGAACATAATAATTCACAATTTAAACCAATAGCATCAATTCGGGTAATTGGTATTGGTGGTGCTGGTAATAATGCTGTTAATAGAATGATTGAAGCAGAGGTACAAGGTGTTGATTTTTATGTTGCTAATACTGATGCACAAGTAGTTAATGCATCACCAGCTGAAAATAAAATTATTTTGGGCAAAGAATTATCAAAGGGACTTGGAGCAGGAGCTAATCCCGAAATTGGTAAACAAGCCGCAATTGAAAGTGAAGCAGAGATTAAACGCGCTTTAGATGGTGCAGATATGGTTTTTATTGCTGCTGGTATGGGTGGTGGTACTGGTACTGGTGCTGCATCAATTGTTGCAAGAATTGCTAAAGAATGTGGTGCTTTAACAATTGCTATTGTTACTAAACCATTTAAATTTGAAGGACGTAATCGTAATGCTCATGCTATAGTTGGAATTGAAAATTTAAAGAAACAAGTTGATGCTATTATTATTATTTCTAATGATAAATTATTACAAGTAATTGGTAATATCCCTCTTAAAGATTCGTTTAAAGAAGCAGATAATATTTTACGTCAAGGTGTACAGACTATTACTGACTTAATTGCTGTTCCTGCTTTAATAAATTTAGATTTTGCTGATGTTCGTACTATTATTGAAAATAAAGGTAATGCTTTATTTGGTATTGGAATGTCAAAGGGTGAACATAAAGCTAAACAAGCCGCAACAAAAGCTATTTCTTCTCCTTTACTTGATGATGTGACAATTAAGGGTGCTAAAAATGCTATTGTTAATGTTACTGGTGGAACAACAATGACATTAACTGATGCTAATATTGCTGTTGATTTAGTTCGTGATGCTGCGGGTAATGATGTTAATATCATTTTTGGTGTTGCTGTTAATGAAAATTTAAATGATGAAATGATTGTAACAGTTATTGCCACTGGTTTTGATGAAGAAGGTGCTAATGCTAATAATTTTGTTTATAGTTCAAAAGTTGATAATCATGAATTTATTACCAATAAGACTCAATATTTAAGTGAAGAAATTAAAGAACAAACAAAGAAAAAAGAAGAAGAACAACAAAATTTAGTCCAAGAAGCAGCAATGGAAGCAGATGATGATTTACCATCATTTTTACGAAGACGAAAGGGAGTTTAATTAATTATGGGATGAAGAAGTAAAAAATATAAAGACAATGATGAAAATAGTAATTATAAAACCAGTTTTCAAGAACAAATACAAGAATTTGCTCCTAAAAATTATCAAGAAATTGAATCAGTTGCTAATGCTATGATTTTACAAAAACCAATTAAAGTTAATTTAACAACAACTGTTGAAAATGATCGAAGAAGAATTATTGATTTTCTTTGTGGTATTTCGTATGTTATTGGTTTTGTTGTTGATAAAACTGATATTCATATTTATGAATTTAAAAATGAATTAAGTTAATCTTGAACAAATAGGTTTTTTATTTCTTTCTAATAATAAAGAAATAAAATTATTTATTTTTTAAATTGTTCTTACATTAATTTTAGAATATAAATCCCTTCTAATTTAGAAGGGATTTATTGTTTTAATTTGCTTATCTTGTTGTGTTATACAGTGAATATTGCCACCACCTAATAGTACTTCACATGTATAAAATGAATTAATTTTATGATTAGGAAAACAATTTTGCAAAACATTAATTGCGTTTTTATCCCATATTGGGTCATTAAAAACGGGAATAATGATTGTTTTATTTGTAATATAGAAATTAACATAACTAGCTGGCATACGAAATCCTTCGGTACGATTAGCAAAACGAGGACTTTTTTCATGATTTTCTGCCTCTGACTTAGTTATAAATAATGGTGCTGGTTGATGTAATTTAGTTACTTTTATTTTTCGTCCTTTAGCATCTGTGCTATTTTTAAGAAACATTAAAGCTTCTAAACTACGTTCATATTGAGGATCATTTTTATCATCAGTTCATGTTAAAACAACATGACCAGGTGTAATGATATGTAGTAGATTATCAACATGACCACTTGTTTCATCATTATAAACACCACGAGGAATTCATATTATTTTTTGTGCATTTAAATATTGTTTTAAATGTTCTTCAATCTCTTCTTTTGTTAAATCAGGATTTCGATTAGGGTTTAATAAACATTCTTCTGTAGTATAAATTGTTCCTTCACCATCTTGATGAATGCTTCCTCCTTCTAATACAATTGGTGCTTGATAATAATCAATGTTACTATTTTTAGTCATTTCAATTCCAACTTTATTATCAATTTCATAATTTCAATTTCAACTGGGTGGATTAATATTTGGTTCATTTTTCATGCCTCATGCAGTGAAGTGAAAATGAACAGCTCTTCGTTGTCCTTTTTTATTTATTAAATAAATTGGTCCCATATCACGCGCTCAACTATCTTGATATTTAATATCGATTAATTTGATAGTTGGATCTAATAGTTTGCGAGCTTCATTTCAATTACTTTTATTAATAAAAATTTTTACTGGTTCATGTTTATTGATTGAGTTGGCTATTTTTGCAAAAACAGTTCGTGCTGGTTGACATTCTTTTTGTCAATTATCTTTCATAAGCGGTCAAATCATTCATGTGCCTTTATGTTCTATTGATTCAATTGGGGCAAAAAAACCATCTTTTTTTGGTGTTGATGTTAATAATTTGCTCATAATTTCCTCCCCCTTTAAGTAGTACTATTTATAATAGTGGATTTATGTAACCCCTATTCTATATATAAATAGTATTTTTATTATAAAATATTTTATTTACAAAATAAAATTTATTTCATAATAAAAGTGTTAAAGTTAATTGAATCTGATTTTATTTATCATTTTAATTAGTAAAATTAATGTAATATAAAGTATGATTTTTGTATATTATTTGCAATACATTTTATACATGCTATTATTTAGCAATAGTTATCTCTAATATTTGAGATAAACTATATGCATTATTATAGGTAATTAACAAGAGATTTTAGAAATTGTTAATTAACTTTTTCAAATAAATTATAATTAATTTATTTTAGAATTGTTCCTTTGCTTATTTTAATGAAAATTTAAAATAAAAAATTTAAAAAAATATGTTTTTCAAGCCCATTGTTTTATTTTTAATAAAATAAATGGGTTTTTTATTTGAAAGGATGTAAAAAAGTGCCTACAGAAAGTCAAGAAATAGGTTCTGATAATAAAAAGCAAAAAATATTAAGGATTTTAGAAAAGAAATAACTTCTAAGATTACAAGTGCAAAAATAGAAAAAAAATATTGCAAACAATTAATAAAAACAATTAATAGTGATGACCTTACTATATTTTTTAATAGTTTAATTAAAGCAGATTCATTATTTTGCTTTTTAAATATTGTTCATCATCTTTATCAAGAGTTAGTTTTTCTTTATAATAATAAAAAGTTTTTAGTATTTGATGAATTTTTATTAGAAAGTTTAAAAAATTCATGACAATGAATTGAAAAAGAAAAGCAAATTTTTAATGAAGAACATAACTTAATTATTGAATTAAAAAATATAGTTAAAGAATCATTTCCAGAACAATATTTTGAAATTATAAAATTTAAACAAGAACAAGCACGAATTAATTTTGATTACTTTTTTCCTGAATTAAAACTTCCCAATAATGCGATTAATTTTTGAAAACAAATTATACAAGAAGAAAATTTAGATCAGTTTTTATCGGTAGAGTGAAAAGAAAAAATTGCTGAGTTGTGTAATGTTTTTATTAATTTTGAAAAAAATATTAAAAAATTTAAAATTATTGGTGAAGATTATCAAGAATTTATTTTAAATCATAAAAGAAATCTAGAAAAAGTTAAAGAATGTAGTGAACAAGTGGCATTAGTTAGTAATGTGATGAAAAGAAAACAATTTTTAATTGATTTAGAAGATTATAATAATGAAAGTTATTATAATAGTTTTCAAAAAAAGATAGCAAAAAGTATAAATGAATTAAAAAATTTTATTAATAATATTGAAGATTCTAAGATAATGGATTATTATTATCAATTTCTTATTTTTAATAGTACTGAACAATTTGCAGCAGATAGTTTAGAATGAAATATTAATAGAATATGTGGTGCTATCAATAATGAATTTACTATATTAAAAAAAATAAGTGATTCATATACAAGTGACTTAGCAAAAAATTTCATAATGAAATACATAACAGAAGCAGTAAATTTAACAAAAAGTACTTCTGAAAGAATAAAAGAAATTACATTACAGTTTGATAGACATTGTGAACAATTAGTTGACGAAGAAAGTAAATCGATTGAAGTTATTAATAAAAAAATAGCAGCATTAGAAAATATTAATAAAACAGAAAGAACGACATATGAAAATTTGTCAAGAACTTTAGAAAATGTAAGTTTAGATAATGATAAAAAAGTGCTAGCAGAGTTAAAACAGCAAATTGAAAAAATTAGAATTATTACAAGAGAAAAAATAACAGAAAGTAAAAAAAAGCAAGAAGAAGCTATTGAAGAAGAAGAAAAACAAAAAATGCTTCAATTAGAAGAAACTAAACAGGGAATTATTAATAATACAAATTTAATGAAAGATAATATTAAAAATTATCATCAAAAAATTAGGGAGCGTACCGAAGATGTCGATAAATAAAAATTTTTAAAAATAACTCCTTTCTTTTTTAAACTATTAAATTAAAAAATAAATGACAAAAGACGAGAATAAAATTCTTGTCTTTTTTTGTAATTGTAAAATTTTAAAATTTTTAATAACCGTCTTTAGCACTATTATCAACACGTGTTAGGGAACTAAAAAAGTGAACTACAACACAGTTGTTAAAAATAGTAGCTAGCATGTGGACTTGCATGGATAAATAAAAAGTGGAGTGATACCTAATAAAATATACTAACCAGAAATGGTAATTCTTGGGGTGGGAGCGAATTGGAAACTAGTATATATAGACCCGGAGTGGGGACCAACTATTATTCTTTATTTAACCAACCTTGCCACTACCAAGTGAGCAAGTGTTGGTTTTATTTTTTATTTTTTTTTGAAAAATTTTTGAGCCCAGAATTGCTGGAATGAATAAAACAAATAGTAGTATTATTAATAATCTAAGAATAAAAATATATGTTCTTTATGCTAGAAGCAACAGAACATATTAGGAAAGGATTATTATGCAAATAGAATTTAAAAAAGAACAAATTGTTAAAGATAAACCACAATCTATTCTTATTGATTATGTTGAATATAAATTATCTCTTCCAAAATGAATGATTAAAAATAATTCTTTTATTGTTGATAACAGTTACTCATATTGAGTTTTTAATTTAGAAAATATTAAAAAAGAATTAAGTGGTAATGAATTAATAAAGTTATTAGAACCATATATTAAAGACCAAAAAATAACTGTTAATAAACCAACTGCTCCAAAAGAATATTATCTTAATGATATAAAACTTGAACAATTAACATTTTATGAACAGCATAATAGTTGATTTATGGGTGAAATAACAGATAACAAAACTAAAATTACTAATCCTTGTTTTAAATATAACATTACGTGAGAAGAAAACAGAAAAGGTTTTAAAATAAATAATCCATATAAACATGATGATTTACCAATTAATTATATAGTTACTTCTTATAAGGAAATTTCAACTCATAATGAAAAAGTATTTTTGTTGAACATGTAAACAAAATAAATTAGATTATTTATTCTTTAATACTAATGATATAAAAACAAGAAAATATTTTTTAAGAGATAAAAATAGTAAAGCAATTTGTTATGACTGTATTTTAAATATTAGGTTAAGTAGGAGGTATAAATATGAATAAAGAAAAAATACTTGAATATCTTAAAGATGAATGAGAATGAAATAAAGAAATGAGAGACGATGAAAAAGTAACTAAACTTTGAAAAAGTTGTTTTAATGGAAGATTAAATCTTATATCTCAATTAAATCAAAAAATTAAAAATGGTGAATTTGATTAATAATGCAATATGACTTAATTATTGGGATTGACCCCGCTGGTATTGGTAATAATGGAATTGTTATATATTCAAATGAAACAAATAGGATTATTTATACAGAAACATTCAACACAACACATGTTTTTGAAAGTAAAAATCGTTATAAAAGAATATTATCAATAATCAAAGAACAATTTTTTGAAAACAAAATATTAGTTATTGTAGAAAATTTCTTTTTAAGTTCAAAACAATTATTAACTAATCCATTAGCAACTCCTAAAATTATTGGTTCATTAATGGTATTAGTACAAGATGTTTTCAACTGAGATTATCTAGAAAACCAACCAAAAAATAAAAATAAAATAACAAATTATAAAGGAAATATAAAATTAACAAAACATGAACAAGATGCATATAAACACATTCAATACTATTTAAGGAATTATAAAAATGAAAGATAAAGCCAATTATGTCAAATTAACAGTAAAACTAAGTAACACTATTGAAGCAAAATATTACGAAAAAGGTAATAAAGAATTATATTATAGTGTTCGTGGTCAATGAAATGGTTTAAACTATGTTACTTTAATTTTTAATAATCCAAAATTTTATAACCGATGTATTTTATTAAACAAAAACGATGAAATTATTGTAACTGGTCAAATTTTTAATACTTTAAACATTCCTAAAAATCGTGTATTTTGTTCAATTAATGTTAAATGATTTAAAAAATGAAAAGAGTAAAAAATGATATGATGAGAAATTTTATTAATAGCACCAATATTAATAACAAGTATAACACTAATAATATTTTTAATATTTATTATTAAAGAATTAAAAAATGAATATAAAGTATTAAAAATATTAAGTGAAATTGCTAATCAAATTGAAAATAAGGAGAATAAATAATGAAATGTTTTCTTTGCATGCATGGAGAAATATATTCTCCAAAAACCTTGTATAAAATAAAAAAATTGAAAAAAATAATTTACCAAGATAGAGATATTGATAGTGAAGATTTTAAGAAAAGATATGAATATCTTTTAAAAAAATTAGGTGATGGTGATAATCAAATTATTTGAATAAATTTATTAATAAAGCAAGAAAGAAATAATAGAAAGGAGAATAAATAATGAATAAAGAAGTATGTTGTGAAGATTGTTGTGTATGTGATAAAAAACATGATTTATTTACTTGTGAAAAAAACTGCTGAGAAAATGTATGTGAACATTGTTATCAAGGTGATAAAGAACATAGAAATAAAGTTGATGAAATTAATAAATCAAGACATAAAAATTGTATTAATAAAGAAAGATTTATGCAATATCTTAAAAACACATATCGCTTAAACGGATATTATGAAGAAGTTTATAAACCAATTAAAACCAGAATTAAAGACCGGTGATTTGATAATGACTAATTATTTACTTTCAATTGACCCAAGTATTAAAAATACTGGATTTACTTTATGAAAAAAAGTTTATTTACATGATAAATATGATTTTTGAAATTGAAAACCAATATTTGTTAAAAGTTATAATTTAAAAGAATATGATGGACAAAGAAAATTTTATTGAGATATAAAAGTTAATGATAATGAATTGGATTTAATTATTGAACGTGGTACTTTTAATTCAAAAAATGGTATTGGTTATGAAACTCAAGAACATTTACGTGGTTTTATTGCAGGACAATTTAATAAATTATTAACAAAAGATATGTTAATAAGTCCAAGTGAATGAAAGAAATGATATGAACGTTATGACCCACCTATTTTTTGATTAAGACCTTGAGATAAAGAACTAAGTATATATGTTGCTGAAGAAATTATTAAAGAAAATAATTGAAATATAAAAATATCAAATCATGATGAAGCAGATAGTTTATTAATTGGTTGATATTATTTAAATAAGGAGAATAAATAATGAATAAAGAAAAATTACTTAAATATATGAAAGATATAATTAAATGAACTAAAAAAATTAATTATACAAACTCTGATTTGGACAAAAATATTTTAAATTTATTAATTGAAAAAATAGAAAAAGGTGAATTTGATAATGACTAAATTAACAGATTTATTTGGTCAAGATAAAATAGAAATATTTTCACCAAATCCCAAAGATTTAACAGATAGTAATGATATAAAAGCAATTATTTTATGAAAATATCCTAATGTTATTGCTGAATATTTAGTTGTTTCTCAACCACATGCAAATACTGCTATTTTAGTTGGTGATAACGTTCACTATACAGGTTGAGTTGAAGTGTTTATTAAACCAAAAAATGAAGGAGTAAATGAAAATGCCAAATGACACGAATGTACAATCAAATAACTATACTTTATTAAAAATAATAAGAATTGGAATAAGTCCATTATCAGCAATGATTGGTACAAGTGCTTATTATGTTCAAATTATTGGTAATCCAGTATTAGGAAGTATTAATGCTTTATTATTTAGTAAAAAGTTAGGAATTGATATATGAAACTTAAATCAAATGCCAAGTACTAAAAAGAAAATATTAAATTCAAGTAAAAAAATATTATTAGGTTTAGGAACTATTGGTTTAATTAATTATGCAAAATTTACAAAAATCAATCCTAATCCTGAACCACCACCTTGATTAACAACTATTACCACAGAAACACCACCATGACCATTATTATTAACTAATGATAATAAACAACAAATGGTTTGAGATACATATATTAGTTTAAGTACTTATGGTATATCAAATCTAATTGGTGGGTTAAGTGAATTAATACCTAATAGATTTGAAGTAATAAGAAAAATATGTAATATGGCAACTAGTGGATGTCTAATTTCAAGTGGTGTAGCTATGGGTATAAATAATGATTTTAATAATGCTTATGCAGTACCAACAATAGTTGCTGGTGCAAGTGAAATTATACATAATTTATTACCTATGGAAACTACAAATCATAATCAAGAAATGCAAGAAACATCATTTACAAATGAAACAAGAAGATTAATTAATAGTGATGCTATTAGTAATAATAGTGGAAGTAGTGATGTTTTATATGAAAGACCAACTACATATGATAGTTTATAAAGGAGATGATAACTAATGAATAAAGAAAAATTGATTGAATATTATAACAATGAAATTCAGACATATAAAGAAAGAATGGAACAATTAAATAAAGAAATATCTTTATTGGTAACTATTATAAGTAATTCAAAATCAATGATTGAAAGAATTAATAATGGTCAATTTGACGAATAATTAAAAATAAATAATTGAAAGGAAATAATTGAAAATGAAAGAATTTTTACATGAATTAATTATTATTGGAACAAGTGTAGGAACATTAATTTGTAGAGAATTAATTGTTTAATTTAAAAGATTTATTACAACTCCAAAACATATTAGAAGAAATAATAAAGTGATGAAACATCAAAAAAAATTAGCAAAACTTAATGAAAAAATTAATGGAAAAGAAAATAAATAATAAAGGTGTGATTTAAATGTTAGAAAATGAAACTAATGTTGAACAAAATACTGAACCTTTAACTGAAAATAATAATTTACAACAAGAGCAAGAAATTAAGATTGTTGAATTAGAAAATAAGTTAAATAAACTTAATCAAGAAATTAAAGAAAAAGAAATAATTAATATATTTAAAAAATATCAAGTTAAAAAAGAATTTTATGAATTTTTAAAATTTAAAACAAGTAATATAGAAAATTCAAAAATTGAAGAAACTATTAAAAAAATGATTAAAGAACAACCACTATTTAAAGAACCAATTAATACAGGTGGTAAACAAGAAACAATATTAACAAATCAAGAAACTTCAATAAAAAGTAGTTTATTAGATTATAAAAAGAAAAATAATTTATAAAAGAAAGGAAAATTTAAAATGCCAAATCCAGTGCCATTTAAACAAAATTTAGATAATACTACAAAATTAGTAGAAACACCTGAATTTATAGAATTTTATAAACAATCAAATAGTCCATGAGCAAGTTTTTTTCCAATTGAAATGGTTAATTCTACAAAAATTGAATTTATAGTTAAAAAACCAAAAGACCCAACATTCAAAATACTTCATTGAAATGATAAAAGTAAAGGATTAGAAGTTGGTTATGTTGATACTGATAAAATTATTAAAGAAATTACAAAAGAAGCTAGTACAGGAGAAATGATTGGTGAAGTTGATTTATTTGCAGATAATGGGCAAAATTTACTAGAAAGTATGCAATATGAAGTTGCTAATGATTTAGCAGATTATTTAGCAAATAATGATACAAATACAATTGCTAAATCTGCCAAAAAAGTAATCATTACTGATACAACACCAGTAGGATATTTAAAATCAATGTTATCAGCATGAAATACTTTATTTCAATTAAGAAATAGTAATAATTGTAAATTTTTTATAACAAATAGTCTTTATGATACTTTAGTTTATTTAGCAGATAATAAAGGTTTAATTACTGATAATCAACTAGCACAACAATTAAGATTAAATGGAACAAATTTATATATTAAAGGTGTATTATGTCAAATTGTTATGGATGATTATATGACATTTAAAAATACTGAAAATAAAAATCAAATTATGAATTTTGTTTTAGCAACACCAAAAGCAATGAAAAGATATATGTTACAACAAACTAGTATATATGTTGAAGATATTAAAGATGGTAAAGTTCCAAAAAGATATTTAGTTGGTGGACAAGTAACAGGAGAATCTATTCCTTATATGTCAAACTCAGAAACAGAATCAAGATGAATGTTATGTGATATTGTTAATAAAAAATATTTAAGTGAAGAAATTACAACATTAACAACTAATATTACTGCTGATACTACTAAAAAGAATAAATTATTAGATACAACAATTAAAAATACAACTGAACTAAATAATTTAAATCCAAATTTAACAACTCCAATTATTAATTATTTTAGTGATGCCCAAGGTCAAGTTGATGTAAGTAATCAAAACCAAAAAGCAGGAGATTTATATGTAGTAATCACTACTAATGACACTGATAAAAATTATCAAGGTTCAACAAATCCTATAAAAATAACTCTTAAATAAGGATAATTATTATGCCAATTGGTACAACTAGTACAGCAATACTTTTAAACATAAATAAACCAAAACATACTAGAACAAGTCAACAACAAGAACATAAAAGTTGATGATGAGAAATTTTAGAAATGATTGGTGTACAAGTAATAGCAGTAGCACTTGCTCCTTTTACTGGTGGATTAAGTGAAAGTTTAGCACTTGGTTTAGGTGCAAGTGATTTACTTGCTAGTATTAGTGCTGTTGGTGTAGAGTTTTTAACTGATTTTACTATTAATCAAGTTTATGATTATTTAAAAGGAAATGTTACACCATTAAATACTTTTTTTAATATATTACCTGCATTTGCTGGACTTAATAGAATTAGTCGTGGTTATCGTACAACTAAATTTATTAGTTTAGCAGAAAAAACTAAAACATTAGAACAAATTGGTATTAAAAAAGCAAAAAATTTACAAGAAATCATTAGTCAAGTAAGTGAAAAACAATTTTTAACAGATAAAATTATTGGAAATAAACGTTATTTATTTAATTATAACCATGCTCCAAATCGCGAAACAATAATACAAAATTTAGGTTTTGTTGCTGAAAGACAATATAAAAATAATTTTGCAAAATTAGAAGTACAAGAATTAAAAAAATATTTATTATTACAAAATGAATTAATAAAGTTAAGTCCACAGTTAACTCCTAAATTTAAAATTAAAGATATTGATAAAGCAAACAATTTTTTACAAAAATATAATACTGATTTAAAAGAAGTATTAAAAATGAACCAACATGACTGATTAAATTTAGTTCATACAATACATGCAGAAAATAGATATGGAAAATCTTTAATTTTAGATTTACAAAAAATTCGTGCTAATGCAATTAAATTTAATTTTAAAAATAGTTCAATTCATAAATTAGTATTAAAAGCAAATCAAACTTTTAAATATTTTGATATTAAATTTTATTTTAAAAAAGGTTTAAATAAATTTTGAAAAGATACTTCATATTTTGAAAAAATAAGAATAAATATTTATAAATTACAAGAGAAATTCGAAAAATTAGAAAAACAAGCATTTGAAAAAATTAATAAATTAAAAGAAAAAACAATTGATGTATTTACAAGTGCTGAAAAGAAAGCAATTAAACATGCACAATTAATTCCATTAAATTCACCAGTATTTATGGCTTGTAAAATTCAACCTTTATCATTAGATAAATGTGGAATTACTATTTATCATCGTAATCCTAAATATAAACCAATTGTAGTTATTGATAGTATTATCAAAGCAGAAACTTTTGTTATTCAAATACATCCATTTCATTGATATAGATGATATAGCGGTTGATATATTGGATATGGAGTTAGTCAAAATAAATGATTAAAAAGTATTGCTTTTGCTCCACCAGTTGTACAACAAATGATTAAATATAGTTTTAAAATTTATAGGCAAATATTAAGGACAATTAGAACTTATCATAAAGTAGTTAATGTTATTAATAATCCTATTGATAATGTCAATAAATCATTTAAAAGGGTGGGTTTAAAATTCTCAGTTAATACTGTATTTGGTACTGGATTGTTAAGACATTTAGAAAAATTTGCATATAATCAAGTTGTAAAAAAAGGAAAGAAAAAATTACAAAAAGAAATTATACATATATCACATAGAAAAACTAAATCAAAAACCAAACGTTATAAAAAAGCATTTTTTAAGGAATGATAAAATATGATTAATAAACTTTGAACTGGTGTCAGTTTAGAAAATTATAATAACTGATATCCATTAACTGGAACAATTACAGAAACACCACGACAATATATAAATACATGACCAAATGTTGATGATTGATTTAAAACATTTGCTATTCGTGCTCAAAATGATATTAATGCTTATCTTGATTTTATTTTATCTAAATTTCCTTTTGATAGTTTTAAAGATGAATTAATTAAAGAAACTTTAAGAGATATGGTTTATGTTATGGTTGAACATTGAGTATTTAATCGTACACCAATTGAATTTAATGTTGATGCTACTATTCAATTTAATAATGGTAATCAATTTAGTGCAAGTAGTACTCCTACGATTAATATTTGAGATTTAGCACCTAGTAGAATGAAAATATGAGCAAGATTAACAGAATTAAAACAAATATTTTCAAATTATAATAATGATGAAATAGATGTTGAAAAAATTGACTTAAAAGCATTTTATACTAGAAACCAAGTTAATGAATTAATTCAAGAACAAAAAGAATTTACATTATCAAAGCAAATAAAATTATATGATGATACCATTAATGGTAATAAAAATGAAACATATAGGGGACCAGTTACAAATTTAATAAATAAAGGTTATGTTGCAACAGAATATGACTCAAAAACTGAAACTATGATTTTAGATTGACCTAATGAAATTGGAACATTACCACCTGATGTTTTACAAAACAATCCACAAATTGGTGATTATACACATGCACCAACTTGTGATTTTTCTGCTAAACAACAAAAACGAATTACTACAAATGAAAATGAAATTACCAAATTAAATAGTGAATTAATTAAAACAAACGAAAATATTAATGATGTTAAAAATAATTGATTTAATATTGAAACTAGTCCCTTATGAAAAAAAGTTGAAAATAATAATATAGAAATATTTAAATGATATTTTATTAAAATCAGTTATCAATATTCAACAGAAAATAACTTTATGAAATTTTATAAAGTAATTAAAATTTATTTAAATAATGTTTTTAACGAATTTGAATTGTTAAATGTTGATTCCATGACTTATGGAGAACAAATACAAAATAAAAATATTTTAAATATTGGAACTATTTACTATAACAATAAAAAGAAACAATTTAGTGGTGGTGGTAATTCTTATCCTGAACTTGGAAAAATTAATTTAATTGGTGATATAGAAGAAATATATCAATATCAAGGAATAGATACACCAACTGAATTTATAGCAGAAGAAAATACTGAACATGATTATTATACAAAACTAGAAACAAATCAATTATTAGATAAAAAACAAGATAAGTTAATTGCTGGTGAAAATATTAAAATTGATGAAAATAATAAAATTAGTGCTACTTGCGGGAAAACTGATTTAACTGATTATTATAAAAAAGAAGAAGTAGATAAAAAATTAGACAATAAAATGGATAAAGACCAATTCAAATATGCTTTTTCTATAAATACTATTGGTACTGAAATTCCTAATTTAGAAACTACTGATAAAACTGTTGCTGGTGCTATTAATGAAATTATCAAAAAACAACCACAACCAATTCCAATTCCTCCAAGTAGTTCAATTTGAAAAGAAGTAGGAATAAGAGAAAAAAATAAATGAGATAATTGACAAATTATTTATGATTTTATAGTTAATAAAAGATATAAAGTTTATTATTCTTGAAATATATATAATAATGTTTTTGCAATTAAAGAATTTATTATAACTAATACAAAAATAGCAGGTGTACCAATAGAAGTTTTTAACAATAATACTAATGTCTTAGTTTTATCAGTACAACACTCAAAATTTATTACTATTTATTCTTTAAAAGGTAGCGATAAAGGTAATACATGAAAATTAGAAGAATTACAGGAATAAAATTATGATTTGAAAAATTATAAAAATTTATTTGGGACGGTAACAAAAACGGAGGATATAATTACTTTTTAAACATTTCTTTAAAATTATAGACAAGAAATAATTGTAATTATATGCAATTGTAAGTAAATATTACTACTAAATTAAATTAATTTTAATTAAAATACAAATATTAAAAAATCAATAAGAAAATTTAATATAAATACACAACAAAAATTCTTATTAACTTTTAATTAATAAGTTTTTAATATTTTAATAAAAATAAAAATTTTGATTATGTTTTAGAATTGACAAGATTACACTTAAAAATAACCATTTTAATATAAATATCTATGCTATATGTTCTATTACCAAGCATTTCTTTTAAAATATATCAAATATTACTTTCAGCAAAAGTACCAATATTTCATTTTGCACCTTGATTTTCAATTCCTTGTTTATTATTTTTAAAATATTGTTTTTTTAATTTTTTATGATTTTTTAATATTTCATTCATATACTTTATTAATTCATCATATTGACCATTTTCAATAAAGTTTCTACAAGTATTATATTCTTCAAAATATTTTCCTTTGTTTCCAGCAATAATTCCTACATACAACTTTTTAACTAAATGGAATTTATCTAAAACAAATTGTGCATCTAAATAATTAGCAACATCTTTAATTCATTCTGCACTATCACCACAAATAATGATTTTTGCTTGGTCAAAATTTTCAAAAAATCTATTTCCTTGTTCTAAAATAAATTCAGCAGTTTTTTGAACTCCAATTTTAGTTTTTGTTGGTCTTATTATTACATCTACTCTTTTATTAACTAATTTATGATTAACATTATCTGTACAAAATAACACTAAACGCATTGAATATTTACCAGAATTTCGTTTAAATTTTCAAAACTTTCGATGTCCATCATCAATACTAATATAAATAAATTGATTTGGTTCTAATTTTATTTTAGGAACATCTAATTTACTAACTTGATATTCTTGAAATAATCTACTAATACTTGTTGTGCTAAATTTTGTTTGTTTCATAGTATGTAAAATGTCAATATACCTTTTTCCATCTGCAAAATGTTCAATAACATTATTTTTGATATCCTGACAAGTCCTTTTGTATTTAGGTAATTGCAATTTTTCATCTAATAAACAAATAGGAACTCATTTTTTTAATTGTTCATCATAATATTTATAATCACGACATTTATAAGTAACAAGACCATTGATAGTATTTCTAGTTCTTGTTTTAATTTTAACGGGGATATATTTTCTATCTCTTTCTTTTAAGATTCTTCAATCTGTTTTTTCTCATTGATTTTTTACATCATCTCTAAATGATTGATACATTCTTTTTGTTGCTTCTTTTAAAGTTCATAAATAATTAAAACTCATATTTTTTCTCCTAACTTTTTTTAAATTTTAAATTTATTGTAAATATATTTAAAAAATTAATTTACTTTTTTATTATAAACATATATAAGTGTAATTTAAAATTAAATCAAAACTTTTTAAAAAACGACTTTCATATTTAAAATATAATAAACAATTTCAATATAATTAATAGTATAGGTATCATAAAATAAACGCCTTTAATTTAGGCGTTATTTTGCATTTAAAAGCATACTTGTAAAAATAATGAAAAATAGTACAATTTAGAAATAAAATTAAGAAAAAAGGAGTAATTAAACATGAATGAACAAAATTCTGAATTACATTATGCTAAAAATATAGCAAAACAAAGAAAAACACAAAGGAATATATTTATTGGTATATCTACATTTATGACTGTATTATTTATTATTTCAGCAACAGCATTAGGTCTTGCTTGTAAAGACGGAAGACAAAAATTAAGTTTTTATTTAAAACCCGACCATACAGCAGTCTGGGGGGGCAACTATATGAGAACATCGTTATGACCATAATATAATTTCATTATATTTTGCAAATAAAAAAGGTGATAAAACAGATATCAAATGAGATGGTACTTATCCTAATGGATATTTTAATAATTAAATTTCAATATTAATATAAGATAATGTTTCATCATTTGAATTAAATAATTGAATATTATTAATATTTATGGTTTTACTTTCTGTTTCTAGCAGAATATCATAATTACCAATACCAAAAATTCCGGAAATTTCTAGTTTATGTAAATTAGAAATTTCTTTTTCTATATTGAATTTAATTTCATTACTAAAATAATCTTTTTGCACGAAATTAAATCAATCTCAACTTGAAAAATATTGTTTTTGACTATTAAATAATTTTAATAACTCTAAAACGTTATTAATTATACTTTTAACCATATATTTACCATATTCACCATTATTTAAACTAATATCTTGTGGTAATAATGAAGGTATGTTATTACTTTCTAGATTATTAGTTAATGATAATCAATTAAATTGGTTATTACTTAGTTTAAATCATTCATTTTGACTAATATTCTTATTTTTAACTTTAATATTATTAGGGTCAGTAAAATCAAAATACTCAGATTTTAAAACAACATAAACATTATCAAAACTTCATCTATCATGACTTGATTTTCTTGTTGGTTTTGATTTTAATTCAAAGTAATAAGGTAATAATAATTTATAGTCATCATCTAAACCTTTATTAATTGATAAATAAGAAAGTATACAATTTGATAACATCATAATTACTTGTTTAAAAATTTTTACTTTTGAATTATTAATAAAATTAGGATTGTCTAATTTTCATTGTTCAAATAAATTATTAATTACATCATGTGGTTTTTGATTTTCAAACTCATTTCTTAATTTTGTAATATCAGGTGTTTCTTTAACATCTGGATTTGCATCATATTTTGGGTCATAACCTTTAAAATTTGCTTGATAATTATAAGTATAACCTAACATATCCATTAATAATTTTCCCAATGTTGTAGTTGGTTTAATTTTATCGTAAGTTAAAACTACACTATCAATTTCATTGATTTTTCAATGTGTTTGTGCAGTTGCTTGTCCTTCTGCAACTTTAATAGTTCACTTTTTATTTTCTAATAATCTAGGACAGTTAGGACCACATGAAGTATCAGTATCTGCTGAAATATAACTACTTTCATCATTTTTTGAAAAAATAAAATTCATTTCTTTTTGAATATTAGTTTGTTGGTTTTTTTCATTAGTAACGATTGTTTCAACATTTTTTAATTCAATTTTTTTAACGTGTTTAAATTCTTGTGATGGTGGATTAGGTATAATTTCACCAATATCTAAATATTCTAAAATAGAATTTTGATTAATGAAATTTTTAGCAATATTTCACTCTAAAATTTGGTCACTAAATCATTGTTGTAAAATATTAACTTTTGGTTGAGTTTGAATTGGTAAAGCATATAATGGAAATAATTGGTTATCATCAGCAATTAATAAATTTGGTGATACTTTTAATCCATCAATTTCACCATTTACTTTTATATTGCCAAATAACATTGTTTTAGGAAATTTTAAAGTTATACTTTTAACCTTGGTATCTTTGTCTAATGGTTTTTGTAATTTAATAATAATTGGATAACCATCTCTTGTTTTAAAATCTTTAATTTTAATAATAGTAATACTTTTAGTACTTCTTGTTTTTGGATTTTGATAAGGTTGTGAATAGTTATTAATGATATATAAATTATCAATATTATTTTCAGTTAATGGTTCATTAATAGATACTGCATATAACTTAAATTGATTTAATAAATTTATTTCTTGAAATATTAAATTTTTAATATCAGTCATACTATATTCAATTGTATTATCATTAATATTAGTACTTGCTCTTTGATTTAATTGCATAGTAAAGTCTGATGTTTCAGCAGCAGTAGTTTTTAATACTTTATCAATATCAATAAAACCTATTTTAATAGTATTTGCTGAAAATCTTAAACTATTATTTTCATTATTTTTAAATAAACGCTCAATTTCATAAATATAAATTGTTCTTTTTTTAAATTCATCGTATGCTCTATTAATATCTGGGTCACTAGTAGCACCCATCATATTAGTAAAATCATATGGAATATTATCAATTAAATAATCATTTTCTACTTCTGCTTGATTAAGTTTAGTTTGCTTCTGTTTCTGTGGAAACTTCGTTTGTGGTTTGTTGTTGTTTTCCATTGTTATCTCCTATTAATTGGTTATTTTCGGGATTAAATAATTTTAATTTAACTGTTAAATTATTAATTTCTTGTTCATCATTAATATTAAATGTTTTACTATTTAATAAATCTTTATCAATTTTCACTAATATTTGAATAAATTTAAGAATATCAATATTAAATTGTCATAATTTTTGTTCAATATAATTAATAGTTGAAATATTAACTGCTGTACTTTCGGGAACTGATTGTTGTGCAGATTTCTTTTGACTTGGTATATGAATACCACAACGTTTAAATATTTCATTAACATTTCAATCATATATATCAGTTAAATTTTTACCTTTAAAATTACTATTTGTCATATTGATATTTTCGTTTTGTTCATTATTATCTCCACCACTTTTAAATATGTAGTTTTTAGTAACCAAAGTTCTTACTGCTTCTTCTAATGCTGATTGAACATTACCATAAGTTTGACTAAATATAAATTTAGGTGAGTTTAAAATAGTATCTAAAACAATTTGTTCATAAATAACATCTAATGCTTTAATTTTATCCATTACTTTATCACAATCTGCTTGTTCATTTGCTTTATTTCTCATAATTGCTATTGGTATATAGTTAATGTTTAATGTTTGTTCTTGTGATAAATTAGGATTATTAATGTATGATTTAAAATCTAATGGAAATTGTTTTTTATTATCACTAATACTATAAATTGCACGATTAATTGTTACTTGTTCATTATTTAATGTATAAACTTCGAATAATCTTACAGTTTGTGCATTTTGTTGATAACTATCATAAAAAATAGTACATTCAATTAATTTACCAGTAATATCATAAACTCTTTGTTGTATATCAACTACTTGAAAATATAAATTATCATTTGCAATATAAATTAAATAACCACTAATTCCTAATTTACTTAATTTAAAAATAGAATTTCAATTTTTTCTATAAAATTCTTGTTGAATTAAATATTGTTTAATGGTTTCATTATTAATTTCTAATGGAGCATTATATAAATTAGCATTATTTTCTGCTACAAAATCAGTAAAATAAGTTTCATGGTTAAAATCATTAAAACCAAAATAATTTAAAATAGAAGCATGTGTACTTTTATTTTTATTAGTTAAAAATTTTAATTTTTCACTTTGATTATCATTAATATTATTTTTTTCTTTTCTTTTAAATAAACTTAGCATAATATTCACCACCTTTCTTTAAAATATTTGATTAATTTTTAATATAATTTTTACAATAATGAATATAATTAAACCAGCAGTTGCTGATGATAGAATTACTCCAATTAAACCTAAAATAATTTTTATAATTTTAAAAAACATAATATTATTCCTGTAATTCTTCTAATTTTCATACATTACCTTTTAAATTACCTTTTCCACTATAAATAGTAATCAATTTAGCATGTTGAACTGATAAAATTACTATATTAACACTATCATTAAAGGTTTGTATTGGTACACCAGCAATTTTGTTATCCGTTATAATAAATTCTTGAATAGTATAAACTGGATTATATATACTTCAAGAATAATAAACTCTATAATGTTTATTAACTATAAAATCATAAGTAATTTGTCAATTATCTCATTTATTTTTTTCTCTTGTTCCTACATCTTTTCATTGTTGATTATTTGGACTTGGTGTTGGATTATCTGGTAATTCAATATCTCAACAATTTTCTTCAACTTCATTTGTTTCTAAACTTTTTGAATTAATTTTTATTTTTGGTGTAACATCAACTTTAATTGTATTTTGTAATTCTTCTAATGAAAGAATAGCACCATAATTAATATCTCCACCTTTTAAATATAAACTACAATTAAAACTACTTTCTCTAACAGTTAAAGTTAATATTACATCTTCATCTTTAATTTTAAATTTTGCAAGTAAATAATCTCCACCTAAATAATTACCAGTTTTAAATTCTACTTTATGCTTTATATTTGCTTGATTTACTGGTAATTCATCTAATGTTATAATTACTCTATATACAGTATTAAAATTAATTTCAAACGTATCTCATTCACGATTATTTTTACTTTTACTTATTACTTTTCATATTTCTTTATCTTGTTTTTTATCAATATTTGCTTTATTTTCATTAATAGCACCAGCAACAGTTTTATTAATAGTTTCTAAATTAGGGATTTCTTGACTTACAGCATTCAATTGAAATGCAATAGGGAATTGTGACTTTACATCTTCTAATTTTTTATCAATTTCTGGTTTTGTATAATATTTAGTTGGGTCAACTCCACCACCACTATCTTTAATTCATTGTTTAATAAATTTAGTTGGTGGAATATCTAAATCACCCGTAAATAAACCAGTTCCTAATTCTCTATATTGTAAAACTTTATAAGTAATATCTTCTTTAATTAAAGATAATTTATCTTGTTTTTTATCTAATAAATTATTAGTTTCTAGTTTTGTATAATAATCACGTTCAGTATTTTCTTCTGCTATAAATTCAGTTGGTGTTCCAGTACCTTGATATTGATATATATTATGAATTATTGGTGTATACTTTTTTGTGCTATTAGCAACAATAAATTTTATTAAATTATCATCATATAATAACATTACTTTGTCAATATTAACATCAATTTTTTCAATTATTATTTGTCTATTTTCTATTTGATGATTAGTAATTCTTATATTAGATTTAGTTAATTTATTATTACTTATAATAAGTTGTTTACTATCGATAAAATAATATGTTCAATCAATAATATATCATATATCTGTTTTAATATTTTCATTTTTAACTTTTTTTCATAAAGGACTAGTTTCAATATTAAATCAATTATTTTTAATATCATCAATATTTTGTTTATTAATATCAACTTTATTTTCTAATAATTTAATACTATTTTCATTAGTAGTAATTCTTTTTTGTTGTTTAGCAGAAAAGTCAGCAGTCGCAGCATGAGTAAAATCACCAATTTGTGGATTATTTTGTAATGCTTCTGGTGGTAATGTACCAATTTCATCAGGTCAATCTAAAATCATTGTTTCAGTTTTTGGGTCATAATCAGTTGCAACATAACCTTTATTTATAAAGTTTGTAACACGACCCCTATATATCTCATTTTCGTTATCATTAACTAAATCATCATATAATTTTATTTGTTTTGATAATGTAAATTCTTTTTGTTCTTTAATTAATTCATCAACTTGATTTCTAGTATAAAATACTTTTAAGTCAATTTTTTCAATATCTATTTCATCTTGATTATAATTTGAAAATACTTGTTTTAATTCTGTTAATCTTGCTCATATTTTCATTCTACTTGGTGCTAAATCTCAAACATTAATTGTAGGAATACTACTTGCATTAAATGATGTACCATTATTGAATTGAATAGTAGCATCAACATTAAATTCAATTGGTGTACGATTAAATACTCAATGTTCAACCATTACATAAACCATATCTCTTAATGTTTCTTTAATTAATTCATCTTTAAAACTATCAAAAGGAAATTTAGATAAAATAAAATCAAGATAAGCATTAATATCATTTTGAGCGCGAATAGCAAAAGTTGTAAATCAGTCTTTTACATTAGGTCATGTATTTATATATTGCGGTGGAGTTTCTGTAATTTTTCCAGTTAATGGATATCAGTTATTATAATTTTCAAGACTGACATCAGTTCAAAGTTTATTAATCATAATTTATCATTCCTTAAAAAATGCTTTTTTATAATGTTTAGTTTTTGTTTTAGTTTTCCTATGTGATATATGGATAATTTCTTTTTGTAATTTTTTCTTACCTTTTTCTACAACTTGACTATATGCAAATTTTTCTAAATGATGTAATAGTCCAGTACCAAATAAAGTATTAACTGAAAATTTTAAACCAACACTTTTAAATGATTTATTAATATTTTCAATAGGATTATTAATAACATTTACTACTTTATGATAAGTTCTAATAGTTCTAAATATTTCTCTATATACTTTAAAACTATCTCTAATTACTTGTTGCACCACTGGTGGAGCAAATGCTATTGCTTTTAATCATTTATTACGATTAACACCATAACCAATGTATCAACCACTATATCAACGATATCAATGAAATGGATGTATTTGAGTAACAAAAGTTTTTGCTTTAAGAATACTATCAACAACTGTAATTGGTTTATACTTAGGATTACGATGATAAATAGTAATTGCACATTTGTCTAATGATAAAGGTTGAATTTTACAACCCATAAATACTGGTGAATTTAGTGGAATTAATTGTGCATGTTTAATTGCTCTTTTTTCTGCACTAGTAAATAAATCTGTTGCTTTTTCTTTTAATTTATTAATTTTTTCAAATGCTTGTTTTTCTAATTTTTCAAATTTTTCTTGTAATTTATATATACTTTCTCGTAATTTTTCAAAATATGGTGTATCTTTTCAAAATTTATTTAAACCTTTTTTTAAATAAAATCTAATATCAAAATACTTAAAAATTTTATTTGCATTTAAAACAATTTTATGAATTGAACTATTTTTAAAATTAAATTTAATAGCATTAGCACGAATTTTTTGTAAATCTAAAATTAAAGTTTTTCCATATCTATTCTCTGTATGTATTGTATGAACTAAATTTAATCAATCATGTTGGTTCATTTTTAATACTTCTTTTAATTCAGTATTATATTTTTTTAAAAAGTTATTTGCTTTTTCAATATCTTTAATTTTAAACTTTGGAGTTAATTGTGGACTTAATTTTATTAATGTATTTTGTAATGATAAATATTCTTTTATTTGTTGTGATTTTAAAGATTTAAAATTATTTTTAAATTGTTTTTCAGCAACATAACCTAAATTTTGTGTTATTGTTTCACGATTAGGTGCCAAACTATAATTAAATAAATAACGTTTATTACCAATGATTTTATCTGTTAAAATTTCTTTTCCACTTACTTGACTAATAATTTCTTGTAAATTTTTTGCTTCTTTAACACCAATTTGTTCTAATGTTTTAGTTTTTTGTGCTAACTTAATAAATTTAGTAGTACGATAACCACGACTAATTTTATTAATTCCAACAAATGCAGGTAATATATTAAAAAAAGTATTTAATGGTGTTACATTTCCTTTTAAATAATCATAAACTTGATTAATAGTAAAATCAGTTGTAGCATAAATACCAAAATTAATAGTACTTGCAATAAAATCACTTGCACCTAATCCAAGTGCTATACTTTCACTTAAACCACCAGTAAAAGGAGCAAGTGCTACTGCTATTACTTGTACACCAATCATTTCTAAAATTTCTCATCAAAAACTTTTATTTTCTTGTTGGTTACTTGTTCTAGTATGTTTTGGTTTATTTATGTTTAAAAGTATTGCTGTACTAGTTGTACCAATTGGCATGATATTAATTTCCTTTATTTAAGAGTTATTTTAATTGGATTTGTTGTTCCTTTATAATTTAAGTCATTAATATTTGCAGTAATAGTTATATATAAGTCACCTGCTTTTTGTTTTTGATTACTTACATTAGTTTTTCCTTGTGCATCACTAAAATATTTAATAGTTGGATTTGTTAAATTTGGATTTAATGATTTAAGTTCATTAGTACTTTTTATTTCTGTATTTAATTCATTGTTATTGTTATTACCATTTGCAGTAATATCAGTTGTTAAATTTGTAATCTTAGTTTTTAAATCATTTTTATCATTATTAACAATTGCACATAACATTCAGCGTGAAGTTGTTTCTTCATCTGTTATATAGGGTATTGATTCACCAGTTACTTCTCCACCAACTAAATATCTTCTTCCAACTTTACCATCAGCAATATCTTGAACATATACAACTGTATTTTGTAACATATATCTTTTCATTGCTCTTGGTGTTGCTAAAACAAAAGACATAATTTTAGTTTCATTATTATCAGTAAATGTCATATAATCATCCATTACAATTTGACATAGTACACCTTTAATATATAAATCATTTCCATTTAATCTTAATTGTTGAGCAATCTGATTATCAGTAATTAATCCTTTATTATTAGCTAAATAAACAATACTATCATAAAGATTATTAGTAATAAAAAAACGACAATTATTACTATTTCTTAGTTGAAATAAAGTATTTCAAGCATCTAACATTGATTTTAAATATCCTACTGGTGATTTATCAGTAATGTCTATTTTAGTTGCATATTTTGCAATTACATTTGTATCATTATTTGCTAAATAATCTGCTAAGTCATTAGCAACTTCATATTGCATTGTATTTAATAAATTTTGTCCATTTTCAGCATTTAAATCAACATTAGCAATTATTTCACCCGCAACTGCTTCTTCTTTAATTTCTTTTAAAATTTTAATAGTTTCAGCATAACTAACATCTAATCCTTTGCTTTTATCATTTCATTTTAATACTTTAATTTCTGAATTTTTTGGTTTTTTAACTATAAATTCAATTTTTGTTGAATTAACCATTTCGATAGGAAAAAAACTTGCTCATGGTGAATTTGATTGTTTATAAAATTCTATAAACTCTGGTGCTTCTACTAATTTTTCGGTATTATCTAAATTTTTATTGAATTGTATTGCCATTTTTTGATTTCCTTTCTGTTATAAATTATTATTTTTTTTATAATCCAATAATGTACTTTTTATTGAACTTGGTTGATTTGTTATTATTGTTTGTGGTTTGCCACCTGTATTAATTGTTTCTTTAAATACTGGTTGTTCTTTAATGATTTTTTTAATAGTTTCTTCAATTTTTGAATTTTCTAAATTATTAGTTTTAAATTTTAAAAAATCATAAAATTCACTTTTAACTTGATATTTTTTAAATATATTAATTATTTCTTTTTCTTTAATTTCTTGATTAAGTTTATTTAACTTATTTTCTGCTTCATTAACTTTATTTTCTATTTCTTGTTGAGCATTATTTTCAGTTAAAGGTTCAGTTGTTTGTTGAACATTATTTTCATTTTCTAACATTTAACATTCTCCTAATCTTATCCCAATAATCAATCTTTAACTAATTGTGGCATTTCACTTATTAGTTTTTTATAATCATTAACAGCATTTTCTAATGTATTGATATCAGAAAATTTAAAACAATTATCAATATGTAAATCAAAATCTCTATCAATACTGATATCTTGTTTTCTATATTTTTCATTAAATTCAATTTTTGTCATATTATTTTTCTCCTTTATTATTTATTTTCTTTATTAATCTTTTCATTTAATTTTGCTAATTTTTTTTGATGTTTGATAATTTTGTTATTTGCTCTAACATGTTTTGGAGTTGTAATAAATCGTTTTAATAAAACAATAATTTCTCTGCAAATTAATATACCAGTGCTTATTCCAATTGTTTCAAGTGCTTTTAAAAATTCTTTCATTTTTATATTTTCCTTTCAATTTTTTATTTTTTTATTTTTGATTATTCATCAAATTCACCTTTATTAATTTTTTCAATCATATATTTTGTGTCTATTAAAATATTTTTAGCTATACCTTCATTCAGTCGTATTTCTTGTAAATCTTTTTCATGTTGTTTTAATTTATCATTGTAATATTCAAGTAATTTTTCTTTATTCATTATTTTTCACCTCCTTTATAAACTCATGTGATTATAATCTCAATTTAATGAAGCATTATCATTATTTAATAGTGCTTCGCTTATATTACCACTACCATATTGACTTGATGTTTCACTATTAATAGTAAATCTATTATCATTTATTAATCTTGCAGTTTCATTTGTAAATGAAGTTTCTTGCATTTCTCTATTATGATTTGTTTCTATTGGAAGTAAATTATGGATAATTTCACTTACACCAGCAATTATGGTAGGTACTGCATAAGAATTATTAAAATCATTATTAATACCCATAGCAACATCACTTGATATTAAACATCCACCAGTTGCCATATTACAAATTTTTCTTATTGCTTCAAATTTATTAGGTATTAATTCTAGAATTCCACTAATAAGATTTGATATACCATAAGCATTTAAACTAATATATGTATCTCAATCCATTAATGACTGATTTTCTTGTTTATTTAATAGTAATCATGGAGGACCTTCTGTTGTAGTTGTAGTAGTTATTGGAGTTGGTGTTGTTGGAATAATAGGATTAATATTATTTTCTGTTCATTTACTATAATTTGCTAAACCAATTGTTCCTAAACCTAAAATAATTTTTTTAGAACTATTAATTAATTTAGTTTTTGTATTTGGTCTTTGATTTAAATTTCATATATCTAAACCTAATTTTTTACCAAATAATAAACTATTAATTGAACCTAATATTGGATTTGCAATTACTTGACCATAATAAGCACTTGTACCAATCATTGCACAAATAGGACTTATACCAGTTCTAATTAATTTAGTTAAAGTATAATTATTTGTTTCCATTTTTTTCTCCTTGTATTTCTAATTGTAATAATTTTTCTAAAACATAATTATTTTTATCAAATTCTCTAATAAGTCATTTTTTTGTTTCTTTTCTATTATTAGTACAAAGAATTAATCTTTCTATCATATTAATTAATTCTTTTTTATCTGCTCTATCAAAAATTACTTTTAAAATTTCATCTAACATAATTTATTCTCCTTTATTTGTTTTTATCAGTTCTCTTATAACATCTAATAAGGAATCTACTACATAAGAATTTAATTCAAATTCATAATTTCTAATTTTAATTTTTTCCTTTTGCATTTGTTTATTCTCCTTTAATTTCTAATTTTTTAACTGTTACTTTAATTCAACCTTGATAAACATCATTATCACCAACTATTAATGCAACATTACTTTCGGGGTCAGAAACAATTATGTGTTTTGATTTAACATTTGGATATTGTCTTAAAATAATTGCTCTAATATCATTACTTGTATGAATTGCTTTTGGAAATGGTGATAATATTTCAATTTCATCTTTATTTTCAAACAAAGTAGGTAATATTATCATTAATGAAGTTCTCCATTTTCTATAAACTCAATTAATTTATAATAAGCAGTAAGTTTACCTGCTTCTTTTAATGAATCACATAAACAAATACTAATTTGCTTATTCAATCAGATAATTAATTTTTCATTATATTTATTAATTACTTTTTGTTTAAACTCTTCTCTTAATTTTTCTATATTATATAAATGTTCTTCAGTTATTTCTTTATTACGTTTTTTATTATATTCATTAATAATTTCTTGGTCTTTATTCACTATCTATTTCTCCTTATTTTTATTTAAATTATTAACTATTATTTCTAAACATGTCATACATCAATTTTTACTTAATCAGATTCTTTTATTACATTTTTTACATTTATTCATTATTAAATTCACCATTAATTATTTTTTACAATAAAATATCAAGTATCAAATCTATTTCTGTACCGTTATAGAATTTTTGTTGTTTTTTAATATAATTAATTAATTTTTCTTTATTCATTATTTAGTTCTTTCATTAAATTTTTATGTTTTTCAATGATTTCATTATGTTTTTTTAGTTCTTCTTTATAACTATCACTTTCAATAATTTTTAAAGTTTCTTTTATTTTTTTCATGTATCATTCATCAAAATTCATTATTTATTCCTTTCATTTTTTAAATCATTTAACATTAATTGAACAAAATGCACGATTTTTAGGAATATTTAAAGTATTAAAGATTTGACCAGTTACTATAATTTCATCATTTTTGTTTAATAAAATACATCGTTTATAAAATTTTGGGTTATTAAAAATTAAAGTAACATAGTTTAATCCATTTCATTGACCACGAACAGTATAATATAATTGTTTATTACCTTTTTCATGATATTTTACTTCAATAGTATTACTAAGTTTTACTGTTAATTTAACGTAATTTTCTTTATTTTTCATTTTTATAATTCCTTAAATAATATTGAATATGTTTATAAGCATCTTGTTCATGTTTTGTAAATTTTATATTTCCTTTATAATCTTCTATTTTATTTTTGTTTTTTGGTTCATTTTCATGATAATCTCAGTTCATAACATCTTGTACTAATATCATTAAAGCACCAATAACTTTTGGTGTTGCTAATGGATTAGTTAATAACTGTTTTGAACTTAAAAAGAAATTTTCTACAATAACTAATATTTTTTTATTTTTAAATTGTTTTTTAATTAATTTAAAATATTCTTTATATATATTTTTACTTTCTAAAACTGTTTTTGCTTTAAATGTTTCATTAAAAATAATATTATTAGTTTCATTTGAGTATATAACAATTCCATTATTACCAATACCAGCAGGGTCAATACCAATGATTAATTCGTATTGCATTTATTAATCATCTCTACATCAATCACAAACATATCCATATGATTTTGTATAATCTAAATGTTTTTCAATATCATAATTATCTTCATATTTTTTAGTATTATGTTGTTCTGCTTCTAATTCTGTTTTAAAGTGATAAAGCATATTGATTTTGTTATCTTCATATAATTCATTACATTCAACACATCTTTTTCTTCTTTTTTTAGTTTTATTCATAATCAAAATATCCTTTTCAATTATTTTTGCTGTTTGTTTAAGGTATTTAGGTAGTTTGTGATAACAACTGTCACATATTAAATAAGGTATTGGTCAATTTTTATATTTAATAGTTTTAGTAGAATTATTAATACAATCTTTTCAAACTTTATTTTTACAAATTCTTAATTCACATTTTTTATTTTCATTAATATTCATAACTTTATTTATTTCTTTAATTTTTACTTACAGTAATTAATAAAATTATTAATCCAATTAAAGTTGAAATTAAAGTAATAATTATTTTTATTTTTAATCACTTTTTTTGATGTTCTTTTGCTATTTTGATTTTTTGTTCTATTAATTCTTTCTTTTCTTTTTCTTCCATTTTTACTTTCTTTTCTAATATATTCTGTTGCTTGTAGCATAAAGAATATATATTTTTATTTTTATATTATTAATACTATTAGTTTTATTCATTCCAGAAATTCTGGGCTCAAAAATAAATTGTGAAATTTTAAAAAGAAATCGAGGCATTCGATTCAATATTTATTTAATTTGTGTTAAACAAATTAATATTTTAATTGAACCGGCACCGCTCAATTTTTTTTACAAGTTTGAAATTTATTTTTTCGCCCAAAAAAATTTTCAAAAAAAATAAAACCAACGCTTGCTCACTGGGGGGTGGCAAGGTTGGTTAAATAAAGAATAGAATTAATATAGTAGGTTCCCTAGTAGGTCTATATATACTAGTTTCCAATTCGCTCCCACCCCAAGAATTACCATTACTGGTTAGTATATTTTATTAGGTATCACTCCACTTTTTATTTATCCATGCAAGTCCACATGTTTTGGCCACTATTTTTAACAACTGTGTTGTAGTTCACTGTTTTAATTCCCTAACACGTGTTGATAATAGTGTTAAAGAGGGTTATTAATTATTAACTTTCTCCTACTTGGTCACTGCGTGTAGTAGATATTTAAAGGGTGTTAATAATAAAAATTTTAAAATTTTACAATTACAAAAAAAGACAAGATTATTTCTTGTCTTTTTCCTTTGAGAATAATTTTTATTTTATCTTATAAAATCTATATTTTTTAAAATACGTCGAATATAAATTTAAGGGTAAAAGAGAATTTAATTTGTCTATCATCATTTTGAAATGGTAATATTCAAAAGAATTTATTTATCTAGTAATTTATCTTCCTACGTTTTTGGGAACCTCCCAAATTATTTTAAGTTTAATTGGAGTTTTATTATCTTCTGCTGTTGCTGGTTTAATTATATTTATTATAGTAAAAATTGTCTTAAAAATTAATCAAATATTTTAGAAAGGAGAAAAAAATGAAACCTTTTTGACCAAGAAAAGATAAAACAAATATTAATAATAATGAAGAAAAATCTAAATTAATTTTTTTAGAAAATAAAAGTACACACACTTCTATTTTAAGTTATTTTGGTTTTAATGATTTTAATCATGAGACTTATTTTACTGATTTTGTTGCTGAAAATAATGCTAATTTATATAATGCTCCATTGGATATTAATAATGAAACTATTAAACAATATTTAATTAAACAAGAATTTTATAGAAAGAATTGAAATTCTATTTTTAAATTAAGCAAATTAGGAATTAGTGGTTATTTAATTTATATTGCTAATGATGATTTATATTTTCAAGTAGTAGATATACAGCAAAGAATTTATGATATTACTGGTAAATTAATTCAATGTACTATTTTTTATGATAGTTATCAACAAAATGCACAAACAGTAAGATTATTTGAAGTTTATAAATTAAATAATGAACAAGTAACTATTAATCGTGCAATTTATAGTATTAGTGATAATAAAAAACAATTTCCTTTACCTTTTAAAGAATATAGTAATAATCCTAATTTAGAACAAGAACAAACATTAAATATTAATTATATTCCAATAGCAATTATGAGAAATAAAGCAAATGAGTTAGCAGATTGTAATAAAGTAATGGATAAAATTAAAGCATTAGATGTTATTTATGAACAAATTGTTTTAGATACTATTTTAAATTCACCAAAGTTTATTTTTGACCAAATTTATGGTAATGCTAAATCTACAATGGATGAAGCCGTAAGAACATTAGTTACTAACAACTATATTTGAAAAACTACTGGTGATAATAATGAAAAAAGTGAAAATATTAATATGACAAGTAGTAATTTTAAAGGTAAAAATTTAACTGATATATGATTGAAATATTAATGAAATATTTAAACGTTGTGGTATTCATATACCAAGTCAAAAGAAATCAGCACAACAATCGGTTCCCGAAAGTACAGCGGTAAATATTTCAACTATTAATTATATTGAACAAAAATTATGACAATTTAATATTGATATTCTTAAATTTATTCAAATATTAGTACGTTTAGATAAAGATTTATTAAATAGTAAAACATTTAATATTAATGATGAACAAGAAATTAATAACTTAACAGTTAAATTAAAATTATTTAATCCAGAAAATAACCAATTAATAGGAGAAAACAATGGAAAACAACAACAAACCACAAACGAAGTTTCCACAGAAACAAACTAAACTTAATCAAGCAGAAATAGAAAATGATTATTTAATTGATAATATTCCTTATGATTTTACTAATATGATGAGTGCTACTAGTGACCCTGATATTAATAGAGCATACGATGAATTTAAAAAAAGAAAAATTTATATTTATGAAATTGAACGTTTATTTAAAAATAATGAAAATAATAGTTTAAGATTTTCAGCAAATACTATTAAAATAGGTTTTATTGATATTGATAAAGTATTAAAAACTACTGCTGTTGAAACATCTGATTTTACTATGCAATTAAATCAAAGAGCAAGTACTAATATTAATGACAATACAATTGAATATAGTATGACTGATATTAAAAATTTAATATTTCAAGAAATAAATTTATTAAATCAATTTAAGTTATATGCAGTTAGTATAAATGAACCATTAACTGAAAATAATATTGATAATTTATATATTATTAATAATTATTCAGAACCTTATCAAAATCCAAAAACTAGAAGTACTAAAAGTATTACTATTATTAAAATTAAAGACTTTAAAACAAGAGATGGTTATCCAATTATTATTAAATTACAAAAACCACTAGATAAAGACACCAAAGTTATTGGTTTAAAAATTAAAGCACCTAGAAGCATGATTTTTGGCAATATAAAGGTACTTGGTGAAGTCGACAATATGGAGGTATACCCAAAGTTATTTGTCAAAGATAAGATAGCATTTCCGCTATTATCAATGCCTATTGAAACTCAACCAAAAGTTAGAATATTACAACAATGATTTAGTGAACAAATATTACCTTGAAATTTAGCAAAACAATTTATAGGACAAGAAAAATCAGTTTTAGATTTAATTGCTATTGGTGGTGGTAGAGAAACAAGAAAAGAAATTATTAATAATGCAAGAGTAACTAATGCTAAAATTGGTTATGATGTTTCTAAAAATTCAAAAGTATGACCATTATCTGATGAACTAGAATTAAAAGATACAAAATTAGAGTCATGATTTTTAGTAAGTGACTATAATTTATTTATTTCTACAACAAATAAATTTCATGATGTTGAACTAGAAATAAAAGATAGACCACCAATTGATAGTTTACAAAAAGTATTATTAGATATGTTAACTTATACATATACTTATAATAGAAACTTTGATGGTGCATCATTAAGTAATGTTTTAAAAGAAATGAATGATTTAGATAAAATTCGTGCTAAGTTTGAAGGACAAAAACCAAATGAAGTTATTACTAATTTATTTAAACAATGAGAATTAGATTATCCTAACTATACAAATTTACCACAAGTTAAAATATTAAAACAAATAGTTATAATGCTATCAAAAAATATTTATTCAACCATGTCTATTAATAACGGTTTAAATGATGACTATAAATTATTATTACCTTATTATTTTGAATTAAAATCAAATCCTATACATTCTACACCTGATAAGATTTGAGAATTTAAAGATATAAAAGTAGTATTAAAATCTGCATATTTTGATTTTACAGATATCAATAACATTAAACTAAAAAACAATGACATTAGTCAAAATGAATTATTGAAATTAGATGATAATCAATTTAACTGACTATCCATAACTAATGAATTAGAAAGCAATAATATACCATCATTAATTCCGGCAGATTGAACATTAGGTAATGGTGAATATGGAAAATATTTTACAAGATTAATTATTAATAAAAATAAAACCGAAAATGCTTTAAATTTATATGGTTCAAATAAATCACAATTATTTTCTAAATTAGAATTTTATAAAGAAGTTTTACAAATTGACAATAATAGTGAATTTGAATTACAAATTGAAAATCCAATTAATAACTTAAATCGAATTGAAGTTAGCGGACTATTTGGTGCTGGTAATTATGATTTAATTTTAGTAACAAATAAACAAGAAATAAATTTAAATAATATTAATTTATTTGATAAATATAATGAAAATATTTCTTATATAAATTTAGAAATTTAATTATCAAAATATCCATCTGGATAAATACCATCTCATTTTACTGCATCATCAGTTAATTTATTTGATGCTCAGTAAAGAGTAATTTTATGTTTATTACTTACTGGTCTTGCTCAAATAGTTGCCCCCCCAGTGTGCTTCATGGTCGTAATCATAAAAATATGTTAATTGATTATTTTTATTATATGAAACTATTCCTAAGATTAAACCGGTAACACCAGTTATTACAGCAAATGATAATGATATTTTTTGAAAATTTGTTTTTATTCATGTTTTCATAATAAATATCTCCTTTTTTCCTTGATTTTACTTTTAAATTGTACTATTTTTGATTATTTTTACAAGTATGCTTTTAAAAGCAAAATAACGCCTAAATTAAAGGTGTTTATTTTTTGATACCTATACTATTAATTGTATTGCGCTTATTTATTATATTGCAAATGTGAAGATACTTTTTTTTACAGTAGCATTATTTTTACCCCTAATTACATTTTTATATGGATATAATGCATAAAATAATGCATCATAAGGGTCTTGATACATATTTTTGTCAGGAATGTTAGTTTTGGTTTGGTCATAACGTAATTCTTCTAAACATTGAGTTGTTTTTGGTAAATCATCTTTATTTGCATAAAAGTTTCCATAACTCATAATATTTCTCATTCAAACTACTCTATTAGTTAATCCGGCTTCTTGATTTAAATTTGAAGCATGTTTAATAGCGGTTTGTGTTATTAAAATAGTATTGTGTTCATCAATTAATTTTTGATTTAATCAATCCATTGCTGTTCTTGCTTTATCATCATAAAAATAAATTGCTTGTTCAAAATTTTCAAAATTATCCATTAATCCTAAAATTTCATTAACATAAGCATTAATTTTTTCATTTTCATTTATAAAATCATTTGGAGTAACTACTAATTCACAAATAATATAAGCATCATAATAACCAGTATTATTATATTCTTTAAAACCAACTACCATAAATACAGTATGGTCTTTTGGTCCCGTAGCTCAATCAATACCAACACTATAAAAATCAAATTTTTACATTTCTTTTTCTTGATTATAAAATTGTTTTAAATCATATGATTGTCAATATTTTACTGTTTTTTGAAATGGGAAAATTGTTGCATCGCTATCTAAAAATTCAAAACCATAATAAACAGTATTATATTCATCTGGATTACTTTTTTCCATTTCTAATAATGTTCTTTGTTGAATGTCAGGTAATTTATTTCAAAATGGTTGAATAGTAAATCTTAAAACAAATAAACCTAAACCACTAAACATATCTTTATTTTCATAATAAACTTTACCAACTTTTTTAAGATTTTTCATGACTTCATCATTTAATGGTAAAAATGGTGTACAGTATTTTAAATAAAATGGATGATATTTATCATAAGGATTACATGTAAAAGTAATGAAAAAACTTTTATAAAAATAACGAGTAATCTTTTGTCCAAAGGTAGAACTATATATATTTTTATCAATAAATGTTCAACTTCACTCTTTAATAGGTTTATTTGATACTTTAATACGATTACTTCTAAACATAGAGTTTTGTAAACGTTCATATCGATATGTTAATTGTTTTTCAGTTAATGTTTCTTTTTCTTCTGCCATAATAATTTCATCTGTTCTTGAACCTAAAAAACTTGACCCACCTGCTTCTTTTCCAAAAATCTTATTACCATTAGCATAACCAATAAAGTCAATTTGTTGATTACTTGGAAAGATAATACATCCCCCATCCTTAGTAATTTTTCATTTAATGCCATGTGGATTATTAGGTAATAAATTAATATTATATGTATCTAATAAAACTTGACAAACATTCATTAAAGCACCAATTGTAGTTTCACTATGAGTATTTTCATATCTTCTTACTTCTTGAACACTACTATCTCTAAAATTACAACATATAAATAAATCAAATGCTAAACAGTTTCAAGTTTTTCTTGTTCCACGTGCTGTTGGAACAAAACGATAAAAACAATTAGTAGTAAAATATTCTGCTCATTCATCACCAACAAATTCTTTAAAAATATCTCAACTAAAACCATAATTATTATCACTAAAATTAAGATTATATTTTTTATTTAATTGTCCATAACTACTAATAAAAGCCATATTTACTCCTTATTTTTTAAAAAAAATTAAACTTAAATTATTAACAAACAAAAATTAGAAAGGAACATTAAAAATGTTTATATTACCATTCGCAAATCATTTTGATTGAGACAAACATGATTTTAATCAAGATGAATTAAGTTTAAAACAAACAGAAGAATTATTTGCAAAAATAGATGATTATTTATGAAGTATATGTGATAAATCTGAATATAAATCATATAGATTTAGACAACGAAAATTAAAAGCAAAAAAAGGTTTATTAACTTATAAACGACGTATTTGTACACATTATAACACAAAAACACAAAAAATGGAGTACGTATCATTATTAGATAATTATCTTGGTGTTAAAAAATATAGTAAACTTGCACCTAACGTTATTAAACAAATTTTAAAATATTTTGCTGATGGTAAAAAGTATCGTGATGTTTGTGATACTTTTATTGAAGATTTAATAAGTAATAGTACAGTTTGTAGAACATATCAAAAATTTGAATTACCAAAAGCAAATATTCCCAAAATACCATTACAACCAAATCAAAATTTATATGTAAATATTGATGATGGTCATCGAAAATTTAAGTTTAATGAAAAACACAATACTAAAAATTGTAAAAAATGTTCGATGAGATTAATAGTAATGTGTACTGGTAAAAAGAAAAATGGAAAATTAATTAATAAAAGAGCTGTATGTAAAATAAGAGTTTCAAAAACAGAAATTGGTGCTGAAAAAACCGCAAAATTAATAGAAAAATATGGTAATTTATTTTTTGAAAACTTTGACCAAGCAAATTTAATAGTTTGTGGAGATAGTGCAAAATGAATTAGAAAAACTGCTACAATTTTAAATGCTAAATTTATTTTAGATAAATTTCATGCTTTTCATGTTTTATTTCTTGGTATAATGGCAGGAAGAAGAAAAAATCAAATTGCTAAATTACACTATCAAAATGCAATAAATTTATTTGCCAAAGGTCAATATTATGAATTAATTGATTTTTTACAATCATTAACTTTACAATATAAAAAATTAAAAGTTGGTTATTTTATTAATGCAAAAGATGGTGTATTAAACCAAGCATTAGTTGAAAATATTGGTTGCTTTACTGAAACTAATATTAAACAAATTTTAAAGCATATGATTGGTGATAGAACTTATAACATTGATATGTATACAAAAATGGTTAATTTTAAATGTTATCAAATAAATACAATTATCCAGTTATTATAAATTAAAACTTAAATTTAAAAAATAAATAAAAATAAAATAAAACTTATTAAAGAAAACTTTAATAAGAATTTTTGAGTTATAAAAGTAAGTATTATTGTTGACTAATATTTTTGAAGTGTTAAGATTAACTTACAATTGCATATTGAAGTCTAAATTATTCTCGTATAAACTTATAATTTAAAGACAAATTTGAATATTATTGACAACATCGGTATGCTCCCAAAAAATTGAATTTATTAAGTCTTTTACAATTTCACTTTATGAATTTATTTTATGATTTAAAAATAATGAATGAGATCGTGAAAAATATAAATTAAACAATACCATCAATAATATTTTACAACCAGGATTAATTATTAAAATTGAATATAAAAATGATAATTTACAATATAAGTTACCATGATCAAATTTTATTTATTTAAAAACAGAAAATGATAATTATTTGGTATTAGCAATTCCCGATAGTGAAGAAGCTAATTTTCAAATATTAAATAAAGAAGGCAGAAAAATTTTGCTTAAAAAATTAATTGAAGAGGAAAAATATTATTTTTTATCTAGAAAATTTTGTAATTTATACACTAAATTTACATTAGTTGAAGATAATTTCTTAAGTGAAAAGGAAGTAAGCAAAATTTTTAAAAAAATAGAAGTATTAGAGAATATTAAAACTATTGAAAATGAAACTCCTCAATTAACAAATAATAAACAAAAAGAATTTTTTCAAGCAAAACTTAATGAAATATTTCAAAAAATTGAAGAACAATATCAGTCACTTATAAAATCATTAAAAGAAATTTTTCCTATTGAAAGATTAAAAGTTATTAATAGTTGAAAGACAATTGATAATAATGAAAATGTAGCAACTAAAAATGAAGATTCTTTATTATTTGAAATGATTATTAAATATATTGATACATATATAGAAGATTTAATTCCAAAAATTAAAGCAAAAGTTGAAAAAGAATGAGAAGAAACTGAAGATGAAGATTGAGATGCAGTTGAAGCAATAACTACTGCTTTCAAATCTGAGTTTGAAAAAAAAGATACTGAAATTCAACATTTAAAAAAAATTCTTGAAGAAAAAGAAGAAAAAATTGCACAACTAGAGACACAATTAAAAAATGTGCTACCTAAAAAAAATAGTCCAATTGTGGATTTTAATGATATAAAAGAGCAATGTGATTTAGAATTTTTACCAATTTTAGAAAACAATTTTGATGAACTTGAACAAAGTAAAGAAAGTGATTCTAGTAGAAATTTATCTTCAACTTCGCTTGCTTCTTATTAAAATATTCATGCCAAAATTTAATTAATACTTATTTTTTGTTAAATTAGCAAAAAAAATTGTTATTATTATATTTATTAAATATGATTTTGTTTTTCGAAGAGGAATAATTTGTGTTTTTATTATATAAGCAAAAATTTAAAGATTGAAGATTTTTATATAAATTATTAAGTTGTATATTAATTTTTATTTTATCAATATTGACTATCATCTTTTCTGTATTTACTGAATTTTGATATATTAGTAATACTAATAAAGATAATTTTTATAATTCTATAGTATTGCAAAACTTTGATGTAATGTTATCATTTTGGTCTTCTCAAACAATATTTATTGTTAATATTTGATTTTTATTTTCTTTAATTTATCATCAAAAAGAGCAGACAAATAGATTCACTAATATTTATAGTCAAATTAATTTAACAATATACATAACTATTACTGCCCTTATTTTTTGAGCGGGGATATTTATTGATAGTGTTTCAAAGTTAGATTTAGAACTTAATTGATTTTGAAAATTGAATAATTTATCTTTATTTTGTTCCTTTTTAGATCATTTAGTATCACCAATATTGATGATTATTTTTTTAATTTTAACGTTTAGAAAAAATAAATTTAATATCAATATTAAAAAACAATTTATATTAGTAGTTATTTATCCAATTATTTATCTAACTTATATTTATATTAGAGCCGGTATTTTACAAGCAAATGATGTTAAAAATTTTATTTATCCTTATAATATTCTCAACTTTAATTATTCAATTATTGGAATTCCATTATGAATTAATAGTATCTTAGTTATAATGTTAATTATTAGTACTATTATTAGTACTACATTATTTTATTTGTGAATTAATAAATTTTATTATAAAACAATTAAAGAACAAATAATAATGCAAATAAAGTAATATTTCTGCTAAATCTTAACAATAAATATTAAGCTGATTCATGGTAAAATATAAATATATATTTTAAAATAGGTGAGGTAAGATGGCATTCTTAAAAAGAATCGAAGCATATGGTTTTAAGTCATTTGCAGAACCTTTAACAATAGAATTTGATACTAATATTGTAGGTATTGTTGGCCCTAATGGTTCTGGGAAGTCTAATATTAATGATGCTATTCGTTGAGTTTTAGGTGAACAATCAGTTAAATCATTACGTGGTGAAAATAGTGAAGATATAATTTTTAATGGTGCTAAAGGAAAACAGCCATTAAATAGTGCTCAAGTTACTTTAGTTTTTGATAATACTAATAAAATATTTAAAGTTGATTTTAATGAAGTACAAATTACTAGAAAAACTTTTCGTAATAGTTCAGAAAATGAATATTACATTAATAAAGCTCGTGTTCGTTTAAAAGATGTACAAGAAATTATTATGGGTACAGGTTTAGCTAAAGGTTCACTTGCAATTATTAGTCAAGGTAATGTTTCACGATTTGCTGATTCTAAGCCAGAAGAAAGAAGAACTTTATTTGAAGAGGCTGCGGGTGTTTCAAAATACAAAAAGAGGAAAGAAGAGTCATTACGTAAATTAGAGCGTACTAATGAAAATTTAGTTCGAGTTAATGATATTATTAGTGAAATAAGTAGAAAAATTGAACCATTAGCAAAACAAGCACAGAAAGCTAAAACTTATGTTGAATTACGTGATAATTTAAAAAAATATGAAATTACTATTATTGTTAAAGATTTGGAGACATATCATAATCAATTAAAACTTACAACATTCAGTATAAATGATAATGAAATTTTACAACAACAACTTAATTTAAATATTAGTAAGAATGAACAACAATTAAAATTTTTAAAAAATAAAAGTTATGATTTAGATAAAAACATTAATAGTTTAGAAATGAATTTATCTAATGTTAATAGTTTATTGCAAGTTTTAGAACAACAAAAATCGTTAATGAAAACAAAACAAAGTGAAATAAAAGATCAAACAGAAGTTGAAAAATTAAAAAATGAAATTGAAACTTTGCTTACTATTATTGAACAAAAAACTTTTTTACAAAAAAAAGAACAAGAAAATTTTGATAAAATTAATAATTTATTTGAAGAACTAAATGTTCAACATCAAGATTTAATTTTAGGACAAAATAATATTCATCGTGGTTTAGGTGAAAAAAAAGCACAATTAGAATCGGTAATTAATTATCAACAACGACAAAATCAAAAATATTTGGGTGTTCAAACAATTTTAAATAATAAAGATAAACTATATGGCATCATTGGAGTAGTGAGTGATTTAATTTCGGTGCCCGATCTTTATAGTGAAGCGATTGTTAAAGTATTGGGCAATACTTTAAAAAACATTGTTACGGCGACTAACAAAGATGCAACCAAGGCTGTTGAATTTTTAAAACAAAATAAAGCGGGAATTGCCACTTTTTTACCTTTAAATTCAATTCAAGTTCGAACAGCGACTAAAGAAGATGAAATTATTGTTAATAGTAAATCAGGTTATTTAAGTTTTGCTCATCATTTAGTTACAGCAGTTGATAATAGAATTCAGCCGATTATTAATTTTCTTTTAGGTCGTACTATTATTTGTGAAGACTTAGAAAGCGCAAGAGTTATTTCACAATTAATTGCTGCTAAATACCAATGTGTAACTTTAGATGGTCAATTAATTAAAGCTGGTGGTGCTATTGTTGGAGGTTATCAACATCAAAATAGTATTAATGTTTTTAAAGAAAAGTTAATAGTTTCTGAATTAAAAGAAGAAATTAAATCATTAGAACAACAATTAGTTAATATAAATGTCCAAAGAACAAGTATTGAAAGCGAATTAAATAATTATCAAGGTCAAAAGTTGACAATTACTTTAACAATAAATAAACTGATTAGTGAAATTAGTGAAATCACTAATCAATCACAATTATTAACTACTCAATATCAAACATTAACTGGTAAAAAATTAGATATTGATACTACAAACCAATTAAATGATATTTTTATTCAATATGAAAATTTTAAATATGATCAAGCAACAATAAAAAGTCAACTACAATTAATTCGTAAACAGAAACATCAATTATTAGAACAAATGCAAAATTTAGAAAATGAATTATATAGTTTAAATCAAGAACATTTTATGACTAGTGATAAATTAAATAATCAAAAGCTTGAACAAGTAAAAATGGAGTCAAAAGTAGAACAACATTTAAGACGTTTAGTTGAAACTTATAATTTAACTTATGAATATGCTAGAGAACATTATAGTGAACCATTAGCAGATGAACAACAAGCACGTAATTTGGTACAACAATTACGTAGTGAAATTGAAGATTTAGGATTTGTAAATATTAATGCTATTGAAGAATTTGAAAATGAAAATGAACGTTATTTACGTTTAAAAACTAAACATGATGAATTACAATTAGCATCACAATCGTTGTTAACAGCCATTGATGAAATGGATAATGTTATGGTAACGCAATTTGATGAAACAATCAAAGCTATTAATATGGTATTGCCCGAAACATTTCAAACTTTATTTGGTGGAGGAACTTGTAGTTTACGATATACATCACCTGATGATATTTTAAATACAGGTGTGGAAGTGCTTGCTAATCCTCCTGGTAAAAGAATTAGTAATTTAAACTTATTATCAGGTGGTGAAAAATCATTAGTTGCATTAGCAGTATTATTTGCTATTTTAAAAGTCAAGCCGTTGCCATTGACAATATTAGATGAGGTTGAAGCACCATTGGATCCAGCAAATTTAGAGCGTTTTGCTAGATATGTTCGTAGTTTTTCACAATATACACAATTTATTATTGTTACTCATCGTCCAGGCACAATGGAAAATTGTGATGTATTATATGGGACAACTATGCAAAATCAAGGAATTACGAAAATGGTAGCCATTAAATTAGCAGATGCTAAAAAAATTATTGAAAGCGATAAATCAGTGAAAAATGTTAATTATGTCGTTTAAACTTTATGTTATATTAAAAATAAATTTATTATTTTTTTATTGTGATGAAACATTAACGATTCATGTTGGTGTTAAACCAACCATATCAATAACAACTCCATTACCATTATCATAGTCAGAAATTTGTCATATGTATCATTGTGCAATTAATATTGCTGCAACTGCACCAATTATTGGAGCTAATGCTGGTAAGGCAACACCTAGGACAGCAGAGACTGCTCCTATTCCCGAACCAATCGCATTATTTAATTTTTATGTAATGTATCATGATTTAATCCAATAACATGGTAAGCAAAATAATATTGATAATAGTTTTCGCCGCCTGCATATGTTGCTACGTTATTTTTTGTTAAATATTTTCAAACGTTATTTTCAGCAGTAATATTAGATAAATCAACATTACTTACTTTTTTTATATCTTGGTTTAAAATAGTATTAACAGCTTCTGTTTTTTGATTAGTCTTTAAGTTACTACTTAAATTTCCTACAGTTGTACCAAGTGTTAAAACACTTAGGGCAGTAATTAAATTTTTCATTTTAAACACCTTCTTTATATATACGTGATAAATTAAAAGGATATTTTGGATTAATAATAGTTTCTATAAATTTTAGGAATGATAATATTAATCCAAAACTTGGAAATGTTTTCTATCCATCTTAATTTTAACACTTTAAGTATTAATATACAAGGCAAGAAAAATTAGTAATATATTAATTAATATATTGTTATAATATTATTTTTAAATTTTGGTAATTTATTAGGATTAGTAATTCCTGAATAATTTGCAAAGTTACTATGTTCTCTTACTTTATTTACATTTCATTTTGAAAGGTCTTGGTTAAATTTTTTAGCACCATAAAACATAAAATTCATATATACTGCATTAGAAGTAATTCAATTTGAAATGTTTTGATTGAATGAGGTTGCACCATAAAACATAAGACTAAAACGGTTTATATTAGATACATTTCATGTTGAAAGGTCTTGATTGAATGAAGTTGCATTTGCAAACATAACAAAAGTACTTTTTACATTAGAAACATTTCAATTAGTAATATTACTATTAAATGAAGTGGCTCCATTAAATGTAAAATTCATATTTGTTATATTGGAAGTATCTCATGTTGAAAGGTCTTGATTGAATGAGGTTGCACCTGTAAACATATTTTTTAAAGATGTGATTTCTGGTGGTAATTTGTCAGGTACTTTTTCAATTGTTCTTGGCATTCTAACAACTTGAATTTCTCCTAATATATTTTTATAAAATCCAATTTGAATAATTTCTTTACTATTTATCTTTGATAAGTCTTTTTCACTAGTTGTTATTTGTTTGCCATCTTTGTCAATATAAATTGTGTCTTGTTGAGTTTTATTTTGAATATAGTTAGTTGTAATATTATTTTTTTGTATAGTTGAGTTTAAGAAACTTGCTAAATTTCCTGTGGTTGTTGCAAATGTTAAAAGACTTACTGCTGTTAATAATGTTTTCATTATGAAAACCCCCTTTTTATTTTTTCCAATAACTTCTTAAATTTAAGAAGTTAACTACATTTTAGTGTTTTTAAAAATAAATGCAATTAACTATTTTATTAAAATAGTTACCATTTCTGGTAACTATTTTTGTATATTTGTATTAATAACAAATTATGAAATACTACAATAACTATTATCTTTGTTTGTTGAATTTTGTTTATTTTGTGTATCATTAGCATTTATTTTATTAACATCTAATTTGTCATTTACTTTTTCTTTTTTAATATTTTTATTTTTTTCTCTTTCTTTTAATAAATCTTGTGTGTAATATATATTAACTATTTCAGTTATTGATGGCATAATTTTAATTCCCCTTTATTTTTTTAAAATTAAAAATTCAATTACTTTAAAACTAAAGTTAATTATAAACTTATATTATGTAAGTTTATAATTGAATTATATATTTAAAATATATATTTTAAATATATTTTTGTACAAAATTAAAATTTAAATCTAAGTTATTAAACTTATTTCATTAGTTGTTATAATTGAAATATATTTAATATAATTTAGAGGGGTATTTATTATGGATTTTTATATTATACTTTGAATATTTTTAATATCATTAACTATTAATTTTATTTTCTTTATGATAGCTTTTATTTTTAAAACTGCTATTTTAACTGATATTATTTATTGTTTAAGTTTTATTTGTTTAAGTGTGATCATCGTTGCGTGAAAGCAAAATTTTAGTCCTGTCCAAATTTCGTTGTTTGTTCTTTATAATATTTGAGCTCTAAGATTAGGTAGTTTTTTATTATTAAAAATTATTAAACATAAGGTTGAATATCGTTTTGATAAAATTATTATTAATTTTTGAAAATTTAGTATTTTTTCAATTTTACAAGGAATTTCAGTTTTTATGATTAGTATTCCTACGGTTTTTGCATTAAGTCTTGATATTGTTTATTTTAATAGTACATTTAATAATTACTTACTTATTTTTATTATGCTTGCTATTTTATTTTTAGTTATTGAGACAATTGCAGATTGACAAAAGTTTAGATTTTCCTTAAAGAAAAAACATGATTTATTTTTTATTAATTATGGTTTATGAAAAGATTGTCGTCACCCTAATTATTTAGCAGAAATTGGGTTTTGATATATGATGACAGCATTGTTTATTTGTGATTTATTATTTAAAAATATTAATAGTGATATAAATTATTTATTTCATTTATTATGATTATTAAGTCCGTTGTATTTTAATGTTGTAGTAATTAATATTACCGACATACCAATATGAGAAGTAAAACAATGACAAAGGTTTCACTCTAATGAAGATTATTACAAATATTTAAATGAAACTAGTTGTGTAATGTGTTATATCGGTAAAAAAGTTCCAATTAATAAAGTGAAAAAATTAATATATAAAAAATAAGAACATATGTTCTTATTTTTTATATATTAATTTATTAAATTCTTTTTATTGCACTATTAACAAAATCTTCATTTGGATCAAATTTAGTTTCGTTATTAATATTTCATAATTTTTCTTGCTCTGTTTTAGTAACTTTATTAGGCATTTGTATATCAAGAATAACATGTAAGTCACCACGTTTACTACTATTAGGGTAATAGAATCCCTGATTTTTTAAAGTAATTTTGTCACCGTATTGTAGTCCTAATGGTAATTTATGTTTAATTATTCCTTCAAAGGTAGGAATCATAATAATATTTCCCAAAATAATATCTAAGTAAGATACTGGTAATTTAATATACATATCACTACCTTGACGATCTAAGAAAGCGTGTCGCTTAATATTAATACCAACAAATAAATCGCCTTGAGTACCACCATTATGACCAATTTTACCTTTACCTTTAATTCTAATTTGTTGACCATCAAAAATACTGCGAGGAATATCAAATTCTAATTTTTGATTTTCAATATAATAGCGATGTCCTTTGCATTTTAAACATTTTTGACGAATAATTTTACCAAGTCCTTGACATTGGTTGCAAACACCTTGATGTCTAAACATACCTAATGGTGATTGTTGAACATATTCAAGAACTCCTTTACCTTTACATTTATCACATGTACTAATATCATTAGGAGTTCTAGCACCAGTTTCTTTACAATCCTTACAAGCAACATCAATGTTAATACTAATGGTCATTTTTTTGCCAAAGAATACATCACGATAACTAATTTCAACTTTTGTTAGGATATTATCACCTGGTGTTTTACCATTATAGCGTTGTTGTTGTCTTCTATTAGCACCAAATAAGTCACCAAATAAGTCACCAAATGCCGAACTAAAGTCACCGAAACCAGAAGAACTACCAACTCCGGGCATATCATGACCAAATTGATCATATTTTGCTCTTTCATTAGTATCAGATAAAACTTGATAAGATTCACTTATTTCTTTAAATCGAGCTTCATCACCACCACTTGGTGAATCGGGATGATATTTTTTTGCAAGAGTACGAAACGCTTTCTTAATTTCATCTGGAGTAGCATTACGTGAAACTCCTAGAATTTCATAATAATCACGTTTTTTACTTGCCATTTTGTCCACCTCTAATTATTTTATTTAGTTGTTGCGTCAACATCAATAACATCATCACTTTTATTATCATCTTTTTTAATATGATCTGTTGGTTCTTGTTTTTGTTGGTTCATAAATTGTTGTGCAGCAGCAAATGCTTGTTTTAATTGTTCTAGTTTTTCTTTTAAATCATCATATTTTTTTTCATCTAGTGATTTTTGTAAGTCATCACGTAGTTTTTTCATTTCAGCAATTTGTGGATTTTCTGCTTCGCCTTCTTTTGCTGATTTAGTAACTTCAGCAGTCATTTTATCAATATCATAAATATAGGCTTGTGCTTGATTAGATAATTCAATTTCTTCTTTATGTTTTTCATCGTTTTCACGATTCTTTTCAGCATCTTGTACCATTTTTTCAATTTCGTCTTTACTTAAAGTACCACTATTGCTAATAGTAATTTTTTGTTCTTTATTAGTTTTTAGATCTTTAGCACTAACAGATACAATACCATTAACATCGATATCAAAAGTAACTTCAATTTGTGGAACACCTCTTGGTGCTGGTTCGATACCACTTAATTGGAAACGACCCAGTGAATGATTATCTTTGGCTAGTGGACGTTCTCCTTGTAAAACACTAATATCAACAGCGGGTTGATTATCTTCAGCAGTTGAAAAAACTTGTGACTTTTTAGTAGGAACAGTAGTATTACGAGAGATTAATGGCGTCATTACTCCTCCTAAAGTTTCAATACCTAATGATAAAGGAGTTACATCTAATAGTAAAACGTCAGTAACATCACCCGATAATACTCCTCCTTGAATAGCAGCACCTAAAGCTACTACTTCATCAGGGTTAACACCACGATGTGGTTCTTTACCAATTTCGTTTTTAATAACTTCTTGCACAGCTGGGATTCTTGTTGAACCACCAACTAAAATAACTTCATCAATTTCATTTTTGCTTAATTTAGCTTCTTTTAAGGCATCACGAACAGGAGCAATAGTTCTTTCAACTAGTGATTTTGTTAGTTCATTAAATTTGGCACGTGTTAATTTTTCATTTAAATGTAATGGACCTGAGGCATTCATTGAAATAAATGGTAATGAAATATCAGCTTGTACTACTCCTGATAAGTCTTTTTTTGCTTTTTCAGCAGCATCTTTTAAACGTTGCATTGCCATTTTATCTTTTGATAAGTCAACACCATTACTTTTTTTGAATTCACTAACTAAATGTTGAACAATTAAGGCATCAAAGTCGTCACCACCAAGTTTGTTATCACCACTAGTTGATAATACTTCAAATGTTCCACCTGCTAATTCTAGAACTGAAACGTCAAATGTTCCACCACCTAAGTCAAATACTAAAATTTTGTGATCTTTATCTTGTTTGTCTAAACCATAAGCGATGGCAGCAGCAGTTGGTTCGTTAATAATTCTTTCTACTTTTAATCCTGCAATAATTCCTGCATTTTTAGTAGCTTCACGTTGTTCATTGTTAAAGTAAGCAGGAACAGTAATAACTGCTTTTGATATTTTTTTACCTAATTTTGATTCAGCAAAAGTTTTAATAGTGCGTAAAATTTCTGCAGATACTTCTTCTGGTTTACGTGTTTTAGTAGCGGCTTTAACTGTTTCTTTAGTTCCCATAATTCTTTTAATTGAACTAACAGTATTATCTGGATCAGTAATAGCTTGACGTTTAGCAACTTCACCAACCATAATTTGACCATCTTTGTAAGCAACAACTGATGGTGTTGTTCTTCCACCTTCGGCATTTTCAATAACTTTTGGCTTATCACCTTCCATTACGGCAACACATGAATTAGTTGTTCCTAGATCGATTCCTAAAATGATTTCTTTATTTGTTGTTTTATTTGTAGACATAATATTTTCACTCCTTAATTTTTCTTTGTTTCTGTTTTTTCTTCTTTAGTTTGAAAAACTTTAACTTTAGTAGTGCTAATGACACGATTATGCAATTCATAACCATTAGCTATAACTTCAACAATAGTATTATTTTTTACATTTTGATAAGCATTGTTTGTATTATCATTAATAATTTCTACTGCCTCATGTTGGTGAGAATTAAATTGATCTCCAACTTTAGCAGTAATTTCTTTTAAACCTTCTTTACCAAGTGCTTTAATTAATTCTTCATAGATAAATTTAAAACCAACTAGGAAATTTTGAACAGCTGCATTATCAGTTTTAAAGTTTAGTGCTCGTTGGAAATTTAATAAAGTATGAACTAAATCTTTAATAATTTTTTGGTTAGCATATTTAATGTGTTCTTTATTTTGAATTTCTAATTCTTTAATGGTATTTAATCTAGTAGCTAGCATTAATTGCTTTTGTTGTGAATTAATTTTATTAAGTTCTGTTGTTAATTCTTTAATTTTTGTTTCTAATTCGATTTCTTTATTTAATGATATTTTTTCTTCTTCGACACTTACTGGTGTTTCAGTAACAGGAGTTGAAATAGTTGTATCTTTAGTTTCTGTTGCTGATACTTTATCAATGTTATCTTTTTTAGCTTTTGTCATTTTATCATCTCATTTCTATTTAAAGTTTTTAATCAATGTTTGATTAATCCAATTTAGAATTTCAGTTAGTTTTTCATATTCTAAACGTTTAGGTCCAACAATTGCAATTTGTCCTTGTTCACCATCATGAACTTTAAAAGTAGTAGTAATCATTGCCATATCGTTATTTTCATTACCCAGTTCTTCACCAATTTTAATTTGTAGTTGATTATTATTTAATTCATCAAAATACATTCATGGTGATTGTGATTCAATGAATTTAATAATTGTTTTAACCTTATTAATATCATTAAATTCAGGATTTTCTAACATATATTGAACACCGTGTGTTGTTGATAGTGGTCGTGAGAAATTAATTAAAGTGTTAACAAATCCTTGAATAATATATTCTGATTTTTGTACTTGTTGTTCAAGGATTGGTTTTAATAAATTTACTTTCTCACTAATTTCACTAATTTTAGTACCAATTAATCTGGTGTTAAAAATATCAATGGCAATTGATAAATCGGTTAATGATGTTTCTTGAATATTAAACATTTTGTTTTGAACATGACCATTACTAGTAATACAAATTGTTAAAGCATTATCATTACTAATCGGTATTAATTCAATTTTTTTTAAAGTATCTTCATTAATATTAGGACCAGTAACAATACTAATCAAATTAGTCATTTCACTTAAAATACTACTAGTTTTATTTAATACTTCGGTAATTACTAAGTTACGGTTATTAAATACTTCTGCTATTTTTTTCTTCAAGATTTCTAGTTCTTGATGTTCACCCATATTCATTAAATTATCAACATAATAGCGATAACCTTTTGTTGAAGGAATACGACCACTAGAGCTATGTGCTTTTTCTAATAATCCTAATGTTTCTAATTCAACACATTCATTACGAATAGTAGCACTAGAAAAATTAATATTGTTATTATTTTCTAAAATAGTTTTGCTACCAATTGGTAATCCTGTTTTAATATATTTTTCAACAATGATTTTTAAAATTTGTGATTGTCTGTTACTTAACATTGTTCACCACCTTTTTTAGCATTCATTAACATTGAATGCCAATACTTATATAATTATAACTGAGAGTGTAATAATATCAAGACTTAATTGAATTTTATTTTTTTACTGAGAATAAACATATTGTCTTTATTGATAGTAATTACCATTCGTTTGTGGGGTATTAGTTCTTCTTTAATAATAGCTTGTGCGATAATAGTTTCAATATAGTGTTGAATATAGCGTTTAATCGGTCGTGCGCCATATTCTTCATCATAAGCATCTTTTAGTATTTTATTAACTACTTCTGATTCATAAGATAATTGTAAATTTTTTTCTTGTCTTAATCGCAATAATAAAGTATCTAATTCTTTAATAATAATTTCTGTTATTACTTTTTTACTTAATGGATTGAAGATAACAATTTCATCAATTCGATTAATAAATTCTGGTCGAAATGATTTTTTTAAGATATTTAATGCTTGCTCTTTGCTGTTATCTTTACCACTTAATAGTTCTTGTGAACCAAGATTTGAAGTCATAATAATTATTGTGTTTTTAAAGTCAATTAAGAGACCATGACTGTCTGTAATTCTACCTTCATCAAGAATTTGTAATAAAATATTTAATACTTCAGGATGGGCTTTTTCGATTTCATCAAAAAGAATGATACTATAAGGATTTCTTCTTACTTTTTCGGTTAATTGTCCACCGTTTTCATAACCAACATAGCCAGGAGGTGAACCTAGTAATTTGCTAACTGCGTGTTTTTCCATAAATTCTGACATATCAATACGAACCATATTTTTTTCGCTATCAAATAAAATATCAGCTAAGGTTCTAGCAACTTCAGTTTTTCCAACACCGGTTGGACCCAAGAAAATAAATGAACCAATTGGGCGATTGGGATCTTTAATGCCAGCACGAGCTCTAATTAAAGCATCGCTTACCAACTGTAGGGCATTACTTTGACCTTTAATTCTCGTATTTAAAGTTAAGGGTAATTTTAATAATTTTTCTTTTTCAGTTGCTAATAAACGAGTAACAGGAATGCCAGTTCATTTTGCAACAACTTTTGCAATATCTTCACTAGTAACATCTTCGCGTAGTAAAGGATTATCTTTTTTTATATTTTCACTATCTTTAAGTTCTTTTTCTAAGTTGGGAATAATACTATATTGTAGTTCACCAGCTTTTGTAAAATTACCTGATAATTGATACAATTCTAATTCTGATTTAGCATTTTCTAATTTATTTTTTAAACTAGTAATATGGTCTAATGCTGACTTTTCTTTGATTCATTTATCTTCTAATTGTTGTAAAGTATTTTTTTTAGTTTTTAATTGTTTATCGACTTCAATTAGTCTTGTTTGCGAGTTTTCATCTTTTTCTTTGCTTAAGGCTGCTTGTTCAATTTTTAATTGTAAGACTTTTCTTCTTATATCATCTAAATCACTAGGAACCGAAGCAATTTCAGTTTTAATACTAGCACAAGCTTCATCAATTAAGTCAATTGCTTTATCAGGTAAGTAACGATCATTAATATATTTATTAGATAGATACACAGCTTCTCTTAATGCACTATCATGAATTTTTACACCATGATAAGCTTCAAAACGTTCTTTTAAACCACGTAAGATAGCAGTTGTATCTTCTGTTGTTGGTTCTTTAATAATCATCTTACGAAATCTTCGTTCAAGGGCTGCATCTTTTTCAATGTATTGACGATATTCGTCAAGTGTTGTGGCACCAATACAACGTAGTTCACCACGTGCTAACATTGGTTTTAGTAAATTAGAAGCATCCATTGAACCTTGTGTTCTACCAGCACCAACAATTAAATGTAGTTCATCAATAAATAAAATAATTTTTCCATTAGAATTTTTAATTTGGTTAATAACCGCTTTTAATCGTTCTTCAAACTCACCTTGGAATTTAGCGCCAGCAATTAGTGCTCCCATATCTAGTTCATAAATAATTTTATCTTTTAAGTTACTAGGAACATCACCACGAACAATACGTTGGGCTAAACCTTCAATAATAGCAGTCTTACCAATACCAGGTAAACCGATTAAGACGGGGTTGTTTTTAGTTTTTCGTGAGAGTATTTCTTCTACTTTACGAATATCTTCATCACGTCCAATAATAGGATCCATTTTTCCTGTTTTAGCTTGTACAATTAGATTACGAGCAAATTTATCAAGAATTTTAGGATCATTACTATAGTTAGGGATTTCATTTAATTGCATAATGTCACTCCTCTTTTTAGCACTATAATTACTTGATTGCTAATCATATTAATATACTAACAAATAAAATTAGCAGTTTCAAGTAGTAACTGCTAATTTTATATTTAATTGAATTAGGGATAAGTATTTTCAATTAAAGAAACTTAATATAATATTAATATTTGTGATAGATCTTGTAGGTATTTTAGATCTTAAATATATATTTCTCGTGTAAATAATATATATCATATTTTTAAAAGAATTGATATACTAATTACATAATTGCTAGATAAAAATAAATAATAGTAATTTAATAACTTTTAAATATTAAATTTATAAGGAAATATTATGAAACAATTTAAACAAAAATTAATTTTATTACTTAGTGCTAGCAGTTTATTAGTAACCTCAGTATTAAGTATTAGTTTTAATAATAAAAATCATCAAACTAGTAATAGTAAAGTTAGCGGCTTTCATATTACTGTTAAGTCATCAAATCGTAACTTAGTTAATAGTATTAAATCTTGAAATAATGATTCACAATATTTATATAATAATGTTAAAAGTACACCATTAAATGTTAATTTTGATAGTTATGATCAAATTATTAATAATGATTGAACACATAGTAATATTGAAACCAATGATATTATTAATGATCAAGGTTATAGTCAATTAAAAAGTATTATTAATGATAATAGTAGTTATTTTAAAAATGCACAAGGTTTTCTTACTGCGGGTGCTTTTGGTCATACTTTTAATGAAAAAAGTAATAATTTAATTTTACAATATCATCAAACAATTAAAGAAAGTATTGATGCAGGACTTTTTGCAACAATATATGAAGCAAGTGACATTAATACTTTAATGGAAGTTCCATATAATTTACAACCAAGTACTAATTTTCAAAAATCTAATTTTGAAACGCGTGCTAAAATATTTCCAATTGGACCATTTGCAAATACTAAGGATAGTTTTAGTAATGAAATATTTGTTTTTTATGTGCATCCTCCTTTTAAAAAATCAGGATTAGAAATTTCTATTAATAATGAAAACAGAGAAATGAAAAAAAATGTTAAAACTAATAGTAATAAAACTTTTGACTATGCTATTTTAAACCAAGATTATAGTAAAAATAAGCCCACTATATATAATGTTAAATGAAACGATAGTGATGGTAGTACTGTTTTAAGACAAGAAACACTTACTATTAATAGTTCTATGCCAGACATTCAAGTTATTAATGAAAAAGAAGTTAATTCTTCATTAATTCATCAATATTTTATTAATGATGAAAAAAATAGTAATTTACAAATGATTGCTTTTAGTCAAATTAAATCAGAAGCTGTTATTACTGCTAATGTTAGTGAAGATAAATGAATATATCAGCGTGTTGATGATAATCTTGTTCCACAAGAAGAAAAGGTAACACCTATTTCAAATCAACCATTAAAAACATATCAATCTGAAGATCATACTATTTATTTATTACAAAGAATAGTAAATGATAAAGTTGATAGTTCTTCAAGACAATATTTAAATATTTATAATATTAATCCTTTATCAACTAAGTTTTCTGGTTTTACTAATTTTGCTAATAGTCAATCTGGTATTGATTTTAATCAGTATTTACAAGAAACCACTAATATAGATTGTGCAATTGATGTACTAAATCCAGGTCAATTACGTTATTGATTATTGTTTTATGAGCACGATTTAATTACTCATTTATATGCTAATGTTAAACATGATGAAAAAAATAAAAATAACCCTTTTGCCTTACCAGAAATAAAACTAAAAACGACAACTTTAATTAATAATTGAAATATTATAATTATTGGTAGTACTTTTTTATTAGTTATTATTGCTATTCCAGTAGTTATAGCAATATTAAGAAGAAAGAAAATTAAAAAGTAAGCAGTTTGGGGTAAGTCTAGTCATTATAGATATAGTTTACTAAATTTTAAACATATAGATAGTATAAAAATTTATGTAATATTGATAAAAATAATTAAATTTTCTATACTAAATATAGAAAATATGATATTATTTTTTTAAAAATTAATATAAGTTTTAAACTCATTACTTATTCAAAAGTAAATGAGTTTTTTTTATTTTTTTTTAAAAAAGGAGAAGTTAATAACGACTTGATTAGAAGTAGAAAAGGCAATTGCAGATTTAGATGAAAGACAAAAAGATGAAACTAATTTTATATTAGTTGATAGTAATTATCATCCAGAAATGACTAAGAAAAAATACAAATACTGAAAAAAAATTAAAACAAAGCATTCAACAACAGCAAAAACATTAAAAATTATTTGTGCGTCTACTAAAGGACTTGTTAAGGGGGCTTATGAAGGGATTCCTGAAGGTGCTGTTAGAGGTACTATTATTGGTGCTGGTGGTGTTTTGGTTACAACTTTTTTTGTATCTCCACCTGCCGGCATTATTGTTGCAGGAGCTGCTGTTGCTGGTGGTGTTACTTATGCAGTTGTTAAAGGTAGTCATGTAGCTATTATAAAAGGAAAAGTAGCAGCAAAAAAATTTGATGAAAAGAAAAAAGTACAAAAACAAGATTTAGAAGAAGCACAAAAACACGCAATAAATTCTAATACAGATTTACAAAATAAAACAAAAACTAAATCAAAAAAATCAATTAATTTATAGGATAGGTAATTTTTAATTTCATTAAATTGTGGAAAACTATTTTTATTTTAAATTTTTGTATTAAAATAAGTGTTATTTAATAAATATAAATCTTATTTAATTATTGATAAAAGCATGTTAAAATTGTAAAGAATTATATTATAGAAGAGGATAAGTATGGAAAATAAAAACCAAGAAGTTAATTTTGAAAATAATAGTGAAAATACATTTCCAAGAACTAAGTTTTTGATAAGTGTTGGCTATTTAATAATACAAGTATTAATTCCAGGAATTATTCTTTTTTTTACTACTAGTACTGATTTTACTTTTACTTTTAAATTACCTTTTTGAATAATGGTACTTTCTAGTTTAAGTTTAATCATATTTACTTTTATTATAACCTTTATTACATATAAGTTAAAATTACATCAATTAGATCAATTTACATATAGTATTCCATTTGCTTTTGTTTTATCATTATTTTATTTGTCAGGATACTTTTTAACTCCTCAACAAATTTTAATACGTTTTATTATTTCAATCGCTGGTGCTGTTATTGGTATTTTTTTAACGAGTATTATTTTATTATTAGTATTAAGAAAAAAACAAAAAAAATCATATATTAAGTTATAATAAGTGATATAAATCTAAAAAAATAAAACGAAAAAAAGGCGCGTAATATATGTTACACACCTTTTTAAATATATGTTTTTTATTTACTGTATAAAAATTATTCAATATCTAATTCTCATACATTTGTAATTGTTCCAGCAAATAGTTTTTTATCAACTATTAATGATGAATATACTGAAGCATTTAATTCATATTTGTTTTTTACTTGACTAAAGCTTGAATCATGTTCATAAACATTATTATTATCAGTGGTAGCATATATTTTGTTATTTAAATCTTCTATTGATAAAGAAAAAATTTTACCATCTTTCAAATTAATTTTTTCTGTTATTTCATTTTTGATTAAATCATACTGATAAATTTTGTCTTCTGTTGCTAATATTAATTCAGTATCAGATAGTGCTTTAATATCAAAAATAATATTACTTTTATTTTTAAAATCATATTTTAATTTATGGGTTTTAGTTTCTAAATCAATTTCTCATAATTTTCCTTCACTAGTGCCAGCGTATGTTTTATTTTCTGTAATTTTAACTAGGGCATTTACATCACCTCAATCGTCAAAACGATATTTTTTAGTATTACCAGTATTAATATCTAATTCATAAACATTACCAATACCAGTACCAACATATAACTTATCTTTTGAACCTTCAATTAAAGTTTTAGAATCATACTTATCACCAAATCCAATGAATTTCTTTTCTGCAGTTTCAGTTTCTAAATCAATTTCTCAAATTGTATTTGTTATTGTACCAACATATACTTTACCATTTGATGCTTTAATTAAACTATTTATACGTTCTTCATTTAATTGATATTTATTGATTTTTGTATTATTAGTAAAATCAATCTCTCAAATATTTCCGTTCTCTGTTGCAGCAAATATTATACTATCTGAGATTTGAAGAAATTTATTTATTTTTCCATCATTTAATTTATATTTATTAGAAATTTGACCTTCACCTATGATAATTGTTAGATTAGTAGTTAAATTTTTAAATGAATCATAATTATAATTAATTTTTGCATCAATAGAACCACTAACTATGAAGTCTTCATCTTTTAAATCAATTTCTTTATTATTAGTAATTTTGTTTAATGAAAATAAATTATTTTTAAAAGAATTTTTAATTTCAGAAATTAATGAATTTTTAATAAATTCATTAATTGAATCATTTAATTCCATTACTGAACTTTGAAAATTAACTTTTTTTGTATATTTTGTTTCATTAATAGCATCAACAATTTTTTCAGAAGAAGCATTAATATTAATTATTAATAAAGTTTCTTTATTTTTAATTTCTCCATAATTAAAAATGATCTTAGCATTAATTATACCTCATTTATCTAAATCTTCTTGTTTTAAATCTTCTCCATTATTAATAATTTTATTAAATTTAAAATCTTCGAATTTAAAAGCATTTTTAATATCATTATTTTTTATTTCATTTTTAATAAATTCAGATTTATTAATTTTTTTATTGATAGATTCTAAGCTATCTTTCATTGTTATATTAACTGTATATGTAGTTTCACTAATAGCATCAACAATTTGTTTATCTGAATATTTTACACTGATTTTTAAATCAACAAATTGATTTTTAATTTTTCCATAATTATAATTAATTTTTGCATTAATAAGTCCTATTTTTTTAAAATCATTATTATTAATGTCTTCATTTTTTTCATTTATAATTTTATTTAATGAAAATAAATCATTATTAAAATTTTTTTGATTAATTTCATCTAATGAATTTTTAATAAATTCTGAACTAATGTTTGTTTTTAATTCATCTATAGTACTATTAATTATAATATTATCAAGTGAATAATTAGTTTGATTAATTGCATTTACTATTTTTTGATCATTATTTTTTTGTTTTTCTTTTATTGCACATGATGCAATACTTAAAGACATTGGTAATACAACAGTTAATACACCAACTGTTGCTAGCATTTTTTTGTAACTTAATTTTCTTTTCATCTTTCATCACTCCAAAGTGTTATTATATTTCTTTTATATTTGAATTTCAACACTTAAAAAGGAATGAGTTAAATTGAATATCAATTATATTTTCATTCCTAAATAATGTTTTAATGTTTTAATTTACTATTGATCAGTTTACATTAGTTTTAATTTATATTGATTTGTTGAAGATTTTTTTTGTGAATTTAGTGAATTTGCTTCTTTTTTTATTGAAGAAAAATCTTGAATTTTATTTACTTTTTTCTTGATTTTATATCCTTGTTTCAATATTTGATATTCTGGTCTAGATTTTACATAATTACTACCTTTATCAACAATATATTTGCCACCTTTAGCAATTACAATACCACCAGCAGTTGCTTCTAATGTATTCATTAATGATGCTTCTGGATTTAATATTGCATTTAATACACCAGCACCAGCACCACAAATTAATGATGTTCCAACTTTAGTTTTATTTTTATCTTTATGTTTTATGGATTTTTTAATTTGATAACCCGCTATTCCTCCGGCTACAGCACCAATCGCAATGTCGGTAACAGGTAGTGGATTTGTTCATGAAAGACCATCAATTGCTCCTAATCCAGCACCCAATCCACCAAAAATCATTGGTAAATAATCAATTGTTTCATTAACGATATTTTTATCTTTAGCCATTTCTTTTAATCTTCCTTTCTAAAAACAAAAAAACTCATTTACTTTTTAACAAGTAATGAGTTAAAAACTTATATTAAGTTTAGAAAAATAATATCATAATTTTAATAATAATTATAAAAAAATATTAATTACATAATTCAGTGTAGATTAATTATAGTTACATTAATTATTAAATATTAAAGATATATTTTTTATTTTCTTTTTTTAGTAATTTTTATATTTAAATTATGTGTATAATTCTAAATTTTGTATTGCTTTTAATAAAAAATACTTTATAATATTTAAGACTGTTTATGCAGTTTCAACCGCTCTACTTTAGGTTAACAAGTGATTTATTCCACCTATAAGGCGAGTCTAAACTGGAGGTAATAAGAAAAATGTTTGTAGTTATTCAAACAGGAGGAAAACAAATTAATGTTTCCTATGGTCAAGAAATTTTTGTTGAAAAACTTGTTGGCAAAGCTAAAGATAAAATTATTTTTGACAAAATATTGATGATTGATCAACAATTCGGTAAACCTTTCCTAAAAGGTGCTGAAGTTCATGGTGAGATTATTAAACAAGATAAATCAAAAAAGATTCGAGTGTTTAAATATAAACCTAAGAAAAATTCAAAAACAATGTATGGACACCGTCAGCCATATACAAAGGTATTAATTACTGATATTTTACTTGCTGGTAAAAGTCTTGTTGATAAGAAGGCAGAACAATCAAAACCAGTAATTAAAGATGAAGTAAAAAAAGAAGTAATTTCTGAAGTAGTAACTCCTATTATTAAAGAGCCAAAATCAGTAGTTAGTAAAGTAAAAAAAGAACTTACAAAAGAAAAAGTTGTTAAAACTAAATCAGTTGTTAAGGATAATATTACAGAACCAGATAACACTAAAACTGTTGTTAGTGAAGGTAATTTAAAAACTATTTTTGATCATAAAAATATGACTGTTAAAGTTGTTAAAGAAGATGATGAAAATAATAAAAAATAATTTAAGGTAATATCAAATTATGGTTAAAGTTACTTATAATTACCAAAATAGTAACATTGTAGAAGTTATAATTACTGGTCATGCTAATTTTTGAAAAATTGGAAATGATATTGTTTGTGCAGGGATTTCAGCCATTGTTATTGGTACATTAAATGCACTTCATGAACTTGATAATAATCAAGTTCAAGTAATTAATAATACTGCTGGATTAGTTAAACTTAAAGTTGCTAGTTTCACTAATAATAGTCAAATCATTTTAAAAACAATGCTTTGACAATTAAAAACTATTAAAGAACAATATCCAAAATATATTAACATAAAGGAGGTGTAATTATGTTTTATAAATTAAATTTACAATTATTTGCTTCAAAAAAAGGAGTGGGTTCAACTCGTAATGGTCGTGATTCACATTCTAAACGTTTAGGTGCTAAAATTGGTGATGGACAAAGTTTAAAAGAGGGAACAATTATTTATCGTCAACGTGGAACTAAAATTCACCCTGGTGAAAATGTAGGACGTGGTGGTGATGATACCTTATTTGCTTTAAAATCAGGAATTGTTAAGTATACTATTTTTAAAAAAAATAAAACACGAGTTTCAGTTATACTTGATAAAAAGTAAAAATAAATTTTTAATAATAAAAACCTATTTTCAATGCTATCATATTTTGAAGATAGGTTTTGTTTGTTTATTTTATGTTTAATGATATGATAGGAGAAAATAATGAAACATATTACTTTAATAATTACTGGTAGTATTGCAGCAAACAAAGCCTTAATTTTATTAAAACAATTAAAAAAAGAATTTTTAGTTGATATTATTTGTACTAAAAGTTCTTTACATTTTCTAGAAGATAAAACATTTTCTTATTATTCTGAAATGTTTGAACAAGAATCATATGTTAAAGGAGATTTAATTACTCACACTAATTTAGCAATTAAAACAAATTTAATTGTTGTTTATCCTGCTACTATGAGTTTTATTAGTAAAGCAAATTTAGCAATTGCTGATAGTTTAGCATTATCAGTATTTTTAGCTTCCAAAGCAGAAAAGATATTATTTCCAGCAATGAATCATAATATGTATCACAATCAAAGTTTTCAAAAAAATTTATTAGAATTATCTAATTTTGAAAATATTACTATTATTCCTCCAGATTCAGGAATGTTAGCCTGTAAGATGATTGGTGATGGACGGGTTAAAAGTCCAGATAATGCATTAACAATAATTAAAGATTTTTTTAAAAAAAGTATTGATTTATCTAATAAAAAAATTTTAATTAATATTGGTCGTACTAGAACTTATATTGATCCAATTCGTTATATTACTAATAATTCTTCAGGAAAAATGGGTAAAGCATTAGTAGATGCTTTTCTTAAAACTAACGCTAAAGTAGTATTAGTTGCAGGTGATTGTGATTTTGAAATTAAATCGCAAAAAAACCTAACTATTATTGAAGCAAATACTAATGAAAAAATGTTCTTAGCAATGAAAGAAAACTTTGATAATGCTGATATTGTAATATGTGCTGCTGCTTTAAATGATTATAAAGTAAGTAAATATATTCCTAATAAAATAATTAAAAATAAAAACGAAAATTTATCTTTATCACTGATTGCTAATATTGATGTATTGGCATTTTTAGGTAAGCAGAAAACAAAACAAGTTTTAATTGGTTTTGCTGCTCAAGAATTTAATGATAAAAATCTTGGTATCGAAAAAATGAAAATTAAAAATTGTGATGGTATTTGTATTAATAATATTAGTGTTATGGGTAAAAATGAAACAGAAATTAATTTTTATTTTAAAAATAATAATTATAATTTAATTGGTTCAAAAGTGGAAGTTGCTAAGCAGATAGTTGATATTATAAGTAAGAATATTTTAAATTATTAATATAATAAAAATAGAATTTATTGCTTTAATATTTTTTCCTAACAATAGATTATTTTAAAAAAATATTTATATAGCTAACTTTATAATAAAATTTGAATATGTAATTAATTTGTATCAATAAATATATAAGAAAAGGTTATATATTTAAGTGTTTTTTTAATTTAAAGGTACACATTCAAGTACAAAGTCTCTAATTTTTTTATTAATATCCTTAGTATTTTTTAATTCTTTTTCTAGTTTTTCTACAGTGTTTTTACAATCTTGTATTATTTTTTTTAGTTCTTCAATGTTTTCTTTTGAATGTTTTAATTGTTTTTCTAATTTTTCTTTATCATATTGAGATTGTTTTAGTTCTTTTTCTAATTTTTGGTTTTTATTTATATAATCTTTTAATTCTTTTTCTAATTGTGTTTTACTTTCTGTATTTTCTTGTATTATTTTTTGTAAATATCTAATATTTTTTTCTGCTTCTTTTAATTGTTGTTCTAATTTTTCTTTAATACCTTTAGATTCTCTTAATTCTGCTGCTTGTTTTGCTATAGTATATCTAGATTTTCTTAATTCTTCTTCTAAATTTTCATTATTATTTTTATAATCTTTAAGTTCTGTTTCTAGTTTTTCTTTATCATTTTCTACTTCTTTTAATTTTGTTTCCAGTTTTATATTATTATCTTGAATTTCTTTTAGTTCTTCTTCTAGTTTTTCTTTATTATCCATGTAATCTTGGATTATTTCTTGTAAATGTTCAATACTTTCTGTTGCTTCTTTTAAGTTTGTTTCTAATTTTGTATTTTTATCTTGAATTTCTTTTAGTTCTTTAACTTTATATTCAAAATTTTTGTTTTCTTTTACTGATTTTGTATAAAGATTGCTTATTTCGTCTAATTTATTACATGTTTCTTGTAATTTTTTATTTAATTTCTCAATTTTTTTATCACATTTATTGCTAGTGGTAATACCTCATCAACTATCAACATCAGATTTTTTTACTATATTTTTATCTTTATCATTTATCATTTTTAAAGTACCCCTTTTTAAATATAAATATTTATTTTTAATAATTGAGATTTATTAAAATATTTTTAATTAAATTTTCATTTATTTTTTCTTATAAATTAAAAAAATAATAAATATATTTAAACTAATATTATTAATGTTTTAATTTAAATAAAAGTAGTTGACTAATAAGTCAGTAATAAATTTTATTTTTTTAAATTACTTTAAATAAATCTCAAATAAAGTTTATATGTGAAAAAATCAATATACAATATATTTTTTCAAAGATAAAATTAAATAAAAAAACTATTGATTTGATTTTAATCAAATTAATAAAAACACCTATAAGTTTTATTTTAATATATAATTTTTCATATATGAAAATAACTTAAATGATATTTAACATTAAAAAAACATTTTTTTAATTTTCATAAAGCAAAAATAGTTTACAAAAAATATTAACTAGATATAGTAAATTATTATTTTTTTAACAATAATATCTGTATACTAAAATTATATGAAAAATAAAATAGTATTTTACACAAAAATGTTAACACTATATAATAAGAGTTATTATTAATATAAAAAAGGAGTAAGAAATGCGTTTTATAGATGTAACAAAATTAAAAGTTACTGCCGGCAAAGGCGGTGATGGTGTTGTTGCTTTTCGTCGTGAACTTTATGTAGCCAAAGGTGGTCCATCTGGTGGAGATGGAGGAAGAGGCGGTAATATTATCTTTATTGGTGATTCAGGTATGAATACTCTATTAGACTTACGTAAAAATAAAGAGATAACTGCTGAAGATGGTAAAAATGGTGCACCCAAAAATATGCATGGACGTAAAGGAACCAATACTTATGTAAAAGTTCCATTAGGTACTATTATTAGAGATAACAAAACTCAAAATATTCTTGGTGATATTATTAAAGATAAACAAGAAATAATAATTGCTGCCGGTGGTCTTGGTGGACGAGGAAATGCTCGTTTTGCTTCGGCAATAAATCGAGTACCTAAAATATGTGAAAAAGGAATGCCTGGACAACATTTTGAAATAATTTGTGAGTTGAAATTATTGGCCAATGCCGGATTAGTTGGGTTGCCTAACGCCGGTAAATCAACATTATTAGGAGCTATTTCTGCTTCAACTCCAACAGTTGCTGATTATCCTTTTACTACTCTTAATCCACATTTAGGTGTTGTTAGAGTTGATAAAAATAATAATTTTGTTATGGCGGATTTGCCTGGATTAATAGCAGGAGCTAGTTTAGGAAAAGGACTAGGTTTACAGTTTTTGCGTCATATTGAACGTTGTCAAGTTTTAGTACATATGATTGATATTAGTGATAAGACTCAAGATCATTTTTTAAATTATCAATTAATTATGAGTGAATTAGAAAGTTATAATAAAGATTTGACAAAAAAACCGCATTTAATTGTTGCAAATAAAATTGATTTACCAGATGCACAAACTAATTTAGAGAAATTAAAAGAACAAATTAAATTACCAATAATTGCAATTTCTGCTATGAAACATATTAGTTTGGATATATTAATTAAAGATATTGCTAAAGCTGTTGAAAAAGAACAACTGCATCAAGTTAATAATAATGAAAATAATGAAGAACATATTCTTTATGAATATACTAATAAAGAAGAAGTTCCACAAGTTATTATTACTAAATTTGCAAATAATCAATGAACTATTTCTGGTAAAACCGTTGAAGTAATATATCAAAAAAATCCTTTAAATAATTATCATAATATTTTATTATTTAAAATTAAATTACAAGATTTAGGAATTTATGATGAATTAAGAAAGCAAGGAATAAAAAAAGGTGATCATGTTAAGATTTTTAATTATGATATGATTTGAGAAGAAGAATAAAAAAAAGGGCAAAGGAAAATAGGAAATGGAAATAGTAATTAGTTTATTGGTAGTTATTTTAATTATTAGTAGTATTGGTGGCTTAATAATTTATATGCAAATTAAAAAAAGTCAGAATGTTACTAGTGACCCAATTGCACAAGACTTTTTAAAAATGCAAGTAGAAACTTTAAAAGAACAATTAAATGATTTTAAAACATCATGAAATGGTTCGGATCGTGATAAAACCGAAAAATTAATTAATTTAATGAGTAATATTGATAATTTTCAAAAAAATTTAGATAAAAAAGAAGATGATTATAAACACAATGCTGATGTCATTCAAAGACAAGTAGTAGATGTTATTAAAGATTTAGCAAAGTTACAAGAATCATCAACTGTTTTAGGAAAAATTAATGATAATATTCAAAGTTTACAAGAAGTTTTTATTAATACTAAAAAACGTGGTAATGTTGGTGAATTTGTTTTAGAAAAAATTTTGACTAATATGTTGGGTTCAAATCAAAAATTATGAGAACGACAATATAAAACAATTGATGGCAAAGTTGTTGATGCCTATGTAAAAACAGATTCTGAAAAAGAAGGAATTGCTATTGATTCAAAGTTTTCAATTGATAACTATCAAAGGTATTTAGTAAGTGAAGATATTAAAGTTAAAGAAAATTATTTAAAAGATTTTCGTAATGATATTCGTAAACGAATTGATGAAGTTGGAAAATATATTAATATTAAAAATAAGATTTCTAGCGCAGTAATGTTTATTCCTTCTGAAGAAATATTTGCTTTTATTTACGCACAATTTGCTGATGATATTGTTGAATATGCTTTTAAGAAACGTGTTTGAATTACCTCTCCTACTACTTTATCTGCTGTTTTATTTACAGTTGATAAAAATCGTAAAGACATTGATTTTAATAAAAATTTAGAAAAAATGGCAAAAAAATTACGTTTATTCAAAGATGATTTTGATCGTTGGGTTGATAGATGAGAAAAAGTTAAGGCTGGTTTTGATACAACTAATAAAGCCATTGAAACTTTAGATAAAACCCATAATAAAATTGCTGGACATTATAACAATATTTTTGAAATGTCTGAAGAAATAAAAGAGAGTGAATAATTATGAATTTAGAACAATATTTAGATGAAATTATTAAATTTTTACAAAGTGAAGTAAAAAAAGCAAATGCCAAAGGTTTAATTGTTGGTTTAAGTGGTGGTGTTGACTCAGCAGTAGTAGCATTATTGATTAAAAAAGCTTTTCCTAATGATCATTTAGCATTAATTATGCCTTGTTTTTCACCAGATATTGATTTAGAATATGCAAATAATTTAGTTAATATTCATAAATTAAATGCCAAAGTAGTTAATTTAAATAATGTTTTTTTAAGTTTTAAAAAAACATTAGAAACTGAAATTAATATAGAAAAATCAAAATTAATTTTAGGCAATTTAAAAGCTAGATTAAGAATGAATACTCTTTATGCATATGCACAAAATCATAATTATTTAGTTGTAGGAACAGATAATAGTGATGAATGACACATTGGTTATTTTACTAAATATGGTGATGGTGGTGTTGATTTATTACCAATTATTCATTTGTTAAAAAAAGATGTTTTTGCTGCAGCAAAGATATTAAAAGTTAGTGAAGAGATCATTATTCGTAAGCCAACTGCTGGTTTATGAGATGGACAAACTGATGAAATGGAAATGCAATTTAAGTATGAACAATTAGATCAATATTTACTAGGAAATAAATCATTAATACCATCATCAGTAATTAATAAAATTGAATTTATGCATCAGAATAGTGCACACAAAAGAATACCTGTACCGCAAGCTCCGAAATGAACAAGAAAAAAATAAAGGAATGAGAATATGGCTGGACATTCACAATATGCAAATATTAAACATCGTAAAGATGCCCAAGATAACAAACGTGGTAAAATTTTTCAAAAATTATCAAGAGAAATTTATGTTGCTGTTAAATTAGGTGGTGCAAATGTTGAAAATAATCCGCGATTGAAATTAATGTTAGAAAAAGCACGACGTATAAATATGCCAAAGGATAATATTAATCGTGCTATTAATAAAGCTAGTAATAAAAATGAAACAACTAATTATGAAGCAGTCACTTATGAAGGATATGGACCAAGTAATATTGCCATAATTATTCATTGTTTAACTGATAATAAAAATCGAACTGCAAGTAATATTCGAAGTTATTTTAATAAATTGGGTGGTCATTTAGCTGCTACTAATTCTGTTCAATATTTATTTCAAACAACGGGGGTAATTCAATTTTCAAGTTTATTATCAGTTGAAGAAATTTTGGAGTTAATAATTGATTTTGAAATTTTTAATATTGAAAAAAATGAAGATATCATTGATATTGAAGTTAATCCTAAACAGTTAAATGCTGTAACTAATTTATTAGAAAAAAATAATATTAATGATTTTATTACTAATGAAATTGTTAATATTCCCCATGAATTGATTACCATTACTGATCAACAACAAATTAAATTAATTGATATATTGTTAGAAACAATTGAAAATGATGATGATGTGCTTTCAATTGAACATAATTTTAAAAAATAAAAAGGTTTATTTTTCTTTTTCATCTAATTAATAGTAAGAATAGAAAAGGAGGAATAAGTCATGGATGAATATTTTTAGGTATTATTAAAGAATTTTATGAAAATAAAATTATTTTTGAATGTAATGATCATGGATATATTATTGAAGGTGTTAATTTACAAACATTACCATTAAATATTAAAGTGAAAATTTATGTTTATTTTCATCAAAAACCAACTTATGAACAATTTTTTGGGTTTGTATCAAAACCAATAAAAACCTTTTTTATTCACTTACTTAATATTAGTAATATTGGACCAAAAACTGCTTTAAGATTACTAAATCAACTATCACTTGATAGTATTAAGTTGGCTATAAGCAAACAAGATTATAAGATATTGCAACAGTGTAAAGGTATAACTCATAAAATTGCTAATAATATTATTAATTATTTTAGTAATCATATTAAACTAGTAAGTAATTTAACAACTAGTCAAAATGAAAAATCAGATTTAGTATTTGATACATTATTAAAATTAGGTTTTAGTTCAATAGTAATTAATAATTTTTTATTAAGAAATATTAATTGAGATTTGGAAGTTGAAGAAATTATTGCATTAGCTATTAAGGAAATAAAATATGGGTATTAGTAGTTTTAATAATTTTGTTGGACAAAATAATGTTATTGAACGTATTCTAATTTTAATCAAAGGTAGTAAAATTCAAAATATTGCTTTAAGTCATATTTTATTAATTGGTCCTCCTGGTATTGGAAAAACAACTATTGCACGATTAATAGCAGAAGAATTGCAAGTAAATTTTCATAGTTTAGAAGGAACAAGCATTAATAAAACTAGCGATATTATTAGTATTTTAGCAAATATCAAACAATCTGATATAGTTTTTATTGATGAAATTCATGTTGTTAACTATGAAATATTAGAAGTATTATATTCTGCATTAGAAGGTAATTTTATTAATATTATGATTGGTAAAGATTATAATAATAAAATTGTTAAAATTAATTTACCCTCTTTTACATTTATTGGTGCTACTAATAAAGTAGGAATCTTAACTAAAGCGTTGATAAGTCGTATTCTTAATATTTTACAATTATCTGATTATAATTATCAGGATATTAAAAGTATTATTTCACAAGTTTCTTTAAGTTTAAATTGAAAATTAGAAAATAATATAATAAATATTATTGCTAATCATTGTCGTAATATTCCGCGACTCATTATTAACATCATTAAACAATTGTATAATTATTGTGTTGTTATGAATGTAGATTTAAATGAAACTAATATTTTGCAAATTTTATTTTTTTTGCAAATTTATCCTTTAGGTTTAAATAGTTTACAATTGGCATATTTAGCATTGTTTAATAATGTAAATTTAGATAAAAGTTTGAGTATTGAAACTATTTGTCAACTTTTGAATGAAGAAAGAAAAAATCTTGAAATTCATTATGAACCTTGACTTATTCATTGTGGTTTAATTACTAAGACAACTAAGGGTCGTAAAATAACAATTATTGGTAAAGAGTATATTAATAATAATATAATTTTATTTAGAAAATAATTATTTTTGATATTACTGTAAAACAATTGTTATTTATAACGAATGTTGGTATTCTTATATAGTGCTTAAATAATATACAATCTATGTTTATACAAATAAAATGATTTAGGAGTGAAGAAATATGAACACTTCTTCTAGGACAAGAAAAACTAAAAATCTTGGATTTTTTTTAAGGATTTTTAGTTTAATAATTATTGTTTCTGCAATAATAATTTCAGTAGTGTTTAGTGCTAAATATGTTGAAAATAATAGTAAATTAAGTATTGAGTTTGCTGGTGGTTATCAAACACAAGTTCAATATGAGGGTAAAGGTAAACAAAAAGATGTTATTAATTTATTAAAAGACAGAGTTGACCCTTTAGGTACTAGTAACGTTTATATTGAAAGCATTACTAGCAATAATAATAAGTATAATTTAGCGTTGAGTAAAGATGCGGGAGTTGATATTTCTACTTTTGTTCACAGTGTATCACGACGTGGTTATTCTTATATTGTTGATAAAGATGGTAATGACTTATTAGCAACCGAAAAGAAAGATGACAAAGCTACTACTTGAACAAAAAGAGATAAAAGATTATTAACTAGTGATGTTTTTTCTGCTATTAAAGCTGTTAATAATTCTGTTACTCATCGCCCAGAACTTGTTTTTGATGTTAAAAATGATTCAGTTTTAAAAGAACTTACTTCTGCCAAAGAAAATACATTTTATATTTATTCAGATATTGGTCAGTTATTAGATTATATTCGAAGTAGTATGGAGGGTATTCGCTCCCTTGCTTTTATAATTGATAATCTTAAAAATGATACTGATGGTAAGATTAAAGCATCATTAACATCATTATTAGATAATAATACACCAGGTCTTGGTAAAGGTACTGATATTTTAGCTAGAGCTAAAGCACAAGACCCTACTTTAGCACGACTATTAAATCCTAATCAAAATGGTCAATTTGGTATTAATTGAATTTATTCTGATAATTTAGGTTCAGTTCATAGTCTTTCTGTTGATACTAATGATGAAAAAAATACATATGATCCTGCTAATCGCTTTGATCCTTTTGCTTCTCCTATTGTTGGTTCACCTATGAATGCATGATTGCCTTATATTAAAGATTTATTGCGTTTACCAGATGTTTCAGATATTTTACATGAAGATGTTATTGATTATCGTTATATTCCATATTGAGTTGGTGAAGTTAAAGTAACTAACAATAGTATTTCAATTAATTCAGATACTTTTAATCTTGAAACAGTTGAACAAATGAAAAGTGTTTTAACATCAGGATTGTCAAAAAATAATTTTACTATGTTATCTTATGCTAATGTTAGTCCAACGCTAGGTGCAACATCTTTAAAAATTGCAGTTGTTATTATTATATTAGTTACCTTTGTTCTTATGACTATTGTTCTGTTTTATTATCGTATGTTAGGAGTTATTGTTCTAATTATAATATCATTATTTTTATTATTTACTATTGTTAGTTTTGTTTTCATTAATGGCATAATTGCTCCTGAAAGCGTAATTGCTTTAATTATTGGTTTTGCACTATTATTAGATACGATTATTAATTTGTTGGAACGTTTTAAAAATGAATATATGCAAGGTAAAACTTTGATTAGTGCTTTTAAATCAGCAAATAAGAAAACATTATCTTCTTCATTAGATTGTAGCGCTATTATTTTAATTGTTAATTTAACTATTTTCTGATTTGGAACTCGTGCTATCAAAGGTTTTATTATTATGACTTCTATTGCTACTTTTGGTGTAATTATTTTTGGAATTATCTTATTAAGATTAATGTTATGAACATTATTACGAAATAACTGGTTAGAAAATAAACCTCAACTTTTAGGAACTAATAATATTAGTAGAAAAAGCACTATAGTTTTAAATAATTCAATAGATACAAATAATATTAAAAGTAGTGATAAAAAAATAAAAAAACAATTAATTTCAGAAAAATGTCAGCTTCAAATTAATTTTAAAAATAAAGTTAAAGAATTAATTAAAAAATTTAAAGTTGATAAACAGCAATTAAAAAAAGAACATAGTAAATCAAGATCAGTTTATAAGTCAAAAGTAAAAGATTTAAAATTAAATCTTTCACAAGAAATTAATAAATTGAAACAAGAATTAATTAATGCATTAAAACCGTTAAAAATTCAAATAGTTAAAGCAAAAGACAAAAAAATATTAGTTATTAATTTTAAAAATGTTTTTTCAAAACTTAAAATAAGTAACTGAAATTATTTTCATAAATTAACAAAATGAATTCTTTCAGGCTCTGCTGTTATTGTTCTTGCTTCAGGTATTACTTATGGTGTAATTGGTTTAAATTTTGGTTCTGGTTTTGATCAACGAACTGATTTTGTTGGAATGGGTACAATTACTCAAGATCCAAGTGATCCTAGTTACAATATTATTAAAGAAGCAGAATTAGCAAAAGATTTTATTAGTAAAGAAATTCAAAATAATAGTCAATTTAGTAAATATTTTAAAAATATTAATTTTTCCTTAATTGCTGGTGGTGAAGGAAAACCATATCAGTTTAAAATTATTGTTCAAACAACAGTAAATTCTCAAAGTATGCAGCAAAGGTTTAAGAATTTTTTAGGGGAGATTACTAGAAATTGAAAACAAGAATCTATTTTACAATGAGGAGAAATTGATCTAGTTGTTGCTAAGTCAGGTGTAGATTTATTAGTTAATATGATTATTTCAATCGCTTTATCTTTTATTGTTATTTTAATTTATATTATTATTAGATTTCAATTAACTTATGTTATTCCTTTAATTTTAGCTATTATTTTTAGTTTACTAATGACACTTGCTATTATTAGTATTTTCCAAATTGTAATTTCTACTTCAATTGTTGGAATATTATTGGGAGTAATGATTTTAACAATAATTAGTATTATGTCAATTTTTGATAATATTCGTGAAATTAAGATTAATAATAATCAAACACAAGTTATTAGCACAGAAGAAATAATTGAAATTTCAAATAAAAGTGTTCAAAAGGCTTTACCAAGAACATTAGTTATTAATGGTGTAGTATTAATAACATCAGTAATTGTTATGTTTATTATTCCTAGTTTCTGAATAGTTAGTTTATCATTATTAATAGGTTGTATAGTAAGTTTAGTATCATCTTACTTTATTGCTCCTTTTATTTGAATTTATTTTGAGAAATGAAGAGTTTATAGATATAAAAAACGTATTAATAAAATTAAAAAACATTTCATTGGTGCAGATGAATATGTTATTAAAGGTATTAATGAATAGGTGGTTGCAATGACAAAAGAATCATTAAAAAAAATTATTATTAATATTCCTGATTTTCCAATTAAAGGTATCCAATTTAAAGATATTAACCCAATATTAAGTAATCCAGAAGCATTTCAAAGTGTTGTTAATATTTTTGTAGATTTTATTAAAAAATGTGGAGCAACAGCAATTTTAGCACCTGAAGCAAGAGGATTTATTTTTGGTGCTGCTATAGCATATAAGTTGGGTATCAAATTAGTTCTTGCACGCAAAAAAGGTAAATTACCAGGTAAAACCTATAAAGTAACTTATGATTTAGAGTACGGTACTGCTATATTAGAAATGCAGCAAAATGTACTTTCAACAAAAGATAAAGTAGTAATAATTGATGATTTGATTGCAACTTTGGGAACAATTAATGCTTGTCTTAATTTAATAAAACAAAGTAATGCTCAATCAGTTGGCATTGCTACTTTAATTTCGCTTTCTGAATTTGCTAATAAACATCATTTTGATAATATTCCGCTGTTAGAAATAATTCAGTTTTAATAAGTAGTAAATAATGAATAATTTAACTTGTAAAGATTTTAACCAATTATTAGCGGAAGCAAAAACATTTATCAAAGATCCTAAGCAAATTACAAAAATTAAAGTAGCTTATGAATATGCATTATTAAAACATAAAGATCAATATCGAAAGAATGGTGATCCTTATGTTTATCATGTTTTATCAACAGCATATAATTTAGTATTATGACATTTAGATGTCTCTTCAATACAAGCAGGATTTTTACATGATATTTTAGAAGATACACCAACAACTTTTGATGAGTTAGTAGCAGAATTTGGTTTGGAAGTTGCTAATTTAGTTTTAGCTGTAACTAAAGTTAGTCATTTTGCAAAAGAAAAAAGAAATGAAATTAAAGCTAATTATTTACGTAAATTATATTTAAGTTTAGCTCATGATATTCGTGTCATTATTATTAAAATGGCAGATCGTTTACATAATATTAGAACTATTAATTTTTTAAATCCCGAAAAACAAATAATTATTGCTAAAGAAACTTTAGAAGTTTATGCTTCTATTGCTCATCGTCTAGGTATTCGTAAATTACAATCAGAACTAGAAGATCGTTCTTTTGCAGTATTACATCCTAAAGAGTATAAAAAAATTGATAATCTTATTAATTTGGATCGTGAAAAACGTGAAAAATTAGTTAATGAAATTATTAAAGAATTAACTAAAACATTATCACAACATAAAAATTTAATTTTTAAAATTTATGGTCGTAGTAAACACTTATATTCTATTTATCGTAAAATGTATTATTTTGGAAAAGATTTTGATGATATACATGATATTTTAGCAATTAGAGTTGTTACTAATTCTATTGATAGTTGTTATGCCATTTTGGGTTATATTCATCAAAGTTTTACTCCTGTTCCGGGTAGATTTAAAGATTATATTGCAACACCAAAAAATAATATGTATCAATCATTACATACATCTGTTGTTTTTGATAATGAAATTTATGAATTACAAATTAGAACTGAAGAAATGGAAGATTTTGCTGAAGCAGGTGCAGCTTCGCATTGAAGATATAAAGAAGGGGAAAATAAAAATCCTAAGAAACGTCAAGCAGAAATTGATGAAAAATTAAATATTTTTCAAGAAATATTAAATTTAAATGACTTAAATCCAAATGTTGATGAAAACATATTAGCAGATAATATTGCCAAAGATAATAATTTAGAAAAAGAAATTCGACAAGATATTTTTAGTGATTTAATTTATGTATTAACTCCAAATGGTAATGTTATAACATTACCATTTGGTTCAACTGTTTTAGATTTTGCTTTTAAAGTTCATACTGAAATTGGTGAAACAACAGTAGGTGCAAGAATAAATGGTATTTATTCTCCTATTAATACTGTTTTAAAATCAGGTGATATTGTTGAAATTAAAACTGCTAAAACTGCACGCCCTTCTCGTGATTGATTAAATATTGTTAAGACCAATTTTGCTCAACATAAAATAAAAAAATATTTAAATAATCAGCAAGAAAAATTTAATCAAGAAAATAAAATTAAAGATACAGAAAACAAAGAGAAAATAAAAAAAACAAAGGAAAAAATAGAAGAATATATTATTGAAAATCACATTCGTTGAAAAATTGCAAAACGTAATGTTATTATGTCAAGAATTAGATCATTAAAATATAAAACGTATGAAGATTTTTGCTTAGATGTTGCTAATGGAACTTATACAATTGAACAGGCGGTTACTACTATTTTATATAGTGATTCAGTAACATTTCAAGAATTAAAAACTAAACAACAAACAACAATGAATTTAAGTAGTAATAATGAAATTATTATTGAAAATGCCCCCAATACTAAAACATCATTGGCTCATTGTTGCTTACCTATCCCTGATGAACCAATTGCGGGTTATATTACTAAAGGGCAAGGTATTAAAGTTCATCGTTTAATTTGTCCTAATGTTAGTTTGCCAGAGCGTAAAGAACGTATTATTGATACTAAGTGAAATTTATTAGCAACCAGTCATCATCTTTATAATTCAAAAATTCAAATTCAATATTTAGATCGACCAGCATTGATGACTGATGTTTTAAATATTTTGGGCTATTTAAAGGCACAAATTCAAAGTATTGATGCTAATAATAAGCTTAAGGAAAATCATGGAAGTTTAAAAATTTTAATTAAAGTTTCTAATATTGAACGTTTACATCAAATTATTTCATCAATTAAAAAAATTCCTGATATTATTGCAATAAACAGAATAATTATGTAATATTTTAGTATAATATTTTCAGCATTTAAAAGTAAATTTAGGGTAAACATTAAGAGACAGTGTGGTTGGTGCAAACATTGGTTAACTAATTTTATGACATTAAATAGCTTGTATTATTAATTAATTAAATATGATAAATTATAATTAAGTGCATTTACTTTGTAAATGAATTAGGATGGTACCGCGTTAAGAAACGTTCCTTTATTTTAGGAACGTTTTTTTAGAAGATTTATTTTTTATTAAAAGGAGTAAAAAAAGTATGCAATTTCAAAAAGCAAGAGGAACACGTGATATGTATAATGAAGAGGTTATTATATATCGTAATATTATTAAATCTTTAACACAGTGTGCAATTAAATATAATTATCAAGAATTTATTACTCCTATTTTTGAAAATGCTCAACTATTTTTACGAGCCGTGGGAGATACAACTGATATTATTCAGAAAGAAATTTATCAATTTAATGATAAAAATGATAGATTATTAGCTCTTCGTCCTGAAGGAACAGCGGGTATTGTTCGTGCTATAATTGAAAATAAATTATATAAATCTAAGCAAACGTTAAAGTATTTTTATTATGGTTCAATGTTTCGATATGAAAGACCTCAAAAAGGGCGTCAACGTCAATTTAATCAATTTGGTATCGAAACTGTTGGTGTTAAACATCCTTTAGTTGATGTTGAAGTAATGATGATGGCCCTAGAAATGATAAAAAGTTTTTCAATACCAAATTTAACTTTAAATATTAATTATTTTGGATCTAATGAAACAAAAAATAAATACCAAATAGCACTTAAAGAACAATTATTAAATCAAAGTAAGCAATTGTGTGAAAATTGTCAAATTAGAGTTAAAGTATCGCCACTAAGAGTTCTTGATTGTAAAATTTGTACTAAATTAAATTTAGAAATACCATATTTAAATGATTTTTTAACTAATGAAGAAAAAACATATTTTACAACCATTATTAATAGTTTAAAAAATAATAAAGTTAATTTTATTATTGATGAGCATTTAGTTCGTGGTTTAGATTATTATAATGGTATTATTTTTGAAATAACTACTATTGATTCACGAATTGGTGAAAGTCAAAATACTTTACTTGGTGGTGGTAGATATGATAATTTATTTAATGAATTGGGCTCACCATTAAAAATACCTGCTATTGGTTTTGCAATTGGTATTGAAAGATTAATGTTATTATTGGTAGAAAATAAAAATATTAATAAACCACCAATTATTGATTTACAAATTATTGCTTTAAGCGAATTAGGATTAATAATAGCTTCCGATTTATTATTACAATTACGTAAAGAAAATTATCATATTGATATGGAATATAATTTATATCAAGATAAAAATAAGTCACAGATTATTGATCGTAGTTTAGCCAAAAATATACTATTTTTAAAAGAAAAAAATCAGGTTAGTTTTTATTCTTTTGTTAAAAAAGAAATGATAAAATTAATTTTTGATACTGAACAGCAATTGTTTAGTAAGGTTAAAAATCTATTATTAGAGGAGAATGAAGAATATGGAAAAACTCTTTAGAACTCATACATGTGGTAATTTAACGCAGGGTGATATTACAAAAGAAATTATTATTAGTGGTTGAGTTAAAGATATTCGTATTAATAAATTTGGTATTTTTATTGATTTACGTGATATGTATGGAACAACACAAGTCATTGTTAAACCAGATAACGGATATTATCAAGAAATAAAAAATGTTAAAGTTGAATCTGTTTTAAAAGTAATTGGAACAGTTGTCTTACGAAAAAATAAAGATGCAAAAACTGCTAATGATATGATTGAAGTAGTAGCAAAAGATATTGAAATATTAAGCAATTCTATTAATTTACCATTTGTTATTAAAAATGATAATACGCTTGCTAGTGAAGAATTACGTTTACAATATCGCTATTTAGATTTAAGAAGACCAGCAATGAATTATAATATTAAATTTAAACACCAAGTTCTTAGTTGCTTACGAACATTTTTGAATCAAAATAATTTTTTAGAAATTGATACTCCTTGCTTAACAAAATCAACACCAGAAGGTGCTCGTGATTTTTTAGTTCCTGCTCGTATTCAAAAAAAACATTTTTATGCTTTACCACAATCACCACAAATTTATAAGCAATTATTAATGATATCAGGTATTGACAAATATTATCAAATTGCTAAATGTTTTCGTGATGAAGATTTTCGTGCTGATAGACAACCCGAATTTCAACAATTAGACTTAGAAATGGCATTTACTACTAGTAAAGAAATTAAATTAATAGTAGAAAATATGATAATAAGTCTTTTTAATACTTTAAAAATTGGTAATATTCCCTCAACATTTTCATCGATTACCTATGATCAAGCAATGGATTTATATGGTAGTGATAAACCTGATTTGCGTTGTACATGTAAGTTAATAAATATTAATATTAACAATAATAGTGATGGATTTATTTATAAGGGTTTTATAGTTAATGATAAAATGAATGAAACAACTATAAAAAAAATAACAGAAATTAGCAATCAGCATGGAGGAAAAACATTAATAATTTATGACTTAATTAAGAAAAAAATTATTCATAATAATTCTAAAGTAAAGTTTGATGATTTAGTTTTAGCAGAAGAAATATCAAAAATAAAATATAATAATAATTTTTTAATTTTCGTATATGAACAACAAGATGTTGCTAATAAAGTTATGGGTGCTATTAGAAGTTTTTATATTAATGATTTGTCAAAACGAATTAATCATAAAGATTTTATGAATAATATTGAAAACTTTGAATTTATTTGAATTATTGATTGACCAATGTTTGAACAGGAAGAAAATAAATGACAAGCTTGTCATCATCCTTTTACAAGTCCAAAAAATCCTGAAAAATTATTAGATATAAAAAATAAAGATTTAGGAACTTTAACTGCAGATGCTTATGATTTGGTTTTAAATGGTTTTGAAATTGCTGGTGGGAGCATTAGAATTCATGATTATAAATTACAAAAAAAGATTTTTGAATTATTAGATTTAAGTAAAACAGAAATTGAAAATAAATTTGGTTTTTTCTTATCAGCTTTTAATTACGGAGTTCCTCCACATGGTGGTATTGCTTTTGGCATTGATCGTTTATTAATGATTTTAATTAAGAATGAATCAATTCGTGATACTATTGCTTTTCCTAAAAATAATCGTGGTATTTGTTTATTAACAAATAGTCCTAGTGAAATTTCATCTGATCAGTTATCAATATTAAATTTGGAATTTAAGAAGTAAAATTTTAATTTTAAAGTGATTAGAAGTTTAATAAAATTAGAAAATATAAATATTAAAAATCTCTAATGAAAAATAATTAAATTGTTTTTCATTAGAGATTAATTATGTAATTTAATTGAAATCAATTTTTCAATAATGTTAAATTAATAATTATTAATTTCAATTATATTTTTTTTGATATTTGTTAATATTCAAGTTCAATAAATGGTTCACTATCTTTGGTTTTTAGATGTCATATAGCTGGTAAATTTTTTTGAACTAAAGTAAAGACATTATTTGGTGGTAAGCATTTATAAAGTGAACCATCATTAGTTTTAGTTTTTCCATCTCCGTTTCATGTAGTAACATATAAAAAATTTGTATTTTTATTAAAAACTAATGATAGTACTCCCCCTTTTATTCCAGACATTGGTTTAAAGTTTGTTTCTTCTGCTAAACATTTGTAAACTTCACCATTACTAGGAGATTGATATGAACCGGTTCAAACTCCTGCATAAATATTATCATCATTGTCAAAAGTTAAAGAAGAAACAGATTTATTTATACCATCCATTTTTTTAAAAGTATTTTGATTTTTTTGATATTTATAAACGTTACCTTTAAAACTACTTTCTCTAGTACCTATATAAACATTTTCATTTTTATCAATAGCTATTGTTCATATTTCACCATATATTCCTAATATTGGTTTAAAGTTTGTTTCTCCTGCTAAACATTTATAAATAGCACCATGTCAAGAACTATTTCTAGTTCCAAGATAAAGATTACCTTTTGTATCAGTTGCTAAAGAACATATTTCACCAGGTATTATTAAATTTATTTTTGGAATTATAATTTTTTTATTATTATTTTTTATTTCTGCTTGTTGTTGATTTTCTATTAACTGTGTTTCTAATTCTGTAATTTTATTTGCAAGATTTGTAATTATTTTTCTTTTATCTAATGCATCTCTTTCTGATTTTGCATAGAGATCACTTATTTCTTTTAAATCATCAAGAGTTTCTTGTAGTTTTTTATTTAATTTTTCAATTTTGGTTTTATATTTATTATTAGTTAGACTTTCTTTTTCTAATATTTTCTTTTTATTATTTATCATTTTTTAATAAGTACCTCTTTCTTTAAATTAATATAAATATTAATTTTTAATATTAAGATTTACCAAAAATTTGATTTTTTATTATTTAATATCGTAGGTTTAGAAAAAAATGTAAAATATTGTTAATTAATTTAATTCATATAAAAATTAGTATTTTTATATTATTTATAAAGTTAAATTAGTAATAATAACATCATATATATAATTTAATCAATAATATATTACTAGTTTTGTTATAGATTTAAAAAAGTAGATTAATACTTAATTTTGTTGAAACAGTTTTATATAAATTAGTAATGATAAATTCTAATATTTTTTAATAGTTATTTTAGGTAAATCTTAATTAAAGTTTATATGTGAAAAAAATAATATACAATAAAAAAGTTTTTATTATTATTAAATAATAAAGAAATAAAAAAATAAAGATAGATGAAAAATAAATTTTATTTTTTTATTGATTACTAATAAGTATATGAGTAAGTTTACTGTTAAGAATCATGTACAATATTTTTACACAAGATTTATATAGAGAGGTGTTTAGATTTATGAAAAAATTTAAAAAAATATTAGCAACGACAGCTACTGTGGGAATATCAACAACAGCAACCCTTAGTACAGTTGCATGTGATAATTATTCATTACCACAATTAGACAGTAAATATGCACAATTATTAGGTTGATATGATACTGATGGTAAAAGTTTAATTTTACAAAAATTAAACTATGATAATACATCTGATAGTGAAAAATATTCGGTTATTGCAGATGATCACTTAATGAAAATTAATGATCTTTTTAAAAATAAATTGTTAAGAACAGGTGCACCACCTCATAAATATAGGGCAGAAAATGCTAATGCAGCACACTTTTTAAAAGATTTAGGTTTCAAAACTGGTGATGAAATTGGCGTTTATTCAGATGAAGAATATGCTGAAATTGTTAGTTTAACTGTTAGTATTAAAAATACTTTTCCAGGAGAAATTAAAGAAAAATACACCGAAGATAGTTTTGAATTAGAAGCAGGTACGTGTCAAATTGATATTATCAAAAATAATGAAATTTTAAAATCTTATATTATTAATACAGCTGACAATAAGGATTTAGATGTTAGTCAAGAATTTCGAAAAATTTTACCTGATTTGAAACTTTATAACAATGTGGGAGTTAAAAAAGGAAGTTTAGCCTCTGATTTTAAATTAGAATTTGCACCATATAAACAAAAGCAATGAGAAGCTTTAATTAGTTTATTAAATACAAAAGTTTATACATTTTTTTATGATGCTGCTAAAAATGGTAATAAAATTACTGGATTTGTTAATGTTCAGAGAGTGTGATTACAAGTAGATTTTGGGAAAGTAAATGCACTAAAAGATTCAAGAATTGGATCATTACCAGTTTTAGATTAAAACTATATTAACACAATTATATTTTACAAAAAGAGCAGTTGACAATGCTCTTTTTGTGTTAATTAATAAATTATTTTATCTAGTCTTATTTTAATATTTAAGTTTGTTGAATTAATTTATTTTTTCTTTTATTCATAAATAAAATAATTTGATATTTTATTTATGAACTAAATTTATAATTATCAAATAAGAGGGGGTGTTAAAATGATAAATAATGTTGTATTAGTAGGTAAATTAATGAATGAACCAGAAATAATACCAACCAGAGAACAAATTCCAACAAAATGGACCAAGTTTATAATGGCTGTTGAAAGACCTTTTAAAAATCGTCAAAATCAATTTGAAATTGATTTTATCACTATTAAAACTTGAATAGCTAATACAGAGGAATTAAAAACACTATTAAAAAAGAATGCAATTATTGGTATTAAAGGTAGAATTCAAACATTTGCTAATAAAGCTAATGATTTTTACTATACAGAAATTATTGCTGATCGTATTATTTATTTAACTTAAAAGTAATTAAAAAATGGTCTTAATTATTGAGTAATTAAGACTATTTTTATTTTTACTACTAATAAGTTTATAGTCACTTTATATTTTTTCAAATTAAAACGATATATAGTAAAATAAATTTGTTATAATTTTACTATAATTTATTAGTATAAAAGGTTAGGAGCAAACAAAATGAAAATTGGAATTGTAAGTGATTCAGCTACTGGTTTTACCGTTGAAGATATGAAAAAATATCCTGAAATAATAATTATTCCTTTAAATATTATTGAAGGAGAAAATGCTTATGATGATAATAACATTGATATTGATAGTGAAACAATTCGTAAAAAGATGATTGATGAACACTGTATTTTAAAAACTAGTCAAACTAGTCGTGGTAAACTTGAACAATATTGAGATAATGCTTTAAGTAAATATGATCAAATTTTATTTTTACCAATTGCTAATAATGCTTCAGGACAATATGCAAGTTCACAAGTTTTACAAAAAGAAGAAAAATATAAAAATAAAGTTCATATTTTAGAAACAGGTGCTGCTTCAATACCTTTAAAATTTATGGTTTTAATTGCTTTTACTCTTGTTAAAAATGGAAAAAAAATTCCTGAAATTTTAGGAATTTTAAATAAATTTCGTAAAACTTATGAATCTTATATTGCTCCTAATGATTTAAAATTTTTGGCTCGTGGTGGTAGATTACCAATGAGTAAAGCAAGAATTGGTAATTTTTTACGTTTTAAACCAATTTTAAGATGTAAAGAAACAATTGATAATATTGGTAGAGTTAGAACCTTAAGTAAAGCTATGGAAGAAATGTTAGATATTATTACTAAAATTAAAGACGTTACTAAAGAAACAATATATATTATTGATGGTTGATGTAGAAAAGATATTATTGATGAAGCAATTAAAAAAGTAAAAAATAGAGGATTTACCAAATATAAAGTTGAACCATTATGTAATATTTTAAAAACACATACTGGTAATAATACTATTGGTTTTTCAGTAGTACCTAATCAATGAGTAAAAGAAGTCTAATAAAAAAGTAGTTTTATAAAAGATTGATTAAGTATTCTGTTTTTTAGAAAATATATAAAAAACTTTAAATCTAAAAAAGAATGTTAGTAAAGGTTAATTTAGTTTACTAACATTCAGATTTTTTCAACTTATAAATAATAAAATATTAAATATTATGATTTAAATTCTTATTAATAATTAAAGTTTTAAACTAAAGAAATAATTGAAAAAATTTAATAAAATAAATATTTAAATTAAGTATCGTTTTTCTTTTATTATTTGTTTTTATAATTTTTTATGTTAAGATTTGTTTATTATTAAAATGTATAAAATTGGTTTTTTAAAACCTAGAACGCGGAAGTTTTATATATGGATATTCAACAAGATTTTTATGTTAAAAAAATTTTTTATGCTTGTTATGTTAAAAATGTTGTTTTACCTATTTCTTTTTTAAATAATATTGGAAATAAAAAAGGTAAATGTTATGTTGGAAATAAACAAAAATTGAGAAATAATACTTCTCGTACTAAAACTAATTTAATTCAAAAAGCATTACATAATTTTTATAATAGTAAAATGTTAAGTTTTGTTACTTTGACTTATAAAAATAATATGCAAGATATTAAAAAAGCAAAAAAAGATATTGGTTTATTTTTTATTAAATTAAAAAAGTGATGAAATGACCCTAAACGTTTTCAAAATTTAGGAGAATTAAAGTATTTTTATGTTTATGAATATCAATCTCGTGGTGCTATTCATTTTCATATAATTTTTAATAGAAAGATATATAAAAGTATGTTAGCAGAATGATGAACTCATGGTTTTAATGATTTAAAAGTAGTTAAAAAAGGTACAAATGAATTTGTTATTAAATATTTAGGAAAATATGTTACAAAAGCCATGGATGATGTTAAATCTATAAATCAGACAGATGTAGGTGTAAAGGCTTATGCTTTTAGTCGTAATTGTAAAAATCCTCTTGTTGTTCGTGGTATTAAAAAATTGACAATTGGAGATATAATTAAAGCAAGTTTTAATGCAACAAATGTATTTTATTTTAAAACTCAAAGAGATAGTAATGGTGATACTGTGATGATTGGTGCTATTATTGAGAGTACTGTTGTAAATGATTATTTTAAAGAATATGAAGATTACGAAAAATATGTATATTTAAGTGCTTTATCGTATAAACATTATTTATGGACTAGTGAAATTGGTTATTTAAATCATAGAGATAGAGATGTTTTGACTTGGGTTTATAAAGTTTTTGGTAGTAAAGTTGAAGAAATAAATTTTAAGAAAAAAGTTTTACATTAGTTTAATTTTTAGTATTTTTTTTATTTTTTTAAATTATAATAAAATATAAAAGGAGAAAAAAATGGATACTAAAACAATAATTGAAATTTGTACTAGTATTATTAGTGCTATGTCTGTTATTATAACTTTAGGAATTACTATATATTTTCAATTTGAAAATAGAAAAAGAACAATTAGAACAGAATTATATAAAGAATTAGAAAAGATTTGAAATAAATATCAATTTTTTTCTTATGAAGAGAAAAATTTACTTAGAGATTATAAAAATGAAATAATAGGTAGTAAACAACTTTCAGTAAAAGAAATGTCAAAACAATTTATAACACATTTTAATTCGTATTTGTGAGAAGTAAATATTTTATTATCTATTTTTAATTTCGAAAATAAATATGAATGTTCTCAATGTAGAAGTATTATTGATACAAAAAAATGAGATGAATTTACTAATTCATTATATAATAGGAAAAAAATAATTGATTGAAGTGTAATTTTTAAATTCTTTTTAGTAACTGAAAAAAACAAGTTAAAAATTATGATTGCTATTTGCCCGAATTGTTTAAAAAATGATTTAAAATAATAAATTTAAAAATTTTAAGTTTTATCATAAAAAATTAAATTATTAAAGAATATACTTGTATATATATATATATATATATATAATGGTTAATGAACATTAGTGATTATTCGCGTTCTTACTAATGTTCATTTTTTATTTTTAGTTGAAATTTTATATTTTTATGATATATTATTAGTAAGTATAGGTTTACCCTACTATGCTTGACTTATTAAATTAAATTTTAATGAACGCGAAAGGTTAAGTATTTTTTTATGTTTAAAGTTCAATTAGTTAATATTGAAAAAGGGCGTATTATTCCCGATAAAAATAATAAAGGTCAAACATTAAAGTTTGATGTTTTGAAGTTTGTAGAAATAAACAAACAAACAAGTGTGCCAACTGGTCAAACACGTGATAAATGATATAATCCGGAATTTGCTAGTGATTTTAATAATTGTTTATCTACTCTTGATTTAAAAGTTGGTAATTTTTATTCACTTGAACTTGATTTAAGCGGTAATATTAAAAAACTTTCTAATTGAAAATAGTTATTTATTAAAAGGGTAATTTTAAATAATTATTTTATGTTAGGAGTTAATTTTAAATTATGGCTAGAAGTAATAATTGTTCTTGTGGACAACCATTTCATTTAGCTATTTATATGTGTAAACTTTGTGACCAAGTTATTTGTCCTAAAAGAGTTTTACAAAACTTATATACTAGAAAATATTATTGTCCAAATTGTATATTAGATATTGCTTTAAATCAGGCAATGAGACAGCAAGAAAGTAAGTTAAATTATGAGACATAAATGTAGTGATTGAACTTATGAACGAGTATATGGTTGTGAAATGTGTTACAGAGTTGCTAATGAAATGGAACGAATAAAAAAAGAGAATAAAAGAAATAAGTAAAAATTAAATAAGGGGCTTATATATGGATTATATATTTTTCATTAAGCCCCAATGGATTAGATTATAATTCATAAATAAGCTCCTTATTAGTATATAAAGTAAGGAGTTTTATTTATGCCTAATGAATTAGAGCAAACTAGTAATTATACTTTAACTAAAATTTTAAGAACTGGATTAAGTCCATTAAGTGCTATGGTAGGTGTTAGTGCTTATTATGGTCAATATTTAAAAGACCCAGTATTAGGTTCTATAAATTCTTTGTTATTTAGTAAAAAGTTAGGAATTGATATATGGAATATTAATCAAAGACCAACTACTAGAAATAAAGTTATTAATAGTTATAAAAAGATATTTTTAGGTTTAGGGACTATTGGTTTAATTAACTATGCCAAGTTTGTTCAGTATGTAGATAAGTCAGTTTCTTTATTAAGAGATGAACCTTGTTTTTGGCCGCCTTGTCCTACTGAACCACCAATTCCTACTCCAATACCAACTCCTAATCCAGTAATTGATAAGCCTTTTGTAGATTGAGATACTTATATATCTTTAAATAGTTTTGGTATAGCGAATGTTATTAGTGGTTTAACTGAGTTAATACCTAATAAATTTGAAGCAATAAGAAAGATATGTAATATGGCTACTGGTGGATGTTTGATTAGTAGTGGTGTTGCTATGGGAATTAATAATAATTTTAATAATTATTTTGCTATTCCTACGATAATTGCGGGAGCAAGTGAAATTATAAATAGTTTATTGTTGCCATTAGGCAATACACATAATAATATAGAGTTACAAGAAGTATTTACTGATGAAAGAGCAAGATTAATTAACACTAGTGTTAGTGATTATCAAAGTACAAATGACAGTATGGTTGATGTTGATTTAAATGATGATAATATGTCGGAGATTAATTTAGATAGAGCAAGTTTAAACTGGGATTATTCTTATGCTTATACATTAGGTGGTGTTTAAAATGAAAAAAGATAAATGAAAAAATATGCCAAGACAAAAGTTACATAAGAAAAAAGCAAAGCGAAATTTTGAACAAAGATTAAGTGAAAATATGAGTTTTGATAATTTTTTAGGAGGTAAAAAATAATGGTTAAATGAATAGTTGTAATATTGGCTGTGTTTGCTACTTCTTGGTTTTTTAAAGGTACTATTAAAAAGTTAGTTTGAAAATTTAAACATAAAAAACATGATATAGTTGATCCCGATTGTTGATATTGTAAAGAACAAAAACGGAAAGAAAGAGCAAGAAAAGAATTAGAGGAGGGAGGTGATTAAAATGCCCGCAGGTTTAACCGCACTATTAAATATGATTGGAGGTATTGGCCAAAAATTATTAGAATCTTTTAGTTATGTATTTGATTGAGTATTTGCTGGTGATTCAATTATGACAAATTGACCAGTTTTAATTCCAATATTTATGATGGTCTTAGTATTTATTAAAGAATTTATAGGACATATTATTCGTGGATTTAGGTAGAAAAAACTAAAGTTGTTTTTAGGAGGTAATAGTTATGATTAAATTATTTTTTGCAATAATTTTTGTTTTTCCTTTATTAGGTAAACTTTTACCTTCTTTAAATAATATTGTGCAAAATATTTTGCAAAGTTATATTACTGATTTTTCCGGTTTACATAATTTATCTTTGGTTATTAAAAGTTTTATTTTTGGTGATAGTTCACAACAAATAGTTTCTATGCCAGCACCATTGTTAGCAATTATTTTAGTACTTTTTACTTTTTCATTAATTTTAAAATTATTAAAAATAATATAGGAGTAGTTTATTATGGGTGTTGCTTTTATTTCAAAAATTTTAGAATTATTTGCGCAAATTTTTATGAAATTTTGAAATTTGCCAATGGCAGATTTGGGTTTTAATTTGGGGACTTTTGTTGTTTTTATTCTTTTAATAAAGTTTGCTATGTCAGTTTTTTTAAATATTGATATTCAGCCAGTTTTTACATCGGGTACTGTAAAGCAAAGTTATAGAAATATTAAAGGAAGTTCAAAATTTGTTGGAAAGCAAATTGCTAAACAACATGAAAGAAAACGTTTAAGAAATAAGGCTAAGGGTGTTGAAAATAAAAAAGGGAAGTTTGTAGGTGCTTAATTTATGAGTGATTTTGTTAATAGTATATTGCATTTAATTTTTATATTTTCTAGTAATGATATTAGTATATTTTTAAATCAACCAAATATTACTGATGAAGTTTATATTTTGTTTAATTTGACTTTTTGGTTGGTATTAGGTGTATTTTTTAATTTTATTTATCGTAGTATTAAATTTGTTTTTAGGTCATTATTTGGGTAGGTGTTAATTATGAGTGTTTGAGATATTTACAATAAAATACATCAATGTATAGTTGATTATTGAACTATGTTTATAGGTAGTCCAGTTGATGATTTTACTACTATTTTATGAAATTTAGTGGTTTATGGAACTCAGTTTTTTATTGGATTTATTATATTTTATGGTTCATGGTGAATTTTAAAATGTTTATTTGGTAAATAATTATGTGATTTAAGTTTGTTAAATTATTTTTTGTTGTAAATAGTACTGTTCAAGCACCAACTAGTTTAATTGTTTTTAATGCACCTAGTGAAAGTAATTACACTATAACTAGCGATATGGTTAAACCCGTTAAATATAATGATTTTAATGATTGAGCAACTATTCCATGAAACTCTGCTTATTTTGATGTTGGCCAACCAGATTTAAAATTAGTTTCTGCTGTTGTACATAAAACTACTGATACTCCTTATTCAATTCAATTTCATTCTGATGTGGTAGGTAATTTTGATAGACGAGTTAGTGATTTGTCTACAAATTATGATTTTACAGAGCAAGATTTAAACCAGTTATCTCTTATTTTATTTAATCATAATTATATACAAACTGGTAAGTTTAATGAGTTAGTTTTTTGAAATTATAATGTTTCTAATAATTTAAGTTTTAAGTTGACTTTTGAAATTACAAAACCTTTGAGTTTTTATATACAAGGTTTTATGTTTTATATTTCTGCTGAATATTTTAGTTATTTTTCTTCTATTTATACATTTTCATTTTTAGATTATGAGGGTAATATTCGTTATAATTTTAAAGGTGTATTAAATGATAAAGATAGTGTTTATAATTTAGGAAAATATAATTTTGTTACTATGCCGGTTCGTGTTCCAAATTTAAAGCATTTAACAATTGATTTTGATTTATCTTCGTTAACTAATCGTGACGGTTTGCATGTTAAATTTGGTCAGATGAATATTTTTTCTTCCAAAGATATTGTTCCAGTACCACCAAATAGTCCTTTTAACCCTGAGTATGAACGTGTTAGTTGATATGATGTTTTTGGTCATCTGCGTAATGCTTTTAGATGAATACTTTATGGTGTTGTTGGTAAAGTTTTACCAGTTGAACCATTAAGACAATTTCTTTTTACAACAGATAGTTTATTACGACATATTTTTTCAGATACGATTAGTACTGCTTTAAATGTTGATATTGTTAGTGGAATAGAAAATATTATACCTTTATGGTTATTTGTTAGAGCAATTAGTTTAATTATAGGTTAGGAGTTTATTATGGAAAATAAAAGATTGTTTTGATGTGAAATTTTGATTACAGTTGTTGTTTGTTTTTAACATCATTAGTTACTGCATTATTTTTTAATTTTGATGTAGATAAATTAAAATTATTTTATGAAAATTCTGGTTTTGATGTTCAATTTTTATTGTTTATTTTTAATTTTATTTTTTCTTTTGTTTTTGGTTCATATTTTATGAAATTTTGTTTTTGAATTAAAAGTAAGTTTAAAAATAAAAATAAGGTGGTTAAATAATGCCTTGATATGGTTACGTGTTATTGGTTATAGGTTTGATTATGATTATTTATCCAATTCTTATAACTATTCGTAATGTTAAAATTTTAAAACGTGTAGGTAGTTATATTATTTCAGCGCCACCACGCACTGGTAAATCTGCTCTTGCTTGTTTTTTAGCACAAACTCATAAAAAACGAGTAGTTAGTCCTTTTCCTATTAAATTAAAAAATGGTTATTCTTATTTGGTTAATTATAATGATGTTTTTACTTTTAATCAGTTAGCAAGTAATTATGCTTTTGAGGAACAAGATTTAATAATTTTAGATGAATTAGCATTAAAAATAAATTCTAATGATTTAGGAGTACAGTTTAAAAATCAACAAGAAAGTTTAGGACAATTTTGTAAGTTAATAGGTCACATGTTTAATGGTACAATGTATTTGATTGAACAATACCCTAATAGAATACCAGTACAAGCAAGAGAAAAAGTAGAGTATGTTGTGCAAGTTAAAAGAATGCGTTTTTTGGGCTTTGTTGTTATATTTAATCTTAATTTATATACTAATATTGAGGATTATAATAAAGTAGTGTTTTCACGACGTAGAACAAAGAAAATGATTAAAAAAGGCATAATGCCTCCAAGTTATAGCGGTGAAGCAATGGCTATGACTTTATTTTTTCCTAGACATTGGTTGAAAAGGTATAATTCTAGGGCTTTACATTATGTGCATGAACTTAAAAGTGAATTATCACCTAAGAAATACCTTAAAGAAGCAAGTAGTATCGATATGACTTATAGTGATATTAAATTTGCTGGTTTGGATAAATTGGATAATATTTTAAAGAAAAAAGATAAACTTAAAAATAAAGATAAATAAAAATGATTATAGTCCCAGTGAACCTACTGGGACTATAATTTGGGTGAGCCACGTAGTGGCGAGGGACGAAGTCCCTATATACTTGATAAATCAAAGTAATGGTTTTTTAATTTATTGAGTTTTAACTATAAAATTAAAAAATATTTTTATTAAGTATCCTTAACCATTTCATAGTATAACTATTTTATTTTTTTAATTTTAATAGCCATTTTCATTTAGTGGTATTTTAAATCAAAAACCTTCATAACAAACAACATTTCCAAAATTATTTTTATATTTTTGATAAGAACGACAAATATTATTATAGGCTTGATAATAGCGTTTTTTATTAGTTTTATCAATGTGGTAAACTTTTAATATTGCTTCTTCCATAGTGTCATAAACACCTAAACAGTTATCTTCTTTATCATATCTCGCATAAATAAAATTATTTTTTTTCATTTTTAACTCCAATACTTTTTTATATATTCCCATAATTTAAGATTTACTTAGAACATAGATTATATTTATAATATTTAGGATTTTAAAAAAATATGAAATGGTGTAAGAACATTAAATTAGTTTGTAAATTTATAAAAAATAAAATGATAAGTTAAATTTATGACAATATTAAAAATATTGTTAATAACATAAATTGATAACAAATTATTTTTTTATAGAATATAGTTTTAATTGAAAAATTATTATTTATTGTTTATTTTTGAATTCTAAGTAAATCTTAATTTAAGTCTATAATTGAAAAAATGAATATACAATAAAAAATTCACTTTTTTATAAAAAGGCGAATTTATTTCATAATTTTATATTTATTGTAAAATTAAAATTAAAATTTTATTTAATTTTTAACTAATATTTTTTAAATTTATTATTTTATTTTAAATAAATTTTTACTATTTTAGTGGTTTTTTATTTTTTTATTATAAATTATTTTTCATTTTTTTAGATTTATTTGAAAAAAAATTAACTAAACACTTTCTATTTTAAATGATTAAAATTAAAATAATGTTATGTTTAATAAAACAAGAAATAAGTATATTAATAGTTTTAAAAAAACTACTAAAATATTTTTAAAATTTAATGGAGGATGAAAATGCAAACTTTTATTGGAATTATAGGTTATTTAGCCGGAATATTGTCTATTATAACATTTATTCCACAAGCAATAAAAACAATAAAAACTAAGGAAACTAAACATATAATCTTATCAACTTATATTATTTATAATATTGCTAATCTTTTTTTCTTGATATTTGGAATACTTTCAGTAACATTACCAGTAATGTGACCAGAAGGTGCTGATACTCTTGAAATTGCAATTTGAGGTTCTACCTTAATAATACCGTATACAGTAACAATGACTGCAACTAATTGTATTATTTATGTTAAAGTAAAAAATATGAAAACGTTGGGCGAAAATGCTAAAACTTTGGAGGAATAAAAATAATGGCAAATACTGAATGATGAATTATTACTATAATAGGGATTATTGGAGCACTTATTGCTGTTATAGCATTTTGTCCACAGTCTTTAAAAACAATAAAAACTAAAAAAACAGATGGTATTTCTTTACTTACATTTATTCTTTATACAACAGCTAACAGTTTATGAGTATTATGGGGCATTATTCATTTATCATATCATGGTGGATCTGAATCAACAATTTTAATGAAAGATTTAGTTATAATTTGTGCTAATACACCTTGTGCAATATGATCAGGAATTATTCTTGGTATTAAAATTAATAATATGTATAAATATGGTGAAGATTGTAAAAAATGAAAAGGTAAAGTAAATATAAAGAGTAACTTTTAATAGTTTATTTTTTTAAAAAAATAATAATTTATTACTAAAAATGCATTGTAATGATGCATTTTTTAATAGTTATAGTAGTAAAATACTTATCAAAATTAAAAATATAATTTAAGTTATAATATATGTATAATTAAAAATTCTGTGGGGTTAAATAATGATAATTCAAAATGATGTTTATAAAATTCTAGTACAAGTAATCCTAGAAAAAGGTCATTGTAATGTTTTATTAGCACAAATGATGCGAGATAAAAATCTAACATTATCAGAAAAAGAAGCAATTGAAAAGATAGTACTAGGAACCTTAAAAAATCAAATTTATTTAGATTATATATTAAATCAAATATGAAATGTTTTGAAATCAGTAATTACTATTCCTTTTCACATAACTATTTTATTATGAATAGTTTTATATGAAATCTATTTTTTAGAAATTACTAATAAAGAAATTTTCATTGAAAATACTTTAAAAAAAGTAAGCACCATTGATAATAAACTAACATTTATTATTTCTAAAGTATTAGATTTATGTTTTACTGAATTTAGATCAGAATTTAATTTACAAAAAGAAAGTAAACAAAATATTAAATTAATTAAATATAGTTATCCTAGTTGATTATACTCTTTAATAAAATCACAATTTAGTATTAATATTGCAAATCAATTGATAAAAGATAACTTAAGAATGCCATTAATTAGTTTTAGAGTTAATACATTAAAAACTACTGTTAATAAAGTGTTAAACAATGAAAATTATAAATCTTTTAACTTTTGTTTAAGCGAGATAGTATCTGATGGTATTATTAGTTCAAAGTCAATTTTTAACACAAAATTATATGAAAATGGTGAAATTATTAAACAAGATCAAGCAAGTATGTTAGTTAGTCATATTTTAGATCCACAACCATATGATGAAGTATTAGATATGTGTGCAGGAATTGCTAGTAAAACAGCCCATATGGCAGCTTTAATGTCTAATCACGGTAAGATAGTTGCTTGTGATATAAATGAAGAACGATTAAAAATTGGTGCTACTTATTTAAAAAAATTAGGGGTAACAAATACTAAACTTAAATATGGTGATTCTACAATATTAGATTTTAATAATAAATTTGACAAAATTTTAATTGATGCTCCTAGTACTGCTTGAGGTTTAATTAAAAGAAAACCAGAAGTTAAACTTATCAATTGAAGTAAAGAAGAAATTAATCAGTTAATTACTGTTCAAGCAAAATTATTAAATAAGGCTTATCAACTTTTAAAACCTGAAGCGATAGTTGTGTATGTTACTTGTACTTTCAATATTAAAGAAAATCAAAATCAAATTGAGAATTTTGTTAAAAATCACCCAGATATGACAATCATTGCAGAAAAACAATTTTTTGGTTTTAATAACAATACTGATGGATTTTATATTTGTAAATTAAAAAAAGGAATATAGGGGGACAGTTTATGAAAATAAATGCTAGTTATAAAACAGATGTTGGTAATTATCGTACAAATAATCAAGATGCCGTTTTATATTTAACAAATAACACTGGACAAGTTATTGGTGTTGTTTGTGATGGATTGGGTGGTCATAAATGTGGTGAAGTGGCGAGTAATATGGCTGTTAGTATGTTAAAAAAATTTTTTGAAACAACAGATTTTACTAAATTAAAACATGATAAACAAATTCATGCATGATTACAAGAAAAGATAGAAATTATTCAAATTGAAATGAATAATTTTAGTTTAAGTAATGAACAAGCGCTTGATATGGGAACAACTATGGTAATAATTTTAATTACTAATAACAAAGCTTATTTAGTAAATATTGGTGATTCACGTATTTATCAATATAGTGAACAAGGATTAAAACAGTTAACAGTTGATCATAATATTTTAAATTTATATTTACAAAAAAATACAACTAAAGAATCAAGTGTTGATTTAAATCACACTTATTGAAAGGCATTGACTAGTGCTCTTGGTCCACGTAAGCCATTAAAAACTGATATTTTTCATTTACCATTAATAATTCCATCATATTTTCTTTTAACTAGTGATGGTGTTCATGATTTTTTAGAAGAATATGAAATAGTTAATATTTTAGAAAAAAATGGAAATATTAATAATAAAGTTAAATTATTAATTAAGCAAGCATTACTTAATGTTTCAACTGATAATGTTACTGCATTATTAATGGAAATAAAATTTTAGTCTTTTGATATTTTTGTGTAAAATATAAATTATAAATAAGTTAGTAATTTTTAAAAAATAAATTTAAAAGTAATGGTGAAACTAATGGAAATAAATAAATTATTGAATAATCGTTATCATATTTTAAAAATTATTGGTTCGGGTGGTATGGCTAAAGTTTATGAAGCACAAGATAAATATTTAAATCGGCAAGTTGCTTTAAAAGTAATTAATCCAATTTCACCACTAGATGACTTAATAAAAGAACGATTTTTGCAAGAAATTAGAGCAGTATCTAGAGTTAGACATCCCAATGTTATTTTGGTATATGATGTTTTTATTGATAAGAAAGATTGATGCTTAGTTTTTGAATTATTAGAAGGTAAAACATTAAAAGAATATTTAAGTAATTATTCAGTTTTATCAGTTAATGAAGTTATAGTTATTATGAAAGAAATTTTAAAAGGGGTTAATGCGTGTCATTCAGTCAATATTATTCATCGTGATTTAAAACCTGAAAATATTATTTTAACTAGTAGTGGAGCAATTAAAGTTTTAGACTTTGGTATTGCTGTTATTGATGATTATGAAGTTAAAAAACACGCTAATCAAGTTGTAGGAACAATGAAATATATTGCTCCAGAAGTAGTAAAATTTCAAAAACCAACAATTCAAAGTGATATTTATGCTTTGGGTATTATATTATATGAATTATTAGTTGGTAAACCACCTTTTTTTCATAAAAATCCACAAATATTAGCCGCTAAACATATTAAAGAACCAATGCCATTAATTCATGAAATTAATAAGAATATTCCACAAAGTTTAGAAAATATTATTTTGAAGGCAACTGCTAAGAATATTAATGATCGCTATCGGACAATTAGTGAATTGAGTAATGATTTAGATTGTTGTTTAAAAACGGAAAATAAAAATAATATGTTATTTAAGAAAAATTACTTAAATTCACAAAAATTAAAAAAACCATTTTATTTAAAAAAAGAATTTTTATTATCTTTAATTTTAATTATATTATTACTTATTGGTGTTATTATAAGCATATTAATTTTATATTAATTGGAGGACACTATGAATTTTAAACAAGGAATAGTTATTGGAGTTGCAAATAACTTTGTTGAAGTAAGAATTGATAATCAAATTTTTTCTTGTTTAATCAAAGGAAATTTAAAATTTCAAACAGCAAAAATTTTAGTTGGTGATTATGTTAAAGTTAATTTTAAAGATGATAAAAATCCTTTGGTTGAATCAATTTTACCTCGATTTAATGAACTATATCGACCAAGCATTGCTAATGTTGAACAAGTATTAATTGTTAGTTCTCTTGTTAATCCTTTTCTTAGTAGTTTTCTATTAAATAAATTATTAACTATTTTTAATTATTATCATTTAAAAATAATTTTAATATTTACAAAAATTGATTTGGTAACTAAAGATAATGAAGTTTGAACAAAAGTTAAAGCATATCAGAATTTAAATTTACCAACAATTTTTATTTCAAATGTTAAAAAAAATGGTATTGAAGATTTAAAAAAAGTTTTTACAAACAAGTTATCAATATTAACAGGTACTTCAGGAGTGGGAAAGAGTTCAACTTTAAATAGTTTGGATAATAATTTAAAATTATGAACACAGGATATTTCTACAAGTTTAAATCGTGGTAAACATACCACAACTAAAACTCGCCTTTATTTTTTACATGATGGTATTATTGCAGATACACCTGGTTTTTCGGTCTTTCAGTTACAAGGTCTAAGTAGTATTGATATTGCTACTAATTTTCCTAGTTTTACTAATATTTGACAAAATTGTAAGTTTCGTACTTGCTTACATCAGCAAGAACCAGAATGTGCAATTAAAAAAGCAGTTGCAAATAAAATAATTTCTAGTTTTTTTTATGAAGATTATTGTAAAATTTTAATAGAATTCAATAAAATTAATAATTTAAAATAAAGGATGGTAATATATGAAAAAAGAAGTAACAATTGCCGCTAGCATTTTAACTGCTAACTTTCTATCTTTAAAAGATGATTTATTAAATTTACAAAATGCAGGAATTAATTGAATTCATTTTGATGTTATGGATCATCATTTTGTTGAAAATTTAAGTTTTGGTGCAAAAATATTAAGTGATGTATGTAAATTTAGTTCTAATATCAATATTGATTGTCATATGATGGTAAAGATAACAACATCAAAAGTATGTGATTATTTAAAACCATTTATAATTTTACCGCAAGTTAAAAATATTACTTTGCATTATGAAGCATTAACAGAAGAACAATTAAAAGAATTTCTGCAGTGAAAAAACCCTGGTTTTAAAAAAGGAATTGCCATTAATCCTGATACACCAATTTCAAAAATTTATGATTATTTGAAAGAACTTGATACAATTTTAATTATGAGTGTGCAACCAGGTGCGGGTGGACAACGTTTTTTAGATTTAACTATTAATAAAATTAAAATGTTAGTAAAACATATCGATAATAATTTTCCAAATATTACAATTGCTGTTGATGGTGGCATTAATAATTTAACAGCAAATGATTGTATTGCTGCTGGTGCTAATTACCTAGTAGCGGGTAGTTATTTATTAAATAGTGATAATTCAGTAAAAAAACAAGTTGCGATGTTAACAAATTATGAAAAATAGTGATATTAAACAATTAGTAATTGTTTGTCGTGATTATAATTTAAATTGAGAACAATTTATTAATCCAATTTTTATTGGTGTTGAAACTGGTGTTTTATCATTATTAAAATATAACAAACCAATTAAGTTTATTTGTGGTGATAATGATACCATTAATAAACAACAGTTAAAGATTTTAAATGATCAAAGTAAAATACATAATTTTGAAATTATTACTTTTAATAAAGAAAAAGATTTTATTGATAGTGAACTTGCGATAGTTACTGCAATTTCCAAAAAAATTGATTTTCAACAAATAGTGATAGTAAGTGATGGAATACGTTGGGATATGTTACTTGCTAGTATTAATATATTAAAAAAATATGAATGTTTTAACCCAATTTTATTAGGTGAAAATAATTATTGTTTTTTACTAAAAGCAAAATCAGAATATATTTTTTACAATTGACAATTAACATATAAATATATTTCTTTTTTTAGTTTAGACAATGAAGAAGTAATTTATAATTTTAGTGGTTGTAAGTTTTATCCAAATCAAGATATTACTGTTACTAATAATAGTACGCAAACTATTAGTAATGAATTTAACAAAGAAGAAAGACCAAAACTAATTATTAAAAAAGGAAAATGTTTAGCTTTTTTTACATAAATAATTTTTAAAATTTAGAAAAACTAATTATTATTTTATGACAAAAGTATATTAATAAAATCTTAAAAAAAAGATAGTATAATAAAAATCATAAACTTAATATAAGTTTTCTAACCCTTATTTTTATTAAAAATAAATGGGTTTTTTTATTTTTTAAAAGAGGAGAAATTAAAAAATGGTAAAAGAAAAAATGTCATCTGCAACAGAGTTAATAAAAAAACTTGAAAGTATAAAGTTAAGATATCAAAAACAACATAATACTCAAATTCCTTATTTTAAAAGAATTATTGAAGAATTAAAAGGTATATCTTTGGTTGCAGATATTCCTAATGTTATTAAAAATCTTAATTATCTTCAAGATAATTGCGGAAAAAAGTACTAAAAAATATTCTGATAAAGCAATAATGCCAATTTTATCTTTGTTTACTGTAACTATTAGTTTTTTAGAAGCACAAGTAAATAAGGGGGCATTAGCAATAGATTTTAAAAATATATATAAATATGATTTGAGTAATGTTTTAACTACTTCAGAAGATAAGTTATTTGTATTAGGTTCACAAACTGATTTAGAAGTTAAAATAAAGTATAGAGATAGTTCTAAAAGTTTAGATGATTTAACACTATATGATAGTTCAGACATTAATGAAATTTTTAAAGAAATGCAAGAAAAAATACATGATTTAAAAATACTAAAAGAAGCTAAAAATAAAATATGTGGACAAATTAATAATTTTAATTTGAATTTCAAAAATGAAAAACAATTAGCAAGAAGATGGTGACATTGACCACTTAAATTTTTGACTTGTGGAATGTGAGAAAGTAATAAAATTAAAGCAATTAATAATAAATATAGTAAGGATAGTTTTGATAAATTAATTCGCGAACATAATGGATTAAATACTAAAATTAATGAGTTAGAAAGTGATATTAAAATTTTAAAAACTAAAGTTAATAAATCAGAAAAGAAAACTAAAATATTAGGAAGTAGTAGTTTAAATTATGGTAAAAAATGAAAATCAATAAATGATTTAGATGAGCATAATATTGTAGAAAAGAGTTTTTCATATCAAAATTTGTTATAAGACGTTATTATTTGGTGATAATTTTTTTTTAATTTAAAATAAAAATTAATCTCTTTAAAATTTTATTTTTAAAGAGATTAATAATATTTTTTGTTAAAAGGATATAATTTAAGCAATAAGAAATAATAATTATAAAATTATTTTAAATTTTAGTAGTTTTAGATATTTTACTTGGAAGTAATGTTGTGGTTGTAATTCCCATCAGTAGTAATAAAGGTCATTCAAACTCTAATAATGTATCTAAGTCTAATTTATTTGTTAATAAAAAACCTAAATATAAAACTACTGCCAATAAAAATGCAAATATTATTGTTAATAATTTAATTATAAAATAAAATTTAAGTTTTTTTAATTCGTATTTATAATTTTCAGTTTGTTCATCAGTTTCTTTTGAATTCAAATTATTTTCAGTTTGAATATCACTTGTTTCGATAGTTTTTTTTACTTTTTGATCATTTTTATCATTTGTTTTTTGAATCTGTTTTTGTTTCATTTTATCCTCTTTTTTTAATTTATATAGTCATACACACTTATAGTATATCAAAAATAATAATTAAATAAGATAAAAAAGTATAAATGTTTGTTTTTGCTTAATAAACACTAAAAATTTACTTTTTATTAAGTAATTACAGAAATTATTTATAATGTAATTGATTTATTTAATTCATCATCATATTCTTTTAAGAGTTGTTTTGAATCGTTTATAATTTGTTTTACTTCTGGTGAATATTGCTCCATTTGTGCTTGTGATACTTCGAACCTTCCTATTCTTATTAGTTCAAGTTCAATGTCTCTAGTATTTTTTTCTTCTTTTGATTCAGAAGAACAAGATCATAATGATGATGGTTCATCTACAAATAGTTCTTTTTTTAATTTTTGGATTTCTTTTCAAATATTTTTTATTTTTTTTCAATTTCTTTAATGTTCATTTTTTCTTTTTTACGTTCTTCATTTAAAATTAGTATGTATTCTGTAATTCCAAGTGGGTCATTATTAATTTCAAAAAATTTAATTAAAGATATTAATACCTTAATGCCAGTATTTTTGCTATTTTTTATTATTTGTGCAATATTTGGATACTCTGTTTTAAATTGTGTTCAGTTTTTTGATTCTTGTTTATTATCATTATCTTGTAATGGTTTTTCTTCCAACGTTTCGAATTCTTGAGATTGTTGAGGATTTTCCTCATTAACTTTTGTATCATTATCTAAGATTATAGTTTCAAATATTTTTAATAAATATTCATCTGGTATTTTTTTGTTAATATTTTTTAATGCTTCTTTTTTTCTTTTTTCTCATTCCTTTTGAAATAGTTTTTCTTTTTCTATATAAGTTAAAGGCATATCTTTTAATCTTTTTCCTTTCTTTAATTTTAATTTAATAAAAAACCTAATATAGATAAATTTCTATATTAGGAATCAACTTTTATTAAATTATAAATAAATATTAGCATAAAAAATAATTATATTTATAAAGTTAATATTTAACACGAATAAATATAAGTAGTAGATTTATTAATGTATAAGTTGTATTAAAATTAAGATTAGCGTAGTCAATTTTCTTATTTTATGTAGAAGTAGTTATTTTATCAAACTAGGAATCCTTTACATTATTTATTGTAAAAATTAAAAATTATTAAGTTACAAAATGATAAAATTAATATATAAAAAGTAAAGGAGGAAGTAAATGGAAAAAATTGGTGCTGCAGTTTATTTACATTTAGCAAATTTAGAAGAAATTAAAAATTATACCGAATTATTAGCCAAGAATAATATTAAAACTATTTTTACAACTTTAATTAGTTTTAAAAAAACAGATTATGAAAATTTAAAAAAATTAGTAGTATTAACACAAATTGCTAAAAAGTATAATATGCATGTTTTTGCAGATATTAATATTGAATTTATTAATGAATTTAATCTGAATCTTAATAAACGACTTGATTTCATAAAGTTTTTTAAAATGTATGGTTTATCGGGTATTCGTTGCAACGAAGGAATTGATATTAAGCATCAAGCAAAATTAAGTCAAAATCGTTTAAATTTTAAAATATTTATTAATGGTTCATATGTTATTAATGATATCAACTACTTAATATTATTTTATAAAGTTAATGTTAATAACCTTATTAGTTGTTATAATTTTTATCCACAAAGATATACCGGTGCTGATATTGACTTTTTTTGTTTAAATCAATCTGAAAGCGTTGTTAATAAAATTCCATTTGCCAGCTTTGTTACATTATTAGGAAAAGATAAAATTGGACCTTGAAAATATAATGATAATTTACCAACATTAGAACTGCATCGTGATTGACCATTGGTAACACAAATTCGTCATTATATTGCTTTATACATTGATATGATAATTATTGCTAACCAGTTTTTAACAGAATATGATTTGAAAATGATAAATGAAATTGATTATAAAAATTTATCGTTAAAAATTGAGTTAAATTCTAATATTACTGATAGTGAACAACAGATTCTTTTTGATAAAAATATTCATAAAGTTAGATCTGATTTAGCACGTGATATAATTCGTAGTGTTATTTCTCGAGTTATATATCAAGAATTAGATATCCCTGCTAACAATACTAATCAATGATTAGAAAAAGGTGATGTTGTTATTCTTAATAATAAAGCACAAAATTATCGTGGTGAATTACATATTATTACAAATAAAATTAAAAATGATGGTATTCGTAACGTTGTTGGCAAACTTTCTAAAGAAGATTTAAATTTTATTCCATTTTTAGTATCAAATCGTTCATTTAGATTTATTTTATAAATAATTTTTTTGTTTTATTTATTAAAAACATAAACATTTAAAATATGATAAAATCATTAAGTATTATTAAATAATAGTTAGTAAGTGTGAAATTTTAAAAGATAATCTTACTTTTAATTTTTTTTAAAATAAAAAGTTTAATATTGTATAAAAATATTGATAATTTTTTAATTTACTAATATAATTGTTAAAGTAAAATAAAAAATAGGAGCTGACATGAATGCATTCAGTGAAAAAATCACCATCATCAGACAACAAAGAAAACGAAGAACGAACAAGTAGTGAACAAGAGTTTCAACGTCTTTTAAAAGGATTTAGTAAAAAGGCCCAAGAAACTAAAAGAGCAGAAAAAAGACATAAACATTTTCTTTCTGCGCGTGATGAAAAACGCGAAAAACAAAGCGCTGCTGCTAAAAAGAAAAAACATCGTAAGTAATAAAAAGGAAAAAATGGTAATCACTGTTAATTATTATTGGCGGTGATTTTTTATATGAAATATCCTTTTGTTCAACAAGAAACAGAAAATGATTGTGGTTTGGCATGTCTTGCTATAATATATAGGTTTTATTTTAAGAAAAAGTTATTAATTAATGACATAAAAAAAGATATATTTTTAACAAAATTGGGAATTAATCTTTTAGAATTAAAACAATTGGCTAGTAATTATAATTTATTATTAAAAGCTTATAATATTAATTTTGATAAATTAAAATCACTAATAATTGTTAAACCATTAATTATTCAAATATATAATGCTAATGTCGGATTTCATTTTATAGTTATTTACAAAAAGAAAAAAAATAAATGACTGGTGGCAAATCCAGAAGATATTGAACTTAGTTGAAAAAATATTGAAGATTTTACAAAAATTTTTACGAATGTTGTTATTTCAACTAATATAATAAATAAATTTTTTATTAGTAATAAAAAAAAGATGAATAAAATTAAAAATTTTTCACCATTTTTGATTCCAAATTATTTATATTATTCATTAATTATTATAATTAATAATTTATTTTTAGTTACTACCTTTTTTATAGCACAAGTATTTTATAAGCATTTTATTAATCAAATTATTTTAAATAATAGTTTACAGTTAGCAATGATTTTATTATTAAGTTTCTTTTTTATTAATTTAATGAAAATTTTAATTGAATATATTTTAAATAAAATATGTCAAAAATTTTATTTTTATTTCAATAACTTTTTAGTAGATTTATTTCATAATAAATGATTTAAAAATAAACCAATAGAAATACAAAAATATAATGGTAGTGATTTTTTACAAATATATCAAGATATTAATAACATATCAACTATGTTTTGTCATAATAGTTTAGAGATAATTATTAATTTTATTACTAGTGTTATTGTTAGCATAGTTTTGATTAAGATTCATTTTATGATTTGATTAGTAAATTTATTAAATGGTTTTATAACAGTATTAATTAATTTTATAATAATGTTATGAAAAAAACCATTAGTAAAAAAAGAACTAATTACCAAATTAGATTTGCAGCAACAAATAATTTTAAGTCAAAAAAGTTTTGAAGATGCCTATTTTCGTAATTTGCAACTGCATATTAAAAGTATATTAGTTAAAAAGTATAATACACATATTAATAATTATTGACAATTAAATAATTTAGTTATTAATAATAGTTTGTTAACAAGTTTTATTAAAAATATTATTAGTTTTATTACTATATATTTATCATTAATATTAATTTTTGATGGTAAAATTAATCTATCTCAATTAATATTTATTACTAGTATTAGTATTTATATTAATTCTTTTTTTCAAAATATTGGTAATAGTCTTATTTTCTTTCCGGTTTTTATTAAATCATTTCAAAGATTTAATAATTTTATTAATTGTAGATTACAATATAAGAATAACAAAAAAATTTTTTTCAATATCAATTAATAAAATAGTATTAAAAGATTGTTATTTTAATTTAAGAAATAAAGTAGTTTTTAGTAATTTAAATTTAATATTAAAACAAAGTAATATTATTATTGGTCCTTCTGGCATTGGTAAAACAACCTTACTATCATTATTAATTCAGAAATATGTGCCTTTTAAAGGTAAAATTTTAATTAATAATGAAATTGGATTAGATAATATTTCATATGAATTTTGACAAAAAAAATGTATTTATTTACATTCAAATTCTATTATTCATAACGGTACAGTTTTAGAAAATATTTTATCATTTAATATTACAAAAGAAAAATTAATAAATTTTCAAAAATTAGGATTTAATGATCTCTTGGGCAGTTTAGGTTTAACAACATTTTATTATTGTCAAGAATATGGGGCTAATCTTAGTCAAGGTCAAAAACAAATAATTATTTTCTTAAGTTTATTTTTTTATGATTGAAAAGTAATTTTATTAGATGAAATTTTGAGTAACATCAATAATGATTTAAAAATAAAGTTAATAACTTTATTATTGAATCATTATAAAAAAATAATTATTATTTATGCAGGTCATGATTTAACACTAGTAAAATTATTTAAAAATGTAATTGATTTAAATAATTATAAAAGTATAGATGGTAATGAATAATGATTTTTTTTAGAAAAAGTACTTATTTATTAGGAAGTAGTTCAATTTTTCTTTTTTTAGGACTCTTATTAGGTTTAAAAATTATTAATATTCCTCATGTTTATGCTGTTAATGGTCAAACTATTTTTATAAGTGAGACAAGATATGAAAATAAGGGACACTTTGCTTATTTATTAGATTTTAAAAGAGAAGAATGTTTAAAGTTTAATAGTTTTAATCAAATTACTATTTTTTTCTCTATTAATAAATGTTATTTAACAATTTTTTTTCCAAAATGAAATGATAATAATCAACTTTTAATTGAAGAAAACATTAATTCTAATACATATTTAAATCAAATGGTATTAATAATTATTGGTAAAGAAAGTTTGTTAACATTTATTTGAAATAATATTACAACATAAATGTAAATATTGATATAATTTAATCAAAAAGAAGTTAGGTAGATAAATGCCAGCAAAAATTAATATTGTAAATATTTACAATGATCATAACTATGACATTAAAAATTTTAATATTTTATCAGAAAATATTTTAAATGCAGTAGCTATTAAGTTAAAACAGAAAATTACATGGTGTATTGCTGTTATTTTTAATGACGAACAGACTAGTATTGAATTAAATAAAATGTATCGTCATAAAGATTATGTTCCTGATGTTTTATCATTTGGAAATAATGATGATGATTTTCCAAATATTAATATTGATATTAGAGATTTAGGCGATGTTTATATTTGTTATTCAAAGGCAGTAGCGCAAGCACAAGAATATGGTCATAGTTTAATTAGAGAATTATCATTTCTTTTTATTCATGGATTACTTCATACATTAGGATATGATCATCAAAATAGCGTAGAAGAAAAGGTTATGTTTGATTTACAAGATGAAATTTTAAATATTCTTGGTATTACTAGAAAATAAGGAGTGGTATAATGGAACAAGATATAGATTTATTAGTATTATTGAAAAAAGCAAAAGTAATACAAAAAAATGCTTATGCGCCTTATTCTTTATTTAGAGTTGCTGCAATAGTAATTTTGAAAAATAGTAAAGAAGTGTTAGGAGTAAATGTTGAAAATGCTGCATACTCAGTAGGTATTTGTGCTGAAAGAGCAGCTTTGTCACAAGTTATTGCTCAAGGTTATAAAAAAGAAGATATTATTAGTCTATTTTTAATTACTGATAGTGAAACGGTTGGTTCTCCTTGTGGTATGTGTCGTCAATTTATGATTGAAATTATGCCAGAAACATGCCCTGTTTATATTAGTAATAAAAATGAAAATAATGATACTAAAACAATTTGTAAAATATTAGTAAAAGACTTATTACCTTTAGCGTTTAAACCAAGTTCATTGAAAGGGAATTAATTTATGACTAATAATTTTAAATCAGGTTTTGTTAGTTTTATTGGTAGAAGTAATGTTGGAAAATCAACTTTATTAAATACCATTCTTCAAGAAAAAAAGGCAATTGTGTCTAATAAACCACAAACAACCAGAAATCAAATTCAAGGTATTTATAATAGTGATGATATGCAAATCATATTTTTTGATACTCCCGGCATTCATAAACATAATAACCAACTTGGACGAATGATGAATCGCGATGCTAACCGTGCCACTAAAGAAACTAACATTATTTGTTTATTAGCGCCATGTAATGAATACATTGGAAATAGCGATAAACATATTATTAAATTATTATCAGAAAGGGTAAATACAACTATTCTACTTTTATTAACTAAGGTTGATTTAGTAACAAAAGAAAAATTAATGGATAAAATTAATGAGTGAAAAGATTTATTACCATTTAAAGAAATAATTCCAATTTCTGCTATAAAAGAAATGAACTTAGATATATTATTGAAAAAACTATATGAGTATTTACCAATTGGTGAAAAGAATTATTTAATTGAAAATAACGATGATGTTTCAGATAATACTTTAATTAAGGAAATTATTCGTGAAAAAATTTTAAATTTAACAGAAGAAGAAATTTCTTATAGTGTAGCAGTATTAATTGAAAGTATTAATTATAATCCAAATACTAATATTACTGATATTAATGCTGTTATTGTTGTTGAACGCGACTCACAAAAAGGAATTATTATTGGTAAAGGAGGTAGTATGATTAAAGAAATTGGAATAAGAGCTAGAACAGATTTAGAAAGTATTTTTGATTCTCATATTATATTAAAAACTTTTGTAAAAGTAATACCTGATTGAAGAAATAATCCTAGAAAATTAAAAGAGTTAGGTTATAGTTAAAATATGTTTAATATTGATACTGGTTTGATTTTAAACATTAACTACATTAAATCAATAAATAATGTTACCATTTTAACATCAAATTATGGTGTTAAAATAGTTTCTTTACCAGAAATAAAAATCAATTTAAATAAATATAGTCTTTTAGATTGTTGAATTTTTATTTTTAATCAAAATTATGATTGTTCAAACTTATGTATAACATATAAAAAAATAAAAAGTTTTAATAGTTTTATAAATGAAAAAAGTTATCAATTGATTAAAAGTTTTAACAAGATAATTATTAATTATTTAGAAAAAATTAGTATTAATAATAAAAATATCTTTTCTTTTTTATTTAATTTATATGAACAGTTAATGATAAATAGTAACTTTAAGAAAGTTTATGTTTTTTTCTTATTTCATAGTTTAATATTTCAAGGAATTCAGTTTAACTTTACTAATTGTATTAATTGTAATCAAATAACTAATTTGTATTTAATTAATTATGATTTGGGTGGTATTTTTTGTAAAAATTGTTCTTTAGAATTAGCTATAATTAATTTTGACATTGTTTTGTTTAAAAAAATATATCAACTTTATTTATTAAATTATCAAGATATTAATAAATGAAAAGTTGAAAAAGAAGAACTTAATAAAATTCTTAATATTTTAGAAAACCACTGTCAAAAATATAATAATAAATTAATAATTACATAAATATTTTAATAATTAGTTGTTATATTGTTTTTAATAATATATAACACTTATAATAGGTTGACAAAACCTATCTATGAACATATTATTAACAAGATTATTCTTTTTAGAGATTTTATGTATTATTTAAGATATTTAAGAAAATTTTTATGATTAATGGAGGGGCAATGATTAATAAAATTATCAATGATAAGTCAATGAAGGAAATAATTACTCATTTAAAAGAAAATGGTTTTATTTTTCAAGGATCAGAAATTTATTCAGGTCTTGCTAATAGTTGAGATTATGGTCCGCTTGGTGTAGCACTTAAAAATAATATTAAGAAAAGTTGATGAGTTTTTTTTGTCGAAAAAAATCCATACAATGTTGGGTTAGATAGTTCAATTATTATGAAATCTAAAGTTTGAGAAGCTTCAGGGCATTTGAGTAATTTTAGTGATCCATTAATTGATTGTAAAAAATGTAAGTCTCGATTTCGAGTTGATAATTTAATTAATCATTATTTTCCTAGTATTAATTGTGATAATTGAAGTAATGAAAAATTAGAAACATATATTAATCAAAATCATATTAAATGTATTAAATGCAATAATGAAGATTGAACTAAAGTTAGACAATTTCAATTAATGTTTGAAACATATCAAGGTGTTTTAAAAGAAGATAAAAATAAAATTTATTTAAGACCTGAAACTGCACAAGGAATATTTATAAATTTTAATAATGTAAGAAATAGTTGTAATAAAAAAGTACCATTTGGTATTGGTCAAATTGGTAAAAGTTTTAGAAATGAGATAACTCCTGGTAATTTTATTTTTCGTACTAGAGAATTTGAACAAATGGAATTAGAATTTTTCTTTATTCCAAAGGATAAAAATGATAACACTTGATTTAATTATTGAGTTGATCAATGTAAAGAATTTCTCTCTCTAGTAGGTTTATTGAATTCAAAAAATATAAAATTTAAAAATCATGAACAAAATCAACTAGCACATTATGCATTAGCAACTACTGATATTGAATATAATTTTCCTTTTGGTATGAGTGAATTATGTGGTATAGCTAATCGTGGGAATTATGATTTAACAAAACATAGTGAGAATTCTGGTGTAAATTTTGAAATTCAAGATCCTAATGTTACAGTAAAAAGAATGGTTATTCCTTCAGTTATTGAACCTTCAATTGGTGTTGAAAGGCTTTTATTAGCTTTAGTTTGTGAAGCATTTACAAAAGAAGTTTTAAAAGACGATAAAGAACGGTTAGTGTTAAAATTAAATAAGAGTATTTGCCCTTATCAAGTAGCTGTTATGTCTTTAAATAAAACAAAATTGGGTAAAGAGGCATATGAAATTTTTGAAATGTTAAATAAAACACAATTAAGAGTAATTTATGAAGCATCATCAAGTGTTGGTAAATCTTATCGTTATCAAGATGGTATTGGTACTATGTATTGTGTAACAATTGATTATGACACAAAAACTAAAGGTACTGTTACAATTAGAGATCGTGATACTACAAATCAAGTTATAGTTAAAGTTGATCAACTTAAAGAATATTTATATGACAAATTAGACATTATTTGTTAGAATTGTGTGAAAAAATATGGATATCGAGTTTAATAAAAAAATTAATGAAGTTAAAGCAAAAATTAATATTGTTGAAGTTATGGGTAAATATTTAAATTTGATCCGTAAAGGCAATAATTTTTGAGCTATCTGTCCTTTTCACGAAGACTCTATTCCTTCATTATCAATTTCACAAGAAAAACAAATTTATAAATGTTTTTCTTGTGGTGAACAAGGAAACGTTTTTATTTTTTTACAAAAATATAAAAATATTAATTTTATTAATGCTCTTAAAGAAGCAGCAGATAATGTTAATTTAAATTTAAAAGAGTTTGATATTAATTTATCTGAATTTAATGTTGAAACTAAAAAAAATCCACTAAAAATTTTAAATAATATTACAATGAATTTTTTTAGTTATCAGTTACTAACTGATATTGGTCAAGAAGCAATGAAATATTTACAAAATCGTAATATTACTACTGAAAATATTAAATATTTTAATATTGGTTATGCACCTATTAATAATGAATTAATAGATTATCTTAATGCACAAGGTTATAAAGATAATATTGAATTTGTAAAATTAGGACTTATGAAAATTAATAATAAGGATCAACTTCTTCCTACCTTTTCAAATCGAATTATGTTTGCTATTAAAGATGAAGATGGAGATTGTGTTGGTTTTTCTGCAAGAAATTATAATAGAGAAGATAAAAGTTATAAATATATTAATAGTCCAGAAACAGATTTTTTTAAGAAAAGTAAAATTTTATATAACTTTAATAATGTTAAAAATTATATTAAAAAAAATGAAGTTATTTATTTGACTGAAGGTTTTATGGATGTTATTGCTCTAAATAATCAAAATATTAAAAATGTTGTTGCTTTAATGGGAACAAATTTAACAAAAGAACATATTTTACTTTTAAAAAAAATTACTATTAATATTATTATTTTTTTAGATGGTGATTTACCAGGAAAAATAGCATCTTTAAAAATAGCTAGTGTTTTATTATCAAATAATTTTAAAGTACAAATTATCAATAATGATACTAAATTTGATCCTGATGAATTAATAAATAAATTTCCTCAAAAATTTTATGAAATAATAAAAAAAACCATTCATCCTTTTGAATTTGCAATTAATTTATCATTAACTAAATATAACATTAAAAAAGATAGTTATGAACTTAATGAATTTTTAAAATCATTAGTTCCAATTTGAACAAAAATCAATGATGTTATTACTAAAAAGTTTTACTTAAATATGTTAGCAAAAATAACTAATTTATCCACTGAAGACTTAATACAAATTTTAAATATTGATAATAATTTAGTAACTACAACTTTTAGTATCAAAAATAAATCTAAAATAGAAGTAAAAAATATTTTTTTTGAAGCACAAGAACAACTTATTTTTTTAGTAATGTTATCAAAAAATGTTTATTTAATTTTAGAAAAAGAAAAATTTATTTTTCCAAATCAAGATTTTATGAATTTATACTTTTTAATTAGTCAAAAATATCAAAATAATCAAATAGAAGCAATTAATTTTGATTTAATTTTAGAAGAACTTAAAGGTAATTCACTTTTAAATATTTTAGAAAAACTTCTTGATAAGTATAAAAATAAAAAGTTTGATTTAAAACCTCAAATTATTAATGATTACTTAAAAATTATTAATAATCAACTAATTGATTATGAAATAAAAATGATCAATGATAAATTGAAATCTGAAAAAAATATTGAAAAACAAATATTGTTATTAAAAGAAATATCAGTATTAAAAAATAAAATAAAGAAAAAATAAGTATGATGATAAATTAAGGATAAAGTGAAAATATGGCTGTTATACAACAAAAAACGAAATTGAAAAAACTTTTAACTTTAGAGGAAGTAGAAAGTAATTTAATTAAAAAATTAGAAAAGAGTCAAACAAAAGAATTAAAACAAGAAGATGTCATTAAAGAGTTTGCACATTTAAAATTAGATGATGATACGATTGAGGAAATTTTTGATCGGTTAGAAAAAGAAGGAGTAGTCTTTACTGATATTTTGATGGATGAAGTTGAAGATGATGCTAATTTTACCGATATTGATGATGAACAATTACCTGATGATTTAGATATTGATATTTTAGTTAGTGATTTGAGTTTTAAAAATACAATGGGGATCTCTAATGATACAAGAAGAAAAGATGGAATTAAGTCTTATTTTAATATTTTGGGAACGAGTCAAATATTGAGTCAAGGTGAGGAAATTAAATATGCTAAAATGTTAGAATCAAAAGATGTTGAGGAAAGAACATATGGTCGTGAGCAATTAATTAAATCAAATTTAAAATTAGTAGTTTCTGTTGCTAGAAAACATTTAAATCGTGGTTTAGATTTTGCTGATTTAATTGAAGAAGGTAATATTGGTCTTATTAAAGCAGTTGATAAATTTGATTATCGCCGTGGTTTTAAATTTTCAACTTATGCTACTTGATGAATTAGACAATCAATTACACGAAGTTTAGCTGATCAAGGTAAAATGGTTCGTGTACCTGTTCATATGGTTGAAAGAATTAATAAGTTAACAAGAATTGAAAGAAACTTAACACAAGAATTAGGTCGTGATCCTACTCATGAGGAAATTGCCAATAAAATGGGACAAAACATGACAGCCGATCGTGTTCGTGAAATTAAAAAACTTGCTATTGAACCAGTATCTTTAGAAAAACCAATTGGTGAAGAAGATGATACACATTTTGGTGATTTTATTAAAGATAAAAATATGCTATCTCCCGATGAATATGCTGAAAGACATTGATTAAGAGAACAATTGGATCGTGTTTTTGCTGAAGTATTAACAAAACGAGAAGAAAAAGTTATTAGAATGCGTTTTGGAATTTTACCAACAAAATTAAGAAGATTATTAGAACTTTGTGAAGATGAAAAAGAAATTACTGAATTAAAAACAGTAGTTAATAATTTACAGTTACACTATGATACTAGTTTAGATAAAACAGAATTGTTAAGTGATAAGGTTGTTCATCGTCATATTACTAAGTACGATTCTCCAAAAACTCTAGAAGAAGTTGGTAAAGAATTTATTGTTACAAGAGAAAGAATTAGACAAATAGAAGCAAAGGCAATTAGAAAATTAAAACATCCGTCTAAATCTAAACATATTAAAGAATTTTATAAAGGATAATAGTTAAAATGTTAACTATCAATAATATAATTAATGTTTTAGAAACATATTTTCCTTTAAAAGATGTTTGTGAATGAGATTTTTCAGGAATACAAATTAAATCAAAAACAAAGACCAATATTAATAAAATTTTAGTTTGTTTGGATGTTACTAATGAAGTTTTAACTGAGGCCATTAATAATAATATTGATTTAATAATTTCTCATCATCCATTAGTTTTTGCCAAAGATATTAATCAATCTAATATTTCAAATTGAAAAAAAGAATTATATAGTAAAATACTAATAGCAGATATTAATGTATATTCATTACATACTAATTTTGATATATCATTAGTAGGTATGAATATGTTGATGGCTAAAGAATTAAAAATTAAAAATATTCATTTTATTAATGAAGAAAAGTTGGCAATAGTTGGTAAATTTGATAGACAAATGCCATTAAAAGAATTGATTAATAACTTAAAAAAATATTTTAATGTTGCAAATATACAATTGGTTAATAATAAATTGAGTGATAACAATATAGTGACTGTTGCTTTATCTGCTGGTGCTGGTGGTGATATTATTAGTAATTTATCTAACAATATTGATTTATTAATTACTGGAGAAATGAAATGAAACTATATTATGGAAGCTAAAGATAGAAAAATTAATGTTATTTTGGTTGGTCATTATATGGAGCAAAAATTTGTTGATTTTCTTTTTCAATTACTTATTGAAAAATTATCAACAAGAGTTAAAGTTTTTAAATATAATCTAGAAAATCCTATTACTTTTTTTTAAACTTATAAAATTTAAAAAGGAAAAAACTATTTTTTAAATAAAAATAAGTTTTAGGGGGTTGATAAATATGATTTTAGAAGATTTAGAACCAATGACTGATCAAGAGTGTCAGGCAGTTAGTGGTGGTTTTGCTCAATTTTAATGGGTGCCATGTTAGCAGGGATAGCAATTCCTGTTATTAAAAATTTATGAAATAGTGTTTCAGGAAGTATTAAGTTACCAGGTGGTATTGAAAGTAAATGAGATAGTTCTAAAGATGAAAGTAAAGATTTAACAAAAATTAAAGATGAATTTAATAAATTTCAAGAAAAATTAACACATTTAATACCGCCTTTTTATGAATTTTAAAGAACTTAATAATACAAAAAAACCAAGAGAAAAAGCCATTAAATATGGCTTTGACGCTCTTAGTGATAATGAATTATTAGCAATTATTTTGCGAACAGGAACTAAAGAAAAAAAGTATTATTTTTAGCGCAAGAAATAATTACTAATTTTAATGGTCTTGAAAATTTAAATAAAGTAACTATTAAATCTTTGATGAGTATTAAAGGTATTGGTGTTAGTAAGGCTTTAGAAATTTTAAGTTGTTTAGAAATAGTAAAAAGAATAAGAACTATTGAAAGTCAAAAAAAATATTTTAAAATTATTATTCCTGAAGATGTTTTTAATTTAGTTAATGCATATTATCAAAATTTAACGCAAGAACATTTTTATTTATTATTATTAAATAATCAAAATAAATTAATTCATCAAAATTTATTATATAAGGGTACTAATGATACTATGAAAATTGATGTTAAAGATATGTTGCATCTGGCACTTATTCATAAATCAAGTAAAGTAATTTGTATTCATAATCATCCTAGTGGTAATAGTGAACCCTCACTATCTGATTTATATATCACCGAAGAAATTAAAAAAAAATTTTCAGGTTTTTAATATTACCTTAGTTGATCATATTATTATTGGCAAAGGTAATTATTTTAGTATAAATTTAAATAAAAAATATTATAAGTTTAAATAAAAACTTAAAAAAATACATTACTTAAATTTAAAAATATAGTAAAATTATTATGGTTTAGTGTGTAAATAATATTTAACTTACCAAAAATGGACTAGTTATTAAACATAGTTTGTTATTAGATATTGATAAGAAAGGAGAAAATTATGTCAACAATTAAACCAAGCAATGAATCATTTACTGCCCAACCGTCACTATTTGGAAAAATTATGGTTTATTTATCTTTTGTTTTAATATTTCCAATAATTTTATTTATTGTTTCTCGTAATAATTTTCTAAGATTACAACAATCAATTGAAGAAACTGCTTCTGATATTGATGTGCAATTAAAGCGTCGTTTTGATTTATTAACAAAATTAGTAGATGCTACTAAAGGTTATATGAAATTTGAAAAAAGTACATTAACAGATGTTGTATCTTTACGAAGTGGAAAAATGGAAACAATGAGTGATCTTTCAAAAGCAGATAGTGGACTTAATGCAGCTTTTGGAAAATTTAATGCTTTATTAGAAAATTATCCTGATTTAAAAGCAAATACTACTGTTTTACAATTACAATCAGGTGCCAAAGATTGTGAAGATAATATTGCTGCTGCTAGAAGATTTTATAATGCTAATGTTAAGGTGTTCAATAGTAAAATTAAAACCTTTCCAAGTAATGTTGTAGCATCAACATTAAATTTAGTTTCAAAAGATTACTTTCTTGCATCAGATAGCGATCGTCAAGATATTAAAATTGATTTATAAAATTAAATTTATTTTTGAAAATATATTTAAATTAGTTATTTACCCCTTTCTTTAGACAAATAAATTGTTTTGAATAAACATTTATGATTTGTTTAAAGAAAGGGTATTTTATTTAAAATTAAAATTTATATTAATTAGATTTAATTCTTTTATTCTTTTATTATTTATTTCATTTTTTATTTAAGAAAAATTATATTTTGGTATAATCTAACTCATTAAGTAAGTTCTTAATAAATACAAATGCTAATTCACTAGTTAAATTGAGTATTGATATTAATGCAACTAGTAAATTAGCATCATGAAAATCTGAACAATTAGCAATTACTGCGACAGCTTTATTAAAAGGTAATACTGGTGAGCAAAAAGCTAAGTCAAATGATGCTGCGAATTTTTTAGTTAATGTTTTAAAAATTGAAGCAAAAACCGGTGAAGGTGAAAACAGAATATTTGAGGTTAAAAAAACAAATGAAATTAGTATCAATGTTCAATCATATTCACCTGCAATTTCTAAGAAGGCAGGTAATGTTGATTATGTAGTTACTGGTGGAACACTAATTTTTAATTTTCAAAAAAATGATAAATCATTAGGTGATAATTTCTCATTAGATATTTTGGGTCAATCAGATCAAGGATTAGTTACATCAATTTTACCAACTACAATATCAAATGCTAATTTTGAATCTATTCCTGGATTTGTAGCTGGGGAACCAAAATCAAAATTTCCAGTTGGTACAGATTTAACACAATATTTTAAAACTACTGAACTTGAAGGTAAAACAGTAAAAAGTATTGCTGACCTTATTAAACAAGGTGCTTTAAAAATTAAAGTTAGTGAAGCTGCAGAAGGTACAGGAAATTTTGTTAAAGGAAATACCATAAAAGTAAAAATATCAATTGGTGATATTCAATTTGCTACTGAAGAGACTTTATTTATATCTTAATTATTAAAATTAATAAATATAACAAAGAAGAGTGAAATTTCACTCTTCTTTTTATATAGTTATATTTAATTTTATTTAAATGGAGAACTAAAAGGATTACTATTTTGTTTTCTATCTCAATGAGAACTTCCAGATCTTGATTACTTTTATTTTTCATTTCTTCATTTCATTGTCTAACTTGTTTTTTAGGGCTTCACATTGAATGTGTAGAAGGTGGAGCATAATAAACAGTTCTTATGTTTTGTGCTATTTTACTTTTACTTGCTTTTATTTCTTTATCATATAAAACATCACTAGAACAAATGCCAGCATTTGTTGTTCCTTTAGTCTTTGTTTCTATGGCAAATCTATTTCTTAATCTTTGATCTATTTCTAAATTAGTTATCTCATTTCTATTAGCATAGTTGTGCTTTTTTAATTGTTGTTCAGTAAGTTTCACAAATGATTCTGTAACTCCACATATTGTTTGTTCTTCTAGTACAGTTTCTTTTAATCTATTTTGTTGATTTTGCAAATGATATTTAAGTTGTTGTCTTTCTTGAGTTTTAGATTTAAACATTTTTCTTTCATCTTCCCTTTTAAATATAAAAAAACTATTTACTTTTAAAATTAAAGTAATTAGTTTAAAAAAACTTAATATTAAGTTTTTAGTATTTTATATCATAAATGAATATTTTATATGTGTAATTTACTTTTTATTTTTATAATATATTGTGTGTTTTTATTGGTATTATTTTTTTAAGAAAACTAAAAAATATTTTTATAATATAGTTTATTAAAATACAATTCTATTTTTATGTTTAAAAATAATTTGTTTAAAATATAAAAAATATGCTACAATATACAGGCTTAATTTAATGAAAATAAGCAACACATTTGTGAATTCATTGCCTAGTGCTTTTTAATTAAAAAGTGGCCAATGTTAGAAATAAATGGAAGAAAAACAAATTAGAAGGAGACAATATGTCAGTTGTAACACGTGAACAACTCCTTGAAGCGGGAGTTCAGTTTGGTCACCAAACTAAAAGATGAGATCCAAAGATGCGTAAATATATTTTTGGTCAAAGAAATGGTATTCATATTATTGATTTACAAAAATCAATGTGTAAATTAGATGAAGCTTGTCACTTTGTTAAAGAAACTAGTGAAAATGGTGGAAAAGTTTTATTTGTAGGTACAAAAAAACAAGCCAAAGAAGCTGTGCAAGAACTTGCAATTAGTTGTAATTCACCTTATGTAACAGAACGTTGATTAGGTGGTAATTTAACTAATTTTAAAACTATTAAATCAAGTATTAAAAAGTTAATTGATATTGAAAATAAAGAAAAAAGTGGAGAAATTAAACTTTTAACAAAAAAAGAGCAAATGCTAGTAATTAAAGAAAAAGCACGTTTAGAACGTAATCTTGGTGGTATTAGAAATATGTATAAATTACCAGAAGCTATTTTTGTTACTGATACTATTACTAATAAAATTGCTGTCGAAGAAGCAGTTAAACTTGGTATCAAAATTATTGCGATTTGTGATAGTAATTCAAATCCAGATAATATTGATTATATTATTCCTGGTAATGATGATGCTACAAAATCAATTACTTTAATTACAAAGAAAATTGTTGAAGCTATTAATGAAGGACAAAGTGTAAAACCAGTTATTGATAAAAAAGAAATAGTAGTAGAAGAAACTATTAGTCTTGATGAAAATAAAACTGAAAATGTAATTGAAAAAAATAAAGAATAAAGGAGAATAGTTTATATGTCAGAAGTTAAAGTAGATGTTAAATTATTGAAAAGATTAAGAGATACAACCGATTTACCAATTACTGATTGTAAAGAAGCTTTGATGGAAAAAAATAATATTTTTGAAGCAGCACTTTCCCTATTAAAAATTAAAGGTTTAGCAAAAGCAGAGAAAAAAAGTATTAATAAAGCTACTGAAGGGGTTACTAAAGTTGTTATTAGTGGTAATAATGCAATTATTGGTGAATTAAATTGTCAAACTGAACAAGTTGCTGATTTAGAAGATTTTAATGATTTATTTACTAAGATTTTAGAAACAATTTTAAAACATCAACCTAAAACTATTGAAGAAGCTTTAATGTTAAAAGCTGATGGAAGTAGTGAAAGTTTAAATGATGAGATAAGATTTGCTATCGCTAAATTAGGTGAAAATATTGTTTTAAATCGTTTTCAATATTTAAGTAAAAATAGTGATGAAGTTTTTGGTTCATATGTCCATGGTGGTGGTAAATATAGTGGTTTAGTTATTATCAAAGGTGTTGATAAGGAAAGTGATATTCCAAATAATGTTGCTATGCAATTAGTATCAGCAGATGCTAAATACATTGATATTGATCACATACCTGCAACAGTTCGTGATAAAGAATTATCAATTATTAGTGAAAAAACAAAAGAAGAAGAAAAATTGAAAGCAAAAAAACGTCGTGATAATATTCTTGAAAATATTATAAGAGGTCGTTTTGAAAAAGTATTATCTGAATTAACTATTGTTGATCAACTTTATATTAAAGATAATACAATTAAGGTTAAAGAGTATTTAACTAAAAATCATGCTACAATTATAGCTATGATACGTTATCAATTAGGTGAAAAAATTGATAGTTCTGCCAAATAAACATTTAGGAGGTAAATAAAGTGAATTTTCAAATTATATATTATATTGCATTAGTAATGTTTATATTATTATTAGTTATTCTTGGTTGAGGATGATATAGTTTTAATAAACCAAAAACAACTATTAAATTTTTGAATTTAAAATTATTAGTAGCAACATTAATAGTTGGTGTAATTGGTTTAGTTATCTCGATTGTTCCAATTGGAATGCAAGTTTGAACATTTGAACCAGAATATATTAAATCTGATCCTGCTTTTTTAACTTTATTAATAGTAGAGTATATATTTTTAGTTATCATGTTAGGATTAGCATATATTTTTAGTTTTGATTTTGGTATCGCAGTTGATGAACATAATATTTATTTCTTTGGACAAAGCGTTAATACTAGTAAAATTGTTGCATTGGAACAAAAGAAAAATGTTTTAAAAATTGTTTATGAACAGGGTATTAAAAAAATTAAAAAACGTTTAACAATTATTACTCCACAAGCACAACTTTTTGTTAAAGATCATTTAGCACAAAAAGTTATTGCTAACGTTGAATTAGAAACTGTCGCTGAAAGCGCAAATAATGATTCATTATCTAGTGATAACAGTAAATAAATAAGAAGCCACAAAGCAATCTGTGGCTTTTTATAATATTAAATTTAAGGAGGATGATCAAAAATGGAACAATTTAAATATAAACGAATATTATTAAAAATTAGTGGTGAAGCTTTAGGTGATGGTAGTAATGAATTATATAATAATGAAAGTATTGATAATGTTTGTCAACAAATTCAAACCCTAGTTAAGGCAAAAGTAGAAGTTGGTTTAGTAGTTGGCGGTGGTAATATTTGACGTGGTGCTAAACAAGGAGAAAAGATTGGTTTAAAAAGAATTAATGCTGATTATATGGGAATGTTAGCGACTATTATGAATGCTTTGGTAATTGAATCAAAGTTAAAAGCGCTTAACGTAAAAGTTATTGTGCAAACATCATTAGAGATTAATCAAGTTGCTGAACCTTTTTATTACAAAAAAGCTATTAGTAGTTTTGAAAAAGGCTATGTTTGTATTTTTGCTGGTGGTACTGGTTCACCATACTTTACAACGGATACTGCAGCAGCACTTCGTGCTACTGAAATTAATGCGGATATATTATTAATGGCAAAAAATGGCGTTGATGGTGTTTATGATAAAGATCCAAACATTAACAAAAATGCTATTCGTTATTCACATTTATCATATCAAGATATTACTAATAAACAATTAAAAGTAATGGATTTAACTGCTTCAACAATGTGCATGGAAGCTAACTTGAAAATTATGGTATTTGATATTAAGGTTGAAAACAATATCATTAAAGCAGTACAAAATAAAGCAATTGCAACTATTATTAGCAATCAAAATTAACAAATTAAAGGAGAGAAGATAATATGAAACTATTAGATTTTATTTTATCTATTTTACAAAAAAGCAAAACACCAATCAGAATTTTATTTCCAGAAGGAGATAATGAAAAAGTACAGGCAGTAGCTTTAAAAATTATTAATGATAATTCACCTGTTAAAAATTTTATTACACCGGTTTTATTATTTAATAATGATAAAGAAATTCCTAGTAATATTAAAAATTCTAATATTAAAACATTATCTATTGAAGAAAATCAAGTAACAAATTTTACTAATCAATTATATGAATTAAGAAAAGCAAAGGGTTTAACTTTAGAAGCAGCTAATAAATTGGTATTAAGTCGTAATTACTATGGAATGATGTTATTAAATAATAAAGAGGTTAATGGTTTTGTTGGTGGTATTACTTTTACTACTGCTGATATTTTACGTCCAGCTTTGCAAATTATTGGACCAAAAGCAGGTACTAAAACTGTTTCAAGTACATTTATTATGAATAAAAATGAAGAAATATTTTTATTTAGTGATGGTTCAATTAATTTAAATCCAACAGCTGAACAATTAGCAGATATTGCAAAATCTACAATTCACTTTGGTGAACTTTTAGAATTTAATCCAATTAAATTAGCAATGTTATCTTATTCTACTAATACTAGTGGTAGTGGTGAAAGTGTTGATAAAGTACGTAATGCTACTAACTTTGTTCAACAATTAAAATTAAAAAACGTGCAAGTAGCAGGACCAATTCAATTTGATGCTGCTTGAGATCAAGAAGTGCGAAATAAAAAATTCCCAGAATTAACAATTAAAAATCATTGTAATGCATTTATTTTCCCAACTTTAGATGCTGCTAATATTGGTTATAAAATTGCCCAAAGATTAGGTGATTATAAAGCTATTGGTCCTATTGTTTTGGGTTTAAATCAGCCAGTTAATGATCTTTCTCGTGGTGCTACTATTGATGACATTTATTACACAGCATTGATCACTGCTATTCAAACATTAATTAAGAATTAATAAGGAGATAAAACAAATATGTCAGAACAAAATAAAATTTTAGTTATTAATGCCGGAAGTAGTTCTATTAAATTTCAACTTTTTAATGCTATTAATAATGATAAACAACCTCATTTTACTATTCTTTGTAAAGGTTTAGTTGAAAGGATAGCTATTAAAAATAGTAATTTTATTATTGAAATTGCTAATGGTGATAACTTTATTAAACATGAAGTAACAAAAGATATTGCTGATCATGTTATAGGAGCGCAAACAGTAATTGATGTATTAATTGAGTATAAGGTCATTAATAATTTTGATGATATTAAACGAATTGGTCATCGTATGGTTCACGGTGGTCAAAAATTTAATAACTCAATTGTTATTGATGAGAAAGTCATTGCTGGTATCAAAGCATGTATTCCTTTAGCACCATTACATAATCCACCAGCTTTAAAAGGATTATCATCTTTCCAAAAATTAGTTCCACATGCTAAACATGTGGCAGTATTTGATACTTCATTTCATAGTACTATTCCTGAAGAAAAATATCTTTACTCAGTTCCATATGATTGATATAAAACATATGAGGTAAGAAGATATGGATTTCATGGTACTAGTTATCGTTATATTTTAGATAAATTAACTAATATTTTAAATAAACCAAAAGATAAGATTAATGCTATTATTTGTCATTTAGGTAATGGTGCTAGTATTTGTGCTATTAAAAATGGTAAAAGTTTTAATACTAGCATGGGATTAACACCGTTAGATGGTTTAATTATGGGTTCTAGAAGTGGTATCATTGACCCTTCTATTCATGGTTATATGTGTAATGTTAAAGCAGAAGCAACTATTGAAACTGTTACTAATGATTTAAATAAAAGTTCGGGTTTATTAGGAATTAGTGGACATTCTTCTGATTTACGTGATGTTCTTGCAAGTAGTAATGATAAAAACCATAAGTATCATTTACAATCACAATTAGCAATAAAAATGTTTGTGCAAAGAATTGCTAATTATATTGTTCAATATGGTAATGATTTAGATAGTAATATTGATGCATTAGTATTTACTGCAGGTATTGGTGAAAATTCTGCAATTATTCGTCAATTAGTTATTGAGGAAATTAAAGTGTTTACTTTAAAATTAGTAACTAATAAAAATAATGATAAGTATAATGATTACTTAGAAATTAGTGATAAACAATCAGAAGTTCCTATTTTTAAAATTAGAACAAATGAAGAATTAATGATTTGTCAAGATACATATAATTTATTAAAAAATATTTAAAAAATAAAAAAATATATTAAGGTTTTTTATTTTGATATATAATGTTTAAATTAAGTGAAAATACTTAATAATTATCAAATTTTAATTAAAAATAAATACTTTAAAGATTCAAGGAGAAAAAAGTATGGAATTTAAATACATTAAAGAAAAAAATAATCATAAAATTAGTGAGGAAAATCAATATAAAATCTTGGCGGTTGTCAAAAATCCGGAATAAATTAAATCGTTGTAGTCTTATTATAAATTTAGACAAGAAATAATTTGGATTTTTATGAAATTGTAAATTTATCTTACTACTAATTTAAAAATATTACAATTAAAATACTCAATTTTATAAATTATAAAAACATTTTAATAATTTAATTAACATAAATATATAACAAAAATTCTTATTAACTTTTAATTTAATAAGTTTTTTTAATTTTTTATTTTAAAATAAGTAAAATTATGTTTTTAAATTTATTTGATTACATTTAAAAATAACCATTTTTATATAAATAAAAATACTATATGTTCTATTAACAATCATTTCTTTTAAAACATGTCAAATATTTGTTTCAGTAAAATAACCAATATTTCATTTTGCACCTTGATTAACAATACCTTTTTTATTATTTTTAAAATATTGTTTTTTTAACTTTTTATGATTATCTAATTCTTTATATAAATAATCAATTAATTGTTCATATTGACCATTATTAATGAAATCTTTACAATTATTATATTCACTTCAATATTTTCCTTTATTTCCCGCCATTATACCAAGATATAATGTTCTAATTAAATGGAATTTATCTAAAACAAACTCAGCACCAAGATAATCTGCTACATCTTTAATTCATCCAGCACTATCTCCACAAATAATTATTTTTGCTTGTTCAACATTTTCATAAAATTTTTGACAATGTTCTTTAACAAATTCAGCAGTTTTTTTAACTCCAATTGCTGTTCTTGTTGGTCTAATAATTGCTTTTACTCTTTTATTTTGTACTTTATGATTAATATTATCTGTATATGTTGTTATTAATCTCATAGAGTGTTTTATACCTTTACGTTTAAAATCTCAAAACTTTCGATGTCCATCATCAATTGCTACAAAAATAGGTTGATTTTTTTCTAATTTTACTTTTACTGGATTTGCTTCAATTACTTCTAAATTTTTAAAAACTCTATGAACAGTACTAACACTAATACCTGCTTTTTTACAAATAGCACAAATATCATGATATCTTTTTCCATCAGCAAAATATTTAATAATAGTTTGTTCAACATCTTCACCAATTCTTTTATATTTAGGTAATTCTAGTCATTCATCAACTAAACAAACACGAACTCATTTTTGTAATTTTTCATCAAAATATTCATAAATTCTTCTTTTATAAGTTACTAATCCATACATTATTTTTCTTGTTCGATATTGATAATCAACAATTTTATATTTCTTTTTATCTCTTGTATTTTTTATTCTTCAATCTCATTTTTCTCATTTTTTTGTTATATGTTCTAAAACTAATTTATCAATTTTTGCACTTTGTTCTCTAAAATTTCATTTATAATTAAAATTCACATTTACTTCTCCTAACTATTTTAAAAAAATCTAAATTTATTGTAAATATATTTAAAAAATTAATTTACTTAATTATTATATAAATATATAAGTGTAATTTTAAATAAAATAAAAATTATTTAAAAAACCACTTTCATATTTAAAATATAACAAACAATTTCAATATAATTAATAGTATAGGTATCATAAAATAAACGCCTTTAATTTAGACGTTATTTTTGCGTTTAAAAGCATACTTGTAAAAATAATCAAAAATAGTACAATTTATAAGTAAAATCAAGGAAAAAAGGAGTAATTAAATATGAACGAACAAAATACAGAATTACATTATGCTAAAAACATAGCAAAACAAAGAAAAACACAAAGAAATATATTTATTGGGTTATTTTCATTTATGACAATATTATTTATTATTTCAGCAACTGCCTTAGGTCTTGCATGTAAAGACGGAAGACAAAAATTAAGTTTTTATTTAGGACATGACTATACAGCGTACTGGGGGGAGCTGGAACAACAATATGGTCCCATAAATATACGAATGATGATAAACACAAAATAGAGTTATATTTTTCTATTAAACCAGAAAAAAATAGTGATGACATAAAATGAGATGGTATTTATCCAGATGGATATTTTGATAATTAAATTTCTAAATTAATATAAGAAATATTTTCATTATATTTATCAAATAAATTAATATTAGTTAAATTTATTTCTTGTTTATCTGTTAATAAAATAAAATCATAATTTCCAGAACCAAATATTCCACTAATTTCAATCCGATTTAAATTATTAATCGGATTTTCAATTTGTAATTCAAATTCAATATTATTATCAATTTGTAATATTTCTTTATAAAATTCCAATTTAGAAAATAATTGTGATTTATTTGAACCATATAAATTTAAAGCATTTAAAATTTTTGTTTTATCAATAATTGCTCTTGTAAAATATTTTCCATATTCACCATTTCCTAATGTTCAATCAACAGGAATTAATGACGGTATATTATTACTTTCTAATTCATTTGTTATGGATAATCAGTTAAATTGATTATCATCTAGTTTAAATAATTCATTTTGGCTAATATCATTATTTTTCAATTTAATATTATTGATATCTGAAAAATCAAAATATTCAGATTTTAATATTACTTTTACATCCTTATACTGTCAAATTTTATCTTTGGTTGGATGTATTGGACTTGATTTTAATTCAAAGTAATATGGTAATAAAATTTTATTATCATCATTTAATCCTTTATTTATTGATAAAGATGAATAAATATATTTTGATAACATAATAAATATTTGCTTAAATATTTGCATTTGTGGTAAATTTACATAATTTGGATAATCTAATTCTCATTGTTTAAATAAATTAGTAATTACTTCATCGGGTTTTTGTCCTTCAAATTTTGCACGTAAAATTGCTATATCATTTAATGGTTTTCCATTTTTATCATTATATGTAGCACCTTCAAAATTTCTATTGTAATTATATGTATAACTTAGCATATCTAATAATAATTGTTGTAAGCTATCAATTGGTGGTTTGTCACTTATTTCAACTTCAATATCATCAAATTTATCATATGTAGCAATACTTGTATATTCTTTTCCAATTGGACCACTCTGAATTTTTCATACTTCTTTATCTTTAAGTTCTTTCTTTTCTTTTAATGGTCATTCACCAAAAGAATAAGAACTTAAAAAATATCCTAATCAAGCGTGTGTAACTCTTGCATTTTTAATTATTTCTTTTCTTGTTTCTTTACCCCCACCAATAGCAATTAAATCTAAAACTGATTTTTCTTGTCCAATAAATTGTTTTGCTAATTTTCAAGGTAAGATTTGTTCACTAAATCATTGTTGTAATATTCTAACTTTTGGTTGAGTTTCAATAGGCATTGATAATAGCGGAAATGCTATCTTATCCTTGATAAATAACTTTGGGTATACTTCCATATTGTCAACTTCACCAAGTACCTTTATATTGCCGAAAATCATGCTTCTAGGTGCTTTAATTTTTAAACCAATAACTTTTGTATCTTTATCTAATGGTTTTTGTAATTTAATAATAATTGGATAACCATCTCTTGTTTTAAAATCTTTAATTTTAATAATAGTAATACTTTTAGTACTTCTTGTTTTTGGATTTTGATAAGGTTGTGAATAATTATTAATGATATATAAATTATCAATATTATTTTCAATTAATGGTTCATTTATACTAACTGCATATAATTTAAATTGATTTAATAAATTTATTTCTTGAAAAATTAAATTTTTAATATCAGTCATACTATATTCAATTGTATTATCATTAATATTTGTGCTAGCTCTTTGATTTAATTGCATAGTAAAGTCTGATGTTTCAACAGCAATAGTTTTTAATACTTTATCAATATCAATAAAACCAATTTTAATAGTATTTGCTGAAAATCTTAAACTATTATTTTCATTATTTTTAAATAAACGTTCAATTTCATAAATATAAATTGTTCTTTTTTTAAATTCATCGTATGCTCTATTAATATCTGGGTCACTAGTAGCACTCATCATATTAGTAAAATCATAAGGAATATTATCAATTAAATAATCATTTTCTACTTCTGCTTGATTAAGTTTAGTTTGCTTCTGTTTCTGTGGAAACTTTGTTTGTGGTTTGTTGTTGTCTTCCATTGTTATCTCCTATTAATTGGTTATTTTCTGGATTAAATAATTTTAATTTAACTGTTAAATTATTAATTTCTTGTTCATCATTAATATTAAATGTTTTACTATTTAATAAATCTTTATCTATACTTACTAATATTTGAATAAATTTAAGAATATCAATATTAAATTGTCATAATTTTTGTTCAATATAATTAATAGTTGAAATATTTACTGCTGTACTTTCAGGTACTGATTGTTGTGCAGATTTCTTTTGACTTGGTATATGAATACCACAACGTTTAAATATTTCATTAACATTTCAATCATATATATCAGTTAAATTTTTACCTTTAAAATTACTATTTGTCATATTGATATTTTCGTTTTGTTCATTATTATCTCCACCACTTTTAAATATGTAGTTTTTAGTAACTAATGTTCTTACTGCATCTTCAATTAAAGATTGAACATTACCATAAGTTTGACTAAATATAAATTTAGGTGAATTTAAAATGGTATCTAAAACAATTTGTTCATAAATAACATCTAATGCTTTAATCTTATCCATTACTTTATTACAATCTGCTAACTCATTTGCTTTATTTCGCATAATTGATATTGGTATATAATTAATATTTAATGTTTGTTCTTGTTCTAAATTAGGGTTATTAATATATGATTTAAAATCTAATGGAAATTGTTTTTTATTATCACTAATACTATAAATTGCACGATTAATAGTTACTTGTTCATTATTTAATGTATAAATTTCAAATAATCTTACAGTTTGTGCATTTTGTTGATAACTATCATAAAAAATAGTACATTGAATTAATTTGCCAGTAATATCATAAACTCTTTGTTGTATATCTACTACTTGAAAATATAAATCATCATTAGCAATATAAATTAAATAACCACTAATTCCTAATTTGCTTAATTTAAAAATAGAATTTCAATTTTTTCTATAAAATTCTTGTTTAATTAAATATTGTTTAATAGTTTCATTATTAATATCTAATGGAGCATTATATAAATTAGCATTATTTTCTGCTACAAAATCAGTAAAATAAGTTTCATGATTAAAATCATTAAAACCAAAATAATTTAAAATAGAAGCATGAGTACTTTTATTTTTTATTGGTTAAAAATTTTACTTTTTCATTTTGATTATCACTAATATTTGTTTTATCTTTTCTAAAAAATCTACCTAACATAATATTCACCACCTTTCTTTAAAATATTTGATTAATTTTTAATATAATTTTTACAATAATAAATATAATTAAACCAGCAACAGCAGAAGATAATAAAACTCCAATCAAACCTAAAATAATCTTTATAATTTTTCAAATCATAATATTATTCCTGTAATTCTTCTAATTTTTTAAAAATATAATTTCTACCCATACCCCACATTATTCTATTGTTATAAATATTAATTTCAGTTTGTTGGTTATTGTTATTATTTGCTATTCATAAACTACTTTTTACAACGCTTGTATCTAATTGATAATAAAAATTAATTATTTGTCAACTATAATTTTTATTATTTTCTTTAGTTGTATAATCACCATAACTTATATATATTCTATAATGTGTTTTATCTTTAAATATATATTTTATATAATTTTGATTATTATTATTTTTATCTGTTATAACTTCTCCTACTTCTTTTCATTGTGGAATAGTTGGTGTTGGATTATTTTTTAATTCAATATCTCATTCATTTTCTCTAATTTCATTAGTTTCTAAACTATATGAATTAATTTTAATAGGTTTTTCTATATCAATTTTTTCAGGTGCAATAATATTTAATGTTTTACTATTAATTTGATAAACATTATCATCTGATTGTTCTAATACTTCAAAATTAATAATTGCTCCACCATTACCACCATTTAAAGTTAAAGTTCAATTTGTATTATCATAATTAATATTTAATGTAGCATCACTATTACCAATTTTTCCCGAAGCAATTCTTCAATTACCAGTACCCGTTACTCTTGGTGATTTAAAAAATATAACTTGTTGATAACCTTTTTCTAATGGTTTTTCATTTGCAACTTCTCATGTTACAAATACTCGATAAATATATTGATATAATGGTGCATATGTAATTTTTCATGTTTTATCATCAATTCTATTACCTATTACTTTTCATTTAATAATTTTAAAATCTGCTAATTTTTTATCTATCTCAGTTTTATTATAATAATCAGTTAAATTAGGTATTTTATCATCTATATATTTTTTATTTGGAATATCATTATCATCAGTTATAACTGGATTATTTCTATAAATTAAAGTTTTACCACCAACATTTGTTTTAATAATTTCATTAACTAATCTTGTACTACTATCTTTATCATCTTTATTATTAAAAATCTTATCTTGTAAATTCTCTATTTTATCTTGTTTTTTATTTACATTTTCACTAATTCATTCTTTAATAACTTTATTAGGTGGTATTCCTAAATCATCACCAAATTTTCCCTCTGGTAATTTATTATATTTTAATTCTCCATATGCCATATTTTCATTTATCAATAATAATTTATTTTGTTTTTTGTCAATTTTTTCATCAACATATTTTTTTGTAGTTGCATCTTTTTCTTGTTCTGGTTCACCAATATAAACAATTCTTTTATTATTAGCAGTAATTAATCTTTTTTCTTTAGGTTGAATTATATTTGAACTATTAGGGTCTATTTCTCATAATGATTCACCACTACCACTAGTAGCACTAATTTTATTATTTTCATCAATAGTTATATTTTCACCAGCAGTTAATTTATCTTGTTTTTTATCTAATAAATTATTAGTTTCTATTTTTGTATAATAATCACGTTCAGTACCTTCTTCTCCTATAAATTCAGTTGGTGTCCCAGTTCCTTGATATTGATATATATTATGAATTATTGGTGTATACTTTTTTGTGCTATTAATAATAGTAAACTTTATTAAATCAACATCATATAATAATGTTACTTTGTCAATATTAACATCAATATTTTCAATTATTATTTGTTTTTGTTCTATTTGACCATTAGTAATTCTTATATTAGATTTAGTTAATTTATTATTGCTTATAATAAGTTCGTTACTATCGATAAAATAATATGTTCAATCAATAATATATCATGTATCTGTTTTAATATTTTCATTTTTAATTTTTTTTCATAAAGGACTAGTTTCAATATTAAATCAATTATTTTTAACATCATTAATATTTTCATTTGCTTTAATTAATTCAGTATTTAATTTGGTAATTTCATTTTCATTAGTAGTAATTCGTTTTTGTTGTTTAGCAGAAAAATCACAAGTTGGTGCATGCGTATAATCACCAATTTGTGGATTATTTTGTAATGCTTCGGGGGGTAATGTACCAATTTCATCAGGTCAATCTAAAATCATTGTTTCAGTTTCTTTATCATAATCAGTTGCAACATAACCTTTATTAATAAATTTACTAACAGGACCTCTATATATTTCATTTTCATTATCATCAACTAAATCATCATATAATTTTATTTGCTTTGATAATGTAAATTCTTTTTGTTCTTGAATTAATTCATTAACTTGATTTCTAGTATAAAATGCTTTTAAGTCAATTTTTTCAACATCTATTTCATCATCATTATAACTTGAAAATATTTGTTTTAATTCTGTTAATCTTGCTCATATTTTCATTCTACTAGGTGCTAAATCTCAAACATTAATTGTAGGAGTACTATTTGCACTAAATTGATTACCATTATTAAATTGAATAGTTGCATCAACATTAAATTCAATTGGTGTACGATTAAATACTCAATGTTCAACCATAACATAAACCATATCTCTTAATGTTTCTTTAATTAATTCATCTTTAAAACTATCAAAATGAAATTTAGATAAAATAAAATCAAGATAAGCATTAATATCATTTTGAGCACGAATAGCAAAAGTTTTAAATCAATCATTAACATTAGGTCATGTTTGTATGTATTGCTGTGGCGTTTCTGTAATTTTTCCAGTTAATGGATATCAGTTATTATAATTTTCAAGACTGACATCAGTTCAAAGTTTATTAATCATAATTTATCATTCCTTAAAAAATGCTTGTTTATAATGATGAGTATATTTTTTGTTTTTTTATGTGTTATATGCTCAATTTCTTTTTGTATTTTATTTTTACCTTTTTTTAATTTTTTCTTACTTTTTGTTATAACTTGACTATATGCAAACTTTTCTAAATGATGTAATAATCCAGTACCAAATAAAGTATTAACTGAAAACTTTAAACCAACATTTTTAAATGATTTGTTAATATTTTCAATAGGATTATTAATAACATTTACTACTTTATGATAAGTTCTAATAGTTCTAAATATTTCTCTATATACTTTAAAACTATCTCTAATTACTTGTTGAACCACTGGTGGAGCAAATGCTATTGCTTTTAATCATTTATTATGATTAACACCATAACCAATGTATCAACCACTATATCAAAGATATCAATGAAATGGATGTATTTGAGTAACAAAAGTTTTTGCTTTAAGAATACTATCAACAACTGTAATTGGTTTATATTTAGGATTGCGATGATAAATAGTAATTGCACATTTATCTAATGACAAAGGTTGAATTTTACAACCCATAAATACTGGTGAATTTAATGGAATTAATTGTGCATGTTTAATTGCTCTTTTTTCTGCACTAGTAAATAAATCAGTTGCTTTTTCTTTTAATTTATTAATTTTTTCAAATGCTTGTTTTTCTAACTTTTCAAATTTTTCTTGTAATTTATATATACTTTCTCTTATTTTTTCAAAATATGGTGTATCTTTTCAAAATTTATTTAAACCTTTTTTTAAATAAAATCTAATATCAAAATATTTAAAACTTTGATTTGCTTTTAAAACAAGTTGATGAATAACATTATTTTTAAAATTAAATTTAATAGAATTAGCACGAATTTTTTGTAAATCTAAAATTAAAGTTTTTCCATATCTATTTTCTGAATGTATTGTATGAACTAAATTTAATCAATCATGTTGGTTCATAGATAGTACTTTTTTTAAATCAGTATTATATTTTTTTAAAAAGTTATTTGTTTTTTCAATATCTTTGATTTTAAATTTTAGAGTTAATTGTGGACTTAATTTTATTAATGTATTTTGTAATAATAAATAATCTTTTAATTCTTGTGCTTCTAATTTTTGAAAATTATTTTTATATTGTCTTTCAGCAACATAACCTAAATCTCGTAATACTGTTTCACGATTAGGAGTAAAACTATAATTCATTAAATAACGTTTATTACCAATAATTTTATCTGTTAAAATTTCTTTTCCACTTACTTGACTAATAACTTCTTGTAAATTTTTGGCTTCTTTAATACCAACTTGTTCTAATGTTTTAGTTTTTTGTGCTAACTTAATAAATTTATTTGTACGATAACCACGACTAATTTTATTCAGTCCAGCAAATGCAGGTAATATATTAAAAAAAGTATTTAATTTTGTTACATTTCCTTTTAAATAATCATAAACTTGATTAATAGTAAAATCAGTTAAAAATTCTACACCAACAGCACTAATACTAACAACTAAATCACTTGCACCTAATCCAAGGGCTACACTTTCACTTAATCCACCAGTAAAAGGAGCAAGTGCTACTGCTATAACTTGTACACCAATCATTTCTAAAATTTCTCATCAAAAACTTTTATTTTCTTGTTGGTTACTTGTTCTAGTATGTTTTGGTTTATTTATGTTTAAAAGTATTGCTGTACTAGTTGTACCAATTGGCATGATATTAATTTCCTTTATTTAAGAGTTATTTTAATTGGATTTGTTGAACCTTTATAATTTAAATCATTAACATTTGAAGAAATAACTATGTATAAGTCACCCGCTTTTTGTTTTTGATTACTTACATTAGTTTTTCCTTGTGCATCACTAAAATATTTAATAGTTGGATTTGTTAAATTTGGATTTAATGATTTAAGTTCATTAGTACTTTTTATTTGTGTATTTAATTCACTATTATTGTTATTAACATTTGCAGTAATATCAATTGTTAAACTTGTAATTTTAGTTTTTAAATCAGTTTTTTCTGTTTTAATAACTCCACATAACATTCATCTTGATGTTGTTTCATTATTAGAAATATATGGTATTGCTTCTCCAACAACTTCACCAGCAACTTTATATGCTCTTCCTGCTTTATCATCTTTAATAAAATCTACATAAATAACTGTATTTTCTATCATGTATCTTTTCATTGCTCTTGGTGTTGCTAAAATAAAGGTCATTAATTGTTGTTCATTTTTATCATTAGTAAAAATCATATAGTCATCAAGAACGATTTCACATAATACACCTTTTACATATAAATTATTTCCATTTAAACGTAATTGTTGTGCCAACTGATTATCGGTAATTAAACCTTTATTATCTGCTAAATAAACTAAACTATCATAAAGACCATTAGTAATAAAAAATTTACTATTTGCAATATTTCTAAATTGAAACAAAGTATTTCAAGCAGATAACATTGATTTTAAATAGCCTACTGGTGTTGTATCTTCAATATCAATTTTAGTAGCAAATTTTGCAATTGCTTGTGTATCATCAATTGCCAATTTATCTGCTAAATCATTTGCAACTTCATATTGCATACTATCTAATAAATTTTGTCCATTATTTGCTTTTAAATCTACATCTGCAATAATTTCTCCTGCAAGATATTTTTTAGTTATTTTTTTACTAATTTTATCTGTATCAACATATGGTAATTCATATCTTTTACTTTTATCATCCCAAGCAATAATTTTTACTTCCGGTTTTTTTGGTTTTTTAACAATAAACTCAATATTTACTGAGTCAACAATTTCAGTAGGAAAAAAGTTTGCCCATGGACTATTTGAAATTTTAAAAAACTCTATAAATTCTGGTGCTTCTACTAATCTCTCTGTATTGTCTAAATTTTGATTAAATGGTACTGACATTTTATTTCTTCCTTTCGTTTATAAATAATTTTTCTTTTTATAATTAATTAAAAAATTTTCTTTATCATTTGTTTTATTATTAATAATTATTTGTTTATTACCACCTGTATTAATTGGTTCTTTAAATAGTGGTTGTTCTTTAATCATTTTTTTAATAGTTTCTTCAATTTTTGAATTTTCTAAATTATTAGTTTTAAATTTTAAATAATCATAAAATTCATTTTTAACTTGATATTTTTTAAATATATTAATTATTTCTTTTTCTTTAATTTCTTGATTAAGTTTATTTAATTTATTTTCTGCTTCATTAACTTTATTTTCTATTTCTTGTGAAGAAGCATTATTTTCAGTTAAAGGTTCAGTTGTTTGTTGAACATTATTTTCATTTTCTAACATTTAATATTCTCCTAATCTTATCCTAATAATCAATCTTTAACTAATTGTGGCATTTCGCTTATTAATTTTTTATAATCATTAACTGCATTTTCTAATGTATCAATATCAGAAAATTTAAAACAATTATCAATATGTAAATCAAAATCTCTATCAATACTGATATCTTGTTTTCTATATTTTTCATTAAATTCAATTTTTGTCATATTATTTTTCTCCTTTATTAATCTTTTCATTTAACTTTGCTAATTTTTTTTGATGTTTAATAATTTTGTTATTTGCTCTAACATGTTTTGGAGTTGTGATAAATCTTTTTAATAAAACAATAATTTCTCTACAAATTAATGTTCCAACACTTGTTCCAATAATTATTAATTCATGTAAAAATTCTTTCATTTGAATATTTTCCTTTCAACTATTTATTTTTAATTTTTAATTATTCATCAAATTGACCACCATTAATTCTTTCAATCATCGATTTTGAATTACTTATAATGCTTACTAATAAGGCCATTTCTTTATTTAACTGTTCCATTCTCTCTTTATATGTCTGAATTTCATTATTATAATATTCAATTAATTTTTCTTTATTCATAAATTATTCACCTCCTTTATAAACTCATGTGATTATAATCTCAATTTAATGAAGTATTATCATGATTTAATGGTACTTCGCTCATATTATCACTACCATAATATTGACTTGCAGTTTCACTATTAATAGTAAATCTATTATCATTAATTAATCTTGTAGCTTCATTTGTAAATGGTGTTTCTTGCATTTCTTCAATATGATTTGTATTTTCCATAGGTAATAAATTATGAATAATTTCACTTGCACCAGCAATTATAGTAGGTATTGCATAAGCATTATTAAAATCATTATTTATACCCATTGCTACACCACTTGATATTAAACAACCACCAGTAGCCATATTACAAATCTTTCTTATTGCTTCAAATTTATTAGGTATTAACTCAGTTAATCCACTAATAAGATTTGAAATACCATAAGCATTTAAACTAATATATGTATCTCAATCCATTAATGACTGATGTTCTTGTTTATCTAATAGTAATCATGGAGGACCCTCAGTTGTAGTTGTAGTAGTTATTGGAGTTGGTGTTGTTGGAATAATAGGATTAATATTATTTTCTGTTCATTTACTATAATTTGCTAATCCAATTGTTCCTAAACCTAGTAATATTTTTTTACTACTATTAATTAATTTAGTTTTAGTATTTGGTCTTTGATTTAAATTTCAAATATCTAAACCTAATTTTTTACCAAATAATAAACTATTAATTGAACCTAATACTGGATTTGCAATTACTTGACCATAATAAGCACTTGTACCAATCATTGCACAAATTGGACTTATTCCAATTCTAATTAATTTAGTTAAAGTATAATTTGATTGATTTTCTATACTTGGCATTTTATTCTCCTTTAATTTTCTAATTTTTTAATTGTTACTTTAATTCAACCTTGATAAACATCATTATCACCAACTATTAATGCAACATTACTTTCTGGGTCAGAAACAATTATATGTTTTGATTTAACATTTGGGTATTGTCTTAAAATAATTGCTCTAATATCATTACTTGTATGAATTGCTTTTGGAAATGGTGATAATATTTCAATTTCATCTTTATTTTCAAATAAAGTAGGCAATATTATCATTAGTCAAATTCACCTTTTTCTATTTTTTCAATTAATAAATTTAAAATATTTTTGTCAAAATCAGAGTTTGTATAATTAATTTTTTTAGTTCATTTAATTATATCTTTCATATATTTAAGTAATTTTTCTTTATTCATTATCAAAGTCTCCCTCATTAATATAAATCTGAAGATTAAATAAAACACTTTCTTTTCCTATTTTAAATAAATTACTAGAATTAGATTCTTTATTTTCTTTTAGAGTTGTTATAATAAAATTAATTAATTTTTCTTTATTAATACAATTTTTATGTCTTGATTTATTAATTTCATCAACTTTAATTCTATGTTCTTTACAATATGCTCTTCCATATTCATCAAATTGCTCATCTGTCATATTTTCACATTGTCTTTGTCTTTGTTCATTTTTAATTTCATCATAATATGGTTCATGAATAAATTTTTCAAATGTTATTGTTTCAGTTCATGTACATCTATTCATTATTTATTCTCCTTATTTGATTATTTTTTTTCTAAATTTTTTGCAATTGAATTTAATAATTTTAAAACTTTATATTCATTTTTTAATTCTTTAATAATAAATATTAAAAATATTATTAGTGTTATGCTTGTTATTAATATTGGTACTATTAATAAAATTTTTCATAATATCATTTTTTACTCTTTTCATTTTTTAAATCATTTAACATTGATTGAACAAAATGCACGATTTTTAGGAATATTTAAAGTATTAAAAATTTGACCAGTTACTAAAATTTCATCATTTTTGTTTAATAAAATACATCGATTATAAAGTTTTGGTTTATTAAAAATTAAAGTAACATAGTTTAATCCATTTCATTGAGCACGAACACTATAATATAATTCCTTATTACCTTTTTCGTAATATTTTGCTTCAATAGTGTTACTTAGTTTTACTGTTAATTTGACATAATTGGCTTTATCTTTCATTTTTATAATTCCTTAAATAGTATTGAATATGCTTATATGCATCTTGTTCATGTTTTGTTAATTTTATATTTCCTTTATAATTTTCTATTTTATTTTTATTTTTTGGTTCACTTTCTTGATAATCTCAGTTCATAATATCTTGAACTAATACCATTAACGCGCCAATAATTTTAGGAGTTGCTAATGGATTAGTTAATAACTGCTTTGAACTTAAAAAGAAATTTTCTACAATAACTAATATTTTTTTATCAAAAAATTGTTCTTTAATTATCGATAGTATTCTTTTAAAACGATTTTTACTTTCAAAAACATGTGTTGTGTTGAATGTTTCCATATAAATAATTCTATTTGTTTCATTTGAATATATAACAATTCCATTATTACCAATTCCAGCGGGGTCAATTCCAATAATTAAGTCATATTGCATAATTAATCAAATTCACCATTTTGAATTTTTTCTTGTAATTTCATTATTAATTTAAGTTTTCAATTACTAATATTAATTTTAATTTCATCACTAATATCATCTTTAAGTAATTCCATAAATTCATTATCAAGATAATAAATTAATTTTTCTTTATCCATATTTATACCTCCTACTTAACCTAACATTTAAAATACAGTCATAACAAATTGCTTTACCATTTTTATCTCTTAAAAAATATTTTCTTGTTTTTATATCATTAGTATTAAAGAATAAATAATCTAATTTATTTTGTTTACATGTTCAACAAAAATACTTTTTCATTATGAGTTGAAATTTCCTTATAAGAAGTAACTAAATAATTAATTGGTAAATCATCATGTTTATATGGATTATTTATTTTAAAATCTTTTCTGTTTTCTTCTCACGTAATGTTATATTTAAAACAAGGATTAGTAATTTTAGTTTTGTTATCTGTTATTTCACCGATAAATCAACTATTATGCTGTTCATAAAATTTTAATGGTTCAAGTTTTATATCATTAAGATAATATTCTTTTGGAGCGGTTGGTTTATTAACAGTTATTTTTTGGTCTTTAATATATGGTTCTAATAATTTTATTAATTCATTACCACTTAATTTTCTTTTAATATTTTCTAAATTAAAAACTCAATATGTATATTTATCATCAGCAATAAAACTATTATTTTTAACCATTCATTTTGGACATTGTAATTTATATTCACCATAATCAATAAGAATAGATTGTGGTCTATCTTTAACAATTTGTTCTTTTTTAAATTCTATTTGCATAATAATCCTTTCCTAATATGTTCTGTTGCTTCTAGCATAAAGAACATATATTTTGATTTTTAGATTATTAATAATACTACTATTCGTTTTATTCATTCCAGCAATTCTGGGCTCAAAAATAAATTGTGAAATTTTAAAAAACATTGAGGCATTCGATTCAATATTTATTTAATTTGCGTTTAGCAAATTAATATTTTTAATTGAACCGGTCCCGCTCAATTTTTTTTACAAGTTTGAAATTTATTTTCTCGCCCAAAAAATTTTTCAAAAAAAATAAAAAATAAAACCAACACTTGCTCACTGGGGAGTGGCAAGGTTGGTTAAATAAAGAATAGAATTAATACAATAGGTCCCTACAACAGGTCTATATACACTAGTTTCCAATTCGCTCCCACCCCAAGAATTACCATTTCTGGTTAGTATATTTTATTAGGCATCATCCACTTCTTATTTATCCATGCAAGTCCACATGCTAGCCACTATTTTGAACAACTGTGTTGTGGTTCACTTTTTTAATTCCTTAACACGTGTTGATAATAGTATTAAAGAAAATTATTAAAAATTTTAAAATTTTACAATTACAAAAAAAGACAAGATTATTTCTTGTCTTTTTCCTTAATAACTTTGATAATAATTTTTATTTTTTTTAAATGTATATTTTTTAAAATACGTCGAATATAAATTTAAAAATTTAAGGGTTAAAGAGAGTAATTTTGTCTAATTTTCATTATTTTTCAAATAATTCATTTTTGAAAATAAGTTACTAATGTAATAATTAATTATTTCGTAAATTTGACAACCGTCCTAAAAATTTTGATAAAAATATGATAAATGAAATTAATAAATTAACTAAGAAGTCATCATCAAGTCGTAGTAGGGTTACTTGTCGTGATTGAAAAGAAGAAAGTAATAAAGATAATTATCATGATGGAAATTGACCAATTGCAATTTTAGGTTTTTAAAATGAATGGTATATTGTCTACCGAAAGAAAGAGTTGTAACTATTAAATAAAAAGTGATAAAATAATATATATTTGTATTTGTGATTACACAATAAAAGAAATTGAAAAAAAGTAATAAGTAAGAGAGGATTTTAGCATGGAAAGAAAACAAAAGATAGTTGTTATAGGTGTTAATCATGCCGGAACAACAGCACTAAAGGCAATTATGAGGTCTAATCCAAATAATGAAGTAGTAGCATATGATCGTAATGATAATATTTCATTTTTAGGATGTGGAATTGCGCTTTGAGTTGGTAAAGAATTTACTGATCCAAAAGGATTATTTTATGCCACAATTGAAAAGTTAAGAGCATTAGGTGTTAAAATTAAAGAAAAACATGAAATGATTAAATATGATAGTAAAGCTAAAATTGTTACTATTAAAAATTTAGATACTAATGAAGTATTTACTGAAAGTTATGATAAGTTAGTATTAGGGATTGGTTCATGACCAATCTTAAATCCAGGTGGTAAAGAAATTCCCGGTTTAATTGCTCATAAAGATGGCGTAGTTGTTAAAGATACTTTAAATGGTGTTAAATTAACAAATGGCATTCATTTATCAAAACTATACCAACATGCTCAAGAAATTATTTCTGATTTGAGTAAACCAGAAGTAAAAAAAGTAGTAGTAATTGGTGCAGGTTATATTGGTATTGAATTAGTAGAAGCTTTTTATAAAGATAAAAAAGAAGTTACTTTAATTGATTTTGAAAATCGTATTATGCCTCGTTATTATGATGAAGAATTTACAAATGATGTTGAAGCAGATATGAAAAAAGTAGGAGTAAAATTACAATTAGGAGAAACTTTACAAGAATTTATTATTAAAGATGATAAAGTGAGTGAAGTAAAAACTAATAAAGGAACATATAAAGCTGATTTAGTAATTATGGCTGTTGGTTTCTTACCAAATACTGCTATCTTGAAAGATGAGAATGGTAAAGTTCAACTTAGCTTAGATCCCCGTGGTGCAATTGAAGTTAATGAATATTTTCAAACTTCAGATCCTAATGTTTATGCAATTGGTGATTGTATTAATATTCGTTCAAATGCTTGAAATAAAAATGTTAATATTGCCTTAGCAACTAATGCTGTACGTAGTGGTTTAATTGCTGGATTAAATGTTGCAAAAACAGATCCTAAAACAAGAATCGCCTTTCCTGGTGTTCAAGGAACAAATGCAATTGCTGTTTTTGGTTGAAAACTATGTGCTACTGGTTTATCAGAAGTTTCTGCAAAAGCAATTTTAGGATCTAATAATGTAGAAGCATATTTTTATCAAGATACAGTGTTTCCACCTTTTATGAGTGAAAATCATGAAGTAAAAATTAAAATTATATGAGAAAAGAGTTCTCGTCGTATTGTTGGAGCTGAAATTGGTTCAACTCATGATCATACAGAAACAATTGCAATGTTTTCATTAGCAATATTGAAAAAGGTTACTATTGATGAAATTCCATTAATTGATATGTATTTCTTACCACACTTTAATAAGCCTTATAACTTTGTTACTGCGGCAGCACTTTTAGCAACAGGAATTTTAACAAAAGAAGATGTTACATATCCAGATCCATATTTAAAAGGTAAGAAAAAATAGATTGCCTTATCAAATTAATTTTGAGAGGAATAAAATATAATGGTTAGTAATGAAAAATATTTAAAACTTAGAGCAAGAATGACTTTACCAGTTAAAGAAAGTAAATATAAAATTGCTTGATGATTAAAAATTATTTTGATATTTACTTTTCCATTATGGATTATTCCTTTTTTAATTACTAATTTTTTTATTGGTTTGATGATGCGAAATGTTATGGAAAATTTTCAACGAATTGGACGAAGTACTAATCCAAATTTTGCTAAAATTGATCTCAATACTTTGAGTTTTTATAATCGAGATATGGAATTACAAAATGCTCTACAACTAATGATTGATGATAGTAATTGGGATATGATGGAAGCACAAGATATGACGATAACTACTTATGATAATCGCTTGTTATCAGCTTTTTTCATTAATAATCATCAATCTAATAAAAATCATAAATGAATAATTGCAACTCATGGTTGACAACAAAATCGCTATAGCATTTTATATTTAGTTAAACATTTTTATGAACAGGGATATAGTATTGTTACTTATGATACAAGAGGTCATGGTAGTAATAATATCCATGATGCAATTACTTTTGGTAATAAAGAAGCAGATGATTTATATGCTGTTATTTTAAGTCTTAATAATTATTTAGCAGAAACAGATTTTAAACAACCTCCTAATATTACTTTAATTGGTAATAGTATGGGTGCCAGTACTGTTTTGGAAACAATATCTCGATTTGATACTGGTAAATTTGGTGTTAAATGTGCAATTTCTGATTGTGGATTTGATAGTTTTAGTCATATTATTAAAATTATGGGTAAACAATACTTTAACCTTCATTGATTTTGATTTTATTATGGTGTTAAATTTTTCTTTAGGTTAAAAGATAAATTTAATATTAATAGTATTGATCCTATTAATAAATTAAAATATTGTTCTTCAATTCCTGTATTATTTATTCATGGTAATGATGATGAAACTGTACCAGCAACAATGGCACAAAAAATGTATGAAGAGAAAATAAATTATGAAGAAGAAACAATAAGTGAATTATTAATTATGCCATCTGCTAAACATATAAGAGCCGTCACTACCGATTATGATACATATTGCAAAACTACTTTAAAATTTGTTAATAAATGAACAAATTTTAAAACCGAAGATAAAGGAGATTAAATTAATAATGATTTATTATATTAATAATAGCAAAGACCCATATTTTAATTTAGCAGCCGAAGAATATTTGATTACTAATCCTTATATAACTGATGAAATCTTATTATTATGACAAAATAATAATACTATTGTTGTTGGTAGAAACCAAAATACAATTGAAGAAATTAATAATGAATATGTAAGAACAAAAAAAGTTAATGTTGTACGAAGATTATCTGGTGGTGGAGCTGTTTATCAAGATTTAGGAAATTTAAATTTTACTTTTATTCTTGATAAAAATAAAGATAATGCTCGTAATTATGCTCTTTTTACAAAACCAATAGTTAATGTTTTACAAAATCTAGGTTTAAATGCTCAATTTAGTGGTAAAAATGATATTTTAGTTGATGATAAAAAAATATCGGGTAATGCCCAATATACATATAAAAATCGAATTTTACATCATGGTACTATTCTTTTTAATGTTGATATGCAAATGTTACCAAAAGTATTAAAACCTGATTTGGATAAATTAAAATCAAAAGGTATTAAATCAGTACAAGCACGAGTAACAAATATTTTACCATTATTAAATCCACCAATAACAATTGAAGAATTTCAAAATTTAATTATTGAACAATTAAAAAGTACAAAAAATACAAAGATTATGGAATTTTCTGAAAAAATGATTGCTGATATTGAATCATTAGCAAATACTAAATATCGAACTTGAGATTGAGTTTATGGTAAATCTCCAGATTTTGATTTAAAACATAAAACACTTTTTCCTAGTAAAGGAACTATTCACGTTTGAATGAATGTTAAGGCAGGAATTATTGAAAATATTAAAATATATGGTGATTTCCTAGGCTCAGCAGGTACTACTAGTTTAGAAAAAAAACTAGAAAAACAAAAATATAATGTAGCAACTATTACTAATATCATTGAAAATGCTAATATTAACGAAATTTTTGGTGAAAATTTTCTTGCTGAAGAAATCATAAAAAGTATCATAAAATAATGAATAAAATTCTTATTTATGATATCCTTACTTTTATAACTAATATTAAAGAGGAAATATGAAGAAATATTTATGGATTTTATTTATAATGTTTATTTTTATAACACCAATTAGCAATGTTATTACATTTTTAGTAAATAATAGTTTTGATCAAACAAATAGTATAAATGATATTCTTTATCCAACACGTGGTTGACCAAAAAAAGATAGAAATCAATTAAATGTTTGACAATTTTTATATCAAGATGCTATTGATAAAGTAGGTAAAACTAATGATAATATTGTTAATGGTTTTAATAATTTTTATCTTGCTGAATTTGATAAATACCGTGATTCAGCAAGTAAAAATGCTGGTAAACCTGGCTATGATGAAATTGGTATACCAACAGCAGATATTAATGATTATATTAATAATAAAATTATTCATTCACAATCAATGCAAATATACATGGCCTTAACATTGCGAACATATTTTATTGAGTTTACTATTAATAAAATTAATGATCCAAGTAGTAATTATATTAATGCAAATGAATATTTAAACTTATGAGTTATGAAGTATTTTGAAGCTGGTTTTTATTTTCAATGAGTAAAAATTTGAATTCAAGATTTAGGTAGAACAATTGAAAAATCAATTGATATTGATTTTTATACTTTTGATAAATATGTGGAACGAAATAACAAAGGTGAATATATGTGAAATAAACCACCCAGTGACAATACAGTAAAGCCACTATTAATTTTGGATTCTGATATGAAAAAAATGTTTAATCAATTATATGAAGAAATTTTAAATAATAATTTACAAGGAAAATAAAAATGATTATTCTAGAAAATATAAGTAAAAATTATGGTAAAAATCAGGTTTTAAAAAATATTAATTTAGAGATACCTGCTTCACAATCGCTTGCTATTTTAGGTGCTAATGGTTCTGGTAAAACTACTTTGGTTGAAATTATTTCACAAGTTTTAAAACCAACATCAGGTAAAGTATTATTTCTTGATGATGTTGGTAAAAAGGTTAGTCGGAAAATTGGTGTTCAATTTCAAGAAGGTTATTGACCAGTTGGTACACGAATTATTGATTTAATTAAATTTTATAAAAATAAAAAATATATTAAAAGTGAAGAAGGCAAAGGATTAATTGATGTTTTTGAGTTAAATGATATTTTGAAAAAAGAAATTTCTTTACTTTCGGGTGGTCAAAGACAAAGATTTAATTGTTTTTTATCAATTTTAAATGATCCTGAAATTTTAATTTTAGATGAGTTAGTTACTGGTTTAGATTTAAAAATGCAAATTAAACTTGTTAATTTTATTAAGTCATGAAAAGAAATTAAAAAAATTAATTTATTAATTGTTTCACACACACCAGAAGAAGTTGAATTACTTTGTGATCGGGTAGTAATTTTAAAAAATGGTGAAATTTATCAAGACCAAAGTATTGATGCAATTATAAAAAAAATATGGTAGTTTACGTAAAATGATGGTGGAGTATTATCAAAATGAAGTTAATGGTAACTAAAGAATTATTCAAACAAAGTACTGTTTCTAAATTTTCAAGACTTTTTTCTTTAATTTCAAAAGTAATTTTTGGAAATCCTAGAACTTATATTTTTGTATTTTTATTAGGTTTTTTAATTTCTGCATTATCATCGTGATTATGAAATAATTATAGTTATTATCAAATTTTACCCCCCATTTTGTTAAATTTTTTATCAATATCAGTTTTTATTTCATCTTTTTATTTAGGAATATTTATGATTGAATGGCGAAAGAAAAACTTTTTAAAAAGAATAAAAATAATTGGTATTAATGAATATTATATTATTTTAACAATTTTTTTATCAAATTTAATAATGGTATCATTATCAGTAAGTATTAATATTATTTGTTATAATATTTATTCTTTAATTTCAATATTTAATTTTCATCTAAATTTACTTTCTAATATTAGATGATTTATTTGAATTTTCTATATATTTGCTATGATATTATTAACATTTTTTTTAACAGTTGCTAACATATTTATTACAACATTTTTTCCTAAGTTTAATTTATCATTTGTAATGCTTGCTATTTTTACCATATTTTTCATTATTTTTTCGGATGTTTTAATTCAACCAACAGTAACTAACAATAATTTAATATTTATTGTTATTGGTTATTTGTGTCCAACTAAATATTTTATTTGGTTTAATATGTTGATTACTTCATATCAATTTTTAGATTCACTAGGAATAAGTCAAATTATTCAAAATTATAATGAAATATCATTTGTTGTTTTTACTAGTATTTGGCAAACATTAATTGGAATCTTGATATTTACTATGTTGTTTTCTTATTTATCAAAAAGATTTTTTAATTGAGGAATGAAAGGATAAAAATTGATGAAAAAAATATTATTACTTTTTAGTGTTTTTAGTTTAATTTCTGCTCCTGCTAGTTTAGTAGTTGCTTGTAATATTGGTAGTTTAGATGGTAGTGATTATTTAAATGGTTTACCAAATTTTGACTGAACAAATTCAGATTATGGAGATGGTATTAATTTTGATAATACTAACTCGCAAAATGTTATTAATAATATTGGTAATATTAATGATTTGGGAAATGTTAAACCAAGCAATACTGGTCATTATTTAAATTATTCAAAATTTAATACTGGTTTTCAATGAACACAAAACATTAAAAAACAAGCAGTGACTGGCATTCCTTTAAATAAAGGTTTTATGCCTAATGGTAATTATGCTTCTGATTTTGGAATAACTTCTTCAGCTCGAAAATATTTAAGAATGAATTCAATTTTAGATTGGAATCCACAAAAAGACTATGATGCAAAGTATAATCGAGCAACAGTACCTTTACAGAAACGTCAATTTGTAGCAACATACAACTCAAGTAACCAAGATGAAAATATTAATTATAATCAACTAGGATTTTCAACACGAAAACATCGTACTTTTGATAATACAATAGTGGGGACAAAAAATCCATTTGAAAATACACCATTAAATTGACAATATACTAATTATTTTATTAATTGGTCAGGTTCTTGATTTGAAGGACCAATTGTTCCACCACCAGCTGATGTTATTGATAGTGCACACATTAATGGAACACCAATATTTGGTAATCTTTTTCTTGATGGATATCATGGTTTAACAAAAGAAATGTTAAAAGATTTTCTTAGTAAAAATAGTGATGGTACTTATAAAATAGTTGATATTTTAATTAATATTGCTAATTATAATGGCTTTGATGGTTGATTTATTAATAATGAACCAAACGGTGCTGCTCCCAATGGTACAGTTTTAGATTATAATGTTATGGCCGAAATTATTAAAGAGTTTAATTATAAAGTAGATACTGCTAGTGATCCAAATATTCAATCATTAAAAATAATTTTTTATCGTAATGGTGCTACAGTTTCAAAAAGTGTTAGTGGATATAATGATATAGAAACATTAAAAATGGCAGATAGTGGTTATCGTAAAACTAATGGTGAAGTTACACCAACTGATATTCAATTAACTTTTGGTGAAACACCAGATAAAACAACATCATTTTTAACAGATTATCCAAATTATAGTGGTAAAAATTTAAATACTATTCTTGATGCTGGAGCTAATGCCCAATTTTTTGGAAGTTATGATTTTCGACAATTAGGTTATGCAGAAACAATGATTGCTGGTAAACCTCAATATAATAAAAATGTGTATACTGGAATTTCTGATTTTTTAGATAATGGTGCTGGAACATTTGGATCGTATGCTTATAATTGAGCTAAAAATCATAATGTTAATGATACTAGAGCTTATTTATTTGCGACACAAACAACAAATTTATTTAATAATATTCAATTTTCAGGAACAAATACTTTTATTAGAAATAATAATATTGGTATGCAAGCAAATAATAATGCAAATGATTATCAAGGTTGAAATGCAAGTGATAATTATCAAGAGGCAGCATTTATATCGGATCCTAGAATAAAAACTGCAGTTACTAAAGGAAAGCCAAATCCATTTGTAAAAGATACTATTTATAATTATTTAACTAATAATGGTTATAACTCATCAAGTTATGGCATTGGTGATTTAGTTAAAGAACGAACTACTTTATTTGATGATAATCAAATTTTAAATAAGAAAACTAATTTTTCAATGGGTAGTGGTATTAAATTTGTTAATCATGATCAAAATGGTAATAGTATTGTTGCTAATGATTATCCATGAACAAATCGTAGATTAACTGATATTTTACCAACTTATCAATGAAAAATTTATGATGATGCTCATCCAGAACAACCATTAGATATCTCTAAAATTTCTGGTTTTTATGATTATGATCAAGTGTATGAAAAAGGAAATTCAATTGCTATTGGTTCGGGTTTTAATGAAGAAGGTAGTATAGTTAATGGCGATTGAAATACAAATAAAGTTTATGATTGAGATATTATGGGAACTAATTTAATTAAAAATGACCATCAAATTAGTTTTATTTATAATACTAATAGTGATAATAATGCTAAAGTTAATTTTTTAGTTACTACTACTGATCAAAAATCGTTAATAGCAAACCGTCAAACTTTTTCACCAAATAATGAAGAAAAGTTACAAGGTGGTTGAGTTAAAATTACTTTAGATTTAAAGAAAATTGGTGGTATTAATACTTTTAATCGTATTTCTAAATTAGGATTACAAATTAAAGCAACTAATAATAATTTTAAGTTTAATGTTGGTGAATTTGAAATAAATAGTCCAACAACTAATAATCAAATCAAAGAAAATACAGTAATTTCAAATCCAAAATCAGAATATGTAATTAATCGAACAGTTAATAATCAAATATTATACAATGCTCGTTTTCAATGAGATGCTGTTAATATTGAAAATTTAAGTTATTATGCTATTTATTATTTTGATGAAAAAAAATGATATCGTATTGGCGAAACTAGTCAAAACTATTATTTTTAAAAAATTTAAAATCTATTCATAATCAGTTAAAATTAATGATTAAACCAGTTTATAACAATAATGTTATTTCTCAACAATCATTTGTGTTTAATATAGAAATTTAAAGGTGAAATATGAAAAATAAAAATAGTATAGTAATTTTTAGTCATTGTATAAGTTATATGTTTAAAACGATTTTAAAAACATTTAGAACTTATATTTACTTTTTAATAATGCCTGTTATTTTACTTAGTTTAGTTTATTTTTTAACATCACAGTCAATTATTAAATATAATCGTTATATTATAGTTTCTAGTTATATTTTATTACCAATATTATTTAATATTTTTTTAATTGGACATCTTATTTGTCAATGACGCGAATCAGTTTTTTAAAAACAATTACACAATTTTGGTATCAATAAGATTGCATTTATTTTAAGTTTATTAATTGTTATTTTTGTTATTTCTTTTTGTACAGTATTTATATTACTTGGATATTTATTTTTTCTTGATCAGTTACAAGGAACTAATATCATGACAGTATGAATATTAGCAATGAAAACTTTTTCACAATGATTTGGTCTTATATTTAGTATTAGTCTAAATATTATTGTTATTTTTTTCTTGGCTTTATTAATTTCTGGTTCTATAAAAAATCCTTATATAATTCAAACAATTAATATAATTATTTTTTTAACTTCTATTTTATTTGGTGATTTTTTTATTGATATGACATATACAATTTCAACACCAACCATTATTATTGGATATTTTGTACCACAAAAATATATAACTTGAATTAATTTTATTTTTTATAGTCAAAGTGATAAAAATTATTATAATTTTTATCAGATTGTTCCTTCAGTTGATTATAAACTATCATTCACCAATATTTATCAACCAGTATTTTCTTGCCTAACATTTATTGGTTTGTTTGCTGTTGGATCATATTTTTCTTTTTTACATGGTACTAGAAAATAAGCAATTAAACAAAATATATTCTTATTTTTTAATTTTTAAATATTCAATAAGTGTATTTAAATATTGAATAATATATTATTTTTATAATTAAAAAAAGAAAAATTATGAAATTTAAAAATAGATCTTGAAAAAAAATATTTTTTAAGGAAAATTAGATTGTAACAAAAAAAGGACACGGTATATAAGAAATAAAACTAGTTATTTTTTTAATCAAATATGGATTTGATACAAATTTGTTAGATAGGAGAGACTGGGAAATGAAGGTAATAAATGATTCTGTTAGTGACGAAATTTTAATGAATGGTTATCAAAAATTTTGTTATTCTTTTAGCAAAATTTTATTAGTTATTTTATTATTTCCTTTTGTTTATTTTTATTCAAAAAAATATCAAAAACAATTTTTTAAATTTTGTTTTACTTATCAAAAAGAAGGAAATGTTAAAATTAATGATGATCAATTAGTTGATATTAATAGTTTTGATTATCATTATTATGATTGTAAGATTAAAGAACTTAATAAATATGGTTATCCAATTGATTGAAAAAAAGAAAATTATCAAGAATTTGTTATTAAAAATAATAATAATGAAGATATTAGTTGTTTAGCTGTTATTCAAAAAAATAAAAGCAACAAATGAGTTATTGGTTTTCATGGTTGAACTGAAAATAAATATTTAGCTTTAAGGTTAGTGTCTTGATTTTATTAAGAAGGATATAATATTTTAACATTTGATAGTGTTGCTCATGGTAAAACTTATGGTCAATATAGTGATACTGGTCTTACTTGTGCGCAAGATGTTAATTGTTTAATTAATTGATTAAAGACTAATTATCAAGTTGAAACAATTGGTTTAATTGGTAATAGTATGGGTGCATCAACAATTAATTATTATTTGTTGAATTATGCACCAATCAGTTCAATTAATTGAGCAATTACCGATTGTGGATTCTCTAATCTACTTGTTCAATTTCGTTACGTCATGCAATATCGTTATAAAAAACCTTGATGATTAATTAGTAATGGTATATCTAAAAGATATCAAAAATTTACAAATACAAATATTTTAGAATATGATTTATTAAAAAAACTAAAAACAGGATTTAAAGTTCCTACCTTATTAATTCATGGTAAAAAAGATGATTTTGTCCCATTTTTCATGGCTAATGTTATTCATAATTTTCAAATTAAAGGTAATAATAAAAATTATAATTATTTATTTTTAGAAAATATTGGTCATGTTGAAACTTTGCCAAATGCTCATCAAACTTATATTAATGAGATAAAAAATTTTATCAATAAATATGAAATGAATAATAATTAGATAGAGTTAAGAAAAATTACTATAGTCTTAATTTATTCATTGAACATTTCTTATTTTATTTTAGGGGGTAAAAATGAAAAAAATGCAAATTGTTTAATAATAGAAAAAAGAGATAATATATACATAATTAGTCCTACACCCAAATTACAAGATGATATGGGTATGGCGTGTTATGTTAAATATAATACAGAAAATGATGTAGTTAATAAAAATGATTTAGTATTAACAGTAGAGGCTTCAAAAGCTATTTTGCATGCGCGCAGTCCACTAACAGGAAAGGTTTTGGAATATAATCAAAGAGCAATTGAAAATCCAACTCTTTTCAATTCAAAAAAGTCTAAAGATAATTGAATTTTGAAATTAACAGATGTAGTTGAAAAAGAATTTTTAGAACTTGAAGATAATTAAAATTGATTTACAAATTTAATAAAATTGGAGGAATATTATGATTTTAATTGAACCTATAAGAAATGGTAAATATATCAAAGATGGAGCTTATGCTTTAGCGATTCAAGTATGAGCACTACATAATTTAAAAGTAAAAAACAAAACGATAATATTTCTTTTTATTTGTGATCCTCATATTCAATTGGGATATTTTCAAAATCCAGAGGTTGAAGTTAATAAAGAATATTTGGATAAAAATAATATTCCAGTTGTGCGTCGTGATACTGGAGGAGGAGCTATTTTTATTGATTCAAATTCAGTAAATTTTTGTTTTTTAATTCCATTAAATTCTAATACTAATTCGATTTATGCTAATTACCAAGAATTCTATAAGCCAATTATAAAAGTGCTTAAAGATATGGGGATTAAAAATATCATGCAAAGTGGAAAAAATGATTTGACAATTAATGGTAAAAAAGTTTCTGGAGCAGCTATGTTAAAAGAAGATAATATTATTTATGGTGGTTATTCATTACTTTATGATATTGATTTGGATGCTATGATCTTGGCACTTAAACCAAGTCGTAAAAAAATTGAATCAAAAGGAATTAAATCAATTAATCAAAGAGTAGATAAATTAAAAAATCACCTTAATGAACAATTCAAAAAATTAACTATTTTTGAGTTTAAAGATGAAATTATTAAACGATTGATGAATGTAGAAAAAATAGCAGATGTTGAACGATACGTTTTATCAAATGAGCAATGACTAGAAATTGACAAGTTAGTTGATCAAAAGTATAAGAATTGAGAATGGGTTTATGGTTTAAGTCCTCGCTATCAATATAATCGTGAAGCACGTTTAGAAATTGGAACAATGAATATTTCATTAATAATTGATAATGGTAAAATTAAAAGTTGCAAAATTAGTGGTGATTTTTTTGCTACAAAAGATTTAACTATTTTTGAGAAAGGTCTTGAAGGTACTAAAATGATTAAACAAGATTTAAAAATAAAATTACAAGAATTGGATATTTCTTCATATTTTTTAAAGAAAATAGATAATGACCAATTTTTAGAATTAATTTTGAGTTAACATGAATAAAAAATATTCTAAGTTATTTTCACCAATCAAAATTAAAAATTTTGTTTTTGATAATCGGTTTGTGCTTTCACCAATTACCTTAAATGTTTCTAGTTATGATGGTTTTGCTAGTAAAGAAGATATTGATTATGCTCTTAAAAGAGCTCATAGTGCATACTTAGCGATATCTAGTGCTGCTTATATTAATTTAGAGGGACAAATTTTTGAATTTGGTTTTTCTGCTGCTAATGATGAACATATTGATTCATTAAAACAAGTTGCTAATGCTATGAAATCAAAAGGTGCAAAAGCTATTTTACAGTTAGCACATTCAGGTCGTTTTTCTATAATTAGTTTAAATCGTTTAGGTTATGTAGTTGGACCTTCTAAGCAATCTTTTATGTATCCTTTTCCACATGAAGTTCAAGAACTGAGTATTAAGCAAATCAAAGAATTAATTAAAGATTATCAAAAAGATACCTTAAGGGCTATTGAAGCTGGTTTTGATGGTGTCGAAATTTCTTCAGCACAAAAACTTTTAATTCAAGCTTTTTTTCAGTAATTAGTAATCAAAGAAATGACATTTATGGTAATCAAAATTTAGAAAATCGTTCACGTTTGGGATTAGAAATTTTACAAGCAGTAAGAGAAACAATTGATAAGCATGCTAGTGAAAATTTTATTTTAGGATATCGAGCTACAGCTGAAGAAACTAGAGGTCAAGAAATAGGTTATCCAATTGAAGATTTTTTACAATTCATGGATCAAGTATTAATAAACATTAAAATTGATTATTTAGCACTAGCTAGTTGGGGAAGAAATATATATAAATATAAAGTTCAATCTCAGGGGGAATATTTTAATCAATTAGTGAATAAAGTTGTTTATCAACACATTAATCAACGTATTTCTGTTATTGTGAGTGGTGGTATAAATAGTCCTGATAAATGTTTAGAAGCCTTAGAATATGGAGATATGATAGGATTATCTTCTGTTTTTGTAGCCGAACCTGATTTTGTTAGAAAAATAAAAACTATGCAAATTGATAAAATTAATTTACATATTACTGAAAAAGATATTGAAAAATTAGCTATTCCTAAAGCTGCTTTTAAGGAAATGGTTAAACTTATGGATTATGGTGAAAGTTTACCTAAGGATACTAGGGATGAGTTAAGAAAGTTAGAAAATAATTATTCAATTAAAAATTAATATTTTGTTTAGAAAAAGGTAATAAAAATATGAAACAAAAATGAAAAATTAAAACTATTAATGAGTTAACTACTTTACAATATGAGGTCATTATAAATTCAGTAACGGAACTTCCTTTTAAAAATAAATATTGAGATAATAAGGAAAAGGGAATTTATGTCGATATTTTATCAGGTGAACCATTATTTGCATCATCAGATAAATGTAATTTTGGTCATGGCTGACCAAGTTTTACAAGACCAATTAGTGAAATAGTTATCCTTAAAAAGGAAGATAATACTAACCTAATGTTGCAGCGTACTGAAGTACGTTCTAAAAAAACTGATATTCATTTAGGACATGTTTTTAAGGATGGTCCACAAAAAGAAGGCGGTTTACGCTATTGTATTAATTCAGCAGCTTTACGTTTTATTCCGTTATCAGAAATGATTACAGAAGGATATGAAGAATATTTATCTTACATTAAATAAAAATATTTTTATTGTATATTTATTATCTTGATAATGTTTTATGATTATAAATTTTATTATAAAGTCCTAATTTTATTAGGACTTTATGTTGTAAAAAATAAATAAACAATGATATTATGATTTAAATTATTTTTTCTGTTTTGTTTATTGTTAGAATATATTTTTCATTTTTACATGATAATAGGAAATAAAAAAAATAGTATATTAATAAAACCGGAGATAAATTAATATTTTAGTACAAATTATCTTGAACCAACAATTATTAGTAGTATAATGAAAAGGTATGTTCATTCATTATTTTAAAAATTAGTATAATTAAAAGTGTAACTGCAATTAACTAAAATATTTAGGAGGAAAATTTAAATGTGAGTTGAGAAATTTGATAATCCCCAAAAAGAAATTTTTCAAATATTAAATGAAAAAGGAGTAATTAATCCTAATTTTGTTGATTATTTAAAAAAATTTGATAGTAAGGTTTTATTAAAAGCATATGAAAACATGTGTTTTTCACGAATACAAGAACAAATGCAAATGGAATTAAACTATGAAAAAGATGAAAAAGGACAAGTTAAATTAGTAAATGGAATTCCAAAAGTAATCGGAAAAGTTATTAACTTTTTATCTTCAAAAGGTCAAGAAGGTGTTGAAGTTGCTTATGCTAGTTGCTTACGACCAGGTATTGATTGATTAGTACCGGCTTATCGTAATAATGCAGCATGAATTACTGCTGGATATCCAGTTGAAAAAGTAATTCAATATTGATTAGGAAATGAAATGGGAAGTCAAATGCCGAAAGGTGTTAATATTTTACCAGTTAATATTCCAATTGCTACTCAATATTCACATGCAACAGGTATTGCTTTTGCTGAAAAATATAAAAAAGATAAAGGAATTGTTATTACTACGATTGGTGATGGTGGTACTTCTGAAGGTGAGTTTTCTGAAGCAATTAATTTTGCTGCTATCCATAAATTAGCTGTTGTTTTCTTTGTTGAAAATAATCAGTGATCATTAGATACACCAACTGCTAAAGCAACAATGAGTCCAACTTTTGCACAAAAAGGAACAGCATTTGGTGTACCTAATATTCGTGTTGATGGTAATGATTTTTTTGCTGTTTATTATGCTACACAAGAAGCAATTGAAAGAGCAAAAAAAGGTAATGGTCCTTCATTAATTGAAGCTGTTACTTATCGTCAAAATGCGCATTCTGCTTTTGATATTAAAAAAGATTATTTTTCTGCTGAAGATTATAAAATTGAACAAGAATGATTAAAAAAAGATCCAATCGATCGTATTAGAGAATATTTAAAATCAATTAAACTTTGAGATGACAACAAACAAGCAGAATTAGATAAACAAATTACTAAAAAGGTTAATGATGCAATTACTTGAGCATTAAAAAATGAAAGTGTTTCAATTGATGAAATATTTGATTATACATATGAAAAATTAACACCACAATTAATAGAACAAAAAGCAGAAGCAAAAGCTTTCTTCAATGAAGGAGAGAAAAAATAATTATGAAAAGAAATAATGTGCAAGCTATTACTTTAGCCTTAGAATTAGCAATGAAAAAAAATCCTAATGTTGTTGTTTATGGTGAAGATGCCGGTAATGTTGGTGGTGTTTTTCGAGCAACTAAAGGTTTACAAGCAAAATTTGGCGTTAATCGTTGTTTTGATGCACCAATTGCTGAAGCAGTTATTGCTGGTAGTGCCGTTGGAATGGCAATTAATGGTTTAAATCCAATTATTGAAATGCAATTTTCAGGATTTGCTTTCCCTGCTTTTCAACAATTGTTATGTCATGCTGCACGAATGAGAAATCGTTCTCGTGGTAGATTCACTTGTCCAATGGTAGTACGTATGCCTTCATATGATTGAAATAATGGTAATAATGGTGCTTTGGAGCATCATTCAGAAGCAATTGAAGCTTTATTTTGTCATATTCCAGGTTTAAAAGTAGTTATGACTTCAAAACCTAATGATACTAAAAAATTATTATTGGCAGCAATTGAAAGTCCAGATCCTGTTATTGTTTTAGAATGTTTAGGAACTTATTTCAATAGTTATACTAGCAATAATTATACATATGATGTTAGAGAAGAAGTTAGTGATGCTTATGAAGTGGCTGTTCTTGGTAAAGCTAAAGTTCTTAAAGAATATAAGGCTGAAGAAAAACCTGATTTAACGATTGTAACTTATGGTTCAAAAGTTTATGATTGTGAAGCTGCTGTTAAAATTTTAGAAGAAAAAGAAAATTTTAAAATTGAATTAATTGATTTACAAACATTACAACCATGAGATGAAGAAACAGTTGTTAATTCTGTTAAAAAAACAGGAAGATTATTAGTTGTTTCAGAAGCGGTTCGTTCATTTTCAGTTGCCTCAGAAATTATTACCGTTGTTAATGAAAAGTGTTTTGAATATTTAGAATGTCCTCCAACAAGATTAACGGGTTATGATATTACTGTTCCACTGTCTAAAGGTGAAAAATGATTTATAATTAGTCCAGATAAAATTATGGAAAAAGTTAAACTAATGATGAATTATCCAGTTTAGTTAGTTGTTTAAAGAAAGGAAAGTGAAAAGATGGAATTGAAGTTTAAAGATATGGATGGAATAGATGAAGTTACTGTAACTCAAATTCATGTTAAAGTTGGAGATAATGTAAAAAAAGGTGATAATGTTGTTGATATCGAAGCAGATAAAGCTTCAGATAGTATTAAAGCCGAAGCAGATGGTAAAGTTTCTAAGATTCTTGTTAAAGAAGGAGATAGTATTAAGTCAGGTGCTGTTATTGTTGAGTTTGGTGGGACGATTAGTGATAATAAAAGTCCTTCATCAACAAATTCTTCACCAAAATCTGAATCAGTTGCTAGTACATCTACAGTATCACCAGTTGAATTACCAAAACAAAATGTGCAACCTATTCAACAAACGGGTAAAGTATTAGCAACACCATTAGCACGTAGAATGGCTCGTGACTTAGGTGTTGATATGGGAACAATTAAAGGAACTGGTCCTCGTGGTAGAATTTTAAAAGATGATTTATTAAATGCCAAGAATGGTGGTACAACAACTAGTGCTACTGCATCAACAACACCTATTAATTCAATATCTTCAGTTTCTGCTACAACTATTAGTTCACAAGGTATTAATGTTACTAAAATCGAAAGTTTTGGTAATGTTGAACATTTACCATTATCAGGAATTCGTAAGGCTGTTGCTAATCAAATGTCATTATCAGTTTATACAGCACCACATGTTAGTTTAATGATTAATGTTGATGCTGAAAACTTAGTACAATTACGTGCAACTTTAAAAGAACCAGCGGAAAAAGATCCAGATGGTAGTGCTAAATTAACATTTATGCCATTCTTTGTAAAGGCTGTTGCTAAAGCGTTAAAAGAAGAACGATTTAAATTACTTAATTCAACTTTGAACATGGCTAATAATGAAATTCTTGTTAAAAAATATTATAACATTGGTATGGCAGCTGATACTGAAAAGGGTTTAGTAGTTCCTGTTATTAAAAATGCTGATCAACTTTCATTATTTGAAATAGCAAGACAAGTTAATTCATTGGGTGATAAAGCTCGTAAGGGGCTATTAAAAGGTGATGAAATGCAAGGTGGATCATTTACTATTACTAATTTTGGTTCAGCAGGAATTGAAATGGGAACACCAGTTATTAATTATCCAGAAGTAGCAATTTTGGGTCTAGGAATGATGCAAAAAAAACTAATTATTGCTGATGGTAAAATTGTTGAACATAAGTTCTTTCCATTATCACTTTCAATTGATCATCGTGTTATTGATGGTGCACCTGCTGGTTATTTCCTTTCTCGACTTAAAGAGTTATTAGAAAATCCAACATTAATTTTAGCTTAAGGAGAAAATGTAAAAGATGTCTAACTATGATTTTGATTTAATAATTATCGGGGCAGGTCCTGGTGGTTATGTAACAGCGGCTCGAGCAGCAAAGATGGGTTTAAAAACTGCAATTGTTGAAAAAGATAACTGAGGTGGAGTCTGTTTAAATGTTGGATGTATTCCTACTAAGACGTTACTAAAGGGCGCAAAAGTTTTTCATTATATTGAAAATGCTGATAAATATGGTGTTGCTATTAAAGATAAAAAAAATATTGAAATTAATTGAAAAGTAATGCAAGATCGTAAAGCTGGTGTTGTTAAAGGTTTAACTGGTGGTGTTGGCTTTTTAATGAAATCTAATAAAGTTGAACAATTATTAGGGACTGGAAGTGCTATTGATAAAAATACGATTTTAATGAAAGCTAAAGACGGTAAAGAAAAGAAATATACTACTAAATATATGATAATTGCTACTGGTTCAAAAGTAAAAATGTTTGATAATCCTAATGGTCCACAAGGTTTAAGTGAAAAAGATTTAAAAACAAACCAAACATTATTAACTTCGACTGAAATTCTTTCTTTAAAAGAAGTTCCAAAAACACTAACTATTATTGGTGGTGGTGTTATTGGAATTGAGTTTGCTTGTTTATTTAGTACACTTGGTACTAAAGTTACTATTATTGAATATTTAGATCGTATTTTAGCATTACTAGATGAAGATATTAGTACAACTTTAACTAAAATTCTTGAAAAAAATGGTGTTAATATTATTACTGGTCATAGTGTTAATGAATTAAAGGATAAAACTTTAACTTATTATGCTGCAACCGATAAAGAACATAAAAAACCATTAACAGTAACTAGCGACTATTGTTTATTAAGTACTGGAAGAACGCCAATTACTGAAGGTTTTACTAATTTGGGAATTCAAATTAAACCCAATCAAGCATTTGCCGTAAATAATAAATTGGAAGCTTTAGATGCTAACAATAATGTTATTGATAATATATATGTAATTGGAGATGCTAATGGTCAAAGAATGCTTGCTCACGTTGCGTCAACACAAGGATTAGCAGCACTTAATAATATTTTAGTTAAAGAAGGTAGAACGGATGCTGATAATCAGCCATTGAAAGAGCAAGAAGTAGATTATAATAAAATGCCTAGTTGTATTTATTCATTCCCTGAAGTGGCAAGTGTTGGTTTAACTGAAACTGAATGTAAATCTTTAGGTAAAGAATATTTGATGAAGAAAATACCATTTACTATTAATGGTAAGGCATTGGCTGATGGTGAGACTGATGGTTTTGTTAAAATAATTATTGATAAAAAATATGGAGAAATCCTAGGTGCTCATATTTTATGTTCAACGGCTACTGATATAATTGCTGAAATTGTTAATATTATGCAAACGGAAGGTACTATTGTTGAATTAGCCTCTTCTTGTCATCCACATCCAACAATGTCAGAAGTAGTTATGGATGTTGCACAAGATTTAGAATTAGAATGATACAAAGTTAATAAAAAATAGAAAATAATAAAAATGTACCTAAAAATTTAAAGGTACATTTTTATTGTAAAATTAATATAATATTGATTAAAAAGTATTGCTTCTTCTTTTTTTATCAAAAAAATAATTAGTGGTATTACTGTTAATTTCTTTTTGTAAATATTTATTTCATGTAGTTATTTGTTCAAATTGTATATTTTCTAAATTTTCATTACATAAATTATTATTTTCTGACGTTCTTTTTTTAAATAGTGTTTGAAATGTTTTTACTTCATTTTGTTGCATTTCTGTTTTATCTTTATCTTCTAATAATTTGCATATAATAGTATTTTTTTCTGTTCGGCATTTAATAAAAATATTTTCTTTACATTTCACTGCTTGTTCTCAATTTTTATCTTTTTCAATATCAAAATCATATTTATTTGTTGACATTTTATTATTGTTCCTTTCGAGATAAAAATGTTAATTATGTCACTTTGGATAAAAAACCAATAGTAGTGACAAGTTAATTTTATAATGATATTTAAAAATATTTATATATGATCTATAAATAAAAAAAGTGTAAAAAAATTACTTTAATTTTCTAAGTAAAAAATTAAAGTAATCATTATTTTTAAATAACCTTATTGATTTGATTTTTTGTTTTATATTCAATAAATATTTTTTGAAAAAGAGGATCTGTTAAAACATTATTTAATACTAGTTGTTCATATGTTTCATAGTTGTGATTTCTTTGCACATAATATGTTTCATAAGCAAATAAGTGCATAATCATATTACCAATGGTAGGATTACTTTCTTTATTATTTTTTCAAAGTATTTCTTGTAGTTTAATACCGTGTTTTTTAAATAACATATTCATTGAATGTTTTATTTTATGTGGTCTAGTTAATATTAATTTTTCAATAGCACTACTAATATTAAGACCATTAGCAAATATATCATCTAAACTATGAATAAAGTTTCTCAATTGAATTAATTCGAGTTCTTCAAATAATTGTTCATTATCTTGCAAAATTTTTTTCATTAATAACATTTTAACATGACTATCATTTTGTTCAATATAAATAGGAATTTTAATCATATTAGTGAAACTTCTAATGATTGGAATTAATTCTTGTTTAAATTGATAGCCTAAATGGTAGTGAATTATAAAAAATAATAATAAAAGATTTTCATATATTTTATTTAAATTCAAAAAGGTAAGTGATTTTTTATGTTCATCTATTGTTTTAATAAATGACTGATGGAATTGAGTGATAATATTAATAATATCTTGTGAAGTATTTTCCAAACATACGTTTTTAAAATTGGTAAGTATAGTTTTTTTATATATAAGATTTGCATTATTAAATTCTTTTAAAGCATTTTTATAATAATCTGTTGTGAATGTTTCTGAAAGTTCTTTTTGTAAACTATTAATTTTTTCTTCATCACAAAGAATAACTGCATCTTGATAGTTTAAAAATAAAACAATTCAATTTATACACATTTTTTTTTGAACAACAGTTAAATTTGTATCAACGAAACATTGGAATAAAGCACCGCCAGTTTCAATGATACACTCATCAGCTGTTTTGTTAATTAACATTATTTGGCACCTAACTTTCTTTTTTGTAGTTTTAATAATTTAATTAAAAAGTGTTTTAAGGTCAACTATCTTCTTTAATATTCTATCATTATAAATGACTTTTTTAAATTTTAGTAAAAATTACCAATTTTAATAATTTTTTTAAACAAGTTAAAAAATGACTATTAACTTTAGATTTTTAAATCACTTGAAAAAATATTTAAAAATTTTTTAAATCATTAGATAATCAGATGTATTTTTTTGTTCAATAGTTAAGTTTGCATCAATGAAACATTGAAATAAAAAACCTCTATTTTAATGATGTAATTATTAGTTGTTATATTAATTAACATTATTTGGCACCTAACTTTCTTTTATAATTTGATAACTTTTAATTAAAATATATTTTAAAAGTCAGTTATCTCTTTTAATCTCCTATCATTATAAATGACTTTTTTAAATTTTAGTAAAAATTACCAATTTTAATAATTTTTTAAACAAGTTAAAAAATATTATTAACTTTAAATTCTAAAATGTTATTTTTAAAATTATTTAATGATTTTAAAGTAGGTTACTATTATTATATTTATATAACATCAACATATACTTTAAAATTGAAGTAATGCTCATATTTTATCTCAAATTCTTTATACAAGGGAGTCTAATAATTTTTAAATAAGTATAATTTGTTATGCAAGTTTTTTATAAACTTTTATATTTTTTCTAATTTTTTAAATATTAATTTTATAATCAAAAACTTAGTTAAACACTTATGGGACAAGATGTGATAGTGTGAATCTTGTATTCTTATTCTAACACATAATATTTGAAACTTCTTCTTTTTGGAAATTATTATTAATTGTAATAAAAAACTTTAGTATTAGCGATAATTATTAATTAAAAGCATTTTTTACTATAAATTAATTATAAAATAGATTATTAAAATTATAGTATTTTGACTTTAATAAGAGTAAAAAAAACTAATTTTATGAAAAATAAATAAATTTTGTAAAACAAAAAATAATATGTACAATATAATTATTAAGTTTAATATAAGTTTTTAACCCATTGCTTTTTTTAAGTAAATGGGTTTATTAATAAAAAAAATAAGAGGTAAAGAAGAATGGTAAATGATTTAGTTAATATAAATAAGTTTATAAAAAGTTTAAATACAAATAATATTAATAGTATAGATTTGATGCAACAATATTATTATCATGAAATAAGAGAAAATATAGAAATATATAATGAATTAATTGAAAAATTAGACAATATTTTTTCATTATTTAATATAACTATAGAACAAGAACAAAAATATAACAATTTTTTTATTTTTTTAAAAGAAGAAATAATAAAAACTAAGAAAAAATATCAGGAAAATTATAAATATGAAATAGAACAAATTGCCAAAATTTTAGATCAAAATCAACAGACTATTGATAATTATTTAGTAGTCAATAATAAATATAGTATTATTATTGCAAGTTTAAATAATAAAAAAATTACTAAATGAAAAAATAATTTTTTAAAAATTATTACTTTTGGTTTTTGAGATTGAAATAAAAAAATAACAGTTCAACAAGAAGAATTAGAAAATTATAAAATTAATAATGAAGAATTGATAAAAGGGAAAGAATTAGAAAATGAAAAACTAAAACAAGAAAAAACTACTATTTTGATTGAAAAACTAAAGAAAAATATGTTTGAAATAACTAGTGTTCTTGCAGAAGTTGACATTTTAGAAGAAGAATTTAAAAAAATGCTCAGTGAAAAAACTAATAATGAACCTGAATGTGAAATTTCAGAGGAAGCAATTGAAGTACTAAGTAAAAAAAGAAGTTCATTTTGTTCACAAGATAGTGGTTTTGATTCAAATGCAAGTAGCGATAGTGAAGAATCTTCTTATCCAGAAAAATTAAATCCATTTATTAATGATGATGACGTAAGTTCTCAATCAACCAGTATTTTTAGTAAACCAATTTTGCCAAAAATGTAAATAGATAAATATAGTTATTAAAATAATTGTTAATTTTAATAATTAAATATTAATAAATAAATTATTTAAATACTTACATCAGTAAGTGTTTTTAATAGAAAAACTTATTTATTTAGAAAAAATATGTAACTTAGTAAAAATAAAGAAATTATTATTTTAAAATCTTTTTATCTGTTAAGTATTTTAACTTGACATCATTATGTGAATAAGATATTATTAAAAAGGTTTATTTGCCACAAATTAATAGAAGGAGGTAATTTATGGTTAAATTACGCTTAATACCAACAGGAAAAAGTAAATCAGTGCAACCTAGTTACAGAATTGTTGCGATTGATGCAAGAACAAAACTAAATGGTAGATATATTGATAAATTAGGTACTTATAATCCAACAAGCAAAGAAAAACAAGTAACTATCGATGAAGTAAAAGCATTAAAATTTTTATCAAATGGTGCTCAACCAACAGAAACTGTTCGTAGTTTATTATCAGCAGAAGGAATTATGACTAAATTTCATAATTTAAGACAAGAGAGAAAAAGTAGCAAACCTAAAAAAATAACAAAAAAAGTTACTGTAAAAAATAAAAAAACTGCTACTACTGATTCTATTAAAAAAGAAGAAGCACCCGCTACTTAATATTAAAATATGCTACAAGTGATTAATTAATATGTATGTAACATTGTTAGAAGGTTTAATTGAACCAATTTTACTTGATAAAATTTGTGAAGTTGAGATTCGCGAATTAGTAGAAAAAAATCACTATGATTTAATATTAATGGTACCAAAATCATTAATATCAGTATTGATTGGTAAAAAAGGAAATACTATTCGTGCATTATCAACAATTATTGAAAGCAAAGCATATTTAGAAAACAATACTATTAAATTAGTAATTAATGAGTTTTAAGATGAAATATTTAGAATTAGGTACTATTGTTAATACTCATGGTCTTATTGGTGAAGTTAAGGTTTTATGTAATTATTATGGTAATAAATTTTCATGAAAAGAAAAAACAACAGTTTATTTAGAAGAAACTAAACAACTAACACCTTTAATTATTTCAAGAGTAAGAAATCATAAGCAGTTTTTATTATTAACATTTGAAAATTATAATACTATTGAGTTAGTAGAAGGTATGAAAAATAAAAATTTAGTTATTAATACTGAAGAAATAATTAATGACAACTTACCTTGATTTTATGAAGATATTCTAAATTATGAAGCATTTGATGCTAATAATAATGCTTTTTTAGGAAAAGTTATTGCTTTCTTAGATAATAATCATCAAGGTTTATGAGAAATAAAAATGACTAATAAAAAAACCTTTTTTATTCCTAATAATAAAGTATTTATTAATAAAATTAATAAAGAAGAACAAAAAGTTTATTTTAATATTATTGAAGGATTAATTAATAATGACTAAAAACCAATTCACAATTATAACTTTATTTCCCAATGCTTTTAATGATTTTATGCAAACATCAATCATCAAACGAGCTATTACTAAAAAACAAATTAGCATTGATATTATTGATATTAGAAGTTTTGCTAATAATAAACACCAACAAGTTGATGATGCTCCTTATGGTGGTGGCAATGGTATGGTTTTACAAGCAATGCCAGTAATTAATGCTATTAATAGCGTAAAACTTAAATATCCTGAGACTAAAACAATTTTACTTAGTCCACAAGGTCAACAATGAAATCAACAATTAGCTTATAAATATAGTCAAAAAAATATTAATTATATTTTAGTTTGTGGTCATTACGAAGGTATTGATGAACGCATTATGTCTTATATTGATGAAGAGATTTCAATTGGTGATTATGTATTAACTGGTGGTGAATTACCAGCAATGGTTATTATTGATTGTATTACTAGGTTAATTCCTAATGTTATTCAACATCAATCTCATCTTAATGATTCTTTTAATAACTCATTATTGGATTATCCAACATATACAAGACCAGAAGAAGTACTAGGTATGAAAGTTCCAGAAGTTTTAATTGGTGGTCACCATGAAAAGATAGCAGAATATCGTCATCAACAAGCATTAATTAATACTTATAAAAAAAGAATTGATTTATTTAAAAAATATCAATTATCTGCAAAAGATAAAATAATAATTGAAGAATATAAATCTTCACTTAAAAAAAATAAACGAAAGGAGAAATAAAACATGCAAAATGCAATTATTAAATTAGTTAGCGAAAGTCAACTAAATCATAATCTTCCTAATTTTAAATCTGGAGATACAATCCAAGTTTTTTCTAAAATTAAAGAAGAAAAAAAAGAACGTATTCAAATGTTTGAAGGAGTAGTTATTGCTCGCAAAGGTTCAGGAATTACGCAAAATGTTATTGTTCGTAAAACTGTTGGTGGTAAAGGTGTCGAAAAAACATTTGCTTTACATTCACCATTAATTGATAAAATTAATGTTATTCGTAAGGGTAAAGTAAGAAGAGCACGTATTTTCTACTTACGTAAATTAAGCGGTAAAGCTGCTAGAATTAAAGAAATTAAAACAGTAAAACCCGTTAAATAATAATTAAACCACCGTTATTAAAATCAATGGTGGTTTTCTAAATTGATATAAAATAATAATAAAATGTATTAAAGGAGTTAAAAAAATGCCTAATGAAAGTACCCATAATCAAATTCATTGATTCCCTGGTCATATGATGAAAGCCATTAAAGCAATTGAAACTAAGTTACCAATTATTGATGTTGCAATTGAAGTTTTAGATGCACGAGCACCATTAGCAACAAAAAGTACTTTATTAGATCGTTTATTAGAGAAAAAAATAAGAATTATTGTTCTTAACAAAGTTGATTTAGCAGATGATAATTTTACTAAAGAATGAGTTACTTTTTTTGAAAGTCAAGGTTTTTCTGTTTTATTGGCAAAATCATTAACTACAAAAATGAAACCACAGTTGTTAAATTTAATTACTAAATTAATGGAACCGCAAATGGAAAAAGAATTGGCAAAAGGTATTGTTAATCCAAAAATTAAGGTATTAATTATGGGATTACCAAATACGGGTAAATCAACATTTATCAATAATTTATTGCAACGTAAAGTAACACAAACTGCTAATATACCTGGTGTTACTAGAGGTCAACAATGAATTAAATTAAATCCAACGATTGATTTGTTAGATAGTCCTGGTATTTTACCACCAAAAATGAATGATCAAAAAGTAGTAATGATTTTAGCTTTAATTAAAGCAATTCCTGTTAAACATTTATTTTTAGAAGAAATGGCTAATTTTGCTTTAACCTTTTTACTTGAGAATTATTATGAAAGATTAGTAAAATATTATAATATTAATTTTGAAATTAAAAATATTAATGATGAAACATTATTTCTTTATTTTAAGAAATTAGCACAAAAATATCATTTAAAATTGGCTAATGATGAAGATAATACTCATCGTGCCATGAATTTATTTATTAATGATTTACAAGTAGGGAAACTAGGATTAATTTCATTTGAAATACCACCTAAGATTTTAAAACATGAAAAGTAGTTTACGATACGAAATTGATAATTATTCATCAGGAACATTAATTGCTGGTTTTGATGAAGTGGGAAGGGGAGCTATTGCAGGACCAATTGTTGTTGCAAGCGTTATTCTTAAACCAAACTTTAATCATCCTTTAATTAAAGATTCAAAACAATTATCAGCAAAACAACGAATAGCAATGTATCAAATTATAATTGATAATGCACTAACAGTTGTTGTTAGTATTAAAAGTCATCAATTTGTTAATATTCATAATCCTAAGCAGACTAGTATTTTAGCAATGATAGAAGCATTTAATAAATTAAAAATAGTACCTGATGTGTGTTTAGTTGATTTTGAAAAACCGCAATTTCCTAATTTTCTAGAAAAAGTTGAAGCAATAGTTAAAGGTGATCAAAAATCACTTAATATTGCTAGCGCTTCGATTATTGCTAAAGTAGTAAGAGATAAAATTATGATTGATTATGATACTCAATATCCTAATTATGGGTTTAAAAATCATAAAGGGTATTATACAAAAAATCATCAGATAGCATTACAAAATTATGGTATTTGTGATATTCATCGTATTAGTTGTGCGCCCGTTAAAAAATATAGCGGAATTATATAATAGAGAAACTTTTATTATTACAATTATTTACTGGTAATAAGTTATTATCTAATTTATTTATATCTGTTGCTAATAATTTATTATTTTGAATATTAAAAATTTCTTTAATTGGTTTAGTTCCTTGATTTATTAAAATATTTTTAAATGATTGAAGTCCAATTTTTTGTAAATTCTTTTCTAATTGGCTTGTAGGTGTTTTAATATTATAGGCAACTTCTAAATAAAAGAATCTTTTTTGAAAGTCATGGTCAAAATCTTGATATTTTTTATAGATTTTTTCTATTTTATTTATTATATTTTTATTTAATATTTTTTGAAAGGCATTATTGTTAATAATGTCTTTGCTAATATTTTCTAATAAATAGTGTAGTGGAAATAATTCAGTAGAATAACTAGTAACATTTTTATATGGTAATAATAAGTCATTGATTATTTCTTTTTTAATATTGTATTTTTGTCTAATTTTATTAGAAGTTTTAATTATATTTATTTTAAAACAAAATTTATTATCTTTATTATCAATTACTAACATAGTTGAAAATATTTCTTTATATATTTTTTTTAACATTTTATTTTTCCTTTTTTATTTGGATATTTAATTTAATAAAAATCCTAATATAGAAAAATAGCTATATTAGGTATATACATTTATTAAATTAGAATAATTATATCTAAAAATATGAAATAATACTATTTATTTTTACTATTTATTTTTTATTATTGCTTTTCTTAATGATTATGGACAAATCTTATTGAGATTTTTAATTTAATTTTTTTGAAATAAACTTATATGTTTATTAAATTTTCTAGTTCTGTTATAATTAAAGTATATTAATTTAAAGTAAAATAGTTTTTAATTTATAATTTAAGATAGTCAGGGGAATTATAATGACAAAGAGATTGGTTATAATTTATTAGCATTTGTATATTTTTCAAATCAACGTCGCGGTACTGCTAAATTAGTTTTGAAAAAAAGTACATGTAAACGTATTATTAAAATTTACAAGAAAAATAAAAATTTACAAATAAGTGATAAGGTAAGATTATTATCTAATTTGTTAAGTAGTAATATTGTTTCTAAAATTTCAGCTTTAGCAGAAGAATCTTCAATGCCATATACTTTGATTGATGAAATAGTTTTTGTTATTCTTGAACAATGAGAACTATTTTTACAATGAAGTAAAAAAAATAACAAATGCTCTTATTATTACTGTTAATAAAAATCTAGAATTTAGCGCTGATTGAGTAGGTAACGAGAATATTTTTGCAGAGTTAATAACCGAATATACTATTAATTATAAAGAATTAGGAATGAACACCATTATTTTTAATAATGGTTTTTCTTACGAAAGATATGGTATTAAGTATAGTGCTAATGGTATTGCTAAAATTATTTTAACACCATGTTTATGAAAACAATTAGATAAATTAAATAATAGTTTTGGGATATCGCAATATTTAAGGAATGAACAAATATTTTGTTATCTTTCTTTAGAACCAAATTCTGATAAAATTTTAAATTATGCTTTTGAACAATTGGCAGTTTTAATTTTTAATAATAAAAAATATGTTAATGATGCTTTTCTTAAGTTTAAAGTAGGTGTTGTTTTAGAATTTGAAGCAGTAGTGCATGAACAATTTCAATTAAAACAAATTTCAGCAATGAAAGTTAATAGCGAAGAATTAAAATAATATATATTATTTTGAAGTAAAAAATAAGGTAATACTAGACTAGTATTACCTTAATTAATATATTTTAGAAAAATTGAATAATGATTTTATGCTAATCATATCATTATTATTTTACTATTAATTGTTTATTCTTATTATTATTGTTGACTTTAAAGAAATAGTTTCTTGGTTTTTTACTAAAGCAATAGAAAGTGTTAGTTCATCTCCGTCTGTTAAATTATTTGGACGAGGGAATGCTCCTCTTCTTTCAAAACTTATAACATTAAATTTTGCTTTTCAACCAACTAATTGTTCAAAGTTATTAAATTTAATAGCTTTTTCAGTTCTGCTTTTGCTTATTAATGGTACTTCTGTTTTATCTTTTAATCATTTATTAACAGTTTCTTCTAATTTATAACCCGCTTGGAAATGCTCAATAGAACTTCCTTCATAAACAAATTCATTATAACTTAACTTAGCAGGACTATCACTTGCAAAAATATTAAATAAAGCATCAGTTCCAGTCATTACTTTTACTGTATATTTATCCCCTAAATTTGTTTTACCATCTTCTTTAAAGAATTGTAAATTATATGTCCCATCACCAACTACAAGTTTTTCATCATCATTTGGTTCTACAAATTTACTAGTAGAAACTTTTATATTAGATATTTTATTTTTAATTTTAGCAACTTCCGCTGCATCAAAAGTACCATCTTCAGGTGTTGTTCCTGATGTTAATTTCTGTTGTAAAACAGATTTTAAAAAATAGAAACTGTCTTTATCTTTAGCTTTGACTTGACCAGTAGTTGCCTCATTTTCTAATAATTTAGTAACTAAAATATCGGAATTATCAATTCAGAAAAAGGATGTATCTTTTTCTCAATCAAGTCTAATAGTTTTTAAACCGTTTCCTTCATCATTTGTTAAATCTAAATTTATTGATACTTGATCTAGTAATATTTTTACTTGATCTTCTTTGTTGTTACCACAAGCTATAACAGTAGTTACTGGCACTGTTGTTATGACACTAGCACCTAATAACTTTAATAATGTTCTCATATTCCTCATTTTTTTCTTAACCTCCTCAGTTAAATCTAGAATAGATGTGAGAAATTATCTTCAATAATCTTATGTAAAACATATTTTTTTAAATAACTCACTAATACTATTATAATACATAAAAAAAATTTTATGGTTTTTTTACACCTTTAAGAGTGTATTTATAAATTATTAATAGTAAAATTAAATAAAAAACACTTATAATTTTATTTTTTAATATAATCAAAATATATTAAAAATATTTAAGATTTTAATTAAAAATTAAAATCATATTAGTATTTATTGTTATAAAGTAATATCTGAAAAAAATAAAAATAATAAAGTATAATATTTTTATAAATAAAAAAATATAAGTTTTTGACCTATTGTTTAAGTTTTAAGCAAGTAGGTTTTTTATTTTGAAAGGGGAAAAATATGAATTTAAAATCTTTACTATCTGAAATAAAAGTTGATTATAAAGAAATTATAGAAATTTTTAGAAAAATAGAAGCAAAAAAGGAAAATATTAAATCATTATGAGATGAATTAAGTAAGTATAAACAGCAATTACAGAAAGAAAAAAGTGATGATAATATTAACCAAAAATTATTAATTATTTATAAAGTTTCTGCTTTTGTTGAAGAAATGTTGTTAAATTCTTGTCAATCAACAGAATATGATCCTGCTACTGGAAAAATAATTAGAGACAGTAAAATGAGTGAAAATTTTGTAAATGATTGAAATAATATTAATAAAATATTAGAACAAATTTTTTTACCAGAAGATGAAGTTGTAGAAATTTCAGAATTAGCAGATGATCAATTAAGTCTACTAAATAATGAACAAACGCAAACAGATCGTGAAAGTGAATGTTTTCCCAAACGATGTTTAATTTTATAAAAATGAAATAAAAATTAAAAAACTTTTCTCTAATTAGAGAAAAGTTTTAATTAACATAGTGCTTTAAATTCTACTAAAATATTGATTGAGGTAATAAAGTTCCAATACTTAACATTATTAAGGCAAAGACAGTAATACCAATAGTATATGGTCAGATTGATCGATAAAAACTTGTTAGGGGAACTTTAGCAATGGCAAGTCCTGCCATCATTACACCTGCACTTGGTGCAAATAAATTAATTCAACCACTAGCCATAACAAAAGTAGTAATCATTCCTGAACCTAATCCTAAAGGAATTACTATTTTTGAAACAATAGGGAAAACAGCTTTTGCAAATCCTGATGTTGAAGGAATAACAAAGGCAATCAAAAGAAAAGCAAAAAAACCAATAATAACAATAGCAAATCTTGGCAATTTATCAATACTTTGCAATTGACCAACAACAACATGTTGCATTCCTGAATGTTGTAATGATCAGCCAATTCCACCAGCACCAGCAATTATTAAAGCAACACCTAATAATTCTGAAGAACCACTAATAAAATTACGAACATATTGTTCTTCGCCTTTTCAATCAATTGCTGCAATGATAATTGAAACAAAGAAAAATAAGAAAGCTAACATTTCAATATTTCAGTCACCAAATGCATTAATTTGACTTGTGAAATATGGAAAATATTTAATTAATGTATTGTGAAAATCATCAAAAATAGTTGTTCCTGTAATTTTACCTCATGGAATAATACAAAGCACCATAATTAAAAATGTTAATCCAAATAGTGCTAAAATAATTTTACGACGTTTAGTAAATTCAGGTATTTCTTCTTTATTAATAAATTCTTCATGATGCTCACTATGTAAGTGAAAAACAACTGATTTTTCGGGATTACGTTTAACACGGATTGCATATCACATAACAAAAGCAATAGTACCGATAGTTGCTAAAAATCAACAAATTAAACGTCAGATGATTCCATCACCCGGATTTAAACCACTAGCTTGTGAAGCTGTGGCAATAGCAAAGGGATTAAGTGTTGAAAACATAACACCAACACCAGCACCCAATAAAATCATTAATACAGCTGTAACAACATCAAAACCAGCAGCTAACATTGCTGGAATAATAATTAAATAGTAAGGAATAGTTTCTTCACACATTCCTTCAACTGTTCCACCAATCGATAGGATAGTCATAATTGAAGGAATAATTCAAATTTCTTTTCCGTTTAGACGTTTAACTAAACGACCAATTCCTGCATCTAGTGCACCTGATTTCATAACTATGCCAATATATCCACCAATTACTAAAACAAAAACAATAATATCACTGCTACCAATGAAACCTTTAATTGGAGCCAAAAATAAGTCCATGATACCTAATGGCCCACCGTCTTGTCAGGGATTATCAGTGCTTACAGGCTTTGATTCATCTTCTAATCATTTACCTGTTGTTCCTGGAATCCAAGAAATAATAATAATTAGAGCAATAATAAAGAATAAGACTGTAATTGCTGTTGGCATTTTAAATGGAAATAAACGAAATTTTTTCTTTTTGGTAATTCCCATATATGATTAATACCTCCTTCTTTATTTTTTTAAAAGTATTATTATATAATACACTATTTATCATGTAGAATAAAAGATGTTTAAGCTTATTTTTTAAAATAACTTATTAAAAAAGTAGTATTTTTATTTAAGTAACATTATTATAATAATAGTTTTTAAAAAAATGTTATTTTTTTATTAGTATTATTTGAAAATTTAATTAAATATTAGTAGTATTTTAAAATAAAATTAGTTATTATAAATTACATATATTTTTTTATTTTTTTGATTTTATTGACTATTTCATTAATTAATGAAATCACTTTAAAGGTATATAATTATTATAATTGAAAGGAGAATATTATGTTAAAACTTTTTAAGAAAAAAGAAAGGACAAATCATAAATTAACTTTATCAGAATTAGTCTGGTTTGGTTTTAATTATACTGTTGGAATTACTTTTACTGCTAACTTTGCAATTTTAATTAATAAAGATAGTTTAAATTTAGGTTCTCATATGATTTGAATTTTTTTAGTAGAAGGATTAATTGCAGGAACTTGTGCTTGAGCTTTCTCAAGACTTTCAAGAGTACATCCGGGTAATAATGGTGCTGCTTATATTTATGTTAGAAGTAGTTATGGTCGCTTCTGAGGTTGATTAATTTCTTTTTTACAGTATGCTACTTTACCTGTTATAGTTAGTTCACAAATTGTATCAATGATTAGAATTAACTTTACTGATCCATCTTCTTTTTTATATGCTAATTGAGGAGTATGACAACATTTAGGATTAGATTTGATTGGAATTCTAATTTATGGTTTAGCTTCTTGTGTATTATTTTTAGGAATGGCTGCATTTAAAAAATTTGTGAATATTTCTAGTTATTTAAAATGAGGAACAACTTTTTTATTAATCATAGCAACTATTATATTATTTGTGATGGCAGGAACTTCAAATTGAGATATGACTACTTCTCATCAACAATTAACTGCCAATAACTTTTCACAAGCTTTTGCCATGTGTTTCTTTTTCTTTTTAGGATTTGAAACCTATTCAACAATTGGTAAAAATGTTAGAAATCCTGAAAAAAATATTAGTCGTTCATTAGTTATTGTTATGATTTTATCTACTATTTTTTATATGACAGTAACAATCCTTATGATTGGTGCTGTTGCTGGTAATTTTTCAGATAATCCCAACTTAAGTATTTTTAAAATTTTAGGTGATAAAGCTCATGCACAATGATTAGGAATAATTGGTATCCTTGTAATGTTAATTTGTACTATTTCATTAAAGTCTAATGCTGGAATGCAAAATGCTTTATATAGTGGTGCTATTTTAGAACCATTATCTGTTGAGGGATATATTTCACCTAAATATAAAGAATTATCAAAAGATAACATTCCATTTAAAGCTTCTAGATTAAATTTAATTATTACTTTTTCTTCAGCTTTTGTATGATTAATTTTACCTGATATTATTGGAGTAATAGTTGATACGTTACATCCTGTTTATAAGGATGGACAATTAGTTTTAAGTTCGATTGTTAATTATGGAACATTAACTGCTGAAGCCGGTATTATTATGGTTATTATTTATGTTTTTGTACTTTCCATTGCAATTAAACTATCTATAGAAAAGAAATTGAAAAAAAATATTTTTGAAATTATTATTTGACTTGCAGCAACACTTTTCTTAGTTTGACAATTTGAAGAATGATTAAGATCTTTAATCAATGGTTTAATTTCGGGTGCAAGTCTTATTGGTAAAGGTGGAACTGATACTACAAAAGGAATATCTGATATAACTTCTAATGTTTTACAATTAGTTTATTTAATTGCTAGCATTGCGTTTGCTCTAATTTGATACTTTGCTTATTATAAACCAATGCAAAGAAAAAGAATGCTTACAAATCCTAAATTACAAGAAGAATTGGATAGCGAATTTAGAGTGAAAGATGATTGACCTTTTGTTGCAAAAAATCTACAAAATGAAATTGAAAATTATTTAGTACGTAATGTTTTAATTAATGGTGATGATAAAAACCCTAATTATACGATTGCTAAAAATGTACGTAAAGAATTATTGATGTCAGAAGGCGAATGGCGTGAAGACGAAGAATAAAAAAAGTTTAAAAATGTATTGGTTATTATAACTAATACATTTTTAGTATTTATTATTTTTGACAAATTTTTATAGTAATATTAAAGGTGTTAATAATGAATATTTTTTTATATTATTATAAAGTATATTGATGGTAGAAAGTAAAATATGATGTATAATGTTAATTGGATTCATTTCAATATTATGTTTAGAAGTAATTCTAAATTGTGGTTATTGTATTTGTAGTTCAAAAGTCATATTATTGGAGGTACTATATATGAATATGAAAAATATATTAAGATTAATGGGTGCATTAACATTAACAACAGCAGCTACTACTTCGGTTGTTGCTTGTGGTGATAAAGCTGGTGTAGCCATGAACGTAGAAGTATCAAAACAATTAGGGTTAACAGATGAAAAAGGAGAAGGTGTACAAACAGCTTCACTTGATACAACTGTCAAGGATAATGTTAGTTGAGCTGTTGCTGAAGCATCAGCAATTAAAGCTGGTAAATTATTAGGAGAAGGAGATAAAGCGGCAAATCAAGCATGTTTTGATTTTATTACTAATGTATTAAAAGTTAAACCAAAAGAGGGAACTACTTTTGCTGATGGAGTTTTTGAAAAAGCTGTATTAGACGCAATAACTGCTGAAGTTACTAATATTAAACCAGAATTAGCTAAAATGGATGATAGTAAAGATTATGCTATTACTGGTGGTACTTTTAACTTCCAATTTAAAAAAGGTGAAGAGGCACTTGGTGATGTTTATGGCATTAAGTTAAAAGCTGATAAAACAAAAGGTGTTATTGCTGCTGGTCTTGCTGCAATAGCTGGTAAAATTACAATAGCAGATACTGATGTTGTTACAAATTCAAATATTTTATTTGTAAAAGATGGAACTATTCCCGAAGGTGCTAAACAAGGAGCAGCAATAAGTATTGTTGATAAAACAGATAATGGAAAACAATTTATGGCTTTAAATACGTTAACTGGCTTAAAAATTTCTGCACAAATGGAATCGACTGATGCTGAAGGAACATGAGCAGAAGGTAAAAAATTAGAAATAAGTTATAAAACAGGTGATGTTAATTTTGATCCTACTACTGTAAAAACTACATTAACGGTTGCATAATTTTATAAAATAAAAATAATATTATTACTCCTTTTAAATTAAAAGGAGTATTTTATTTTTAAAAAATGTTTATTTTTCATATTTTTAAACATTATAAACATATAGTATATAATAAATATTGGAGAACTTATTATACGATGTTATATTAAAAAAAGTAACTAAGTTATTGATTTATAGTTATTATAATAAGTTTAAAGAATATTATTGGAGGTATATGTGAATATGAAAAATATGTTAAGATTAATGGGTGCCCTTGCATTAACAGTAGGAGCAACTCCTTCAGTTGTTGCGTGCGGTAATAATGGTTCAAATATTCCTAATAATCCGCAATTAAATGGGAAATATGCAGAATTATTAGGATGATATAGTGATGAAAATACAAGTATAATTGATGAAGTAATAAATTTTGATAATCTTGGAACTTGTATTATCACTGCTGACTCTACTAATCTTATTAAAGATAATTTGTTTAAAGAAAAGTTATTAGTTGAAGGTTCTGCTGCTGGTAAATGGAAAGCAAAAGATGTTGATGCTGCAACCTTTTTAAGGGAATTGGGATTTACATCTGGTAATCAAGATAATGATTATTCAGAATCCGATGTTGATGCTATTACCAATTTAATTGTTACAATTAAAACTGCTGCTCCAGGTGAAATATCAGTTGCTGACACAACTGACTTTAAAGTAGCGGATGGTATTTGTCAAATTGATATTATGAGTAGCAAAACTGCTGCTAAGCTTGTTAAATCTTATAATATTAATATAAAGGCAGCAAATTTAAATGTTTCAAAGGTAATAACAAGTAATATTATAAAAGAACCTTTAACTGATTTAAAACTAACTGCTGATCAAGGATTCAAGGCCGATCAGCCAACTTCTGGTTTTAAATTAGAGTTTACTGATGAATTAAACAAAACAAAGTTTGAGTCTTTACTTAAAGTATTAAATACATCTTTTACAACTCATTTTTTTAGTTCACCTACCGGCACAGAAGAAATAAAAACTTTTAATGATGGTGAACCCGCATTTTTACAGTTACATTTTGATAGTGTTATTCTTGCACAAAAAATGGCTGTTGGAACTCCAGGTAAATAATAAATTTTCTAATTAATATAAATTAAATTTAAATCTATAATAAAATATATTATTTTATTATAGATTTACTTTATTTCTAAATAATTTAGTTGTAAAATTAAATAAGAACTAATACTTGATTTTTTAAATCTCTTTTCATTTATTTAAATTGAAAAAGGATTTATTTTATTTAAAGGTGGTAATCAAATGGCAAACAAATCATATTATGTTAATGATAACAATCAATTAAAAAATTATAAATTAGAAAAATATAAAATTGATAATGATTTAAAAATTTTATATAAAGTAACAACAACTTATAATGATACTGAACCTAAAATTTTAAAAGCATTACCAATTGAAGAGTTGGATAATAATACTATTAATTCTTTTTTTATGTTGATCAAACAAAATCAATGTGATAATTTTGCTGTGTATTATGAAAATAATTATGATATTAAAAAAATTAATGATTTGATTACTAATCAAGAACTAAATTTTACATTTGAACAATTAGATTTTTTAAAGCAATTTTTTATTAGTATTAAAAATGTTGCTATTACTATATTTGATATGCGTATTAAGCCAATTATAAATAATACTGTTGATAGTAATAGTAGTAATAGTAGTAATAATGGTATTAGTAATACTTTTCAATCTAAACCACGAATTTTAAATTAATATTTTTTTAAAATTTAATTTTAGAAAAAAATATCAAAATAAAAACTAAATATTGCTTAATTATAATTAGGTTTTACTGATTAAATATTCCCATATTATCATTTTTATTGACTAGACATTTATAAATGTCATTAGTTTTTAAAGCATTAATCTTATCTTTTGCATCAAATTTTAAACTTATTATTAATCCATTTATGCCTTTCATTTTTATGAATGTATTTTTATCATTAGTATATTTATAAATACCATCATTAGTTATTACATATATTTTGCCTTTATTATTTTTATATAAATCAGAAAAAATAAAATCATTATTGCTTTGATGAACATTATTTTTTTTAAACAATCATTTTGTAATGTGATTGTGCTTAAGTTAAAATTACTAATACAATTTTCAATAGTTATTGTAAATGCTAAGGTAGTTAATATTGTTAATATTTTTTTTCATTAAAATCTCTTTTTGTTTTTTTCTATAACTTTTATAATAATAGGTTATTTTATATTTTAAAAACGTAAAAAAGAAAATGCAATAAAAGTATCTAAAAACTAAAAAAATAGTTTAATAGTAATTTTTGAATCTTGAAAATTATAAAAAAATATGCAATTAAAAATTTTATCATTTATATTAGTTTTTTAATAATTGATTAGCGAAATATTTGATCAATAACTCCACCACCAAGACAAATATCACCATCATAAAAAACAGCGGTTTGACCGGGCGTAATAGCACGTATCTTTTCTGAAAATTCAACCTTAATTTCATCGTTATTAATAAAATTAATAATAACAGCAATATCAGATTGACGATAGCGAAATTTTGCATTACATTTTAAAGAGTTTTTTAATGTACTATTATTAATTCAATTCAATGATTTAACAGTACAACCGCTATTCATTAGTCATTTATTTTCATTATCATTAGCAACATAAAGGATATTATTAGTAACATCTTTTTCAACAACAAAATACGGAACTTTCATTCCTGAAAGATTAATACCTTTTCTTTGACCAAGTGTATAGTAGTAAACACCATTGTGATTACCAATAGTAGTTTTGGTATTAATATCAACAATTTTGCCAGGATTAGCTGGTAAATAATTTGTTAAAAATGTCTGAAAATTACGATTACCAATAAAACATATGCCAGTAGAATCTTTTTTTGTTGCTGTTGGTAAATTATATTTTTTTGCTAATTCCCTAACTTCAGTTTTAGTTTTATTACCTAAAGGAAATAAACTATATTTTAATTGTTTTTGTGTTAATTGACATAAAAAATAACTTTGATCTTTATTATCATCAATTCCTTTTAATAACTGATATTGTTTAGTAATTGGATTGTAGTTAATTCGTGCATAGTGCCCCATTGCAATATAATCTGCTTGTAAATTTTTTTGTGCATATTTTAAAAAAGCATCAAATTTAATATATTTGTTACATAGAATATCGGGATTAGGAGTACGACTTTTTTTAAATTCTTCAAGAAAATAAGTAAAAACATTATCTCAATATTCCTTAACAAAATCAATTCTTTCTAATTTAATATTTAATTTTTGGCAAACAGCTAAAGCATCAAGATAATCTTGTTCTTGTGGACAAATATCTTGATTATTGTTACCTTGTAAATCATTATTTAAAAGTGAATCTCAATTACGCATAAAAAGACCAATAACTTCATGGCCTTCTGCTTGTAAAAGTGCTGCTGTTACTGATGAATCAACACCACCACTCATACCAACAACAATGCGTTTTTTTTCTGTCATTTTTTACTCCTTAATACTTTTCATAAATGCTTAATAATTGTAACAAATATATAATAAATACCCAAATAAATATTTTTAAATTATTGAATTTATATATTGATTATTAAGTGATAATCCTTTATACTAATGTTAAAACACATAAAAGCAATTTAACAAAATATGGTTTATAACCACTTTTGTAAAGTTTGTTACTAATGTGTTTTTTATGTTTTAATAAAGAAATAGAGAGAAAAGAAAAAATGCCACAAGAAGAAGAGTTATTAATAAATAATGATATAGATAGCAATATAGAAGCAAATACTATTAATAATAGTTGAAGTAGTTTAATATGATCAGATACTAAAAAAATAATTGGAACAGCTAGTTTATTAACAGCAGCAGTTGGTTTGAAAACTGTACAACGAGTATTTCAGGTAGCAGTTACTAGTATTGGATCATTTGATTGAAATAAAGTAAATCCTTTAAATAATTTAGTTGATTTTGGAGTAACTCCAGTACAATTGGTAATTAGTACACAAGCAATGAATTTATGAAAATGGGGCGCAGAAAAAATTTGACAAGAGGGAAGAACAATATTTAATAGAACTGCTGATCAAGAAATGAGTCCGCTTTTATCTTTATATCCCGAAATTGGTGTTGAAGAAGGTTATTCATGTCTTTCAAAAACAGCTATCTTTGGAAAAATGCTAATAGCAAAAGCTGGATATTGAATTTCGAATCATTTTATGATTACGGCTTCTAGTATGTATTCAGTTGGTTCTTTAACTAGTTTAGCTGAATATTGAAGTAAAATTATTTATGGCCCAAATATTTTATCAACAATTATACGAGCAGAAGTTTTATGTTATACTTCTATCTTAATAGATAAGGGTATAGAATATTTAACAAAAACACATATGTGGTTTGCTTTCAAAAGATATTTTAATTGTTTAAATAATAATAATGAAAATGATGAGTTAGAATCATTACTTTCTCAACAATCAAAATGTATGAGTCTTTTAAATTATGTTTGGTTTAATTATCAATGATACTATTGGTAATAAAGTATTAAATAAATATGCTAAAAAACAATGACAGAAATTTTTTACGTCTACTCCAAATAATGAATTAGAGGAAATAGTAACTAATAGTAATTATATGAGTATTAATAGTAGTGATGAACGACAATTAAGTAATAACTTTAATGATGAATTGGTAAGTGTTATTAATAGTATTAATGGTCCTGCTTTTGTTGGTTGTTCTAGAACTCTTTCAATTGCATAAAATTTATTTGAATGAAAATATAAAAAGTTAGAATAAACTATTCTAACTTTTTTTATAATTTACCAATTTCTAAACTTCCCAGTGTACTAATAGCACGTACATAAATTAAAATTGATTTTCATAATTCGTCAACTTTAATACATTCATTATATTGATGTTCAGTTGAGTTAGTATGATCAAATATCGCACCAAATGCTACACAATTTGGCATTGCTCTAGCATAAGTTCCACCACCAATTGCAATTGGTTTTGCTTTTTTATCACCAGTAACTTCTTGATAAATTTCCATTAATTTAATAACAATTGTTGATTCTTGTGGCATATATAATGGTTTATCATAATGTTGTTGTTTTATTGTTAAATTATAAGGTTTTAATATTTTTGTTAATCTATTTAAAATTTCTTGTAAATCAGTTTTAACTGGAATACGGATATTACATCCTAATTTTGAACTTTTGCTATTAATTTCAACAATGCCAACATTAATAGTAAAACTTCCAGATTCATCATCTAAATCACCAAAATATTTTGTTAAAGCAGTATCTTCTTGTAAAATATCACCAACAAATTTAATTAGATTATGTTCAACTTTAAGTTCATTTAAAATTAATAAACTTCTTAATCCTGCATTAATTCCTTCATCTGGTCGTGACCCATGTGCTGGTTTACCATGAATGGTAATTTGTTGATTATTATTTTCAATTCGATATTTCTTATTTTTCCCAATTTTAACAAATGATTCAATATCAACACCATTAATATTACTAGTAGAACAAGTGACATTGTAAGCATCACCTGCATTAATAACAATGGATTTATGACCTGTACCAATAATATCTAAGTTAATAATTCCTTTTTCAGCATATACTAGCGGAAACATACCATCAGGAGTAAAACCAAAAGTTGGAGTACCTTCTTGCTTCATATATGTGTTAATTGAATCTCATGTTGTTTCTTCAGTTAAACCAAAGATAACTCTAATTCGACGATTTGGTTGATAGCCATGATCTTTTAAATATTTTAAACAGTATAGAATAATAATTGTTGGACCTTTATCATCTAATACACCTCGTCCATATAAAATATCATTAATAATTTCTGGCGAAAAAGGTGGAATTTTTCATTCTTCTAAATTACCTGGTGGTACAACATCAAGATGACCTAACATGGCAAATATTTCTTTACCATCACCATATTCTAAATATCCATACTTATTGTTTTTATCACGATAAGTTTTAAAACCTAATTCTTGTCCTAAATTAATAGCATAATCTAATACTTCCTTAACACCAGGCCCATAAGGTGCTGCTGTTGTGGGTGGTTGAGCATATGATTGAATTTTAACAATTTCTTTTATTTTTGTTAGTGCTTGTGGAAAATATTTTTCTTTTAGCAATTTTTCATTGAATTCCATATTTATTCACTCCTTGATATATAAATTTAAATAGTAGTATTAGTTATAATATCAACTATTAAATCATTTAACAATAATCAGGAACTATTTGTGCAAGATAAATGATTATTTTTTATTTTTATTTGTTTATTTTTGATTAATTTACTAATCAGTGGCTGCTCTAGAATATTATCATTTTTGTTAAATTTTATTCCCTTTTTTAGTAATAAACCTTGTATTAATTTTTGGATTAAAATTTCATTTGTTGATAAAATACTATTTTTTTGATTGTTATTATTAATGTTATTGCTATTAGTAATTATTATTGCTTTATCTTCTGTTTTAATATATGAAACAGCATTTGGACCAATTCCATAATAGTTTTCTAATAAACAATATGCAATAATATATTTTGATTGATTATTAGTATTTTTACTATAACTATAGTATTCATAGTTATCATATTTGTGCTTTTTTAAGAAATTATTAATATATCTTTTAATAGTAAGATTTTGTTTGTGATTATAACTATCATAGCTAATGTGAGGTGTTTTTAATTGCATACATATTTGTAAATCATTATTAACATCAATTACTGTTTGATGAGGAAGATTATATTTTAAATCAATTGAGAAATTATTAATTTTTAAGTTAATAGCATCATTAATAATTTTTATACTTTGTTGATAATTAAATTTGTTATTTAATTGATTTTGAAAACTAATTATTTTTCAAATTAAACGATTAATTTGAAATTTGGAAAATAATTGTAGAGTTGTGAAATTGGTATTATTAATAGTACATTCAAAGTTGTATTCTTTGATAATGGTTGTCAATGGTTTAAGTATTATTAATAATTGCTCTAAAAAATTAATTGGTAAAACTGACTTATTTTTGTTAGCAAGATAAATTGTTTTTAAGTTTAATTGGTATTTATTTATTATTTTTGTTAATTCTTTTTTAATACTTTCTATAAAATAAGAATAGTTAGTATTTACTTCATGTTTAAAATTAGGTATTTCTATATATAAATGTTCAATGGTAGTTTGTGTATTCATAAATAAATGATACTATATTTATTTTAAATTACTATTAAATATTAAATATAATAAAAAAGATTTATTTTAAAATAAATCTTTTTTATTATATTTATGTTCGTGCTTTTCAATGTTGTTCTTTTGCAATATTTTTATTTCCTTTTGAAGAAATTTTAGTTTTTCAAGAAGGGTAATTTTCACCTTTACTTTTTGCATTAACAATATTCATTGGATCTAGATTATATAATTCAGTTGTTCCTTGTTGACTAGTAGGACGATGTAGAACAATAGTTCAAGAGTAAGTTTCTAAGTTATCTGCTGCGCTATAATCAGTGGTAAATGAATCACGAAACATTCAAGCACCAGCATAATCTTTACGATATAATTTATCACTAACACCATCAATTATTTCCGCTTTTTCTCAAACAGCTTCAATTTGTTCTAATGTTCAATGGTGAGTAGTAACTTTTTGCACTTCGATTGTTTCTTTTTTTGTATTTGTATTTGTTTTCTCTATTATTGGTTGTGTTTCTTCAACAGTTATTGTTGTTGCTTGTTCATTAAAATTAGATGTTTCAGATTCAGAATAACTACTGTCTTTAACATCAAAACCACCTTGATTTTTTGGTTGGTAATTAGTTTCGCTATTAATATTACTTTCTGTTGTTGGTGATTTTGAATATATTGTTGTATCTTCTACACTTGTTTTTTCAACTGTTGGTTCTGAATATATTGTTGCATTTTCGATATTATCATTAATTTCTTCTTCATTTGTAATAGATTCGGATTTAAGATTAGTAAGAGTACCTGGTGTTGGTGAAACAGTTTCGGCATGATAAGCACCTTGCGTTGGTGTTTGTGATAGTTCATGATTAGTATAATGGACAGTTGCTGTTGAAGGGTTAGTGATTATTTTTTCTTGTGTTAGATCTTGCTTAAGAACAGTATTGTTAGTTTCTTGGTTTGCTACTTGTTGTTCTTCATTATTTTGAGGTACTGGTATTGGTACGACGTTAGGAAGCGTTATCGTATCATCAACTTCTTGTTTTGCTATTACTGTTTCTTGTTTTGCTTTTGGTTTAGCAATAGGCATTAATAGTGTATTTGATTTGTATTTAGAGGAAATATTAATAATTAATCAGAGACTGTGGATTAATAAAAGTATTGCAAATAGTTCAGCCAACATTCATGGTAAAAAAGCTATTAGAAAGTTACCAGTTGTATTTATTATTTCGCCGTCTTTTTTATTAGCTAAGAAAGTAAAAGTTTTAAATCTAAAAATAAAAAATACAATAAGAAAGATAACAAATATTGCTGAAAAAATAAAACTTATTAAACAAAAAAGTGCTGATACACTATTTTTAGTTTTTAAAAAAATAAAAGGTACGACTACTAATGCTAAAGATAAACCAGAGACTATGAAAACAATAATACTTATTATATTGAAACTAATTTGTAAATTAGAATTAGGTTGTTGTGGATTATTGAATCATTTAATATAGTTATCAATTGCATCTCGACCAATAGTTGCTCATAAAGCCCAACCTATCATTAAACTCGTAGTAATTAGAAGGCCATTAATAAGAATTGTTAATTTGCTATATAGACCAATACGATAAATTTTTGGTTCTTTCATTGAACTAGAATTTATTTCCTCTATCATAAAAATACCCCAATCTATTTTTAATATACTTACTCTTTTTATAATTATATCAAATTAAAAATTAAGATAGTGTCGTGTAATTAATTGGACTGGAAAAATGAATAATATTAATATATTATTGACTATTAATATTAGTTTTTAAATAAAATGAAAGTCTTTTTATTAAGATGATAATATTTACTTACATTTTATAGTGTTAATAAAATTAGTAATAAGCATATTTATTGATAGACTAAAAAAATAAACTATAATTTTAATTACTAATTTAATAAAGTTAATTCCTAATATAGAAATTTATCTATATTAGGAATTTTTATTAAATTAAAGTTTTAGAGAAAAGGAAGATAAAAAGATATGTTAAATAAAACAGTAAAATAAATAAAAATAATAATTTTCGAATAACTATGTTATTTAAATAATGAATTTATTAATAGTTAAAATATTAGGTATTAATGGAGAACTTGGTCATATAATAAAATTAAATAAGATTATTAATTTGAATGGAGAAAATTTATGAATAAAGAAAAAAGTCAAACAAAGATTAGTCATTTAGATAGATTAAAGTTAAAAACATCACCTAATAAAAAAGCGGCTGCGTTAAAAATACTTTGAGTAGCAGCAACACAAGTATTTCGTAAAGAATTAACAACAGAAATAACTATTTCAAAGCAATTATTAGGATTAGAAAAAGAATGTTTACAATCAGTAGTATTGAACTGTATTAATAAAGATTCTAAGCAAATAATTTGAACTAAAAATATTTCTTTACCCCTTGATGAACTATGTTTATCATTTGGTATGTATAAATTAAGTGTTACTTTGAAAAATCCAAATAAAGAGGAATCTAATTATTCTGGTTTATTAAATACAAATGATAAATCTGAAGAAACAATAGTATATGAATTATTATTTGATGGAAAATGATTTAAAATAAATGATATTGAAAGTTCCAATATGAATTTGGCAGAAAGATTAAAATACAAAATTAATGAATTAGAAAGTAATTTAGAATGTGATAGTGATTTTGATGACATCGAAAAAAAAGAAATTAGTGCAATTGATTTACAAACTCAATCATCAACAGTTAAATCTAAATTAAACTTACCAAACTTGTAAAAAATATTATATGGAAAAAAGATTTCAATTGAAATCTTTTTTTCTATATTTGTAAAATATTAAAAAGTTTATTGCATAATTTTAAAACTTTAGCAAAAATAAGTGTAAACTAAATAAACCTATTGTTTTTTATTTTTAAAATAATGGGTTTTTATTTAAATAAGGGGGAATCAAAATGAGTTTACAAACAAAAACTATTATTGAAGAAGAATTAAGAAATGTAGAAGATTTAACATGATTTACTAAAAATTTTATTAGGTGTCATAAAAATTGACATCATGGTGAAACATGTAAATTTGAAAATCATTTTGATGAAAAAGATAAAAAATGTTTTCAATTTAGAACAATTATCGAAAAACCAAATAATGAAAACTATTTTATTTATGATGAAATAGTAAAAATAAAAGATAAAACCTTTTTTTATTAAGATTACATGATGATAAAAGAAAAAAAGTTTGAGAATTATTAATTTATTTTGAAAATAATGAAATTGTTCAACAAATTAGACATTTACGTTATAAGCAATTTTTAAATGAAATTAAAAATAATGAAGAGCTTATAAAAAAAGAATCTAAACATACAACTATCATTAGAACACCATTTTTAGAATTTGTAAGAACTATTACAAATCAAAAACAAGAAAATATTATAGAAGAAGTACAAGATAAATATTGAATTTTTAAAAGGTTTATATGAAAGATTTTTCATGGTTTAATATTTTTTATTGCGTGGGGTGCTACATCTCCTATTGCTAAAATTAGGGACGGTAACAAAAACGGAGGATATAATTACTTTTTAAACATTTCTTTAAAATTATAGACAAGAAATAATTGTAATTATATGCAATTGTAAGTAAATATTACTACTAAATTAAATTAATTTTAATTAAAATACAAATATTAAAAAATCAATAAGAAAATTTAATATAAATACACAACAAAAATTCTTATTAACTTTTAATTAATAAGTTTTTAATATTTTAATAAAAATAAAAATTTTGATTATGTTTTAGAATTGACAAGATTACACTTAAAAATAACCATTTTAATATAAATATCTATGCTATATGTTCTATTACCAAGCATTTCTTTTAAAATATATCAAATATTACTTTCAGCAAAAGTACCAATATTTCATTTTGCACCTTGATTTTCAATTCCTTGTTTATTATTTTTAAAATATTGTTTTTTTAATTTTTTATGATTTTTTAATATTTCATTCATATACTTTATTAATTCATCATATTGACCATTTTCAATAAAGTTTCTACAAGTATTATATTCTTCAAAATATTTTCCTTTGTTTCCAGCAATAATTCCTACATACAACTTTTTAACTAAATGGAATTTATCTAAAACAAATTGTGCATCTAAATAATTAGCAACATCTTTAATTCATTCTGCACTATCACCACAAATAATGATTTTTGCTTGGTCAAAATTTTCAAAAAATCTATTTCCTTGTTCTAAAATAAATTCAGCAGTTTTTTGAACTCCAATTTTAGTTTTTGTTGGTCTTATTATTACATCTACTCTTTTATTAACTAATTTATGATTAACATTATCTGTACAAAATAACACTAAACGCATTGAATATTTACCAGAATTTCGTTTAAATTTTCAAAACTTTCGATGTCCATCATCAATACTAATATAAATAAATTGATTTGGTTCTAATTTTATTTTAGGAACATCTAATTTACTAACTTGATATTCTTGAAATAATCTACTAATACTTGTTGTGCTAAATTTTGTTTGTTTCATAGTATGTAAAATGTCAATATACCTTTTTCCATCTGCAAAATGTTCAATAACATTATTTTTGATATCCTGACAAGTCCTTTTGTATTTAGGTAATTGCAATTTTTCATCTAATAAACAAATAGGAACTCATTTTTTTAATTGTTCATCATAATATTTATAATCACGACATTTATAAGTAACAAGACCATTGATAGTATTTCTAGTTCTTGTTTTAATTTTAACGGGGATATATTTTCTATCTCTTTCTTTTAAGATTCTTCAATCTGTTTTTTCTCATTGATTTTTTACATCATCTCTAAATGATTGATACATTCTTTTTGTTGCTTCTTTTAAAGTTCATAAATAATTAAAACTCATATTTTTTCTCCTAACTTTTTTTAAATTTTAAATTTATTGTAAATATATTTAAAAAATTAATTTACTTTTTTATTATAAACATATATAAGTGTAATTTAAAATTAAATCAAAACTTTTTAAAAAACGACTTTCATATTTAAAATATAATAAACAATTTCAATATAATTAATAGTATAGGTATCATAAAATAAACGCCTTTAATTTAGGCGTTATTTTGCATTTAAAAGCATACTTGTAAAAATAATGAAAAATAGTACAATTTAGAAATAAAATTAAGAAAAAAGGAGTAATTAAACATGAATGAACAAAATTCTGAATTACATTATGCTAAAAATATAGCAAAACAAAGAAAAACACAAAGGAATATATTTATTGGTATATCTACATTTATGACTGTATTATTTATTATTTCAGCAACAGCATTAGGTCTTGCTTGTAAAGACGGAAGACAAAAATTAAGTTTTTATTTAAAACCCGACCATACAGCAGTCTGGGGGGGCAACTATATGAGAACATCGTTATGACCATAATATAATTTCATTATATTTTGCAAATAAAAAAGGTGATAAAACAGATATCAAATGAGATGGTACTTATCCTAATGGATATTTTAATAATTAAATTTCAATATTAATATAAGATAATGTTTCATCATTTGAATTAAATAATTGAATATTATTAATATTTATGGTTTTACTTTCTGTTTCTAGCAGAATATCATAATTACCAATACCAAAAATTCCGGAAATTTCTAGTTTATGTAAATTAGAAATTTCTTTTTCTATATTGAATTTAATTTCATTACTAAAATAATCTTTTTGCACGAAATTAAATCAATCTCAACTTGAAAAATATTGTTTTTGACTATTAAATAATTTTAATAACTCTAAAACGTTATTAATTATACTTTTAACCATATATTTACCATATTCACCATTATTTAAACTAATATCTTGTGGTAATAATGAAGGTATGTTATTACTTTCTAGATTATTAGTTAATGATAATCAATTAAATTGGTTATTACTTAGTTTAAATCATTCATTTTGACTAATATTCTTATTTTTAACTTTAATATTATTAGGGTCAGTAAAATCAAAATACTCAGATTTTAAAACAACATAAACATTATCAAAACTTCATCTATCATGACTTGATTTTCTTGTTGGTTTTGATTTTAATTCAAAGTAATAAGGTAATAATAATTTATAGTCATCATCTAAACCTTTATTAATTGATAAATAAGAAAGTATACAATTTGATAACATCATAATTACTTGTTTAAAAATTTTTACTTTTGAATTATTAATAAAATTAGGATTGTCTAATTTTCATTGTTCAAATAAATTATTAATTACATCATGTGGTTTTTGATTTTCAAACTCATTTCTTAATTTTGTAATATCAGGTGTTTCTTTAACATCTGGATTTGCATCATATTTTGGGTCATAACCTTTAAAATTTGCTTGATAATTATAAGTATAACCTAACATATCCATTAATAATTTTCCCAATGTTGTAGTTGGTTTAATTTTATCGTAAGTTAAAACTACACTATCAATTTCATTGATTTTTCAATGTGTTTGTGCAGTTGCTTGTCCTTCTGCAACTTTAATAGTTCACTTTTTATTTTCTAATAATCTAGGACAGTTAGGACCACATGAAGTATCAGTATCTGCTGAAATATAACTACTTTCATCATTTTTTGAAAAAATAAAATTCATTTCTTTTTGAATATTAGTTTGTTGGTTTTTTTCATTAGTAACGATTGTTTCAACATTTTTTAATTCAATTTTTTTAACGTGTTTAAATTCTTGTGATGGTGGATTAGGTATAATTTCACCAATATCTAAATATTCTAAAATAGAATTTTGATTAATGAAATTTTTAGCAATATTTCACTCTAAAATTTGGTCACTAAATCATTGTTGTAAAATATTAACTTTTGGTTGAGTTTGAATTGGTAAAGCATATAATGGAAATAATTGGTTATCATCAGCAATTAATAAATTTGGTGATACTTTTAATCCATCAATTTCACCATTTACTTTTATATTGCCAAATAACATTGTTTTAGGAAATTTTAAAGTTATACTTTTAACCTTGGTATCTTTGTCTAATGGTTTTTGTAATTTAATAATAATTGGATAACCATCTCTTGTTTTAAAATCTTTAATTTTAATAATAGTAATACTTTTAGTACTTCTTGTTTTTGGATTTTGATAAGGTTGTGAATAGTTATTAATGATATATAAATTATCAATATTATTTTCAGTTAATGGTTCATTAATAGATACTGCATATAACTTAAATTGATTTAATAAATTTATTTCTTGAAATATTAAATTTTTAATATCAGTCATACTATATTCAATTGTATTATCATTAATATTAGTACTTGCTCTTTGATTTAATTGCATAGTAAAGTCTGATGTTTCAGCAGCAGTAGTTTTTAATACTTTATCAATATCAATAAAACCTATTTTAATAGTATTTGCTGAAAATCTTAAACTATTATTTTCATTATTTTTAAATAAACGCTCAATTTCATAAATATAAATTGTTCTTTTTTTAAATTCATCGTATGCTCTATTAATATCTGGGTCACTAGTAGCACCCATCATATTAGTAAAATCATATGGAATATTATCAATTAAATAATCATTTTCTACTTCTGCTTGATTAAGTTTAGTTTGCTTCTGTTTCTGTGGAAACTTCGTTTGTGGTTTGTTGTTGTTTTCCATTGTTATCTCCTATTAATTGGTTATTTTCGGGATTAAATAATTTTAATTTAACTGTTAAATTATTAATTTCTTGTTCATCATTAATATTAAATGTTTTACTATTTAATAAATCTTTATCAATTTTCACTAATATTTGAATAAATTTAAGAATATCAATATTAAATTGTCATAATTTTTGTTCAATATAATTAATAGTTGAAATATTAACTGCTGTACTTTCGGGAACTGATTGTTGTGCAGATTTCTTTTGACTTGGTATATGAATACCACAACGTTTAAATATTTCATTAACATTTCAATCATATATATCAGTTAAATTTTTACCTTTAAAATTACTATTTGTCATATTGATATTTTCGTTTTGTTCATTATTATCTCCACCACTTTTAAATATGTAGTTTTTAGTAACCAAAGTTCTTACTGCTTCTTCTAATGCTGATTGAACATTACCATAAGTTTGACTAAATATAAATTTAGGTGAGTTTAAAATAGTATCTAAAACAATTTGTTCATAAATAACATCTAATGCTTTAATTTTATCCATTACTTTATCACAATCTGCTTGTTCATTTGCTTTATTTCTCATAATTGCTATTGGTATATAGTTAATGTTTAATGTTTGTTCTTGTGATAAATTAGGATTATTAATGTATGATTTAAAATCTAATGGAAATTGTTTTTTATTATCACTAATACTATAAATTGCACGATTAATTGTTACTTGTTCATTATTTAATGTATAAACTTCGAATAATCTTACAGTTTGTGCATTTTGTTGATAACTATCATAAAAAATAGTACATTCAATTAATTTACCAGTAATATCATAAACTCTTTGTTGTATATCAACTACTTGAAAATATAAATTATCATTTGCAATATAAATTAAATAACCACTAATTCCTAATTTACTTAATTTAAAAATAGAATTTCAATTTTTTCTATAAAATTCTTGTTGAATTAAATATTGTTTAATGGTTTCATTATTAATTTCTAATGGAGCATTATATAAATTAGCATTATTTTCTGCTACAAAATCAGTAAAATAAGTTTCATGGTTAAAATCATTAAAACCAAAATAATTTAAAATAGAAGCATGTGTACTTTTATTTTTATTAGTTAAAAATTTTAATTTTTCACTTTGATTATCATTAATATTATTTTTTTCTTTTCTTTTAAATAAACTTAGCATAATATTCACCACCTTTCTTTAAAATATTTGATTAATTTTTAATATAATTTTTACAATAATGAATATAATTAAACCAGCAGTTGCTGATGATAGAATTACTCCAATTAAACCTAAAATAATTTTTATAATTTTAAAAAACATAATATTATTCCTGTAATTCTTCTAATTTTCATACATTACCTTTTAAATTACCTTTTCCACTATAAATAGTAATCAATTTAGCATGTTGAACTGATAAAATTACTATATTAACACTATCATTAAAGGTTTGTATTGGTACACCAGCAATTTTGTTATCCGTTATAATAAATTCTTGAATAGTATAAACTGGATTATATATACTTCAAGAATAATAAACTCTATAATGTTTATTAACTATAAAATCATAAGTAATTTGTCAATTATCTCATTTATTTTTTTCTCTTGTTCCTACATCTTTTCATTGTTGATTATTTGGACTTGGTGTTGGATTATCTGGTAATTCAATATCTCAACAATTTTCTTCAACTTCATTTGTTTCTAAACTTTTTGAATTAATTTTTATTTTTGGTGTAACATCAACTTTAATTGTATTTTGTAATTCTTCTAATGAAAGAATAGCACCATAATTAATATCTCCACCTTTTAAATATAAACTACAATTAAAACTACTTTCTCTAACAGTTAAAGTTAATATTACATCTTCATCTTTAATTTTAAATTTTGCAAGTAAATAATCTCCACCTAAATAATTACCAGTTTTAAATTCTACTTTATGCTTTATATTTGCTTGATTTACTGGTAATTCATCTAATGTTATAATTACTCTATATACAGTATTAAAATTAATTTCAAACGTATCTCATTCACGATTATTTTTACTTTTACTTATTACTTTTCATATTTCTTTATCTTGTTTTTTATCAATATTTGCTTTATTTTCATTAATAGCACCAGCAACAGTTTTATTAATAGTTTCTAAATTAGGGATTTCTTGACTTACAGCATTCAATTGAAATGCAATAGGGAATTGTGACTTTACATCTTCTAATTTTTTATCAATTTCTGGTTTTGTATAATATTTAGTTGGGTCAACTCCACCACCACTATCTTTAATTCATTGTTTAATAAATTTAGTTGGTGGAATATCTAAATCACCCGTAAATAAACCAGTTCCTAATTCTCTATATTGTAAAACTTTATAAGTAATATCTTCTTTAATTAAAGATAATTTATCTTGTTTTTTATCTAATAAATTATTAGTTTCTAGTTTTGTATAATAATCACGTTCAGTATTTTCTTCTGCTATAAATTCAGTTGGTGTTCCAGTACCTTGATATTGATATATATTATGAATTATTGGTGTATACTTTTTTGTGCTATTAGCAACAATAAATTTTATTAAATTATCATCATATAATAACATTACTTTGTCAATATTAACATCAATTTTTTCAATTATTATTTGTCTATTTTCTATTTGATGATTAGTAATTCTTATATTAGATTTAGTTAATTTATTATTACTTATAATAAGTTGTTTACTATCGATAAAATAATATGTTCAATCAATAATATATCATATATCTGTTTTAATATTTTCATTTTTAACTTTTTTTCATAAAGGACTAGTTTCAATATTAAATCAATTATTTTTAATATCATCAATATTTTGTTTATTAATATCAACTTTATTTTCTAATAATTTAATACTATTTTCATTAGTAGTAATTCTTTTTTGTTGTTTAGCAGAAAAGTCAGCAGTCGCAGCATGAGTAAAATCACCAATTTGTGGATTATTTTGTAATGCTTCTGGTGGTAATGTACCAATTTCATCAGGTCAATCTAAAATCATTGTTTCAGTTTTTGGGTCATAATCAGTTGCAACATAACCTTTATTTATAAAGTTTGTAACACGACCCCTATATATCTCATTTTCGTTATCATTAACTAAATCATCATATAATTTTATTTGTTTTGATAATGTAAATTCTTTTTGTTCTTTAATTAATTCATCAACTTGATTTCTAGTATAAAATACTTTTAAGTCAATTTTTTCAATATCTATTTCATCTTGATTATAATTTGAAAATACTTGTTTTAATTCTGTTAATCTTGCTCATATTTTCATTCTACTTGGTGCTAAATCTCAAACATTAATTGTAGGAATACTACTTGCATTAAATGATGTACCATTATTGAATTGAATAGTAGCATCAACATTAAATTCAATTGGTGTACGATTAAATACTCAATGTTCAACCATTACATAAACCATATCTCTTAATGTTTCTTTAATTAATTCATCTTTAAAACTATCAAAAGGAAATTTAGATAAAATAAAATCAAGATAAGCATTAATATCATTTTGAGCGCGAATAGCAAAAGTTGTAAATCAGTCTTTTACATTAGGTCATGTATTTATATATTGCGGTGGAGTTTCTGTAATTTTTCCAGTTAATGGATATCAGTTATTATAATTTTCAAGACTGACATCAGTTCAAAGTTTATTAATCATAATTTATCATTCCTTAAAAAATGCTTTTTTATAATGTTTAGTTTTTGTTTTAGTTTTCCTATGTGATATATGGATAATTTCTTTTTGTAATTTTTTCTTACCTTTTTCTACAACTTGACTATATGCAAATTTTTCTAAATGATGTAATAGTCCAGTACCAAATAAAGTATTAACTGAAAATTTTAAACCAACACTTTTAAATGATTTATTAATATTTTCAATAGGATTATTAATAACATTTACTACTTTATGATAAGTTCTAATAGTTCTAAATATTTCTCTATATACTTTAAAACTATCTCTAATTACTTGTTGCACCACTGGTGGAGCAAATGCTATTGCTTTTAATCATTTATTACGATTAACACCATAACCAATGTATCAACCACTATATCAACGATATCAATGAAATGGATGTATTTGAGTAACAAAAGTTTTTGCTTTAAGAATACTATCAACAACTGTAATTGGTTTATACTTAGGATTACGATGATAAATAGTAATTGCACATTTGTCTAATGATAAAGGTTGAATTTTACAACCCATAAATACTGGTGAATTTAGTGGAATTAATTGTGCATGTTTAATTGCTCTTTTTTCTGCACTAGTAAATAAATCTGTTGCTTTTTCTTTTAATTTATTAATTTTTTCAAATGCTTGTTTTTCTAATTTTTCAAATTTTTCTTGTAATTTATATATACTTTCTCGTAATTTTTCAAAATATGGTGTATCTTTTCAAAATTTATTTAAACCTTTTTTTAAATAAAATCTAATATCAAAATACTTAAAAATTTTATTTGCATTTAAAACAATTTTATGAATTGAACTATTTTTAAAATTAAATTTAATAGCATTAGCACGAATTTTTTGTAAATCTAAAATTAAAGTTTTTCCATATCTATTCTCTGTATGTATTGTATGAACTAAATTTAATCAATCATGTTGGTTCATTTTTAATACTTCTTTTAATTCAGTATTATATTTTTTTAAAAAGTTATTTGCTTTTTCAATATCTTTAATTTTAAACTTTGGAGTTAATTGTGGACTTAATTTTATTAATGTATTTTGTAATGATAAATATTCTTTTATTTGTTGTGATTTTAAAGATTTAAAATTATTTTTAAATTGTTTTTCAGCAACATAACCTAAATTTTGTGTTATTGTTTCACGATTAGGTGCCAAACTATAATTAAATAAATAACGTTTATTACCAATGATTTTATCTGTTAAAATTTCTTTTCCACTTACTTGACTAATAATTTCTTGTAAATTTTTTGCTTCTTTAACACCAATTTGTTCTAATGTTTTAGTTTTTTGTGCTAACTTAATAAATTTAGTAGTACGATAACCACGACTAATTTTATTAATTCCAACAAATGCAGGTAATATATTAAAAAAAGTATTTAATGGTGTTACATTTCCTTTTAAATAATCATAAACTTGATTAATAGTAAAATCAGTTGTAGCATAAATACCAAAATTAATAGTACTTGCAATAAAATCACTTGCACCTAATCCAAGTGCTATACTTTCACTTAAACCACCAGTAAAAGGAGCAAGTGCTACTGCTATTACTTGTACACCAATCATTTCTAAAATTTCTCATCAAAAACTTTTATTTTCTTGTTGGTTACTTGTTCTAGTATGTTTTGGTTTATTTATGTTTAAAAGTATTGCTGTACTAGTTGTACCAATTGGCATGATATTAATTTCCTTTATTTAAGAGTTATTTTAATTGGATTTGTTGTTCCTTTATAATTTAAGTCATTAATATTTGCAGTAATAGTTATATATAAGTCACCTGCTTTTTGTTTTTGATTACTTACATTAGTTTTTCCTTGTGCATCACTAAAATATTTAATAGTTGGATTTGTTAAATTTGGATTTAATGATTTAAGTTCATTAGTACTTTTTATTTCTGTATTTAATTCATTGTTATTGTTATTACCATTTGCAGTAATATCAGTTGTTAAATTTGTAATCTTAGTTTTTAAATCATTTTTATCATTATTAACAATTGCACATAACATTCAGCGTGAAGTTGTTTCTTCATCTGTTATATAGGGTATTGATTCACCAGTTACTTCTCCACCAACTAAATATCTTCTTCCAACTTTACCATCAGCAATATCTTGAACATATACAACTGTATTTTGTAACATATATCTTTTCATTGCTCTTGGTGTTGCTAAAACAAAAGACATAATTTTAGTTTCATTATTATCAGTAAATGTCATATAATCATCCATTACAATTTGACATAGTACACCTTTAATATATAAATCATTTCCATTTAATCTTAATTGTTGAGCAATCTGATTATCAGTAATTAATCCTTTATTATTAGCTAAATAAACAATACTATCATAAAGATTATTAGTAATAAAAAAACGACAATTATTACTATTTCTTAGTTGAAATAAAGTATTTCAAGCATCTAACATTGATTTTAAATATCCTACTGGTGATTTATCAGTAATGTCTATTTTAGTTGCATATTTTGCAATTACATTTGTATCATTATTTGCTAAATAATCTGCTAAGTCATTAGCAACTTCATATTGCATTGTATTTAATAAATTTTGTCCATTTTCAGCATTTAAATCAACATTAGCAATTATTTCACCCGCAACTGCTTCTTCTTTAATTTCTTTTAAAATTTTAATAGTTTCAGCATAACTAACATCTAATCCTTTGCTTTTATCATTTCATTTTAATACTTTAATTTCTGAATTTTTTGGTTTTTTAACTATAAATTCAATTTTTGTTGAATTAACCATTTCGATAGGAAAAAAACTTGCTCATGGTGAATTTGATTGTTTATAAAATTCTATAAACTCTGGTGCTTCTACTAATTTTTCGGTATTATCTAAATTTTTATTGAATTGTATTGCCATTTTTTGATTTCCTTTCTGTTATAAATTATTATTTTTTTTATAATCCAATAATGTACTTTTTATTGAACTTGGTTGATTTGTTATTATTGTTTGTGGTTTGCCACCTGTATTAATTGTTTCTTTAAATACTGGTTGTTCTTTAATGATTTTTTTAATAGTTTCTTCAATTTTTGAATTTTCTAAATTATTAGTTTTAAATTTTAAAAAATCATAAAATTCACTTTTAACTTGATATTTTTTAAATATATTAATTATTTCTTTTTCTTTAATTTCTTGATTAAGTTTATTTAACTTATTTTCTGCTTCATTAACTTTATTTTCTATTTCTTGTTGAGCATTATTTTCAGTTAAAGGTTCAGTTGTTTGTTGAACATTATTTTCATTTTCTAACATTTAACATTCTCCTAATCTTATCCCAATAATCAATCTTTAACTAATTGTGGCATTTCACTTATTAGTTTTTTATAATCATTAACAGCATTTTCTAATGTATTGATATCAGAAAATTTAAAACAATTATCAATATGTAAATCAAAATCTCTATCAATACTGATATCTTGTTTTCTATATTTTTCATTAAATTCAATTTTTGTCATATTATTTTTCTCCTTTATTATTTATTTTCTTTATTAATCTTTTCATTTAATTTTGCTAATTTTTTTTGATGTTTGATAATTTTGTTATTTGCTCTAACATGTTTTGGAGTTGTAATAAATCGTTTTAATAAAACAATAATTTCTCTGCAAATTAATATACCAGTGCTTATTCCAATTGTTTCAAGTGCTTTTAAAAATTCTTTCATTTTTATATTTTCCTTTCAATTTTTTATTTTTTTATTTTTGATTATTCATCAAATTCACCTTTATTAATTTTTTCAATCATATATTTTGTGTCTATTAAAATATTTTTAGCTATACCTTCATTCAGTCGTATTTCTTGTAAATCTTTTTCATGTTGTTTTAATTTATCATTGTAATATTCAAGTAATTTTTCTTTATTCATTATTTTTCACCTCCTTTATAAACTCATGTGATTATAATCTCAATTTAATGAAGCATTATCATTATTTAATAGTGCTTCGCTTATATTACCACTACCATATTGACTTGATGTTTCACTATTAATAGTAAATCTATTATCATTTATTAATCTTGCAGTTTCATTTGTAAATGAAGTTTCTTGCATTTCTCTATTATGATTTGTTTCTATTGGAAGTAAATTATGGATAATTTCACTTACACCAGCAATTATGGTAGGTACTGCATAAGAATTATTAAAATCATTATTAATACCCATAGCAACATCACTTGATATTAAACATCCACCAGTTGCCATATTACAAATTTTTCTTATTGCTTCAAATTTATTAGGTATTAATTCTAGAATTCCACTAATAAGATTTGATATACCATAAGCATTTAAACTAATATATGTATCTCAATCCATTAATGACTGATTTTCTTGTTTATTTAATAGTAATCATGGAGGACCTTCTGTTGTAGTTGTAGTAGTTATTGGAGTTGGTGTTGTTGGAATAATAGGATTAATATTATTTTCTGTTCATTTACTATAATTTGCTAAACCAATTGTTCCTAAACCTAAAATAATTTTTTTAGAACTATTAATTAATTTAGTTTTTGTATTTGGTCTTTGATTTAAATTTCATATATCTAAACCTAATTTTTTACCAAATAATAAACTATTAATTGAACCTAATATTGGATTTGCAATTACTTGACCATAATAAGCACTTGTACCAATCATTGCACAAATAGGACTTATACCAGTTCTAATTAATTTAGTTAAAGTATAATTATTTGTTTCCATTTTTTTCTCCTTGTATTTCTAATTGTAATAATTTTTCTAAAACATAATTATTTTTATCAAATTCTCTAATAAGTCATTTTTTTGTTTCTTTTCTATTATTAGTACAAAGAATTAATCTTTCTATCATATTAATTAATTCTTTTTTATCTGCTCTATCAAAAATTACTTTTAAAATTTCATCTAACATAATTTATTCTCCTTTATTTGTTTTTATCAGTTCTCTTATAACATCTAATAAGGAATCTACTACATAAGAATTTAATTCAAATTCATAATTTCTAATTTTAATTTTTTCCTTTTGCATTTGTTTATTCTCCTTTAATTTCTAATTTTTTAACTGTTACTTTAATTCAACCTTGATAAACATCATTATCACCAACTATTAATGCAACATTACTTTCGGGGTCAGAAACAATTATGTGTTTTGATTTAACATTTGGATATTGTCTTAAAATAATTGCTCTAATATCATTACTTGTATGAATTGCTTTTGGAAATGGTGATAATATTTCAATTTCATCTTTATTTTCAAACAAAGTAGGTAATATTATCATTAATGAAGTTCTCCATTTTCTATAAACTCAATTAATTTATAATAAGCAGTAAGTTTACCTGCTTCTTTTAATGAATCACATAAACAAATACTAATTTGCTTATTCAATCAGATAATTAATTTTTCATTATATTTATTAATTACTTTTTGTTTAAACTCTTCTCTTAATTTTTCTATATTATATAAATGTTCTTCAGTTATTTCTTTATTACGTTTTTTATTATATTCATTAATAATTTCTTGGTCTTTATTCACTATCTATTTCTCCTTATTTTTATTTAAATTATTAACTATTATTTCTAAACATGTCATACATCAATTTTTACTTAATCAGATTCTTTTATTACATTTTTTACATTTATTCATTATTAAATTCACCATTAATTATTTTTTACAATAAAATATCAAGTATCAAATCTATTTCTGTACCGTTATAGAATTTTTGTTGTTTTTTAATATAATTAATTAATTTTTCTTTATTCATTATTTAGTTCTTTCATTAAATTTTTATGTTTTTCAATGATTTCATTATGTTTTTTTAGTTCTTCTTTATAACTATCACTTTCAATAATTTTTAAAGTTTCTTTTATTTTTTTCATGTATCATTCATCAAAATTCATTATTTATTCCTTTCATTTTTTAAATCATTTAACATTAATTGAACAAAATGCACGATTTTTAGGAATATTTAAAGTATTAAAGATTTGACCAGTTACTATAATTTCATCATTTTTGTTTAATAAAATACATCGTTTATAAAATTTTGGGTTATTAAAAATTAAAGTAACATAGTTTAATCCATTTCATTGACCACGAACAGTATAATATAATTGTTTATTACCTTTTTCATGATATTTTACTTCAATAGTATTACTAAGTTTTACTGTTAATTTAACGTAATTTTCTTTATTTTTCATTTTTATAATTCCTTAAATAATATTGAATATGTTTATAAGCATCTTGTTCATGTTTTGTAAATTTTATATTTCCTTTATAATCTTCTATTTTATTTTTGTTTTTTGGTTCATTTTCATGATAATCTCAGTTCATAACATCTTGTACTAATATCATTAAAGCACCAATAACTTTTGGTGTTGCTAATGGATTAGTTAATAACTGTTTTGAACTTAAAAAGAAATTTTCTACAATAACTAATATTTTTTTATTTTTAAATTGTTTTTTAATTAATTTAAAATATTCTTTATATATATTTTTACTTTCTAAAACTGTTTTTGCTTTAAATGTTTCATTAAAAATAATATTATTAGTTTCATTTGAGTATATAACAATTCCATTATTACCAATACCAGCAGGGTCAATACCAATGATTAATTCGTATTGCATTTATTAATCATCTCTACATCAATCACAAACATATCCATATGATTTTGTATAATCTAAATGTTTTTCAATATCATAATTATCTTCATATTTTTTAGTATTATGTTGTTCTGCTTCTAATTCTGTTTTAAAGTGATAAAGCATATTGATTTTGTTATCTTCATATAATTCATTACATTCAACACATCTTTTTCTTCTTTTTTTAGTTTTATTCATAATCAAAATATCCTTTTCAATTATTTTTGCTGTTTGTTTAAGGTATTTAGGTAGTTTGTGATAACAACTGTCACATATTAAATAAGGTATTGGTCAATTTTTATATTTAATAGTTTTAGTAGAATTATTAATACAATCTTTTCAAACTTTATTTTTACAAATTCTTAATTCACATTTTTTATTTTCATTAATATTCATAACTTTATTTATTTCTTTAATTTTTACTTACAGTAATTAATAAAATTATTAATCCAATTAAAGTTGAAATTAAAGTAATAATTATTTTTATTTTTAATCACTTTTTTTGATGTTCTTTTGCTATTTTGATTTTTTGTTCTATTAATTCTTTCTTTTCTTTTTCTTCCATTTTTACTTTCTTTTCTAATATATTCTGTTGCTTGTAGCATAAAGAATATATATTTTTATTTTTATATTATTAATACTATTAGTTTTATTCATTCCAGAAATTCTGGGCTCAAAAATAAATTGTGAAATTTTAAAAAGAAATCGAGGCATTCGATTCAATATTTATTTAATTTGTGTTAAACAAATTAATATTTTAATTGAACCGGCACCGCTCAATTTTTTTTACAAGTTTGAAATTTATTTTTTCGCCCAAAAAAATTTTCAAAAAAAATAAAACCAACGCTTGCTCACTGGGGGGTGGCAAGGTTGGTTAAATAAAGAATAGAATTAATATAGTAGGTTCCCTAGTAGGTCTATATATACTAGTTTCCAATTCGCTCCCACCCCAAGAATTACCATTACTGGTTAGTATATTTTATTAGGTATCACTCCACTTTTTATTTATCCATGCAAGTCCACATGTTTTGGCCACTATTTTTAACAACTGTGTTGTAGTTCACTGTTTTAATTCCCTAACACGTGTTGATAATAGTGTTAAAGAGGGTTATTAATTATTAACTTTCTCCTACTTGGTCACTGCGTGTAGTAGATATTTAAAGGGTGTTAATAATAAAAATTTTAAAATTTTACAATTACAAAAAAAGACAAGATTATTTCTTGTCTTTTTCCTTTGAGAATAATTTTTATTTTATCTTATAAAATCTATATTTTTTAAAATACGTCGAATATAAATTTAAGGGTAAAAGAGAATTTAATTTGTCTATCATCATTTTGAAATGGTAATATTCAAAAGAATTTATTTATCTAGTAATTTATCTTCCTACGTTTTTGGGAACCTCCCAATAACACCGATAATTAGTACATTTGTTGTGTCAAGTGCTATTATGGGTTGATTAACTTTTACTATTGCTGGTATTGTTGCTGGTATTTGTTACAAAATTTTATGTGAATGTGTTAAAAAATTAAGAACAGTAATGTTTTCAAATGTAAAAGACAAGTATCAACTTGAATTAGAACAGAAAATAAAAAAACTAGAAAATAGATCAAATAATTTAGAAGAAGAAATTCAATTTTTAAAAGACATATCTTTAAATTCAAAAGAAGCAATAGAAAAAAGAATTTTAAATTGTTTGCAACAAACTAGAGAAAAAAATGAACCAAAAACTTTTAAAACTTTAAAAAAAGAATTAAATCGAAAGTTTAAAAGAAATAAGTTTTCAAAAAAATATTACCAATCAATTAATCAATGAAACGAAAAATGACAAGAAAATATTGCATTTTCAAAATATTTAGAACCTAAACATATAAAAAAAATAAAAGATGTTTTTACTGAAAATAAAAAAGAAAAGTATCAAATTGAATCCGAAGAAAAAACAAAAGAAATATGATCAGAATTTCAAGAATGAAAAAATAAACTAAAAGAATTAGAAAAAGAAGCTAGTGAAACTAGAGTAAATGGATTTATTCCAGAAGAAGATAATAGACAAAAATCACCAGCTAGAACTATGAAAAGAATGGGTCTATAACTTTAAAAAAAATATTATAATTTTAATTTACCAAATTTATTACTCTATACACAATATTGAAAATTTGGTAAATTAGTTTTATTTTTTATTTGAAAGTTATATAATAACACATAAGTAGTTACAAAATACTTAGATTTTAGAGAAAGGAGAAAGTATTAAAGAAGGGAGAAATAGAAAGAAATATGCAATTTTATTTACAAGCTGATGTTGGTCAAGCTGTTATAAATACATTAAAAGCTTGAGGATTTTGAAGTGCAATTTTAGCAACGATATTTGTAATTTTTTTAGGTTGATTTTTAACGAAGAGAGGGACATTTAAAAAAGACTGAGAAGCAGTTTTAATTAAAATTGTTATGGTTGTTGGTTTACCATCTTTAGCTTTTGATGGTTTTATGACAAATACAACAACAGAGCAAGTTAAAACGCAAGTTGCAATTTTACTAGTTGGTTTTTTATTCTATATGATACTGGGAATAGTTGCTAAATATTTTTATATTAAATATGATAAGGATATTCAAGATACATTAGCAATGTGTACTGTATTTGCTTCAACAACATTTTTTGGAATTCCTGTAGTAACAGCACTATTTGATAATGGAGCTGCCACCTTACCAGCTAATATTTTTAATATTCCATATCGAATATTTTTATATTCATTAGGGTTTATTGTAATGAGCAAACCTATTAAAGCAGCAGTAGTAACAAAAGGACAAACTGGTGCTGATTTTATTGTTGATACAAAACTAAATACTGATGGATATGCACAAATTAAATCAGAAATGAAAGTAATAAAAAGAGAAAATTTAATAAAGAATGTAAAGCAGATTTTTTTAAATCCAATTTTAATTGCAACTATGGTTGGATTTATTTTTTGAGTTACACAATTAATTCCTGGAATTGCTATTGTTCCTGATCAAAATGATATTACTAGTGGTCAACATTTTTCACCATTACGATTAGATAATACATTTCCACCATTGTTTAAAGTAACAAAAACTTTAGAGGCATTATGTACGCCATTAGCATGATTGGCAATTGGAATTACTTTAGCAAAAGGTAATTTTAAAGATGCTGCACAAGATAAAAAAGTATGATTTGGAATGGTAATGAAAATTATTTTTGCACCATTATTTGGATTAGCATTAGTTTGTGCAGTTGCGGCAATTGGAAAAGAAACCGGAGCATGAAAATTAGATACTGTTGGATTAGGCGTTATTGTAATTATGTTAGCAGCCCTCCCAGCATCAGTTATTGTTGCCTATTCAATTGCTTACAAAAAACAGCCATTGTTAACAAGTAATTTAACATTAATTGCTACATTATTTTCAATTATTTCATTACCATTTTGAGTAATTATTACTACAGCGATTGGCGCAACACCGTTATTTAGTTAAAATATAAACAAAAGAAAGGGAATAAAAATATGGCAAAAAAAATTAAAATGGTTTGTTATGGTGTTCGTAAAACAGAAAAGCTTTTTTTGAAACATTAAATAAAAATTATGGATATGATTTAACGTTAATTGAAGAGTATTTAACAAAGGATAATATTGAAACGGCAAAGGGACATGAAGCAGTAATGGTTCGTGCTAATTGTGACTGTTATGAGCAAAATTTATTAAAAATGAAAGAATATGGCGTTAAATATTTATTAACTAGAACTGTTGGTTATAATCATATTGATTTAAAAAAAGCTCATGAATTAGGTTTTAAAATGGCATATGTACCTGGTTATTCGCCCAATGCTGTTAGTGAATTAGCAGTAAGTATGGGAAACGGCTTACTTCGAAATTTATTTTATAGTGCTAATCATCAACAAAATCATAATTTTAAAATTGATGATTTTATGTTTGCCAAAGAAATTCGTAATTCAACAATAGGAATTATTGGAACTGGCCGCATTGGTTATCAAGCAGCTAAGGCATGACATGGAATGGGAGCAAAGGTATTAGGATATGATATTTATGAAAGTGATCAAGCAAAAAGTATTCTAACTTATTGTGATTTAAAAACTTTACTTAAAGAATCGGATTTAATTTCATTACATTGTCCATATATTAAAGAAGAAAATTACCATTTAGTTGACAAGAATTTTTTAGCAAAAATGAAACCTGGATCAGTTTTAATTAATGTAGCTCGTGGTGAATTAATGGATTTACAAGCAGTTTATGATGCAGTTAAAAGTGGTCATTTAAAAGGTGTTGGTTTGGATGTTTTAGAAAATGAAAGCAAAGTTTTTTTAAAGATTTTGCTGGAAAACCAACTCCCGATAATATTACAAATAAATTATTATCATTATATCCACGTGTTATTGTGACACCACATATTGGATCGTATACTGATGAAGCTGTTAAAAATATGATTGAAATTACTTATGAAAATTTAAAAGTAATTTTATCTGGTCAAGAATGTAAAAATAAAATTTAATTTAATAATTGATTATAGTTATTTTACATATTGTATATGAAAAAAATAATATGAATATTAATATATACTAATGTATTATGTTATAATAACATCAAACTTAATATAAGTTTTTTACCTATTTACTTTATTTTAAAGTAAATAGGTTTTTTATTCTAAATTTCAAATAAGGAAGATTAAAAGATATGCCCATTATGGAAAAAAGAGAAAAATTAAATAATAAAGTAAAAAATAATGTTACTCCCATTGAACTTATTGCAGCGGGTGTTGCAGCGGGTAGTACTATTGGAGTTGTTACTGGTGCTGCAAAAGTTGTTGGTATTGGTGTTGCGGCTGTTAATTTAGTTGCCTCTACGGTTGCTAATGCTGCTACTATTGTTACTGGTGATGATGGGGGTGATGTTGCTAATATTGTTACTAATGTAGCCTCTATTACTTGTGCAGCCGGAGGGGTTGCTATTCTTGGTACTCCTACTATTATTGGTTTAGTTGCTGTTGGAGCTGCTGTTGGTGCCATTAGTGGTGCTATCGATGGTGGTTTTGAAATAACTCAAATGTTAGCAAAAAAAGATGATGAAAAACAAGAAGAGCAAAAATTAGATTTTGAAGGTTCAAAAAAAATTATAAATTCAAATTTAGAAAATTTATATTCTTCAACAAGTGTATACAATTCTAATACATCAACAATGTAAAAGGTAATTTATTAAAACACATCAATTTCTTCTTTACTAAAAAAATAAAATATATTTTTTAAATTTATTACTTTAAAATAAAGTAATAAATTTTATTTTAATTTTATAGTAGAAAAATGAAAAAAATATTCTTTTTATTACACATTTTTACACTAATAATTTTATATTTATTTTATTTATTAAAAATAAAATAAATAATTGTTTTTTTTAAAAAATATTATATAATTTTATTTGTATTATTTAACTTAAAGTTTAGTATAAATAAACAAAAGGAGAAAATAATCAATATGAAAATTGGAAGAAAGTTAAAAACTTTAAGATTGAAACACAATTTAACTATGGAAGAGTTAGGGAAACGTTGTGATTTATCAAAGGGATTTATTAGTCAGTTAGAGCATGATGTTTCTTCACCTAGTATTGAAACACTAAAAAGTATTTTAGACATTTTTGATTGTCCATTATCAACCTTTTTTGCTGGTGAAGTAAAAGAAAAAATAGTTTTTAAATCACAAGATGTTACTGTTAGTGACGAAGAAGATTATCAAATAAAATGAATTATTCCTAATGCTCAAAAATTAACATTAGAACCAGTAATTTTAAGTTTAAAACCATTTGGTAATTCAAATAAAATTCCGCCATTTCAAGGTCAGATCTTTGGATATGTATTAAGTGGAACAGTATTTGTTCATTATGGTGCAACTAGAGTAAAAGCAGTAGCTAATGAAGCATTTTATATTAAAGGTAATGAAAAACATTATTTAGAAAATCCCAATAATTCAATTGCAACTATTTTATGAGTTTCAAATCCACCAATTTTTTAAACCATTTAAAGGAGGAAATTATGAGTGTAAATATTTTAGAATTACGTAATATTACCAAAGAATATGATGGTAAAGTTGTTTTAAAAGGAATTAGTTTAAATATTCATGAAGGTGAATTTCTTACCATTCTTGGTCCTAGTGGTTGTGGTAAAACAACATTATTAAGGATTATTGCTGGTTTTGAACAACCAAACAATGGTCAATTATTGTTTAAAGGTAAGGATTTAACTAAAATTCCAATTCATAAAAGAGAAATAAATACTATTTTTCAAAATTATGCTTTATTTCCACATTTAAATGTTTTTGATAATATTGCTTATGGTTTAAAGTTAAGAAAAATTGATCGTGAAAAAATCAAAAAAGAAGTTAAAAAAGCTTTAGATTTGGTTAAATTAAATGGTATGGAAGATAAAGATGTTAATGATTTATCTGGTGGTCAAAAACAAAGAGTAGCAGTAGCTAGAGCATTAGTTCTTAATCCTAAAATTTTATTATTAGATGAACCTTTTGCTGCTTTGGATTTGAAATTACGTCAACAAATGCAAGTAGAATTAAAAAAAATTCAAGAAGAAATTAATATTACTTTTATCTTTATTACTCATGATCAAGAAGAAGCATTTATTATGTCAGATCGGGTAGTTGTTTTAAATCAAGGTCAAATTCAACAAATTGGGACACCACAAGATATTTACAATGAGCCTGAAAATAAATGAACATCACAGTTTGTTGGTAGCTCGAATGTTATTGAAAATGGTGTATTTGTTAATGATTATTGTGTTCGTTTTGACGGTAAAAAATTTGCATGCTCTGATACTGGTTTTGGTGAACAAGAACGTAATATTGATATTGTTATTCGACCAGAAGATATTGATTTAGTTAATGCAGGTAGTGGTTTTTTTGATGGAACTATTAAAACTATTGCTTTTAAAGGATTATTATGAGAAATTGAAATTATTGCTAATAAACGCAAATGGATAGTTCATACTACTGATAATTTTGAAGTAGGTAACCGTGTTGGTTTAAAATGAAATGTTGAAGATATTCATGTTATGTGAAAGGAAATTGAAGAGTAAAATGAAAAATTTGTTTAAACGTAATATTAAAACACAAATTTTAAAATCACAAGATATGTTAGTTAATAATTCAAATCCAGAAAAAATTATTGATAATCAAAATAAAAAAAAGTATAGATTTAAAAAATGGTTTAAGCTTAAAAAAAATAATGTTTCTTTACAAGAAGTAGCAAAAAATAAATCGAAAATGAAACGAGTAAAAAAGAAAAAAGCATTGTTATGTTGAAAAAAAACAAACCAAAAAATAAGTTTTATTAAAAATAAAATCAAAGATAAATCAGTAAATTTTGGTTTTAAATCATGAGTTACGCTTGCTTATCCATATTTATTGGTGATGGTAATTTTAATTGTATTGCCATTATTAATTGTAATTTTATATTCAATTATTAAAGCAACTAATAATGCTTGAATATTTCGTTTTACATTTAGTAATTTTAATGTTTTTTTTAAAGAAAATAGTTATGTTATGGTTTTATTACGTTCAATTGGTTATTCATTTGTTGCCACTTTAATTGCTGTTATTTTTGGTTATCCCATTGCTTATATTATGGCTTTTATGTCAACAAAAATTGCTTCAAAAAATATTTGAGTTTTAGTTACTTTACCAATTTGAATTAACATTTTATTACGTACAATTGGATTACAAATTATTTTTAGTATTTTAGGTCCTAATGTTTTATTAGGAACTCCAATTGGTATTATTTTAGCAATGGTTTATATGTTTATGCCTTTCGTTATTTTACCAATTTATAATTCTTTAGAAAAAACAGATCGCAATTTATTAGAAGCAAGTCAAGATTTAGGAGCTTCTAAGATGAAAACATTTTGAAAAGTTACCTTTCGTTTTTCAGTGCCTGGTATTGTTTCTGGTTTTACTTTAATGATGTTAAGTGCTATGACTTCACTAGTAGTAGTTAAATATATTGGTGAAGGAAAAACTATTTTAATTGCAAATATTATTGAATCATATTTTTATCGTGGTGCTAATTTTGCTTATGGTGCTGCTATTTCTGTTATTTTAGGTATTATTGTTTTAATTATTATTTTTACTTTAAAAGCGATTGGTAGTTGAGCTACTGGTAAAAAAATAGGAGGTATTAATTAATGAGATCTTTTTTTAAAAATAGTTATTTAGCTATTATCTTTTTATTATTTTATACTCCAATTTTAGTTTTAATGATATTCTCTTTTAATGGTGGCGATTCAGTTCGTAGTTGAAATTCTTGATCATTGCAACCTTATTACGATTTATTTCAACAAAGTGAACTTTGAGAATCGGTTAGTGTAACATTAATTGTTGCTTTTATTTCTACTTTTGTTGCTGTTATTATTGGTACGTTTGCTGCTTTGGGTTTAAGTAAAACAAAAAAAATAACACGTAATATTACTTTAGGGATTACTAATATTCCTTTAGTTAATGCTGATATTGTTACTGCTGTTTCTTTAATGTTATTATTTATGGCATTTGGTTTTAGTTTTGGTCTTGGAACATTAATTTTCGCTCATATTTCTTTTAATATTCCTTATGTTATTATTACTGTTTTACCAAAAATTAGATCAATAAATATGTCACAATTAGAAGCAAGTCAAGATTTAGGTGCGACACCTTGATATACGTTACGCAAAATTGTATTACCAACAATTAAACCAGCAATTATTGCTGGAGCAGCTATTGCGTTTGCTATGAGTTTTGATGATTTTTTAATTTCTTATTTTACTGGCGGTAATACTTCTAACGTTTCAACTTTTATTTATTCTTTAAAACGAATTAAGCCTTATATTAATGCTTTTTCAACAATAATTATTTTATTAATTGCAGTACTTATTATTTCTTGAAATACTTATGTTCTTTGCAAAAAACAAATTAAACAACGTAATGAAAAAATTGATAAAGGTATTTATCATGATAAAAAAATTATTAAAACTGAGAAGTTGTTAACTAAATATTATTTACAATTAAATGGTTTTAACTATAAAAAGGTTAAGAGTAAAGGTAGAAAACGTAAATCATTATATAGTGATGGTAATTTTGAAATTGTAACTGAGCAAGATATTATTAAAATTCAGGATTATATTAAAAATCACCCGAAACTTATTAATCAAATTTCTAAACTTGAAGCAAAACTTGAGATGGAATCAATTTGAATTGAACATATAAAGAATAAGATTAAAAAAAAGAAAGAGTTAAAAGAAGAACGCTCAAAATCAAGAAGAGAGAAATATCGTTTTTTACTATGACCGTGAAAATTAATTATGATTAGTATCATCTTATTATCAAGTTTTATTAGTTTGGGTGCTTTCTACATTTATACTAATGTTTATGATTTATCAATTGCTAATTGAGGCGAATATATGAATCCCAATATTTTAAAAGAATTTGAAAATAAATATCAAGTTAAAATAAAATATTCAACTTTTGATGATAATGAATCATTGTATGCTAAATTGTATACTACTAGTTATGATGTAATGGTTCCTAGTGATTATATGGTGGCTAAATTAGCAAGTGAAGATAGACTTTTTCCAATTGCATCAAAAAATTCTGTAGGTGATATTGAGTATGATAGTAGAATTGATTTTAATCCCAAAGAAGATATTAATCATGATTTATATGAATTAATGAATAATTATCGAGTTGAAAATAGTGATGGAATTTTAAATGAATTTGGTTTAAATAGTTATAGTATTCCTTATTTTTGAGGTGATGTTGTATTAGTAATTAATACTACTAATACAAATAATCTTAGTGATCTTGGTATTAAAGCTGATGGTTCAAATGTTCAATGAAGTGTTTTAACAGATGCTGCAAAATTAGGTAAACGTATCGTTTTAAATGATGATATGCATAACTTATTTATGACTGCGCTTACTGATTTACACTATAAAAATAAATGAGGAGAAAATAACGGTTCAGGTCAATATAATCAAGTAGGAAATGAATTTAGTGATAATATTAATGCTCATAGTCCAATTGAAATTAAAGATGCAAGTGACTGGTTAGAACCAGTTATCAAAAATAAAAATACAAAATTATTAAATGATGATATTGTTGATGAAATTAGTAATGAAAATAAGTGGGATGTAGCAATGATGTATAACGGTGATTTATTATCTGCAATTGCTGATGATCCTGATTCTTATAATGGTAAGTACCTTGTTGTTAGACCATATATGGGGACTAATGTTTGAAATGATGATATGGTAATTAGTAAAGATTCTCCTCATAAAGATTTATCTTTTAAATTTATTAATTATATAATGCAAAAACAAACACAAGTTGATTTAAGTAGTGAATTTGGTTATACCTCACCTTTACAAGCAGCAATGGATGAAGTTAGTACTAATTTTTCAGCAGAAATTTGAAAGCATGTATATATTCCAAAAAATGGCCAATTACCCGATCCATTAGATCCAAGTAAGCATCATGAAGGATATTTTAACGGTTTATATACTCGTAGTTTTGACCCACAAATGCAAACTGCTTATAATAGATTATTAGCACGTTAATAAAATAAATTGTAATATTAAGTTTAAAAAAATATAAAAAAATATTGTAACTTATAGTATAATTTAATACGAAAGGGGTTAATTCATTGTGGCACGTCGTAAAAAGTGAGAAAAAGAAGACAAAGAAAAAATATGAAACTATTCTATTCAAAAAATGGAGAAATATTTTAAAGGATTATCTGAATTTTGAACATTGAATGTGCAAGCTCCTTGTCCGTGGTGTTGTTTGCCAATGATAAAAGGTGCTTATCAAGGTGAACAACCAACTTCAGCATTTGCTTGAAATATTGATCACATTGATGGTGATCCAAATAATAATAGTTTAGAAAATTTACAACCAATGCATGTTGAATGTAATATTAAAAAAAATTAATCATAATTTAAAAATTCAATGACTATTTAATTTAATCATTGAATTTTTAATTTAATTTTTATCTTAATTAAGAAAAATTATTTTGAAAATTATTTTACTATTAGTGTTCTTTTTAATTAAAAATATTCAATCTTTTTTTAAAAAGAATATTGTCTTTTTTTATAATAAGTGTAATATTATTTTTAAGGACAGAGTATTTCTTTCCTTATAATTTTAATAGGTGTATAGCAAAGTTTATATGATTATTAAAATTATTAATATTAAAATATAAAAACTAAATTTAATTGGTTTACTTTAAACCTTAGTTTTATTTTATTAAAACTAAGGTTTAAACTATTTTAATATTTTTTCCTATTTTAATATTTTAGTTAAAAATAGCAAGTTAAAGCGTTAAGCTATATTTTTCACTTTAGATTATTTTAAAAATAATGCTAGGAAAGGATTGTTAAAATGAAATATAAAATAAATAGTAATAGCCCGAGTAAAGATATGGTTAATCAGGATAAACATAAAAAAATAAAAACAGGATCTAATTCAATATATACAATTAATGTTAAAAAAAATAAGAAGAAAAGAATCTTATTATTTTCGTTGTATTTATTAGCATTTGGTTCTACAACAGTTACTACGATATTACTCTTACATACTACTGCTGCTTTCAATAATTCTGAATTTAATCCGAATTCTAATAATAAATTATGAGATGATTATTATCAAAAGCATCATCGTAACTCTAAACCTATTAGTTTAAATTCTACTATTGCTTATTTTAGTAAATCAACAAATATTGTTAATTTTAATGTTATTGAAAATGCTGCTGATAATGGTAATATTGATTTTACAAATGTTTTAAGTAGTATTGATAATAATTTACAAAAAACTGTTCCTAAAATTGAAAGTGATATTGATAATGATAATTTAACTTTATTACCAATTAATTTTTTCTTAAATGCTAATTATAATCCAGCAGTTAAGTTTACTGTTGGTAAGGATAAAAAGCCGATAACTAATACTTCTTTTATTTTGCCAAAGAACTTTAATGAGTCTAAAAGTTATGTTTTAAATTTAACAACTAATGATCAAGCATCAATTTTTGGTATTGAAAATACTAACGTTAATATCGAAATTAATATTAATATTATAAATCAAGTTGCAATTAATATTGCTAGTTTACCAGTTAACTTTCCTGATAAAATTATTAATATTACTAATCCTGAAAATGCTACTATTGATTCAATAAAAGATAAATGATTAATTCCAACAATTCAAGATCAATTTGAAACAACTTTAAGTAAAGCATTAAATGTACCCAAAAAAGAAATTAAACATAATTATTACGAAATTGAATTTCAAAATAGTTCAGAACCAAAAAATTTTACTACATCTGTTCCTGTTCAATTTTCAATTACGTCTTTAGATAATAATCCTTGAAACTTTACAGGAAAAAAAGATAATTGCACTATAAATGTTAAAAATGATATTGCTGATTTAAGTAGCATGAAAGAATTAACTAATGAAATTGAAACACAATATAATAATGATAAAGATAATAAAAACTTTCAAATTACTTTAGATAATCAAAAAGATAAAAATGGTAATTTTATTAATGCCGATAGTAAATTATCAGAAGAAGATGTTAAATTTGTTAATAGTCAAATTATTGAGAGTGTAAAGAAGATTTGTCAATCTTATTTCCAAAAAAATTATTCAGATCTTAATATTAAAGATAGTGATTATACAATATCAACAAATTTAAATGTTGGTAATAATATTTTTAATAATAAATTAGGTAAAAATATTGAAATAACAATAAAAGCTGCTGATAATAGTTATAAATTAGATGGTTCTTTAAGTGCTAAAGCTATTGTTCATGGTCATAATAAAAATAATATTACTGGTAATTATCCTTCGCCAAAAGATTTTGCATTAAAAGGTATTTGATTAAAAGATGGTCAAGATGCAAATATTTTACAAGAAGGTCAACATTTTTATGAACAAGATAATTTATTAGGTAATTGAATTACTAATAAAGATAGTTTATTAAATACAATTAATAACAATTCTTATCGTCCAGTTGAGAATGCATTTACTGGACAGTTCACTATGAATTATTTATTAGATGGTGACACAAAACCAAGTGGTATGTCAGTTGATATTAGTAAAGATATTAAAGGTGGTAAGGTAAATAATTTCTGAGATTTAATTACTCAAACAAAAAGTATTTTTCTAGAAACCGATGTTGCAGTAACAACAAAATCGGGTTGAGAGTTAAATAATGTAAAACTAGTATTTACTGACAGCGAAACACAACCAACTAAAGATAATACACTTTATACTCTTGATTTATCAGAAAGGTTTGCTGGCAAAACTATTAGTGATCGTGCTACTTTAACATTCCCTGATTTTAATTTTAATTTTAATTTCCAGTTAGTAAGTTAAAAAAAGGAAAAAGTAATATGAAACAATTATTAATCATTTTAAGTACATTAACAACATTAACTTTGGCAAGTAATAGTATTATTAATACTATTGATGATACTAATACTACCATTAATAAATTATTAGCAAATAAATCATCAATAAGTGATTCTGTAACTTCATTATTTAATAATCAATATGGCTATTTAAATGATAGTGATATAATAACTAATCAATCAATAACTGATCATAAGTTTTATAGTTATGACACATCAGCTTTAAAAAGTTATACTTTTGCTAATGCAAGAGATGTTTTTTTAGTAAATAATGAAGGAACTTTAATTTATAATCCTGATGTTATTATTCCTGCTGATCAAAAATTAAATATTGAAAATACGATGCAAGAAATGATTAGTCATAAAAAAATAACTACAGTTAAAGCAAATTACAATTCTTATAGTAATAGTCAGTATTCATCTACTGATTTTAGTGGTGATAATACTGATTGACAATATTTGCAATTTGGTGGAGTTGAAAAACATATTGATATTTCACAACAAGTAGGTGCTGATAAAGTTGAATATAGCAATAGTTTAAGCGAAACATCAGGTTTATATTATATTGCTAAAGCAGTAATTGAAAATAAGATTAGTCAGTCAGTTGCTATTAATTTGGGAATATATTTTATAGCACAAAGTAGTTTAAAAGGAAAAATTAATAATGAATTAATTACTAAAATTATTGATTTAATTATTAATAATAAATACGTTTATAATTTTATGTTAAATATGCCATTTTCAAATGATGATACAAGTTATGTCATTAGTTATATTTTTGATCATAATAATAATATTATTGAGTTAAATTATAATCATTATAGTTACGAAAAAAGTAATACAAGTAATTTTGAAACTCATGTTAGTCCTGGTCCTTTTGCTTCAGTTGATTATACAGGTGATATTTATATTAATTATCAGGATTTATATTATTTAATTAATAATCAAAATAATTGAGATGTAATTTATAAGTATTTTATTAATGGAAACTTATTTGATTATAGTAATATGGAGCATGAAATTGGTGATAATTGAACTTTTAAAAATTTTTGAAATTCTATATTTAAAGATAATTTAACAAAATTTTTAAATAATGTGGGTGTTAATGGAATAATAATTCATATTGACTGTTATGGTACAGATATATGACATCCTTCTTTAATTAATACATTTTATATTAAAAGTATTTCTCAATGAAATTAAGTACTTACATACTAAATTTAGTTTTTAAAATAAGCATTTTATTAATCTTCTTAAATAAAATTAATAAAGTGTTATATTTAGTATAGATTAGTCAGATATTTTTTATAAAATAATTTTGGGATGGTAACAAAAACGGAGGATATAATTACTTTTTAAACATTTCTTTTAAATTATAGACAAGAAATAATTGTAATTATATGCAATTGTAAGTAAATATTACTACTAAATTAAATTAATTTCAATTAAAATACAAATATTAAAAAATCAATAAGAAAATTTAATATAAATACACAACAAAAATTCTTATTAACTTTTAATTAATAAGTTTTTAATATTTTAATAAAAATAAAAATTTTGATTATGTTTTAGAATTGACAAGATTACACTTAAAAATAACCATTTTAATATAAATATCTATGCTATATGTTCTATTACCAAGCATTTCTTTTAAAATATATCAAATATTACTTTCAGCAAAAGTACCAATATTTCATTTTGCACCTTGATTTTCAATTCCTTGTTTATTATTTTTAAAATATTGTTTTTTTAATTTTTTATGATTTTTTAATATTTCATTCATATACTTTATTAATTCATCATATTGACCATTTTCAATAAAGTTTCTACAAGTATTATATTCTTCAAAATATTTTCCTTTGTTTCCAGCAATAATTCCTACATACAACTTTTTAACTAAATGGAATTTATCTAAAACAAATTGTGCATCTAAATAATTAGCAACATCTTTAATTCATTCTGCACTATCACCACAAATAATGATTTTTGCTTGGTCAAAATTTTCAAAAAATCTATTTCCTTGTTCTAAAATAAATTCAGCAGTTTTTTGAACTCCAATTTTAGTTTTTGTTGGTCTTATTATTACATCTACTCTTTTATTAACTAATTTATGATTAACATTATCTGTACAAAATAACACTAAACGCATTGAATATTTACCAGAATTTCGTTTAAATTTTCAAAACTTTCGATGTCCATCATCAATACTAATATAAATAAATTGATTTGGTTCTAATTTTATTTTAGGAACATCTAATTTACTAACTTGATATTCTTGAAATAATCTACTAATACTTGTTGTGCTAAATTTTGTTTGTTTCATAGTATGTAAAATGTCAATATACCTTTTTCCATCTGCAAAATGTTCAATAACATTATTTTTGATATCCTGACAAGTCCTTTTGTATTTAGGTAATTGCAATTTTTCATCTAATAAACAAATAGGAACTCATTTTTTTAATTGTTCATCATAATATTTATAATCACGACATTTATAAGTAACAAGACCATTGATAGTATTTCTAGTTCTTGTTTTAATTTTAACGGGGATATATTTTCTATCTCTTTCTTTTAAGATTCTTCAATCTGTTTTTTCTCATTGATTTTTTACATCATCTCTAAATGATTGATACATTCTTTTTGTTGCTTCTTTTAAAGTTCATAAATAATTAAAACTCATATTTTTTCTCCTAACTTTTTTTAAATTTTAAATTTATTGTAAATATATTTAAAAAATTAATTTACTTTTTTATTATAAACATATATAAGTGTAATTTAAAATTAAATCAAAACTTTTTAAAAAACGACTTTCATATTTAAAATATAATAAACAATTTCAATATAATTAATAGTATAGGTATCATAAAATAAACGCCTTTAATTTAGGCGTTATTTTGCATTTAAAAGCATACTTGTAAAAATAATGAAAAATAGTACAATTTAGAAATAAAATTAAGAAAAAAGGAGTAATTAAACATGAATGAACAAAATTCTGAATTACATTATGCTAAAAATATAGCAAAACAAAGAAAAACACAAAGGAATATATTTATTGGTATATCTACATTTATGACTGTATTATTTATTATTTCAGCAACAGCATTAGGTCTTGCTTGTAAAGACGGAAGACAAAAATTAAGTTTTTATTTAAAACCCGACCATACAGCAGTCTGGGGGGGCAACTATATGAGAACATCGTTATGACCATAATATAATTTCATTATATTTTGCAAATAAAAAAGGTGATAAAACAGATATCAAATGAGATGGTACTTATCCTAATGGATATTTTAATAATTAAATTTCAATATTAATATAAGATAATGTTTCATCATTTGAATTAAATAATTGAATATTATTAATATTTATGGTTTTACTTTCTGTTTCTAGCAGAATATCATAATTACCAATACCAAAAATTCCGGAAATTTCTAGTTTATGTAAATTAGAAATTTCTTTTTCTATATTGAATTTAATTTCATTACTAAAATAATCTTTTTGCACGAAATTAAATCAATCTCAACTTGAAAAATATTGTTTTTGACTATTAAATAATTTTAATAACTCTAAAACGTTATTAATTATACTTTTAACCATATATTTACCATATTCACCATTATTTAAACTAATATCTTGTGGTAATAATGAAGGTATGTTATTACTTTCTAGATTATTAGTTAATGATAATCAATTAAATTGGTTATTACTTAGTTTAAATCATTCATTTTGACTAATATTCTTATTTTTAACTTTAATATTATTAGGGTCAGTAAAATCAAAATACTCAGATTTTAAAACAACATAAACATTATCAAAACTTCATCTATCATGACTTGATTTTCTTGTTGGTTTTGATTTTAATTCAAAGTAATAAGGTAATAATAATTTATAGTCATCATCTAAACCTTTATTAATTGATAAATAAGAAAGTATACAATTTGATAACATCATAATTACTTGTTTAAAAATTTTTACTTTTGAATTATTAATAAAATTAGGATTGTCTAATTTTCATTGTTCAAATAAATTATTAATTACATCATGTGGTTTTTGATTTTCAAACTCATTTCTTAATTTTGTAATATCAGGTGTTTCTTTAACATCTGGATTTGCATCATATTTTGGGTCATAACCTTTAAAATTTGCTTGATAATTATAAGTATAACCTAACATATCCATTAATAATTTTCCCAATGTTGTAGTTGGTTTAATTTTATCGTAAGTTAAAACTACACTATCAATTTCATTGATTTTTCAATGTGTTTGTGCAGTTGCTTGTCCTTCTGCAACTTTAATAGTTCACTTTTTATTTTCTAATAATCTAGGACAGTTAGGACCACATGAAGTATCAGTATCTGCTGAAATATAACTACTTTCATCATTTTTTGAAAAAATAAAATTCATTTCTTTTTGAATATTAGTTTGTTGGTTTTTTTCATTAGTAACGATTGTTTCAACATTTTTTAATTCAATTTTTTTAACGTGTTTAAATTCTTGTGATGGTGGATTAGGTATAATTTCACCAATATCTAAATATTCTAAAATAGAATTTTGATTAATGAAATTTTTAGCAATATTTCACTCTAAAATTTGGTCACTAAATCATTGTTGTAAAATATTAACTTTTGGTTGAGTTTGAATTGGTAAAGCATATAATGGAAATAATTGGTTATCATCAGCAATTAATAAATTTGGTGATACTTTTAATCCATCAATTTCACCATTTACTTTTATATTGCCAAATAACATTGTTTTAGGAAATTTTAAAGTTATACTTTTAACCTTGGTATCTTTGTCTAATGGTTTTTGTAATTTAATAATAATTGGATAACCATCTCTTGTTTTAAAATCTTTAATTTTAATAATAGTAATACTTTTAGTACTTCTTGTTTTTGGATTTTGATAAGGTTGTGAATAGTTATTAATGATATATAAATTATCAATATTATTTTCAGTTAATGGTTCATTAATAGATACTGCATATAACTTAAATTGATTTAATAAATTTATTTCTTGAAATATTAAATTTTTAATATCAGTCATACTATATTCAATTGTATTATCATTAATATTAGTACTTGCTCTTTGATTTAATTGCATAGTAAAGTCTGATGTTTCAGCAGCAGTAGTTTTTAATACTTTATCAATATCAATAAAACCTATTTTAATAGTATTTGCTGAAAATCTTAAACTATTATTTTCATTATTTTTAAATAAACGCTCAATTTCATAAATATAAATTGTTCTTTTTTTAAATTCATCGTATGCTCTATTAATATCTGGGTCACTAGTAGCACCCATCATATTAGTAAAATCATATGGAATATTATCAATTAAATAATCATTTTCTACTTCTGCTTGATTAAGTTTAGTTTGCTTCTGTTTCTGTGGAAACTTCGTTTGTGGTTTGTTGTTGTTTTCCATTGTTATCTCCTATTAATTGGTTATTTTCGGGATTAAATAATTTTAATTTAACTGTTAAATTATTAATTTCTTGTTCATCATTAATATTAAATGTTTTACTATTTAATAAATCTTTATCAATTTTCACTAATATTTGAATAAATTTAAGAATATCAATATTAAATTGTCATAATTTTTGTTCAATATAATTAATAGTTGAAATATTAACTGCTGTACTTTCGGGAACTGATTGTTGTGCAGATTTCTTTTGACTTGGTATATGAATACCACAACGTTTAAATATTTCATTAACATTTCAATCATATATATCAGTTAAATTTTTACCTTTAAAATTACTATTTGTCATATTGATATTTTCGTTTTGTTCATTATTATCTCCACCACTTTTAAATATGTAGTTTTTAGTAACCAAAGTTCTTACTGCTTCTTCTAATGCTGATTGAACATTACCATAAGTTTGACTAAATATAAATTTAGGTGAGTTTAAAATAGTATCTAAAACAATTTGTTCATAAATAACATCTAATGCTTTAATTTTATCCATTACTTTATCACAATCTGCTTGTTCATTTGCTTTATTTCTCATAATTGCTATTGGTATATAGTTAATGTTTAATGTTTGTTCTTGTGATAAATTAGGATTATTAATGTATGATTTAAAATCTAATGGAAATTGTTTTTTATTATCACTAATACTATAAATTGCACGATTAATTGTTACTTGTTCATTATTTAATGTATAAACTTCGAATAATCTTACAGTTTGTGCATTTTGTTGATAACTATCATAAAAAATAGTACATTCAATTAATTTACCAGTAATATCATAAACTCTTTGTTGTATATCAACTACTTGAAAATATAAATTATCATTTGCAATATAAATTAAATAACCACTAATTCCTAATTTACTTAATTTAAAAATAGAATTTCAATTTTTTCTATAAAATTCTTGTTGAATTAAATATTGTTTAATGGTTTCATTATTAATTTCTAATGGAGCATTATATAAATTAGCATTATTTTCTGCTACAAAATCAGTAAAATAAGTTTCATGGTTAAAATCATTAAAACCAAAATAATTTAAAATAGAAGCATGTGTACTTTTATTTTTATTAGTTAAAAATTTTAATTTTTCACTTTGATTATCATTAATATTATTTTTTTCTTTTCTTTTAAATAAACTTAGCATAATATTCACCACCTTTCTTTAAAATATTTGATTAATTTTTAATATAATTTTTACAATAATGAATATAATTAAACCAGCAGTTGCTGATGATAGAATTACTCCAATTAAACCTAAAATAATTTTTATAATTTTAAAAAACATAATATTATTCCTGTAATTCTTCTAATTTTCATACATTACCTTTTAAATTACCTTTTCCACTATAAATAGTAATCAATTTAGCATGTTGAACTGATAAAATTACTATATTAACACTATCATTAAAGGTTTGTATTGGTACACCAGCAATTTTGTTATCCGTTATAATAAATTCTTGAATAGTATAAACTGGATTATATATACTTCAAGAATAATAAACTCTATAATGTTTATTAACTATAAAATCATAAGTAATTTGTCAATTATCTCATTTATTTTTTTCTCTTGTTCCTACATCTTTTCATTGTTGATTATTTGGACTTGGTGTTGGATTATCTGGTAATTCAATATCTCAACAATTTTCTTCAACTTCATTTGTTTCTAAACTTTTTGAATTAATTTTTATTTTTGGTGTAACATCAACTTTAATTGTATTTTGTAATTCTTCTAATGAAAGAATAGCACCATAATTAATATCTCCACCTTTTAAATATTAAACTACAATTAAAACTACTTTCTCTAACAGTTAAAGTTAATATTACATCTTCATCTTTAATTTTAAATTTTGCAAGTAAATAATCTCCACCTAAATAATTACCAGTTTTAAATTCTACTTTATGATTTATATTTGCTTGATTTACTGGTAATTCATCTAATGTTATAATTACTCTATATACAGTATTAAAATTAATTTCAAACGTATCTCATTCACGATTATTTTTACTTTTACTTATTACTTTTCATATTTCTTTATCTTGTTTTTTATCAATATTTGCTTTATTTTCATTAATAGCACCAGCAACAGTTTTATTAATAGTTTCTAAATTAGGGATTTCTTGACTTACAGCATTCAATTGAAATGCAATAGGGAATTGTGACTTTACATCTTCTAATTTTTTATCAATTTCTGGTTTTGTATAATATTTAGTTGGGTCAACTCCACCACCACTATCTTTAATTCATTGTTTAATAAATTTAGTTGGTGGAATATCTAAATCACCCGTAAATAAACCAGTTCCTAATTCTCTATATTGTAAAACTTTATAAGTAATATCTTCTTTAATTAAAGATAATTTATCTTGTTTTTTATCTAATAAATTATTAGTTTCTAGTTTTGTATAATAATCACGTTCAGTATTTTCTTCTGCTATAAATTCAGTTGGTGTTCCAGTACCTTGATATTGATATATATTATGAATTATTGGTGTATACTTTTTTGTGCTATTAGCAACAATAAATTTTATTAAATTATCATCATATAATAACATTACTTTGTCAATATTAACATCAATTTTTTCAATTATTATTTGTCTATTTTCTATTTGATGATTAGTAATTCTTATATTAGATTTAGTTAATTTATTATTACTTATAATAAGTTGTTTACTATCGATAAAATAATATGTTCAATCAATAATATATCATATATCTGTTTTAATATTTTCATTTTTAACTTTTTTTCATAAAGGACTAGTTTCAATATTAAATCAATTATTTTTAATATCATCAATATTTTGTTTATTAATATCAACTTTATTTTCTAATAATTTAATACTATTTTCATTAGTAGTAATTCTTTTTTGTTGTTTAGCAGAAAAGTCAGCAGTCGCAGCATGAGTAAAATCACCAATTTGTGGATTATTTTGTAATGCTTCTGGTGGTAATGTACCAATTTCATCAGGTCAATCTAAAATCATTGTTTCAGTTTTTGGGTCATAATCAGTTGCAACATAACCTTTATTTATAAAGTTTGTAACACGACCCCTATATATCTCATTTTCGTTATCATTAACTAAATCATCATATAATTTTATTTGTTTTGATAATGTAAATTCTTTTTGTTCTTTAATTAATTCATCAACTTGATTTCTAGTATAAAATACTTTTAAGTCAATTTTTTCAATATCTATTTCATCTTGATTATAATTTGAAAATACTTGTTTTAATTCTGTTAATCTTGCTCATATTTTCATTCTACTTGGTGCTAAATCTCAAACATTAATTGTAGGAATACTACTTGCATTAAATGATGTACCATTATTGAATTGAATAGTAGCATCAACATTAAATTCAATTGGTGTACGATTAAATACTCAATGTTCAACCATTACATAAACCATATCTCTTAAAGTTTCTTTAATTAATTCATCTTTAAAACTATCAAAAGGAAATTTAGATAAAATAAAATCAAGATAAGCATTAATATCATTTTGAGCGCGAATAGCAAAAGTTGTAAATCAGTCTTTTACATTAGGTCATGTATTTATATATTGCGGTGGAGTTTCTGTAATTTTTCCAGTTAATGGATATCAGTTATTATAATTTTCAAGACTGACATCAGTTCAAAGTTTATTAATCATAATTTATCATTCCTTAAAAAATGCTTTTTTATAATGTTTAGTTTTTGTTTTAGTTTTCCTATGTGATATATGGATAATTTCTTTTTGTAATTTTTTCTTACCTTTTTCTACAACTTGACTATATGCAAATTTTTCTAAATGATGTAATAGTCCAGTACCAAATAAAGTATTAACTGAAAATTTTAAACCAACACTTTTAAATGATTTATTAATATTTTCAATAGGATTATTAATAACATTTACTACTTTATGATAAGTTCTAATAGTTCTAAATATTTCTCTATATACTTTAAAACTATCTCTAATTACTTGTTGCACCACTGGTGGAGCAAATGCTATTGCTTTTAATCATTTATTACGATTAACACCATAACCAATGTATCAACCACTATATCAACGATATCAATGAAATGGATGTATTTGAGTAACAAAAGTTTTTGCTTTAAGAATACTATCAACAACTGTAATTGGTTTATACTTAGGATTACGATGATAAATAGTAATTGCACATTTGTCTAATGATAAAGGTTGAATTTTACAACCCATAAATACTGGTGAATTTAGTGGAATTAATTGTGCATGTTTAATTGCTCTTTTTTCTGCACTAGTAAATAAATCTGTTGCTTTTTCTTTTAATTTATTAATTTTTTCAAATGCTTGTTTTTCTAATTTTTCAAATTTTTCTTGTAATTTATATATACTTTCTCGTAATTTTTCAAAATATGGTGTATCTTTTCAAAATTTATTTAAACCTTTTTTTAAATAAAATCTAATATCAAAATACTTAAAAATTTTATTTGCATTTAAAACAATTTTATGAATTGAACTATTTTTAAAATTAAATTTAATAGCATTAGCACGAATTTTTTGTAAATCTAAAATTAAAGTTTTTCCATATCTATTCTCTGTATGTATTGTATGAACTAAATTTAATCAATCATGTTGGTTCATTTTTAATACTTCTTTTAATTCAGTATTATATTTTTTTAAAAAGTTATTTGCTTTTTCAATATCTTTAATTTTAAACTTTGGAGTTAATTGTGGACTTAATTTTATTAATGTATTTTGTAATGATAAATATTCTTTTATTTGTTGTGATTTTAAAGATTTAAAATTATTTTTAAATTGTTTTTCAGCAACATAACCTAAATTTTGTGTTATTGTTTCACGATTAGGTGCCAAACTATAATTAAATAAATAACGTTTATTACCAATGATTTTATCTGTTAAAATTTCTTTTCCACTTACTTGACTAATAATTTCTTGTAAATTTTTTGCTTCTTTAACACCAATTTGTTCTAATGTTTTAGTTTTTTGTGCTAATTTAATAAATTTAGTTGTACGATAACCACGACTAATTTTATTCAGTCCAGCAAATGCAGGTAATATATTAAAAAAAGTATTTAATGGTGTTACATTTCCTTTTAAATAATCATAAACTTGATTAATAGTAAAATCAGTTGTAGCATAAATACCAAAATTAATAGTACTTGCAATAAAATCACTTGCACCTAATCCAAGTGCTATACTTTCACTTAAACCACCAGTAAAAGGAGCAAGTGCTACTGCTATTACTTGTACACCAATCATTTCTAAAATTTCTCATCAAAAACTTTTATTTTCTTGTTGGTTACTTGTTCTAGTATGTTTTGGTTTATTTATGTTTAAAAGTATTGCTGTACTAGTTGTACCAATTGGCATGATATTAATTTCCTTTATTTAAGAGTTATTTTAATTGGATTTGTTGTTCCTTTATAATTTAAGTCATTAATATTTGCAGTAATAGTTATATATAAGTCACCTGCTTTTTGTTTTTGATTACTTACATTAGTTTTTCCTTGTGCATCACTAAAATATTTAATAGTTGGATTTGTTAAATTTGGATTTAATGATTTAAGTTCATTAGTACTTTTTATTTCTGTATTTAATTCATTGTTATTGTTATTACCATTTGCAGTAATATCAGTTGTTAAATTTGTAATCTTAGTTTTTAAATCATTTTTATCATTATTAACAATTGCACATAACATTCAGCGTGAAATTGTTTCTTCATCTGTTATATAGGGTATTGATTCACCAGTTACTTCTCCACCAACTAAATATCTTCTTCCAACTTTACCATCAGCAATATCTTGAACATATACAACTGTATTTTGTAACATATATCTTTTCATTGCTCTTGGTGTTGCTAAAACAAAAGACATAATTTTAGTTTCATTATTATCAGTAAATGTCATATAATCATCCATTACAATTTGACATAGTACACCTTTAATATATAAATCATTTCCATTTAATCTTAATTGTTGAGCAATCTGATTATCAGTAATTAATCCTTTATTATTAGCTAAATAAACAATACTATCATAAAGATTATTAGTAATAAAAAAACGACAATTATTACTATTTCTTAGTTGAAATAAAGTATTTCAAGCATCTAACATTGATTTTAAATATCCTACTGGTGATTTATCAGTAATGTCTATTTTAGTTGCATATTTTGCAATTACATTTGTATCATTATTTGCTAAATAATCTGCTAAGTCATTAGCAACTTCATATTGCATTGTATTTAATAAATTTTGTCCATTTTCAGCATTTAAATCAACATTAGCAATTATTTCACCCGCAACTGCTTCTTCTTTAATTTCTTTTAAAATTTTAATAGTTTCAGCATAACTAACATCTAATCCTTTGCTTTTATCATTTCATTTTAATACTTTAATTTCTGAATTTTTTGGTTTTTTAACTATAAATTCAATTTTTGTTGAATTAACCATTTCGATAGGAAAAAAACTTGCTCATGGTGAATTTGATTGTTTATAAAATTCTATAAACTCTGGTGCTTCTACTAATTTTTCGGTATTATCTAAATTTTTATTGAATTGTATTGCCATTTTTTGATTTCCTTTCTGTTATAAATTATTATTTTTTTTATAATCCAATAATGTACTTTTTATTGAACTTGGTTGATTTGTTATTATTGTTTGTGGTTTGCCACCTGTATTAATTGTTTCTTTAAATACTGGTTGTTCTTTAATGATTTTTTTAATAGTTTCTTCAATTTTTGAATTTTCTAAATTATTAGTTTTAAATTTTAAAAAATCATAAAATTCACTTTTAACTTGATATTTTTTAAATATATTAATTATTTCTTTTTCTTTAATTTCTTGATTAAGTTTATTTAACTTATTTTCTGCTTCATTAACTTTATTTTCTATTTCTTGTTGAGCATTATTTTCAGTTAAAGGTTCAGTTGTTTGTTGAACATTATTTTCATTTTCTAACATTTAACATTCTCCTAATCTTATCCCAATAATCAATCTTTAACTAATTGTGGCATTTCACTTATTAGTTTTTTATAATCATTAACAGCATTTTCTAATGTATTGATATCAGAAAATTTAAAACAATTATCAATATGTAAATCAAAATCTCTATCAATACTGATATCTTGTTTTCTATATTTTTCATTAAATTCAATTTTTGTCATATTATTTTTCTCCTTTATTATTTATTTTCTTTATTAATCTTTTCATTTAATTTTGCTAATTTTTTTTGATGTTTGATAATTTTGTTATTTGCTCTAACATGTTTTGGAGTTGTAATAAATCGTTTTAATAAAACAATAATTTCTCTGCAAATTAATATACCAGTGCTTATTCCAATTGTTTCAAGTGCTTTTAAAAATTCTTTCATTTTTATATTTTCCTTTCAATTTTTTATTTTTTTATTTTTGATTATTCATCAAATTCACCTTTATTAATTTTTTCAATCATATATTTTGTGTCTATTAAAATATTTTTAGCTATACCTTCATTCAGTCGTATTTCTTGTAAATCTTTTTCATGTTGTTTTAATTTATCATTGTAATATTCAAGTAATTTTTCTTTATTCATTATTTTTCACCTCCTTTATAAACTCATGTGATTATAATCTCAATTTAATGAAGCATTATCATTATTTAATAGTGCTTCGCTTATATTACCACTACCATATTGACTTGATGTTTCACTATTAATAGTAAATCTATTATCATTTATTAATCTTGCAGTTTCATTTGTAAATGAAGTTTCTTGCATTTCTCTATTATGATTTGTTTCTATTGGAAGTAAATTATGGATAATTTCACTTACACCAGCAATTATGGTAGGTACTGCATAAGAATTATTAAAATCATTATTAATACCCATAGCAACATCACTTGATATTAAACATCCACCAGTTGCCATATTACAAATTTTTCTTATTGCTTCAAATTTATTAGGTATTAATTCTAGAATTCCACTAATAAGATTTGATATACCATAAGCATTTAAACTAATATATGTATCTCAATCCATTAATGACTGATTTTCTTGTTTATTTAATAGTAATCATGGAGGACCTTCTGTTGTAGTTGTAGTAGTTATTGGAGTTGGTGTTGTTGGAATAATAGGATTAATATTATTTTCTGTTCATTTACTATAATTTGCTAAACCAATTGTTCCTAAACCTAAAATAATTTTTTTAGAACTATTAATTAATTTAGTTTTTGTATTTGGTCTTTGATTTAAATTTCATATATCTAAACCTAATTTTTTACCAAATAATAAACTATTAATTGAACCTAATATTGGATTTGCAATTACTTGACCATAATAAGCACTTGTACCAATCATTGCACAAATAGGACTTATACCAGTTCTAATTAATTTAGTTAAAGTATAATTATTTGTTTCCATTTTTTTCTCCTTGTATTTCTAATTGTAATAATTTTTCTAAAACATAATTATTTTTATCAAATTCTCTAATAAGTCATTTTTTTGTTTCTTTTCTATTATTAGTACAAAGAATTAATCTTTCTATCATATTAATTAATTCTTTTTTATCTGCTCTATCAAAAATTACTTTTAAAATTTCATCTAACATAATTTATTCTCCTTTATTTGTTTTTATCAGTTCTCTTATAACATCTAATAAGGAATCTACTACATAAGAATTTAATTCAAATTCATAATTTCTAATTTTAATTTTTTCCTTTTGCATTTGTTTATTCTCCTTTAATTTCTAATTTTTTAACTGTTACTTTAATTCAACCTTGATAAACATCATTATCACCAACTATTAATGCAACATTACTTTCGGGGTCAGAAACAATTATGTGTTTTGATTTAACATTTGGATATTGTCTTAAAATAATTGCTCTAATATCATTACTTGTATGAATTGCTTTTGGAAATGGTGATAATATTTCAATTTCATCTTTATTTTCAAACAAAGTAGGTAATATTATCATTAATGAAGTTCTCCATTTTCTATAAACTCAATTAATTTATAATAAGCAGTAAGTTTACCTGCTTCTTTTAATGAATCACATAAACAAATACTAATTTGCTTATTCAATCAGATAATTAATTTTTCATTATATTTATTAATTACTTTTTGTTTAAACTCTTCTCTTAATTTTTCTATATTATATAAATGTTCTTCAGTTATTTCTTTATTACGTTTTTTATTATATTCATTAATAATTTCTTGGTCTTTATTCACTATCTATTTCTCCTTATTTTTATTTAAATTATTAACTATTATTTCTAAACATGTCATACATCAATTTTTACTTAATCAGATTCTTTTATTACATTTTTTACATTTATTCATTATTAAATTCACCATTAATTATTTTTTACAATAAAATATCAAGTATCAAATCTATTTCTGTACCGTTATAGAATTTTTGTTGTTTTTTAATATAATTAATTAATTTTTCTTTATTCATTATTTAGTTCTTTCATTAAATTTTTATGTTTTTCAATGATTTCATTATGTTTTTTTAGTTCTTCTTTATAACTATCACTTTCAATAATTTTTAAAGTTTCTTTTATTTTTTTCATGTATCATTCATCAAAATTCATTATTTATTCCTTTCATTTTTTAAATCATTTAACATTAATTGAACAAAATGCACGATTTTTAGGAATATTTAAAGTATTAAAGATTTGACCAGTTACTATAATTTCATCATTTTTGTTTAATAAAATACATCGTTTATAAAATTTTGGGTTATTAAAAATTAAAGTAACATAGTTTAATCCATTTCATTGACCACGAACAGTATAATATAATTGTTTATTACCTTTTTCATGATATTTTACTTCAATAGTATTACTAAGTTTTACTGTTAATTTAACGTAATTTTCTTTATTTTTCATTTTTATAATTCCTTAAATAATATTGAATATGTTTATAAGCATCTTGTTCATGTTTTGTAAATTTTATATTTCCTTTATAATCTTCTATTTTATTTTTGTTTTTTGGTTCATTTTCATGATAATCTCAGTTCATAACATCTTGTACTAATATCATTAAAGCACCAATAACTTTTGGTGTTGCTAATGGATTAGTTAATAACTGTTTTGAACTTAAAAAGAAATTTTCTACAATAACTAATATTTTTTTATTTTTAAATTGTTTTTTAATTAATTTAAAATATTCTTTATATATATTTTTACTTTCTAAAACTGTTTTTGCTTTAAATGTTTCATTAAAAATAATATTATTAGTTTCATTTGAGTATATAACAATTCCATTATTACCAATACCAGCAGGGTCAATACCAATGATTAATTCGTATTGCATTTATTAATCATCTCTACATCAATCACAAACATATCCATATGATTTTGTATAATCTAAATGTTTTTCAATATCATAATTATCTTCATATTTTTTAGTATTATGTTGTTCTGCTTCTAATTCTGTTTTAAAGTGATAAAGCATATTGATTTTGTTATCTTCATATAATTCATTACATTCAACACATCTTTTTCTTCTTTTTTTAGTTTTATTCATAATCAAAATATCCTTTTCAATTATTTTTGCTGTTTGTTTAAGGTATTTAGGTAGTTTGTGATAACAACTGTCACATATTAAATAAGGTATTGGTCAATTTTTATATTTAATAGTTTTAGTAGAATTATTAATACAATCTTTTCAAACTTTATTTTTACAAATTCTTAATTCACATTTTTTATTTTCATTAATATTCATAATTTTATTTATTTCTTTAATTTTTACTTACAGTAATTAATAAAATTATTAATCCAATTAAAGTTGAAATTAAAGTAATAATTATTTTTATTTTTAATCACTTTTTTTGATGTTCTTTTGCTATTTTGATTTTTTGTTCTATTAATTCTTTCTTTTCTTTTTCTTCCATTTTTACTTTCTTTTCTAATATATTCTGTTGCTTGTAGCATAAAGAATATATATTTTTATTTTTATATTATTAATACTATTAGTTTTATTCATTCCAGAAATTCTGGGCTCAAAAATAAATTGTGAAATTTTAAAAAGAAATCGAGGCATTCGATTCAATATTTATTTAATTTGTGTTAAACAAATTAATATTTTAATTGAACCGGCACCGCTCAATTTTTTTTACAAGTTTGAAATTTATTTTTTCGCCCAAAAAAATTTTCAAAAAAAATAAAACCAACGCTTGCTCACTGGGGGGTGGCAAGGTTGGTTAAATAAAGAATAGAATTAATATAGTAGGTTCCCTAGTAGGTCTATATATACTAGTTTCCAATTCGCTCCCACCCCAAGAATTACCATTACTGGTTAGTATATTTTATTAGGTATCACTCCACTTTTTATTTATCCATGCAAGTCCACATGTTTTGGCCACTATTTTTAACAACTGTGTTGTAGTTCACTGTTTTAATTCCCTAACACGTGTTGATAATAGTGTTAAAGAGGGTTATTAATTATTAACTTTCTCCTACTTGGTCACTGCGTGTAGTAGATATTTAAAGGGTGTTAATAATAAAAATTTTAAAATTTTACAATTACAAAAAAAGACAAGATTATTTCTTGTCTTTTTCCTTTGAGAATAATTTTTATTTTATCTTATAAAATCTATATTTTTTAAAATACGTCGAATATAAATTTAAGGGTAAAAGAGAATTTAATTTGTCTATCATCATTTTGAAATGGTAATATTCAAAAGAATTTATTTATCTAGTAATTTATCTTCCTACGTTTTTGGGAACATCCCATAATTCTTGATTACAATTCTTAGTGCTTTTTAATAGATTGATTCTTTCTTGAGTTTTTAATATTTCATTATTTTTAGCATTTATTAAATTTTGATAAAATTCAATTCCTTTATTTTCTTTATCACAATTATTTTTATTATTTTTAAGGTCTTCAATTTTCTTTTGATATTCATTAATAGTATTTTCGGTTTCTTCTAATATTTTTAGTAGTTGTTTTATTTCTAATTGTATTGTTTTATCAAATTCTTGTTCTTGTTTATTATTATTTTTTTGATTAATTTTTTCTATCATTTCATAGTTAATTTTGATTGAATCTTTTATATCATTTAATTGTTTTAATAGGTTTTGACAATTAATTAGACGTATTCTATTTTTTTCTTCTTCAATTAATTTATTTATTTGATGTTTAACATTTTGAACTTGTTTTTCAATAGCTTCTTTTTCTTCAATATGATAATCAATGTTTTCTATTGTATCTGGATTATTTTTTATTTCTTCAATTTCTATTTCTTTGATTGTTAGTTTTTTTCAAGTTCTTTTAATTGTCTTTTAAGTAATTCTATTTTTTCGTTACTTAGTTTTTCATTTTCATTAGTTAATTCTTTCATATTAGTTTTTTCTCCTTTATGAAAAATAAGTTGATAAAACACAAGATTAAACTAAATATTTAATTAATTCTAATAGTAAATAAAATCTCATAGTTATTAGTTTTTCTTGTGTTTTATCTTTAGTTTTTTGTATTATATTTTTGATAATTTTTCTTATACTAATCTTTAAAAATCTTATTTTAAATATTTTTATTTCTGTGTTAATTGTTGTTCTAATTCTTTTTTTCTATTTGTTTTTTGTTCTAGTTTTTTTTCAATTTCTTTTAATTGTGTAATAATTTTTTCGTTTTCATTGTTTTTATTAATAATTGTATTTTTGTCATCAGCAAGTTTATCATTTATTTCTATTAGATTTTTAATAAAATCTTTTATACTTTCATTATTTGGATCTTGATTTAGTTCTTTTTCTAATAGACAAATTTGGTGATTATTATCAAGAATTTCATTATTTATATTTTCAATTTTTGATATTTTTTCTTTAATTTCGTCAGGAATAATATTTTCTTTTTGTTTTTTTAGTTCATCAATTGTTTTTGCTAGTTCATCAATTTCTTTTCAAATTTCTTTTTCATTTTCATTTTTTTGTCATTGATAAATTTGATCAATTTTTTTCATTTTTTCATCTTCTATATCAACCAATTGTGCTAGTTTTTCTTTAATTTCTTTGCAACAATTAATGTCATTTTCATTATTATTACAATTTTTAGTATTTTTTAATAGATTAATTCTTTCGTGAATTTTTAATATTTCATTATTTTTATCATTTATTAAATTTTGATAAAATTCAATTCCTTTATTTTCTTTATCACAATTATTTTTATTATTTTTAAGGTTTTCAATTTTCTTTTGATATTCATTAATAGTATTTTCATTTTCCACTAATATTTGTAATAATTGTTTGATTTCTTGTTGTATTGTTTCATCAAACTCTTGTTTTGATTTATCATTATTATTTTTTTTGATTAAGTTTTTCTATCATTTCATAATTATTTTTTATTGAATCTTTTATATCATTTAATTGTTTTAATAGATCTTGACAATTGATTAAATGAACTCTATTTTTTTCTTCTTCAATTAATTTATTTATTTGATCTTTAATATTTTGTATTTGTTTTTCAATTGCTTCTTTTTCTTCAATATGATCTTCAATATTTTCTATTGTGTCTGAATTAGTTTTTATTTCTTCAATTTCTAGTTCTTTTTTTGATAATTTTTTTTCTAATTCTATTAATTTTTTTTCTAATTCTTCTCTTTTTTTAATATTTTTTAGTTCTTCATCACTTTTTTTACCATTAATCTGTTCTTTTAGTTGTTCGATTTCTTTGTTAGCTTCTTCTAACTTATTTTTTAGTTCTTGTATTTCTTCAATTTCGTTTAATAATGCTTGAATTTCTTTATTGGCTTCATTCAACTTAGTTTGCATTTCTTCTTTAGCTTTGTTAGTTTCTTCTATTTTATTTTTTAGTTCTTGTATTTTTTCATTATCGTTAGTGTTTTTGCTTTCTTCTTTTAGTTGTTCGATTTCTTTGTTAGCTTCTTCTAACTTAGATTCTATTTCTTCTTTTACTTTATTAGTTTCTTCTAATTTAATTTCTATTTCTTTTTTTGCAACTTCTGTGTCTGCTACTTTTTTTTCTAATTCTTCTAATTTATTTTTTAGTTCTTGTATTTTTTCATTATCGTTAGTGTTTTCAATTTCTTCTTTTAGTTGTTCGATTTCTTTATTGGCTTCTTCTAACTTAGATTCTATTTCTTCTTTAGCCTTGTTAGTTTCTTCTAATTTATTTTCTATTTCTTTGTTAGCAACTTCTGTGTCTGCTAGTTTTTTTTCTAATTCTTCTAATTTATTTTTTAGTTCTTGTAGTTTATCATTATCGGTAGTGTTTTCAATTTCTTCTAATAGTTTTTGGACTTCTTTATTAGCTTCTTCTAATTTAGTTTGCATTTCTACTTTTGCTTTGTTAGTTTCTTCTAGTTTATTTTTTAGTTCTTGTAGTTTATCATTATCGGTAGTGTTTTCAATTTCTTCTAATAGTTTTTGGATCTCTTTACTAGCTTCATTCAATTTAGTTTGCATTTCTTCTTTTGCATTTTGAGTTTTTTCTAGTTTATTTTTTAGTTCTTGTATTTTTTCATTATCGTTAGTGTTTTTGTTTTCTTCTTTTAGTTGTTCAATTTCTTTGTTAGCTTCTTCTAATTTAATTTGTGTTTCATTTAATTTAGATTGAATTTCTTCTTTTTCTTTATTGGTTTCTTCTAATTTATTTTCTATTTCTTTTTTTTCAAGTTCTGTCTCTGCTAGTTTTTTTTCTAATTGTTCTATTTTTTCAATATTTTTTAATTCATCTTCGGTTTTATTTTCTTTTAGTTGTTCGATTTCTTTATTGGCTTCTTCTAACTTAGATTCTATTTCATTTAATTTATTTTCAATTGCTTTTTTTCTAGTTCTGTATTTTCTAGTTTATTTTTTAGTTCTTGTAGTTGTTCACTATCTTTACTGTTTTCAATTTCTTCTAATAGTTGTTCGATTTCTTTGTTAGCTTCTTCTAATTTAATTTGTGTTTCATTTAATTTAGATTGAATTTCTTCTTTTTCTTGTTTAATTTTTTCTAATTCTGTGTCAACATTTTCTTTTTCTTCCTCTTCAGTTTCTTCAAATTCATTTATTGTATTATCTATTTCATTATTATTTAGTTTACTTGACATAAAATTTGTCTCCTTTTTATTTATTAATTTGATTTATTTTTGGACTCCTTTTATAGTAATATGTTAATAAAACACAAATTTAGAGTAGAAATTAAATTATTTTTTTGTTTTTTGAAATAATAAATAAATTCAATTGTTTAAAATTTCATTTTAAAAAAATGAATAGTAATTTAATAGTTATTGTTCTTACAAAGATTAATTTTAATAAATTAATAAAATTTTTAATGTTAGATTTAATTGTAAAATTTCAATTAATTATCATTTTTATTTTTTATATTTAAGATTTACTTAAAATATTTTTTTGTTCAAAATTATAGATTTAAAAATATAAAAAATGCATTAATATATTAAATTAGTTACTATATTAAATAGTAAATAATATTGAATTAAATGAATTAATTTTATATAATTTAATAATAAATTTTTATTTTTTAAAAATTACTCTAAGCAAATCTTAACTAAAGTTTATATCTGAAAAAATGAATATACAATAAAAAAAATACCAGTTAAATTATATTTTTGATTAAATAGAAAAAATCTTTCTTGTAATTTTTATTCTATAAAGTTAATAATTAATATTTTTTTCTTTTTAATTTATAAAAATATTTCATAATTTTATCTTTTTGCTTGTAATAACTAATATTTATGGTTAATATTAAAATTGAAATTAATATTTATATTAATCTAAATTAGATAAGTATAATTAATAATAATTAGTTTTCAGCGAGAGTGAATAGTGTAAGCACTTAACCATTATTAATTAGAAGCTCCTAATTTAACAATTTTAATCATTAATTAAGTGCATTTACTTTGTAAGTGAATTAGGATGGTACCGCGTTAAAAAACGTTCCTATTTTGATAGGAATTTTTATTATTTTGAGGAGAAATTATTATGTCAATAAAATGAACAACAGATAAAGTTAGAACAACTTGATTAAATTTTTTTAAAAGTTATGATCATCACATTTTAGAAAGTGCATCACTTGTTCCAAATGATGATCCTTCACTATTGTGGATTAATTCTGGAGTTGCTACATTAAAACCATATTTTGATGGACGACAAACCCCAATTGCTAAAAGATTAGCAAATTCACAAAAAGCAATTAGAACTAATGATATTGAAAATATTGGTATTACAGCAAGACATCAAACTTTTTTTGAAATGTTAGGTAATTTTTCAATTGGTGATTATTTTAAAAAAGAAGCTATTGTTTGAGGATGAGAATTTTTAACTAGTAAAAAGTGATTAAATTTAGATGCTAATTTATTATATGTAACAGTTTTTAATGAAGATGAAGAAACATATAATTTATGATTAAATATTATTAAATTACCAAAAGAACGTATTATTAAAGGTACAAGATCTACTAACTTTTGAGATATGGGTCAAGGTCCTTGTGGTCCTAATACTGAAATTTATTATGATCGTGGTATTAAATATGATCCTAAAAATATTGGTATTAAATTATTAAAAGATGATATTGAAAATGATCGTTATATTGAAATTTGAAATATTGTTTTTTCACAATTTAATAATGATGGCAAAAATAATTATACTGATTTACCAAGAAAAAATATTGATACTGGTGCAGGATTAGAAAGACTAGTAGCAATTTTACAAGATGTGCCAACTAACTTTGATACTGATTTATTTCAAAATATTATTCATGAATGTGAAAAATTGACAAATTTTCGTTATGATATTAATAATTATTTTACACAAGAGATTAAACAAAAAACTATTAATACTGCATTTAAAATTATTGCTGATCATATTCGTTGCTTAGTTTTTGCAATTAGTGATGGTGTTTTTCCTAGTAATAAAGATCGTGGTTATGTATTACGAAGATTGATTAGAAGAGCTGTTGTATATGGACAAAAACTTAATATTAATGAACCATTTTTGTTTAAGTTAGTTTCAATTATTATCAAAGTTATGGGTCAACATTATCAAGAATTACATAAAAAAGTCGATTTAGTAACTAATATTATTAAAATCGAAGAATTAAAATTTTGAACAACATTGATAACAGGAAAACAATTATTATTACAAGTTATTAAAGATAATAAAAAAGTAGATGCAACTGCGGCTTTTAAATTATTTGATACCTATGGTTATCCTATTGAATTAACATTAGAGATTGCAAATGAAGAAAATGCGACTGTTGATTTAAAAGGTTTTCAAAAGTTATTGGATAACAGTAAAGATAATACAAGAAAGGTAAGAATTAATCATCAAGCATTAACAATTCAATCTTCATTACTAACTAATTTAAAAGTTCCTTCAACCTTTGTTGGTTATGATAAAGAACAAATAAATACAAATATTGTTTTTATGTTTAAATCAGAGCATGAGGTAAAATTTTTAAAAAATGAAAAAGGTTATTTAATTTTAAATGAAACACCTTTTTATGCAGAAAAGGGGGGGCAAGCATCTGATGATGGTATTATCAAAGGAGAAAATGGAACGGCCTCTGTTATTGATGTACAACAAGGACCACAAAAACAGCATATTCATCAAGTGGAAGTAAAAGGTGAATTAACACAAACAGAAATTGTTAAAGCACAAATTAATAGTTCACATCGTTTTTATACAAGAAAAAATCATTCAGGAACTCATTTATTACATGCTGCTTTAAGAAAATTATTAGGTTTACATGTTATGCAATCTGGAAGTTTTAATAATTATCAATATTTACGATTAGATTTTAGTCATTATGAAATGTTAACTTTAGAACAAATTATAAGTATAGAACAACAAGTAAGTAAATGAATTAAAGGTAAATATCCTTGTGAAATTATTTATTGTACATATGAAGAAGCAATCAAAATTGGAGCTTTAGCTTTTTTTGGTGAAAAATATGAAGAAAAAGTTCGAGTAATTAAGTTTGGTGATTTTTCAATTGAACTTTGTGGGGGTACTCATTGTTATAATTCACAAGAAGTAGAACAATTATTAATAACTAATGTTGAGTCAAAAGGATCTGGTTCTTATCGAATTCATGCTTTAACATCATTAAAAACTATTAATGAATACTTAACACAACAAATAATGATGATTAAAGAACAAAGCAATAGTTTATTTATTCAATATCAAAAAAATAAAGATAATTGTATGCAAGAAGAAGAAATTGAAAAAATATATGATGCTATTAATAATTTAAAAGTGGTAGCTGCTGATTGAAGAAAAGGAAAAATGTTATTACTAGAATTACATGGTTTATTTAAAAAATGACAAATTAATTTTGAAGAATTAAATCGTCAGAAGATAGTGAAAAAATATTTAACTTTAGTTCCAAAAAATGAAAATATTTATAAACTATTAATTGCAAATTTTGAAAATTTAGATATTAAAACATTAAGAGAAATAATTGAACATTATCGTAATCAATATCAAAATATTATTATTATTTTTATTAATAAAATTAATAATCAAGAATATTTAGTATTAGTTGCTTCAAGTAAAGAATTGCATAATAATAAACAGTATCAAAGTAATAATATTTTACAAAAAATATTAAAAACATATAATGGTAAGGGTGGCGGTAGCCCAATCTTAGCGCAAGGGAAGATTGATAAGTTTATTACAGAAAAAGAAATTAATAAAATTATATATTAAACTTAATGCTTATATGTATTAATTTATATAAATATTATATGATATACAATAATATATGTTCAACATCAATAATGTTTTACAATCATATATAACATTATTACAGTAATTGCATAATCTTTTATAATTTCTTATTGATGAAATATAGAAAATAGTAGTGATAATAATTTTAGAAAAAATACATTTTTTAATTAATAACTTGTATTTTTTCTAAAATTTAATAAAATAACTAAGTGTAAACTAAATATTGGTTTTTTAACTCATTATTTTAATTTAAAAATAAATGAGTTTTTATTGTATTTAATAAATAAAAAACATAAAAAATACAATAGGTGTATTAGAAATACTCTATTGCTTAAACCAATAAAATAGATTTCAAATGTCCATCTTAAGTATAGAGGAGATAAATATTATGACATATAACAAACAATCTGATTTATCACATATTAATGGTGGTTTGCCTTCAACTTCATCAAATAATTCAAAAGATGAAGAAAGATTAAAAAAAGAGATTTATGGTCAATTGTTTAGAAGTGAAATTTTACATCAAATTTATGAACTATGCGAATCCTCTCAACAAGAAGATTATGAATCTGCTTTAAAAATATTATCTAAAAAATGCAAGATGAGTCAAGAAAATGCAAAAGATTTATTAGAAAAGATTACTAAAATATTACAATCATCAAGGTTAACAATTAATTTTGATTTTTCAAAAATATACGATATTAATAATAAATGACCAGAGGTTTTAAACTGTTTTGCTTATAAGGAAAAACCAAATGAAATTTCTAACTATAATGTAGGTCGAGCAAGTATAGAGGAAGTTGCATTTTATCTAAATCAATTATTTGATAATAGTAAGTATGAAAAATTTGGACGTTTTTCAACCCCTACTGGCGATCAAACAAAAAGAAGTGCTAATTTTCAGTGAACAAGTAGACCTTGCTATGCAGCATTAGATTTTTTGGAAAATCCTATGGGTGGAGCTCCTATGTATGGAAAATCTTTTATTATACTAAAAGATTATGTAAAACATAATTGTACATATAGTCCTTATGATACGTATTCACCACCTACGTTCAGTGGTGGGAAATTAAAAGATAAAATATCTACTTTTTTACACTTCCCAAGATTGATAAGATATTGTCAAAATGATTTATTTGGATATAATTGTTTAGAAAGTTTAATTAATAAAGCTAATGGAAAAAATTTTGTTCCTCATCGTAATTATGGTAAAAGTGAAGGAAATTATATAGAGGCTCATGTTTATTCTAGAATCTTATTTGCACGTGATATAAAACAAATTTGCTTATCAAAAGCGGAATTTGATACTCATCCACCTAATAAACAAAAACAAATATTAGAAAAAATAAATGAAATAAACTCATGTTTAGGATCTTCATTTATTATATTCATAACTGAAGAAGAATATAAAATAAAACAAGAAGAAAGACATTTAGAAGATAAATTATCATTAAAACAAGAAAAAATAACAAAATTAAAAAGTGATATTGTCAAGTTAGAGAAAAAAAGATAAATCCAATTTTAAATTTTGTTATTAAAGTTTTTAGTTTTGGATGTATTAATAAAAATAAAGAAATTAAAGAAATAATAAATGCTAAAAATATTGAAATTAAAAATTTGTTGTTAGAGATAAAAAATAATGAAACACCACATTCACCATTAATTTCAACGGAAACTATGCCATTATTACAAGATCAAAAAGTAACTGATGAAAAAAAATTGATAAACAATCAGCAAATGATGAAGAATTAAATAATCCCTTTTTAAACAGTTATTCAAATTCACAACAAAATCTTCTTTAATAAAATATATATTGAACCATTTTAATAACCATACTGATATTATTATTTTTCTATTTTTTTAATTAAATATGGTAAAGTTAAATCATAAAAATTATATATCATAGTTAGTATTAGTTACTATTAAAATTTTTTAAAATTTCTAATTTTTATTTACACTCTTTTATTGTAAAAAAATAAAAATAATTTAGTAACAATCTAGTTTATTAATTATAATTTTTATTTATAAGTATTAAAAGAGAATGTCATTCAATTGAAATGTATGTTTAAGTAGTCCTATTTTACTTATTAAAAGTAAAGCAGGACTTTTATAATTAAAAGGGGGAAAAATGAAAACAAAAAAGAATTCAGAACAAACACCTTTATTAAATAAAAATAACAATAATTACAATGCAATCAAAAATCAAGATCAACCTTCAACAAGTCAAGAACATGTTAATGGATATCATCAAGAAAATTTAGAAGTTAGAAATAAAGACAATATTAATTACACAAGAACAGAAAGTCAAGATCAATTTTCAACAAGCGATGAAGAAGAGTGAATAAATGATACTAATAGTTGTTATGGTGGAATAACACAAAAAAGATTGGATATTAATGAACGTTGAAAATATCGTACGAGATTTGAACCTGGTGTAGTATATTCTGGTATAATGATTCATGAAAATGTTATTGATATTTCTAATGATTTAAAATGACAGAAAACTATTCGTTTGAAAAACGGTAGAGTGATTTTAGAATTATCAAATTTAGATGAAAATAATCAATTTGAACAAAAATTTAAAATATATGAAAATGAAAATGCATACCTTAGTGATTTAAAATCATTAGATTTAAGTACTTTTACAGAAATAAAACAAAAAACACCTATTAATTGATATTTTATTATCGCTGCATTAGGAATTATTCCTATTGTTGTGTTTGCATGAACTACACAAAGAGTATTTTCAGTTAATATTACAGATAATAAACCTCATCCATCTAATGATTGAATAACTAATATTCTTGACGTTACTAATGAAAAAACACAACATAATCTTATGATGGCAAGTGCTGATATTATTTTTAGTCTTCTTACTGGTGAAATTTTTAAATGATCGCGTAAGGTTATTAGTCCTTGTTGTCAAACTATAAGTGTTGCTAATTCACCTGTTAATAATTCATACTTTATTACATCATTAATTCATCTTTGATCAACATTTAGTAATCATGTAGTTGTTACTGCTGCTGCAATGTATACTCTTGATAGTTTTACTTGACCAAATTATGGTTGAAAATTAATTGATAAATTTAATATCTTATCTACTATTGCTAGACTTTATGCTATGACAACTAGTTACCCTTTAAAAGGTTTTATTGCACTTGTTAGTTTTGGTGCAATTACATTTAGTAGTAATGCACTTAAAACTTTAGCATCACTTGTTGCTGAAAATGGGTTTACAGATGGTTGTTTGATATTCCCTAATAAATTTTTTACTTTAGGAATGTTGGGAACAGCTACAGCAATGTCAATAACAGATGGTTTAAATTTACAGTTAGATAATTATAAAAAACCACTATTACAACCAATTCTAAATGGAGCAAAATGAATTTGAACTAAAACAAAATCATGTTGTATAAATAATGAAAATGATAATGGATATGGTTCTATAAATAATGATAATGTTGAAGATGGAGTTGTTATTAATAATCCTAAAAATGATATAAAAGATTTATTAGAACAACAAGCAATAACTGAAGCAAAAAAACAAATTTAAATGGTTTATTTAAAAAATTTAATTCATTTAATATAAATGAAATCAATGAAACACAACCATCAGTAAGTGAGCATTTTTCAGATTCACGATATACTGTGATATAGTTTAGTTTAAATTAATATTAATCACTCTTTTTATAAGAGTGATTTTTTATGATTATATATTTTATTTTTTTAAAAAAATATATACTTTTCTTAGATATTTTTTAAGAGTTAGAAAAAAAATAATTTAAAATTTTATACTTGAAAGGAGTATTATTATGGATAACAAAAGAATAGAAGAAGAAAAAAAACACGGAGAAGAAGCAAAGAAATGAAGAGAAGAATGTAAAAAAATAGAAAACGAGATGAAGATGCGAGAAGAACAGTATAGAAAGAAAAATGAAACTAAAAAGAATTTATATTAGGATTGAAATTTATTTTCTAGTTTTAGTATCTTTAAAAATTTAAATTAAATTTAATAAATTTTATATTTTTTAAATAGAAATAACTAGTTAAAATAATTAAGTTTTAACTAGTTAAATTTTTTTTAATTTAAAGATAAAGAATAAGATAAAAGTTTATAAAATTATGTAGTAGATATTAAAGCTGGTTGATGACAAATTAAACTATGAATACCACTTTTACCAAGAATAAGTTCTCGAGCATCAAATAAAACAATTTGTTTATTATTAAATACATTTGTTTTTGATAAAATATCTAGAAGTTTAGTTTCACTTTCTTCATCATTGAAAGTAGGAATAATAACAACTTTGTTACTTATATATAAGTTAAGATAACTAGTGACAAGTTTTTGATTTGCTAGGATACGATTATGATAAATGTTAAAATCAATCATTTTAATATCATCACTATTACGAACGTCATTTTTTGGTAAAGGAATTTTTATAATTTTATATTTTTTGCCATGAGCATTTATTGATTTTGATAATACATCTCAACAATTTTTAACAGCAAGATAACGATCATCAATAGTATTTTCTGTTCAACTTAATAAAATAGTATTACTATCAACTATACACATGATATTATCTAATCTTCCTCTGGTTTCATCATATGGTAATCCATAAGGTATTCAAATAATATTTACAACATTTAGATAGTCTTTTAAATATATTTCTATTTGTTCTTGTGATAAATTAGGATTACGTTCTTGGCATAAAATACCTTCATAACTAGCAAAACAAGTACCTTCACCATCTAACATAATCATGCTAGATTCTAAAATGATTGGTAGAAAATAGTAATCAATTTTTTGTAGTTCAAATATTTTGTATGCTACCATATCATCATAATTTCAAGGTGAATAAATACCTGCTATTTCTCCACCTCAAGCATTAAAATTAAATTTTAAGCCTCTAATATTCTTTGTTTCTTTATTTTGAAGAAAGATTGGACCATAATCACGAATAAAGCAATCATTAGTAGACATTTCGATAATTGTAATATTTTTATTTAATAAATTTCTAGCATTATTAAATTGATTTTTACTAACAATCATATTTACATGTTCATGTTCACTAATAATATTAGCAAGTTTACTTATTTTTTCTTGTGCTGGTTTAGCGCCTAATCTTCAATTATCAGTTCTTTCTGGTCATACCATTCAACATTGTTGATGTTCTAAAAATTCAGGAATAACATAAAAATCATCACTATTTGGTGTTGAATAAATTTTTTGTGCCATTAATAGTAGCTTTCCTTTCTTACTTAGTAGCTACTGAATAATTCCCTTATTTTATTGATGATTCCTTTTTTATTATACTAATAATTTTATTTTTTTAAATAGTGTTTTATAGTAATTATTAAATAATTACTATAAAAAAATTTTAATTTTTTTTATTCATTTGAAGAATTATTATTTTTGATATTTTTTAATATTTCTTCAATGTTTTTAACTCTAGTGTTGGTATTATCATATTTAAAGCGTAATTCTGGAACTTTATATTTATTACTTGTTTTGGCAAGTGCGCTTCGACAAAAACCTTTCGCTTTTTCTAAAGCATTACTAATAGTTTTAATATCTAAATTATCTAAGTAAACTGTTCAATAAATGGTAGCATAACTGTTATCTTTTGTTATTTTTACATTAGTAATAGTGATATCTTTGAAAAGAATATTTTTTGATTCTTTTTTTAATATATTAGTAATTTCTTTTTTTAAGAAACTTTCTTGTTGTTCAAATTTAATGATAGACATCCTATTTTGTCTCCACTTCTTCTACTAAATATGATTCAATAATATCATTTTCTTTTAAGTCATTAAAATTTTTAATAGTAATACCGCATTGAGTTTCTTTTTTAGCAATTTTTAAATCATTTTTTTCATGTTTTAAACCACTGATTTCACCGTTATAAATAACAACATCATCACGAATGATATGAACTTTGCTATTACGTTGAATGAAACCATTAATGACAACACAACCAGCAATTGTTCCTACTTTTGAAAAATGAAAAGTTTTAATAACTCGTGCTTGACCAAGAATTTTATCTTCATAAGTTGGTTCTAATAAACCTTTAGCAGCCAATTCTAATTCTTCAGTTATTTTATAAATGATATTATGTAATCTAATTTCAACACCGGCATTGTTAGCAGCTTCACGAATAACATGATTGGGACGAACATTGAAACCATAAATAATACTTCCTGAAGTTTGAGCAAGTTTAATATCTGATTCACTAATACCACCAATAGTTGCTCTAATAAACTTAACAGTAATATCATTAACATTAATTTTATTTACTGCTTGAACGATTGCTTGCACTGAACCTTGAGTATCTGCTCGTAAAATAACATTAATTTGTTTTAATTCACCTGTAGCAACATCTTGTGTTAAATTACCTAAACTAATTTGTCGATTATTTCTAATTTTATTTGTTTCTTCTGTTTGTCGTACTAGTGCTACTTTTCTTGCTAATTTATCATCATTAAAAACAATAAAAGATTCACCAGGAGTAGGGGCTGTTTCAAATCCTAAAACTTGAACAGGCATTGAAGGTCCAGCTTTAGTAATTATTTTACCAGTATCATTAATAAGGCGTTTAATTTTTCCTTTAACACTACCAGCAACTACAATATCAGTAACTTTTAGTGTTCCACCTTGTATTAATAAAGTACAAATTGAACCAACATTTTTATCATGATGAGATTCGATAACAGTTCCATTAGCAAATCGATTTGGATTAGCATTTAGTTCTTTTAATTCAGCAATTACTAATATGGCTTCTAATAATTCATCAATTCCTTGATTTTTTAAAGCACTACCATAAACAAAAATAGTATCGCCACCTCATTCTTCACTAGTTAAATCACAATTAGCTAGTTCATTCATAATGCGATCAGTATTAACATTTCGTTTATCCATTTTATTAACAAAAACAATAATTGAAACACCAGCTACTTTTGCATGGTCAATTGCTTCACGAGTTTGTGGCATCACACCATCATCACCAGCAACTACTAGAACAACAATATCAGTAATTTTAGAACCACGTGAACGCATTTCAGTAAATGCTTCATGACCTGGGGTATCAATAAAAGTAATTAATTTATTATTAGTTTTAATTTGATAAGCACCAATATGTTGAGTAATACCACCGTGTTCTTGATTAGTAACTTTAGAATTACGGATAGTATCTAATAGTGTTGTTTTTCCATGATCAACATGGCCCATAATTGTAACAACAGGTGGTCGAGTTACTAAATTTTTTTTATCATCTTCTAGATTAATATTTTCTAATAAGTTTTCATATGTTACCACTTTAGCTTTTTCAAAATCAATATTTCATTCCAAACAAAGTTCAAGCATTAATTCTTGAGTTAATATTTGATTTTGATTAAATAGTTTGCCTTGTTTCATGAAGTATTTAATAATGTCAGTTACTGGATGATGCAATGCTTTAGCAAATTCTGAAATAGTTAAAGGTTCGTTATATAAAAATACTCCTTTTTCATTAATTTGAGATGTTTTTTGTTTTAGTTGTTGATTAATATTTTGTGTTTGTTGAGATATTCGTTTTTTTGCCATTTGCATCCCGCCTTTCGCTTGGGAAAATTAATCTCAATTTTTTTTAATTTCATTAATTAATTGTTCATAAAATTCATTTGGAATTTTTGTTTTTAATGCTCGTTCTAATGCCTTATTTTTAATAAGCAAAGGTATTAATTCAAGTTTAGGTTGGATGTAGGCACCTCGACCATTTTGTTTGCCAGTTTTATCAATGAATAATTGTCCTTCTTTATTAATAACAATTCTAATTAATTCACGTTTAGGTAAAATAGTATTTGTAACTATACATTTACGCATTGGTATTTTTTTACGTTGAATTAAAGGTATTTTATTCATAACGACCTACTTTATTGTTTATTGATTTTTATTTTTTCATTGTGTTTTTTTTAATAATTCAGATATAAACTTTTCATATTCACTTTCTTTAATATTACCATTTCAAGTAAATTTAATATTATTTTCATTTGCTTGTTCTAATGAAGTAATATTAATATTTCAGTGAGTTACACCGGCAACTAATTTAGCAGCCATACCATTTTTACCAATAGCTAATGATAATTGTTCAGTAGGAACAATAATATTTGCTTGTTTTTCTTCTTCATTAATATCAATTGAAATAACTTTAGCTGGTGTTAAAGCGTTAATTATATATTCTTTTATATTAGGATTTCAGGCAATAATGTCAATTTTTTCGCCACTTAATTCTTGCGTAATTAATTTTGTTCTTTCGCCTTTTGGACCAATACATGCACCAATACCATCAATGCTTGGATCATGACTAACAATTGCAACCTTAGCTCTAATTCCAGGAATACGAGCAATATCTTTAACTTCGATTACACCTTGTGCTATTTCAGGAACTTCTAATTCTAGTAAACAACGTAAAAAATTAACGTGAGTTCTTGATGCTAAAATTTGACCATAGTTTTTATTTTTAATAATATCTTCAACATAAAATTTGATGTAAGTATTATTAGCGATTGGTTTATTTTTTGGTAAGATCTCACTAGGGATTTGATTTTGTTTTGGTAAGAAAGCATAGGCTCTACCAATTTTAATTAACATATAAGTTTCTTCAACGCTTTCAATAGTACCAATTAATATGTGATCTTTTTTATCAATAAATTCATCATAAATTGATGTTTTTTCTGCTTCACGAATTGATTGTTTCACTACTTGAATAGCTTTAAAAATTGATAAACGAGAGAATTGATCACTAGGAATTATTTGCGTATATGTATCACCAATTGTTAAGCCGGGATTCTTTGTTTTAATAGTTGAAAGTGCAATTTCTAATTCAGGATCTTCAACTTTTGGAACAACAATTAAATCCTTTAAAATTTTAATAGTACCTTTATTTTGATCAATTTCAATTCTGATATTTGTACTATCATCACGATGACTTTGATATTCATATGCTTTTTTTAGTCCTTCTTTTAAAGCTTCAATGATATCTTCTTTTGCTATTTGTTTTTCTTCAGCAATTTCATTTATGGCATTTAAAATGATTTGACTAATTTCTTTGTCCACTTTTTCTCCTCCTTGTTTTTTATAAACATTGTTGTTTATTATTTAATAGTATTTGAAATAGATTTATTTCAAAATGAAAATATACTTAAATAAAAAAATAAAATATATTACACTAGAAATAATAAAGACAGCTGGTAGCTGTCTTGCTATAATTCTAATTCATTGTTCATTATACAATATTATTAATTTGAAAACAATAGAAATTTATTAAATGATAGAGTTTTATTATCGTAGATTATATTGTATAAATATCTTTCATTATATTAATGGTAATTTTCAAGTTTTAAACTGATTAAATATAATTATTTATATAGTAGTAATTGTTTTTGTTCTATTATCATTGAAAGATATAACATTCATTTTAAAGTTTCTATTTTTTAAAATCAATGGGAACTAAATTGCTTTTCAATACTAATTTGTTCTTATATTGATATTAATCTCCTATATATTCTGCTTATCAAAGATTAGACATTTTTTTAAAATATTTTCAAACATTAGTAAAAATGTTAAGATTTATTTATTAAATTTTATTAAATAATAAAAATTTGGAGTAAATATTATGAGTAAAAATAAGAAAAAGAATGAAAATATTGGTATTATAATTTTTATTTGTTTAATAATTATTATCACTATTATATTTTTGATTAAGTCATTATTTAAAGGTTTAGAAAAATGAATTGTTAATAATGTTTGAATAACTATAATTATTATATTTTCTATAATTATTGTTTCAATTTTAACTACTATTATATTGACAAATAAATATTTAAAATATAAAAAAAATTATTTTAATTTAGAAAAAAGTAAAGAAATAGAATATTCTTATCAAATGATAGAATTAGAAAATCGAATTAAAAATTATGAAAAAATTTATCCAAATTTAAAAAAATTTTGAACATCCTTATTAATATAAATGAAAATTATTAATAATTAGACATTTGAAATCGATAGTAATTAAAGTGATAACATTGATAAGTTAAAAAACTAAACTTTAAATGAGGACACAATTGTATATTTCAATTTTATTAAGTGATATTATTAATTATAAAAATTAAAGAAGGAGAAAAAAATGTTAAAAGCAGGAAGTATATTAATATTTATTGTTTTTATTTTAGAATCAATATTTATAATTCCTTTATTATGAACAATACACGGTTTTATTTTATACAAAAAAGTAAGTAAAGGTGAAGCGACTACTGATCAAAAAATTGCTTTAGCAATATTAGGAATTATCTTTGGTGCTGCATTAGGTATTATTGGTGGTATTTTTATATTAGTTGATTTAAACAATGATGAAAATAAAATCCAAAGATATTAATAAAAAAACATCATTAATTAATGATGTTTTTTATTTTTTTAAATAGTTTTCCATTGGTTTTAATAAAAATTATTATATAATTTTTATAGTTTGATTTAAAAACAACTTAAAATTATTAACTAGGAGGAAAACAAATATGGAAGTTATTATTTTAGAAGCCACAAATCTGATGAATGAAATAATTTTACGTTATAAAAATGAAATTAACAAAATTCGCACCGGAAGAGCTAATCCTAATATCTTAGAAGGAATTAATGTTAGATGTTATGGTGGTGTTGATAGTTTAAGTAATATTGCCCAAGTTAAAGTAGCAGAAGCACATCAATTATTAATTAAACCATATGATCGTAGTTTAATTAAAGACATTACAGAAGCTGTTACAAAAGCTGATTTGAAATTACAAATTAAAAGCGAAGCAGAGAATATACGTTTAATTTTCCCACAATTAACAGAAGACGTTCGTAAAACTTTAGTTAAAGATTTGAGTAAAAAAACTGAAGAATATAAAGTTAAAATCCGTAATTGTCGACGTGATGCTGTTCAAAATCTGAAAAAAATAAAATTACCAGAAGATCAAGAAAAGCATGCAGAAACTACAATTCAAGATTTAACTGATAGTAAAATTAAAGAACTTGTATTAATAGAAAACAATAAAAAAGCCGATTTAATGAAAATTTAGCAATAAAGCAATAAATAGTTAGGGGTTAAATATTGTGAAAAAAAAGATAATAAATAAAGAAAATATAAAATCTAAAGTTTCTTTTTTTGCAAAACTTAGTAATTTTTTTAGAACCTATCGAAATCGTATTCTTACAAGCTTTATGTTAATTGCTTGTGGTGTATTATGAATGTTTATTGGGGCAGTTTATTTAGAACCAATTTTTGGTAATAAACCACAGTGATCAGCGTATACATTTATGATAATTAATACTTTAATTTTTATTGGTTGTTTATGAGAAATTATTAATTTAAAAAAAGAATCAAATTGATCAATTGTACTTAAAATTTCTATAATTTTAACAGGAATCATACTTTTATGAGTTCCGCTTGGTAAAGAAACTTTTGGTCCATATATTTATAATCATTATTGATTTGAAACTTGAATGACTTTATTAATTTTATTACTTTTCATTTGTATGTTTATTTTAATTGCTTGACGAAGTAAAAATTTTCAATTAAGTGATGTTATTTTTATTTTTACTTGAATTATTTATTTAGTGTTTGTTGTTAAAGCTGTTAATTTTTTAATGTTATCAGAAATTAAACTTTCAAAACTAGGATGACCAACATTATTGTTTTTATTCATTATTGTTATGTCTAATGATGTTGGTGCTTTTATTGGTGGTATAATTTATGGTAAAACAAAAATGGCACCAAGTGTATCACCAAATAAAACTTGAGAAGGTGCTATTACTGGTTTAATAACAGCAATTATTTTAAGTATGATAACAGTAACTGTTTTTTTAGAAACAAGTAATTATAATCCCTTACCTTTTTTAGAAGTTAATAGTAAAGCACCAATCTATATTGCTTATTTTGCTACTAGTTTTATTCTTTCAATTGCTAGTCAAATGGGTGATTTATTATTTTCTTATTTGAAACGTAATTATCATGTTAAGGATTTTTCAAATATTCTACCTGGACATGGAGGATTATTAGATCGTTTAGATTCATTTTCAACAGTAGTTATTTTTGGTTTTCTAATTACTCTAGCAGCTATTGCTTAATATATAAAATTTAAGGATGAAGTTATGTATATATTTTTAGCCATTTTAATTGGTTTATTTACAATATTATTTTTAATTACCTTGCATGAATTTGCTCATTTTGTAATTGCTAAATTATCAGGAGCATATGTATATGAATTTGCTATTGGTATGGGACCAAAACTTTTGCAGTGAGGTAAAAAAGAAACACGTTATACTTTAAGACTATTACCATTGGGTGGTTATGTTTCTATTGCTTCAGAAATTGCTGATGCTCCTAAAGGACGAGAAGATGAAGTAATTGATAGTAAACGAATGATGGAAAACTTGCAACGTGGTAAAAAAGCAGCTTTCATTAGTGCAGGTGCACTAATGAATTTATTATTAGCTTTTATTTTATTAATGATTGGATATGGAATTTATCCACATAAATATGATCCTAACTTGCCACCAACCTATGCAACAACAGGACCATTATATGAAGCTGTTCAAAAATATAATAAAGATAATCCAAGTTTACCAATTTTAGATACTGATGCTATTACTGGTATTTATAATACTGGTGATATTGAATCTAAACAATCAATTAAATCATATTATGATTTACAAACATGATTAAGTAAATATAATAAAAAGACTACTAATGGTACAGTTATTGCTGACTACAAAATTACTTTTGATAGTAAAGATGATAAAACTGTTACTTTTAAACCTGTAGAACAAAAAGGAGTATTATTCATTGGTGTTAGTCAAGGTAGTTATTATTTAAATGCAGGGCAAGTTATTAGTAATGGTATCATTGATACTTTTAAAGATAGTTACAGTCTTTTACAAGCATTAGGACAATTAGTTACTTTTCATTGACAAAATTTATCAGGACCTGTTGGTATTGTTAAATCAACTAATAGTTTTTTAAATCCTGATTTATCATCAACACAAGCAGCAAGTACATATTTTCGTTGAGCAGCATTATTATCATCTAATTTATTTTTATTAAATATGTTACCAATTCCGCCATTGGATGGTTATAAATTTGTTGAAAATGCAGTTGAAGCGGTAACAAGAAAAAAATTAAATGAAAAATATAAAATTATTGTCAGTATTGCTGGAGCTATATTATTTTTAGTTATCTTTATTGCTATTACTATTAAAGATATATTTTTTTAATCTTTACTTTATAATAAAATCCTATTATAAATAGGATAATAAATTTGAATGAAAAAGTTTTGAGCAATTTTCTTAATTATTTATATTTTAAAAAAATAAAATAGTAACTATTTTAAGTGAACAATATTGTTCACTTTTTATTTTGAAATAAAATCTATAAGTATAAAAACTAAAATTTATATCGATTATTTGCTCCTAAGAGAATTATTTTTTCTTCAACAAATTTCTGAATAGCTATCATTGCATTTTCTATTAAGGTATTAATATTAGATAAATTAGAGTTAGTTTGCAAACTTTTTTTTAGACTTTCAACATAAATCTTTCTTAAATCACTGCTAATATTAACTTTAGTAATACCAGCTTTAATTGCTAGAGTTAATTGTTCATTATTAATAGTAACATTATCATGTAATACTAAAAAAATTTCAAGCATTTTAATAGCAATTTCTTTAATTAGAGAAATTTTTAAATCTTGTCTATTATCTTGATGATGACTATTGATAGCAGTAAATACAAGACCATTAATATTAGTTTTATTTCTAAATAATATTGCTTGTTCAATTAAATTAATATCATTAGTAATATCTCCTTTGGGTATTATTGTAAAAAATCTCTGATTCAACAATAATACCCAAAGGAGCAGCAAAATGAACAATGTCTTTAGTTTTTTCAATATTTTCTTTAATTGGATAGTTACTGTAATTTAACATAACTGAACTAAAATCAGATGTAATTTTAGTTTTAATAAAGTGTGGATCAAGACAGTGGTCTAGTTGTAAAAAAATTGGTACTTTTGCACGATTAATAACATTGTTAGTAATAGCAAGTACATATTTTAAATCAATACAATTAATAGTGTTAGGTGTTATCATTAAACATATTGGTGCTTTTTGTTTTTCGGCTGCATTAGTAATTGCAATTAACATTTCTAAATTATCAAAGTTAAAACTTGGGATTGCGTATTTGTTAATTTGTGCATGTTTTAACATTGTTTTCAAGTTAATTTTCAATTAAAATCACCTAACTTTTCTTTTTTATTTAATTATATCAATAATATTTATCATGTAAGGAATATAAGATATATTTTAAATTTTTACTTTTTTCTTTTCTTTTTAATTTTGCTTTTCTTTTTTTTATTAAGTTGACGTAATATTTTTTGATAAAAATCATATAAACGATGTTCAGAAGTTTGATAACGTTTGAACATTAAGTTATTAATTCAAATATAAAAATATTGTAAACTGAAAACTAAACCAAAAACAAAAACAACGGCACTAGCAGCGATTAATCATCCATATTCACCATTTGAATAATCAAAGAAAAAATATGGATATCATGTATCTCTTGGTGGATGACCAGTTTCTATAAAATCTAAATAACGTAAATGACCTCTAATTAGAATAACAATACAATAAATTGCTGGATAAATAACAATTAATCATAAATATATTTTATGTTGTTGTTTCATATTAATATATTGATGACCTGATGTAACAATAAAGCTAGTAATCATAATTATTGGCATTAATAAGTGTAAAATTAATGTTGCAATTCAATTATAAGCACTGTATTGTTTTGGATCTTGCTCAGCAGTGAAAATACCTATTCAAAATACTAACATCGTAATAGTAATATAAACAGTTACTGCTAATCGAGTTTGAAAACTTGGTTTAGTACCACGAAAATAAGAATCAAATAAATAAACACAAAAATAAATAACAACCATATAATTACTCTCAGTAGTAAAAAAAGCATAGTAGTTACTTACTCGTTCACCATATCCTAAATCTTCAAATTTTTCCATTGGATAATATATTGCACTAATTAAATCAATAATTAAAAATAAAATTATCATTATTAATGCAGATAAACGTATATAAAAGTTGGCTTTGTTACTTAATTTATACATAATAATCCCACATTTTTTCTTTTTTCTTTGTATTATAATTCTAACATTAATTGTGTATTTTCTTCTAAATGTTCTAATACTCCTAAGTCATTTAATAGTTGATAATTAGTTTTAGTAATATTAGTTCGTAGTTGTAAATCATTTTTTGAAGTAATTGCTTGTTCACTCCTTGCTTTAACAATTGAATTAGCCACAATTTCACCCAATCCATCTAAAGTAATAAAAGGTGGTAAAATTTGTTTTTCACCATTTATTACTTTAACTTGAAAAAGTTTAGCATCAGAATGTTCTAAACTAATATTGCTAAATTTAATATTTCTAGCATTCATTTCTAATGCTACTTCTAATAATGGGATTAAATCTTTTTCTTTAGTAGTAACTGTATTTTTTTGACCATCATTTTTTCTTAATCTGTTATTAATATCTTTTAATTTATTAGTAATAGCACCAATGCCTTGTAACATAGTTTTAATATCAAAAATTTCACATCTTGTTGTAAAATAAGTAGCATAATATTCATGCGGATAATAAACTTTAAATCAAGCTACTCTTCATGCCATTAATACATAAGCAGTAGCGTGTGCTTTAGGAAACATATATTTAATTTTTTTGCAAGATTTAATGTATCAATTAGGAACTTTCTTTTCTTGCATTAACTTTTCATATTCTTGTTTAATGCCTTTTCCTTTACGGACATCTTCCATAATGTTAAAGGCAATTTTTGCTGGTAACCCTTGATATACTAAATAAGTCATAATATCATCACGACAACCAATTACATCTTTTAGTTTTAAACCTTGTTGTGAAATTAATTCATCAGCATTATTTAATCAAACATCAGTACCATGTGATAAACCAGATATTTGTACTAATTCAGAAAATGAAGTAGGTAATGTATCACTTAACATTTTACGAACAAAACCAGTACCAAATTCAGGGATACCAATTGCTCCTGTTTTTTCGCCAAGTAAATCATCACTAGTAATATTTAAGGCACTTAAATTAGAAAATAATGATAAAACTTTTTCATCTTGATTAGGAATAGTTTTTGGATCAATACCAGTTAAATTTTCTAACATTTTTAATGCTGTTGGATCAACGTGACCTAGAATATCTAATTTTAATAAATTATCATGAATAGCATTAAAATCAAAGTGGGTAGTTTTTCATGTAGAACTAGTATCATCAGCTGGAAAATTAATTGGTGTAAAATCGTTAATATTATATTCTTTTGGTACAACAATAATACCACCAGGATGTTGACCAGTTGTTCTTTTAATACCAACACATCCTTGACTTAGTAACTCTAGTTTTGCTGCACGCATATCTGATTGACCAATTTTTTCTGCATAAGCTTTAACATAACCATAAGCTGTTTTATTGGCAATTGTTGAAATTGTTCCAGCACGAAAAACATTTTCTTCACCAAACATTTCTTTAGTAAAATCATGAGCTTTATTTTGATATTCACCAGAAAAGTTTAAATCAATATCAGGTGTTTTATCACCATCAAATCCTAAGAATGTTTCAAAAGGAATATCATGACCATCAGTAATTAAATCAATATTGCATTGTGAACATATTTTTTTTGGTAAATCATAACCACACTTATAAGAACCATTACTAATAAATTCACTAGTTTTACATTGTGGACATAAATAGTGTGGTTGTAGTGGGTTAACCTCAGTAATGTTAGCAAAAGTAGCTACTAAAGATGAACCAACTGAGCCACGACTACCAACAAGATAACCATCTTGTAAAGATTTTTCTACTAATTTGTGTGCAATTCAATAAACAACAGCAAAACCATGAGTAATAATTGCATCTAATTCGCGAGTTAAACGTTTTTCTACATATGTTGGTAATGGATTACCGTAACGATTTCATGCTTGTTCATAACAAAGATTACGTAATTTAGTATCAACATTAACAATACTTGGTGTAAATAAGCCATCTTTAATTGGTTTAACCATTTCAAATTGTTTTGCTAATTGCAAAGGATTATTAATAACAATATCATTAATTAAATTAGGGTCATCTAAAAAGTTAAATTCTGTTAACATTTGATTAGTAGTTCTTAAATGTTGATCGGGATATGATGTAACTTTACCTTTACGATCAAATAATGGGTGTAACAAACCACCAATTGCTTTACTATTAATAATAACATCACGATACATTTTTTCATGGGGATGTAAATAGTGGGCATCGCTAGTAGCAATTACTAATTTATTCAATTTAAGAGCATTATTAATAATTTTTTTAATAGTATCATGTAATTGTTCTTTAGTAATATTTCCTAACTGTATTAAGTGTTTATAAACAGCAGGTGGTTGGATTTCAATAAAATCAAATCATTTCATTATTTTAATTAGTTCTTCTTCACTTTTATTTAATGCTGTTTCAAAAACAGCACCATTTATACAACTACTACCAATTAATAATTCTTTTCTATTTTCATTAATTGCTTCTGATATGATTTTTGGTGTTTTATAAAAATACTTTGTATGAGATAGTGAAACTAATTGATATAAATCTTTTAATCCTAATTGATTTTTTGCAAAAATAGTAATATGTTCACCACGAAGTTTAAAATTAATTTGTTCATTAATTAAGTTATTAATTTCTTGTAAATTAATACAATTAAATTCTGTTTTTAATTGTTGTAACATTTTTAAAAATACTTGTGCTAATACATTAGCATCATAATCAGCACGGTGGGCAATTTCATCATCATATTTAATGCCATAAGTACGACAAATAGTACCTAATCGATAATATTTTAGTTGTGGTAGAATTGCTCTAGATAATTGCAAAGTATCAATGACAGGATTATTTAAAGGCATGAAACCCAATTGTTTCATTGCTGCTTGTAAAAAACCAAAGTCAAAGTTAGCATTATGAGCAACTATTGTTTTATTGCCAATTATTTCAATAATTGTTGGCAATATTTGTTGTAATGTTTGTTTATCTTTTAACATAACATTGGTAATACTAGTAAGTTCAGTAATATGTTCAGGTACGGGATTATTTGGTTTAATTAAAATTGTATCTTGTTTTAAAATCATATTGTCTTTAACAATTGTATAACCAAATTCAATAATTTCGTGGTAATTGGTTGATAAACCAGTTGTTTCTAAGTCAAGAACAATGTATTCTAAATCTAATAATGATGTATTAATATTATTTTTAGTAATACTAATATTATTGGGGATTAAATCCATTTCAACACCATACATTACTTTTAAGTTTGGATGTTTTTTAGCGGCATTAGCAATATCTGGGTATGCTTGTACATTTAAGTGATCAGTAAAACCAATTGCTTGGTGTCCTCATTTAGCTACTTGATTAATATAATCACTTGCTGAAGTAATACCATCCATAGCACTCATTTTAGTATGAGTATGAAATTCAATTCTTTTAGTTTTAGCATCATCATTATTGTTAGTATTTTTATTATTTAAATCAATAATTAAATCATCAATTCATAGTACTTGTTCTTTACTATAATTATCATAACGACTATTAGCATTAATTTTTATTCAATCATCAACTTTAATATTATCAAATTTCTCATCTGGTTGATCGCTATTAATAAATGCTTTGCAAGTAATTGCATCACTATAATCAGTAATTCAAAATGAATAAAATCATTTTTGAGTTTTAGTTAAAAATTTATTAATTTTAAAAACTTTACCACTAATAATAATATTGGGTTCATCGCCAATGATATCTTTAATGCTATGAGTTGGGTCTGTTATTTCTAAATTAACTTTTGCTTTTTTGCGATAAGTAGTTGTATTAAAATTTTTACTTATATTATTGTTAGGAATTTTAGTTTTTAAATTGTTAGTAATTTTGCTAATTTCTGCTTTAGATTCATTTTCATAACTAATAAATGGTTGCTCTGCTTTATTTATTTTAATTTTTAATTGAATTTTTTTAAAACCATATTGTTGAAAGTAGTTAATAAATTGTAAAAATTCATTAGTTATTAATTTTTCTTCAATACTATTATGAATGGTAATGGTAATAATATTATTTTTATAATTAATTGCTGAGTCGGGTAAAGAATAATAAATGCCAGCTAATAGTTGCAATTTATGAGTTTTAATATAATGAAAATATGTTAATACAGTTGATTCATCAGCAGTAAGGGAAACATTAAAATCGACACTAATATTCGAAACAGGTAATTTTTCAAAATGTTGTTCAAAACTTTTTAAAGTAGTAGTTGTTAGAAAATTAGGTAAGTTGATGGTAATTATTACTTGTTGATTATGATGAAAATATTGTACTTTTTTAATAGTAGCATGATTAAATTCATTATTAACATCATTAAAATCCATTTCATGGAAAAGTTTTTGTAAATCTTGATTCATATATTTTTCCCTCTCTTAATACTAAATAATTGACAATAATAACTATATTTTAATTAAAATATATTAAATCATTATTCTAATGTTTAATCAAATTTCATATTTTAATTATAACTTAATTAAAATTCTTATTCTTATTCTTATATAAAAAAAGTATGAAATTTTAGTTATAAAAAATAAAAACAAAATAATTTAATTGCAATAAAAAGTAATGCCTAAATATTAGGCATTACTTTTTATCATGAAGGTATTATTGAATTATTTGTTTTAGGTAATGGTTCAGTTTCAAAAATAGCATTTATATTATTCACATTAAAATTTGAATTTAATTGTTGATTTCTTGTTTGTATAGATGGTTTATTAAAAGCTTTTTTTTGTTCTTTTGTAAAAACTTGTATTTGTTCTTTGGTAAATGCTGCATTTTGATTAGAAGTAAATCATTCTAATTGTTTTGGAGTTAATGATTCAATTTGAAATTTAAATTCATAAAAATCATATTCTATTGTTAATTGATTATTAATTGTTTTTAATGCTTTTCTCATTCCTTTTTCTAGTAGCGAAAACTTATTATAACTGAAATTTTTTATTTGTTCTGTTGTAAATGCTTGAATTTGTTTTTTTGTAAGTGCTTTCATTTGTTTTTTTGAAAAAGCATAAAGCAGTAAATTATTTTTTGTAAATAAGGGAATTAAGTTGGTGTTAATTGTTGAAACTTGATATGGACTTAATAGTTGCAATAATTGTCTTCAAATTGGTAACCCATTATTATCATTTGCTTTAATGATACTTAAAATAAATTTATCAATTTCTTGTTTATTGACAGTGTTTGTAAATGATTGTATTTGTGTTTTAGTAAGCCCTTTAAGTTCTGCTTTGCTAAATAATATTTGATTTTTTGTAGGCATATCTTTTAATCTTTGTCCTTTTCATTTAAATTTAATTTAATAAAAATCCTAATATAGAAATTATTTCTATATTAGGTATGAACATTTATTAAAATATAAAGTAATTATAATATAAATTAATTATTTTTGTTATATTATGCATTTTATGAATTATAATTTAATGTTTTTTAAATGAATATGTAATTTGTTTTCTTTTTAGACAGAAGTTACTGTTAAACTTCTGGTTCTCATAACTGGTTCTTTTGATGAATTTGCTAGTTCATTAGATACTTTAATGTAATCAGGAGTAATATTTGCTTTTGATACTCTTTTTGTAGAAACAAAACCACTTAATCTTAAAAATTCGTTAAATCGTGATTCTTTAATGTCATTAGGATTAACATTTTCTTTTGATACTCTTACTGTGGGGATAGTAGGATTTGTTCTTAAAAATTTGTTAATTCTTGATTCTTTTCTTTCAAAATTTGTAGTAGTAGCCATTCCACTAGCTATTAAAGTTGTACCAACAGCAATTCCACCAATAGCAGCTGGTAATAATGAAGCACCACCAGTCATAGGTGCTGCAGCAACACAAGCTGCTGTTATTCCTGCGGTTGTTGTTAATGTTCCTGTAGTTATTGTGACACCAGCAATTATTTTTCTTTTTGTACTTATTTCACTAGACATAATATTTTTCTTCCTTTTCTTTTTCAATATTTAATTTAATAAAAATCCTAATATAGAAATAATTTCTATATTAGGAATGAATAATTATTAAATTACAAAAATTATTATAATATAAAAAAATGAAAATATTTTATTTTTTTAAAAAAAATTATTGTTTAAAAGTACATAATGAAATATCAAAATAATATTAAATATAATAATATTATTTTTTTATTGAAAAGTAACCAATTAATAATTGCATTTTTTAATCAAACAAGTTAAGATTACTTATGGTAAATGTTATGCCCACGTAGCTCAGTGGATAGAGCACCGCCCTTCTAAGGCGGGGGTCAGAAGTTCGAATCTTCTCGTGGGCGCCATTAAATTTTAAAATACTAAGAAGGTTTAACTAAATAATGATAAATCATGACAATTATTATCAAGACATTATTGGTAAAATTAACCACCTCATTAGTGAAAATAAATGAGATCAAGCAATGAAGTTGGTCAAACATGAATTAGAGATGCCTTATATTCCTATTCATCATGAAATTACATTACAAGAGTTACATCATAATATTACTACTCATATTAGATTAAATAGTAAAAATGAAAGTCATGAGTGAAATTTAGAGAGAATAAGTCGTGTATTAATGAATCCATTTGATGAAGATCTTCATCCGGTGGCATTTTATTATTTACAAAGTCATAATGCTAGGTTAATTTTGCCAACAATTAAGATTTATCTTACAAATAAAAATATAAATAATATAAATAAAACACAACTATTATTTATATTAAATAATCAAGGTATTGATGAAGAAATAGAAGTAATAAAAGGTCATGATACATTTAAAATTAATCCAAAAAAAATAACACAATGACAAGAATCACTCGTTTATTTAAAAATTACAAAAATATTTGAAGATGAAGTTCATATTGATAATCCAGGTATTTATGGTATTTGCTTATTTTTATTGGATAGTTATTTTGAGAATTTGTTTCCAACATTACCTAATAAAAATCAAGCAGCAGCATTAGCAGCTGCTTTGTATATTCGTGCTTGTAGTTTCCAGTTTATTAGTGTAAAATTGGTAGAAAGTGCTAAAAAATTTAAAACTACTACTACTTTAATAAAAAAATACTTAAGTATTATGATTCAACAACAAATTACATAAGGAGAGATTTGAAAAATGACATTAAATATTATAAAAGATGAAAAAAATGGTCTTGGAAAATGACATGTTACCATTGATGCTAAAACTTGAAAAGATCAATTGGCAAAAGCTGAAAATAAATTGATTGCACAAGTAGAAATTCCTGGATTTCGTAAAGGAAAAGTTCCTACTAAAATGGCTAAAAAACATGTAACTGAAGAACAAACTTTACAAACAGCAACTAAAGCAGTTATTACTATTGCTTATGATTTTGCCTTAAAACAAAAACCTAACTTAATGCCTACTAATCAACCCGAAGTTAATGTGGAAAAATCTACTATTAAAGAGTGTGAAATAATGTTTGTATTTGATTTACCAGCAGAAATTACTATTGGTAAATATCGTGGTATTGATATAGTAAAACCTGTAGCAACTGTTAATCAAGAAGAAATTGATACTCAAATTAAACTATTACAAGATCGTTTTGCTATTTTTAATCCAAAAGAAAAAGGAAAATTAGAAAAAGATGATACTGCAGTTTTTAATTTCACTGGTTTTTTAGACGGTAAAAAATTCCCTGGCGGTGAAGCTAAAAACATGGAATTAGAAATTGGTTCTGGTAAATTTATTCCTGGTTTTGAAGAAGGAATGATCGGTATGGAACCTAAATCTAAAAAAACTATTGAAGTAACTTTCCCAGAAGATTATCATGTTCCAAATTTAAAAGGTCGATTAGTACAATTTGAAATTGAATTAAACGAAATAAAAACAAAAGTTATTAATGAAGATTTAGAAGAATTAGTAAAAGATGTTAACATTCCAGATCTTACTACTACTGAACAATTATTAGAAAATATTAAAAAACAAATTGAAGTACAAAAAACAATGACAATTAAGGAACAATTTATGGAAGAACTTATTGCTAAAATTGTTAAAGATTCAAAAATAATAATTCCAAATTTTGCTGTTAAAAATGAAACTGAACGTTTAGAAAATGAATTTAAAAAACAATTAGCTAATCAAAACTTTACAATTGAAAACTATATGGCAGCAACTGGTTTATCTCATGAAGAAATTATTAATGAAATAAAAAAGGATGCAATTATGCAACTTCAGAATTTTTTAGTTATTGAAGAAATTATTAAACAAGAAAAAATAGAAATTACCGAAGAAGAAGTTCAAAAACAATTAACAACATTTGCCGACCAATTTAAAATAAGTATTGAAGAAGTTAAAGCAAATATTAAAGATTTAAGTTTAGTTACTACTACCCTAAAACGTAATAAAGCCTTTGATTTATTATGAGAAAGTAACGGTAAAAACCAAAAGCAAACAACAAGTGCTTAATTTAATTTGATAATTATTATATAACCTAATTACCAATTTAATAATTAGGTTATTTTATCGTTTATTTTTTTCAAAAAGTAAAAATTATCAAAAAAAAAATAAATGTAATAAAATACTACTAGTATAAATTAAATATGAATTAATAAGTGCTGCTGTAATAGTATAGTATAAATCAAAAATTAGATATTTTAGCAATTAACTATTGCAAGTGCTAATGTTTTATATTATAATCCAGTTAATACATTATTTGAGGTGAGACAATGAAGATAAAAAATATTACTAATATTCCAGTACTAGTAACAAGAGGAAGTTTTGTTTTCCCAACAGTTGAAATAGAACTAGAAGTTGGCAGACATAAATCAGTAGCGGCAATTAATGAATCGGTAGCTAAGTTTAATTCAGAAATTATTTTAGTTTCGCAAAAGGATCCGAAAGTAGATAATCCGCAATTAAGTGAAGTCTACAATCATGGTACTTTGTGTAAAGTGCAAATTCAAAAAAGTCATAATGATGGTACACTTACCGTATCTTTTTATGGACAACAAAGAGTTAAAGTTTCTAAGTTTTATGATGATAAATTTTATACAGGAGATGCTGAAACTTTAGTTAGTCCTAATGTTTCAAAATCATTAGAAGAAGAGTTGATTCAAAGAATTGTAAATAATTTACAACAGATTTTAGATGTTCATGGTTCAATTCCACAAGGTGTAATTAGTCAAATCACCGATGGAATGAAAGCTAGTGAAATTATTGATAAAATGGCTCAATTTTTACCATTTTTAACTATCAATAAACGCCAAGAAATTTTACAAGAAACTGATATTAATAAACGTTTAGATTTATTATTGAAAGATGTTGGTGGTCAAAAACAAGTTGGTGCCATTGAAAAGGATTTAACAGCTAAAATTAAAGATCGTATTGATGAACAACAACGTGAATATTATTTACGAGAAAGATTGCGTGCTATTAAAGAAGAATTAGGCGAAATTGATGGTAAGTCTAATGAAATGAAATGTTATTTAGAACGCTTAGAAACAGAAGAGTTTCCTGAAGCAATCAAAACGCGTGTTAAAGAAGAAATTAGTCGTTATGAAGATATGCCGCAAGCTTCAAGTGAATCAAATATAATTCGTACATACATTGATTGAATGATGACTTTACCTTGATTTCAAAAAAGTGAAGAAAAATTTGATTTAATTAATGCAAAAAAAATTCTTGATAAATATCACTATGGTTTAGAAAAAGTTAAAGAAAGAATTATTGAATATCTTGCTGTTAAAAAAATGGCTAAGGCAATGCCAGGACAAATTATTTGTTTAGTTGGCCCTCCTGGTGTTGGTAAGACTTCTTTAGCTAAATCAATTGCTGAAGCGATGGGGCGTACTTTCGTTAAAGTTTCACTTGGTGGAGTTAAAGATGAATCTGAAATTCGTGGTCATCGTAAAACTTATATTGGTGCGATGCCAGGAAGAATTATCCAAGGTATGAAACGTGCTAAAGTTATTAATCCATTATTTTTATTAGATGAAATTGATAAAATGTCATCTGATTATCGTGGTGATCCAGCTAGTGCTATGTTAGAAGTATTAGATCCTGAACAAAATGCTAATTTTTCAGATCATTATATTGAAGAAAATTATGATTTATCACAAGTTATGTTTCTAGCAACAGCTAATTATATGGAAGGTATCCCTGAACCATTAAAAGATCGAATGGAAATTATTGAACTTTCTTCATATACAGAATTAGAAAAACTTGAAATTGCAAAAAAATATTTAATTCCTCGTGTTATTGAAATTACTGGTTTAAATAATAAAATGTTAAAATTTAAACCAAATTCAATTGAAGAAATAATTAAATATTATACAAGAGAATCAGGTGTTCGACAGTTAGAAAGATTATTAAATAAAATTGCTCGTAAATTTATTGTTAAACTTTTAAATAAAAAAATTAGTACTGAAGAAATTGTTGCTGATAATGTTAAAGATTATTTAGGAAAACAAATTTTCGATTATACTAAAAAAGAAAATGAATCACAAATTGGAGTGGTAACTGGTCTTGCTTATACTCAATATGGCGGTGATATCTTACCAATTGAAGTAAACTACTTTAAAGGAAAAGGTAATTTAGTATTAACTGGTAAATTAGGTGAGGTCATGAAAGAATCTGCTACTATTGCTTTAGATTATATTAAAGCAAATGCTATTACTTTCAATATTCCTGATACTTTCTTTGCAGAACATGGTATTCATATTCATGTTCCTGAAGGAGCAGTGCCAAAGGATGGTCCAAGTGCTGGTATTACTTTAACAACTGCAATTATTTCTGCTCTGACAAGTAGACCTGTATCAAAAGATATTGGTATGACAGGTGAAATTACACTTCGTGGTCATGTATTACCAATTGGTGGATTAAAAGAAAAATCAATTTCTGCTCATCGTAGTGGACTAAAAACAATTTTAATTCCAAAAGCTAATATAAAAGACTTAGAAGATATTCCAGAAGAAGTAAAGAAAAAATTAAATATTGTTTCAGTTGAATTTTATTCTGAAGTATATGATTTTATTTTTAATAAACATAAATCAAAAATTCACTCACCTATTAATAATATTAAACCAACTTCAAGTATTATTGATGAAGGTTAAAATCTAATTAAATTATTAATAACTATAACTTTAAAAAAAGTAAATACTAAAAACAAGTATTTACTTTTTTTATATAAAATTTTTTTATATTTGTGATAAATTTGATTTGCTTTTATTTGTTACAGAAAAATTAATTTCTGAATTTACATTATTAATTATATTTTTTTTGTTAATTCGTAATATTAGTTCATTTATTTTTACTAAATTTTGTTGTTTAATTTCTTTGATTTTTGTTAAAATAGTTATTTTTGTTTTTATTTTTTTATTTCAATTAAATAATCCAATAGTAAGTACTTTTATTATTTTATTTATTTTTTTATTATTTAATTTTTTTGATAGGTTATTTATTGAATTTATAAAATTATTTTCTAATTTTTTTAAAGATTCTAAAGTTTTTATTTTTTTATTTAAAAATTGATAATGATTTTGAGTATTTTTTTTATTATTTTCTCAAAAGTCAAAAATATCATTGTAATCTTTACTATAAGTTTCAATTGGAAAATGTAAATAAAGATTAATAATATGATAGTTATCTGCTATAAAGTTAACTTCTCTTTCTAAGTCATTAATATCCATTTTTTAATGTCTCCTCTTTTAAAAAATAAAAAACCCTTTACTTTTAAAATAAAGTAATGGGTTAAAACTTTGAACAAGTTTGTTTTTATGTTATATATTATTTTAATTTTATAATTCAAAAATTAAATTATAAATAATAAAAGTGTTGTTATTAATAATTATTTAAACTTTTATATAAAAATGTTTAAAATTAGAAAATTGTGCATGGTGGACAACATTTTTTACCATATTGCATATTAATTAATTCTTCTGAATTTATACTATTTATATCATCATTAGTTATTAGAAAAGTACTATCTTTTAAATATTGATCTTCATTATTTAACTGTTGGATATTAAAATTAAATTCTAGATTTCCATTTTCAATTTCATCTAAATCTTCTTCATAATCTACTAATAATTTTTGTTTTAAGTTAATAATTTTTTCATTGATTAAAGCAATTTCTTTTAATACCTTTTCTTTATTATTAAGACTAAAATTTTTGTTAAATGGATTCAAACTTTTTTCTAATTCTTTTTTCTCTTTTTTTAATTTTTTTATTTCTTTTTTTTGTACATTTTTTTTCATAATTTTCTCCTTTTTTAAAAATAAAAACTCATTTACTTTTTATGAAAATAATGAGTAAAAACCTAATGAAATTTACATTATATTATATAATATTTTAATTTTTATATCTTAAAAAACAAGTAATATTTATGTAGTAATTATGATAAAATTATAAAGTTATAGGAAGGAAGTAATTATGATTAAAGATAAAAAAAATAATGTTGAAATCATTAATGTCAGTAAAAACTATGATAGTAATGAAGTCATTAAAAATGTTAGTCTGAATATTGCTATTGGTGCCAAAATTGGTATTGTTGGCCCCAATGGTACTGGAAAAACAACATTATGTGAAATGATTTCCCAACTTCGTAAACCAACAACAGGTACTATTAATATTAAATCTGATTTAAAAATAGGCATGCAATTACAAGAAACTAAATTTCCTCGTGGTTTAACTGGTTGAGATATGGCCCAATATTATATGAGAGCTTATTGTTTAAATAAGTCTGTTGAAGACATTCAAAAGTTATTGTACTATTTGGACGCCGAAGCATTTATTAATAAACCTATTATTACTTTATCGGGTGGTCAACAACAAAAAATAAATATTTTATTAGCATTAATTGTTGAACCAGATTTATTAATTTTAGATGAATTAGCTACGGGATTAGATTTAGAGGTACGTGAGCGAATTTATGAATTACTAGAAAAAGAAGTTTTTATTAAACCTAATCTTTCAGTATTAATTGTTTCACATAATATGCAAGAAATTGAACGTTTTTGTCAACAAATTATCTTCATGTTTGAAGGTTCAATTATTAGTATAAATGATGTTAAAACTGTTGTTAAAGAATATGGAAGTATTGAAGAATATGTTAAAACTAAATTTAAAGAATATAAAATAGGTATGTATGATAGCGAAGCGTTATTAAAAAGATTAGGAGGGGAAAATAATGAAAAATGAGCTAAGTCTTGAAAAAACACCTTAAAAAACAAAAATAACGATTGATCTCTTCTTAATTTATTTTGAAGTTATTTAAAACGTAATCGTTCAATTATTATTTTTTCAGTTTTCGTTTCACCATTGATTTTTATTGGTGCATCAATTGGTGGAAATAATCAAATATTATCATCACCTGCTGGTAAAAACATTGGACGATTTATTTTGATGATTATTTGATTGACACAAACTGCTTCCTTTTCAATTCAAACTTTTTTAGCTATTTTATTAGATTTAAAACAAAGCGTAGTTTATCGACGCATTGGTTTAACAAGAATTAGCAAAACCAACTTTATTATTATAACATCAATATTTAATTTAGCTTTAGTTTTAATTTCTGATATTATTATTTTTATTGGTGTTATTATTATTGGTTATGTTGTTCCTTTATCTGGAATGATTAGTTCCATTTTTAATTGACAATTATTAATTATTATTTTATTTACATTATTTTTTTCTATTACTATTACTAGTATTGCTTTGCTAATGTCAGTTATTATTAAAAGTCGTACTGGACAAGCAATTGTTAGTTTATTTACTAGTTTATTAATTGTTGCACCATTAATTATTTTAACTTACTTTTTAGCTAGTCTTATTGGTGAAGGATTAGTTTCAAGTATTGGTGTTGGTGCTGTTGTTGGTATTTTAGTAGGTATATTTATTGCTTTAAATCTTATTAGTTGTGGCATTTATTATTTAACTTAAAAACTATTTAAATGATTTGATTAATTTTTATAAAAGTATGTAATGAATTATAAAATAACAAAGGAGTGAAAATATACAATGCCTAAAAATATAAGAAATTATGTTATTGATGAACAACCAATTAATTATTTTGATAAAGTTAAAGCATGATTAGATAATCAAAATAAATTTGAAAATTTAGAACTATTGTCAGAAGTTGCATCTCAACAAAACTATTTAAAACAAAGTGATAAGTTAAATACTAAAGTAATAAATCAATTAGAAAATAAATATTTGGCAAATGTTTCAAATTTAAATCAAAAATTGAAAATGTTTTAATATAATAACTTACTTATTTTTATTAATTTATAATCTAATTATTTTTTATAAATAATTAGATTTTTTATATATTAACAATATTTTGAAACAATAGGTTTATTAAAAATACTCCTTTAAATTTATTTTTAAAGGAGTATGAATATTTAAAAAAATAAATTATGAGTATAATCGAAAACCGTTTCCTAAAATTGTTTTAATTTGTCCTCCACTTTCAGATCCTCATGTTTCACCATAATGAACAATGATAATTTGAAAAAATCATTTTCCATTTTCTTCATAAAAAGTTAACCCTAATTTAATAGTTATTAATAAACTGGCAAGTAGGAAATTTTCTTTATTATTACATATGATAATATTACAAAAATTTGCTGGGTTAATAGGTCCATTTTTTGTTACTTTTGCATTTATTAAATATTTTTGAAAATTTAGATTTTTAACAACTTGATTAATGTTAATAGTTGGATATCCTGTATCACCTCAACTATAAGATGAATCTACATAATCTTCTGTACCATTTTCATTAAAAAAAGTAATATATCGATAATCAATTGGTAAACCATATTCTGTATTTCATTCAAATGTATGGATAAATGAATTATTTCTAGTCTGTTTTCAATAACTTATATCAGTTAGTTTTCCGTTATTAAAATGAAATTCTGTTGTTTTTCATCATATTTTTGTCATTTTTTTAAATTCTGTTTGTTCTACTGGACATTTATAAATGCCATTAATAGTTAAAACATAAATATTTTTATTACTATCAAAAGTAATATTACTAACATCATATGTATCATTATCAATTACTTTCATTTCAATAAAATTTGATTGTAAAAAATCAAATTTATAAACTTTATTTATTACAGAGTTATTATTAGTTATTATATAAATATTTTTATTATTTATTATTATTTTTTTGATTATTCCATCTATTGATGAATTATTTATTTTCTTAAAGTCTTTTTGTTTTACTGAATACTTATAAATATTATTATTATCTGCAATATAGATAGTTCCATTTTCATCTGTTACTAAAATAGCATTAACAGGTAGTCCTCAATGTTCACTTATTATTATAAATTCTGTTTGTTCTGCTGGACATTTATAAATACTATTATTTGCAATTACATAAATGTGTCCGTCTTTACCAGTTGTTAAAAGAGAAATTTGTAGTGTTTCTTTATTTGTATCTATATTTAATTGTTTAAATTCGTTGTCATTTTCTAAACACTTATAAATACTATTCGCAAAAGGAACATGAAGAGTATTATTAGCAGTGATATAAATATTTCCATATTTATCAATACTTATGTGACTCAGAAAATTAATATTAGTTGGTAATGTCATTTTTTTAAATTCTCATTCTCCCGCTAAACATTTATAAATATTATTATTAGCTATTATAAAAACATTTCCGTCTCTCTCATTAATTTTTAAAAATCTAATATTTTCTAATTCTTTAGGTATTATCATTTGTTGAAAATATGTTTGTGTTGCAAGACATTTATAAATATTATTATTAGTTGCGACATAAGTATTTTTATCTTTATCAGTTTTTATAAATTTACCATTAGCAAATTCTTTAGGTACTATCATTTGTTTGAACTCTGTTTGTTCTGCTAAACATTTATAAACAGTATTATTAGCAAGTGCATAAATATTTCTATTTCTATCAGTTGTTAAAGACTTAATTTCATTTATTTTTCAATTATTATTTTCATTTTTAATACTTGTTTTAATTTTATTATTTGTGTTATTGATAAATAAGGTATTTAAACTGTTTGTACTTGCTATTGCTAAAATTGTTGTTGTAATTAGTGTTGATATCTTTTTCATATTTTAAAAACTCCTTTTTATTTTTTCCCAATAACTTCTTATTTTTAAGAAGTGAATATATTTTATTTTTTTTCAAATAAATTTCAAATAAAAATAGAGCAAATTTTAATTTAAACTAAAAATCATAAAAAAAATATATTTTATATTTAAAAAAATATTTTGAATGTTATAATAGTAGTAAATATGGATTAATTTGCATATATTATATAAAGCAGGGGTGGCATTGCCTGAGAAATACCCTATAACCTGATCTAGTTAGTACTAGCGGAGGGAGACTTTATTTTTTATATTTTAAAAAATGATAACTCCTTTTTTGTTATGTAAGATAAATTAAAGGAGTTATCATTTTATTATGTTTAAAGAACAACTATTAACAATTATCAATTATAATAAAGTTAAAAGCAAACTGGAGGTAGGAATGTTAATTAAAGCATCAGCCATTTTTAGTTTAATTACTCTTCTAACATTAACAGTTATTATTAGTATTTTACCTGCTAGTAGTATTAATCACTTTTTTAAAGTTACTACTATTACTGGTTGACAATTTTATAGCAGTAAAATTTATTTAATATTAATTCTTTGTTTATTATTAATTTCATCAATTTTATTATCTGTTATTACATGAACAGTTAAAATAGAAGATATTCATAAAAATATTGTTATTGTTACATTACTATCAATTTTTAGTATCAATCCCATTGCATTAATTTTTAATTTAATTAAACATTATCAATGACAAAAAGAAGAAACTTTTGCCATTTTAAAAACAAGATGATGAACTAATTTTAAATTTGCATTTGGTATTAAACGATGATTAGTTATTGATTATACAATTATTGGTTTATTTACTGGTGTAACTATTGCTTGTGCTTTTATTGAACAAAATTTATTACCAAAAATGCCATACGGCGGCGGTATTGCTATTAAATATATACCTTTAATGGTTATTAGTTATATTATTGGCTTTGCAGGTGGATGATTAACGGGTATGATTAGTGCTTTAATGTCATTATTATTTATTAGTGGTGGTTATGTTATTAGTGCTTGAAGTTATTTATTAGATTATTTTTTGCCAATGACAACACCCGCTATTATTTCATTATTACGTTTTAATTTAAAATCTGATAAATCAATTTTTACTTATATTAATTATTTTTTACATTGTTTTTTAGTTTGTTTAATTATTTATTTTTGACAAACAATAGCAGGATATTTTATTTGATCACAAATTACTAATGCTGATGGAAGTAAAAATATTTGATCAGGATTTAATCCTCTTTTTTACTCATTAGTTTACAATTTTATTCATATTTTTTTGTTTACTTATCCAATTATGCAATTAACAATACCTTTTATTTATCGTGGTTTAGTTAGTCACTATGTAGAAAGATATCGTTAGAATAGTAATTCCAATTACTATTTCTTTTTTAAATAGCGTTATAATATTAATTGATAGAAAGGGTGATTATAATGAAAAATGATGAAATAATCAAAGAAGATATTATTATTATGGATGGTAATATTAAATTAATGAATAAAGCATTAAATGAGAAAAAGGTTGTATTAGCAGCAATTGAATTAGGAAAACATGCTCAACATACAATTGATATTGGTTGATCTGAACATTTTCAAGCATATGCTAAATTAAAAAGTACAACTACTACTGGTACTTGTTTTTGTAAAAAACCAGCAACTCATTTAGTTTATTTTTGACGATAATAAGATAATATAATTTTTAAATAATTTAATTAACTACTAGATGAGAATTAAAAATAAATTCTTTATCTAATTGATTTTGATATTCTGGATTTGTTATTAATCTTTGTTTTAGTTTTGGTTTATAATAAGTAAAATAAATAATAGTAGCAATTATAATAAATACTCAAAACATTAAAAACTTAATTGTAATTGCAATTAATATGATTCCTCTGTTGCTTACTAAATCATGAATCATATTATAATTAAAAATAATGAATTGACTAATTAAAAATAATAAACAGATAATAAACATAATTCATTCGATAACTTTTATTTTTATTTTTTTATAATAACCCATAACACAAGTTGCTGTTATAACAAAAAGATAAACAAAGATTGTTATATTAGTTGTAAATCCCAACATTTGGTTGTAATTAAAACTAATTCCAATTAAATCCGGAATTATTAGCATAATAATACAAACTATAATTGTAATTATAAAATTAATAGTATTACCATACATTGCAATATTTTCTTTATTTAATTTGGCTATTTTTTCACTAATGTATCCTTCTTTCGCTAATGGTTGTAGCATAGCTCCAGAATATAGCGCTACTTGTATTACACCATTCAATTTAATTGATAAAGTACAAATAACTAGTAAAATGATACCTGTTGTACCAGCAATCCCAACAATAACATTATTTGGATTATAATTATTATCACCATTTGCTCATCCGTTATTACCATTAGGTCCCTGTGAACTGATGGCACCAATAATTAAAATTGTAATAATTAAATAAAAAATAGTTCTCAAAAATAAGACAATAATTGTTCCCCTACCTAAATTTTTATTAGGATTTTTAACATTTTTTCCAATAACAGTAAAGGTCTCAAAACCAAGGAAAAAGTAGAAAAAATTGCTAAAAGCATTATTAAAAATATTAATTGTAAAATGAATATGTTTAGTACCAACAAATGCTTGTTGATAAACTATAGTGCCATTTTTGATTACCAGAATAATGGCACAAATAATCAAAAAAACAAGTTGACAGTCATTTAATGATTCCTGAAATATTAACAAATCAACGAAAACCTCTTAATCCAAAATAGATAAACTTGGGAGGTTCCCAAAAACGTAGGAAGATAAATTACTAGATAAATAAATTCTTTTGAATATTACCATTTCAAAATGATGATAGACAAATTAAATTCTCTTTTACCCTTAAATTTATATTCGACGTATTTTAAAAAATATAGATTTTATAAGATAAAATAAAAATTATTCTCAAAGGAAAAAGACAAGAAATAATCTTGTCTTTTTTTGTAATTGTAAAATTTTAAAATTTTTATTATTAACACCCTTTAAATATCTACTACACGCAGTGACCAAGTAGGAGAAAGTTAATAATTAATAACCCTCTTTAACACTATTATCAACACGTGTTAGGGAATTAAAACAGTGAACTACAACACAGTTGTTAAAAATAGTGGCCAAAACATGTGGACTTGCATGGATAAATAAAAAGTGGAGTGATACCTAATAAAATATACTAACCAGTAATGGTAATTCTTGGGGTGGGAGCGAATTGGAAACTAGTATATATAGACCTACTAGGGAACCTACTATATTAATTCTATTCTTTATTTAACCAACCTTGCCACCCCCCAGTGAGCAAGCGTTGGTTTTATTTTTTTTGAAAATTTTTTTGGGCGAAAAAATAAATTTCAAACTTGTAAAAAAAATTGAGCGGTGCCGGTTCAATTAAAATATTAATTTGTTTAACACAAATTAAATAAATATTGAATCGAATGCCTCGATTTCTTTTTAAAATTTCACAATTTATTTTTGAGCCCAGAATTTCTGGAATGAATAAAACTAATAGTATTAATAATATAAAAATAAAAATATATATTCTTTATGCTACAAGCAACAGAATATATTAGAAAAGAAAGTAAAAATGGAAGAAAAAGAAAAGAAAGAATTAATAGAACAAAAAATCAAAATAGCAAAAGAACATCAAAAAAAGTGATTAAAAATAAAAATAATTATTACTTTAATTTCAACTTTAATTGGATTAATAATTTTATTAATTACTGTAAGTAAAAATTAAAGAAATAAATAAAGTTATGAATATTAATGAAAATAAAAAATGTGAATTAAGAATTTGTAAAAATAAAGTTTGAAAAGATTGTATTAATAATTCTACTAAAACTATTAAATATAAAAATTGACCAATACCTTATTTAATATGTGACAGTTGTTATCACAAACTACCTAAATACCTTAAACAAACAGCAAAAATAATTGAAAAGGATATTTTGATTATGAATAAAACTAAAAAAAGAAGAAAAAGATGTGTTGAATGTAATGAATTATATGAAGATAACAAAATCAATATGCTTTATCACTTTAAAACAGAATTAGAAGCAGAACAACATAATACTAAAAAATATGAAGATAATTATGATATTGAAAAACATTTAGATTATACAAAATCATATGGATATGTTTGTGATTGATGTAGAGATGATTAATAAATGCAATACGAATTAATCATTGGTATTGACCCTGCTGGTATTGGTAATAATGGAATTGTTATATACTCAAATGAAACTAATAATATTATTTTTAATGAAACATTTAAAGCAAAAACAGTTTTAGAAAGTAAAAATATATATAAAGAATATTTTAAATTAATTAAAAAACAATTTAAAAATAAAAAAATATTAGTTATTGTAGAAAATTTCTTTTTAAGTTCAAAACAGTTATTAACTAATCCATTAGCAACACCAAAAGTTATTGGTGCTTTAATGATATTAGTACAAGATGTTATGAACTGAGATTATCATGAAAATGAACCAAAAAACAAAAATAAAATAGAAGATTATAAAGGAAATATAAAATTTACAAAACATGAACAAGATGCTTATAAACATATTCAATATTATTTAAGGAATTATAAAAATGAAAAATAAAGAAAATTACGTTAAATTAACAGTAAAACTTAGTAATACTATTGAAGTAAAATATCATGAAAAAGGTAATAAACAATTATATTATACTGTTCGTGGTCAATGAAATGGATTAAACTATGTTACTTTAATTTTTAATAACCCAAAATTTTATAAACGATGTATTTTATTAAACAAAAATGATGAAATTATAGTAACTGGTCAAATCTTTAATACTTTAAATATTCCTAAAAATCGTGCATTTTGTTCAATTAATGTTAAATGATTTAAAAAATGAAAGGAATAAATAATGAATTTTGATGAATGATACATGAAAAAAATAAAAGAAACTTTAAAAATTATTGAAAGTGATAGTTATAAAGAAGAACTAAAAAAACATAATGAAATCATTGAAAAACATAAAAATTTAATGAAAGAACTAAATAATGAATAAAGAAAAATTAATTAATTATATTAAAAAACAACAAAAATACTATAACGGTACAGAAATAGATTTGATACTTGATATTTTATTGTAAAAAATAATTAATGGTGAATTTAATAATGAATAAATGTAAAAAATGTAATAAAAGAATCTGATTAAGTAAAAATTGATGTATGACATGTTTAGAAATAATAGTTAATAATTTAAATAAAAATAAGGAGAAATAGATAGTGAATAAAGACCAAGAAATTATTAATGAATATAATAAAAAACGTAATAAAGAAATAACTGAAGAACATTTATATAATATAGAAAAATTAAGAGAAGAGTTTAAACAAAAAGTAATTAATAAATATAATGAAAAATTAATTATCTGATTGAATAAGCAAATTAGTATTTGTTTATGTGATTCATTAAAAGAAGCAGGTAAACTTACTGCTTATTATAAATTAATTGAGTTTATAGAAAATGGAGAACTTCATTAATGATAATATTACCTACTTTGTTTGAAAATAAAGATGAAATTGAAATATTATCACCATTTCCAAAAGCAATTCATACAAGTAATGATATTAGAGCAATTATTTTAAGACAATATCCAAATGTTAAATCAAAACACATAATTGTTTCTGACCCCGAAAGTAATGTTGCATTAATAGTTGGTGATAATGATGTTTATCAAGGTTGAATTAAAGTAACAGTTAAAAAATTAGAAATTAAAGGAGAATAAACAAATGCAAAAGGAAAAAATTAAAATTAGAAATTATGAATTTGAATTAAATTCTTATGTAGTAGATTCCTTATTAGATGTTATAAGAGAACTGATAAAAACAAATAAAGGAGAATAAATTATGTTAGATGAAATTTTAAAAGTAATTTTTGATAGAGCAGATAAAAAAGAATTAATTAATATGATAGAAAGATTAATTCTTTGTACTAATAATAGAAAAGAAACAAAAAAATGACTTATTAGAGAATTTGATAAAAATAATTATGTTTTAGAAAAATTATTACAATTAGAAATACAAGGAGAAAAAAATGGAAACAAATAATTATACTTTAACTAAATTAATTAGAACTGGTATAAGTCCTATTTGTGCAATGATTGGTACAAGTGCTTATTATGGTCAAGTAATTGCAAATCCAATATTAGGTTCAATTAATAGTTTATTATTTGGTAAAAAATTAGGTTTAGATATATGAAATTTAAATCAAAGACCAAATACAAAAACTAAATTAATTAATAGTTCTAAAAAAATTATTTTAGGTTTAGGAACAATTGGTTTAGCAAATTATAGTAAATGAACAGAAAATAATATTAATCCTATTATTCCAACAACACCAACTCCAATAACTACTACAACTACAACAGAAGGTCCTCCATGATTACTATTAAATAAACAAGAAAATCAGTCATTAATGGATTGAGATACATATATTAGTTTAAATGCTTATGGTATATCAAATCTTATTAGTGGAATTCTAGAATTAATACCTAATAAATTTGAAGCAATAAGAAAAATTTGTAATATGGCAACTGGTGGATGTTTAATATCAAGTGATGTTGCTATGGGTATTAATAATGATTTTAATAATTCTTATGCAGTACCTACCATAATTGCTGGTGTAAGTGAAATTATCCATAATTTACTTCCAATAGAAACAAATCATAATAGAGAAATGCAAGAAACTTCATTTACAAATGAAACTGCAAGATTAATAAATGATAATAGATTTACTATTAATAGTGAAACATCAAGTCAATATGGTAGTGGTAATATAAGCGAAGCACTATTAAATAATGATAATGCTTCATTAAATTGAGATTATAATCACATGAGTTTATAAAGGAGGTGAAAAATAATGAATAAAGAAAAATTACTTGAATATTACAATGATAAATTAAAACAACATGAAAAAGATTTACAAGAAATACGACTGAATGAAGGTATAGCTAAAAATATTTTAATAGACACAAAATATATGATTGAAAAAATTAATAAAGGTGAATTTGATGAATAATCAAAAATAAAAAAATAAAAAATTGAAAGGAAAATATAAAAATGAAAGAATTTTTAAAAGCACTTGAAACAATTGGAATAAGCACTGGTATATTAATTTGCAGAGAAATTATTGTTTTATTAAAACGATTTATTACAACTCCAAAACATGTTAGAGCAAATAACAAAATTATCAAACATCAAAAAAAATTAGCAAAATTAAATGAAAAGATTAATAAAGAAAATAAATAATAAAGGAGAAAAATAATATGACAAAAATTGAATTTAATGAAAAATATAGAAAACAAGATATCAGTATTGATAGAGATTTTGATTTACATATTGATAATTGTTTTAAATTTTCTGATATCAATACATTAGAAAATGCTGTTAATGATTATAAAAAACTAATAAGTGAAATGCCACAATTAGTTAAAGATTGATTATTGGGATAAGATTAGGAGAATGTTAAATGTTAGAAAATGAAAATAATGTTCAACAAACAACTGAACCTTTAACTGAAAATAATGCTCAACAAGAAATAGAAAATAAAGTTAATGAAGCAGAAAATAAGTTAAATAAACTTAATCAAGAAATTAAAGAAAAAGAAATAATTAATATATTTAAAAAATATCAAGTTAAAAGTGAATTTTATGATTTTTTAAAATTTAAAACTAATAATTTAGAAAATTCAAAAATTGAAGAAACTATTAAAAAAATCATTAAAGAACAACCAGTATTTAAAGAAACAATTAATACAGGTGGCAAACCACAAACAATAATAACAAATCAACCAAGTTCAATAAAAAGTACATTATTGGATTATAAAAAAAATAATAATTTATAACAGAAAGGAAATCAAAAAATGGCAATACAATTCAATAAAAATTTAGATAATACCGAAAAATTAGTAGAAGCACCAGAGTTTATAGAATTTTATAAACAATCAAATTCACCATGAGCAAGTTTTTTTCCTATCGAAATGGTTAATTCAACAAAAATTGAATTTATAGTTAAAAAACCAAAAAATTCAGAAATTAAAGTATTAAAATGAAATGATAAAAGCAAAGTATTAGATGTTAGTTATGCTGAAACTATTAAAATTTTAAAAGAAATTAAAGAAGAAGCAGTTGCGGGTGAAATAATTGCTAATGTTGATTTAAATGCTGAAAATGGACAAAATTTATTAAATACAATGCAATATGAAGTTGCTAATGACTTAGCAGATTATTTAGCAAATAATGATACAAATGTAATTGCAAAATATGCAACTAAAATAGACATTACTGATAAATCACCAGTAGGATATTTAAAATCAATGTTAGATGCTTGAAATACTTTATTTCAACTAAGAAATAGTAATAATTGTCGTTTTTTTATTACTAATAATCTTTATGATAGTATTGTTTATTTAGCTAATAATAAAGGATTAATTACTGATAATCAGATTGCTCAACAATTAAGATTAAATGGAAATGATTTATATATTAAAGGTGTACTATGTCAAATTGTAATGGATGATTATATGACATTTACTGATAATAATGAAACTAAAATTATGTCTTTTGTTTTAGCAACACCAAGAGCAATGAAAAGATATATGTTACAAAATACAGTTGTATATGTTCAAGATATTGCTGATGGTAAAGTTGGAAGAAGATATTTAGTTGGTGGAGAAGTAACTGGTGAATCAATACCCTATATAACAGATGAAGAAACAACTTCACGCTGAATGTTATGTGCAATTGTTAATAATGATAAAAATGATTTAAAAACTAAGATTACAAATTTAACAACTGATATTACTGCAAATGGTAATAACAATAACAATGAATTAAATACAGAAATAAAAAGTACTAATGAACTTAAATCATTAAATCCAAATTTAACAAATCCAACTATTAAATATTTTAGTGATGCACAAGGAAAAACTAATGTAAGTAATCAAAAACAAAAAGCAGGTGACTTATATATAACTATTACTGCAAATATTAATGACTTAAATTATAAAGGAACAACAAATCCAATTAAAATAACTCTTAAATAAAGGAAATTAATATCATGCCAATTGGTACAACTAGTACAGCAATACTTTTAAACATAAATAAACCAAAACATACTAGAACAAGTAACCAACAAGAAAATAAAAGTTTTTGATGAGAAATTTTAGAAATGATTGGTGTACAAGTAATAGCAGTAGCACTTGCTCCTTTTACTGGTGGTTTAAGTGAAAGTATAGCACTTGGATTAGGTGCAAGTGATTTTATTGCAAGTACTATTAATTTTGGTATTTATGCTACAACTGATTTTACTATTAATCAAGTTTATGATTATTTAAAAGGAAATGTAACACCATTAAATACTTTTTTTAATATATTACCTGCATTTGTTGGAATTAATAAAATTAGTCGTGGTTATCGTACTACTAAATTTATTAAGTTAGCACAAAAAACTAAAACATTAGAACAAATTGGTGTTAAAGAAGCAAAAAATTTACAAGAAATTATTAGTCAAGTAAGTGGAAAAGAAATTTTAACAGATAAAATCATTGGTAATAAACGTTATTTATTTAATTATAGTTTGGCACCTAATCGTGAAACAATAACACAAAATTTAGGTTATGTTGCTGAAAAACAATTTAAAAATAATTTTAAATCTTTAAAATCACAACAAATAAAAGAATATTTATCATTACAAAATACATTAATAAAATTAAGTCCACAATTAACTCCAAAGTTTAAAATTAAAGATATTGAAAAAGCAAATAACTTTTTAAAAAAATATAATACTGAATTAAAAGAAGTATTAAAAATGAACCAACATGATTGATTAAATTTAGTTCATACAATACATACAGAGAATAGATATGGAAAAACTTTAATTTTAGATTTACAAAAAATTCGTGCTAATGCTATTAAATTTAATTTTAAAAATAGTTCAATTCATAAAATTGTTTTAAATGCAAATAAAATTTTTAAGTATTTTGATATTAGATTTTATTTAAAAAAAGGTTTAAATAAATTTTGAAAAGATACACCATATTTTGAAAAATTACGAGAAAGTATATATAAATTACAAGAAAAATTTGAAAAATTAGAAAAACAAGCATTTGAAAAAATTAATAAATTAAAAGAAAAAGCAACAGATTTATTTACTAGTGCAGAAAAAAGAGCAATTAAACATGCACAATTAATTCCATTAAATTCACCAGTATTTATGGGTTGTAAAATTCAACCTTTATCATTAGACAAATGTGCAATTACTATTTATCATCGTAATCCTAAGTATAAACCAATTACAGTTGTTGATAGTATTCTTAAAGCAAAAACTTTTGTTACTCAAATACATCCATTTCATTGATATCGTTGATATAGTGGTTGATACATTGGTTATGGTGTTAATCGTAATAAATGATTAAAAGCAATAGCATTTGCTCCACCAGTGGTGCAACAAGTAATTAGAGATAGTTTTAAAGTATATAGAGAAATATTTAGAACTATTAGAACTTATCATAAAGTAGTAAATGTTATTAATAATCCTATTGAAAATATTAATAAATCATTTAAAAGTGTTGGTTTAAAATTTTCAGTTAATACTTTATTTGGTACTGGACTATTACATCATTTAGAAAAATTTGCATATAGTCAAGTTGTAGAAAAAGGTAAGAAAAAATTACAAAAAGAAATTATCCATATATCACATAGGAAAACTAAAACAAAAACTAAACATTATAAAAAAGCATTTTTTAAGGAATGATAAATTATGATTAATAAACTTTGAACTGATGTCAGTCTTGAAAATTATAATAACTGATATCCATTAACTGGAAAAATTACAGAAACTCCACCGCAATATATAAATACATGACCTAATGTAAAAGACTGATTTACAACTTTTGCTATTCGCGCTCAAAATGATATTAATGCTTATCTTGATTTTATTTTATCTAAATTTCCTTTTGATAGTTTTAAAGATGAATTAATTAAAGAAACATTAAGAGATATGGTTTATGTAATGGTTGAACATTGAGTATTTAATCGTACACCAATTGAATTTAATGTTGATGCTACTATTCAATTCAATAATGGTACATCATTTAATGCAAGTAGTATTCCTACAATTAATGTTTGAGATTTAGCACCAAGTAGAATGAAAATATGAGCAAGATTAACAGAATTAAAACAAGTATTTTCAAATTATAATCAAGATGAAATAGATATTGAAAAAATTGACTTAAAAGTATTTTATACTAGAAATCAAGTTGATGAATTAATTAAAGAACAAAAAGAATTTACATTATCAAAACAAATAAAATTATATGATGATTTAGTTAATGATAACGAAAATGAGATATATAGGGGTCGTGTTACAAACTTTATAAATAAAGGTTATGTTGCAACTGATTATGACCCAAAAACTGAAACAATGATTTTAGATTGACCTGATGAAATTGGTACATTACCACCAGAAGCATTACAAAATAATCCACAAATTGGTGATTTTACTCATGCTGCGACTGCTGACTTTTCTGCTAAACAACAAAAAAGAATTACTACTAATGAAAATAGTATTAAATTATTAGAAAATAAAGTTGATATTAATAAACAAAATATTGATGATATTAAAAATAATTGATTTAATATTGAAACTAGTCCTTTATGAAAAAAAAGTTAAAAATGAAAATATTAAAACAGATATATGATATATTATTGATTGAACATATTATTTTATCGATAGTAAACAACTTATTATAAGTAATAATAAATTAACTAAATCTAATATAAGAATTACTAATCATCAAATAGAAAATAGACAAATAATAATTGAAAAAATTGATGTTAATATTGACAAAGTAATGTTATTATATGATGATAATTTAATAAAATTTATTGTTGCTAATAGCACAAAAAAGTATACACCAATAATTCATAATATATATCAATATCAAGGTACTGGAACACCAACTGAATTTATAGCAGAAGAAAATACTGAACGTGATTATTATACAAAACTAGAAACTAATAATTTATTAGATAAAAAACAAGATAAATTATCTTTAATTAAAGAAGATATTACTTATAAAGTTTTACAATATAGAGAATTAGGAACTGGTTTATTTACGGGTGATTTAGATATTCCACCAACTAAATTTATTAAACAATGAATTAAAGATAGTGGTGGTGGAGTTGACCCAACTAAATATTATACAAAACCAGAAATTGATAAAAAATTAGAAGATGTAAAGTCACAATTCCCTATTGCATTTCAATTGAATGCTGTAAGTCAAGAAATCCCTAATTTAGAAACTATTAATAAAACTGTTGCTGGTGCTATTAATGAAAATAAAGCAAATATTGATAAAAAACAAGATAAAGAAATATGAAAAGTAATAAGTAAAAGTAAAAATAATCGTGAATGAGATACGTTTGAAATTAATTTTAATACTGTATATAGAGTAATTATAACATTAGATGAATTACCAGTAAATCAAGCAAATATAAAGCATAAAGTAGAATTTAAAACTGGTAATTATTTAGGTGGAGATTATTTACTTGCAAAATTTAAAATTAAAGATGAAGATGTAATATTAACTTTAACTGTTAGAGAAAGTAGTTTTAATTGTAGTTTATATTTAAAAGGTGGAGATATTAATTATGGTGCTATTCTTTCATTAGAAGAATTACAAAATACAATTAAAGTTGATGTTACACCAAAAATAAAAATTAATTCAAAAAGTTTAGAAACAAATGAAGTTGAAGAAAATTGTTGAGATATTGAATTACCAGATAATCCAACACCAAGTCCAAATAATCAACAATGAAAAGATGTAGGAACAAGAGAAAAAAATAAATGAGATAATTGACAAATTACTTATGATTTTATAGTTAATAAACATTATAGAGTTTATTATTCTTGAAGTATATATAATCCAGTTTATACTATTCAAGAATTTATTATAACGGATAACAAAATTGCTGGTGTACCAATACAAACCTTTAATGATAGTGTTAATATAGTAATTTTATCAGTTCAACATGCTAAATTGATTACTATTTATAGTGGAAAAGGTAATTTAAAAGGTAATGTATGAAAATTAGAAGAATTACAGGAATAATATTATGTTTTTTAAAATTATAAAAATTATTTTAGGTTTAATTGGAGTAATTCTATCATCAGCAACTGCTGGTTTAATTATATTCATTATTGTAAAAATTATATTAAAAATTAATCAAATATTTTAAAGAAAGGTGGTGAATATTATGCTAAGTTTATTTAAAAGAAAAGAAAAAAATAATATTAATGATAATCAAAGTGAAAAATTAAAATTTTTAACTAATAAAAATAAAAGTACACATGCTTCTATTTTAAATTATTTTGGTTTTAATGATTTTAACCATGAAACTTATTTTACTGATTTTGTAGCAGAAAATAATGCTAATTTATATAATGCTCCATTAGAAATTAATAATGAAACCATTAAACAATATTTAATTCAACAAGAATTTTATAGAAAAAATTGAAATTCTATTTTTAAATTAAGTAAATTAGGAATTAGTGGTTATTTAATTTATATTGCAAATGATAATTTATATTTTCAAGTAGTTGATATACAACAAAGAGTTTATGATATTACTGGTAAATTAATTGAATGTACTATTTTTTATGATAGTTATCAACAAAATGCACAAACTGTAAGATTATTCGAAGTTTATACATTAAATAATGAACAAGTAACAATTAATCGTGCAATTTATAGTATTAGTGATAATAAAAAACAATTTCCATTAGATTTTAAATCATACATTAATAATCCTAATTTATCACAAGAACAAACATTAAACATTAACTATATACCAATAGCAATTATGAGAAATAAAGCAAATGAACAAGCAGATTGTGATAAAGTAATGGATAAAATTAAAGCATTAGATGTTATTTATGAACAAATTGTTTTAGATACTATTTTAAACTCACCTAAATTTATATTTAGTCAAACTTATGGTAATGTTCAATCAGCATTAGAAGAAGCAGTAAGAACTTTGGTTACTAAAAACTACATATTTAAAAGTGGTGGAGATAATAATGAACAAAACGAAAATATCAATATGACAAATAGTAATTTTAAAGGTAAAAATTTAACTGATATATGATTGAAATGTTAATGAAATATTTAAACGTTGTGGTATTCATATACCAAGTCAAAAGAAATCTGCACAACAATCAGTTCCCGAAAGTACAGCAGTTAATATTTCAACTATTAATTATATTGAACAAAAATTATGACAATTTAATATTGATATTCTTAAATTTATTCAAATATTAGTGAAAATTGATAAAGATTTATTAAATAGTAAAACATTTAATATTAATGATGAACAAGAAATTAATAATTTAACAGTTAAATTAAAATTATTTAATCCCGAAAATAACCAATTAATAGGAGATAACAATGGAAAACAACAACAAACCACAAACGAAGTTTCCACAGAAACAGAAGCAAACTAAACTTAATCAAGCAGAAGTAGAAAATGATTATTTAATTGATAATATTCCATATGATTTTACTAATATGATGGGTGCTACTAGTGACCCAGATATTAATAGAGCATACGATGAATTTAAAAAAAGAACAATTTATATTTATGAAATTGAGCGTTTATTTAAAAATAATGAAAATAATAGTTTAAGATTTTCAGCAAATACTATTAAAATAGGTTTTATTGATATTGATAAAGTATTAAAAACTACTGCTGCTGAAACATCAGACTTTACTATGCAATTAAATCAAAGAGCAAGTACTAATATTAATGATAATACAATTGAATATAGTATGACTGATATTAAAAATTTAATATTTCAAGAAATAAATTTATTAAATCAATTTAAGTTATATGCAGTATCTATTAATGAACCATTAACTGAAAATAATATTGATAATTTATATATCATTAATAACTATTCACAACCTTATCAAAATCCAAAAACAAGAAGTACTAAAAGTATTACTATTATTAAAATTAAAGATTTTAAAACAAGAGATGGTTATCCAATTATTATTAAATTACAAAAACCATTAGACAAAGATACCAAGGTTAAAAGTATAACTTTAAAATTTCTTAAAACAATGTTATTTGGCAATATAAAAGTAAATGGTGAAATTGATGGATTAAAAGTATCACCAAATTTATTAATTGCTGATGATAACCAATTATTTCCATTATATGCTTTACCAATTCAAACTCAACCAAAAGTTAATATTTTACAACAATGATTTAGTGACCAAATTTTAGAGTGAAATATTGCTAAAAATTTCATTAATCAAAATTCTATTTTAGAATATTTAGATATTGGTGAAATTATACCTAATCCACCATCACAAGAATTTAAACACGTTAAAAAAATTGAATTAAAAAATGTTGAAACAATCGTTACTAATGAAAAAAACCAACAAACTAATATTCAAAAAGAAATGAATTTTATTTTTTCAAAAAATGATGAAAGTAGTTATATTTCAGCAGATACTGATACTTCATGTGGTCCTAACTGTCCTAGATTATTAGAAAATAAAAAGTGAACTATTAAAGTTGCAGAAGGACAAGCAACTGCACAAACACATTGAAAAATCAATGAAATTGATAGTGTAGTTTTAACTTACGATAAAATTAAACCAACTACAACATTGGGAAAATTATTAATGGATATGTTAGGTTATACTTATAATTATCAAGCAAATTTTAAAGGTTATGACCCAAAATATGATGCAAATCCAGATGTTAAAGAAACACCTGATATTACAAAATTAAGAAATGAGTTTGAAAATCAAAAACCACATGATGTAATTAATAATTTATTTGAACAATGAAAATTAGACAATCCTAATTTTATTAATAATTCAAAAGTAAAAATTTTTAAACAAGTAATTATGATGTTATCAAATTGTATACTTTCTTATTTATCAATTAATAAAGGTTTAGATGATGACTATAAATTATTATTACCTTATTACTTTGAATTAAAATCAAAACCAACAAGAAAATCAAGTCATGATAGATGAAGTTTTGATAATGTTTATGTTGTTTTAAAATCTGAGTATTTTGATTTTACTGACCCTAATAATATTAAAGTTAAAAATAAGAATATTAGTCAAAATGAATGATTTAAACTAAGTAATAACCAATTTAATTGATTATCATTAACTAATAATCTAGAAAGTAATAACATACCTTCATTATTACCACAAGATATTAGTTTAAATAATGGTGAATATGGTAAATATATGGTTAAAAGTATAATTAATAACGTTTTAGAGTTATTAAAATTATTTAATAGTCAAAAACAATATTTTTCAAGTTGAGATTGATTTAATTTCGTGCAAAAAGATTATTTTAGTAATGAAATTAAATTCAATATAGAAAAAGAAATTTCTAATTTACATAAACTAGAAATTTCCGGAATTTTTGGTATTGGTAATTATGATATTCTGCTAGAAACAGAAAGTAAAACCATAAATATTAATAATATTCAATTATTTAATTCAAATGATGAAACATTATCTTATATTAATATTGAAATTTAATTATTAAAATATCCATTAGGATAAGTACCATCTCATTTGATATCTGTTTTATCACCTTTTTTATTTGCAAAATATAATGAAATTATATTATGGTCATAACGATGTTCTCATATAGTTGCCCCCCCAGACTGCTGTATGGTCGGGTTTTAAATAAAAACTTAATTTTTGTCTTCCGTCTTTACAAGCAAGACCTAATGCTGTTGCTGAAATAATAAATAATACAGTCATAAATGTAGATATACCAATAAATATATTCCTTTGTGTTTTTCTTTGTTTTGCTATATTTTTAGCATAATGTAATTCAGAATTTTGTTCATTCATGTTTAATTACTCCTTTTTTCTTAATTTTATTTCTAAATTGTACTATTTTTCATTATTTTTACAAGTATGCTTTTAAATGCAAAATAACGCCTAAATTAAAGGCGTTTATTTTATGATACCTATACTTATTAATTATATTGAAATTGTTTATTATATTTTAAATATGAAAGTCGTTTTTTAAAAAGTTTTGATTTAATTTTAAATTACACTTATATATGTTTATAATAAAAAAGTAAATTAATTTTTTAAATATATTTACAATAAATTTAAAATTTAAAAAAAGTTAGGAGAAAAAATATGAGTTTTAATTATTTATGAACTTTAAAAGAAGCAACAAAAAGAATGTATCAATCATTTAGAGATGATGTAAAAAATCAATGAGAAAAAACAGATTGAAGAATCTTAAAAGAAAGAGATAGAAAATATATCCCCGTTAAAATTAAAACAAGAACTAGAAATACTATCAATGGTCTTGTTACTTATAAATGTCGTGATTATAAATATTATGATGAACAATTAAAAAAATGAGTTCCTATTTGTTTATTAGATGAAAAATTGCAATTACCTAAATACAAAAGGACTTGTCAGGATATCAAAAATAATGTTATTGAACATTTTGCAGATGGAAAAAGGTATATTGACATTTTACATACTATGAAACAAACAAAATTTAGCACAACAAGTATTAGTAGATTATTTCAAGAATATCAAGTTAGTAAATTAGATGTTCCTAAAATAAAATTAGAACCAAATCAATTTATTTATATTAGTATTGATGATGGACATCGAAAGTTTTGAAAATTTAAACGAAATTCTGGTAAATATTCAATGCGTTTAGTGTTATTTTGTACAGATAATGTTAATCATAAATTAGTTAATAAAAGAGTAGATGTAATAATAAGACCAACAAAAACTAAAATTGGAGTTCAAAAAACTGCTGAATTTATTTTAGAACAAGGAAATAGATTTTTTGAAAATTTTGACCAAGCAAAAATCATTATTTGTGGTGATAGTGCAGAATGAATTAAAGATGTTGCTAATTATTTAGATGCACAATTTGTTTTAGATAAATTCCATTTAGTTAAAAAGTTGTATGTAGGAATTATTGCTGGAAACAAAGGAAAATATTTTGAAGAATATAATACTTGTAGAAACTTTATTGAAAATGGTCAATATGATGAATTAATAAAGTATATGAATGAAATATTAAAAAATCATAAAAAATTAAAAAAACAATATTTTAAAAATAATAAACAAGGAATTGAAAATCAAGGTGCAAAATGAAATATTGGTACTTTTGCTGAAAGTAATATTTGATATATTTTAAAAGAAATGCTTGGTAATAGAACATATAGCATAGATATTTATATTAAAATGGTTATTTTTAAGTGTAATCTTGTCAATTCTAAAACATAATCAAAATTTTTATTTTTATTAAAATATTAAAAACTTATTAATTAAAAGTTAATAAGAATTTTTGTTGTGTATTTATATTAAATTTTCTTATTGATTTTTTAATATTTGTATTTTAATTGAAATTAATTTAATTTAGTAGTAATATTTACTTACAATTGCATATAATTACAATTATTTCTTGTCTATAATTTAAAAGAAATGTTTAAAAAGTAATTATATCCTCCGTTTTTGTTACCGTCCCTAACGATAATTATATAGTATATTTTATTTGAAATACAATAAAAACTATTTCATTTTTGTAGAAAATAAATATTAGTAAATAGTTTAATAACATTGATTGATAATTAACAAAATATTTAAAATATAATTTAATCAATAAGTAAACATTGCAACTTGTTAAATGATTATGATATTATGGTTTTATGATTACTTTACCTGAACATATTAAAGGAGAAAAACATGAGTTATAATCACCAACAAATAGAAAAAAAATGACAGCAGTATTGATTAAAAAATGAAACTTTTAAAACAAACATTGATGATAATAAAAAACCAAAATCATATATTCTTGATATGTTCCCTTATCCTTCAGGATCAGGTTTACATGTTGGCCATCCTAAAGGTTATTGTGCTACTGATGTTATTTCACGAGTTAAAATAATGAATGGTTTTAATGTTTTGCATCCAATTGGTTGAGATGCTTTTGGTTTACCAGCTGAACAATATGCATTAAATACAGGTAATAATCCAGAGACATTTACTAAACAAAACATTAATAATTTTCGTAAACAATTACAAAGTATTGGTCTAAGTTTTGATTATAATAAAGAAGTTAATACTACAGATCCTCAATATTATAAGTGAACACAATGAATTTTCATTAAACTTTATGAACAAGGGTTAGCTGAAATTAAAGATGTTGAAGTTAATTTTTGTGAACAGTTAGGAACTGTTTTAGCTAATGAAGAAATAATTAACATTAATGGTCATATGGTTTCTGAACGTGGTAATTTCCCAGTTATTAAAAAACCAATGCGTCAGTGGGTTTTAAAAATTACTAAGTATGCTGAAAAATTATTAAAAGGATTAGATGATTTAGACTGACCAAATAGTGTTAAGGAATTACAACGTAATTGAATTGGTAAAAGTGTTGGAACACTAGTTGATTTTATAGTTGAAAATAATAAATGTAAGGTTTCTATTTTTACTTCAAGGGTTGATACTATTTTTGGTGTTTCATTTTTAGTACTTGCCCCTGAACATCCATTAATTCATGATTTAACAACTAGTGAATATTCGCAAGCAGTTACTCAATACTGTTTAGCTGCTAAAACTAAAACAGATTTAATGCGTCAAGGAGATGATACTTTAAAATCTGGTGTTTTTACTGGAAGTTATGCTATTCATCCTTTTACTAAAAGTAAATTACCAATTTGAGTTGGTGATTATGTTTTAAATCATTATGGGACAGGAGCCATTATGGGTGTTCCTGCACATGATAGTCGTGATTTTATTTTTGCTAAAAATAAAAAGTTACCAATCAATTTTATTATGAAAACTAATAATAAAAATGAACCATTTTTGGGTACTAGTGAATATATTAACTCTGATTTTATTAATGGTAAGGATTTAGAAACAGCTACTAATTTAATTGTTAAAAAATTACTAACTTTAAAACAAGGAAAAGTACATACTGCATATAAGTTACGAGATTGACTTTTTTCTCGTCAACGTTATTGAGGTGAACCTTTTCCGATAATTTATTGAGAAGATGGTACAATCTCAACAGTAGATGAACAACAATTACCAGTATTATTACCAAAAATGACTAATATTAAGCCATCTAATTCGGGGAATGCACCTTTAACTAATGCACCAAATTCCTGATTACATGTAACTAGAAAAGATGGTGTAAAAGGAAAAAGAGAAATTAATACAATGCCACAATGAGCAGGTAGTTGTTGATATTATTTAGCATATATTTTAAAAAATGATGATGGTACTTATTGTGATTTTAATAGTGCTATTGCGCAAAAACGTTTTAACTATTGATTACCGGTTGATTTATATATTGGTGGTCAAGAACATGCTGTTTTACATTTATTGTATGCTCGTTTCTGACATTTAGTGCTATATGATTTAAAGTTAGTTAATGTTAAAGAGCCATTTTTAAAATTGGTAAATCAGGGTATGATTCTTGGTGAAAATAATGAAAAAATGTCTAAATCACGCGGTAATGTTGTTAATCCAGATGATATTATTAATGAATATGGTGCTGATACTTTGCGAATATATGAAATGTTTATGGGGCCATTAACAGCATCTTTACCGTGATTAAATAGTGGTTTAGTTGGTTGTTATAAGTTTTTAATGCGTATTTATCGTCTTGTTAATAAAGATGAGTATAAAATAAAAATTACTACTAAGAATGATAAATCATTAGATACAATTTATCATCAAACTGTAAAAAAAGTAACTAATGATATTAATGATTTAAATTTTAATACTGCTATTGCACAACTTATGATTTTTATCAATGCTTGTTATAAAGCACCAACTATTTATCAACAATATTTAGTTAATTTTTTAAAATTATTAAATCCATTTGCTCCACATATTGCTGAAGAATTATGATTTCAATTTGGTAATAAAGAAAGTATTAATAAAAGTCAGTTTCCAAGTTATGATGAAAAATTTTTGATTACTAGTGAAGTTACTATTGCTATTCAGATTAATGGTAAAACAAAAATAACTTTAGTAGTAAAAGAAAATTTAAATAATCAAGAACTTTTAAAAGCAGTTAATATTGAAGAAAAAGTAAAACATTGATTGCAAGATAAAACAATTATTAAGACAATTTGTATACCAAATAAGATTGTTAATTTTGTTGTTAAGTAAAGGAGGAATAATGAAAGTTGCTATTATTTTTGCAGCAGGAATTGGCAGTAGATTACAACCTGTCTCAAATAATGTTCATAAATCGTTAATTAAATTTAAAGGTTTAACTTTAATTGAACATATAATTAATCATTTAATTGAAATACATGATTTAAAAAAAATTATTGTCATTACTGGTCATTTAAAAGATGAATTTAATTTTCTTACTCATAAATATTCAAAATTAATCTTAATAAATAATCAACATTTCCTTGATTATAATAGTGGTTATGCTTTGACATTAGTATCATCATATTTTAATGGTCAAGATGATATTTTTATTATTTCTGGTGATATGATTAGTACAAAAAATATTTTTTTAAATAATTTTTCAACTAATATGATGGCCGCTATTAAGCGTGATCATGATAATATCAAAGAAGATTGAAGTTATAAATTAAACAAGAATGGTAATATTATTGATATTATTAAAAGTAAAAAAAAGGATAGTTTCTTGGCGGGAGAATGAAGTTATATTACTAAAAAATGAGCAAAAGTTCTTGGTGAAGATTTAATAAATCCACAACAAGAACTTGTATTGCAAACAACAATGGTTGGTAAATATTTAATTAGTAATAGTATTAAACATAATTTTGAATTAAAACCTTATGTTTTATCATTTGATTGTCATTGGGATGTTGATAATATTATTGATTTAGAACGAACTAATAAATATTTTAAATAATTTAAGTAGTTAATTTTTTTCCAGAAGTTGTTGTTGAAACTACTGGAATTTCTTCACGATTACAACTATGTGCAACATTTTGGAATGGATTAGTAGTATTACCATTTAATTTTAGTGCTTCTGCTATTGATTCATTTTCTGGATCTAGTGCATCTACTTCTTTAAAACTAACTTGTCCATTACTATTTGTAGAAACATTATTTTTTTGATTAACATTATCTTTATTTTTAATAATATTAACTGATTGATTTAGTTTAGGCTTTTTAGTTCGATTATTAAATAGTGAAACTAAAAGTTTTTTTAATCATATGTATGGAAAAAAAGAAATATAAGCGACATCTTTTGCAAATTTTACAATTCAATTTCTACTACCACCACCAGAAGAAGTTGCTTTTTCTTTTTTATCTTTTTCACCTTGTAATTTATCAAAAATTTCTTTACTTGGTTGTTGCTGTTGTTGTGCTGACATAATTTTCACATCCTTTTTTATTTAAAAATAATTAGGTTCCACTTATTTAATAAAAAAGAATAACTCGAACCTAATGGTCTTTAATAATTTAGTTTATTATGATGTTAGTATAACATATTTTCAATTTTTAAGCACAACAATTAAAAAAAATAACATCCTTACTTTTGAGTTAATAAATCATAATTTTATTTAAAAATATTTATTTTATCTTTTAATTTTTATGAAAAATTTTATACTGTATTTTGGATATTTTTAAAAATAAATATTTAAAAGAAAGGGAGAAAAAATATTATGAATGAAAAAGAAAAAGCAGCAAAATTATTACATGATGTAGAACAAGAAAGTAGAAAACTTGATTTATTACTTGCAAAAGCTAAAAAACAAGAAGAGACATTAAAAAAAATTGAAGAAGAAAAACAAATAAACAAACATAAATCAAGAAATCCGAAAATTTAAATTTCATTATTTAATTTTAGATAAAAACTCATGTAATAAAATTGTAATTTTATATAGTTTTAATACAATTTTAAATTTATTATTTTTTTTATTTTAAAAATAAATATATTGAAATTAAAGGTTATTCAGAAAAATTAAATAACATTTATAAATTCAAAAAATATCCATAAATTAAAATAATTAAAAGCTTAGTTACTATGTTAATATACTTACTGACAATAGATATTTTTCATAAATTAAATAAATATTAATTTAAATAAAATATTGTAAATTATATAATATTTGATAAAATGTAAATATTAAACATATAAGTTTTTTACCCATTGCTTTATTTTAAAGTAAATGGGTTTTTTAATTAAAAGGAGATACCAAAATGGCTTTACCAATAAAAACAATTCTTGCAGAACAATTCAAAACTGCAGAAAGTGAGTTCACTAATAAATTCAAGAAAAATAATGAAAATTGACATAATGGTGAAACGTTTATGTTTGAAAATCAATCAGGTGAAGATAATGAACTAAAATATTTTCAATTTGAAACTTCTATAGTAGAGGGAGGTAAAGAGTATTTTGTTTATGATGAAATAATAGAAATTAATAATAAACCAGTTTTATTATTAGAAATTCATGATGATGAAAAAAAAAGAAATTTGACAACAACTAATTTATCTTGAAGCAGATCAAGTAATTAAACAAATTAGACATTTAAGTTATGAACAATTTTCTAATGAAGTAAAAAATGATGAAAGTTTTATTAAATTAGAAGAAAATAAGGATACAACTATTATTAGAATACCATTTTTTGATTTCATTAATAACCTTAATGAGAAACAAAAAGAAGAACAAGTAGATATAAAAAATAAAAAAGTAAGAAAAGTTTTATGACAAGTATTAAAAATAACAATATTTGTAGTTGCTTGGGCTGGTATTGGTATTTTAAGTAGTTTAGTGGTTACTCCATTAGTAGCTCCTGTTGTAGCAACTTTTTATGCACTGTCAATATGTGCTTTAATTTCTGGAGTTATTGTTGGTGGAGTTGTTACAGGATGAGAAAAGTATAAAGAAAAAATAAAAAAATTCTTTTTGCCTAATTGAAAATCAAAAAGTGAAATAAATCTAGAAAATAAACTACAAGAACAAAGATTATTATTAAAAAGAGAACAACAAGAAGAATTATTTTTAAGCTTACCTCCAGAAGCAAAACAACAAAGAATTTTGAATAGTTTTCAACAAATTTGAAATAATAATAAAAATAAAAATTTTATGGATATGCAAAATGAATTAAGTCAAAGATTTGAAGAAAATAAAAGAGAATTAAAACAGCAAAATTTGGAAAATATTTATAAAAGAAAAGATGAATTACAAGAACAAGTAGAAGCAGCAAAAAAAGATTTAAGTGCAGAGCAAAATGGAGCAATACAAAATAAATTAGAAATGATTACTTTTGTGGCAAGTGTAATTGAAAAAGAAAATCAAAAACCTCAATCTGATGAACACGATTTAAGAATTTTTGAGAAAGAAGTTGTTGCTTTTACCAATGAAATAGAAGAAATTTTGAAAAATAATAAAAAAAGTGATAATCTTGTGAAAGAAGATGTTAGAGAAAAGTCACCAAGTAGAAAGATGAGACAAATATCTTTATAATCTAAAAAGGAAATAAAGTTATGAATAAAGTAGAAAAAGAAAAAGTAGAAAAAGAACTTAATAAATCAGCTAAACGAAGAGTTGCAAATATGGAAAAAAGATTAACACGCGAAGATATAGAAAAAGCTAATAAAGAAAAAGTAGAAAAAGAAAAATCTGAAAAACAAAATAAGACTTCAAAAAGTCGTAGTTGATTTTTAAAATAAATAGTTTTTTAAAAGTCTACTGATAAATAAAAAAAAGTTAGGTAATACTTATTTTAAAAATATTACCTAATTTTTTTTATGTTAAAGTTTTAATAAATTTTAGAACTTCATCATAGTTTGGTTCTAATGTTACTTCTTTAACAATTTGTAAATATATAACTTTGTTATTTTTATCAACAATGATAATAGTACGTGCTAATAATTGGATTTCATCAATTAATAAATTAGTAGTATTACTAAAATTATTTTCATTATTACGATAATCACTTCAAATATGAAAATTATTATTCATTTTTAGTTTTTCACAAAAGCGACTTTGAGCAAATGGTAAATCTTTGGAAATAGTAATGATAACTAAATCTTTTAATTTAGTAGCCTCTTTATTAAAGTGTATAGTTTGTAAAGCACAAGTTTTAGTATCAATGCTTGGTACACTAGAAATAATTTTAAATTTATTAGTGAATTGTTCTAAATTCATATTATCCATTGTTTTATTAACTGCAGAAAATGATAAAGTATCTCCAACTTTGATTATTTCATTTTTAATATGAACGGGTTTACCTTTAATTGTTAATTGCAACATAATATTTTTTTCTCCCTTTTTATCAAATGTATTTATAATATTATTATAACTAAATTTATTAAAGATAATCTATTAAGGAGTAACAAAGTGTTAAAAATTTTAAATAAATTTAAAATTGCTATTCAAGAATTTAAAATGGTTTTTAAAGCAGTGGGGACTAAACACATTTATAAAAATAAAAGAACAATTATTAAAAGTATTGCACTATGTTTTATTCCATTTTTATATGCTTTTATTGCTTTATGAGCTTTTTTTAATCCATTGGGAAATATTAATCGTTTACCAATTGCTTTAGTTAATAACGATAGTTCTGCAGTAGGAATTAATCGTGTTATTAATCGACATAATTTAAATTTGGATAATGAAAATCCTAATAGTAGTGGTGCTTATGAATTTAAAATTAATGATTTACAAATTAACAATGAGAAAAAAACATTTACTGTTTATTATTATGATGATTGAAAAAGTTATTATCAACATCAAAATGACAAAACTTTTTTAACTGAAATTATTATTGATAGTTGTTTTACTAAGGATTTTAATGATTTTTTTAAACAAGCTTTTAAAGTAGTTATTGATAATATTAAAACTCCAGAAAGAATTTGGAATCTTATTAATCAAATTACTATTAGACCAAAAATTAGTTTACAAGCTTCATATAAAGTTAGTCCGATTTTAGGTGAAATTAATGATTTTGCTTTAAATGCATTAAAAGATAATATTTTTAGTAAGTTTTTACCTGTTGTTATTAGTGATCAAGTATTTGATTATTGAGATAAAGATGCTTCTGATTCAGGTTATCACCATTTACAACCAATTTTAAAAGAAATTTATGGTATTCTTTCAATTGCTGTTCCTGGTTTAGGTCCTCATGCTGAACAATTTAATGATAATATTGATAGTGTGTAACAAGAAACGAAGAGATTAAACATATTAAAGTTTTAGAACATGATTATTGAATGAATCATACTTTATTGGCACCTATTAACTTTATTAATTTTAATATTAATATTGAAGGTCAAGATAAATCTCCTTATGGATTTGGTTTGGGTCCATATTTCATGTGTATTGGAATGTGAGTAGGTACTTTATTATTAACTTTTACTTTTATTAGAAATAAAGATATTCCAAAAACTAAATTTTGATCAAACTATTTAGCTAAATCAGCATGAATGATTATTTTTGGTTTAATTCAGTCAACAATTTTAGTAACTTCATTATTACTATTATTTAATAATATTGATTTATGACAACGATTTTGACAAATGTTTTTATACATGTGATTAATAGCAATTATTTTTGATTTGGTTGTTCAATCAATTGCTCACATGTTTCGTAATCATGATTTGGGTAGATTTTTAATTGTTATTCTTTTAATACTACAACTTTCTTCATCAAGTGGTACTTTTCCTGTTGAATTAGAACCCAAGTTTTTTCAAGTAATGTATAATTTTTTACCATTTAGTTATGCAATAAAAGGATTAAGAGAAATTCTTATTAATCCTAATCCAATGACTATTTTATGAAGTATTGGTTGTTTATTAATATTTATTATTATTTTAGTACCATTATCGTTGTTACTTAATTGATGACATGATCATAAAGATGCAAAAAATGAAGTTGGAAATAAAAAAAATAAATTAGTTGTTAATGATTCTTCATCATTAAAAAATAAAACTACTACTGATGAGAACTAAACATTATATTTTTAGGTGTCCTTTTTATTAATACTTTCTAATAAAAATAGAGTATTTAAAAGAATGTTGTATATTATTTTTTTCAATTATAAACTTAAATTAATATCTACAAAAGATATATCTTTTGTAGATATTAATTTATAAAATAAAAAACATAAATATTTAAAAAAAATAATAAAAAAGTAAAAGAGGAAAAAACTTATGCATTTTAAAAAATTATTAACAATGTTTACTATAACATTTTTTGCTAGTTCAGGGACTATGCTTTCAATTAATACTCATGTTTCTAATAACAAATTAATTAAAAATTGTTTGGTTAATAACCATGAAACATTTTCAAAATTGGAAGGAACTAGTGGTGTAATTCAATCAATAACTAGTGATCAAAAAGGCAATGTTTATGCTGCTAATGATGAAGGTATTATTTATTATATTAGTGAAAATAATAAAGATATTAAACCAATATTTAAAAGTGAAGGTATTATTCAAGCAATAGCAACTTCTAATAATGGTAATGTTTATGTAGCTATAAAAGAAACAAAAAATGAAACAAAAATTTATATAAAAAATAATGATAGTAATAATTTTAAACTACTTGAAAAATTTGATTTTAACTTATTATCAATGATAGTCTATACTTCTAATGATGGTGAAGAATATCTTTATATGGGTACAGATAATGATGTTAAAGCATATTATCAATCATTTGGACAAGAATGATTGCAAACTATTCCTGGAACTAAAGGAAAAATTTCTGCAATAATTAAAGATAATAACAATGATAAATGTATTTACGCTGCTACTACTGATGGTTAAATTTATAAAACTATTAGTGGTGATCAAAAATTTGTGGAACTTCTTACTACTGGTAGTAAAATTACTGATTTAACATTTGATAATTTAGGTAATGTTTATGCTACTGAGATGTCAGGGCAAGTTTGAAAAAAAGATAATAATAAGAATTCTTTTTTTAGATTTCAATTACATCCATTATCAAATTGTTTAACATCTATTGTCATTAATAATGATAACTGTATATATGTTGGTGATAATACTGGTAATCTTTGAAAAAGTTATGGATCATCAACCTTTGATAAACTTCAATTTAAAGTTAATATTAGTATTAAAAAATTAATATTCAATTGTGCAACTAAAAAAATATATATTGGAAGTAGTAATGGTGTTTATTTTTCAGATTAAGTAAATTAGATATTTTTATTATTTCTTTTATTTTTTTGCAAAAAAATAAAAGAAATAAGTTATAGATGAAGAAAAATTATTAATTAAAAAAGAATACTAATATTAATGTTAGTATTCTTTTTTAATTAATATATAGTTTTCTAGTATTTTATTTATTTATTAATAATATATTCATCATTTCTATATTATTTTAGAAAAAGTAATAAATAAAGTTTAATATAATTTTTGCTAAAAGTTTTTAAAAAAGAATAACTTTAATATGTGCAGAAATATATGATATATTCATATAGTTTAAAGATAATTTTATGATGTATTGTTAGTTGTTTAATAGTAAAAATAAAAGTACTTTAATTATTAATCAAAGTGAAAAATTTTCTTAGACCACACTTTATATATAATTTGATAAAATAGACTTAGAAAATATTAGAGTTAGGAGTAGAAAATGAAGAAAATTATTTTAAATCCAAATATTTGTGCTGATGAGATTGAACTTACTATTAAAAAACAAGGATGAGAAATTATTGATAAAAAATATGATTTTTATCAACCATACGTTAGTATTTTTGATAATTTAAATTATGAAGCAAAAGTAGATTTATATATTGCTTTTAAAACTGCAGGTAACTTTGTTCATAAGGTATATTGCTATTTTTTAGAATTTGATACAAATAATATTTTTAAAATATCAGAAATTAAATCACCAGAGCATCCTAAGGGACAAATGACAACACGAGTTGCTGATTTTAAGTATTATAAAACTACTGGTAATCTAGGTTTTACTCCTTATAAAAGCCCAATATCTGGTCAACCATATAACTTAAGTCATAATTATCACAGTTTTTTTAATTCATTAATTGAATCAGAAGCAAGAAATGAATTAAACTATGTTTGTATTTTATTAAAATATGATAATCATGCTCGAAGCAAGAAAAGACTTCGATATTTTGTTAATTCGTATAAAAAGTTTATTAAATCATTTCTTTTTAAATTTGAAAAATTTGAAATTAGAAAAACACGTGCTTTATTAAGAGCAGAAATATTAAAAGGACAAAAAAAGAAAAAAGTTAGCAAGCCCGCAAAACGAAACGTTATTAAACCTAATAATACTGAAACTGTTATTATTGAAGGTAATTTAAAAACTATTTTTGATCATAAAAATATGACTGTTAAAGTTATTAAAGAAACAGATAATATAGAAAAATCTACTTTAGTATCTAAAAATAAACTTAAAAATAGTAATCAAAAAAATAAAAAATAAATGTTGATAAACCTTCACTTAAAATTGGTAAAGAAGTGTTATAATTATTTATAAAAGAGAGGAAATATTTATTATGCTACTAAGTTTTATTTTATATACAACTTCATTTGAATCCGAGCACTTAGATTCTTTTTTAGCAAAGATTTTTGTAAATAAAAAAACTAATTTTGAAGTTGTTGTTGTTGATGATGGCATTAACAATGAAAATTTGGAGATATTTAGTAAATATTTTAAATTATATCCACAAAATTTAAAAATGATTACTAATTATCAAGTATCAGGTATTGCCATTAGTCGTAATCTTGGCCTTAAATATATTTCCGGACAATATGTAGTTATTTTAAATCCAACTGAAATTCTTAGCGTTAATTTTGTTGAAACAGTTAATAAAATTTTAGATAATAATAAGGATTTAGATTGTATTGAATATTGTGTTCGTTATGAATTTGATATAAATAATGTTTTTCATTCAACAATTAGAACTGAAGTTAATAAAATATATAATTTAAATACAACACAAGGAAAAATAGTCTTTGCTTTAACAACACCAGTTTTAACAACAAAAATCATGAAAGTTAGTATTATTAATGAATATAATTTACAATTTCGTAAAGAAATCCAATTTGATAGTTTATTTTTATACTCATTTTTAGCACATTGTAAAACATATTATGCAATTAATGAAACATTATTAACGTCTAAAAATAACACATTGGAAAATGATAATATTTTTGAACTAATGCATCAATGAATACATATTTTAAACTATTATAATAATTATAAAATTAAAAAAGTTTTATATGAAGAGTTGGAATATGCTTTTGTTAGATACTATCTATATACTCTTTTAAGATTTATTAGTATTTCTAAAAAACCTGCATTAATTGAAAAAACATATAATCGTGTCAAAGAAATTATTGAATTTAAATTTAAAAATTTTAAAAAAAATTCTTATTTTAATACTATTAATCCAAATGATAAATTTACCACTTATGCTCCTGATCTAAGTACTTATTTTAAGAAATATTTTAAAGATAATAATATTAGAGATGATTCAAAATATTGAGAGTAAAAAAATGAATATTAAAAAATTAGATACAACCGAAACATATATAATAGCTAAAACATGAAAACGTATTATTGCACGTATTTTTGACGTGATTTTTGTTAGTTTAATCCCATTAATAATTGGATTAGCAATCCATTATTTAGATAATAAAGGTAATCAAGAATCATGACAATTAATAATTATTTTTATTATTAATATAATTGTTGTCATTATATATTTTGTTATTATCCCATGAAAATGTAAGGGTCAAACTTTGGGAAAATTAATTTTTCAAATAAGATTAGTAAATGAAAAAAATCAAGATTTAAAGTTAAAACATTTTTTTTATCGTGAACTATTTTTAGTTTTTATTCCTCTATTATTAACCACTTCAATAATTCTTTTTATGAAATTGACTTTTAATGAAAACATTGCTACTATTAATAGCAATAGTACTTTAAATTCTTGATTAAATATTCTTATTCGTTCTGTAGTTAGTTTTGATTTTGCTTGGTATTGTGGGATTATGATCGTCACTAAAATTGATAAATATCATCAGCTATTCTTTGATCGTTATCATAAAACTTTTGTCATTAACAAGAAACCACTTGCAACTAATAAAAGGAAGATATCAACTAACGTTAATGATCCACATATTCATTTAGTTTATTCTCAACCAGGAAATATTAATGATGACGAATTAGAAAATATAAATAGTCTTTAATAGTATATACTCTTACTAACTTAAGGATAAATAACATGTATAAAACAAAACTTTTAGAAAATCTAAATGAACAACAACTACAAGCAATTATTAATGTTGATGGCCCATGTCGTATTATTGCGGGGGCTGGAGTTGGAAAGACGCGGGTTATAACATATAAGATTGCTTACTTAATTAATGTAATTAAAATTGCTAGTGAAAAAATATTGGCATTAACTTTTACTAATAAAGCAGCACGTGAAATGAAAGAACGAATAATGCAACTTTTAAATGATACTAACATTAATGTTAATATTGTTACTTATCATGCATTATGTGCCAAAATATTAAGAAGAGATATTCATCATTTAAATATTAATAATAATTTTAATATTATTGATCAAGAAGATCAACGAAAAATATTAAAAGATATTTTTCAAAAAGAATTTTCACATAAAGCTGAATTGCAGGAGTTAAGATTATTAAGTTCTAATATTTCTAACTGAAAAAATAATTATCTTTCTCAAGATCAATTATTAGCTGATTATCAAAATCAAGATGAGTGAATTTTACGTATCAAAGTTTTTGAATCGTATAAAAAATATCAATTTATTAATTCATGTTTAGATTTTGATGATTTATTATTATTAGTTGAACGTCTATTTAAAGAATTTCCACATATTTTAACAAAATGAGAAAAGAAATTTGATTTTATTTTAGTTGATGAATTTCAAGACACTAATGATATTCAATATAATATTTTATTATCACTTGCTAAAAATCATAAAAATATTACTGTAGTTGGTGATCCTGATCAAACTATTTATAGTTGAAGAGGAACAAATATTAATTTAATATTGAATTTTACTAAACAATTTCCTAATACACAAACATTTATTTTAAATCAAAATTATCGTTCAACAACTAAGATTTTAAATACAGCTAATAGTTTAATTAAAAATAATGTTCAACGTATTGAAAAAGAACTGTTTACTAAAAATGATCTTGGTAATGATATTGTTATGTATCATGCTAGTAGTAGTGATCAAGAAGCACATTGAGTTGCAACAACTGTTAAAAAAATTCATTTAAAATATCATTTAGATTTGAATAAAATTGCTATTCTTTATCGTAATAATTATTTATCAAAAGATTTAGAACAAGCTTTGATTAATAATAATATAAATTATAAAATTTTTGGTGGTTATAAATTTTTTGAACGTAAAGAGATTAAAGACATTTTGGCATATTTAAAAATTATTGTTTGAAATGATAATATATCAATGATTAGAATTTTAAATGCAACACCTAAAATTGGACCAAAAACTATTGATAACTTATTATTACTTGCTAATGAACAATTACTAACTTTAAATGAATACTTATTTAAATTTCAGTATGGATTACCAAAAAATTATCGTCAACATTTACAACCTTTAATTAATTTAATTAATGAGATGCAAACTAATATCAAAGATGTTACCTCTTTACATAACATGGTTGAAAATTTATTAAATAAAACTAATTATTTAAAAAAACTAGAAGATAATCTTGAAAAAGAAAGAATTGAAAATGTTCAACAATTATTAGAACAATTGCTTGAATATGATAGTAGTAATAATGAATTACAAGGCGAAGAATTATTAACGTCATTTTTACAAGAAGTAAGTTTATATACTGATTTAGATGAAAATAGTACTAATAAAGCCGTTAACTTAATGACAATTCACAGTGCTAAAGGTCTAGAATTTGATGTTGTTTTTATAGTTGGCATTAATGAAGGTATTTTACCTGGAATAGGTAAATTTAGTATAGAAAACTTAGATAAAATTGAAGAAGAACGACGACTTTTTTATGTTTCAATTACTAGGGCAAAAAAATGATTATTTTTATCTAGTGCCAGTGGATATTCATATATCTTGGATCGTATGAAACAACCATCTCGTTTCTTAAAAGATTTAGATCTTAAATATTTAAAAATCATTAATAACGAACACCAAGAAATGGCAGCAACTTATCAAAATCGTAATCATTCTAAATTTAATTACTATAAAGCTGATAATAAAGATAAGGTTGAAATAACTAATAATTGAAATGTTGGAGATATAATTATTCATGAAATTTTTGGAAAAGGTATTATTACTAAATTAATTGGTGATAAAATTCAAGTTGCTTTTCATAAAAATCATGGTGGTATTAGAATTATTAGTTCTAATCATATTGCTATTAAAAAATTTGTATAAATTTATTTTTATTAAAAATGTCTATTTTTTGGACATTTTTAAGTATTGTTAAAAAATTTCTTATAAAAAAATATTTTTTTATAAGAAATTTTTTATTACATATTAATTTTTTCAAGTATAAAATTAGAATTAAGATTTATTTTAATTTAATTTTCCTAATAACATTTTAAAATTGGTGCTAAATTGCCAATTATTTTTTATTTTGAAATAACTTTAGAAAAATTAATATTTTAATAAATCTTATTATTTTAATGAAAGGAAAAAAGTAATTATGATAAAAATAAATTTAGAAGCGTGAAAAGGTTTAATTCGTAATTAAATTGAAGTTAACCCCAATCGTGATGGTCAATCAGTTACTAATAAAGTTAAACAACATGCTAACTATTTATTCCAACCTTATTATGATGGAGGATTATGAATAGGAACAACTCCTAGAGACTTAATTAATGGTAAAGAAATTATATTACATGATGGTAAAAAAGTTTTTAATAAAATAAAAGATTTAAAATCTATTACTTTGTCTTTTGTTCAGCAAGCAATTGCAATTAAAGATAAGTTAGAATTAACTATTGCTGGACAGTCTTTGGGCGCTGGATATGATTATTGAGTAGAAAATAAATTAAAACCAGAAGTGCTTAAACCTTTAGTAAAGAATGATGGCTTTAATAATATTGTTGTTGCATATGGTGGAGCTGCTTCAGCGGTTGGATATAATCCATGAGATGTTGCATATGGGCTATCTAATAAAGATATTAATAAAGCAGTAGCAATGTTACAACCAGCTTTGATTGAGTATCAAGAACGAATTACTAAATTTGCAGGTTTTGAAACTAAAGATATGCCGTTAAATTTAGACTTAGATATTGAAGGTATAAACTTTGATAGTGATCATATTAATGGAATGAAGGTTTTATTTACTACATTAACAAAAATGAAAAGAAATAATCAAAATTGAAACTTTAGTGTTACATTACCAGTAATGCCAACGGGGCTAGTTGGTAGAGATATTGAGAATGTTATTAAAATAGCTTTAGAAATATATCAAAAAGCAGATTTAAAAGTTGAAGATTTATTTACAATTAACATTATGGCTATGGATTATGGTGAAATTGTTGGACAAGAAGTAATTGATAAAGGTTTAACTTTTTTTGATATTGCTAAACAAGCAATTAAAAGTACTGCTAACCAATATTTTGAATTAATAAAACAATATTTTCCAAAGTCTAATTTATTACTTACTGATGTTTATCAAAAACTAGGTATTACACCAATGATTGGTATTAATGATGTAAATAATAACTATTTTACTTTAGAAGATGCTAAAGATTTATATAATTGAGCACAAACAAATAAATTAGCAAACATTAGAATATGATCACTAAATCGTGATAGTAATGGTAAGATAGATGAAGTTTGAGGAACAAATAATCACGGATTAAAATATTTAAATGAAGGTGATTTTTCAAATGTTTTTACTGGTAATTGAACTTATTGAGTAAAAAGTCCAGTTCGTAAAGTTTAATGTTTTTTTGATAATTATTATAAAAAATATCAAAATTTAAATAAAAAGAAATTAAGTTTTTTTACTCATTATTTAGGGAAAATTAAACCTAAAATAATTAGTAATTATTTATATAACAAATTATATTATTATAATTTGTTATATTTTATTGTTCAATTTGCTAATCACTTTAAAACTACTTTTGTTCTAATATCATAAAATTTTGATAATTAAAAAATAAAAATATTTTTATGATAAAAAATATTTTTTTTAAGTTATAATTAAAAATAATTTATTTTTTGAAAGGAATTACTAATTGAATGTTTAATTTAAAAAAATTAAAATTTTGAGCAAAATCATCTCGTGCTAATAATGAAAAAATTAGTCTTAATGAATTAATATGAATTGGTTTTAACTATACTTGTGGTATTGCATTTCCAATGGCATTAATTGGCATTTATTATTGAAATAATGGTGGCGTTGGTTTACATATGCTATGAGTTATTTTATTATGTGCTTTAATTGCTGCGGGAACTGCACTTGCTTTTACTAAATGTAGTCGTGTTTATCATGACACTAATGGTGGTGCTTATGTTTATGTTCGTGGAGTTTTTGGTCGTTTTTGAGGATGAATAATTGGTTTTATTCAATATATTACTTTACCTTCAACAATTATTGTAACTATTATTTCTATGTTTCGAGTGAATTTAGATCAATTATCAATTTTTAATTGAGTTCCTGAACGATGATCGAGTTTAATGATTGATAGTATTGGTATTTTTATTTATGCTGCTGTTGCTAGTTGCATGTATTTTGGAATGAAGGGATTTCGTTGATTTGTTAATATTTCTGGTATTATTAAATGAGGTTCTGCTTTGTTTTTAATTGTTTGTGCTATTATTTTGGTAGTAACTAATAAAGGTTTAGCATTTTCACAAGCGGCTGAAGGAACAAAAAACATTAATTTAACTTTACCAAAAATTAATAATGCATTTAGTGGCTTCTTCTATTTCTTTATTGGTTTTGAAACTTTTATTGTTGTTGGAAAAAATGTTAAAAATCCAACCAAAAACTTTGGTAAAGGTATTTTAATAGTTTTATTATTATCAACTATTTTTTATTTAGCTGTATCAGTATTAGTATTTGGTGCCATTACTATTGACGGTACAAATGGCCAAAATGGTTGATCTGGAGCTACTAATGAATATAATCCAAATAATGTTATATCAGGAATTGCTGGTATTACTGGTATGATTGTACTAGTTATTTCTACTTTATCATTGAAATTAAATGGTGCTATGCAAAATTCTTTATATTCTGGTGGTATGATTCAACCATTAGCCAAAGAAGGATATATTACCGAAAAATTAGCCAAATTAAATAAAGAAAATATTGCAATGCGTGCTAGTACAGCTAATTTAATTATTACTATTATTGCTTGTATTATTATGTTAATAATCCCAGATTTAATTGGTGCACCTTTTGATTTTAATACAGTACTAGGATTTTCTACTAACATTACTATTGCTGTATATATTTTTGTGTTAGCTTCCACGTGTGTTATGGGTTATCGTAAACAAATTAAAATTAAAATTTGAGAATGAATTGTTTTTGTTGCTTGTGGTTTATTTTTACTTAGTCAGTTTGTTGTTTTTAACTATGGTATGATTAATGACATGATTAATAAAAGAGGGGAAGTATTAATAGCTGTTATTATTGAATTCTTAATGTTTTGAATGTTTATTGTAATTGCTGTTATTTGATATTTTATTTATTATCAACCAAAATTAAAAATGCGTTTAGCATCAAATTTAGATTATCAAAATCAATTAGATCAAGAATTCATACCAATGACTGAAGAAGAAGCAATAAAATATTTACTTAATGAACCCGAAACAGAATTAGAACGAATTAAAATTCATGAAAATGAAGCCAGATCAGTTACAACTTAATTTCTTTAAATTATATTTTAACTTTTAAGAGTAATCATTAATAAATGATTACTCTTTTTCATATGCTCTTATCATTAATATCAATATTTTTAATTATATTTTAAAGAAATTAAAATCTATCATAAAATAATTATTACTGTAATCTATTTTATTTTTTGTTAAAAAATGATTTAATTACTATTATATTTGGAGGAAAAAAAATGATAAATACACAAGTATTGATTTTAGATTTTGGAAGTCAATATACACAATTATTAGCAAGAAGAGTAAGAGAAGCAAATGTTTATACTGAAGTTTTATCTTTTAATATTAGTTATCAAAAAATAAAAACATATCCCAACTTAAAAGCAATTATTTTATCTGGTGGACCATCAAGTGTTTATTTACAAAATGCTTATAAAATTGATCAAGCGATTTTTAATTTACCAGTTGCCATTTTAGGAGTTTGTTATGGCATGCAATTATTAACAAATCATTTTAAAGGGAAAGTAGAATTGGCAGATGAACAAGAATTTGGAAAATCAATTTTATATCTTGATCAACCAAATAATAAATTATTTAAAAAAGTTGCTAATCAATCAAAAGTATGAATGAGTCATGCTGATCATGTAACAAAAATTCCAAAAGATTTTATACAAATAGCTCATTCTGATTCTTCAATTTCAGCAATTGCACATTTGACTAAACCAATTTATGGTATCCAATTTCATGCTGAAGTTACCCATTCAGAATTTGGTAAGCGAATAATCGAAAATTTTTTATTTACAATAGCAAATTGTACAAAAGATTGAAGTTTAGATGATTTTATTAGTAATCAAATTTCAGAAATTAAAAATAAAGTCCAAGATAAACAAGTTATTTTAGGTTTAAGTGGTGGAGTTGATTCTTCAGTTGCCGCTGCCATTATTTCTAAGGCAATTGGTAAACAGTTAACTTGCATTTTTGTTGATACAGGTTTATTGAGAAAAAATGAAGCAATTGATGTCATGGAAATTTATAAACAAAATTTTAAACTTAATCTTGAAATGATTGATGCAAGTAAACATTTTTTTACTGCTTTAAAAGGTGTTAAAAATGCTGAAGAAAAAAGAAAAATTATTGGTAAATAATTTATTGATGTATTTACAACAGCAGCAAGAAAATTTAAAACGGCTGATTTTTTAGCACAAGGAACAATTTATCCGGATATTATTGAATCTTCAAGTAAACATGCAAGTTCAAAAACAATTAAAACTCATCATAATGTTGGTGGTTTACCTGATGATTTACAATTTAAATTGTTAGAACCATTAAAAACCTTATTTAAAGATGAAGTAAGAGAAATTGGTTTAAAACTTGGATTACCTGAAACATTAATTAATCGTCATCCTTTCCCTGGTCCTGGCTTAGGAGTTAGAGTTATAGAAGAAGTAACAAAAGAAAAATGTTTAATTTTACAAGAAGTTGATCATATTTTTATTACCAAATTGAAAGAAAAAAATATATATAATCAAGTATCACAAGCATTTGCCACTTTGCTACCAGTTAAAACTGTGGGCGTAATGGGTGATAATCGCACTTATGATTATGTTGTTAGTTTAAGAAGTGTTAATACAATTGACTTTATGACAGCAACAAGTTCACATTTACCATGAGAATTTCTAGATGAAGTTGCAAATGAGATTATTAATAAAGTAGATGGTGTTAATAGAGTAGTTTATGATATTACATCAAAGCCACCAGGTACTATAGAATGGGAGTAAACTATGAATAAAGATTTAAATCAAAAAATAATATGTGAAGGAATTACTTTTGATGATGTATTATTAGTTCCAGGATATTCAGAAGTTTTACCAAATCAAGTTTCTTTAAAAACTAAATTAACAAATAAAATTGAATTAAATATTCCAATTTTATCTGCTGCTATGGATACAGTTACTGAATCTGATCTAGCAATTGCCATGGCAAGAGTTGGTGGTATTGGCATTATTCATAAAAATTTATCAATTGCTGAACAAGCTTTAGAAGTACAAAAAGTGAAAAGAAATGAGTCAGGTTTTATTACTGATCCAATTACTATTGGTGTTCAAACTTTAATTAGTGAAGCAAAATCAATTATGAGTACTTATCGAATTTCTGGATTGCCTGTTGTAAATGAAGAAAATCAACTAATTGGAATTGTTACTAATCGTGATTTAAAATATCTTGATAATGATAATGCATTAGTTAAAAATATTATGACTACCAAAAATTTAATTGTTTGTGATAAAACAACAACAATCGAACAAGCAAAACAAGTTATGTTAAAAAATAAAATTGAAAAACTACCAATTGTTGGTTCAAATAATAAATTGATTGGTTTAATTACAACAAAAGATATTGATAAAGCTATTGATTATCCAAATGCTTGTAAAGATGATCAAGGACGATTAAGAGTTGGTGCTGCTGTTGGTGTTGGTGAAGACACTTTAGCAAGAGTTGAGGCATTAGTTAAAGCAAAAGTTGATGTATTAGTTGTTGATTCAGCACATGGTCATAGTTTAGGGATTTTAAAAACAGTTAAAATAATTCGTAAAACTTATCCAAAATTAGATATTATTGCTGGAAATATTTGTACTGCAGCTGGAGCACAAGCACTTTATGAAGCTGGCGCAAATTGTATTAAAGTTGGTGTTGGTCCTGGTAGCATTTGTACTACTAGAATAATAGCAGGAGTTGGTGTGCCACAAATTACTGCTATTAATGATGTTTATAATTGAGCAAAAAATAAAAACGTAACTGTCATTGCTGATGGTGGTATTAAATATTCTGGTGATATTGTAAAAGCAATTGCTGCTGGTAGCAATTGTGTAATGTTAGGTAGCATTTTAGCTGGAACAGAAGAATCACCAGGTGAGGAAATTATTGTCAATGGTAAAAAATATAAAAATTATGTTGGTATGGGTTCATTAGTTGCCATGAAACGTGGTAGTAGTGATCGTTATTTTCAAAAAGGAATTAAAAAATTAGTGCCAGAAGGAATTGAAGCACGCGTTCCTTTTAAAGGAAAAGTACAAGATGTTGTTTTTCAATTAGTTGGTGGTATTAGAAGTGGTATGGGTTATGTTGGTGCTAAAAATATTTTATCTTTAATCCAAGATTCTAAATTTGTAAAAATTTCAAGTGCTGGTTTAAGAGAAACACATCCTCATGATGTTGAACTAACAAAAGAAGCACCAAATTATAATAAATAAAAAATTTGTATATTTAAAAAAACTAAGTTTTAATAAAACTTAGTTTTTAATTTTAATTAATATTTAATTTTTTTATTAATAACAATTTCATCGTTTTGTTGTACGTTATGACGCTTAATTGTAATTTCTTTGTTAGTTTTATTTATAGAAATTTCAGAATAACCACCAAAAAGTGCAGTACCACTTAAAACATCATAAATTGTCTTTTTACCAACATTAACTGCAATTATTTTTTCATCATATTTGGTTGATACAAAGTGTTGATGTCCAGTTAACATTAAAATAACATTATATTTTGCTAAAATTTCATTTTCAAATTCAGTTCTTTGTTCTTTACTTCATCATTCTTGATCAATTGAAAAATCATCATATCCATAATGAAAAGCTAAAACAATTGGCATATTACTCAAACCAACATTTATTTCTAAATCTTTTTGTAATTCAGTTAATGCTGGCCCAGGATCACTTCTTCCAAAATTTTAACCTGAAGTATCTTTATTAATTGGCGCTAAACTGCATTGAACAAAATGTATACCTAATCAATTTCAAGAATATACAGGAACTTCATTTTTTGAAGTATAATAGAGTAAGTGAGCTGCTGTCATAGCATTTTGTTTAACAATATTTTGGTTAAGTCAAGTTTGGTTAACTTTACAAGTAGTATCAGAATCATGGTTACCAAAACCTGCTAAAAGATGATTAGAGATTGATGCTAACATTAATTTATAAGAAAATAAATTCCCTGTATATTTAACATAACCTGTTAAATCACCAGAAATAATAACACCTCTATTATTATTTTCTGGTAAATGTTTAGCAAGGACACTAATTGTTTTGTCACTAACTGATTGAGGATATCCAGCATGAATATCTGCTGTAGCTAAAAAATTAATTTCATCACTACTTTTTATTGTGCTTGTTAAATTTGAATTAATATTATAAGAAAAATTACTATTGGTCATTGATAAAGTATTACTTATTGCAAGTAGTAATAATATTTTTTTCATATCTTTTTCCGCTCCATATTAATTATAAACTTACACTTATTGCTGGATTTAATACTAATGGTGGTTCTACTTCATTATTATTTATTGAATTTATTTGTGTTTGTGATAGTAAAGGTGTTGTTTCATCAATTTCTCTACTATTTGTTTGTCTTCAATTTTTATAAAGTACTTTTACATATTCAACAGTTTTTACACTAACAGTTGAAGTTATTGCCATTGTTACTGCTGAAATTAAACCTCATATTAAAACACCTTTAACTGTAGAACGATATGGATTAAAATCATTGTTTATATAATTATCAATAAAATCATATTCCATAATATCTAATCATTCAGCAATCATTGTTGGGATTGAATATCATCCAGCAATATTTCCTATAACTTCACCGAAAATGGTTGAACTTAGTATAATTTTATTTTGTATTTTCATTTTTCTTTTTATCTCCTTTTTAAAATATAAAAAACCATTTACTTTTAAACTAAAGTAATGGTTAAAATTTAAAACTTATATTCAGTTTACAATTAAGTACTATATCAGAAAAAATAAAAGATATAAGAAATTAGATATATGTGTAATAAATTAATAAAATTGGTAAATTTGGTTTATATTCTTTTACTGTATGTTGTATATTTTGTAAATTATCTATTTTTTCATCATTTGCCTTATTTTTTATATGATTAAAATTATCATTAAGAATGATAGGTATTTTATCTAATTTTTGGTTAAGTATTATTTCTAATTCATTAATTTCTTTTTCCAAAATTTGGCATTCTTCTTTTAATTTTAGTGCTCTTTTTTCTTGCTCCATTACTTTTTTTCATTTCATTGTATGTCTTTGTCCACTAATTTTCATTTCTTGTCCTCATTTTTTACTTAATTCTGGATTATCTTCAATTAAATATTTATTACGTATTATTTTATATTTAGAATATAATTTTTCTTGTTCTTTTTTAGTATTTGATATTTTTATTTTTTGCTGTTTATAAAGATTATTTAATTCATTAAATTTGTCGATAAGAATTCATATTGATTCATGATATTTTTTAATTTCTAAATTTAGTTGATTAATTTCTATTTTCTGTTTTTCAGTCATTTTAACTACCCTTTATAAATTAATTATTTAAAAAATAATTAATTTATATTTCCTTTCATTTTTCTAAATAAAAAACTATTATTTTTAAATAAAAATAATAGGTTAAAAACTCATATCAAGTAATAGGGGCTTTGCCCCTCGTTGCTTCGCAACTCACCCCAGCGGGGCTAAACCCCGCGGCCAACCCAACAAAAGGTTCTTTGTTGGTTCTGGCCATTTTTTTAATTTTTATCTCCCTTTTTCTTTAAAATATTATCCAATTTATCCAAACCAGCAGATTTAATATCACTATAAGTCATATCAATACTACTTGCTTCTTTAAGGTATTTCTTAGGTGATAATTCACTTTTAAGTTCATGCACATAATGTAAAGCCCTAGAATTATACCTTTTCAACCAATGTCTAGGAAAAAATAAAGTCATAGCCATTGCTTCACCACTATAACTTGGAGGCATTATGCCTTTCTTAATCATTTTCTTTGTTCTACGACGTGAAAACACTACTTTATTATAATCGTCAATATTCGTATATAGATTAAGATTAAATATAACAACAAAGCCCAAAAAACGCATACGTTTAACTTGAACAACATATTCTACTTTTTCTCTTGCTTGTACTGGTATTCTATTAGGGTGTTGTTCAATCAAATACATTGTACCATTAAACATGTGACCTATTAACTTACAAAATTGTCCTAAACTTTCTTGTTGATTTTTAAACTGCACTCCTAAATCATTAGAATTTATTTTTAATGCTAATTCATCTAAAATTATTAAATCTTGTTCCTCAAAAGCATAATTACTTGCTAACTGATTAAAAGTAAAAACATCGTTATAATTAACCAAATAAGAATAACCAGTCTTTAACTTAATAGGGAAAGGACTAACTACTCGTTTCTTATGAGTTTGTGCTAAACAACAAGCAAGGGCAGATTTGCCAGTTCTTGGAGGTGCTGAAATAATATAACTACCAACTCGTTTTAAAATTTTAACATTACGAATAGTTATAAGAATTGGATAAATAATTATAATCAAACCTATAACTAATAACACATAACCATATCAAGGCATAATAAACTCCTAACCTATAATTAAACTAATTGCTCTAACAAATAATCATAAAGGTATAATATTTTCTATTCCACTAACAATATCAACATTTAAAGCAGTACTAATCGTATCTGAAAAAATATGTCGTAATAAACTATCTGTTGTAAAAAGAAATTGTCTTAATGGTTCAACTGGTAAAACTTTACCAACAACACCATAAAGTACTCATCTAAAAGCATTACGTAAATGTCCAAAGACATCATATCAACTTGGTCTTTCATATTCGGGATTAAAAGGACTATTTGGTGGCACTGGTGTTATATTTTCACTTGAAAAAATATTGATTTGACCAAAATTCAACTGTGGTGAAAAAGTTGGTCTAGTTGATTCACCATGAACATCAAAAAATACTGTTAAATGTCTTAAATTTGGAACACGAATAGGCATAGTAACAAAATTATATAAATCTTGTTGATAAATATCATTATCCACTTTACCTTTAAAAACATATTTTGTATCACCAACATAATCTAAAAAACTAAAAGTAAAATTAGCAGTAAAAGTTTTAAAATATTCATATTCAAAATAAAACATAAAACCTTGAATATAAAAACTCAAAGGTTTATCAATTTCAAAATTTAACTGTGTTTGAAAATTTATAATACTTAACCCAGTATTAACAAAATTTAAATTATTAGTATTATTCTTTGCAACATAATTATGATTAAACATAATACGTGAAAATTCATCTAATTGTTTTCTATTAAAAGTATAAACGCCAGTTCCCATATCTATCATTTGTGACGGAACACCAACTGTATCACTATAATAATAACACGTATATAAACCTTCATTATTACCTATAAATTCACCACTTACTAATTTTAAATCCGGTTGGTCAACATCAAAATAAGCAGAATTTCATGGTATTGTTGCTCAATCATCAAAATTATGATACTTAACATGTTTAACCATTTCTTTTGTAATATCATAATTAACGACATTAGGGTCATTTGAAGCAATTAAACTAGTTGGTGCTTGAACAGAAGTATTTACAACAAAAAACAATTTAGCAAATTTAAATCACATAATTATTTACCAAACAAACATCTTAAAACTCATCATAAACCATAAAATATAATAAATCCAATAAAAAACTGCGTTCCATAAACTACTAAATTTCATAAAATAGTAGTAAATTGGTCAACTGGACTTCCTATAAACATAGTTCAATAATCAACTATACATTGATGTATTTTATTGTAAATATCTCAAACACTCATACTTAACACCTACCCAAACAATGACCTAAAAATAAATTTAATACTACGATAAATAAAATTAAAAATACACTTAATACCAACCAAAAAGTCAAATTAAACAAAATATAAACTTCATCAGTAATATTAGTTTGATTTAAAAATATACTAATATCATTACTAGAAAATATAAAAATTAAATGCAATATACTATTCACAAAATCACTCATAATTAATTACCAACTCCTCAACCACTAGATGTTCCAGTAAATTTATTACCACCAGCACCACCTTTAAACTTACCTTGTTTTTTATTTTTTTCTTTTAATTTATCAATACGTTTACTATGAACCTTAGCAATTTTTTTACCAACAAATTTTGAACTACCTTTAATATTTCTATAACTTTGCTTTACAGTCCCCGATGTAGAAACTGGCTGAATGTCAATATTTAAAAAAACTGACATAGCAAACTTTATTAAAAGAATAAAAACAACAAAAGTTCCCAAATTAAAACCTAAATCTGCCATTGGCAAATTTCAAAATTTCATAAAAATTTGTCCAAATAGTTCTAAAACTTTTGAAATAAAAGCAACACCCATAATAAACTACTCCTATATTATTTTTAATAATTTTAAAATTAATGAAAAAGTAAAAAGCACTAAAATAATTGCTAACAATGGTGCTGGCATTGAAACTATTTGTTGTGAACTATCACCAAAAATAAAACTTTTAATAATCAAAGACAAATTATGTAAACCAGAAAAATCAGTAATATAACTTTGCAAAATATTTTGCACAATATTATTTAAAGAAGGTAAAAGTTTACCTAATAAAGGAAAAACAAAAATTATTGCAAAAAATAATTTAATCATAACTATTACCTCCTAAAAACAACCTAATAATTTCTATCTAAATCCACGAATAATATGTCCAATAAATTCTTTAATAAATACTAATACCATCATAAATATTGGAATTAATACTGGTCAGTTTGTCATTATAGAATCACCGGCAAATACTCAATTAAACACATAACTAAAAGATTCTAATAATTTTTGGCCAATACCTCCAATCATTTCTATTAAAGCACTTAAACCTTTTGGCATACTAATCACCTCCCTCCTCTAATTCTTTTCTTGCTCTTTCTTTACGTTTTTGTTCTTTACAATATCAACAATCTGGGTCAACTACATTGTGTTTTCTATGTTTAAATTTTCAAACTAACTTTTTAATAGTACCTTTAAATGCCCAAGCAGTACTAAGCACAGCAACTATCACAACTATCCATTTAACCATTATTTTTTACCTCCTAAAAAACTATCAAAACTCATATTTTCATATAATCTCTGTTCAAAATTTCTTTTTGCTTTTTTCTTATGCAACTTTTGTCTTGGCATATTTTTTCATTTATCTTTTTTCATTTTCATCAGTTACTCCAAACTCATTATTTAATTTTTTTATATTTTTCTTAGTTTTAACCAAATCAAAAATAATATAACTAATAGTTAAAATAACAAACACCAAAGACAAAACTAAAGCAACAATATCGCCATTTGTAAAAGAACTATCCATAATCATGCTTAATTTAGAACCTAAAACACTAAAAGAAAAAACAAATATAATCAAAGAACATCAATCTAAAAAAGTAGTTCTCATAATATCTTGACGGCGTTTCAAATATTCTTTTAACTTTTCTTTAAATTCCATTTTAAACACCACCTAACGTATAAGCATAAGAATAATCCCAATTTAAACTTGCTCTATCTAAATTAATCTCCGACATACTATCATCATTTAAATAAACATCAACCATACTGTCATTTGTACTTTGATAATCACTAACACTAGCATTAATTAATCTTGCTTTTTCATCAGTAAATACTTCTTGCATTTGCACAACATTATTAGTATTCCCAAATGGTAACAATAAAGTATTTATAATCTCACTTGCACCAGCAATAATCGTAGGAATAGCAAAATAATTATTAAAATCATTATTAATACCCATAGCAACCACCAGTACCCATATTCGCTATTTTACGTATAGTTTCAAATCCATTAGGTATTAATTCAGTTAATCCACTAATAACATTTGCTATACCAAAACTATTTAAAGATATATAAGTATCTCAATCTACAAAAGCCTTATCAACTATTGGCTTAGGTGTTGGTACTGGAGTAGGAATTGGTGGTTCAGTAGGGCAAGGTGGTCAAAAACATGGTTCATCTCTTAATAAAGACACAGACTTATCTACATACTGAACAAACTTAGCATAATTAATTAAACCAATTGTTCCTAAACCTAAAAATATCTTTTTATAACTATTAATAACTTTATTTTTAGTAGTTGGTCTTTGATTAATATTCCATATATCAATTCCTAACTTTTTACTAAATAACAAAGAATTAATAGAACCTAAAATTGGGTCTTTTAAATATTGACCATAATAAGCACTAACACCTACCATAGCACTTAATGGACTTAATCCAGTTCTTAAAATTTTAGTTAAAGTATAATTACTAGTTTGTTCTAACTCATTAGGCATAAATAAAACTCCTTACTTATTTAATAAGGAGCATATTTATACTAATTTGTATAACATGGGAGCAAAGTACACAAAAAAGTATATATATGCTCCCTATTTAGTTTTTTTTAAAATATTACTTTAAACGTTTAATATTATTTTTAAATTTCTCTTCATCTTTACCAAGATAATTAAAAAAATGTAAAAGTAAAGTTTGAAATTTAACTAAATCATTAACAATAATTTCTAATTCTTCAATACGTTTTTCTAAATCTTGCACTTTTATGTACCACCTTAATTTTCTTTTTGTTGTAATTGTTCTTTTTGTTTAACCAAAGCAATATCTAATATGCAATTTGGACAATAATATTTTCCAGTATATAAATTTTGTAAAACTCTTTTAGGACAAATTACTTGGTCACAAAGTTTGCATACATACATTGCTAAATGAAAATGTTGTTCACAAGCACAATTATTAATTTTTGACATAAATTAAATCCTTTAAATAATTATTTAACAATTACCCTATAATAAATAACTATTTAGTTTTTAAATTATGTATGTCAATAATTTTTGCTTCTCATGTTATTTCAACATCATAATAAGAACCAAGACTTAAATTCATTTTAGAAAGTTTAGTAAATAATTCACTATCATGTAAAACTCATTTATCCTTAGATTTTTCACCAGTTGATATTTTAATACCTTTATCAGTAACATAAAACGGCGAAAAAGTAAGTACATCATAATTTTTGAACTTACCACTTTTTTCATCTTTAATTACTTCATTACTTCTAATTTTTGTCAATTGACATAAAAAATACATCTTAACCTCCTGCAAGTAAATCATTTCTGATTAGATTAATAATGTCGGTAATAAAACATTATTACTTATAATATAACATAAAAAATAAAATTTACAATAAAAAAAGCAAAAACAAAAAGCCTACTTGCAGGTAAAAACTTTATGTATTTGCTAATAATCATTATATATATATATATATATATATACAAGTATTTTCTTAATAATTTTTTAAATCCATTTATTAATTTTTTTATACATTTTCTTCTTTAAAAGAAACATATGTTTTATTTTTTCCATTTTTTTATTATATTTTTTATTACTATAATTTTTATATAAATCAATTACATCATTATCATTAATAAAACGTTCTCATTTAATAAAAATATTTTCTAACTCCTCTGAATATTTAAACTTAGTATTAAAGTTAGAATATTTTATAAATTCTTTTAAAATATTAATTAATCTATATTGTTCAAAGTCTGAATTTTTAATATACATAACAACATCATATTTTAGAAAATATTTTTCTTTAAGTTTTTTTTCAAACTTACTTCATAACTTTCTATATTCATCGTCATAGTTACTACCAAATGGATTAATCATGTTTGAATAATCTTTTCAAAAACATATAATTAAAAATTCTCTTGAGAACTTAAAATTTAACTTTAAATTCTCAATTTGTTTTTTTATATGTGTGATTATTATTTCATTATCTTTAAATATTTTTAATAATTCATTCGCATAAGTATTTGCTATATAATTTAATTGTTCAATGTTAAAATATACTTCTTTACTTTTTATATAATAATTGACCAAAAACATTTTATTTTTAAATCAATTAGCAATAACAGAAAAAAATATTCCAACTAAACTAGATATAAAAGCACCAATAATTAAATAAAAAACAGCTTTCATTACAATATAATTTTACTTTCTTAATTATTTTTAAAGTATTATTTTATCATTAATACTTAAATTTTTAAATACTTTTCATAAAATTAAATATTTTAAAATAAATATAAACTACTAATTCATAAAATTTATATGTTTTTTCAAAAAATTAATGATTTTATTACTTAATAATAATTTTAAAAAAATTCGTTAATGTAAAATTCTTGGTACACGCTTAATTGCATTTCTAAACCTAATACTATCAATTGAAACATATTCATCATAATCTTTAAAATTATCACCGAAAACGGTGGTATCAAAACTTCCACCAAAAAGTATAGTACGACCTAAATTATCAATTTTCTTTTTAAAAAATTGTGTATGTAAAGCATTAACAGAAGCATCAATTAAACGTTGATATAACATTATTTTTTGACCTTTAATCACTTTTGGATTAGAACAATTACGAGAAAAGGCATAAGCACGAATACTTAAATCATATTGATTTTGAGATTTTATATCATTTTGTACTTTTACAACATATTTACTTAAATACTTAACTATATTTTCATTAGTACCTTTTTGAACAACTCTTACATCATTAAAACCAAATAGTCATCATTGTGGCAACATACTCTTATGTATTTTTCTATTAAATAATATATGAAAGTGAATAGCACCACGTTTTTGATATTCATAAACATACATATATTTTAATTGACCTAAATATTTAGCACGTTTAGGGTCATTTCATCAACGTTTTAAACGTTTAAAAAATATAGCAATATCATGTTTGCTTTATTAATATCTTGCATATTATCTTTATAAGTCAAAGTAACAAAACTTAAAACTTTTGAATTATAAAAATTATGATATGCTTTATGTATTAATTTTGTTTTAGTACGAATAGTACTATTACGTAACTTTTTATCATTAATACCTAAATTTTTAATACCAACTTCATTACGCTTATTATTTAATATAGCACTCATAGGTAAAATTACATTCTTAACATAAGCACCATAATAAATTTTTTTAATATAAAAATTATCTTGAACACACATATATAAAACACCTGCAAGTATCTTTTTTTATTTTATATAATTTAATAACAAAATAATCATAACATAAAAAATAAAATAATTAATAAATTATCTTGCGGTGAATTGTGTTACTTAATTAAATTATCTTGCGGTGAATTGTGTTACTTAATCAAGTTTAACTAAATACTATCATATTTGATTAATAAATATAGAAAATTGATTAGAAGATTTATAATTATATTTCAACTCCTTTTAAATCATTGATGTTTACTCCTATTTTTGATATAAATAATTTGTATTTAAAAATAATACAAATTTTTTATTGAAAATAGAAGAATATTATTCTTAAATATTTGGTAGTTTTAAGAACTTTATTCACTAAAATAAAGTTCTTTTGATTTTAGTATACAATTAAATTATACGTTTGAAGAAAGGTTGGTTGATAATGCAATTTTTTAAAAAGAAGCATATAGAACAAAAAACAACAACCATGTTTAAACAATTTTCGCAACTATCGAAAGAAGAAGTTATCCAACAATTAGATGGTAGTATGTACGGATTAAAAAAGGAAGAAGTAGAAGACAGACTTAAAAAATATGGTAAAAATGTTTTTTCTCATAAACGATTTGTTTGATACAAAAAATTAATGCACAATATTTTTAATCCTTTTATTATTGTTTTAATGATAATAGTTATCTATAATTTTATTAGTTACAGTATTACTGATACTAATACTGATAAAAATGTTGATTTGTACAGTGCTATTATTGTTTTAGTAATGATTATTTTGAGTGTTTTTATATCTTACTTTCAAGATTATCGTTCCTATAAATCTTCAGAAAAATTACGACAATTAATTGAAACAACAGCCAGTGTTTTTCGATTTAGTAATAAAAATAAAAAAATTGATTTTAATGCTTTAAATAGTGTTGCCAATTTTACAAAAGAAGTATTAATTGAAAATTTAGTACCAGGTGATATTATTTTCTTATCTTCTGGTGATATGATTCCTGCTGATGTTCGAATTTTAGTTTCAACCGATCTATTTATTAATCAATCAGCACTAACTGGTGAAACATTTCCTGTTGAAAAACATGCTATTAATACTAAAGATGATAATAAAAAAAGTAGTATCCTAGAATTAGAAAACATATGTTTTATGGGTACTAGTATTGTTTCGGGCGGTGCTATTACTATTGTTATTGCATCAGGTGTTAATACTTATTTTGGATCAATTGCTAGTGCAGTAACTAGTAAACGTCCTGTTACTAGTTTTAGTAAAGGTATTAAAAAAGTTACCTACATTCTTATTGGTTTTATGTGTGTAATGGTACCATTAATATTTATTGTTAATGTAATTACTAAAAATAATATTTTAACAGCGTTAATATTTTCAATATCAGTTGCTGTTGGTATTACCCCCGAAATGCTGCCAATGATTGTTAGTGCTAACTTAGCAAAAGGTGCAATTAGATTATCACATAAAAAAGTAATTGTTAAAAATTTAACTAGTATTCAAAGTTTTGGTGCAATGGATGTTTTATGCACTGATAAAACCGGTACTTTAACTGAGGATAGAATTGAGTTAGTTAAACACTTAGTTCCAGAAGGTGTTGAATCAAACAAAGTTTTAGAAATGGCATATTTAAATAGTTCTTTACAAACTGGATTAAAAAATAATATTGATAAAACAATTGTCCAACACATTAAAGCTCATCATAATAAAATAGTTGAAATGCCCTATCGTAAAATTGATGAAATACCTTTTGATTTTATAAGAAGACGAATGTCAATAGTAGTTTCAAAAGATAAAATTAATAATACTTTAATTTGCAAAGGAGCAGTAGAAGAAATATTAAAAATTTGTACTAAAGTTGAAATTGGAGGGAAAGTAATTACCTTAACTGATAAAATTAAAGAAAATGTTTTAAAATTAAGTACGGAATTAAATAATGATGGTTTACGAGTAATTGCAATTGGCTATCAAGATTTTGCTAGTGACAAAACAGTTTTTAAAATAGAAGATGAATCTAATTTAGTTTTATTAGGATATATAGGTTTTTTAGATGTACCTAAACCTAGTGCTATTAAAGCAATAACAACTCTTAATCAACACGGAATTGATGTTAAAATTTTGACTGGTGATAATGAAATTGTTACTAAAGCAATTTGTAAAAAGGTGGGATTAGAGCCAGGAATTCCTTTATTAGGTAGTGACATTGAAGATATGGATGATCAACATTTACAAGCATTAGTAAATAAAACTACTATTTTTGCGAAAATGGATCCATTACAAAAATCAAGAATTATTGATATTTTAAAGTTAAATGGTCACACTGTTGGCTTTTTAGGTGATGGTATTAATGATGCTGTTGCTTTGCATCACGCTGATGTTGGAATATCTGTTAATAGTGCTACTGATATTGCCAAAGAAGCATCTGATATTATTTTATTAGAAAAAGATTTAGATGTTTTAGAACAAGGAGTGATTAGTGGCAGAAATACTTTTGGTAATATTTTAAAATATATTAAAATTACTATTTCTTCTAATTTTGGTAATTCATTAAGTATTTTAATTGCTTCAATTTGATTACCTTTTTTACCAATGATGGCAATTCAAATTTTACTACAAAATTTATTATATGATATTTCTCAATTAGCAATTCCTTGAGATAGGGTTGATGAAGACTTTATTAAAAAACCACAAAAATGAAATGCAAAAAGTATTTTACCTTTTGCATTCTGGAATGGACGGCTAAGTTCAATATTTGATATAACCACCTTTTTATTTTTAGGATATGGTTTACATATCTTTGCCAATTTTGCTAATGTAGATCCTAATAGTGATGCTGGCATATATCAACAATCATTATTTCATACTGGATGATTTATTTTAGGAGTTACTTCACAAACATTAATTGTACAATTATTACGAACTTCTAAGGTACCTTTTATTCAAAGTATGCCATCTCATCAGTTATTTTTAACAACAATTATAATTACTATTATTGGCATTAGTATTCCATATACACAATTAGGAGCTACTATTGGTTTAACACCAATTCCTTTAATTTTTTATGCTTATTTAGCTGGTGTTGTCATTGTTTATTTCATTGCTAGTCAATTATTAAAAATGATATATATAAAGGTTAATAAACGCTGATTATAAACTAAATTTTAATTTTAAGAAAAATGTATTGGATTTTTTTAAAATTATGATACAAATAAATGTAAAACTAAAGAAAGTTTTTGTATTCCTGTTACTTTTAATAAAGTAACAGGAATTTCATATTATAGATAGGAACAGATAAAAGTATGCTAACATTAAATTACCTTATTGATCAATTTCAAAAGAAAAGAATTCAATTTTCTATTATTGAAGATTTTATGAATAATCCAAACATTAGTGATGAGGAAGTTATTAGTTTAGATAATAACAATAGAAATGCCCTTCATAATAGTTTTTTATTAGATTTAGATGAAGGAGCAGAAATAGAAGATGAATATAACTATGATCCACATGAGGAAGGTTGAGAAACTTCAAGTGAATTAATAGAATTTACAACTAATAAAATAAAACTTATTAATTGATTAATAAATTTTAAAAAAAATGATAAAAATTTTTTAAATCAACAAGATATTGAAGGAAATTCACCCTTACATTTAGCAATTATGAAACAATATATTGTAGACTGAAAACTTGGAGGAGAGTTTAAAAATATATCAAAACAACTAATTAATAATTCACAAGTTAATCCCAATTTAGTAAATTTGCAAAATGAAACCCCATTTTGCAAATTATTAATACAAGAGATTAATAAAGATGATGCATATCCGACAAATGAAGAAATTCGTGAATTAGTTAATGATTTTCAAAATAATTCTCATTTTAATATTAATACACCTATTGATGAGTTTAATAACACTATATTACATAGAGCAATTAAAAGTAATAATAAAAAAATTATAAGAACACTACTATTAAAAAATGAAAATGGTGATTTAGAAATTAATTTTGATATTAAAAATAAAAATAATGAAAAACCTTTTAAATTTGAAGATATGATAATTGATTGATTACATCAATTACCAAGAAATCAAAATCAAATTGAAATGATGATTATTGATTTCTTAATAACAAATGAATGTAATTATAATAATTACATAACTAGAGAAGGATTAACTTGATGAACTTTAACTATTAAATATAACTTAAAAGAAGTTACTAATTATTTGGTTAATAGTGTATTAACTGATATTAACAAAATAGATAGTAATCCTTTTAAAAATAAAAATTATCTTTTTGATAATGAGATAAAAGAAGAAGTAGATAGTATGTTAGATGATTTATCATATGTTGATTCAAAAATTATAACATCTATTAAAAAACTTCCAAATTGTCCTAATTTTAATGAATTACAAAAAGATGTTTTAGAACAACGAGTAACTGTTATCCATAATTTCAAAAAATATCAAACTGATCAAAATTTATCTGATAATGAAAAAGCAATTTTTAAGATATACCTAGATGCAATATTAGATGAAGATGATACAAATTGATCAGAAGAAAAGAAAACAGATTTTAATAAAGTAAAAGAATGATTAACAAAAGAAGAAGTTAACAAAGAAAAGCGTAAATTAGAAAATACAGAAAAAAATGATAGCAAAAAAAGAAGAAAGTTATCAATTGCATAACTACTGCTAAAACTTTTCTTAAAAATTAATATTTTAATAAAAATAACTGCAAAATAATAGTAAATAGTTTCCGTATTATTTATAAAAATAGATAAAAATTATTGTAAAGTTAATTAAATTTGTTAATATTGTTACGTTGTATAAATAAAAATATTTTTATTTTTCAAAATATATATTAATTTTCTTTATTATATTAGATTTAAGGGAGTAAAAAGAAATGAAAAAAATACAAATAATAACAATATTATTATTTATTTTAACTATTTTACTTATAATTTCTGGTTTAATTCTCATAGATTTTTGTGATTATCATTCTCATATGCGTAATCAAACAATGTTAAAGTTTGAAAATATAGAAAGAAATGGATTTCAAATATTAGCTACAACCAGCATATATCATATTTTAGAATATTCACCAAAATACGTATGTTATATAAGTCAAAATATTGGTCCTTTTAATGATACTTCTTTAAATATTGGCGATATTACTATTATTGCTGGTGTTAATGACACTGGTAAAAGTTACTTAAGTAGGTTAGTTTTTGCAATGGTAAAAATTGCTACTAGTGATATTAAGTCAGAAATAATTAAGAATTTTTTTAACTTTGCTGAAGATAATTTTACACAAATTGAAAATACTGGTAGTAATTTTTTTGAAACAAATTTTAATAGTAGTGAAAAAGAAAGTGCTTTATTTAAAGAAATTGAATCTATTTATAATAATATTAATTTAAATAATAAAACATTTATGCAAAAATGAATAACAAATTTTAATTATAAAATTGAAAAATTTAATAATTTTTGAATTAATTTATTAACAGACTATCATCAATTGCTAAAAATAAATGATGATTTAATTACCAAAACATTACAAAGAATTGAATTAGATACTAATAAAGATAGTTACAAAATTAAAATTATTAAATATACAATTAATATTATTAATAATGATATTTTACAAACCTTAGAATTATTTAATAATAAAGATACTGATATCATTTCATATTTAATGGCTAATATTCTTCGTGAAAACTTTCATGGTGAAAACTTAAGAAATAAAAAATATAATAATAAAGATAGTTATTTAAAACTTAGTTTAGACAATAACAAAAGTTTAACAATTAATATTAATGAAAATAATAAATTTTCTTTAGAACATGAGTTTAATTACTTAGAAAATATTATTGAAAACCCAATAATTGATGCTACTTATATTAGTGATACTGACCAAATTTTAAATTTAATGATTGAAGAAAGTCTTAGTAAAAAACAATCATCATATATGTTAGAGAGTGAAAAATTAAAATTATCATTAAATAACATTTTCAAATTTAAAAAGTGTCACTACTTAGATGATTTTAAAAATAAAATTAATATTCAAAAAAATATTGAACAGTATAGTAATTTGAAATTAGTATTAATTAAACAAAAAATTAATCAAGAACTTGAAAACTATTTTGGTAATGAAAATAAAATTAACTTTGAAAATGGTAGTTTAACTAAGAATGGTATTACTATTAAACTTGCTAACTCCTCACGTGGATTAAAAATTATTGAATCATTTAAAGAAATGGTTAAAAGTGACTTTTTTAAAGAAGGTAACTTAGTAATTATTGATGAACCTGAAGCCTATATTCATCCAGAATGACAATATTTATTTACTAAACTATTATTAAATATTGCTAAAATAATTAATTTTAAATTAATTATTTCAACACATAGTCCATATATTCTTGAAACAATAACTTCACTAGCAAGTCGTGACTTTAAAAACTTAAATTTTAAATATAATTTTATTAACAAAGATAAAAATTTTGATTCTTGTATAATTGAAGAGAATAGTTTAGATCACATTAATGAAGCTTTAAGTTATCCATATAGGGAGTTAGACGAATATGAATTTAAATGAGACATTAAAAAATAATTTAATATTTATTTATAAAAAAAATAAAAAAACATTTCGTTTGTTATCTTATAGTACTGCTTCTAAAACATATTCTTCAGAATCTGAAGAATATGCAATTGATGGTGATAATCTTAAACTTTTATGTTGTAGTCATTCACGTGGTATTAAATCAATTGATGCTATCACTTATAATAAAAGAAATGAATTTTTATTCATTGAATTTAAAATTCAAAAACATTTTCATGAAGACATTATTAATGATTTATCAAAAAAATTTACTGATACCTTTATTTGTTTTCAACATAATATTGATAAAAAACATGAAATTTCTTTTGACAAAATTAAATGTTTTTTTGTATTTAATATTAGAAGAGAAACTGATCGTAATATTAGAAATATCAAAAGAATTAAAAAGAAATTAAATAATAAAGTTGATGAATTAAATAAAGAACATCGCATTTCTTTAAATTTTAAAATCATTTATTCATCAACTTTTGATCATAGTATTGATTATTTTAAAATGGATGACTACTTTAGTGAAGTTAAGTAAAATTTATATTTTAAAATGAAAAATGCACCATATTGATTTTATAATCTAATTACGGTGCATTTTATTTTTTATTTTACTAAAATTTTTTTAGTAAACTTTTTTGATTTACTTGTTGTAAGTTTTGTATTATTTACTACTGGTTTTAATTTATCAAAATTAACATTTTTAATATCATTATTTAGTTCTTGATTTTTACAAATTTTATATATTTTTCTTATTCTTTCATTTTTTAACATTGACTTTCTTGCTTTATAAATCTTAAATGCTATAACTGATCCAATTACTCCACCAATTGCATAGGGCATAATTTTAATTAAATTTTCAATTCCTAAAAAAAAATGAAGTAATACCGTTATAAAATGATTCAATATTATTACCAATATTATTAAAAAAAGTTTTTATATTATTACCAAAATCTTTAAAGGCAGTTTCAAAATTATGAACAAATGTTTGAAAACCTTCACTAATTTCATTACTCAGAGATTGAAACTCCTTACCTAGATCATTAAAAAAAATTCTACATCATTACTAACAATTTGAAAACCTTCACTAATCTCATTACCCAGAGATTGAAACTCCTTACCTAGATCATTAAAAAAAATTCTACATCATTACTAACAATTTGAAAACCTTCACTAATCTCATTACCCAGAGATTGAAGCTCCTTACCTAGATCATTAAAGACATTACTTGCATCATTGCTAAAAGATTGAAAATTAGTATTTAAATCTTTTGTAAATACTTCAAATTCTGAACTTATATTATCACCAAAATTATTAAATAAAGTTTCAGTATCATTTCCAAAAGACTGAAACTGTGAACCTAAATCATTAAACAAGTCTTCGATAGGATCAAAATGCATAAGTAATCCTCCTTTAAACTATATCTGATTTTATTATTTGTTTCATTAATGTATATGATATTACATAGAAATAAGAGGTTTTTGGTTTTCTTGTTTATCAGCAACAGGTTTTGAAGATGGACTTATAGACATTAAATTAGCAGCATTTATTACATCTTGAGAAATAGGATTACCCTTATTTAAAGTAGCAAAAGTCATAGGAACAGTAGATAATGTGTTTGCTAATTCTTTTGTAAGAATATCATCGACTGAATTATTTTGAATACTCAATTCTTTTAATTGTTGTTCTTGCTTTTGAAATTTTGCATCTAATTTCATGTTTCGTAATAAAAGTTCTCTCTTTTTTATTGCTTCTTCTTTTAATGTTATTTTTTTTCAAAATCAGTATACAAACTATTTTCTTTGTTTTGTTCAAATTCTTGTTCTGATTCTTCTTCGGATTCTGAATCTGATGAATTATTTATATTTTCTAATAGCATGTATTGTAATTTTTCTTGTCGTTTTGCTTTTTTTTCAGCAATATTAGCTTTGTAATTTTGTTTTACAACAGATCCAATTATTGCACCACCAACACCTGAAGAAATTGCAACAGGTATATCAAAAATAGTATTATAATTATTATCAGTAAGTCCTGCACCAAATCCACCCGCTAAAAACCCCAACGTACCACCTATTGTTGGCGCAGGATTAATAGCAATTTTCCCCGCTTTTTTTGCTGTACTTTTTGTTTTTAATATCATTTCTTCTTGAATTGCTTTTTGTTTTTTATAATTTTTAAAATTTTTATATTCTTTTTCTGTCATTTGTATATTTTGTATATTTTTAGGCATATCTTTTAATCTTCCTTTCAAATATTTTAATTTAATAAAAATCCTAATATAGAGAAATATCTATATTAGGATTGGACATCTATTAAATTATAATTAGAATTGTAAATTATTTTTTTTAATGTGTCAATTAAAATGCTTTTTTTAGTTTAAATAGTTAAATTATCAATAATACTCTTAATTTCTTCTGCTTCTTTAAATTCATTTTTTCGTTTGAAGGCTATACATAAATTAGATAATAAAATTTCTTGATTATTAGTTTTTTCAATTTCATTTTTTAAAACAAAATAAAGGTACCCACACTGTCAAAAAGTTGGCTTTCTAAGAACTAAATAATTAATATTATTAATCATAATAATATTTTTAGTTTGTTTTTTTAAACTAAAAGTTGTTAATCCTTTATGATAAATAGTTATTTTTTTATCATCAATAGTTATTGAACTTCGACTATATTGATTTTCAAATCATCAATTTTTTTTATTATTCATATATTAATATTATTTTCTTTTTTTATTTTTAGTTTTAATTCCAATTTTATTTAATAACGTTAAAATTGAAGATCTATATAATCCTTGCTTTTGCAATAAAAGTGAAGTATAAATAATAGATTGTACTACCGTACCAATAATAATAGCTACTGCATATCATAAAATACCAATATAACTACCATCAATATTAGTAACACCACCAAATAAAGCAATAATAAAAGAACCTCAAGCCCCAACATGACCAAGTACACCAAAACCAAATGCTAAAGCACCCGCAACAGCACTACCAATAACATTAGCAACTATTGTTCTTCATGTATCTCTCACTGCAAATGGAATAGCAGATTCAGAAATTCCCATAAACCCTAATAATCAGGCATTTCACCCTAATGATTGTTCTTGTTTTGTAAATAATTTACGACTAAATACTGTTGATGTTAATGCACAACCCAATGGTGCAATCGGAATCGCTGCTGCTACTGGTCCCATTAATCGACCACCATCTTGTACCATTAATGATGTTGCAACAAGAACAGCTGTTTTATTAATTGGACCACCCATATCAAATCCAACCATTGCTCCTAATAATAATCCAACTAAAAACCCTATATTTGGATGTAACCCCATTCAACTTAAACCATAATCCAATGCACCCATTACATATCCAAACGGTGCTGCTAAAAAGAAAGCGGTTGGAATTGCAATAATTGCTGTACAAAAAACAGGAATAATAATAATTGGCATAATTGGTAATAATCATTTTGGTACTTTTCATGAATTTACAAATCTAACTAAATAACCAGCCATTAGTCCTCCATAAAGAGCACCAAATAATGTTCATGAAACATTAGCGTTACCCTGAAAAGGTTGACTTGCATCAATTTTAGAACTAGCAGTAAGATTAAATACTCCTCATCCAAATCACATTCCCGTACCAGGGGTGATACTAATAAAAATGTAATAATCATTGCTGGAGCAATACCGGGACGTCCTGCGATTGAATAAGCAATATAAGCGCCCATGATTGGTATCATCAATGTAAAGCCAATACCAGCAATGTTATTGATAATCATTAATACATGCATTAGCGTTGTACCACCAATTAATCCAGAATTAACTCCTGGTGGATTTGTTTTTAATCAAACAAGTTGTTCTTCTCATGAATTTTTAAATTCAAATCCATTACCAAAAGTACCTTTTGCGATACCACCAACAATAGCAAAAATTAAACCAGCAAAAACAACAAATGGTATCATATATGATACTCCACTTAATAAATGTTTTAAAATTGCTGGTTTACCTTTCGAAGCATTTAAAATGAAATCACCACTATTACCATTAGGTTCAGCGTATATTTTTGCTTTTGTTAAACTTTCTTTAATAGTTTGTTTAGCATCTTTAACTACTGGTTTTGTACCACAAGTATATGTTTTTTTACCAATAAAACGTTCTAAGTCAATTGCAACATCTGTTGCTAAAATAACGACATCCGCTTCTTTAATTTCTTGTTCTGTTAGTACATATTCTGGTCCTTTTTGACCTTGACATTCAATATGTACTTGATAGCCTAGTTCTTTTCCTGCGGTTTCTAATAATTCTTTACACATGTAAGTATGAACTACTCCAGTTGTACAAGAAGAAACTCCAATAATTTTTTTTGTTTCCTTATTTTTCATTGTTTTTATTTCTTTTTTAGTACTATTTTTAACTGTTTCATCATTAATAAGCGATATTATTTCTTGTGAATTTTTTGCATTTTTTAATTTTTTACGAAAATCTTCATTTACAAGTTTAATTGCAAGTGTACTTAAAATATCTAAATGTAAATTTTTTGCTTGTGTTTCAGGAATTATTAAAGCAATAATAAAAGTTGTTAATTGTCCATCTATTGCTTTTCAGTCAACACCATTATTATTACATAATATTAGAATTGCAGGTTTTTTAATTGATTTAATTCTAGCGTGTGGAATTGCAATTCCACCTTCAAAACCTGTTGATGATTCTTGTTCACGAGCAAGAAATGCTTTTAGTAATTCATCACGATTAGTAATATAACCTAATGAAAATGCCAAATCAGTAATTTTAGTTAGTGCTTCTATTTGATTTTTAATATTAGATTCAAAAATAATATGTGAGTTGTTTAATAAATCATTAGTTATTTTCAATTTTACCTTCCTTTCCAATGATTATTTTATCTCCTTTTTTTAATAAAAACCAGAGATTTTTTCAGATAATTAAAATATATTTTTAACTATTTATTCAATTAAATTTAATATTTATAAAATTAGATATATTACATACTTCAAAGTTTTTGCTGTTTTTTAAACAAAATATAATAAATAAAAATTATCAACATTAATCCCATATTTCCTTATAAATTAATATAAATAAATAACTTATTTATAAAATAATGTAAAATTAATTTAGATAAAATTTAATAAAATTTAAGTATTTAAAGAAAGGGAAAATTAGAGAAATGTTTAAAACAAGAAAAGAAAATTTAAATCAGAAAAATAACAAACTTAAATCAATAACTGATTATCAATGATTAGCTTTAGATATCGGAACAGAAAACTTTAAAGCTAGACATATTAATATAGGTCTTAGATATGATGCTCCAACCTATTTAGCTGAAGACTATGAAAAAAATAGAATTCTTTACGGTGAAGAGGCTAAGGCTTTAACTGACAAAACAAATGAAAACGTTATTATTAAACGTCCAGTTCGTGATGGTAATATTGCTGATCCAGATGCTTTACAACGTATTCTTACTAAAATTTTTCAAGATTTCAGACTTGAAATTAAAAATTTAAAAGAAATTAATAACAATTCTATAAAAAAACATGAAAAATTAGATAAAAATCGTAATTTGATTGTGTTGATGGCAACACCAAGTGAAATTAATTCAGTACAAAAAGAAGCTTTAGAAAATATTGTATATCGTTTAGGAGCACTCCGTGGATTTGTACAAGAAGAAGTAAAAATGGCAGCCTTAGGTTCAGGGCAAGATATTTTTGGAAGTGCAATTATGTGTATTGATATTGGTGGTGGCAGTACTGATGTTGCTATTATTAGTAATAATTCAATATTATATTCATATACAACACATTGTGCTGGTGACTATTTAATACAAAAAGTTCAAGAATATATTATAAAAAAACATGCCTTAAAAGTTGGAATAAAAGAAGCTGAAGATGTTATTAAAAATATTGGCTCACTTATGAAATATCAAGATGAAAAACCATACACAATTTCGGGTTTTTCATTACCTAGATTAAATTCTCAACCAGGAGAAACAATGTCAATTTCTAAAACTATTGAAATTACACCAGAAGAAATTCGTGAAAATGTTATGCAAGTTCAATTCAAAGAACATATTATTCCAGCCATTCGCAGAGTACTAAGAACTGCTGGTGACAAGGCTGCTGGAAGTATTAGTGATTTAAAGAAAAAAGGTAAGGGAATCACAATTTGTGGTGGTGGAGCTTATATTAAAAAAGTTGATAAATTTATTCAAGAAGAATTAGCTAAAGAATATTATATTGAAGTTAAAACTGAAAAAGGTACAAAACCAATGCGTCAAAAATATGAAGGAGATCTTTTTGAAGTGCGGACTGCTCTAAATCCTTTAGATAATGTTATTGATGGTTGTGTAAAATATCGTGATACAATTTACAAACAATTAATAATTGAACAAAATCCTAATCGTGAAATTCTAATAAAGGACGAAGATTTAGGATAAAAAACTATAAAAATCTTAAATTAATTTAAAAATAGTGCTAATCAGCACTATTTTTAAATTAGTATTTTAAATTATTAAAAATTTTTTTTAAACTTTGGTAATTTTTTTGAGTTATGAAGTCCTGAATCAAAAGAAAAACTTTCGTATTTCATAACATTTGATACATTTCACTTTGATAAATTTTGATTAAATTTTAAAGCATGAGCAAACATTAAATTCATATTCGTAACATTTGAAGTATCTCAAGATGAAATATCTCCATTAAATAAAAAAGCGCATGAAAACATTCAACCCATATTTTTTACTTTTGAAGTATCTCAAGTTGATATATTTTGATTAAATGCATTTGCAGCGGAAAACATTCAACTCATATTTTTTACTTTTGAAGTATCCCAAGTTGAAATATTACCGTTAAACTTTAAAGTACTGCAAAACATTCAACTCATATCTATTACGTTTGATGTATTTCACTTTGATAAATCTTGATTAAATACTCATGCATTACTAAACATATTGTTCATATTTGTTACATTAGATACATCTCATTTTGACAAATCTTGATTAAATGATGTCGCATCAGCAAACATATAACTCATATTTGTTACATTTGAAGTATCTCAAGATGATAAATTTTGATTAAATGCATTTGCAGCGGAAAACATTCAACTCATATTTGTTACATTAGATACATTTCATTTTGATAAATCTTGATTAAATGATGTTGTATGAGTAAACATATAACTCAAAGAAGTTATTTCTGGTGGTAATTGTTCTGGAACTTCTTTAATTGTTCTTGGCATATTAACAACTTGAATTTCTCCCTGATCATTTTTATAAAATCCAATTTGAGTAATTTTGGTAGTTTTTATATCTGATAGATTATGCTTATTAGTTATTACTTTTTTGCCATTTTCATCAATGTAAATAGTGTCTTGTTGAGTTTTATTATTTAAAACATCATTTTTTTGTGAACTTGTGTTTAAGACAGTTACAGTTAAACTTCCTATAGTTGATGCAAATGTTAAAACACTTAATGCTGTTAATATTTTTTTCATTTTTCCATCCTTCTATTTTATTTTGACTTTATTTAAGAAGTCAATTTTACTTTACTACTTTTTGAAGACAAATTCACAAAAATTATATTTTTTAAAGTTAAAACTTTTTTGCTGCTTCTTTAATATACTGTTCAAATTTATCCATCGTTTTTTCTGGCCCTAATGCTGACAAACCTCCACCTTTTGCTAATATTTTAGAACCAATAAGTAAATTAGCATCATTTTGATGAAGTTCTTGAACCTTAGTACCACAAATAAGAATTGGTTCTACTACTTTAGCACCTACAAATTCTCATGTCCCTTTTAAATAAGTTGCATGATTACCTCATAAATATCAGCCATATGGTGCTCCTTGTGTCGCCAAAATTTGAACTTTTAAATGTGGTAATAATCCTCTAGCTTCACCTTGTTTGGTATATTTATAATCAAAAGTTTTACCAGCAACTAAGATGTGATCTAAATAATTTTTTGTCATGCTAGTAACATTAAAATTTGTCATTGGTGTTGTATATATAACTTTATTAACATTTTTTAGTTGATTAATATAATAATCAGAATCTTTTTCATTAAAATATGAAGTAAAGTTTTTTTGCGTAATAGTAATACTTGCCATTGGTATTTGATTTAAATCTAATTCAATTATTGAATCTTCTGGATGAAATTCACGATAATATTTAACAAAACGAGATACTAAACTTTCAGAATAAGATAGTTCTTTTTTAATCATAGAAGAACGAATTACTAATATTTTATTTGCCATTATTTTTGCCTCCGAAATATCTAAAATAACTTTATAATTTGATTTTATCAGTTTTTATTTATTATTTTTTAAAAAATAATAAATAAAAATATAGTTTTATAAAAAAATGAAATATTTATTATAATTTTATCAATTTCTATAAAGTGTTATCATTAAAGTGTGTAAAACTTTTAAAAAAGTTTATAGAAAAATTTTAAATTAAATAGATATTAATTCTAAAAAATAGATATAAGTAGTTATTATAGAAATTTTAGTATTTGTACACAAATTATAATTATTAAGAAATTTGAGATTAGACTATCAAAAATATAGAAAGAGGCAAAAATATGAATGAAAGAAGACAAAAATTACTTGAATTGATGAATAGAAATTTAAAAATTAGTACTTTAATTAATTACAAATTTAAAATTTCTGAAATAACTAATGCAATTGCAAGTATCAATAATGATTTATATAAACAACAAAAATATTTTTTAGAATTAGAAAATATTAGAAAATACAGAAATAAAATTCAAAGAAAATTTAATAAAAACAAAAAGATAAAAAAGAAATTAAATAAAATTTTAAACAAATATTTAGCACAAATAAAAAAATTTAGTTTTTTTATTAATAAATATAAAAAAGAACCTCAACAATTATTTGAAATATTAAGTGAATTAAATTTATTTGTAGGTGAATTAATAAATCAAGAAAACATAACAGATGAAGAATTACAATATTTATTTACAATATCTCATCAATTTTCAGAACAATTAAAAAATGAAAAACCATTAGATTTATCACTATCAAGTAAAAAACAAAGACTGCAACAAGAACCATTAGATTTATCATTACCAAATAAAAATCAAATATGAGAATTAACAACAAAAATTAACACATCTTTAATTAATAAAAAACATTATACTAATACATTAGAAACACACACTAAAGACAGTTTATTTATCGAAATAAAAATATCAAAACCTAGTAGTAGTTTTATATATACAAATAATTTTAATGATATACAAACATATTTATTAACCGAACAAATACAACAAAATAATTTTTTAAATAATAATTGAAAAAAGTAAATATAGAAATAAAACTCATGAAAATGAAAAAAAATCACAAATCATAAGATTTAAATAATTATTATATGTCAAAAAAATCATTTTAAATAAATTATTTTTTTAATTATTTTACTAAATTTAAAAATATTGCGTATAATTTATATAATGTCAAAATTTAAGAATAACGGAGAATGAAAAATGTCTGAACAAGAAAAAGTTTCTGCTGAACAAAAAATTATTAATATTGCAGTGATAGCACACGTCGATGTTGGAAAGTCAACATTAGTTGATGCTTTATTAAAGCAATCAAATATTTTTCATCAAAACCAAGTTATTGTTGAACAAATAATGGATAGTAATGATCAAGAACGTCAACGAGGAATTACTATTTATTCTAAAAATTGTTCAATCATGCATGGTAATACAAAAATTAATATTATTGATACACCTGGTCATGCTGACTTTTCCTCTGAAGTTGAAAGAATTATGAAAACAGTAGACTGTGTTATTTTACTAGTTGATAGTGTTGAGGGACCAATGCCACAAACTCGTTTTGTATTGCAAAAAGCACTAGAACATAACTTAAATCCAATTTTAATGATTAACAAAATTGATAAAAAAGACCAAAGAATTGAAGAAGTAAAAGATGAAGTATTAGAACTTTTTATGGAATTAAATGCAAATGATGAACAGTTAGACTTTCCAACACTTTATGGAATTACTAAACAAGGTATTGCCCAATATGAATTAAATCAACCAAGTGAAAATTTAGAACCATTATTTGAAACAATTATTAAACATGCTAAAATTTCTAAATTAGTAAAATATAATGAGCCTTTACAAATGCAAATTAGTTCATTAGATTATGATAGTTTTATTGGCAGAATTGGAATTGGTAGATTATTTCAAGGTACTATTTCTGAAGGACAAGAAATAATTGTTGTTGATGATTATGATTTAAAAAGAAAAGCTAAAGTAAAATATTTATTTGTTTATCAAGGATTAAAACGAGTAGCTGTTAAAAACGCTGTTGCTGGTGATATTGTTTGCATAGCGGGTATTGAAAATATAACAATTGGTAATACTATTTGTGATAAAGATAATGTTGTGCCAATGGAACCAATTACAATACAGGCTCCAACAATGTCAATGAATTTCCTTGTTAATAATTCACCATTTTCTGGAACTGAAGGTAAACTAGTAACTAGTAATAAAATTAAAGAACGTTTAACAAGAGAATTAGAAACTAATGTTGGTTTAAAAATAGAACAATTATCTGGAAGTAATGCTGATGGTTTTAAAGTTTTTGGTCGTGGTGAATTACATTTATCTGTTTTAATTGAAAATATGCGTCGCGAAGGCTTTGAATTAGGTATTTCTAAACCGGAAGTAGTATTTAAAAAAGATGAAAAAGGACACACCACTGAACCAGTCGAAGAAATTATTTTAAATCATCCTACTGAATATAGTAGTACTGTTATTAATAATTTAAATCTAAGAAAAGGTATTATGACTAATATGGATTCTGATAATGTTCGTGATAAAATTATTTTTCATATTCCAACAAGAGGATTAATTGGATTTGGTCGTCAATACGTTAATATTACTCGCGGAACTGGTGTTATGGTTCGTAGTTTCCTTACATATGAACCATTAAAAGGCGAAATTAATAATAATAGAAATGGCGTTCTAGTAAGTATGATTACAGGGACAACATTACCTTATGCTTTAAATTCTTTAGAAGAACGTGGTACTTTATTTGTTAAACCACAAACTAAAGTTTATGAAGGAATGATTATTGGTTTAAGTAATCGTGATAAAGATTTAGATGTTAATCCTTGCAAAGCAAAACAATTAACAAATACTAGAAGTTCAGGTAATGATGAAGCTGTTAGATTAACACCACCAACTATTTTTAGTTTAGAAGAATCTTTAGAATTTATTGCTAGCGATGAATTAGTTGAAGTAACACCACAAAATATTCGTATGCGTAAAAAATTCTTGACTGAAAATGAACGTAAACAAAATAGAAATCGTAAGTAATACTTACGATTTTTTTAAAGATTAAAAGGATTATAATTTACACAGTTAACTGTAGATACTCAATATTCTGATTCAATATCAATAATATCATTTAAAGACAGAATTTTTTGATTTTCTTGCAATATATCTTCTATCTGTATTGTTTCATAATTAGCAAAGTTATTAACTTCATTAATCATTAATTGAATTTGCTTATCAATAAGTTCTTTATTTTTTTTCTTTTCAATATATTTTTTTCTCCGTCTTTTTTCTCCTTCTCTTTTTTTCTAATAAATTCAGGATTTGATTTATTTTTTTCTAAATATTTTTTTGTCTTTCTGCATGTTTTTGTTTTTTAGTTTTAATGTTTTCAAATGAAATTTCTACAAAAATAGCGGGAGAAGGTACAAAAATAGATTCATTTTTTGTTTTTTCGTTATTGTTATTCTCTAAAATTATATCCATATTTTATATTTCCTTTTTAAAATAAATAGTGTATTTATAAACTTATATTAAGTTTATGTTCTTGATTTTATCATCTTTTTTAATTTAGAAAAATAGTTACCATTTTGGTAACTATTTTTATTTTGCTATAAATTTATTATTAATTTTAGTTTTATGTTGGATTGATAAACTTATTTTATTTATTTCATCAATAAAATTATTATCTTTTTCTATATCTCAACCATTTTTTTGATCAATTTCTTTTGTTATTTTTTCCAATTCTATTTTGATTTCTTTTAAACTAGTTTTATTAATATTATTTTTTAATCTCTTTTCAATATTTTGAGTTTTTATATCAATTTCATGATATCAAGTGGTATCTAAAACATTGCAAAGTGGTTCTTGTACTCAAGCATGGTACATTTTTCTTTCTTCAAATCCTTCTGGAAGTTTTATTTCTTCTTTAATTTCAGCAATTAATTTATATATACTTTAAAAAATAAAATAATGAGTTGAAAACTTAAATTAAGTTTAAAGAATTATATCATAATATCTAGAATATTTGGTGTTAAATTTTTATACATATTTTTAAAAGATAAAAAATAGTTATAAATAAATAAAACTACTCAGTTGAGTAGTTTTATTTATCTTCTTCAATTTTTACTGTCATTTCTTGATCATCAAAAACAAATTTAACTTTTTTATCATCTTTTTTATTAACAGCATCACTGGGTTTATCATTTTTTTTATTTTCAAATAAAGGTTTTGGTTTTTTCTTTAATTCTTTTTCGTTTTTTAAATAATATTTTTGAACTATATCAAAAAGTTCATTATTTAAACTACCATCTTTATATCTCTTTTTAAATTTATAAAAATACTTATAACGCTTATCTAAAATTATTGATTTAATTTCATTAAAGAGTATAAAAGCATTTCTACTTGAAAATTTATAATTATTTTTACCTATTTTTACTAAATTATCACTTATAATATTGTTTATTTTAAACTTAAATCTTTTTCTTTTAAAAAGAAAAATAACTAAAATAAAAATAAAAGTTATTATTAATAATAATATTGATAATCCTATGATTATTCAGTCCTTTATTGAAAAATCTGATCAATTAACTAAAAACATTATATTTAAATTATTTTGCATATAAATAACCCCCTAAATTTTCTTAATATATAAATTTGCGTCATTTTATAAACAAGTTCTTCTTATCTTTTATTTTGGATAAATTACATTTAAAATTACACTTCCAATAACTAAAGGGTCATCATAAGTCATTTCAACTGTTAAAGTAGCTGGTTTAATGTTCATATTATTATATTTTAAATTACCTAAAATAATTTTTTCTTTTATTAAATTTGATTGTGGATTACTTTCAATTAGTCTCTCTTTAATAACCTCCTTTACAGTTTCTGGACTTGTCATTTTCAATTTGTCTTCAGTTTTTAATTGCAAATTTGTTTTGCTTTTTAAAATTACTGCTAAAATTCGTTTATTATCACTAATTGATGATTGTTTAGAGATCGAACCATTTGATTTTTTTATTTTTTTCTTCCTCTTCTTCTTCTTTTTCTCCTTCTGTTTCAGCAATAGCTGTCATACCACCAGCAATGGTGGCTCCAATTAAAGCTACAGAGCCGATAAGACCAGCAATAATTTTTGTTGATTTCTTCTTCTTTTTCTTTTCTTCTTCATCTTCTTCTGACATAAATTACAAACCTCTTTTCTAAGCCCTTAAATTTTTTCTAAGTTAATTTTACATGATTAAAAATAATCTATTGACATTTTACTTTTATTAGATTAGAAATTTAGATAAACAATTAGTTGTATAAATTACTGATGTATTTTTTTATTTTTTGAAAATTAATAATCTTAAACATTAAAATAGTAATTATTATTACTTTTAATAAAGTTTTTTATCTTATTTTTTAAAGAACTTAGTAAAAATAAGATAAAATATTAATATTGCATTAAAGAAAAAGGTGAACGTATGTCATTTCAACAATTTAATTTACAACCATGACTAATTGAAAATTTAAAAAAAGAAAAACTAATTAATCCAACACCAGTCCAAACCGAAATCATTCCTTTAGCATTAACTAATAAAAACTTAATTATTAAAAGTGCTACTGGTAGTGGTAAAACTCATACTTATTTAATTCCAATTTTAAATAATTGTAATGTTACTTTAAAAGTAACACAAGCAGTTATTATTACACCTACTCGTGAACTTGCTCAACAAACGTTCAATTTTTTAAAAGCTTTAATCAAAGATCAAAATATTAGCATTGCTTGTTTAATGGGTGGCAAAGATATTATTCGTCAAAGTAATAATTTAAGTAATAATCAACCACAAATTGTAATTGGCACTCCAACTAGATTAAAACGTTTATATGAACTTAATATGTTAGCAATTACTACTACTAACACTTTAGTTATTGATGAATGTGATATGTTATTTGATATGGGATTCATGGAAGATTTAGATTTTTTAATTACTAAAATGAATAAAAATACTCAAATTATGACTTTTTCAGCAACAATATTACCCCAACTAGTTACTTGATTAAAAAAATATATTACTAATGCTACTACAATTAGTATTGATAACAAATCTCAAAAAATTCAACATATTTTTATTAATCGTCATCATCAAGATAGTAAAAAACAACTACAATCATTATTAACAATGTTTGATCCTTATTTATGTTTAATTTTTGTTAATAACAAAGAAAATATTGAAGAAATTGCAAACGTCTTAATTGAAGAAAATAAAAAAGTAGCAATCTTACATGGTGGATTACCAGCACGAGAACGTTCTCAAACTTTTAAACGTATTAAAAATTTTGAATATCAATATGTTGTTTGTTCAGATATCGCAGCACGTGGTATTGATATTGAAGGGGTATCTCATGTTATCTCTTTACAATTACCGACAAATAATCTAGAATATTATTTTCATCGAGCAGGGCGAACAGGACGAGCTAACTATTCAGGTATTTCTTATGTATTTTATGATAAGAGTGATAATTCTACTATTCATAAGTTAAAAAATTTAAACGTTCCAATAGAATACTATAAAATTAAAGATAATAAGTTACTACCAGAAATTACTAATGACAACATCATTGCTCATAAACGAAAAATAGAAAGAAATAAAGAAGAGCAATATGTTATTAATCGCTTTAAAAAAAATAAAAATGTAACTCCTGGTTATAAGAAAAAATTTAATAAAGATTTAGAAGCAATAAAAAAAGAAACAAGAAAACAACACATTAAAGCATCAATTAAGAAAATTAAAAAAACACAAGCAATTGCAAGAAGAAAAAAACTTTTTGATGAAAATTAATAATGGAAGAGGAAGCAAGATGGAAAATGACAAATTAATTATTGGATCTCATGTTTCAATGAAAGCACCAAAATATTTATTAGGTGCTCTTGAAGAAGCTCTAAGTTATAATGCAAATACGTTTATGTTTTATACAGGTGCTCCACAAAATACAATTCGTAAACCAACCAAAGCATTATTTATTAAAGAATTTACAGAAAAACTAATTGAAAAAAATATTAATATTAATAATCTTATTGTTCATGCTCCTTATATTATTAATCTGGCTAATAGTATTAATAAAAGTACTTATCAATTAGCAGTAGATTTCTTACGACAAGAAATAATTCGCTGTCAAGATATTGGCATTAAAACTTTGGTTTTACATCCAGGTAGCGCTGTTGGTGCTTTACCACAAACTGCTTTAGATCAAATTGTTAAAGGACTAAATGTAGCATGTTTAGAAAAACAAACTGTAAAAATTGCTTTGGAAACAATGTCAGGAAAAGGTAGTGAAGTAGGAACTACTTTTGAACAACTTCAATATATTATTAATAATGTAAAAAGACCCGAACTAATTGGTGTTTGTTGAGATACTTGTCACTTATCTGATGCTGGTTATGATCTTAATAATAATTTAGAACAAGTAATACAACAATTTGATCAACTTATTGGATTAGATAAATTATTAGTTATTCATGTTAATGATTCTAAAAACCCAATCAATGCTCATAAAGATCGTCATGCTAACTTAGGAATGGGTTACCTTGGTTTTCAAACTTTAATTAACATTATTTATCATCCATTGTTGCTTACTAAAATAAAAATTTTAGAAACGCCATGAATTAATGGACATCCACCTTATTTACATGAAATTAAAATGATAAGAACAAAAAAATATAATAAAGAAATTTTAGAATCATTAGGAACTAGCAAATAATGAAAAGAATTGGCATTTTTGGTGGAACTTTTGATCCATTTCATAATCAACATTTAAACATTGCAAATACAGCTTATCATAAACTTTCACTTGATGAAGTTTGAATTTTACCAACAAAACAAAATCCGTTAAAAGACAGTGTCAGTGCCAGCGATCAACAAAGAGTCGATATGATTAATTTAGTTATTAAAAACTATTCTTGAATAAAATTAAATGATTATGAACTAACAAGTAAACAACCTAGTTATACTATTAATACTATTAACTACTTTATTGAAAACTATCCAAATCACAAATTCTTTTTTATTATCGGTTCTGATAATTTATATACCTTAAATAAATGACAAGGAATTGAACAGTTAATTAATTTAGTTAAAATTATTGTTGTTAATCGCCCTCATTATCGTAAAACATTAGAACTAATGTCAAAATACAAGTGTCAAAATTTAGTAGTTCGACCAAGTAGTGATATTAGCTCTGCCAAAATTAGAAATGGTGAAATTATTAATCAAATTGATATAAAAATTAATAATTATATTAACAATAATTTAATATATAGTTATGAGCGTTTAAAAGCAAATTTGGATAACAATAGAACTGAACATTGTATTAATGTTGGTAAAATGGCTGTTAAATTAGCAATCCATTATAACGAAGATGCTAATAAAGCCCTAATTGCAGGAACTTATCATGACCTTTGCAAACAATGAAGTAAAAATAAAATGACTAAATTTTTAACAAAATATAATAAAGAAATTTTACAAGAACCATTTCCAATTTGACATGGTTATGTAGCAGCATTGTATTTAAAAAATCATTATCAGTACCATGATGATTTAGTTCTTCATGCAATTGCTAAACATACTACTGGTGCAACTGAAATGAAACCTTTAGAATTAATAGTATTATTAGCAGATAAAATATCAATTGAACGTAACCATTATTATGTTGAAGAATTAAGAAAACTTGCCTTCCAAGATTTAACTGTTGCTTTTAAATACTATCTAGAAATTTTAAAAAAGCATTTACTAGAACAAAAAAAACCATTAAATAATAAGTTTTTAACAATATATGAAACGTGAAGTAATAAAAATTAACAAATAGTATCTACAGTAAAATACTTATTTATTAATTATTTAATATATAATATTAAAGAAAAGGGAAGTATAATAAACTAAATAGTATTGTAATAATATAAACAAATAATTGTAACTAAGGAGTACTAATAATGAGTTTAGTGAGTAAAGAATTAGAAACCAAAAATGGAAAAACAATTAAACTTAAAATAGATAATTCAAATTCAAATCAAGTTAAAAAAATAAATCTTATTTTTGGAGATAGTTTTGTTGAAATGAAAAAAATGAAAAATGAATTAGTTGATTTTATATTTATCGATCCACCTTATTTTTTATCAAATAATGGTTATAGTGTTAACGCTGGCAAAAGAACATCTGTTAATAAAGGTGAATGAGATAAAAGTAAAGGTTTTCTTGAAAATTATAAATTTCATCAAAAATGAATTAAAGAATGCAAAAGAATTTTAAAACCAAATGGAACTTTAATAATTACTGGAACTTATCATTCTATTTATATTTGTGGTTTTATTTTACAAGAACTAAATTTTCACATTCTTAATGACATAGTTTGATACAAACCTAATTGTACACCTAATATTGGTTGTAGAAATTTTACTGCTAGTCATGAAACATTAATATGAGCAAAAAAAGATAGTAATTCTAAACATGTTTTTAATTACAAAGATATGAAATATTCTAAATGAGAAGAAGATAATTTTAAGAATGAAGATAAGCAAATGCGAAGTGTTTGAGCAATAACCACCCCTAAACCATTTGAAAAAATTTATGGTAAACATCCTTCACAAAAACCATTAGATCTTTTAAAAAGAATTATAATTGCTTGTACTAATGAAAATGATATTGTCTTAGATCCGTTTATGGGCAGTGGCACAACTGGTCTTGCATGTAAAATACACAATAGAAATTTCATAGGAATTGAAAATAATATTGAATATTTTAATCTAGCAAAAAAAAGATTGGATGATAATAATGGTTAAAAATGGAATAGGTGGTGCAAATACAAAAACTGGTCTCGCTTTTGAAGGAGAAAAAGAGTTATATTCATTTTTTAAAAAACAGGAAAATTATGAAATTAAAAATATGATTGGAATTCACAATTTAAAAAGAAATGATGCATTTGAATTGTTTTATATGGGAGAACATGTTGCTAATATTTTCAAAAAACATGCAATCTATGTTTATTTAGAAAAACACCACAATTTAAACTGAAACTTGTTGGGAGATTATCAAAAATCCGGAATAAATTAAATCGTTGTAGTCTTATTATAAATTTAGACAAGAAATAATTTGGATTTTTATGAAATTGTAAATTTATCTTACTACTAATTTAAAAATATTACAATTAAAATACTCAATTTTATAAATTATAAAAACATTTTAATAATTTAATTAACATAAATATATAACAAAAATTCTTATTAACTTTTAATTTAATAAGTTTTTTTAATTTTTTATTTTAAAATAAGTAAAATTATGTTTTTAAATTTATTTGATTACATTTAAAAATAACCATTTTTATATAAATAAAAATACTATATGTTCTATTAACAATCATTTCTTTTAAAACATGTCAAATATTTGTTTCAGTAAAACAACCAATATTTCATTTTGCACCTTGATTAACAATACCTTTTTTATTATTTTTAAAATATTGTTTTTTTAACTTTTTATGATTATCTAATTCTTTATATAAATAATCAATTAATTGTTCATATTGACCATTATTAATGAAATCTTTACAATTATTATATTCACTTCAATATTTTCCTTTATTTCCCGCCATTATACCAAGATATAATGTTCTAATTAAATGGAATTTATCTAAAACAAACTCAGCACCAAGATAATCTGCTACATCTTTAATTCATCCAGCACTATCTCCACAAATAATTATTTTTGCTTGTTCAACATTTTCATAAAATTTTTGACAATGTTCTTTAACAAATTCAGCAGTTTTTTTAACTCCAATTGCTGTTCTTGTTGGTCTAATAATTGCTTTTACTCTTTTATTTTGTACTTTATGATTAATATTATCTGTATATGTTGTTATTAATCTCATAGAGTGTTTTATACCTTTACGTTTAAAATCTCAAAACTTTCGATGTCCATCATCAATTGCTACAAAAATAGGTTGATTTTTTTCTAATTTTACTTTTACTGGATTTGCTTCAATTACTTCTAAATTTTTAAAAACTCTATGAACAGTACTAACACTAATACCTGCTTTTTTACAAATAGCACAAATATCATGATATCTTTTTCCATCAGCAAAATATTCAATAATAGTTTGTTCAACATCTTCACCAATTCTTTTATATTTAGGTAATTCTAGTCATTCATCAACTAAACAAACACGAACTCATTTTTGTAATTTTTCATCAAAATATTCATAAATTCTTCTTTTATAAGTTACTAATCCATACATTATTTTTCTTGTTCGATATTGATAATCAACAATTTTATATTTCTTTTTATCTCTTGTATTTTTTATTCTTCAATCTCATTTTTCTCATTTTTTTGTTATATGTTCTAAAACTAATTTATCAATTTTTGCACTTTGTTCTCTAAAATTTCATTTATAATTAAAATTCACATTTACTTCTCCTAACTATTTTAAAAAAATCTAAATTTATTGTAAATATATTTAAAAAATTAATTTACTTAATTATTATATAAATATATAAGTGTAATTTTAAATAAAATAAAAATTATTTAAAAAACCACTTTCATATTTAAAATATAACAAACAATTTCAATATAATTAATAGTATAGGTATCACAAAATAAACACCTTTAATTTAGGCATTATTTTGAGTTTAAAAGCATACTTGTAAAAATAATCAAAAATAGTACAATTTATAAGTAAAATCAAGGAAAAAAGGAGTAATTAAATGAGCAAAATAAATAAATGTTTAATAATAAATTGTAATAAAAGAAAAGAATTTTTTAATAAAAAATATGATATTTTTTGTAATGAGCATAATATTAAATTTACAGATTTTATTGGTAATCAATGAATTCCAAATGCAACAATAGAAAAATGAAGAAAATATCCAAAATTACATACAGAATTTGTTAATTTAAAAGCAGCAGAGTTTATTCACCAAGAAAATAAAAAAATAAATCCCAAAGTTAGTTTTAGTCAAACAGGAAAAGAAATTTTAAAAAGGGAGAATTTAAATGCAAAATAGTAAAGGAAAATCATTAAAAGTTGTAACTAATTTAAAATCTTTAAAAAAGATTTTGAAAAATGAATGTTGTTTGTCAAAGTAAAAATTGTAATAACAAATGAAGTAATATTGTTTTATTAGAATTAAAATCAACAACATTTAGTCTTTTTCTTTGTGAAAATCATGCAATTAATTTAGAACATGAATTATTACCAAAATGATTAAAAACTTCTGAAAAATTAAGAAAAAATAAAAAGGAGAAATTTATTATGAAAACATGAATAAAAGCAAATTTAAGTAAAATAACATTAGCATTAGCACTAACTGGTGCTACAACTGGAACAATAGGATTAATCATGGGGGGCTGCTTACCCATGAAAATAACAAATTTAATTCTTATGAAAAACCAGACCATACAGTAGTATTATGTAATGCTCCAATATGAGTTAATATGTATAATGGTTCTTATTATTCTTTATACTGCTCAAATAAAAAGTTACATGATGTAGATATTAAATGAAATGGAAAATATTGAAAAGGTTACTTTGATAATTAAACTTCTAAATTTATATAAGAAATATTTTCGTTATATTTATCAAATAAATTAATATTTTTTAAGTCTATTTCTTCTTTATCTGTTATTAAAATTAAATTATAATTACCAGCACCAAATATCCCACTAATTTCAATCCGATTTAAATTATTAATCGGATTTTCAATTTGTAATTCAAATTCATTATTATTATCAATTTTTATAATTTCTTTATAAAATTCTAATTTAGAAAATAATTGAGATTTATTTGAACCATATAAATTTAAAGCATTTTTAATTTTATTTTTATCAATAATTGCTCTTGTAAAATATTTACCATATTCTCCATTACCTAGTGTTCAATCTGCTGGAATTAATGATGGAATATTATTACTTTCTAATTCATTTGTAATAGATAATCAATTAAATTGATTATTATCTAGTTTAAATAATTCATTTTGACTAATATCATTATTTTTTAGTTTAATGTTATTTATATCTGTAAAATCAAAATATGCTGATTTTAAAATCACTTTTGCATTTTTAAATTGTCAAATATCTTCCTTAGTAGGATGTATTGGATTTGATTTTAATTCAAAATAATAAGGTAACAATATTTTATTATCATCATTTAAACCTTTATTAATTGACATACTTGAATAAATATTATTTGATAACATAATAATTAGTTGTTTAAATATTTTCACTTGCTCTAAATTAATATAATTAGGATAATCTAATTTTCATTGCTTAAATAAATTAGTTATTACTTCATCGGGTTTTTGATTTTCAAACTTTCCTCTTAACATGTCCATTTTATTTGGTGATTTTGTTGGGTCTAATGATGCTCCATCAAAATTACGATTATAATTATATGTGTAACTTAACATGTCTAATAATAGTTGTTGTAAACTATCAATTGGTGGTTTATCATTTATTTCTAGTTCAACATCATGAAATTTATTAGTTGTAGAAATAAATAAATTATAGTTACCTGCTAAAAATCATGACTCTAATTTTGTATCTTTTAATTCTAGTTCATCAGATAATGGTCATACTTTTGAATTTTTAGTAACATCATAACCAATTTTAGCATTAGTTACTCTTGCATTATTAATAATTTCTTTTCTTGTTTCACTTCCACCACCAATAGCAATTAAATCTAAAACTGATTTTTCTTGTTCTATAAATTGTTTTGCTAAATGTCAAGGTAATATTTGTTCACTAAATCATTGTTGTAATATTCTAACTTTTGGTTGAGTTTCAATAGGCATTGATAATAGGGGAAATGCTATCTTATCTTTAACAAATAATTTTGGGTATACTTCCATATTGTCAACTTCACCAAGTACCTTTATATTATCGAAAATCATGCTTCTAGGGGCTTTAATTTTTAAACCGATAACTTTTGTATCTTTATCTAATGGTTTTTGTAATTTAATAATAATGGGATAACCATCTCTTGTTTTAAAATCTTTAATTTTAATAATAGTAATACTTTTAGTACTTCTTGTTTTTGGATTTTGATAAGGTTGTGAATAATTATTAATTATATATAAGTTATCAATATTATTTTCAGTTAATGGTTCATTAATAGATACTGCATATAACTTAAATTGATTTAATAAATTTATTTCTTGAAATATTAAATTTTTAATATCAGTCATACTATATTCAATAGTATTATCATTAATATTTGTGCTAGCTCTTTGATTTAATTGCATAGTAAAGTCTGATGTTTCAACTGCAATAGTTTTTAATACTTTATCAATATCAATAAAACCTATTTTAATAGTATTTGCTGAAAATCTTAAACTATTATTTTCATTATTTTTAAATAAACGTTCAATTTCATAAATATATATAGTTCTTTTTTTAAATTCATCGTATGCTCTATTAATATCTGGGTCACTAGTAGCACTCATCATATTAGTAAAATCATAAGGAATATTATCAATTAAATAATCATTTTCTACTTCTGCCTGATTAAGTTTAGTTTGTTTCTGTTTCTGTGGAAACTTCGTTTGTGGTTTGTTGTTGTTTTCCATTGTTCTCTCCTATTAATTGGTTATTTTCGGGATTAAATAATTTTAATTTAACTGTTAAGTTATTAATTTCTTGTTCATCATTAATATTAAAGGTTTTACTATTTAATAAGTCTTTATCAACACTTACTAATATTTGAATAAATTTAAGAATATCAATATTAAATTGTCATAATTTTTGTTCAATATAATTAATAGTTGAAATATTTACAGCTGTACTTTCGGGAACTGATTGTTGTGCAGATTTCTTTTGACTTGGTATATGAATACCACAACGTTTAAATATTTCATTAACATTTCAATCGTATATATCAGTTAAATTTTTACCTTTAAAATTACTATTTGTCATATTGATATTTTCGTTTTGTTCATTATTATCTCCACCACTTTTAAATATATAGTTTTTAGTAACTAATGTTCTTACTGCTTCTTCTAATGTTGATTGAACATTACCATAAGTTTGACTAAATATAAATTTAGGTGAATTTAAAATGGTATCTAAAACAATTTGTTCATAAATAACATCTAATGCTTTAATTTTATCCATTACTTTATCACACTGCTAACTCATTTGCTTTATTTCGCATAATTGATATTGGTATATAATTAATATTTAATGTTTGTTCTTGTAATAGATTAGGATTATTAATAAATGATTTAAAATCTAATGGAAATTGTTTTTTATTATCACTAATACTATAAATTGAGCGATTAATTATTACTTGTTCATTATTTAATGTATAAATTTCAAATAATCTTACAGTTTGTGCATTTTGTTGATAACTATCATAAAAAATAGTACATTGAATTAATTTACCACCAATATCATAAACTCTTTGTTGTATATCTACTACTTGAAAATATAAATCATCATTAGCAATATAAATTAAATAACCACTAATTCCTAATTTGCTTAATTTAAAAATAGAATTTCAATTTTTTCTATAAAATTCTTGCTGAATTAAGTATTTTTTAATAGTTTCATTATTAATATCTAATGGAGCATTATATAAATTAGCATTATTTTCTGCTACAAAATCAGTGAAATAAGTTTCATGATTAAAATCATTAAAACCAAAATAATTTAAAATTGAAGCATGAGTACTTTTATTTTTATTATTTAAAAATTTTACTTTTTCATTTTGATTATCACTAATATTACTTTTATCTTTTCTAAAAAATTTACCTAACATAATATTCACCACCTTTCTTAAAATATTTGATTAATTTTTAATATGATTTTTACAATGATAAATATAATTAAACCTGCTGTTGCTGATGATAAAATTACTCCTATTAAACCTAAAATAATTTTTATAATTTTAAAAAAAATAATATTACTCCTGTAATTCTTCTAATTTTCATACATTACCTTTTAAATTACCTTTTCCAGTATAAATAGTAATCCATTTTACATGTTGAACTGATAAAATTACTATATTAGCACTATCATTAAAGGTTTGTATTTGTACACCAGCAATTTTTTTATCAGTTATAATAAATTCTTGAATAGTATAAACTGGATTATATATACTTCAAGAATAATAAACTCTATAATGTTTATTCTCTTGAAAATCATAAGTAATTTGTCAATTATCTCATTTATTTTTTTCTCTTGTTCCTACTTCTTTTCATTGTGGAATATTTGGTGTTGGATTATTTTTTAATTCAATATCTCATTCATTTTCTCTAATTTCATTAGTTTCTAAACTATATGAATTAATTTTAATAGGTTTTTCTATATCAATTTTTTCAGGTGAAATAATATTTAATGTTTTACTATTAATTTGATAAACATTATCATCTGCTTGTTCTAATACTTCAAAATTAATAATTGCTCCACCATTACCACCATTTAAAGTTAAAGTTCAATTTGTATTATCAAAATTAATATTTAATGTAGCATCACTATTACCAATTTTTCCCGAAGCAATTCTTCAATTACCAGTACCCGTTACTCTTGGTGATTTAAAAAATATAACTTGTTGATAACCTTGGTCTAATGGTTTTTCATTTGCAACTTCTCATGTTACAAATATTCGATAAATATATTGATATAATGGTGCATATGTAATTTTTCATGTTTTATCATCAATTCTATTACCTATTACTTTTCATTTAATAATTTTAAAATCTGCTAATTTTTTATCTATCTCAGTTTTATTATAATAATCAGATAAATTAGGTATTTTTTCTTTTAATTCATTAATAGCACCACCAATAGTTTTATTAGTAGTTTCTAAATTAGGAATTTTTTGACTTACAGCATTTATTTGAAATGCTACTGGAAACTTTTTTTCTGTATCTTCTAATTTTTTATCTACTTCTGTTTTTATGTAATAATTATCTAAATTAGGTATTTTATCATCTATATATTTCTTATTTGGAATATCTAAATCATCAGTTATAACTGGATTATTTCTATAAATTAAAGTTTTACCACCAACATTAGTTTTAATAACTTCATTAACTAATCTTGTAGTATTCTCTTTATCATCTTTATTATTAAATATTCTATTTTCATCAACTGAACTACCAGCAGAAGCACTAATTTTATTATTTTCATTAATAGTTATATTAGTACCAGCAATTAATTTATTTTGTTTTTTATCTAATAAATTATTAGTTTCTAGTTTTGTATAATAATCACGTTCAGTACCTTCTTCTGTTATAAATTCAGTTGGTATTCCAGTTCCTTGATATTGATATACTTCAATTTGATTAATTACATTTGTATTAAATTCTATTGTTGGAGGAGTAGGAGAAACTTCGAATAAAATTTTTTTTGTACTATAATCATAAAATAAAGTTACGCTTCTAGTAGCATCTGCTACTGTTGTCATTTCTTCTCATGATATTATTTGAATGATTGATTTTGTATTATAACTTTCATTGTTATTTAATAAAAATTTTATTTCTTTTTTAAGAGTATTAACTATTTTTTTATCATTTTTATCTTGTAAATCAATTACTCAAAGAATTATAGTTCATTTATCTAAATAAAAATCATCATTATTAATTTTCTTTCATAATGGACTAGTTTCAATATTAAATCAATTATTTTTAATATCATCAATACTTTCATTAGTTTTAGTTAATTCATCATTCAATTTAGTTATATTATTTTCATTTGTAGTAATTCGTTTTTGTTGTTTAGCAGAAAAATCACAAGTTGGTGCATGTGTATAATCACCAATTTGTGGATTATTTTGTAATGCTTCTGTTGTTAATGTTCCAATTTCATCTGGTCAATCTAAAATCATTGTTTCAGTTTCTTTATCATAATCTGTTGCAACATAACCTTTATTAACAAATTTACTAACAGGACCTCTATATATTTCATTTTCATTATCATCAACTAAATCATCATATAATTTAATTTGTTTTGATAATGTAAATTCTTTTTGTTGTTCAATTAATTCATCAACTTGATTTCTAGTATAAAATGCTTTTAAGTCAATTTTTTCAATATCTATTTCATCATCATTATAACTTGAAAATATTTGTTTTAATTCTGTTAATCTTGCTCATATTTTCATTCTACTAGGTGCTAAATCTCAAACATTAATCGTAGGAGTACTACTTGCACTAAATTGACTACCATTATTAAATTGAATAGTAGCATCAACATTAAATTCAATTGGTGTACGATTAAATACTCAATGTTCAACCATTACATAAACCATATCTCTTAATGTTTCTTTAATTAATTCATCTTTAAAACTATCAAAAGGAAATTTAGATAAAATAAAATCAAGATAAGCATTAATAACATTTTGAGCACGAATAGCAAAAGTTTTAAATCAATCATTAACATTAGGTCATGTTTGTATGTATTGCTGTGGCGTTTCTGTAATTTTTCCAGTTAATGGATATCAGTTATTATAATTTTCAAGACTGACATCAGTTCAAAGTTTATTAATCATAATTTATCATTCCTTAAAAAATGCTTGTTTATAATGATGAGTATGTTTTTTTGTTTTTTTATGTGTTATATGCTCAATTTCTTTTTGCAACTTTTTCTTACCCTTTTCTACAACTTGACTATATGCAAATTTTTTTAAATGATGTAATAGTCCAGTGCCAAATAAAGTATTAACTGAAAATTTTAAACCAACACTTTTAAATGATTTATTAATATTTTCAATAGGGTTATTAATAACATTTACTACTTTATGATAAGTTCTTATTATTCTAAATATTTCTCTATATACTTTAAAACTATCTCTAATTACTTGTTGTACCACTGGTGGAGCAAATGCTATTGCTTTTAATCATTTATTACGATTAATACCATAACCAATGTATCAACCACTATATCAACGATATCAATGAAATGGATGTATTTGAGTAACAAAAGTTTTTGCTTTAAGAATACTATCAACAACTGTAATTGGTTTATATTTAGTATTGCGATGATAAATAGTAATTGCACATTTATCTAATGACAAAGGTTGAATTTTACAACCCATAAATACTGGTGAATTTAATGGAATTAATTGTGCATGTTTAATTGCTCTTTTTTCTGCACTAGTAAATAAATCAGTTGCTTTTTCTTTTAATTTATTAATTTTTTCAAATGCTTGTTTTTCTAACTTTTCAAATTTTTCTTGTAATTTATATATACTTTCTCTTATTTTTTCAAAATATGGTGTATCTTTTCAAAATTTATTTAAACCTTTTTTTAAATAAAATCTAATATCAAAATATTTAAAACTTTGATTTGCTTTTAAAACAAGTTGATGAATAACATTATTTTTAAAATTAAATTTAATAGAATTAGCACGAATTTTTTGTAAATCTAAAATTAAAGTTTTTCCATATCTATTTTCTGAATGTATTGTATGAACTAAATTTAATCAATCATGTTGGTTCATAGATAGTACTTTTTTTAAATCAGTATTAAATTTTTTTAAAAAGTTATTTGCTTTTTCAATATCTTTAATTTTAAATTTAGGAGTTAATTGTGGACTTAATTTTATTAATGTATTTTGTAATAATAAATAATCTTTTAATTCTTGTGCTTCTAATTTTTGAAAATTATTTTTATATTGTCTTTCAGCAACATAACCTAAATCTCGTAATACTGTTTCACGATTAGGAGTAAAACTATAATTCATTAAATAACGTTTATTACCAATAATTTTATCTGTTAAAATTTCTTTTCCACTTACTTGACTAATAACTTCTTGTAAATTTTTGGCTTCTTTAATACCAACTTGTTTTAATGTTTTAGTTTCTTGTGCTAGTTTAATAAATTTAGTAGTACGATAACCACGACTAATTTTATTAAGTCCAGCAAATGCAGATAATAAATTTAAGAAAGTATTTAATTTTGTTACATTTCCTTTTAAATAATCATAAACTTGATTAATAGTAAAATCAGTTGTAGCATAAATACCAAAATTAATAGTACTTGCAATAAAATCACTTGCACCTAATCCAAGGGCTACACTTTCACTTAATCCACCAGTAAAAGGAGCAAGTGCTACTGCAATTACTTGTACACCAATCATTTCTAAAATTTCTCATCAAAAACTTTTATTTTCTTGTTGGTTACTTGTTCTAGTATGTTTTGGTTTATTTATGTTTAAAAGTATTGCTGTACTAGTTGTACCAATTGGCATGGCATTTAATTTCCTTTATTTAAGAGTTATTTTAATTGGATTTGTTGTTCCTTTATAATTTAAATCATTAACATTTGCAGTAATAGTTATATATAAATCACCTGCTTTTTGTTTTTGATTACTTACATTAGTTTTACCTTGTGCATCACTAAAATATTTAATAGTTGGATTTGTTAAATTAGGATTTAATGATTTAAGTTCATTAGTACTTTTTATTTGTGTATTTAATTCACTATTATTGTTATTAACATTTGCAGTAATATCAGTTGTTAAATTTGTAATTTTAGTTTTTAAATCAGTTTTCTCTGCTTTAATAATTCCGCATAACATTCATCTTGATGTTGTTTCATTATTGGAAATATAAGGTATTGATTCTCCAACAACTTCACCAGCAACTTTATATGCTCTTCCTGCTTTATCATCTTTAATAAAGTCTACATAAATAATTGTTCTTTCTAACATGTATCTTTTCATTGCTCTTGGTGTTGCTAAAACAAAAGTCATTAGTTGTTGTTCATTTTTATCATTAGTAAAAATCATATAGTCATCAAGAACGATTTCACATAATACACCTTTTACATATAAATTATTTCCATTTAAACGTAATTGTTGCGCTAACTGATTATCGGTGATTAAACCTTTATTATCTGCTAAATAAACTAAACTATCATAAAGACCATTAGTAATAAAAAATTTACTATTTGCAATGTTTCTAAATTGAAACAAAGTATTTCAAGCAGATAACATTGATTTTAAATATCCTATTGGCGTTGTATCTTCAATATCTATTTTAGTAGCAGATTTTGCAATTGCTTGTGTATCATCAATTGCTAATTTATCTGCTAAATCATTTGCAACTTCATATTGCATGCTATCTAATAAATTTTGTCCATTATTTGCATTTAAATCTACATCTGCAATAATTTCTCCTACAAGATATTTTTTAGTTATTTTTTTACTAATTTTATCTGTATCAACATATGGTAATTCATATCTTTTACTTTTATCATCTCAAGCAATAATTTTTATTTCCGGTTTTTTTGGTTTTTTAACAATAAACTCAATATTTACTGAATCAACAATTTCAGTAGGGAAAAAGTTTGCCCATGGACTATTTGAAATTTTAAAAAACTCTATAAATTCTGGTGCTTCTACTAATCTCTCTGTATTATCTAAATTTTGATTAAATGGTACTGACATTTTATTTCTTCCTTTCGTTTATAAATAATTTTTCTTTTTATAATTAATTAAAAAATTTTCTTTATCATTTGTTTTATTATTAATAATTATTTGTTTATTGCCACCTGTATTAATTGTTTCTTTAAATACTGGTTGTTCTTTAATTATTTTTTTAATAGTTTCTTCAATTTTTTTTGAATTTTCTAAATTATTAGTTTTAAATTTTAAAAATTCATAAAATTCTTTTTTAACTTGATATTTTTTAAATATATTAATTATTTCTTTTTCTTTAATTTCTTGATTAAGTTTATTTAACTTATTTTCTAATTCAACAATCTTAATTTCTTGCTCTTGTTGTAAATTATTATTTTCAGTTAAAGGTTCAGTATTTTGTTCAACATTAGTTTCATTTTCTAACATTTAAATCACACCTTTATTATTTATTTTCTTTTCCATTAATTTTTTCATTAAGTTTTGCTAATTTTTTTTGATGTTTCATCACTTTATTATTTCTTCTAATATGTTTTGGAGTTGTGATAAATCTTTTTAATAAAACAATAATTTCTCTGCAAATTAATGTTCCAACACTTGTTCCAATAATTATTAATTCATGTAAAAATTCTTTCATTTCAATATTTTCCTTTCAATTATTTATTTTTTAATTATTCATCAAATTGACCACCATTAATTCTTTCAATCATAGATTTTGAATTACTTATAATGCTTACTAATAAGGCAATTTCTTTATTTAATTGTTCCATTCTCTCTTTATATGTCTGAATTTCATTATTATAATATTCAAGTAATTTTTCTTTATTCATAAATTATTCACCTCCTTTATAAACTCATGTGATTATAATCTCAATTTAGTGAAGCATTATCATGATTTAATGGAACTTCGCTCATATTATCACTACCATATTGACTAGTTGTTTCACTATTAATTGTGAATCTATTATCATTAATAAGATTTGCAGTTTCATTTGTAAATGAAGTTTCTTGCATTTCAGTATCATGATTAATTTCAATAGGTAATAAATTATGGATTATTTCACTTGCACCAGCAATTATGGTAGGTACTGCATAAGCATTATTAAAATCATTATTTATACCCATTGCTACACCACTTGAAATCAAACATCCACCAGTTGCCATATTACAAATCTTTCTTATTGTTTCAAATTTATTAGGTATTAACTCAGTTAATCCACTAATAAGATTTGATATACCATAAGCATTTAAACTAATATATGTATCTCAATCCATTAATGACTGATTTTCTTGTTTATTTAATAGTAATCATGGAGGACCCTCAGTTGTAGTTGTAGTAGTTATTGGCATTGGTGTTGTTGGAATAATTGGAGTAATATTATTCTTTGTTCATTTACTATAATTTGCTAATCCAATTGTTCCTAAACCTAATAATATTTTTTTACTACTATTAATTAATTTAGTTTTAGTATTTGGTCTTTGATTTAAATTTCAAATATCTAAACCTAATTTTTTACCAAATAATAAACTATTAATTGAACCTAATACTGGATTTGCAATCACTTGACCATAATAAGCACTTGTACCAATCATTGCACAAATTGGACTTATTCCAATTCTAATTAATTTAGTTAAAGTATAATTTGATTGATTTTCTATACTTGGCATTTTATTCTCCTTTAATTTTCTAATTTTTTAATTGTTACTTTAATTCAACCTTGATAAAAATCATTATCACCAACTATTAATGCAACATTACTTTCTGGGTCAGAAACAATTATGTGTTTGGATTTAACATTTGGGTATTGTCTTAAAATAATTGCTTTAATATCATTACTTGTATGAATTGCTTTTGGAAATGGTGATAATATTTCAATTTCATCTTTATTTTCAAACAAAGTAGGTAATATTATCATTAGTCAAATTCACCTCTTTCAAGTCTTATAATTCAGTTTTCTAACTCATAAAGTTTGGATGAATATTCTATTAATGAATTATTTAATAAATCTATTCTTTCTTTCATAGAAATAATTAATTTTTCTTTATTCATAATTTAACTTTTCTTTTCTAACTCTTTTATTTTGTTTTTGTTTACAAAAGTTATTACATTTATGTGCATAAAATCTACCATAACCACATTTATTATTCTTTATTACTTTTAATAAAATTAGGAATTTTTAATTCATTTTTATTATTACTCATTATCAAATTCTCCATTTCTTATTAATTCAAGTAATTTCATAATTCTTTCTGGTTTATCATTTTCATAAGAATAATCACAACAATCACAATGATGTACATTAATATTTCATTCCTCTTCAATATAATCAATTAATTTTTGTTTAATCATTATTTTTTCTCCTTATTTTTAATTTGATTAGCAATTTCACTTAATATTTTTAATACTTTATATTCATTTTTTAATTCTTTAATAATAATTATTAAAATTATTATTAGTGTTATAGATGTTATTAATATTGGTATTATCAATAAAATTTTTCATAATATCATTTTTTACTCTTTTCATTTTTTAAATCATTTAACATTGATTGAACAAAATGCACGATTTTTAGGAATGTTTAAAGTGTTAAAGATTTGACCAGTTACTAAAATTTCATCATTTTTGTTTAATAAAATACAGCGTCTATAAAGTTTTGGGTTATTAAAAATTAAAGTAACATAATTTAATCCATTTCATTGACCACGAACACTATAATATAATTCCTTATTACCTTTTTCGTAATATTTTGCTTCAATAGTGTTACTCAGTTTTACTTTTAATTTGACATAATTTTCTTTATCTTTCATTTTTAGAATTCCTTAAATAATTATCAAAAATCAATATTTTCTTATGATTTTTTAAATAATATTGAATATGCTTATAAGCATCTTGTTCATGTTTTGTTAATTTTATATTTCCTTTATAATCTGTTATTTTATTTTTATTTTTTGGGTGATTTTCGAAATAATCTCAGTTAAAAACATCTTGAACTAATACCATTAATGCATCAATAATTTTAGGTGTTGATAATGGATTAGTTAATAATTGTTTTGAACTTAAAAAGAAATTTTCTACAATAACTAATATTTTTTTATCAATAAATTTTTCTTTAATTAATTGCAATTTTTCTTTATACATATTTTTAGTTCATAAAACAGTTAATGTATTAAATGTTTCATTAAAAACAATATTATTAGTTTCACTTGAATATATAACCATTCCATTATTACCAATTCCAGCAGGGTCAATTCCAATAATTAAGTCATATTGCATTAATTAAGTTAACCTCTAATAACCGTTTTAATAATTTCTAAATCACAATTACATCAACAATATTTACATTCTTCAATAAATTCTTTATGACCACAAACTAAATTATCTTTTTTTAAATCATCAATCAGTTTAATTAGCCCTATTTTAAATTCAATATCATCACTGTCTGGTATGCAAATCGTTTCTCTTTTAGTTAAATATTCTTTATCCATATTTATACCTCCTAATTAACTTAATATTTAAAATACAGTCATAACAAATTGCTTTACTATTTTTATCTCTTAAAAAATATTTTCTTGTTTTTATATCATTAGTATTAAAGAATAAATAATCTAATTTATTTTGTTTACATGTTCAACAAAAATACTTTTTCATTATGATTTGAAATTTCCTTATAAGAAGTAACTATATAATTAATTGCTAAATCATTATGCTTATATGGATTATTTATTTTAAAACCTTTTCTGTTTTCTTCTCACGTAATGTTATATTTAAAACAAGGATTAGTAATTTTAGTTTTGTTATCAGTTATTTCACCCATAAATCAACTATTATGCTGTTCATAAAATGTTAATGGTTCAAGTTTTATATCATTAAGATAATATTCTTTTGGAGTAATTGGTTTATTAACAGTTATTTTTTGGTCTTTAATATATGGTTCTAATAATTTTATTAATTCATTACCACTTAATTCTCTTTTAATATTTTCTAAATTAAAAACTCAATATGTGTAACTGTTATCAACAATAAAAGAATTATTTTTAATCATTCATTTTGGAAGTGATAATTTATATTCAACATAATCAATAAGAATAGATTGTGGTTTATCTTTAACAATTTGTTCTTTTTTAAATTCTATTTGCATAATAATCCTTTCCTAATATGTTCTGTTGCTTCTAGCATAAAGAACATATATTTTGATATTTAGATTATTAATACTACTACTATTCGTTTTATTCATTCCATGAAAACTGGGCTCAAAAATAAATTGTGAAATTTTAAAAAACATTGAGGCATTCGATTCAATATTTATTTAATTTGTGTTTAGCAAATTAATATTTTAATTGAACCGGTCCCGCTCAATTTTTTTTACAAGTTTGAAATTTATTTTCTCGCCCAAAAAAATTTTTTAAAATAAATAAAAAATAAAACCAACACTTGCTCACTGGGGAGTGGCAAGGTTGGTTAAATAAAGAATAGAATTAATACAATGGGTCCCTACAACAGGTCTATATATACTAGTTTCCAATTCGCTCCCACCCCAAGAATTACCATTAATGGTTAGTATATTTTATTAGGTATCACTCCACTTTTTATTTATCCATGCAAGTCCACATGCTAGCTACTATTTTTAACAACTGTGTTGTAGTTCACTTTTTTAGTTCCCTAACACGTGTTGATAATAGTGCTAAAGATTGTTATTAAAAATTTTAAAATTTTACAATTACAAAAAAAGACAAGATTATTTCTTGTCTTTTTCCTTGTTGATAATTTTAATTTAACTTACAAAATGTATATTTTATTTTTTTTAAATACGTCGAATATAAAATATAAATTTAATGTTTTAAGAAAAGAGAGTAATTTTGTCTAATTTTCATTATTTTTCAAATAATTCATTTTTGGAAATAAGTTACTAATATGATAATAAATTATTTCGTAACGACAAGGACGTATAAGTTTAACCCATAGAATTCAATAACATTTACAATATAACTTGAAAATTCTATGATTTGTTAATTAAATTATACCATAAATTTTAAAAATGTTAAAAAATATAATTACAAAATTACATTTAAATAACACAAAAATTCTAATCTTAAAATTAGTTTTTAAAAATATTAAATTGTATTAATTTAAGTACTATTAAGATAACTTCTATAATTTAAATAATTTGCTTTTGCTATTAACATATTATTTAATGTTTGATAATTATATATTTTTGCTCCATTAGTTAAAGATTTTAAAAAATGATATACATCACTTTCTGCAGAACATCCAATATTTCAATCAGCATTTTGATTAATAATTCCTTGTTCATTATTTTTAAAATAATTATAAGTTTTTTTAGTAACTTTATTATGATTATTTTCTAAAATAGTAATTAATCCATTATAATTACCATTTGAAAAAGTAGTTGTTACATCTAAATACTTTGTTCAATCAAGTGCTTTCTTTTGATGTTTACCACGAACATTAACAAAAGATTTTCATAAATAACTAAAAGCATGATATTTATCTAAAATATAATAACAACCTAATCAACTAGCCATTGCTCTAATTCATAATGCACCATCACCAGCAACTACTAAATTATAATTATTATATTCTCAATTAATAGCAAATATATTTAATTTAATATCATAATGATTATTAATAGTTTGTATTGTAAAATTATGTAATTCTTCTTGTTTTGGTGCATTATTAGTTTTAAATAACATAAATGAAGTTATTTTCTTATCTAATTTATTTCTATATGAATAAATTTCTTTTCTTCCTAAATTATAAGTTAAAAGTCTACAACAATATTGTTGTTTTAAACCATTTTCATCTCAACAAGTTATATAAGCATCATCTGCACATATATTTAATTTTTCATTATCTAATACTTTAAATTTTTCTTCTGGTATTCATTTTGCAATTTTTGCATTTTTAAAAATTCTTGAAATAAGATTTTTAGAAAAAGAAGTATATTTAAATTCTGATTGAATATTAAAATAACCTTTTTTATTTATTAAATTTTCAATTAAATTATCTAATATATCAAAATATAAATCATTAGTAATTCTTGCTCTTTTTTTAATACCAAATTCTTCATAAATTGGATAATAATATTGTTTATTAATTGTATCTCAATAAACTCTTTGTCTAAAAGTTCCTATTCCAATTGGAGTATTTACTGTTCTATTAACTCTTGAATCAATTTTATATTGATTTTTATTTCTATTTTGAAAAAAATATTCATCAAAATCATGGATTTTTTGAAAATATTTTGCTAAAATATTAGTGATTTCAGATTTTAGAAATTCTTTAAAACTAAACATTTTTTCGACACCTTTCTATTGATTTTTTGTCCTAACTATTCTAACAAATTTGTTAAAATATTGTTGAAAAATGTTTGGTTTTAGAGTATAATATTAACAAACGTTTAATAACTTGAAAATTCTATTTACGTTTAAAAGATAACTTTTATTAGTTATCTTTTCTTTTTTAATAAAATAATGTACAATAAAGGAAAATATAAATAGAAAAGGAAAATAAAAATGGATTATTTATTGTTAACTGAAATAAAAGAAGTAGACCCACCTATGACTGTATTTTATATTATGTTAGTTCCTTTATCCTTAGCATGAATAGCATTTGCTCTTCATTTAATTAATTTAGGATGAGAGTTATGTGAAAAAAGTAATCCTTTTGGAATTGTATTGTTTACTATTTCTCTAAATATTATTGGTGCTATGATTATGTATAAATCACAACATCCCGAATATAAATTTTGAAAAGGTTTAGGAAATAAAATTAAGAAATTGTTTAAATTTAATTTTAAATTTAAGAAAAGAAATAAAAAAATAGTAGTATAATGCTATTTTTTGTTATAATTATATTATAAAAATTAAATAAAAAAATATATGAAGTAATTAATAAAGTTAATAAGTTATTACGCGGAAGTTTTAACTTAAATATTATATTAATTATAGCATAAATTTTTGCGTTTTTAAAGCATATGAAAGGAGATTTTTATGTGCAAGAAGAAAAAATAAAAATAAGAACAATTTTTAATGATGCTACAAAATTAAAAGAATCATTAGAAAATTATTTTATTCATTGTAAAGATTTTGATGAAATACCTACTAAATTAGGAATGTTAATTTATTTAGATATAACTGAAAATACTTTAAAAAAATGAAAAGAAAAAAGAGAAATACTTTTTTACAACAAATTAATTGAGCGCATTCTCAAATTGAACACTTAAATTTACAAAGATATTTAAAGTCACACTCTTCTAATTCTTCATGATATTTAGAAAGAGCATATGTTAATAAATATCATTTATCAACAAAAATTGATATTAAAAATAATGATAATACCACCCCTATAGCAATTAGTTTAGAAAATAAAGGTAAGAATAAATGTTAAGTAATTTTGGTTATTTATTAGATATTGCTAAAAGAATGTATTTAAAACAACCTTTAAATATTAATAAAATTAAACAATTAGGTAGTCGTAAATCTGGTAAAACATTTAGTGAAATTGAATTTCTTGGTATTTTATTAATGTTAGATAATATTAATATTCATGCTTATTTAATTCGTAATATGTCAAAACAATTAAATGATAGTTGACAAGAATTAAAACAAATTATTAGAGCAACATATCCTAGTATTAATTTTATTATTAGTGAAACTAAAAAAACTATTGAATTTAATGGTAGTAAAATAACTTGTAAATATTTACATTCACAAGATAATAGTAATGTTAAATTAACTGGATTAGCAAGTAATTATTTATATGATTATGTAATTATATGAAGTGATGAAAGATATGAAATTACTGAAAATGATTATCAAGATTTAAAAGATGCTATTCGTGGTGCAAATCAATTATTAGAAATTGAAAGTTGTAATCCTTGAAGTATTTTAAATGAATTTATTAAAAAAACTATAAATGCTTGTCCTCAAAATGAAAAGCAAATTATTAATGAATATGAACAATTTATTATTATTGATAATACTATTTATCATTATCAAAATTGAAAATTAAATACTCATTTAAAAGATAGTGATAAACAACAATTATTAGAAATAGAAGTTCTAGACCCAATATCTGCAAGAGTAAGAAGTCATGGTTTAGTAGGTTATGAATCTGGTGGTATATATTCACATCTTATTCATAAGATATCTCGCTTATTACAACCAAGTTATAGATTTAGTGCTGGATTAGATTATGGGTTTAAAGATGATGCTTTAGCATGTGTATTAATAGGTTTTGATTATAATTTTAAATTTGTTAATGTTATTGATTGTTTAAAAATAGAAAATAAGTTAGTTAGATATGATAATAAACAATTAGCAAGATTAGTAGTAGAGTTTTATATTAAATTAGCAAAAGAAAATAATTTGTTATATGAATATGGTTTAACTGTATATTGTGATTTTAGTAATTATACATTTATTGAAATGCTTAATGATACAGCAATTAAATATCAAGTTAATTCATGGCTATATTTTAAAGATTGTGTGAAATTAAGACTTGAGTTTAGAATAGGTAAGAATGTGGCTTTAATGGCATCAGAACGCTTAAATATTAGTATGAATGCACAAGCATTATTAGATGAATTTAGATTGGCTGTATGAGACCCTAAAAGTATTAAACAAATACCATTAGCGGGTAATGACCATTTACGTGATGCATTTGATTATGCAATTGAGCCATATATTAGAAATTTAAGTGCAAATATAAATCCTTATTTTGAAAGGAAGTAACATATGAATAATCATAATACTGAAATATTAATTCCTAAGTGATGTATGATTAATCTTCAAGAAATAATAGCAAATCATGCAAGTAAATTATTATGGGGTAATGGTTATACTTTAACAAGTGAACATGAAGAATATAAAAGAGCAATTGAAAAAATAAAAGAATGAAATAATTTTGATAGTTTGTTTTATCAAGATTGTCATATTAAATCTGGTTATGGTTATAGTATTGTTCAAATTGATAAAAGTAAAACTGGTAGAATATCATTAAATTTTGCTCAGCCATATGCTCAATCAAGAGTTGCAAGAGTATTAGAAACTGAATATAGTGCATCAACATGGTCAAGAGTACAGTATGATGACCAAAGTATTTATGTTAAAACAACATATACTCAAAATCAAATAATTAGATATTTTACAAGTGATTATGTTACTTTAGATGGTTTACAAGAAAAGATAAGTAAAGATTTACAATTACCATTAATAGAAAATCATAATTTAGGTATTATTCCAGTTAAATTTATGCAAAATTTACCTAAAAAGAATTTTTTTGGTGGAGTTATTGGTGATTATTATCCAGATATGACTCCAATTAAAAAATTACAAGAATTATTAAATAAAACATTTGAATCAATTGACCATGAACTTGAATTTAATGTTACTCGTGTATTTTTAGATATTACTGAACAAGAGATAAATCAATCTAAAACTGCTTTTGATTTAAAAAAATTAATAGGTAAATTTATTTTACAAGCAAATTTAAGAAGTTTAGGAAGTACTAGTGGAACACCACCAATTGCTATTTTACAAGGTAGTCCAATATTAGATAAATATGCTGAATTTATACAATTTATTATTGATAAAGCATTTGAAGGTAGTGGATATAGTCCAGTAAATGATACTACAAGTCAAAAAACTGAAGCAGAAGTATTAATTACTAATTCAAGAGATATGGAAACTACAAGAATTAAAAGAACTTTAAATCAAAGTGATTGAAATGAAATATTTCAAAGATGTTTTATATTAATGGGATTAGATGGTGATAAATCTAAATGAACATTTGAAATTAAAGAAAATACTATTACAGATAGATTAAAATCACTTGAAATTGATGAAGCAGAATTAAGATTAGGAATTACTAATATTAAAAGAATTATAGTTAAAAGATATGGTGTTAGTGAAGAAGAAGCACAACAAATTATTGATGAAAATAGAAAATATCAAAAAGAAGAAATTGAATTTAATAATACTTTTTTAGGAGAAACTAAGAATGGGAATGACACCAAAACAGAATCATCAATTAATTAAAACGGTTTGAAAATCAACTGGTGAAATTGAAAAAGATTTTACACAAAATAAAGATTTACAATTTCGTGTATGTCCTTTTACTATTATTTTAGGTGCTATAAATTCAACAGAAACGGGATATAAACCACCAACTAGTATTCCTAATGATTATACTTCATTTAGTAAAATTTTTACTGGTAGAGAAGCCATACAAGCAGTATGAGACCACTCTTATTTTCCTATTCAAAATAAAGATAATCCAGATGAAGCATATAAACAATTACAAATTGGTGATGTATTTTATGGAAATATTGTAAGTGACCAATTAGGTATTACTTATTCAGCAACTCCAGCAAATAATGCTTTTATTCAAGAACAAGCAATTAAAAATGTAGTTATTAATATTCCAAATGAAAAAAAGAATTTTAATTTTATTAATAATATTGTTTCAAATCTTTATAAACTTTATATGATTCCAGAAATTAATAAAGTTATAAATACTGATAAATCAATTAAAGTTGATAGACAATGATATATTCTTGAAGTTGCAACTAAAACTTATAATCCAGAAAATAAAGAATTGGCTTATATTCAATGTACTTTTAGTTCATTAAATGATAAATTAGCACATAGTGGATTAGCAATTAATCAATATGTGCAATTAGGTGCGCCCGGTGACCCAGTAGCATTACCAGCATTAGATGAAAATAATAATATTGTTTTAGATGATAATTATTTAACACCATTACCAGTTACTCATTGTCAAATTTCTTTTTATGGTTCAGTAAAACCTATTAGTATAGCATTATGAGGTAGAGATATTGATAATAATCCTATTAATACTAAACAGCATAAATATAGACAATATCCAAGTAAATTATTATTTCCATGACAATATCAATGTTCAACTTATGACCCAGTAAGTTTTCAAGCATTACCAGAAACTAATTATGTTTTAACTGTTCAAGGACAATCAGTTATGGATAGTTATCAAGATTGACAAAAAGTAATTTCTCCAAATTATGATGATGGTGCAACTAAACATTATGAAGGTCATTTAAGAACTAATGTTGAAAAAACTAAAAATACTAATAAAGTTGATGTTTCAAATAGATTAGTAAATTATTGAGATAATAATTTTTTAAATGGTGCTGAAATTGAAGATTATAATTATGCAACTGCTGGTAATCCATATTTTCAATATTATAATAAAAATAATAAAAAATTTATTGGTAATACTCATTATAATATGAATAATAATAAATTTAAGCAATTAAATACTATTAATGCATTACATTATTTTATTTATAATCCTATTAGTGAAATATCGTTAACAGTACGAGAAACAATTAAAATTAATCTTAATACAATACCTATATTTGGCTCATTTATGAATGCTTTTGTTGGTGGTTTAGATATTGGTGCTAAATTATCAAGTAATTTATTAATACCTCAATTTCCTTATATAAATGGCTTAATTTCTGCTGAATTATATAATTTTTATACAACATTATTATATAGTTCACAAAGTACTAATCCAGCATTAATTCCATTAGATGTATTTAGAAATGATACTCCAGATGCTATACAAGCAGTTGCTGGAACAGCAAGTCATATGACATCATTTACATTTAATTTAACTGATATGATTAATTTACAAAATTTTGATATTAATGATGGAAGTATTTCTTCACAAGGAATTTATGATACTGTAAATTTAGTTCAAAATGGTGCTGGTGGTAAAGATACAATTTCATTATTAGCAAAAGAAGATAGTTCAACTCCATTATTAAATGCTCCAAATTTTAATAATACAAATATTGTTAAATGAGCAATTGATATGATTGATATTAAAGTTGTTGGTAAAAGTAATTTTAAAATAACATTTTATTCAATGCCAGATAATAGAAATGGTGCTGTTAATGATAATTTTAGTATTTGAAGTGGTACTTATCAAACAGTTGGTAAAGCAAGTAATAATAGTAGATTAATTCAAAATACATTTATTTTAGCAAATAATACTTTTAAATTTGACCAACCATTTAATTATCCACAAGTAATACAACCACCACCATTAATAGAAAGAGCGCATCCTATATTTATTGATTTAAGTAATCAAAGTCAGTATGGAATTAATAATGATATTAATAGTACTCTTAACACTTCAAAAGATACTTATCAAATGAGACCACATACTTTAGAAGATGTTAAAGGTAAATTTCATAATAGTATTGGTATTTATGTAAATCAATATGGTTATGATAATGTTGATAAATTAAAAGAAGATTATGAAAGTATAACATTTAATTTTAATTTTAATATGAATACTAAATGAAGATTAACAACTGTAAGTGATGATTATATTAATTCTAAAAATTGAATTACACCTATTAAAATAAATTTAAGTGATATTGGTAATTTACCAGATAATCAAAATGATACTGCTCTTTTTCAAGATAATAATAATACTTATAATAATAATTCTGGAAATCATAATGATAGTAATAATAATTGAATATTTAATGTAAATAATTCTCAAAATGATGGATTACACCCAACTCAAACTGCTTCTTTAATTAATAAAAATATTAAATATGAACTACAAAATCCTTATAATGTTGTAGCAATTTCTGATCTTATTATTCAACTTCCAATTATTGATCTTTATGTATACCATGATGATAATAATATTTATTATCAATGAAATGCACGTGTTACTTCATCACCAAATTTAATTGCTGGTTGTAGTTTAGCAATTGATTTAGATAATATTAGTTTTCAATTTAAAAAATAATTAAAATTAATATATAAAAAATAATGCCTTAATTAAGGCACTATTTTTACAATGAATGTTGTCTTACAGTACTTTGATTAGATGCTGATGATTGGTTTTCTGCCATTTGATTAGAATTATTAATTAAATATTCTTCGTGAATTTCTAAACACTCAACTTTAAGCTTTTCAATTCTTTTTAAAAATTCAGGATTATTAGATGTTTGATATTTTCTAGCATTACGTCAATTATGCTCTTTACCTGTGACATCTATTTTTTCTTTTACTTCATTAAGTTCTGACATAATTGACATTAATTGTTTAATATTAGGATTTGTTTTTGACTTCTCCTCGTTTAATTGTTGTTTAATATATTGTACTAGTCCAGCTGTTTGCATATAGGCAGGAGTACCTACAGAATCTGAAATATCACCTAATATTTCTTTTTTAGTTTTATCAATTCTTCTTTCTACTTCAATTTTATTTTCAATTTCTTCTAATAAACCTTCAATTCTATTCATTAATTCTTTTTGATCTGCAATAATATTCATAATTTTTATCTTCCTTTTCACATATAATTTTAATTTAATAAAACCTAGTATAGTTAAATTACTATACTAGGTATGAACAATTATTAAATTATAAATACTATTATAACTATAAAGTAAAAATTACTCAATCAACTATTATTTACTATTTTTAAATTTTCTAATTATTTTTTTGATCTAATAACATAAATAATCATTATATATGTTCTTTTTCTATTCAAGTTAAAACATCTTCTAAAATAATATTAATATTGGGTTCATTTAAAATCGCATGATTACCTTCTTCATAAAAACTATAAGTTATCCCCTGTCTTCAACGTTTATTATTTTTTTCAATTTTATCAAAATCGGCAAATATATCTTTTGCAGATTGAACAATCAAAACCGGACATTTAGCATTATTAAGATTTTTTGGTACTTGTTTACTTAATTTTTGTGCTTGTAAAGAAAATAATAATGTAAATTTCATATTAGTCATTGCTCTAATTTTCCCTTTTTTAATATAATTAGAGTTAATAGAAATTGTTTCCATATCAAAAGTAATAGGTAATGGATGATGTTTATAAAATAGAAATCCTCAAATTGCATGACAAACTAATGAAGGTTTTATTTTAAATATTTGTTTCTTAGTAACAAAATTAGTTAAAATTGCACCATCAATCATTTTTGGTAATCTTTTAATTGCTAATGCTGTTAATGCTGAACCTAATGATTCACCCATTAATAAAATTTTTTTATTAGGATAACGTTCATTCAAAACCGTTATAATATCTTTAATAGTTGTTCCTAAAGTATGATATTTTCATTTTTCATTTTCTCCTCAACCTCGTTGATCAAAACTTAAAAATGAAATACCATGTTTAGTAAAAAACTTAGCAGCTGTTTTAAAGTCTGTTAAAGAGGCACCCATACCATGAATACCAATAATAATATATTTACTATTATCAACAAATTTAAATTCAGTATGTAAAAAATAGTTATCCCTAGTAATGATTCCCTCATTACTTCATTGTGGAAAATGACGATTCAGTTCTCAGTGATAATCAATATGGAAAATTTGATAAATTCTATATAAAATATAAAGTATTATTAACATAGCTAAAACTACAATAAGTACTGCTCATCAATAATGTTGCCAAAAATTATCCATAATAAATGATACCTCCAATAATATATAAATACTTACTAATATTTTATCAAATTAATTTTGTTTTTATTAAAACAAAACCATTTAAGGTTTTGTTTTAATAAAAATATTTATTTCTTAGTGACTTCAGCAATTAATTGACCAACCGTTACTTGTTCATCATCTTTTACTACTTGCTTTACAACATAACCTTCCATTGTTTCATTAGTGAAAACAATTGGTGTTGTTACTTTTTTACCTTTATTCTTAACTTCTTGTAAATTAGCAACTACCATTACTTCTGATTTTTTAATTGGTTTACCTTGTTCAACTTTAATATAAAAGCCCTTACCAGCTAATTCAACAGTATCAATACCAATATGAACTAAACATTCAATACCTGTATTTACATCTTTAATACCATAAGCATGTCCTGTATTAAATACTGTTGCTAATTTTCCATCAAATGGTGATACAAATTCAACTCCATCTTTATCTTTATATTCAGGAATAATAGCAAAACCAGTCCCTAACATTTCCTGAGCAAATACTGGATCTTCAACTTTACTAAGGTTAATAACTTTACCAGTAACTGGCGCATAAATTAATAAAGGTAATTGTTTTTTTTTCTTGAAAAACATATGTAGATTCTCCTCAAAATTATGTAAATTAGATGTTTATAATTTTAACATTAAATAATGTAACTTTAAAAATAAATAATATTTTTATTTTTTTGATAAAAATTTTTCTACTAATGATTTAACTTCTTCATTGGTTTCACATTGTAATGCTTTTGATGCTAATATTTCTGTATCCTTTTTATTTAAAGTACTAATAATTTTTCTAGTTTCTAAAACACTAGATGCAGACATTGAAAATTCATCTAGCCCTAGACCAACTAGTAGTGGAACAGCAATTTTATCACCAGCCATTTCACCACACATGGCAACAGGACGATTATATTTATGCCCACCATCAATTGTCATCTTAATCAAACGTAAAATTGATGGATGATATGGTTGATATAAATAAGACACTTTTTCTGACATACGATCAGCGGCTAAACTATATTGAATTAAATCATTAGTTCCAATTGAAAAGAAATCTGCATATTTAGCAAATATTTCGGCATTAACTGCTGCTGCTGGAATTTCAATCATCATTCCAACTTGAATATCATCACTAACTTTAACTTTTTCTTTAATTAATTCTTTTTTGCAAGTTTCATATAATGCTTTAGCTGCTTTAAATTCTTCAACAGTGGCAATCATTGGAAACATAATAGCTAATTTACCAAAAGCTGAAGCACGAATTAAAGCACGTAATTGAGTTTTAAAAATATCTTTACGATCTAAACACAAACGAATGGCACGATAACCAAGGAAAGGATTCATTTCTTTTGATAAATCTAAATATGATAATTCTTTATCACCACCAATATCTAAAGTTCTAATAACAACTTTATGTTTAGTAGCAGACAATACTTTTTTATATTCTTCAAATTGAATATCTTCACTTGGAAAATCACTACTTTCCATATAAAGAAATTCACTTCTAAAAAGTCCTACTCCTTGTGCATCATATTCAATTGCTTTAATCATATCTTTGGGTGAACCAATATTTGCTTCTAACTTTACTTCATGATTATCACTGGTTTTAGTTAATTTACCTTTAAATACTAATAATTCTTTTTGTTCTTCAATTCATGCGCTTTGTTTAGCAACTCATTTATTTTTTTCACTACTATTTAAATCAATTTCAATTTCACCAGTATTACCATCTAATACACAAAATTGATTATTTTTTACTTTTGTAGTAACATTTTTTAACCCAAGAACTGCTGGAATACCAAGACTACGAGCCATAATTGCTGCATGAGAAGTTCTACCACCAATATCACATAAAAATCCTTTAACAAATTTAGGATTCAATTGACTTGTTTCTGAAGGTGTTAGATCATGACTAACAATAATTGTTTCTTCTTTAATTGCACTTAAATCAATAGTTTTAATATTTAAAATTTTACGTAAAATTCGATCACGAACATCAATAACATCAGCAGCACGTTCACGAAAATAATCATCATCCATTGCTTGCAATGTTGCAATTGCTTTATTAGCAGTACTTTCTAAAGCATTAGCAGCATTATATTTTTCTTCTTTAATTAACTTTTCAGTATCTTCAATTAATACTGGATCAGTTGTTACTAAAAAATGAGCTTCAAAAACAGCGGCTTTTTCTTCACCTAAAGTTTTTGTTGTATTTTGGATGAGTTGTTTAATTTCATCACCTGCTATTTTTAAGGCATCATGTAACTTTTTAACTTCTCCTTCTATTTCTTTTTCATTAATTTTTTTAGGATTAGTTTTGATAGTTTCATGTTTTAAGATTAATGCTTTGGCTAGAGCAATGCCATTACTAGCACCAATACCTTTCATTTTTAACATTATATATATTTCACTCCTTATAAAATATGTTTATTAATAGTCTACTAAATTATAATAAAAAAAATGAAATATTGTATAAAATATTTATTATAATTTAAACTTTTTGTAAATAAAAATGATTTTAATATTTTTAAATATTTTCATATATGTTAATTCCTACTTTTAATTTCATTAAAAGTAGGAATCTTTTCACTATATTAATATAATTAGATAGTTACGCATTGGATAAGAGAACGATCATGATTACGATTATTATTAGGAATAAGATATTCTCTATCTGAGTTATTTATATCTTGCACATCATTTTCATCTCATTCATTAATATTATTAATATGACCATTTATTCTTCTAGTAAGAAAATCTCTTCCATCACTAGCAGCATTCCCATTTGCTTGATTTATTATATTTGGTAATTCAGATAATACTTCATCAATAATCTTTTGTTGCTCTTCTTGCTTATATATTAATTTAAAAGCTGGTTTCATTTTATTTGTTAAATTATATAAATCAGAACTAGTTACACCAAGTGCTGATAATACCATTCCTAATTTTGGAAATGTTTCTTTAAATTGAATTCAAGCTTTTTTTCAATCACCTTTATTTTGTGTAACATCTGCTGCATAAGTTTTAATAGCATTAGTAATAGCGCTAATAAAAAGAAAACTAACGATAAAGACTCCTAATTGACTTAATTTATTTTGATTTTTAACTCAATTTTTAAATGATTGTAGCAATGTATGATCATTATTTTGAGGGCAAAAATAATTTTTTACTGGTTCAAAAATTGTATTTAATGAATTTTTAATAAAACATTCATTAACAAATTTCATTACTGTAGCACGAACAATAGTTGAAATAATATTATTAATTGATACTATATCTTCTTTATAAGATTCTCATGTTAATGTTTCAGCAGTATAAGCAGAAGAAGCAGTAATAACTAAATGATTTATTAATAATGTTGTCAAAAAAAAGTTAGTATTGGATAAACTATTTTTTATAATTTCTTTAATAGAATAGTCTTCATTTTTTAAATCAGTTTTTGATAATTCACTTAATTCATTTAAAAGTTCTTTTAAAAAATCATTACTGATTTCTGCACTAATTAAAGAATTAAATTTTTCAAAAGTAAATTCATCATTAAAATCAATATTTTTTAATTCATCTTTAATATGATTTATTACATCATGTTTTTTGATAATTGTTGATAAATTAGTACACAACTTATCTAAGTTCGAATTAATTTTATTTAATTTTTCATATTCTTTAAGTTCTAAATGTTTTTCTAATTTTTTAATAATAATTTCAAGTGGTAAATATTCATCTAATTCTTTTTTGTGTTAATTGATTTGAAGGTAATAAATCAATAATACTTTTTAATCCAAATGGATAGTAAGATAAAAAATAAGATGTAAGTGTATCAACACCAGCCATAGCATAATTTTCAGGAATTTTTAATGATTCTCACATTCCTTTGCCTAATATTTCTAATTGTTCTATAAAAGTTTTACCTATTATAGACTTTTCTGATACTACAGCTATTGAAAAATATCTTTGTGCTACTCTAATTGAAATACCTGTTAACAATACAATTGGAGAAGATAAATATTCAATAGTTTTTCAACAACAATTATTTGAACTTATTTCACTTTCTTTTTTAATAAATTTTGGTAAATTTTCATAAATTTCTCCTAAATCATTAAAATATATTCTTACCTTATTTTTATATTTTTGTTCATCACTATTTCAATATTGATTAATGTAATTGGTATAATAACGAATTCTTAAATTAATATTTGCAAGTTCTGCAATAATTTTTTTAGTTTTAGTAATAACTATTTCATTATTATTTTCTATTCCTACCACTAAAGATTCCATATTTTGATTTCTTATACTGGCACTATTACCATTTATTGGACACATTTGTCTTTGCTTCTTTCCTTTTTAAACTTATATTAATAACACGTTTTCTCTATTATGTATAATTAAAATTTTATTGCATAAAGATTGAGAAAAGTTTCCAAAGATTTTTTAAACATATTTTAAAATTAACACAATATTTTCATTTTCTTTTTAAAGAAATATAGGTTTTATTTTGAAATTTTAATATTTATGTTAAATGTTCTATTTATATGTTTCTATATTAATTCAATTCGCTTATATTTCTTGATTTTATTCCAATATCTCTTTTTAATAGAACTATTTAAATTAAAACTAAAAGTTCATAATATATATTTTTTATATATAAGAAATTATTGTTTTACTTACAAAGAATAATTGAATCAACTAAATTTCATTTTTTCTATCAATATGTAAAAGAAAAATCCCATAAATAATATATTGTAATTTCATTAAATAAAAAATAAGAATATATAACTAGATTTATTTAAAAATAACAATATATTTTTCCTTTTTATAAGACATTACAAAAAAACATAAAAAAACTACTTAGTAAAAATAAAAAATAATACTAGTAGGCTAATAACCAATAATTTTGTGTGTCTTAAATTTATTATAACACCGTAACTTTGAAAATCAATAAAATTTTATTAATTTTATTATTAAAATATCATTTTAAATAAAAAAAATTAGCACCCTTATTATGGTGCTAATCTAATAATATTTTTATAATATTTTATTATCTTGATTTTTTGTTCATAGTAAAGATAATGAAATAATAGCAGCAGCAATACAACCATAAAAGTAATAAAATACATAATCTCAGTTTTCATTACCAATACCAGCAATTACTACTTTTGAAAAAAGAGCATCACCAAGAAAATAACCAGATAATCCTGTAAATCCTGAAGCAGTAGCAGCTGCTTTCTTATTTGTTAGTTCAATAGCAGTAGCACCAATCATCGCTTGTGGCATATAAATACCAAAACCAGCAATCATTAAAGCAGTAATAAGCATAGGCATATTACCACGAGGAGCAACTTGCAATAAAACTAGTCCACAAAGTGCAATTAATAATCCAAATATCATTAATGGTGCTTTACGATTATTAAAAAATCACTTAGCAAAATATGCTGCAGAAATACCACCAAATAAACCAGATAATTCAAAACAGGCAGCAAATCATTTACTGTGTTTTAAATCTAAGCCATGAATATCTTTCATTAAAATTAATGTTCATCCTGCCAGTCCTTGTCGTACAACATATACTCAAATATTAGCAAATGCTAATATTCATAAAAATTTATTTTTTAAAATATATTTTACAAAAATTTCTTTTCAATTAAGTTCTACTCTTTCTTCTTTATGTTCTAGAACACCTTTTCATTTTTCAACAGTAGGTAACCCTTCTGCTTCGGGGCGATCACGCAATCCTCATAAACATAATGGAATCATAGCTAAAGCAAAAATACTAGGAATTCAAAAATATAAACCATAAATTGTTCCACCCGGATCAAGTAATGTTACTAAAGAAATAACAACAACCGGTAATAAAGCAGCACCAATATTTTGTCCTGAGTTTCAAATTCCAATACGTCCCGAACGTTCTTTATCAGTAAATCAATGAGAAAATAGTCTAGCTGTAGCTGGTCAGCCCATGCCTTGGAAAACAGCTAACATCGCAATCAAACTCAACATCATTACAAATGGGCCAACACTAATTTTAGTTCCAGCAAAAGCAACTACACCACCCATAATAATATTTAAAATAGAAGAAACAAATAATCCAAAAATCATGATTACTCTTCCTGAACTACGGTCAGCAACATTTCCAACAATAAATTTAGCACCACCATAAACAACGGCAAAAATTGTTCCCATTAAAGCATACTCCATTTTAGTTATGCTACCATTGCTTTCTAAAGCAGAACCCGCTACTGTATACGCTTGACGAGTAAAGTAGTAAAGAATATATGATAAAATGCTAAAACCAAAAACTTGATTACGTAAAATAATAAATTTTTTATTAACTTGCTTTAAGTCTTCACTAAAAATTTCTTTTTTTGCAGGTGGCTTAAAAACACATGCAAGTCTATTAAAAACAGACATTTTTTTTACTCTCCTTCTAAAAGGATGCATAAATTATAGTAACCCAAATAACCTGCTCTTAAAAACTTAATATAAACATACTTTAACACATAGGTTTTTACAATTTTTGTTTTTGTGGAAAAATAAATAATATTAAAAATTAAAAAATAACTCTCTACCAAACTATTTTTTTGAAATACCATAAATAAATATTAACTCTACACCTTTTAAAATTCATTTACATTTATTTATTAAACAGTTTTGTAAAATGTACTAATAATTTATTTTTCTCCTTCTCAAATTGTTTAGTCCTAACCTATATATTTCAGATTATAACAGATATATTCTAAAATTGAAAAGATATTTCTTTAATTTTAAAAAAAATAATTTACAATTTTCTTATGAATTTATTCTAAAAAAATTATAAATTTTTATATAGTAATAACTAAAATTAAAAAAATTATTTTATCGTTTAATGTTTTAAAAATTAAAACTAATGATAGAATTAAACCATAAAATAAATTAAAAGAAAAGGTAGTGAACACATGCATAATGAAAGCAAAATACAACATATTAATTCTATAAAAGAAGTTGAGCAACTTTTACAATCAAAAAAAATAACAGTAATTGATTTTTCAGCAGAATGATGTGGTCCTTGTAAAATGTTAGGGCCAAGATTTGAAAATGTTGCTAATGACGAAAAACACAAAAATATTAATTTTATTAAAGTTGATGTTGACAAAGCTAAAGAACTAGCAAAAGATTATGAAATCCAATCAATTCCAACATTAATTTATTTTAATAAAGAAGGAAAAGAAGTTAAAAAAACTTTTGGTTTAGTTTCTGAAAAAGATATGACTAATATTATCGAAGAAATAGGAAAATAAGGTATTTATAATGGCTATTAAATTAATTGTTCTTGATCTAGATGGAACTTTATTGAAAAGTAGATGAAAAATTCATCCTAAAAATCTAATTGCAATTCAAAAAGCATATCAAAAAAATATTAAAGTTATTATTGCAACAGGAAGAGCACCAAGTTCAACCATTGATATTGCAAAATCATGTTTAATGCATGAAAAAACCGGTCATATTATTTGTTATAATGGTGGTAACATCCTTGATATTACTAATGATAATAGATTAGATATATTGTATGAAAAATCATTAACAAAAGAACAAATACAAACAATAGTTAAATTTGCTAATAAAAATAATTTAGCAATGTGAGGATATAGTACCAATAATAAAACAGGCTTAATTAATCGCAGATCACTAAAAGTTAAAATTATGGAAAATTTTAATAACCTACCAACTAAACAAATTGATGAGAATACCGATGAGGGTATGTATAAAATTTTATTATTTTGTAAAAAGAAAAAACAAGTTAATACAATTTTAGAACAATTAAACACTATAAAAGATTTAGAACTTGCTACTTCTTCTCATAGTGTTATCGAAATTAATCCAATTGGTGTTAATAAAGCTGCTGCTGTACAATTTTTATGCAAAAAATGAAATATTACTCCTGACCAAGTACTAGCTTGTGGTGATGGTATGAATGATTATAAATTAATAAAATGGGCTAAATATGGTATTGCAATGCAAAATGCTCATCCTAATTTAAAAGAAATAGCATATGATGTTACTAGTAAAAATACTTGTGGTGGTGTTGCAAAAGCTATCGATAAATATGTATTTCCTAAATCAGAGTTTGAATAAATAATAGTTTAATTTTCTAATATAGTTTATTATCAAATATAACTTTAAAAATGCTGGTAATTGTCCAGCATTTTTAATTCAATATCTTTTATACTTAAATAAATATTTTTCAAATTTGCATTCTTTTAATATAAACTAACTATTCATTGAATTATTAAAAGTAGCTTTATCTAATACTATAGAAAAAATAAGACTATCATTATAAAAAAATGAATCTTCACCAATTCAAAATTTAATGTAAATACCAGAAGAATCATGTCAAATAAAAACAGATGAATTAATATATGCATGTCACATAAAACCACTTACAGAAAAATTATTTTGAATTTTAGCAGAATTATCAATCGCTTCTGTTATATCTTTTGTGCTAATTTTAATATTATGTTTTTGAGTACTTTGACTTGAATCACCAGCAGAAATAAAAGAATTATTATCAAAGCTGATACTAGGAAATAAAGTAGTAAAATCATCCCAAGATTTAGCATAGTCAGTTCAATTTGAAAATATATTTTTTTGCTCACTATTATAAACATTTGTAGAATCTGTTCCATTATAATTAGTAGTATAATTAAAATTTACATTTTGTGTAATATTATCATTTTTAAATTTATTATAATAAATTTCAATTAAATTATTATTATTATCAAAAATATAGTTTAATGAATAGTTCTTGTCACTAATATTAAATGGAAGATTATAAATAAAATTATAAATATCTTTATTATCAACAATTAAATCAACAATTTTAGTAGCTAATTCATTATTAATTTTTCCTTTTAAACTACTTTGACTAATAAAATAATTAGACAACTTCTCAGCAATTGTTCTATCAATTTTATTAGATAATGTTGCTTTAGCAATATAATATAGACCCAATGTTTCACTTAAATTATCACTATGCTCAACTTTATGACCACCTGTTTGTTGTGAAATATCAATGTGTTTTTCAATTCCACCTTGCTGAATTAACTTTCAATCTTGATTATCACCACTAAAGTAAGAAGTACTATATTCACTTTTACTATATGGATTATATGTATCTTTAATAGTAGTTACTTTTTTAGTATTATTCATTTCTTGTTTTGTATTTTCAATATCTGATTTATCTTTATCAGGAACAATTACTTTGGTATTATAAACTAGATTAATTAATTAAGTATCGTTTTTCTTTTATTATTTATTTTTATAATTTTTTATGTTAAGATTTGTTTATTATTAAAATGTATAAAATTGGTTTTTTAAAACCTAGAACGCGGAAGTTTTATATATGGATATTCAACAAGATTTTTATGTTAAAAAAATTTTTTATGCTTGTTATGTTAAAAATGTTGTTTTACCTATTTCTTTTTTAAATAATATTGGAAATAAAAAAGGTAAATGTTATGTTGGAAATAAACAAAAATTGAGAAATAATACTTCTCGTACTAAAACTAATTTAATTCAAAAAGCATTACATAATTTTTATAATAGTAAAATGTTAAGTTTTGTTACTTTGACTTATAAAAATAATATGCAAGATATTAAAAAAGCAAAAAAAGATATTGGTTTATTTTTTATTAAATTAAAAAAGTGATGAAATGACCCTAAACGTTTTCAAAATTTAGGAGAATTAAAGTATTTTTATGTTTATGAATATCAATCTCGTGGTGCTATTCATTTTCATATAATTTTTAATAGAAAGATATATAAAAGTATGTTAGCAGAATGATGAACTCATGGTTTTAATGATTTAAAAGTAGTTAAAAAAGGTACAAATGAATTTGTTATTAAATATTTAGGAAAATATGTTACAAAAGCCATGGATGATGTTAAATCTATAAATCAGACAGATGTAGGTGTAAAGGCTTATGCTTTTAGTCGTAATTGTAAAAATCCTCTTGTTGTTCGTGGTATTAAAAAATTGACAATTGGAGATATAATTAAAGCAAGTTTTAATGCAACAAATGTATTTTATTTTAAAACTCAAAGAGATAGTAATGGTGATACTGTGATGATTGGTGCTATTATTGAGAGTACTGTTGTAAATGATTATTTTAAAGAATATGAAGATTACGAAAAATATGTATATTTAAGTGCTTTATCGTATAAACATTATTTATGGACTAGTGAAATTGGTTATTTAAATCATAGAGATAGAGATGTTTTGACTTGGGTTTATAAAGTTTTTGGTAGTAAAGTTGAAGAAATAAATTTTAAGAAAAAAGTTTTACATTAGTTTAATTTTTAGTATTTTTTTTATTTTTTTAAATTATAATAAAATATAAAAGGAGAAAAAAATGGATACTAAAACAATAATTGAAATTTGTACTAGTATTATTAGTGCTATGTCTGTTATTATAACTTTAGGAATTACTATATATTTTCAATTTGAAAATAGAAAAAGAACAATTAGAACAGAATTATATAAAGAATTAGAAAAGATTTGAAATAAATATCAATTTTTTTCTTATGAAGAGAAAAATTTACTTAGAGATTATAAAAATGAAATAATAGGTAGTAAACAACTTTCAGTAAAAGAAATGTCAAAACAATTTATAACACATTTTAATTCGTATTTGTGAGAAGTAAATATTTTATTATCTATTTTTAATTTCGAAAATAAATATGAATGTTCTCAATGTAGAAGTATTATTGATACAAAAAAATGAGATGAATTTACTAATTCATTATATAATAGGAAAAAAATAATTGATTGAAGTGTAATTTTTAAATTCTTTTTAGTAACTGAAAAAAACAAGTTAAAAATTATGATTGCTATTTGCCCGAATTGTTTAAAAAATGATTTAAAATAATAAATTTAAAAATTTTAAGTTTTATCATAAAAAATTAAATTATTAAAGAATATACTTGTATATATATAATGGTTAATGAACATTAGTGATTATTCGCGTTCTTACTAATGTTCATTTTTTATTTTTAGTTGAAATTTTATATTTTTATGATATATTATTAGTAAGTATAGGTTTACCCTACTATGCTTGACTTATTAAATTAAATTTTAATGAACGCGAAAGGTTAAGTATTTTTTTATGTTTAAAGTTCAATTAGTTAATATTGAAAAAGGGCGTATTATTCCCGATAAAAATAATAAAGGTCAAACATTAAAGTTTGATGTTTTGAAGTTTGTAGAAATAAACAAACAAACAAGTGTGCCAACTGGTCAAACACGTGATAAATGATATAATCCGGAATTTGCTAGTGATTTTAATAATTGTTTATCTACTCTTGATTTAAAAGTTGGTAATTTTTATTCACTTGAACTTGATTTAAGCGGTAATATTAAAAAACTTTCTAATTGAAAATAGTTATTTATTAAAAGGGTAATTTTAAATAATTATTTTATGTTAGGAGTTAATTTTAAATTATGGCTAGAAGTAATAATTGTTCTTGTGGACAACCGTTTCATTTAGCTATTTATATGTGTAAACTTTGTGACCAAGTTATTTGTCCTAAAAGAGTTTTACAAAACTTATATACTAGAAAATATTATTGTCCAAATTGTATATTAGATATTGCTTTAAATAAGGCAATGAGACAGCAAGAAAGTAAGTTAAATTATGAGACATAAATGTAGTGATTGAACTTATGAACGAGTATATGGTTGTGAAATGTGTTACAGAGTTGCTAATGAAATGGAACGAATAAAAAAAGAGAATAAAAGAAATAAGTAAAAATTAAATAAGGGGCTTATATATGGATTATATATTTTTCATTAAGCCCCAATGGATTAGATTATAATTCATAAATAAGCTCCTTATTAGTATATAAAGTAAGGAGTTTTATTTATGCCTAATGAATTAGAGCAAACTAGTAATTATACTTTAACTAAAATTTTAAGAACTGGATTAAGTCCATTAAGTGCTATGGTAGGTGTTAGTGCTTATTATGGTCAATATTTAAAAGACCCAGTATTAGGTTCTATAAATTCTTTGTTATTTAGTAAAAAGTTAGGAATTGATATATGGAATATTAATCAAAGACCAACTACTAGAAATAAAGTTATTAATAGTTATAAAAAGATATTTTTAGGTTTAGGGACTATTGGTTTAATTAACTATGCCAAGTTTGTTCAGTATGTAGATAAGTCAGTTTCTTTATTAAGAGATGAACCTTGTTTTTGGCCGCCTTGTCCTACTGAACCACCAATTCCTACTCCAATACCAACTCCTAATCCAGTAATTGATAAGCCTTTTGTAGATTGAGATACTTATATATCTTTAAATAGTTTTGGTATAGCGAATGTTATTAGTGGTTTAACTGAGTTAATACCTAATAAATTTGAAGCAATAAGAAAGATATGTAATATGGCTACTGGTGGATGTTTGATTAGTAGTGGTGTTGCTATGGGAATTAATAATAATTTTAATAATTATTTTGCTATTCCTACGATAATTGCGGGAGCAAGTGAAATTATAAATAGTTTATTGTTGCCATTAGGCAATACACATAATAATATAGAGTTACAAGAAGTATTTACTGATGAAAGAGCAAGATTAATTAACACTAGTGTTAGTGATTATCAAAGTACAAATGACAGTATGGTTGATGTTGATTTAAATGATGATAATATGTCGGAGATTAATTTAGATAGAGCAAGTTTAAACTGGGATTATTCTTATGCTTATACATTAGGTGGTGTTTAAAATGAAAAAAGATAAATGAAAAAATATGCCAAGACAAAAGTTACATAAGAAAAAAGCAAAGCGAAATTTTGAACAAAGATTAAGTGAAAATATGAGTTTTGATAATTTTTTAGGAGGTAAAAAATAATGGTTAAATGAATAGTTGTAATATTGGCTGTGTTTGCTACTTCTTGGTTTTTTAAAGGTACTATTAAAAAGTTAGTTTGAAAATTTAAACATAAAAAACATGATATAGTTGATCCCGATTGTTGATATTGTAAAGAACAAAAACGGAAAGAAAGAGCAAGAAAAGAATTAGAGGAGGGAGGTGATTAAAATGCCCGCAGGTTTAACCGCACTATTAAATATGATTGGAGGTATTGGCCAAAAATTATTAGAATCTTTTAGTTATGTATTTGATTGAGTATTTGCTGGTGATTCAATTATGACAAATTGACCAGTTTTAATTCCAATATTTATGATGGTCTTAGTATTTATTAAAGAATTTATAGGACATATTATTCGTGGATTTAGGTAGAAAAAACTAAAGTTGTTTTTAGGAGGTAATAGTTATGATTAAATTATTTTTTGCAATAATTTTTGTTTTTCCTTTATTAGGTAAACTTTTACCTTCTTTAAATAATATTGTGCAAAATATTTTGCAAAGTTATATTACTGATTTTTCCGGTTTACATAATTTATCTTTGGTTATTAAAAGTTTTATTTTTGGTGATAGTTCACAACAAATAGTTTCTATGCCAGCACCATTGTTAGCAATTATTTTAGTACTTTTTACTTTTTCATTAATTTTAAAATTATTAAAAATAATATAGGAGTAGTTTATTATGGGTGTTGTTTTTATTTCAAAAATTTTAGAATTATTTGCGCAAATTTTTATGAAATTTTGAAATTTGCCAATGGCAGATTTGGGTTTTAATTTGGGGACTTTTGTTGTTTTTATTCTTTTAATAAAGTTTGCTATGTCAGTTTTTTTAAATATTGATATTCAGCCAGTTTTTACATCGGGTACTGTAAAGCAAAGTTATAGAAATATTAAAGGAAGTTCAAAATTTGTTGGAAAGCAAATTGCTAAACAACATGAAAGAAAACGTTTAAGAAATAAGGCTAAGGGTGTTGAAAATAAAAAAGGGAAGTTTGTAGGTGCTTAATTTATGAGTGATTTTGTTAATAGTATATTGCATTTAATTTTTATATTTTCTAGTAATGATATTAGTATATTTTTAAATCAACCAAATATTACTGATGAAGTTTATATTTTGTTTAATTTGACTTTTTGGTTGGTATTAGGTGTATTTTTTAATTTTATTTATCGTAGTATTAAATTTGTTTTTAGGTCATTATTTGGGTAGGTGTTAATTATGAGTGTTTGAGATATTTACAATAAAATACATCAATGTATAGTTGATTATTGAACTATGTTTATAGGTAGTCCAGTTGATGATTTTACTACTATTTTATGAAATTTAGTGGTTTATGGAACTCAGTTTTTTATTGGATTTATTATATTTTATGGTTCATGGTGAATTTTAAAATGTTTATTTGGTAAATAATTATGTGATTTAAGTTTGTTAAATTATTTTTTGTTGTAAATAGTACTGTTCAAGCACCAACTAGTTTAATTGTTTTTAATGCACCTAGTGAAAGTAATTACACTATAACTAGCGATATGGTTAAACCCGTTAAATATAATGATTTTAATGATTGAGCAACTATTCCATGAAACTCTGCTTATTTTGATGTTGGCCAACCAGATTTAAAATTAGTTTCTGCTGTTGTACATAAAACTACTGATACTCCTTATTCAATTCAATTTCATTCTGATGTGGTAGGTAATTTTGATAGACGAGTTAGTGATTTGTCTACAAATTATGATTTTACAGAGCAAGATTTAAACCAGTTATCTCTTATTTTATTTAATCATAATTATATACAAACTGGTAAGTTTAATGAGTTAGTTTTTTGAAATTATAATGTTTCTAATAATTTAAGTTTTAAGTTGACTTTTGAAATTACAAAACCTTTGAGTTTTTATATACAAGGTTTTATGTTTTATATTTCTGCTGAATATTTTAGTTATTTTTCTTCTATTTATACATTTTCATTTTTAGATTATGAGGGTAATATTCGTTATAATTTTAAAGGTGTATTAAATGATAAAGATAGTGTTTATAATTTAGGAAAATATAATTTTGTTACTATGCCGGTTCGTGTTCCAAATTTAAAGCATTTAACAATTGATTTTGATTTATCTTCGTTAACTAATCGTGACGGTTTGCATGTTAAATTTGGTCAGATGAATATTTTTTCTTCCAAAGATATTGTTCCAGTACCACCAAATAGTCCTTTTAACCCTGAGTATGAACGTGTTAGTTGATATGATGTTTTTGGTCATCTGCGTAATGCTTTTAGATGAATACTTTATGGTGTTGTTGGTAAAGTTTTACCAGTTGAACCATTAAGACAATTTCTTTTTACAACAGATAGTTTATTACGACATATTTTTTCAGATACGATTAGTACTGCTTTAAATGTTGATATTGTTAGTGGAATAGAAAATATTATACCTTTATGGTTATTTGTTAGAGCAATTAGTTTAATTATAGGTTAGGAGTTTATTATGGAAAATAAAAGATTGTTTTGATGTGAAATTTTGATTACAGTTGTTGTTTGTTTTTAACATCATTAGTTACTGCATTATTTTTTAATTTTGATGTAGATAAATTAAAATTATTTTATGAAAATTCTGGTTTTGATGTTCAATTTTTATTGTTTATTTTTAATTTTATTTTTTCTTTTGTTTTTGGTTCATATTTTATGAAATTTTGTTTTTGAATTAAAAGTAAGTTTAAAAATAAAAATAAGGTGGTTAAATAATGCCTTGATATGGTTACGTGTTATTGGTTATAGGTTTGATTATGATTATTTATCCAATTCTTATAACTATTCGTAATGTTAAAATTTTAAAACGTGTAGGTAGTTATATTATTTCAGCGCCACCACGCACTGGTAAATCTGCTCTTGCTTGTTTTTTAGCACAAACTCATAAAAAACGAGTAGTTAGTCCTTTTCCTATTAAATTAAAAAATGGTTATTCTTATTTGGTTAATTATAATGATGTTTTTACTTTTTTTAATCAGTTAGCAAGTAATTATGCTTTTGAGGAACAAGATTTAATAATTTTAGATGAATTAGCATTAAAAATAAATTCTAATGATTTAGGAGTACAGTTTAAAAATCAACAAGAAAGTTTAGGACAATTTTGTAAGTTAATAGGTCACATGTTTAATGGTACAATGTATTTGATTGAACAACACCCTAATAGAATACCAGTACAAGCAAGAGAAAAAGTAGAGTATGTTGTGCAAGTTAAAAGAATGCGTTTTTTGGGCTTTGTTGTTATATTTAATCTTAATTTATATACTAATATTGAGGATTATAATAAAGTAGTGTTTTCACGACGTAGAACAAAGAAAATGATTAAAAAAGGCATAATGCCTCCAAGTTATAGCGGTGAAGCAATGGCTATGACTTTATTTTTTCCTAGACATTGGTTGAAAAGGTATAATTCTAGGGCTTTACATTATGTGCATGAACTTAAAAGTGAATTATCACCTAAGAAATACCTTAAAGAAGCAAGTAGTATCGATATGACTTATAGTGATATTAAATTTGCTGGTTTGGATAAATTGGATAATATTTTAAAGAAAAAAGATAAACTTAAAAATAAAGATAAATAAAAATGATTATAGTCCCAGTGAACCTACTGGGACTATAATTTGGGTGAGCCACGTAGTGGCGAGGGACGAAGTCCCTATATACTTGATTACCTGTTGTATCTACTAAAAAAGTATTTTGAGCATTGGCAAAAGTATAACTTTTTAATGCTGAAGTATCATAACTGTAAAATTTATAATCGGTTATTGATTGGTTAGTAATTCAATCACTAGTACCTAAAATATTTCATTGATTATTAAATAATGAATTTGTAGAATTCTTTATTGATGATTTATTTGTTAAGCTACTGTTATTAACAATATTATCATTAATACTATTAATAACAGTATTACTTGTTAAAGTTAATGTTGTTAATGTACTTAAAGTAATTAATAATTGTTTCATTCATATACCTACCTTTTAAATAATACAATTTTAATAATTAGATATCTTTTTATATATACTCATTAAAATTATAACGATATTGAATTTATATCGTTATTTATAATATAACACAAATTTTTCTTATTTTTTTTAATAAAATCTCATTTAAAAATGTTTAAAAATTAATCTAATATTTTGAATTAAGTTAATAATAAAAAAATATATTATAATTAAACTATACACAGATAGAACTTTTGTTCTTAATGATGTTTAGAGAGAGGTGAAAGTAATGGAATTTGATTTTGATGTGATTACTATTGGTGCTGGTGTTATTGGTGCTGCTATTAGTGATGAATTATCAAAAAGAAACTTAAAAGTAGTTATTTTAGAAAAAAATTTAAGAATTGCCCAAGAAACATCAGAAGGAAATTCTGGAGTCATTCATGGTGGATTTGATCCAACACCAGGAAAACTAAATGCTAAATTAAATCTAGAGGGCAGAAAATTATATGAAAATGATTGATTTAAAAATTTAGATTTTCCATGAAAAAAAATTGATTCTTTAATACTTGCTTTTAGCAAAGAAGAAAACTCAGAAATACAAAAAATATATGCACGTGGTATTACTAATGGTCTTGCTAAAAAAGAATTATCAATATTAACAAGAGAAGAAGTAATTTCATTAGAACCTAATGTTAACCCAAAAGTTACTAGTGCACTACTTTGTTCTGCTTCATATGCTGTTGATCCAGTATTATTAACACAATCTTTAATTAATCGCATGATTAAAAATAAAGGACAACTAAAAGTTGATCATCAAGTAATTAATATTGAAACATTAAATTCAGGTTTTCGAGTTACTTGTTTAAATAATCAAAAAAAAGTAACTTTTACTTCAAAATATATTATTAATGCTGCTGGTCATTATGCTGATGATATTGCAAAGTTAATAAATTGTCAAGATTTCACTTTAAAAACTAGAAGAGGACAGTATTGTATTCTTGAAAAAACCGAAAATCATATTATAAATAATCACATTCTATTTATGATACCTACTATTCATGGTAAAGGAGTAATAGTTGCTCCAATGCTTGATGGTCATATCTTGGTGGGTCCTACTTCTCATGAAAATGTACCGAAAAGTGATACTAGATTAATTACAATTGAAGATATTGAACTTATTAATAAAATTGGTCTAAAAATTATTCCAACTTTAAATATTAATAAAACTTGTAAAGTAATTAGTGGTTCACGAGCAATTTGTGTTGAAACTGATGATTTTTTCATAAAATTTGCTAGTAATAATCCTAACTTTATTAATGTTGCTGGTATTAAATCACCAGGTCTAAGTTCAGCACCAGCAATTGCTTTACTAGTAGCAAATATGATAAAAAATATTTAATTTAAGGAGGAAAATATTATGCCAGAAGTCTCACAAGTAATTATTGGTGAACTATTTGGCACATTTATCCTAATTTTACTAGGAAATTGTGTTGTTGCCAACGTTTTATTAAAAAAAACAAAGGGAGAAAATAGCGGTTGGCTTGTTATTTGTACTGGATGAGGATTTGCTGTTGCTATTGCTGCAATGTTAAGTGGAATTTCAGGAGCACATTTAAATCCAGCTGTTACTATTGGATTATGAGTTGCTAATAAAAAAACAGCTTTTATTGGGGAAAACTTCTTTTATATTCCATTTTATATTTTATTTCAATTTTTAGGTGCAATGTTAGGACAATTAGTTGTTTACTTAGCATATTTTAAACAATATAACATTACTGAAGATAATAATAAAATTTTAGCAACTTTTGCAACAGCTCCAGCCGAACGTAGTTATATTTGAAATACTATAACAGAAATTATTGGAACATTTATGCTAGTTATGATTGTTTGTGCTACTATTGGTATTAAAAATTTAGTTATTAATTCACAAATATTTAATAGTGGTTCTGCGTTTATTACTGGACCTGCGACTGTTGGTATTGGTGTTATGGTTATTGGACTTGCTATTGGTGGACCAACAGGTTTTGCTATTAATCCAGCTCGAGATTTAGGACCACGAATTATTCATGCTATTTTACCAATAGCAAATAAAGGAAGTTCTGATTGAAAATATGCTCCAGTTCCTGTTATTGGACCAATTTTAGGAGCAATTATTGCTGGTGGTTTAATTCAAGTAATTGAAATACTTTAATAAAAGTACAGAAAGGATAAATAATATGTCAGAAGAAAAAAAATATATTATGGCATTAGATGAAGGTACATCTAGTTGTCGTACTTTAATTATTGATAAAGAAGGAAAAATTACTGGTATCCATCAAATTGATATACCTCAGCATTATCCCCCTCAATCAGGTTGAGTTGAACATGATGCACTTGGAATTTGAAATAATCAATTAACAACAATGCAACAAGCTTTAAATAAAAGTAATATTAAATCTAATCAAATTGAAGCAATTGGTATTACTAATCAACGTGAAACAACAGTAGTATGAAATCGTGATACAGGTTTACCAATTTATAACGCTATTGTTTGACAAGATCGCAGAACAGCAGATTACTGTGAAGAATTAGCAAAAAAAGGATGAAAAGAAAAAATTCATAAAAAAACCGGCTTACTAATTGATTCTTATTTTTCTGCTACTAAAATAAAATGAATTTTAGATAATGTTAAAAATGCACGTGAATTAGCAAAAAAAGGAAAACTAGCTTTTGGTACTATTGATAGTTGATTAATTTATAAAATGACAAATGGTATTGAAAATAATGTTGAAAAAACTAAACATGTTATTGACATTACAAATGCTTCACGAACAATGTTATTCAACATTAATACTAAAAAATGAGATGAAGAATTACTAGAATTATTTAATATCCCTAAAAATATGTTACCAGAAGTAGTTCCCAGTTCAGGTAAAATTGGAACTACTTATAAAGGAATGTTATTCCAAAATGATGAGCAAGAAATTCCTATTACTGCTGCAATTGGTGATCAACAAGCTGCATTATTTGGTCAATTATGTTTAACACCTGGTGAAATCAAAAATACTTATGGTACTGGTTGTTTTATTTTAATGAACATTGGAAATACTCCTCTTTTTTCAAAACAAGGTTTACTAACGACTATTGCTTATCAAATATCAGGCGAAGAACCAGTTTTTGCTTTAGAAGGTTCAGTTTTTATTGCAGGGGCTGCTGTTCAATTTTTACGTGATCAATTACGAATGTTATATCGTTCCGATGAAAGTCTATGATATTCACAAATTGTTGATCCCAAAGAAGAACAACGTATTTATGTAGTACCTGCTTTTGTTGGTTTGGGTGCCCCTTATTGAGATTCAACAGCACGTGGCGCTATATTTGGTTTAGAACGTGGTACGAAGCGTGAACATATTGTTAAAGGTACCATTGAATCATTAGCTTACCAGTCACAAGATGTTATTCTGGCAATGCAAGCAGATGTTAAATTAAATAAAGATTTAAAAGATTTAAAAATTAAGATTAAAGTTGATGGTGGAGCAAGTAATAATTCATATATTATGCAATTCCAAAGTGACATTAGTCGTACTAATTTAATTAAACCTAAAAATACTGAAACTACAGCAATGGGTACTGCTTACTTAGCAGGACTTGCAATTGGATTTTGAAATATTAATGATATTAAAAAAATAAATAAAATTGAAAAAGAATATAAACCAATTATGACAGAAAAAAAAGCAGAAACTTTTTATAAGGGTTGACAAGAAGCAGTTAAAAGAACACGTGGTTGAACTACTTCTATTAAATAAAAATAACTGAATTGACAGTATAAAATAATTAAGTAAATTTACTTAATTATTTTATTTTGTTTTTTTAGTTGTTAAGAATATAAATCTAATTCATCACTTAAAGTAAATACTACGCCAGCAAACTCTTGTGAAATATCTGAAGAAGAATCATTATTATCAAAGAATAAAACATCAAAATTAACTTGAATATAATATTGTCGTTTTTTGCCATTATCATAATCGTCATATTGATTATTAAATTGAATATTTCCAACTCCATATAAATATAAACTAGAATATCAATCTTTTACTGCTTTTTTAGAAATACGACATTTAATACCTGAATCATTTAAATATTTTTCAATAACAAAGAATAATTTATTAAAATAAGTATTATTTAATTCAGAAAGAATTTTAACATTTTTTATCTTATTAGTATCATTTGAACTAGGTATAGTAGTATATTGAGGTCAATAACCATTATCAGCATTTACTCATAATCCTCAAAATTGTGTATGATAATTAGTTCAATAACTAGCTGCAAATGTTTCAACTATAATTTTACTTGCAAAATGAGGTTCGCTTAATAATATAGGTAATGGTCTAACATTTTGAATCATTGATGCTACTGCTGCATATCGACCTTCAGCACGTCAAATTGCAAGATATTTATTATTTTTTCTATCATTTCAAAATTCTGTGGGTATTGCTTTTCTTAAAATACCAGTTGCTGCTCTTTTTTGTTCTTCGGCATCATATTTATAATTAATTTTAACTATAAAATTTAATTCTTCTTTTACTTTACTATTTTTTGTTGGTTTAATTTTTATTTTTAATTCTTTTCCTTATACAATATCATTAGTATTTAAATTTTCAAATTCAATTTTGTAATCTTCATTAATAACAGCGCTAGGATAAAGATTTTTTATTTTATTAGCAATCATTTCTCTAATACTATTAGTACTATTAAATTCTTCAATTGTGGTTACCTTTGTAATAGTAAATTCACCAATAACTTCTTCTTTAGAACAAATATTATTGTTATTATTATTATTATTTATCTTTTCTTCTAAATCTATTTTTTCTTTTTTTATTTGTTCAAGTTCTGATTGAATTTTAATTATTTTTTCTTGAAGTTCTTTTTTTTCAAGTTCTTTTTTATTATTTTCTAAAAGTTCTTTTTCTAAATCTTTTTGTTTTTGTTCTAAATCTTTAATTTCTTTATCAATTTTAGCTGCTTTATCATAATCAGCATCTTTTACAAATTGTTCTTTTTCTTTAATTAAATTATTTTTATTATTTTCTAATTCACTTAACTTATCTTTAATTTCTTGACTATTAGTATTATTATTATTTATTTTTGCTTCTAATTCTTTAATTTGTTTATTCTTTTCTTCAATATTTTTGTTTAATTTTTCAATTTCTTTCATAGATTTATCATTATTATAGTTTAGAAGTTGATCCATTTTTTTATTAATTGTTTCACAACATTGACTATTATCATTTTTTTCATTAGATTGACAATTATCAAGTTTTTCATTTATTTCTTTTAATTGTTCTTGTAAAATTTGACAATTAATTAAATGAATCTTATTTTTTTCTTCTTCTTTTATTAAAATTTCCAATTGTTTTTTAACACTATTGATTTGTTTTTCAATAGTTTCTTTTTCTTCTATATTAGCTTCTAAGTCCTCTAATGACTCTGGATCATTTTTAATATTTTGAATTTCTTTTTCCTTTTCTTTTAATTTCTTTTCAAGTCTTTCTAATTTCTCTTTTAATAATTCAATTTTATGATTAGGCTTTATTTCATTATTATCTTTTTCATTTAATTGTTTTTTTAATTTTTCAATTTCTTTATTAGCTTCTTCTAACTTAGATTCTACTTCTTCTTTAGCCTTGCTAGCTTCATCTAATTTAGATTGAACTTCCTCTTTTTCTTTATTTGCTTCTTCTAACTTAGATTCTACTTCTTCTTTAGCCTTACTAGTTTCATCTAATTTAGATTGAACTTCCTCTTTTTCTTGAGTAATCTTTTCTAGTTGCTTTTGTAAATCTTCTACAGAAATATTTTCTTCATCACTAGTATCCATTAATTTTTTTCTCCTTCTATATATGTTAAAAATAACATTTTTTATAATCTGATTTTTAATTAAATTTAAAAATAAAAATATCAGAATAGTTCTAATTTATATTAGTGGTTTCCTTGTACCAATATTAAGATTCATCAAAAATATAATTTTTCTAACTTTATTTAATATAAACAATTGTAAATTTAAAAAAATATAAAATAATATTGAATTATATGGTATTTTGATTAAATCCCAATTTAAATTTATAATTGAAAAAATAAATATACAATAAAAAAAGTACTTTAATTTACTAAAATACTTTTTTCTGATTTATTAAATTTCAAAATCATATAATTATATAATATAGAAATATTATTATACATTTATTATATACTGTTTTTATATAGTAAATGAGCGTGGCTTTGAAAGAAGTGATTGTTCATCAAACTCTGTTTTAAGAATTGAACTACTAATTCCATTATCCAAAAAATTTGTAGGCTCACAATAGTTATTGAATGTTCCATAGTTATTTCTTGGTTTAGTAGTAGATCCAAAATTACTATCTACTTTTTTCTGCTCTTCAACAGCATCAAAAAAGATTTCTTTTTCTTCATCATTTTTAAAATTTCATTCTTCTTCATTACATAATTGTCCAATAATACTAGAAAATTCTTCAATACTTTCTAATTCACTAAAAACATCTACTAAACAAGAATCATTAATAGAAGATTGACATGATGTTACTGATTGTTCAATATTACCATTATTTTGTTGATAACCAGTTCATCTTTTAATAGTATCTATAACAGTACTCAGTTTTGGAAGAAATGGTATTCCTTCTTTATTAACCATACAATTAAGTAAAGATGAAACTAGAGAAAGAGTTATACCACCCATAATTTTTGGAGCATCTGTTGACAGTTTTTTTCAAGTAAATTCTTGATTAGATATATAATTCTCAGTACCTCATGTTATAGCCATTGATATTGGTGTTATAAAAAATAATGGTAAAATATTTTTATAAAAAAAATTACTATTTTCATCACTATTTTGTTCACTATTAAGAAGTTGATTTTCTATATCATTAATATTGTTATTAAATAATCTTTTAACTTTTTCTCAACCTAATTTTATTACTTTTTCTATCCTAGAAATGATTGCACCATGAAAAGTCATATTTAACACATAACTAGTAAATTCAATAGTTGTCTGTCCAAGAATTTCCATTGAAATTCAATTATCTAAAATATTATTAGAAGCTCTATCCAAAATTACACCAGAATAACTTAAAAATAATAAGAAAGGAATAACTTTTATTATTTCTTTTCCTACATTAATATTATTTTCATTGTTTTTTCATTTATCTATAACTCAATTTTCAATATTTTCGATTGAACCAAAAATAAAAGGTTCAATAGCTGTATCAAAACCAATAAGTATACCACTAAATATCAAACTATCCTTAATAGTTTGTCAATTTCATGGTGTTTTAGCAACAGTAGTACTAATTATCATTTGAGCAGTGATATTACCAGAAAGAGCAACAATAAAAGTAATATTTTTACCTAAAAGTTTAGTTATTTTTGATAAATATTTGTTTTCTCTAATAGCAGTTTCTTCAAAAATAGATATTGTACTACTATTAGATATGCTAGAAAAATCACCACTTGAAGCCAATAAACTTATTGCACTATCGTCAGACATTCTACGAATATTAAGATTTTGATTACCTGTAAATAAAGGAGACATTTTAAACACTTCTTTCATATATAATAATAATTTTCTTAAGTTGCTACTTTTTTAAAATAAAAAGTAGCATCCAGTAATATAATTATTACGTGAAACTACTTCTTTTAGTCGCATATATTATTTAACCTAAAAAGGTATGAAAAAATAATAGCATGTGTTTTATAACTTGTCTATATTTTTTTAATTTTTTTAATACAAAATTAGTTATAAAAGTAATTTTTATTATTAATTTTTATCTTTTCAAAAAGGAACTAAAAATTTATTAATTAACTATTAGTAGTAAAAATAAAAGTTAAACCTTCATATTTATTACCAAAAGCAATATCCTTTGAATTTTTACCCTCTAATCGAATTTTTATATAATCATAATATTTATCACCAAATTTTTTATTGCCAGTAATAGCAATAACATTATTATAGCCGCCAGCATTTAACAAATATGGTTTAAAATTATCAAAAGTTAACCAAGTAAAGGGTTTTTTTGGAATAAAATTTAATAATGAAACTAAAATATTACCAAGTAAAGGGTTTTTCACTTCTTCAGAAGGAATTCACTCTTGAAATAATTTTCAAAAATTTTTAGCTTTATCTGAATTATTTCTTAAATATTGTTCTTTTTGATTTTTTTCTTCCCTTTTAAAAGTAGCACCAGCAGTAACTAAGTCATTATAAAATCCACCACTGTCTTTTTTGTTAATTGATAAATATTGTGTTCCATTAACTAATGGTTCTAATTTTTCATTTATATAATCTTGTAATGGACTAAAATTAGCATCAAAACTACAATCTTTTACCGTAGAATTATTATAAACAGCTAAATGAATTTTAATATTAGTAGTACTAATTTTTTTTATTTCATCTTGACCATTAGTAATTTCATAAGTAATATTACTAAAATCTTCTGGAGCAGTATTAAACAAGTTACTAATATTGTCTTCAATTAATTTTTTAAAATCAAAAACATGATTTTTATTTTCGGGTTTTAAAAAATTATTAAAATTGGGATAAGTATTATTAGCAATTAAATTTGCAGCATCTTCTAATAATTGCTGATAATCAACTGATGAATTGTGAAAAACATCACATGCACTAATATTAATACTAGTAATACTAGTAAATGCAAAAACACTTATAATTTTTAATATTTTTTTCATAATAAACTTCCTTAGATAATCACTACTTTTTTAGTATTATCTTCAAATTTTTCTTTTTTGTATTAATAATTCTATTTTTAATTTGTGAAATTTCATCACGGTTTGTTATTTCATAAAATAAATGATAATAAATATATTTCAACTCACTAACTTTAATATTTTGTTTTTCAACAAATATTAGAAATTGATAAATTTCATGTAAAAGTTCAAATATTTTATTTTTTTCTTCATTAGTTAATACTTTTTGTTTTAATTCATTTCGAATAATTAATGGTGCTTCTTTAACAAATAGAAAATCACTAATGATATTTTTATAATCTCAATTATAAAATATTTTAAAATCATCAACTTTGGTTTTAACATTTTTAATATTATTTAAAATAGTTTTAACATCATTTTTAACTAAACTTTGAATGAAGACTGCTAATATTAATGCTAAAGAACTAGCGGGAATAAAGTACTTTAAAACTTGATCAATGTTAATAGTACCCTTAGTAAAATTTAAAATTGAATTTTTTACAATTAAATATAAAACTTCAAAACCTAAAATAATAAATAATGATCGTTTTTCTATATCTTTTCATCAAGGATTACCAAGAATCTGATTTTTTTCTTCTAATATTTTTTCTAAAATTATAAATAATAAAATAACAAAATCAATAAGTTAAAACAAATAATGTGGTAAAAACATTAGTAAAACAAAAAATATAAGTAATGTTTCTAGCAACATTTAATACTAATAAAGCTTTAAAAATAAAAAAATTATTTTCAAAATTTGAAATTACCTTATATTTATTTTCAATATATTTTTCATTCAACATCTGATTTGAATAAATATTAAAGTATTACTTGCAATACAACTACTAAAAATAGCAATATATAAATAAGTTTTTAAAGTAATAATAGTTTCATCAGTAATACTAGCATTATTAAAAAAATCAAATGTTAAAATTTTATTAAAAATACTACTTTTAACTTCTCATAAAATTGCACAAATAATCAAACAAATTGTTAATAACATTCATAAAATTGTTTGCATCAAATATTTATTGTTAAATCATTTTCAGCTTGATTTTAATAATTGATAGTTATTCATAATTTTATCTACCTTATTTTTAAATTATTGTAAAGTAATTTATATAAATTATTATTATAATAATTGTAAGTTATTAACTCACATTTGTGCTTGCGTTAAATTTAAAATATCTTTACTAATCATTGCTAATAATTTATTAATAAACTTTTCAAGATTAGTAGTGGTGGGTAAAACCATCAATTTGCCTTTTCCATCATTATAAGGATTTTTTCCTAATTCATATTTTCAACTTAATGTTAATTGTTCATTTTCTATGTGAATAACTGGTAAATCCTTATTTCCTAAACTATAAGCAAATTCATTAAGTAAATTCATTACTTTTGGTTCTAAAATTAATCTTAATTTAATTTGATTATCACATTTTACTTCAAATAAATCTTCAAATAAATGTGATTCTAATTGAACTTTCTTTTTACTACGAAATTTTTTTGAAAATATATTACGTGGTGTTAATGTCATTGTAAAATTATTATTCCTAATAATAGTTGTATAATAAACAAAACGTGCATAATAACAAGTAATTTTTTCTGTTTCAATAACTTGAGCAGCACTATTATATCCAGAACTTGTCTCATACATAACTTTTTGGTTAATGATACTTCCATAGTTAAAATTTTGACCATTAATACTTCCTATCATTATTTGTTCGCAATAATTATAATAATTAGGTTGTTCATCTAAAGGTAAATTACCTTGTGGTTCAATTGTTCAATAATCACTAATAGTTGTTAAATTCATTTGTGAATTATTATCTTTAATAACTCATTGATAATAGTTAATAATTGGTAATTCTTCTATTAATTTTTCATGAATTTTAGTTTTTAATACAAAACTCTGCACTAATAAAAAGCATCCAACAATGAATCCAATAATACTAATAATGGTAAATGGTTTTTTAATAAATGATGATTTGTTAATACCAATACTAGCACCAATAGCAATTAGAGCAATAATGGTAGTAATAATTCATAAACTAATTCATAAACGATTATTTATTAATTTAATTCATCAATGATTACTACTATTATTATAGTCAGTATGAATATTATTAACAATCTCATTTACAACCTTTGGCGATAAATTATGTTTCATAATTATTCCATTCTTTTTTAATTCTTAATATAGCTTATAATTAATTTTGTTTTATAAAAAAATAGAAAAAGACTAACTATAGATGTAATAATCTATTTAGAAGTCTAAAAACCTACTATTATAAAACTAATTACATTATAACATATATATTATTAGTTTTTTTCTAAAAAATCATTAATTTCAGTAATATTAACAGGTGCATTTTGTGGAGGTTTACCTGCATTACCACCATGCATATATTTTGCAGGAACTGCTACCATAAAAACTTTAGGATCGATTCGAACTATTTTTGTTTTAAAAAAATTATATTCTAATAATGACATTGTTGTCATCATCATTTTATATTCATTACCTGAATACAAACCTTTCACATTTCAAACATTACCACCACGTAAATAATTATTTCGATAAATATCATTACGGATTTGCTCTAATTCATTAGAAATAATAAATACACTCATCAACATATATTTTGGATAAACTCTATTCATAACAAAAGCTGCTACATAAATATAAACAAGCGTTGACATAAAATAAGGCCTAACTAAAAAATTATCAACAAGACTAGTTTTCTGTAAAAAAGTTCCATCAAGAATTAAAACAATAACAACAATAATAATATTAGTATTTCTAATAATAGTAGCAATTGAATATTTACGTTTCATAGAAATATAAGTACTAATAAAATCCATACCACCACTAGATCCACCAGTTTTAAATAAAATACCAATACCAGCACCATAAATTAATCCACCTAAAGCAGCAAAAATAAAAGTACGTGGTAAAACTAAGTGCCAATAATCTGTAGTACCTTTTAATGGCTCATTACCTAAAACTTGAAAATTTTTAAGAGCATCAATTGCTGTTAACAAAAAGTTAATTCCATTTTGAAATAACAAATAAATGATAGTATAAAGAGTAAAACGAAATCCAACCTTGAATAATCCTCAAATAATGATAGGACCATTAATAAGAAAATATACTGGATAAAATCAAAATGCTTGCGTTGTTTCTTGTTCAGTAATACTGCCATTATAAGATAAGGCAATAAATTTAGCTATTAATTGTGCAAAAGCTGATAAACCATTAGTATATAAACCAGCACGATTAATAAAATAAAAAAAGGAAACAGTTGTTAAAAAAGCACCAATAAAAATTAATAATAAATTTTTGGAAGTTATTTTTCAATTAAAATTTTTTCATGAAGAATGGATCTCTTGTTTAACACCAATATTTTTAAAAGTAAAGGCATCAACAATTAACGGTGGCTCTTTATCTTTATTTTTTGCTTCTGAATTATTGGACATATTAAACTCCTTTTTAACTATTAAATTGAAGTATTGTTGGAACAAAATTACTATCATCATAAGGCGAAAGTAAAGACATGTCAATTAATGAATCTTGAAAACTAATCACAAAATTAACTTTAAGTTCTAATTTATTAGGACCAGAGCTTGTAACTTTTTGACCATCAATTCCTTTGATATTAATATCAACAGAATTAACATAAGGATTATTATTTAATGCTAAACTTATTCCTTCTTGAACTAAAGTTTTAGTTTTTTGAGAAAAATCAGCATATGTTTTATCAATATCAGGTTTAGTTTCATCATCAACACTAATTGGTACTATTTGTTCTGATAATTTAGTAACATCACTAACACAACTATAAACTATGTAATCGCTTTGTGTATAAGAACATTTTATATTAAAAGTTTTTTTTATGTATTGTTCAACTTTAAAACTTTTATCATTATTTACTACTCCAACTTGATAAGTAATATTAATACTAATTCTACCGGTTGAAGTATCAACATTTCAAGTTCTTGCTTTTGTTGATTCATCTATTTTACCATTATCAATCGTAAAATAATAACATTTAGTACCTACTTCTAATTGACTATCAAATCAAGTTGGTTCTTTAATATTTGCTTTATCTAAAATTAATTTGGCAAGTGATTGTGCAAGACTGCTTTCTAATGCTTTATTTTCAATAACTTGTTCTTTTTCAGGTCTTTGACCATCAATAGGAACACTCACTGGTTTTTTAATACCAACTTTTGATAAAGTTGATTCTCAACCATTATAATTACCATTACCATTAGTAATTGCTTTTAAAATACTATCTTGTTGTTGATCAGAACAAGCTAAAACTGGCGTTACTATTCCACTACCAAAAGCAATAGTACCCATTAATGTTAAAATTTTTTTCATAATTATAATCATTCCTTAATTTAAAAAATATCATATATAAATTGTAACTTATTTTTATTATTTTGCTATACACTATCTTCAAAATCTTTATAATTAATATTAGTTTATATTAAAGGAATTGATAATATGTTTAAAATTTTATATACACTAGTTACTATTTCACTAGCCGCTTTTACTAATTTAAGCCAAGTGAAAATAAATAATTATCATCATAAAGAAATAAAATCAGAAAATACTATCCTAAATGAACAAAGTTTAACCTTAGCTTTTGAAAGTGGAAATTTTTATAATTGAAATGAAAATGATTCAACTAATTCTATTGCTGGTATTTTTACAAATTCACAAGCACAATCTTATTTATTAAATAAGGATGGCACATATAATAATTTAGACTTACAAATTAATAATTTTATTAGATTTGATGATAACTTAGGAATTGCTACTTTAAATAATTTTCATAAAAGTGATGATACTAATTTTATTAATAATTCATTTTTAATGACTAAAAATGGTATTAGTGATGATGCTACTGCCATTGAAACTCCAAATCATACTTTTACTAACTTTGGTAATAATATCGTTAGTACCGATATTGGTGCTGACTTAATTAATACAGACGGAAAAGTAACTAACTTAGTTACTCCCTATCACTATGGAAAAGGTAAAACTAGTTTTACTACTATAAATGATACTTTTGGTGTTTTTGTTGGTGGTGATCAAAATTCTTATATTCTAAAAGTTGATGGTAATATCAAGCCAATTAATATGAATGTTCCTAATCCAATACTATTAAATTCTTTTGTTGCCATTAATAATAATGGTGGCATTATTCGTGATGTTAATGGTCAATTATTTTATTTAACAATAGAAGATAATGGTAATGCTACAACAAAACCATTAATTGTTAATAAGGAGCCACTGTTTAGTACTACTACTGTTTTTTTTAGCAAGACTGGTAACAATCAAGGAATTTTAAATGTAAATCTCAAAAATAGCTCCAAATTTTTTGGACAACCTTATCATTTAAGCATTACTGATAGTAATGATATTAAACTTACAAAAATTAATGAACATTATATGAATAATTTCATTTTACTTCATGATGGTTTAGGTATTTTTATTGATGAACAAGAAATTGGCTATTTTGTAAATGAATTAGGTGCTTTTACTAAAATTGGTTATTGTGCCAATTTCCAAAGAATAAATGATAATCTTGGTTTTATTAATAATAATACAAGTAAATTATTACTAAGTGATAGTAAAAATAACAATTGAAGTCGAATTAATACTATTAAATTTACTAAAACTAAAAATGAACAATTGACTAATTTTATTAATTCATATATTGATAAAGATAAACTTACTGCAGTTAATCGTACTAATAATTGAATTAGTAATAATAATCTAATTTTAAATGTAACTAATGATGAACTAAAAGATATTACTATTAATGATAATCAACCATTATTACCAAATATTAATAATAGTATTACAACTATTATTAATAGTAATTCTGAAATTAATATTAAATTTAAAGATGAAATAATAACTTACCATGTATTAATATATAATCAAAATATTTTGCCAACACTAGATAATAGTACTAATACTAATATTAAATATGTTGGAATAGTAAATAATAATTTATATGACATTAATAGCACTAATACTAATGACGGTTTTACAATTAATTTTAACTATGATAATACTATCCAATTTGTAAATATTATTACTATTGATAGTACTACTATGAATAAAATGAATTTATGAACATTAAAACCAAAAACTACTTTTAAATTAAATGCCAAAAGCAATAATAATGTATATTTACTACAAACTGTTAATTGAAATAATATTAGCAACTGACAATATTTTACTATTTATCATGGTAATAATTTACCTATTATTGAATTTTGAACTACTGATACTGGTATAAAATTATGAAATGCTGCTTTAAAACTTAATTATACTTCTAAGGAACTAGAAAATATGAATGCAACAGAAATTAATAATTTAAGAAATTTATCAGTTAATTGAACAATTAATGAAGCGCGTGGTAATACTTTAGGTTATATTATTTCTGGTTTTCTTAGTATTGGTTTCATTTTAACTATTATTGCTATTATTTATGATTGATACTTAAAACAACAATTTAAAAAAAAGAAATCTAACACAAAGACAAATGTGAATTAATACAAAATAACTGTTCTTTTATTTTTTTGGAATTAGGTTTATCATTTTCTAAGCTATTTACTGCTTCAACATTAACTGATAAACTTAGTTCATTAGATTTCCGTCTTTCACTTTGTTCTTCTCTTATTTTTCTAACTCAAGGATTAAATGAATTAGCAAAACCTAAAAAATCAGTTTGTTTTACAAAACAATTATTTGGAACATAATATCCTTTTGTTTTTATATAAAACAAAAAAGGTTCTAGAAATTTTTTTCATAAAAAAATTCCATCATTAAAAGGTTCATAAACAGCAAAATAAGAAATAGTCTGTTTATCTACTTTTATTCCATTAGGAAATGTAAAATCAGTTAATAATTGTTGATTAGGTAAAAAAATGTATAAAAATTTTCATTAAAATCTCTAACGTTAATATTAACAAGTTCAAAAGAATGCTGGATTGGACATAATTGATTATTTATTGCCTCTTCATAACCCAAATTTTTACTTAATTTATCAAGAAATACTTTGTTTTCTAAAGTATTTGATATTTCTAAAGAGTATCTAAAATCAAAAAAATTTTCATAATTATGACCTTTTTTAAAAATTTTACTCAAATCTCTTTCTCTATAACTATTTGATCAACTATCTATTTTCAATGCTGCAAATGAATTAGTAGGTATTGGTGGTTGATGATATTTTATTGATTCATCTATTGTTCAACAAACTGCAAAAAGATCATAATCAGGAATTATTGGTTTTTTTTCTTTAGAAATTTCTTGACAAAAAATAGAAATTGGAAAATAAATTAAATTATTTTTTTCAATTTCTATTATTTCTTTTAAATCTCTATTATTTAAATTTTTAATATTATTTTCTTCATCAAGCGCAAAAATATAATAAACATTATATGTATTATCATTTTTTTCTTTTTCTAAATAAAGTACTATCTCGTTTTTTTTATTTTTTGGTTGACAACATTTAACAAAAATTTGATCCAAAAAAATTCAGCATCAATAATTCCAAATTTTTCCATATTAACTAATAAAAAGAAAAAATGTTCATTAGTAATTTTAAAAATAGTTTCATTATTTTTTAATTTTAAAGAAACAGGATTTATTTTATTATCTTTATTATTTTTATTTAATTTTATTGAAAATTTCTTACAAAGAAGATTTATTTTTTCAGTTTGTGTTTCATTATCTTTTAATCCTATCTTGCTTAAAAATGTTAACTCATCTAAAGAAATTATAAAGCCAGATTGTACACCTCAATCAGAACTTTTATTTTTAATACTAAAATGTTTTGCTGGATATTTTTGAGGTATTAATACTTTTGTTATTGGATTAACATTTCTTACAATAAGAACTACATTTTCTTCTTGAGCAGTTTTAATAAAACCTGCAAAATGTTCTTCAAAAATTCCATTATTTTTGCATTGTTTAACTTCATCATTAACATAAATTTCCATAGTTTTTTATTTCTCCTTCTTTCTTTTTATCTGTTAATTACACTTCAAAAAAAAAAAAAAAAGAAAAATTCTTTTCTTTTTTATTACTTTTTTTGTAACTAAAACATTAATTTATCAATATTTTTGGAATTATTTTTCTAATTTTATAAAAAATATCCTAAATAAGTGTAAACATTTTTAAAAACAAAAAGGAAAAAAGACTATTTTTAAAAATAGTCTTTTTTATTAATTTTTCTAGTTTATTTTATATAAACATATAAAATAAAAGTGAAATAACTATTGAAAGCGTTGATAAAATTAAAAATAAAATACCTAAAACTAACATTTTATGTTTTTTACAAGCTATAATAGAATTAATTTGAATTCATTTCAATAAGTCAGTTTCTTGATCTTGTAAAATTATTTCTTTAATACTATCAGGTTTCATTTTTTGTAAATCTTTATAATAAAGAGTATAATCATTTTTTCTTATTTTATTAAGTTTTTTAGGTGTACTTCTTGGAAAAATTGTTAAAATAAAAAATAAAAATGCTAAACATAAAAACACTACATATAAAAGTACAAAAGTAAATAAAAAACATGTTTTAATTGTTATATTACAATTTTCAATATTTTTAAATATTGGTATTCAACCAAAAGACAGTCCTAACAGAGCACCGGCAATAGCTGATAATATGCTAGCCTTTCCATCAAATCTTTCTATTTGTTTTTTAATTTCATTTAGTAAATTAACTTCATTGTCATTCATTAGTTAAAATTCCTTTTTATTAGTTATTGATTTAAATAAAAAATAAATTAAATTAATAATTAAATTTTATTTTTTTTAATTTCTATTTCTTTAAGCTACATTTAAATTTTTAAGTGTAACTAAAAACAATAACTATTCTTATCTTTGAAATTATTTTTATCAAGTTTATTTTTAATTTTGTTTTATAAAACATTATGATGATTTTTTGCAAACTTTGATAATTATTATTAACTATTAATAAAAAACTATCTAAAAAATAGTTTTTGGTTTTTTCAAACTAAGATTATTTTTATGGTTTTTGATAAGAAAATTTTTAAACATTAGAATGTTTTATAAAAGCATATTCAATTAAATTAATATTTGACTGTAAGTTATTATTAATTATAAAATTACATTAATATTTTAATATTGTTAATAAAAATTGACTTTAATTATAAATTAACTTTTGTTAATATTTTTAAATACTATTTTGATAATAATTTAAAACATTAATAATTAATATATTTAAATATATTTAACACTAATTCTTTTACCATTTAACTCAAGTATATAGGGACTACGTCCCTCGCCACTACGTGGCTCACCCAAATTATAGTCGCAGTAGGTTCACTGCGACTATAACTATTTTTATTTATCTTTATTTTTAGGTTTATCTTTTTTCTTTAAAATATTATCTAATTTATCTAAACCAGCAGACTTAATATCAGTATAAGTCATATCAATACTACTTGCTTCTTTAAGGTATTTTTTAGGTGACAATTCACTTTTAAGTTCATGCACATAATGTAAAGCACGTGAATTATACCTTTTTAACCAGTGTCTAGGAAAAAATAAAGTCATAGCCATTGCTTCACCACTATAACTTGGAGGCATAATGCCTTTTTTAATCATTTTCTTTGTTCTACGTCGTGAAAACACTACTTTATTATAATCATCAATATTAGTATATAAATTAAGATTAAATATAACAACAAAGCCCAAAAAACGCATTCTTTTAACTTGCACAACATACTCTACTTTTTCTCTTGCTTGTACTGGTATTCTATTAGGATGTTGTTCAATCAAATACATAGTACCATTAAACATATGACCTATTAACTTACAAAATTGCCCTAAACTTTCTTGTTGATTTTTAAACTGTACTCCTAAATCATTAGAATTTATCTTTAATGCTAATTCATCTAAATTATTAAATCTTCTTCTTCAAAAGCATAATTACTTGCTAACTGATTAAAAGTAAAAACATCATTATAATTAACCAAATAAGAATAACCATTTTTTAATTTAATAGGAAAAGGACTAACTACTCGTTTTTTATGAGTTTGTGCTAAACAACAAGCAAGAGCAGATTTACCAGTACGTGGTGGCGCTGAAATAATATAACTACCAACTCGTTTTAAAATTTTAACATTACGAATAGTTATACAAATTGGATAAATAATCATAATCAAACCTATAACTAATAACACATAACCATATCAAGGCATAATAAACTCCTAACCTATAATTAAACTAATTGCTCTAACAAATAAATCATAAAGGTATAATATTTTCTATTCCACTAACAATATCAACATTTAAAGCGGTACTAATAGTATCTGAAAAAATATGTCGTAATAAACTATCTGTTGTAAACAAAAACTGTCTTAATGGTTCTACTGGTAAAACTTTACCAACAACACCATAAAGTACTCATCTAAAAGCATTACGCAAATGACCAAAAACATCATATCAACTAACACGTTCATAATCAGGGTTAAAAGGACTATTTGGTGGTACTGGAACAATATCTTTGGAAGAAAAAATATTCATCTGACCAAATTTAACATGCAAACCGTCACGATTAGTTAATGAAGATAAATCAAAATTAATCGTTAAATGTTTTAAATTAGGAACACGAACCGGCATAGTAACAAAATTATATTTTCCTAAATTATAAACACTATCTTTATCATTTAATACACCTTTAAAATTATAACGAATATTACCCTCATAATCTAAAAACGAAAATGTATAAATAGAAGAAAAATAACTAAAATATTCAGCAGAAATATAAAACATAAAACCTTGTATATAAAAACTCAAAGGTTTTGAAATTTCAAAAGTCAACTTAAAACTTAAATTATTAGAAACATTATAATTCCAAAAAACTAACTCATTAAACTTACCAGTTTGTATATAATTATGATTAAATAAAATAAGAGATAATTGGTCTAAGTCTTGTTCTGTAAATCTATAATCTGTGGACAAATCACTAACTCGCCTATCAAAATTACCTACAACATCAGAATGAAATTGAATTGAATAAGGAGTAACAGTAGTTTTATGAACAACGGCAGAAACTAATTTTAAATCTGGCTGACCAACATCAAAATAAGCAGAATTTCAAGGAATAGTTGCTCAATCATTAAAATCATTATATTTAACGGGTTTAACCATATCGCTAGTTATAGTGTAATTACTTTCACTAGGTGCATTAGAAACAATTAAACTAGTGGGTGCTTGAACAGTACTATTTACAACAAAAAATAATTTAGCAAACTTAAATCACATAATTATTTACCAAATAAACATTTTAAAATTCACCATGAACCATAAAATATAATAAATCCAATAAAAAACTGAGTTCCATAAACCACTAAATTTCATAAAATAGTAGTAAAATCATCAACTGGACTACCTATAAACATAGTTCAATAATCAACTATACATTGATGTATTTTATTGTAAATATCTCAAACACTCATAATTAACACCTACCCAAACAATGACCTAAAAATTGGGACGGTAACAAAAACGGAGGATATAATTACTTTTTAAACATTTCTTTAAAATTATAGACAAGAAATAATTGTAATTATATGCAATTGTAAGTAAATATTACTACTAAATTAAATTAATTTCAATTAAAATACAAATATTAAAAAATCAATAAGAAAATTTAATATAAATACACAACAAAAATTCTTATTAACTTTTAATTAATAAGTTTTTAATATTTTAATAAAAATAAAAATTTTGATTATGTTTTAGAATTGACAAGATTACACTTAAAAATAACCATTTTAATATAAATATCTATGCTATATGTTCTATTACCAAGCATTTCTTTTAAAATATATCAAATATTACTTTCAGCAAAAGTACCAATATTTCATTTTGCACCTTGATTTTCAATTCCTTGTTTATTATTTTTAAAATATTGTTTTTTTAATTTTTTATGATTTTTTAATATTTCATTCATATACTTTATTAATTCATCATATTGACCATTTTCAATAAAGTTTCTACAAGTATTATATTCTTCAAAATATTTTCCTTTGTTTCCAGCAATAATTCCTACATACAACTTTTTAACTAAATGGAATTTATCTAAAACAAATTGTGCATCTAAATAATTAGCAACATCTTTAATTCATTCTGCACTATCTCCACAAATAATGATTTTTGCTTGGTCAAAATTTTCAAAAAATCTATTTCCTTGTTCTAAAATAAATTCAGCAGTTTTTTGAACTCCAATTGCTGTTTTTGTTGGTCTTATTATTACATCTACTCTTTTATTAACTAATTTATGATTAACATTATCTGTACAAAATAACACTAAACGCATTGAATATTTACCAGAATTTCGTTTAAATTTTCAAAACTTTCGATGTCCATCATCAATACTAATATAAATAAATTGATTTGGTTCTAATTTTATTTTAGGAACATCTAATTTACTAACTTGATATTCTTGAAATAATCTACTAATACTTGTTGTGCTAAATTTTGTTTGTTTCATAGTATGTAAAATGTCAATATACCTTTTTCCATCTGCAAAATGTTCAATAACATTATTTTTGATATCTTGACAAGTCCTTTTGTATTTAGGTAATTGCAATTTTTCATCTAATAAACAAATAGGAACTCATTTTTTTAATTGTTCATCATAATATTTATAATCACGACATTTATAAGTAACAAGACCATTGATAGTATTTCTAGTTCTTGTTTTAATTTTAACGGGGATATATTTTCTATCTCTTTCTTTTAAGATTCTTCAATCTGTTTTTTCTCATTGATTTTTTACATCATCTCTAAATGATTGATACATTCTTTTTGTTGCTTCTTTTAAAGTTCATAAATAATTAAAACTCATATTTTTTCTCCTAACTTTTTTTAAATTTTAAATTTATTGTAAATATATTTAAAAAATTAATTTACTTTTTTATTATAAACATATATAAGTGTAATTTAAAATTAAATCAAAACTTTTTAAAAAACGACTTTCATATTTAAAATATAATAAACAATTTCAATATAATTAATAGTATAGGTATCATAAAATAAACGCCTTTAATTTAAGTTTTATTTTGCATTTAAAAGCATACTTGTAAAAATAATCAAAAATAGTACAATTTAGAAATAAAATTAAGAAAAAAGGAGTAATTAAAATAATGAATATTATTGAAGAAGAATATAATTGAATTTTTAATTTTTTAGAAAAGGCAAATTCAAGAGAAACAACTGAACAAATATTTAAAGAAAAAATTGAACTTGCAAAAAGTACAATTACTGATATGAATAATGAAATAATAAAAATTAAAAAAGAACCAAAAATAAAAAATTTTTTTATTACAATTTTTACTTTTGGAAAAATTAATAAAAACAAAGAAAATAGAATCAAAATTATGCAATTAAATGAAAAAATAAATAAACTTAAAAAAGTGATTATAAAATGAGATTTATTTTTTGAAAAAAAATGAAAAAATGAAAATTGTCAAAAATGAGTAAATAGTATAAATAATAATCAAATTCAAACTGATGAAAAAAGTAATTATTGCTCAAATAGTCGTACAGTTTTATAAAATTTAAAAAAGGAGTAATTTAATATGAAAACATGAATAAAAACAAATTTAAGTAAAATAACATTAGCATTAGCACTAACTGGTGCAGTAAGTGGAGTAACTGGTTTAATAATTGGTTCAATAGCACAAAATAAAACTAGCGAATTAAAGTATTTTTTAAATAATGACCACACAGCAGTTTGAGGTAATACTACAATATGAGAAGAAAATGTGGGGGGGCTAATAAAATAAGACTATACTTTAATAATAAACCCGAAAAAAAAGATGATATAGTATGAAATGGCACTTATCCAAAAGGATATTTTTGAAATTAAATTTCTAAATTTATATAAGAAATATTTTCGTTATATTTATCAAATAAATTAATATTTTTTAAATTAATTTCTTGTTTATCAGTAATTAAAATTAAATCATAACTTCCAGCACCGAATATTCCACTAATTTCAATTCGATTTAAATTATTAATCGGATTTTCAATTTGTAATTCTAATTCATTATCATTATTAATTTGTGATATTTCTTTATAAAATTCTAATTTAGAAAATAATTGAGATTTATTTGAACCATATAAATTTAAAGCATTTTCAATTTTAATCTTATCAATAATTAATCTTGTAAAATACTTACCATATTCACCATTACCAAGCGTTCAATCAGCAGGAACTAATGAAGGTATATTATTACTTTCTAGTTCATTTGTTATAGATAATCAATTAAATTGATTATCATCTAATCTAAATAATTCATTTTGGCTAATATCATTACTTTTTAATTTAATATTATTAATATCTGTAAAATCAAAATAATGAGATTTTAATATTACTTTTACATCTTTAAATTCTCAAATATCTTCACTACTAGGATGTATTGGATTTGATTTTAATTCAAAATAATAAGGTAATAAAATTTTATTATCATCGTTTAAACCTTTATTAATTGACATAATTGAATAAATATTATTTGATAACATAATTACTAGTTTCTTAAAAATATGAACTTGTGGTAAATTTATATAATTTGGATAATCCAATTTTCATTGTTTAAATAAGTTAGTTATTACTTCTTCGGGTTTTTGTCCTTCAAATTTTGCTCTTAACGTTGCAATTTTAGTTTTTAAATTATCAGGAGTAAAACCATCAAAATTTCTATTATAATTATATGTATAAGTTAGCATATCTAATAATACTTTTTGTAAACTATCAACTGTTGGCGTATCTTGTATTTCAATTTCTATATCGTCAAATCTGTTATTGGTTGCAACATATTGATAAAATTGGCTTTCAGCTGGGAAATTTCAAACTTCTTTATATCTTTTAATTCCTTTTCTTTCTTCAATGGTCACTGACCATTTCAAACAGTACCCATTTCATATCCCAATCAAGCATTAGTTACTCTTGCGTTATTAATAATTTCTTTTCTTGTTTCAGTTCCACCACCAATAGCAATTAAATCTAAAACTGATTTTTCTTGTCCTATAAATTGCTTTGCTAAATTTCATGGTAATATTTGTTCACTAAATCATTGTTGTAATATTCTAACTTTTGGTTGAGTTTCAATAGGCATTGATAACAGTGGAAATGCTATCTTATCTTTGACAAATAACTTTGGGTATACTTCCATATTGTCAACTTCACCAAGTACCTTTATATTACCGAAAATCATACTTCTAGGTGCTTTAATTTTTAAACCAGTAACTTTGATATCTTTGTCTAATGGTTTTTGTAATTTAATAATAATTGGATAACCATCTCTTGTTTTAAAATCTTTAATTTTAATAATAGTTATACTTTTAGTACTTCTAGTTTTTGGATTTTGATAAGGTTGTGAATAATTATTAATGATATATAAATTATCAATATTATTTTCAGTTAATGGTTCATTAATACTAACTGCATATAACTTAAATTGATTTAATAAATTTATTTCTTGAAATATTAAATTTTTAATATCAGTCATACTATATTCAATAGTATTATCATTAATATTAGTACTTGCTCTTTGATTTAATTGCATAGTAAAGTCTGATGTTTCAACAGCAGTAGTTTTTAATACTTTATCAATATCAATAAAACCTATTTTAATAGTATTTGCTGAAAATTTTAAACTATTATTTTCATTATTTTTAAATAAACGTGCAATTTCATAAATATAAATTGTTCTTTTTTTAAATTCATCATATGCTCTATTAATATCAGGGTCACTAGTTGCACGCATCATATTAGTAAAATCATAAGGGATATTATCTATTAAGTAATCATTTTCTACATCTGCTTGATTAAGTTTAGTTTGCTTTTGTTTCTGTGGAAACTTGGTTTGTGGTTTGTTGTCTTGGTTGTCCATTGTTTTCTCCTATTAATTGGTTATTTTCGGGATTAAATAATTTTAATTTAACTGTTAAATTATTAATTTCTTGTTCATCATTAATATTAAATGTTTTACTAATTAATAAATCTTTATCAACACTTACTAATAATTGAATAAATTTAAGAATATCAATATTAAATTGTCATAATTTTTGTTCAATATAATTAATGGTTGAAATATTTACAGCTGTACTTTCGGGAACTGATTGTTGTGCTGATTTTTTTTGACTTGGAATGTGAATACCACAACGTTTAAATATTTCATTAACATTTCAATCGTAGATATCAGTTAAGTTTTTACCTTTAAAATTACTGCTTGTCATATTAATATTTTCATTTTTTTCATTATTATCACCAGTAGTTTTTCAAATATAGTTTTTAGTAACTAATATTCTTACTGCTTCTTCCATTGAAGATTGAACATTACCATAAGTTTGGTCAAAAATAAACTTCGGTGAGTTTAAAATACAATCTAAAACAATTTGTTCATAAATAACATCTAGTGCTTTAATTTTATCCATTACTTTATCACAATCTGCTAACTCATTTGCTTTATTTCGCATAATTGCTATTGGTATATAATTAATGTTTAATGTTTGTTCTTGTGATAAATTAGGATTATTAATGTATGATTTAAAATCTAATTTAGTTTGTTTTTTAGTATCATTAATACTATAAATTGCACGATTAATTGTTACTTGTTTATTATTTAATGTATAAATTTCAAATAATCTTACTGTTTGTGCATTTTGTTCATAATTATCATAAAAAATAGTACATTCAATTAATTTACCTGTAATATCATAAACTCTTTGTTGGATATCTACTACTTGAAAATATAAATTATCATTAGCAATATAAATTAAATAACCACTAATTCCTAATTTGCTTAATTTAAAAATAGAATTTCAATTTTTACGATAAAATTCTTGTTGCATTAAATATTGTGTAATAGTTTCATTATTAATTTCTAATGGAGCATTATATAAATTAGCATTATTTTCTGCTACAAAATCAGTAAAATAAGTTTCATGGTTAAAATCATTAAAACCAAAATAATTTAAAATAGAAGCATGTATACTTTTATTTTTATTAGTTAAAAATTTTAATTTTTCACTTTGATTATCATTAATATTATTTTTTTCTTTTCTTTTAAATAAACTTAGCATAATATTCACCACCTTTCTTTAAAATATTTGATTAATTTTTAATATAATTTTTACAATAATGAATATAATTAAACCAGCAGTTGCTGATGATAGAATTACTCCAATTAAACCTAAAATAATTTTTATAATTTTAAAAAACATAATATTATTCCTGTAATTCTTCTAATTTTCATACATTACCTTTTAAATTACCTTTTCCACTATAAATAGTAATCAATTTAGCATGTTGAACTGATAAAATTACTATATTAACACTATCATTAAAGGTTTGTATTGGTACACCAGCAATTTTGTTATCCGTTATAATAAATTCTTGAATAGTATAAACTGGATTATATATACTTCAAGAATAATAAACTCTATAATGTTTATTAACTATAAAATCATAAGTAATTTGTCAATTATCTCATTTATTTTTTTCTCTTGTTCCTACATCTTTTCATTGTTGATTATTTGGACTTGGTGTTGGATTATCTGGTAATTCAATATCTCAACAATTTTCTTCAACTTCATTTGTTTCTAAACTTTTTGAATTAATTTTTATTTTTGGTGTAACATCAACTTTAATTGTATTTTGTAATTCTTCTAATGAAAGAATAGCACCATAATTAATATCTCCACCTTTTAAATATAAACTACAATTAAAACTACTTTCTCTAACAGTTAAAGTTAATATTACATCTTCATCTTTAATTTTAAATTTTGCAAGTAAATAATCTCCACCTAAATAATTACCAGTTTTAAATTCTACTTTATGCTTTATATTTGCTTGATTTACTGGTAATTCATCTAATGTTATAATTACTCTATATACAGTATTAAAATTAATTTCAAACGTATCTCATTCACGATTATTTTTACTTTTACTTATTACTTTTCATATTTCTTTATCTTGTTTTTTATCAATATTTGCTTTATTTTCATTAATAGCACCAGCAACAGTTTTATTAATAGTTTCTAAATTAGGGATTTCTTGACTTACAGCATTCAATTGAAATGCTACTGGAAACTTTTTTTCTGTGTCTTCTAATTTTTTATCTACTTCTTCTTTTTTATAATAATCAGTTAAATCGATTTTACCACCACTAGCACTAATTTTATTATTTTCATCAATAGTTATATTAGTACCTGCAATTAATTTATCTTGTTTTTTATCTAATAAATTATTAGTTTCTAGTTTTGTGTAATAATCACGTTCAGTATTTTCTTCTGCTATAAATTCAGTTGGTGTTCCAGTACCTTGATATTGATATATATTATGAATTATTGGTGTATACTTTTTTGTGCTATTAGCAACAATAAATTTTATTAAATTATCATCATATAATAACATTACTTTGTCAATATTAACATCAATTTTTTCAATTATTATTTGTCTATTTTCTATTTGATGATTAGTAATTCTTATATTAGATTTAGTTAATTTATTATTACTTATAATAAGTTGTTTACTATCGATAAAATAATATGTTCAATCAATAATATATCATATATCTGTTTTAATATTTTCATTTTTAACTTTTTTTCATAAAGGACTAGTTTCAATATTAAATCAATTATTTTTAATATCATCAATATTTTGTTTATTAATATCAACTTTATTTTCTAATAATTTAATACTATTTTCATTAGTAGTAATTCTTTTTTGTTGTTTAGCAGAAAAGTCAGCAGTCGCAGCATGAGTAAAATCACCAATTTGTGGATTATTTTGTAATGCTTCTGGTGGTAATGTACCAATTTCATCAGGTCAATCTAAAATCATTGTTTCAGTTTTTGGGTCATAATCAGTTGCAACATAACCTTTATTTATAAAGTTTGTAACACGACCCCTATATATCTCATTTTCGTTATCATTAACTAAATCATCATATAATTTTATTTGTTTTGATAATGTAAATTCTTTTTGTTCTTTAATTAATTCATCAACTTGATTTCTAGTATAAAATACTTTTAAGTCAATTTTTTCAATATCTATTTCATCTTGATTATAATTTGAAAATACTTGTTTTAATTCTGTTAATCTTGCTCATATTTTCATTCTACTTGGTGCTAAATCTCAAACATTAATTGTAGGAATACTACTTGCATTAAATGATGTACCATTATTGAATTGAATAGTAGCATCAACATTAAATTCAATTGGTGTACGATTAAATACTCAATGTTCAACCATTACATAAACCATATCTCTTAATGTTTCTTTAATTAATTCATCTTTAAAACTATCAAAAGGAAATTTAGATAAAATAAAATCAAGATAAGCATTAATATCATTTTGAGCGCGAATAGCAAAAGTTGTAAATCAGTCTTTGACATTAGGTCATGTATTTATATATTGAGGTGGAGTTTCTGTAATTTTTCCAGTTAATGGATATCAGTTATTATAATTTTCAAGACTGACATCAGTTCAAAGTTTATTAATCATAATTTATCATTCCTTAAAAAATGCTTTTTTATAATGTTTAGTTTTTGTTTTAGTTTTCCTATGTGATATATGGATAATTTCTTTTTGTAATTTTTTCTTACCTTTTTCTACAACTTGACTATATGCAAATTTTTCTAAATGATGTAATAGTCCAGTACCAAATAAAGTATTAACTGAAAATTTTAAACCAACACTTTTAAATGATTTATTAATATTTTCAATAGGATTATTAATAACATTTACTACTTTATGATAAGTTCTAATAGTTCTAAATATTTCTCTATATACTTTAAAACTATCTCTAATTACTTGTTGCACCACTGGTGGAGCAAATGCTATTGCTTTTAATCATTTATTACGATTAACACCATAACCAATGTATCAACCACTATATCAACGATATCAATGAAATGGATGTATTTGAGTAACAAAAGTTTTTGCTTTAAGAATACTATCAACAACTGTAATTGGTTTATACTTAGGATTACGATGATAAATAGTAATTGCACATTTGTCTAATGATAAAGGTTGAATTTTACAACCCATAAATACTGGTGAATTTAGTGGAATTAATTGTGCATGTTTAATTGCTCTTTTTTCTGCACTAGTAAATAAATCTGTTGCTTTTTCTTTTAATTTATTAATTTTTTCAAATGCTTGTTTTTCTAATTTTTCAAATTTTTCTTGTAATTTATATATACTTTCTCGTAATTTTTCAAAATATGGTGTATCTTTTCAAAATTTATTTAAACCTTTTTTTAAATAAAATCTAATATCAAAATACTTAAAAATTTTATTTGCATTTAAAACAATTTTATGAATTGAACTATTTTTAAAATTAAATTTAATAGCATTAGCACGAATTTTTTGTAAATCTAAAATTAAAGTTTTTCCATATCTATTCTCTGTATGTATTGTATGAACTAAATTTAATCAATCATGTTGGTTCATTTTTAATACTTCTTTTAATTCAGTATTATATTTTTTTAAAAAGTTATTTGCTTTTTCAATATCTTTAATTTTAAACTTTGGAGTTAATTGTGGACTTAATTTTATTAATGTATTTTGTAATGATAAATATTCTTTTATTTGTTGTGATTTTAAAGATTTAAAATTATTTTTAAATTGTTTTTCAGCAACATAACCTAAATTTTGTGTTATTGTTTCACGATTAGGTGCCAAACTATAATTAAATAAATAACGTTTATTACCAATGATTTTATCTGTTAAAATTTCTTTTCCACTTACTTGACTAATAATTTCTTGTAAATTTTTTGCTTCTTTAACACCAATTTGTTCTAATGTTTTAGTTTTTTGTGCTAACTTAATAAATTTAGTAGTACGATAACCACGACTAATTTTATTAATTCCAACAAATGCAGGTAATATATTAAAAAAAGTATTTAATGGTGTTACATTTCCTTTTAAATAATCATAAACTTGATTAATAGTAAAATCAGTTAAAAACTCTACACCAACAGCACTAATACTAGCAAGTAAATCACTTGCACCTAATCCAAGTGCTATACTTTCACTTAAACCACCAGTAAAAGGAGCAAGTGCTACTGCTATTACTTGTACACCAATCATTTCTAAAATTTCTCATCAAAAACTTTTATTTTCTTGTTGGTTACTTGTTCTAGTATGTTTTGGTTTATTTATGTTTAAAAGTATTGCTGTACTAGTTGTACCAATTGGCATGATATTAATTTCCTTTATTTAAGAGTTATTTTAATTGGATTTGTTGTTCCTTTATAATTTAAGTCATTAACATTTGCAGTAATAGTTATATATAAGTCACCTACTTTTTGTTTTTGATTACTTACATTAGTTTTTCCTTGTGCATCACTAAAATATTTAATAGTTGGATTTGTTAAATTAGGATTTAATGTTTTAAATTCATTAGTACTTTTTATTTCTGTATTTAATTCATTGTTATTGTTATTAACATTTGCAGTAATATTTGTTGTTAAAACTGTAATTTTAGTTTTTAAATCATTTTTTTCTGTTTTAATAACTCCACATAACATTCATCTTGATGTTGTTTCATTATTAGAAATATATGGGATTGCTTCTCCAACAACTTCACCAGCAACTTTATATGTTCTTCCTGCTTTAGCATCTTTAATAAAATCTACATAAATAACTGTATTTTCTATCATGTATCTTTTCATCGCTCTTGGTGTTGCTAAAACAAAGGTCATTAATTGTTGTTCATTTTTATCATTAGTAAAAATCATATAGTCATCAAGAACGATTTCACATAATACGCCTTTTACATATAAATTATTTCCATTTAAACGTAATTGTTGTGCCAACTGATTATCGGTAATTAAACCTTTATTATCTGCTAAATAAACTAAACTATCATAAAGACCATTAGTAATAAAAAATTTACTATTTGCAATATTTCTAAATTGAAACAAAGTATTTCAAGCAGATAACATCGATTTTAAATAGTCTACTGGTGTTGTATCTTCAATATCGATTTTAGTAGCAAATTTTGCAATTGCTTGTGTATCATCAATTGCCAATTTATCTGCTAAATCATTTGCAACTTCATATTGCATACTATCTAATAAATTTTGTCCATTATTTGCTTTTAAATCTACATCTGCAATAATTTCTCCTGCAAGATATTTTTTAGTTATTTTTTTACTAATTTTATCTGTATCAACATATGGTAATTCATATCTTTTACTTTTATCATCCCAAGCAATAATTTTTACTTCCGGTTTTTTTGGTTTTTTAACAATAAACTCAATATTTACTGAGTCAACAATTTCAGTAGGAAAAAAGTTTGCCCATGGACTATTTGAAATTTTAAAAAACTCTATAAATTCTGGTGCTTCTACTAATCTCTCTGTATTGTCTAAATTTTGATTAAATGGTACTGACATTTTATTTCTTCCTTTCGTTTATAAATAATTTTTCTTTTTATAATTAATTAAAAAATTTTCTTTATCATTTGTTTTATTATTAATAATTATTTGTTTATTGCCACCTGTATTAATTGTTTGTTTAAATACCGGTTGTTCTTTAATCATTTTTTTAATAGTTTCTTCAATTTTTGAATTTTCTATATTACTTGTTTTAAATTTTAAATAATCATAAAATTCAGTTTTAACTTGATATTTTTTAAATATATTAATCATTTCTTTTTCTTTAATTTCTTGATTAAGTTTATTTAACTTATTTTCTGCTTCATTAACTTTATTTTCTATTTCTTGTGAAGAAGCATTATTTTCAGTTAAAGGTTCAGTTGTTTGTTGAACATTATTTTCATTTTCTAACATTTACATCACCACTTTTTTATTTATTTTCTTTATTAATCTTTTCATTTAACTTTGCTAATTTTTTTTGATGTTTAATAATTTTGTTATTTGCTCTAACATGTTTTGGAGTTGTGATAAATCTTTTTAATAAAACAATAATTTCTCTGCAAATTAATGTTCCAACGCTTGTTCCAATAATAATTAATTCATGTATAAATTCTTTCATTTCAATATTTTCCTTTCATTAATTAATTTTTTGATTTGTATCTAATTCCATTACTAATATTTGATAATCCTGAATATAAGCATTTTCTAATATATGATGTTTATAATTTCTATGAAAATTAATAGCATTTTCAATTGTAGAAAATAATTTATATTTTGTTTCAATTCCATAATTAGTTTTATATTTTAATAAATAAGCATATTTCATTTTAATATTCTCCTTTTTATAAATGATAATAATTTTCATCAAATTCTAAATTTGCATTAACATTAACTTCACTCATATTATCACTACCATATTGACTAGTTGTTTCACTATTAATTGAAAATCTATTATCATTATTAATTAAATGTGCTATTTCATTTGTAAAACTAGTTTCTTGCATTTCTACATCAAATTTTCTTTCCATAGGTAATAAATTATGGATAATTTCACTTGCACCAGCAATTATGGTAGGTACTGCATAAGCATTATTAAAATCATTATTTATCCCCATTGCAACACCACTTGAAATTAAACCACCACCAGTAGCCATATTACAAATTTTTCTTATTGTTTCAAATTTATTAGGTATTAATTCTAGAATTCCACTAATAAGATTTGAAATACCATAAGCATTTAAACTAATATATGTATCTCAATCCATTAATGACTGATTTTCTTGTTTATTTAATAGTAATCATGGAGGACCTTCTGTTGTAGTTGTAGTAGTTACTGGAATTGGTGTTGTTGGAATAATAGGATTAATATTATTTTCAGTTCATTTACTATAATTTGCTAATCCAATTGTTCCTAAACCTAATAAGATTTTTTTAGAACTATTAATTAATTTAGTTTTAGTATTTGGTCTTTGATTTAAATTTCATATATCTAAACCTAATTTTTTACCAAATAATAAACTATTAATTGAACCCAATATTGAATTATCTATTACTTGACCATAATAAGCACTTGTACCTATCATTGCACAAATTGGGCTTATACCAGTTCTTATTAATTTAGTTAAAGTATAATTTGATTGTGTATTTTCTATACTTGGCATTTTATTCTCCTTTAATTTCTAATTTTTTAACTGTTACTTTAATTCAACCTTGATAAACATCATTATCACCAACTATTAATGCAACATTACTTTCGGGATCAGAAACAATTATGTGTTTTGATTTAACATTTGGATATTGTTTTAAAATAATTGCTCTAATATCATTACTTGTATGAATTGCTTTTGGAAATGGTGATAATATTTCAATTTCATCTTTATTTTCAAACAAAGTAGGTAATATTATCATTAATGAAGTTCTCCATTTTCTATAAACTCAATTAATTTATAATAAGCAGTAAGTTTACCTGCTTCTTTTAATGAATCACATAAACAAATACTAATTTGCTTATTCAATCAGATAATTAATTTTTCATTATATTTATTAATTACTTTTTGTTTAAACTCTTCTCTTAATTTTTCTATATTATATAAATGTTCTTCAGTTATTTCTTTATTACGTTTTTTATTATATTCATTAATAATTTCTTGGTCTTTATTCACTATCTATTTCTCCTTATTTTTATTTAAATTATTAACTATTATTTCTAAACATGTCATACATCAATTTTTACTTAATCAGATTCTTTTATTACATTTTTTACATTTATTCATTATTAAATTCACCATTAATTATTTTTTGCAATAAAATATCAAGTATCAAATCTATTTCTGTACCGTTATAGAATTTTTGTTGTTTTTTAATATAATTAATTAATTTTTCTTTATTCATTATTTAGTCCTTTCATTAAATTTTTATGTTTTTCAATGATTTCATTATGTTTTTTTTAGTTCTTCTTTATAACTATCACTTTCAATAATTTTTAAAGTTTCTTTTATTTTTTTCATGTATCATTCATCAAAATTCATTATTTATTCCTTTCATTTTTTAAATCATTTAACATTAATTGAACAAAATGCACGATTTTTAGGAATATTTAAAGTATTAAAGATTTGACCAGTTACTATAATTTCATCATTTTTATTTAATAAAATACATCGTTTATAAAATTTTGGGTTATTAAAAATTAAAGTAACATAGTTTAATCCATTTCATTGACCACGAACAGTATAATATAATTGTTTATTACCTTTTTCATGATATTTTACTTCAATAGTATTACTAAGTTTTACTGTTAATTTAACGTAATTTTCTTTATTTTTCATTTTTATAATTCCTTAAATAATATTGAATATGTTTATAAGCATCTTGTTCATGTTTTGTAAATTTTATATTTCCTTTATAATCTTCTATTTTATGTTTGTTTTTTGGTTCATTTTCATGATAATCTCAGTTCATAACATCTTGTACTAATATCATTAAAGCACCAATAACTTTTGGTGTTGCTAATGGATTAATTAATAACTGTTTTGAACTTAAAAAGAAATTTTCTACAATAACTAATATTTTTTTATTTTTAAATTGTTTTTTAATTAATTTAAAATATTCTTTATATATATTTTTACTTTCTAAAACTGTTTTTGCTTTAAATGTTTCATTAAAAATAATATTATTAGTTTCATTTGAGTATATAACAATTCCATTATTACCAATACCAGCAGGGTCAATACCAATGATTAATTCGTATTGCATTTATTAATCATCTCTACATCAATCACAAACATATCCATATGATTTTGTATAATCTAAATGTTTTTCAATATTATAATTATCTTCATATTTTTTAGTATTATGTTGTTCTGCTTCTAATTCTGTTTTAAAGTGATAAAGCATATTGATTTTGTTATCTTCATATAATTCATTACATTCAACACATCTTTTTCTTCTTTTTTTAGTTTTATTCATAATCAAAATATCCTTTTCAATTATTTTTGCTGTTTGTTTAAGGTATTTAGGTAGTTTGTGATAACAACTGTTACATATTAAATAAGGTATTGGTCAATTTTTATATTTAATAGTTTTAGTAGAATTATTAATACAATCTTTTCAAACTTTATTTTTACAAATTCTTAATTCACATTTTTTATTTTCATTAATATTCATAACTTTATTTATTTCTTTAATTTTTACTTACAGTAATTAATAAAATTATTAATCCAATTAAAGTTGAAATTAAAGAAATAATTATTTTTATTTTTAATCACTTTTTTTGATGTTCTTTTGCTATTTTGATTTTTTGTTCTATTAATTCTTTCTTTTCTTTTTCTTCCATTTTTACTTTCTTTTCTAATATATTCTGTTGCTTGTAGCATAAAGAATATATATTTTTATTTTTATATTATTAATACTATTAGTTTTATTCATTCCAGAAATTCTGGGCTCAAAAATAAATTTCAAAAAAAATAAAACCAACGCTTGCTCACTGGGGAGTGGCAAGGTTGGTTAAATAAAGAATAGAATTAATATAGTAGGTTCCCTAGTAGGTCTATATATACTAGTTTCCAATTCGCTCCCACCCCAAGAATTACCATTACTGGTTAGTATATTTTATTAGGTATCACTCCACTTTTTATTTATCCATGCAAGTCCACATGTTTTGGCCACTATTTTTAACAACTGTGTTGTGGTTCACTGTTTTAATTCCCTAACACGTGTTGATAATAGCGTTAAAGATGGTTATTAATTATTAACTTTTTCCTACTTGGTCACTGGTGTAGTAGATATTTAAAGGGTGCTAATAATAAAAATTTTAAAATTTTACAATTACAAAAAAAGACAAGATTATTTCTTGTCTTTTTCCTTTGAGAATAATTTTTATTTTATCTTATAAAATCTATATTTTTTAAAATACGTCGAATATAAATTTAAGGGTAAAAGAGAATTTAATTTGTCTATCATCATTTTTAAATGGTAATGTTGGAAAGAATTTATTTATCTAGTAATTCATCTTCCTACTTTTTTGGGAACCTCCCTACCTCAATCATATTTAATAGTGCGGTTAAACCTGCGGGCATTCTAATCACCTCCCTCCTCTAATTCTTTTCTTGCTCTTTCTTTACGTTTTTGTTCTTTACAATAACAACAATCTGGGTCAATTACATTATGCTTTTTATGTTTAAATTTTCAAATTATCTTTTTAATAGTACCCTTAAAAGCCCAAGAAGTACCAAGCACAGCCAATATCACAACTATTCATTTAACCATTATTTTTTACCTCCTAAAAAATTATCAAAACTCATATTTTCACTTAATCTTTGTTCAAAATTTCTCTTTGCTTTTTTCTTATGTAACTTTTGTCTTGGCATATTTTTTCATTTATCTTTTTTCATTTTAAACACCACCTAATGTATAAGCATAAGAATAATCCCAGTTTAAACTTGCTCTATCTAAATTAATCTCCGACATATTATCATCATTTAAATCAACTTCAACCATACCGTCATCTGTACTTTGATAATCATTAACACTGTTATTAATTATTCTTGCTCTTTCATCAGTAAATACTTCTTGTAATTCAGTATTATTATGTGTACTTCCCAAAGGTAACAATAAAGTATTTATAATCTCACTTGCTCCAGCAATAATCGTAGGAATAGCAAAATAATTTTTAAAATCATTATTAATACCCATAGCAACACCACTACTAATCAAACAACCACCAGTACCCATATTCGCTATTTTTCTTATATTTTGAAATCTATTAGGTATTAATTCAGTTAAACCACTAATAATATTCGCTATACCAAAACTATTTAAAGATATATAAGTATCTCAATCTACAAAAGGTTTATCAATTACTGGTTTAGGAGTTGGTATTGGAGTAGGAATTGGTGGCTCAGTAGGACAAGGTGGCCAAAAACAAGGTTCATCTCTTAATAAAGAAACTGACTTATCTACATACTGAACAAACTTAGCATAATTTATTAAACCAATTGTTCCTAAACCTAAAAATATCTTTTTATAACTATTAATAACTTTATTTCTAGTAGTTGGTCTTTGATTAATATTCCATATATCAATTCCTAACTTTTTACTAAATAACAAAGAATTAATACTTCCTAAAATTGGGTCTTTTAAATATTGACCATAATAAGCACTAACTCCTACCATAGCACTTAATGGACTTAATCCAGTTCTTAATATTTTAGTTAAAGTATAATTACTAGTTTGTTCTAACTCATTAGGCATAAATAAAACTCCTTACTTATTTAATAAGGAGCATATTTATACTAATTTGTATAACATGGGAGCAAAGTACACAAAAAAGTATATATATGCTCCCTATTTAGTTTTTAATTCTCTTTTTGTTGTAATTGTTCTTTTTGTTTAACCAAAGTAATATCTAATATGCAATTTGGACAGTAATATTTTCCAGTATATAAATTTTGTAAAACTCTTTTAGGACAAATAACTTGGTCACAAAGTTTACATATATACATTGCTAAATGAAAATGTTGTTCACAAGCACAATTATTAATTTTTGACATAACTTAAATCCTTTAAATAATTATTTAACAATTACCCTATAATAAATAACTATTTAGTTTTTAAATTATGTATGTCAATAATTTTTGCTTCTCATGTTATTTCAACATCATAATAAGAACCAAGACTTAAATTCATTTTAGAAAGTTTAATAAATAATTCACTATCATGTAAAACCCATTTATCCTTAGATTTTTCACCAGTTGATATTTTAATACCTTTATCAGTAACATAAAACGGCGAAAAAGTAAGTACATCATAATTTTTGGACTTACCACTTTTTTCATCTTTAATTACTTCATTACTTCTAATTTTTGTCAATTGACAAAGAAAATACATTTTAACCTCCACAGATTAGACTAATAATAGCCAGATTAATAATGCGAGTAATAAACATTATTATTTATAATATAACATAAAAAAATAAAAAAACAACAAAAAAAGCAAAAACATAAAGTTAAATCTGTGGTAAAACTTTACATCTTTGCTATTAACCATTATATATATACAAGTGATTTTATAAAAATAATATTTTATTTTAAAGCAACTATTGCTAATATTATTGACAAAATAGATAAAACTAAAAATAATAAATCTTTTACAAATGAAAAGATTATTTTCGTTTTTTTCTTTTCTAAATATTTTGTTTTTAAAATTAATTTTGGTATTTGAATAATAGTTGAACAATAATTATTTAAAAATATACCTAAGTTATACTTATTATCAGAATAAATAAAATTTATAAAACTTGAATAATTTATTTCAAGTGCTTCTAACTTCAATAATTTATTTTTCTTATATTTTTGAAATTTATTTGCTACTTCATTATATAATTTATCTATTTCATCAAAAGCATCTTTTATATTTTTAATTTCAAATATATTTTGATTAAATTTTTCATCATTATTTAACATTAAGTTATATTCTTTTTTTAAGAAATACATTAATTTTTATTAATGCTTTTCTAAATTTAAGTTCTAAACTAGAATATGTAAGATAAATATTATCATTAATGAAACATAGAAATAAAAATAATTTTCATATTTCTAAATCATTACTTTTAGGTGCAACTAAGTTTACTTCTTTATAATCACATTTTGGTTTATAAGCATTATCTAAAAAATATTTTAAATTCTCATTAGACATAAAAATAATCAACTCTTTACAATTTTTCATAAATTATATCAAAATATTTCACTAATGTAAAATTCTTGGTATACCTTTAATAGCATTTCTAAAACGAATACTATCAATTGAAACATATTCATTATAATCTTTAAAATTATCGCCAAAAACAGTAGTATCAAAACTACCACCAAAAAGTATAGTACGACCTAAATTATCAATTTTCTTTTTAAAAAATTGTGTATGTAAGGCATTTACAGAAGCGTCAATTAAACGTTGATATAACATTATTTTTTGACCTTTAATTACTTTTGGATTAGAGCAATTACGAGAAAAAGCATAAGCACGCACACCTAAATCATATTGATTTTGAGATTTTATATCATTTTGCACTTTTACAACATATTTACTTAAATACTTAACTATATTTTCATTAGTACCTTTTTGAACAAATTTTACATCATTAAAACCAAATGGTCATCATTGAGGTAACATACTTTTATGTATTTTTCTATTAAATAGAATATGAAAATGAATAGCACCGCGTTTTTGATATTCATAAACATACATATATTTTAATTCACCTAAATATTTAGCACGTTTAGGGTCATTTCATCAACGTTTCAAACGTTTAAAGAATATAGCAATATCATGTTTTGCTTTATTAATATCTTGCATATTATCTTTATAAGTTAAAGTAACAAAACTTAAAACATTTGAATTATAAAAATTATGATATGCTTTATGTATTAATTTTGTTTTAGTACGAATAGTAGAATTACGCAACTTTTTATCATTAATACCTAAATTTTTAATACCTTGTCCATTACGTTTATTATTTAATATAGCACTCATAGGTAAAACTATATTTTTAACATAAGCACCATAATATACTTTTTTAATATAAAAATTCTCTTGCATATATAAAACTCCACAGATTTTTTAATAATTTTATATACTTTAATAACAAAATAATCATAACATAAAAAACAAAATAATTAATAAATTATCTTGCGGTGAATTGTGTTACTTAATCCAGAGATAGTATAACGTTTTTATTTTTTATATTCAACTATCAATATCAAATTATATTTTGATAAGTTTATTCTTTTTATTAATTTAATATTATATTTTATATAAAAAAAACAAAATTATTAATTATTTACAACATACTATCAAATAAACAATTAGGATATTTACCATTTCATACTATATCTGTACTGTAATATCAATTTTGAAAAGATATATCAAATTTTCTTCTTAATGGTTCATCTGCAAAATATAACTCAAATTTATAATCTTTTTTTAAAGTATCATTAGGATTAGTTGTTCAAATAGTTTGAACACCTCATTCAACTTGTTTATGTGGAGTTAAAAAATATTTAACTCCACTAACATTATGGGTAAGCACCCCCCATGATTAAACCTACTGTTCCAGTTGTAGCACCAGTTAGTGATAATGCTAATGTTATTTTACTTAAATTTGTTTTTATTCATGTTTTCATATTTAATTACTCCTTTTTTCCTTGATTTTACTTATAAATTGTACTATTTTTGATTATTTTTACAAGTATGCTTTTAAACTCAAAATAATGCCTAAATTAAAGGTGTTTATTTTGTGATACCTATACTATTAATTATATTGAAATTGTTTGTTATATTTTAAATATGAAAGTGGTTTTTTAAATAATTTTTATTTTATTTAAAATTACACTTATATATTTATATAATAATTAAGTAAATTAATTTTTTAAATATATTTACAATAAATTTAGATTTTTTTAAAATAGTTAGGAGAAGTAAATGTGAATTTTAATTATAAATGAAATTTTAGAGAACAAAGTGCAAAAATTGATAAATTAGTTTTAGAACATATAACAAAAAAATGAGAAAAATGAGATTGAAGAATAAAAAATACAAGAGATAAAAAGAAATATAAAATTGTTGATTATCAATATCGAACAAGAAAAATAATGTATGGATTAGTAACTTATAAAAGAAGAATTTATGAATATTTTGATGAAAAATTACAAAAATGAGTTCGTGTTTGTTTAGTTGATGAATGACTAGAATTACCTAAATATAAAAGAATTGGTGAAGATGTTGAACAAACTATTATTGAATATTTTGCTGATGGAAAAAGATATCATGATATTTGTGATATTTGTAAAAAAGCAGGTATTAGTGTTAGTACTGTTCATAGAGTTTTTAAAAATTTAGAAGTAATTGAAGCAAATCCAGTAAAAGTAAAATTAGAAAAAAATCAACCTATTTTTGTAGCAATTGATGATGGACATCGAAAGTTTTGAGATTTTAAACGTAAAGGTATAAAACACTCTATGAGATTAATAACAACATATACAGATAATATTAATCATAAAGTACAAAATAAAAGAGTAAAAGCAATTATTAGACCAACAAGAACAGCAATTGGAGTTAAAAAAACTGCTGAATTTGTTAAAGAACATTGTCAAAAATTTTATGAAAATGTTGAACAAGCAAAAATAATTATTTGTGGAGATAGTGCTGGATGAATTAAAGATGTAGCAGATTATCTTGGTGCTGAGTTTGTTTTAGATAAATTCCATTTAATTAGAACATTATATCTTGGTATAATGGCGGGAAATAAAGGAAAATATTGAAGTGAATATAATAATTGTAAAGATTTCATTAATAATGGTCAATATGAACAATTAATTGATTATTTATATAAAGAATTAGATAATCATAAAAAGTTAAAAAAACAATATTTTAAAAATAATAAAAAAGGTATTGTTAATCAAGGTGCAAAATGAAATATTGGTTGTTTTACTGAAACAAATATTTGACATGTTTTAAAAGAAATGATTGTTAATAGAACATATAGTATTTTTATTTATATAAAAATGGTTATTTTTAAATGTAATCAAATAAATTTAAAAACATAATTTTACTTATTTTAAAATAAAAAATTAAAAAAACTTATTAAATTAAAAGTTAATAAGAATTTTTGTTATATATTTATGTTAATTAAATTATTAAAATGTTTTTATAATTTATAAAATTGAGTATTTTAATTGTAATATTTTTAAATTAGTAGTAAGATAAATTTACAATTTCATAAAAATCCAAATTATTTCTTGTCTAAATTTATAATAAGACTACAACGATTTAATTTATTCCGGATTTTTGACAATCTCCCAAAACTTTGTAACTGATTGACTATTTCTTTCAATAAATTGATCAAGCGCCTTTTGTACTTCTGATATTTTTAACAAACTTGCATATAATTGTTCAGCATTACCTTTCAATAATAAACAATTTAAAAAACCCTTTTGTATATTATCTGTGATTTTCATTTTATTTAAATTAAAAATTGTATTAAGTAATATACTATTTTCAGTTTTTTCAATAGTTGGAGCAAAATAATTAGATATACCTTTATATTTTACTTCTAAGTTTTTATAAAAATGATTCATTATCTGAAAAAGATTTTTTTTACTAATAATTTCTTCGGGAAATAACTCTTTTAATAAATCAAGTCGTTTTAATTCTGTAATATTTAAATCTTTTTTTCATTATACTCTGATTTCATTTTTTTCCTACTTTCTTCAAGTTTCATTAATTCTAAATAAAATAAACCATTGTCATTTTTAAATGACAATGGTTTATTTTACACTAGTAATTAATTGATATAATTATAATATACTTATTAAATTAAATCTACTAAAATTTAATAATTTTTCTATACTAAGTATGGATTATACTTTGATTATCTTCCTTAACACAATCATGAATTTTAACATCATAACTATTAAATAAATTTTCATAATCAACATTAAATGGCACTAGTAATTGGTTTTTACTAGAAAAACGAGTAATTAATAAGTGCAAATAATGATGATCATTATTGGCATTTAAAGTTTGTTCATAATAAGCGAACCGTTCTTTATACTTAAATTGAATTGCTAATACTTTAAAATTATGTGATAAATAATTACGAACATCTTTAATATACTCTAACTGTTCTAATAAAATTTTACTATCATTAAATTCTTTGATACCAAAATAATGAGCAATCTTAGCGATACTTTTATCATTTAAAGTTTGTAATAATTTCATTGTTCATTCAAATGACATAACTTCTATTAAACTGCGTATTGTTCGTGATTTTAAAACACCACTTCTATTATATTTATTATAACCAGCACGAATCAAACGTAAAGCTGTTTTCATTTGAGCTAGGTGTTCTGGATTAAGAAAAGTAGCATTATCTAAATTTTGAACATTATCATTAAAAAGTTGATGTAATAAAGCATTTTTTAAAGAATTTTCAATCATTAAAATATGTTTTAAATACAATAAACGTAAATCAATGTTTAATAAAAATAAATCTTTAAGTTGATGTTGAGGATAATTACGCTTTAATAATTCTAAATATTTTTCTTCAACAATATTTTCTGCAAATCATTCTTCATTTAATAACATGTAATTCACTCCTTAAATAAACTAACCTCTAATTTTATAAATACCAACGCGAATAGAAGAATTTTCAGATTCTTTTGTTTCACTTTTAATATCTACTTCTTTTTTTCTTCGTAACAACTCTTGTTCAATAAAGTCATCAACGTTCATATTGGTACTTTGATAAGTAGCAGTTCAATCAAATGTTTTATTAGTAAAGTTATTTTTAGGTTTATTACTATCTTTAAAAAATTCTTGTACTTCTTGATTCATAAATGCTTTTTGCTTACGTTTACGTGAAAATAAATTAGTAAAGAATTTCTTAAAATTAAAAATTGATCAAAACTGACGAAAATTAATAGTCATTGCTAAACCAAAAATTAAAATTGATGAATATAATAATGAATAACCGATAACTCGTAATACAAAACTATAATCTGTGAAATTATATGTTGGTGGATATTTATCAAAGAAATAAAGACATCCAAATAATGTTACTGCTAAAATTGGAATAATTAACACTAAAGTATTTTGAATAATAAAACGTAAATCACTATTATACGTCAAATGTTTTCAAACATAAACTCAGATTGAAATTAAACGATAAACTCAACCAATACAACTTGATAAAAGAATCATATATAAACTTAATGATAAATATTGATAACTTTGATGTTTTCAACCTAAATTTGATAGTATTCAACCCAAAATAACACCTAAAACAAGATTTATTATTGATTGAATATATGAACCTCAAATTGTTTCTTTGTGTTTTACAGTAGCATTTACAATAACTTTTCCTGGTTCGGTTGCCACTTGAATTGTATTTTTTAAAGATAAAAGTAAAATAAATCATGGTTGTGACAAAAATAAATTAATAAAAAGATTTTTTGAAGAATCAAAATTACCATCAGAATTATTAATATTTGTAATACTTAAAGCAGACACTAAATATTGAGTAATAATAAATTGATTAATAAATAAAAAACCAGCAATCATATAAGCATATAACTCAAATTTAGTATACACAGTTCATCTAATTCGTCCACTTTTGGCAATTCAATATCCAAAAACTTCGCGAAAAGAACTAATTAAAATTAAAGCAATTGAGCGCATTGTTGTGGCAATAATAATATAAATAGTGTAAATTGATGTTGTTGTCAGTGATAAAAATAAAGTAATTAAAATAATATCAATGTTAGAAATAATCATGTCAGGTAAACGATTCAGGGCTACTCATCATGATTGTTTTAGCATCCTTTTTTGTTGTGTTCATTTTTTATGTTGTAATCATGGATATTCAATTTTAATAACGATAAAAGTAACAAATGCTTTTAATACACCACAAACAAAATAAGCAAAAAAAGGAATATACATATCTATTGGTTTACCATCAGATTTTCTAATAACTAATAACGTCATTAGTAAAATATACATAATAATCTCTGAAAAAATAAAAATTAAACGATTTAAATAACCTTTTTGATCAGCTTGAATTAAATTTTGATAAGCACCACTAAAATAAAAAAAGATTAATTCACGTGATCCTAAAGAAATAATAATAAGTGCTACTTGTCAAAAAGGAATTTCCATATCTAAACCAATTTCTGGTAAATGAACACTAGCTAATCCTAAAATAAAACCAGCACTGACAAGAATAATTAAATATATTCTTCCTGAATGATGATAATTTTTTCTTGTCGTATTAATAATATCGTTGACGGTTTCATAATCATCATTTTGTAAAGGACGATATAAAGAAAAAATGGTAATTAAACCAAGTCCTCCTTCTGTCAAACTAAGGTAAGTCAAAAAAGAAATAATAACACGAATTAAACCATTAATTTTTTCACCGTATGCTAAACCAGTAACATAAAGAAAAGTTAACTGTAAAATAGAGATAACAATTGTCATGATAACACCAACAATTGTATTAAAAATACCTTTTTTAGTTGTCATTACTTCACCCAATCTATATAAATAAAATTAATTTTGTTTTTTACTTAAATATGTTAACAACCCAAAATTAAAAGTTCAATATTATTAATCACTATTAAAAATAAAAAAATAGCAAAAAAATAAAAATGTAATCTATATATTAGTATAGATTAATTTTATCATTTTTCTTTTTTAATCTGTTTAATTAAATCTGTTTTTAAATCTTTTATTATAAAATTTTGATCATTCAAATAAGTAAATGGTTCTTCTAAATCATTAAATGACAAATAATAAGCAAATAATGCAATTTTATTAGGAGTAACTATTGTTGACCCATACTTAGTGTCACCAACAATTGGTAAATTTAAAAATTGTAAAGTACTACGAATTTGATGTTTTCTACCAGTAACTAATTGACACTCAACTAAAGTAAAGTCTTTAGTATTAAATATTGGTGTAAAGATGGTGCTACAACTTTTACTTTGTTCACTTGGTTCAATTGAAAATTTCATCTTCATTGTTAACTCATCATGAGTAATATAACCAGAAATATTTAAATTTTTAGTTAATTGGCCAGAACAAATAGCCAAATATTTTTTAATAATTTGACCATTTTTGGTAGCATTATGAAGTGCGTTTTGTGTCATTTTATTTTTTGGATAAATAATTAAACCCTTAGTTAGTTTATCTAAACGATACTGATGACTAATATTAAATGTTTGCTCACGTTTCTTCTTCGGGTATTTTTGTTGTAAATAATATTTTACCATGTTATCTAAGCAAGAACCATATGGTTGATGGACAACAATATTATGATCTTTATTAACAATTAAAAAATTATCATCTTCATAAAACAATTCAATTGGTGCTTCTTTAGTAATTTTTTCTGGTTTATAGTTAACAACTAAATTACTTTCATAAATGACTACTAAATCATTTTCTTGTAAGCGATATTTAAAATCAGTAGTAGTTTTATTATTAACTCTGATTTTTTTTGTTCTAAATAAACGATAAATTTTTGAGAGTGGTAGTGTTTTAAATACTTTTTTTAAATAATTAATTAAAGTTTGATCAGCATCATTGGCAGTAATTGTTAGGGTAGTCATAATTTCTCCTTTTAATTTTTATTAATAAAACCAGAAATAGTTGCAATTAGATTAGAAAAAGCATGTAAACCAATAGTATATGTAGTATTACCGCGTGTCATTATAAATAATAAGGGTAATATAATACTAAATCCTAAATAACCAATAATATTATTTCAATCACCACTATTCATAACATGCATTGATGGGAAATAAATTAACGAAGCAGCATATGCTAACCAACGATAACGAACAATGGTAAAAGTACCATGACGATATGATATTTCTTCATTAATTGGAGCAATAAAAATAGTACTAAGAACTAAAACAAAAATGCCATATGGACTATTCATTAATAAGTTTAAAACATCTTGATTTTTTGAAGTATTATTACTTGTTAACATATTAAATTCACTAAATTTAGGAATTATGTTGAAAATAATATTTAAAATAGTACCAATAACAGCAAAAATGGTAACTCAAGTTATTAAATCTAATTTTGCTTCTTTTAAAGTAGTAATAATTCTCTCACGTAATGATCTACAAAATATTAATACTAAAATTGATCCTAACATTTGAAATAACTGTTGAATTAAAAATGTAGTAGCAAGCGAAGTTACATCATCATCTTTACCACTAATAACTTTTGTTGCAATAAAAAATAAAAGAACAAATACTACACTAATAAAACCAAATACACTATGACTATAAGCAGCCCACCCACCTTTTTTAATCATAGTTTCTCAATCAATACCAAGTGAAACAACTAACCCAAAAATTGGCAATAAACTAAAAATAAAAAGACTAAGAAATGAACTTTGACTAGTATCTTTTACAGCATAAGTTTTGATTAAACTATAAAGAATTGGAATTATAATAAAAGATATAAGATAAATTATTGTTAGAGTCCAACTGGCTGTTTTGAAATTAAAGTTATTGGTGTCATCACAACTAAGTGATTTTGAAGTAAATTTATCAATAAATGACTGTTTTTGTTCATTTTTTTCTAAATTATTACTATTAATGTTATCAGTTTGGTTTACATTAATTCTACGTATGATATCATTGTTGTGAGAAACATTAATTTGATTAGATTTTTTATTAAACATGTATAAGTACTGCACGAAAACTTTCACCCTTTGTTAGTAAAATTAGTATTTAATATTAATTTTTAGTATAACATATAGTGAGAAATCTTGTAATATAATAAACTTGTAATTTTATAAACTTGTAATTTTACATTAATTTATTATAATGTAATGCAATATTTATATGTGAAGAGTTTAAAAAGAAAAGGAGGATAGAAAAGAATGCCTAAATACAAGATTAATATTATCGATTTACCATATAATTATGATGCTTTAGAACCTTATATTTCACAAGAAACAATGAAACATCATTATGAAGAACTTCATAAGAAATATTTAACTTCTTTAAAATTAGTGATGGATAAACATCCGAAAGTTTTTTCTGATTATAATCTTGAAACTAAAGGGGAACTAAATCGTTTATTAAGTAATTATTGTAAATTAGAAGATATATGTGAGGATAAAGAAACTTGTAATGTAAAAAAATTACAAAGTAGCATTCGACAATTTGGTGGGGGAGTAATTAATCATAATCTTTTCTTTTCACTATTGGGGAAAAATAAAGGTTTTAATGAAAAATCAGCTATTGGTAAAGCAATAATTAATCGCTTTGAATCTTATGAAAAATTTGAAGCTGCTTTAACAAAAACTGCCATAGATATTTTTGGAAGTGGTTGAGCATGATTAGTAATTGACAATAATGGTACATTAAGACTATACAAAACTTTTAATCAAGACAATCCATGATTCTTGAATATGTATCCATTGATCGCTATTGATGTATGAGAACATGCACATTATCTACAATATAAAAACGAACAAGAGAAATACTTACAAGCATTATTAAAAGTTATCAATTGAGAACAAGTAAATAACAATTATCAAGAGTATTTAAATGAAAAAACTAAAAAATAAGTAAAAAAGAACTCAATTGAGTTCTTTTTTTATAATATTATTAATATTAATCTAATCTAAATTATTTTTTAGAAGAATTTTTCGAAGAAATAGCAGCAATTCTAGTTTTTTCAATTTCTGCTTTTTTTTCTATTTTAATTTTTTCAACATGCTTTTTAAAACCACATCGATTACAATTCAATTGAATATTTTTTGCTTCTAAAAATTCGGCAATTAAAATAATCCTACCACATCGATGACAAGCAAAAGCATTTTCTGGCTTTTGTGCTAAACGAACAGATGCATATGTATCTTTCATAACTTACTCCTAACTCATATAAAATTAAAGTAATTATTTTTAGTTTTAATACTATACTTAAAACTTATCAAAGGTTAATATTAAAAAATGTGTCTAGTTATATATAAAAAAACTTTAAGTTAAAATAAACTTAACAGGAGTTTAAAAACTAAATACTTAATTAGCCATTATTTTTTAATACTAATTTTATTATAATCATTTTTTTTAAAAAATGTATATTATTATTTATTTATTTTATTTACATTACTAAATTATACTTTTATAAAACAATATTACAATTAAAGTAATAATTCATTTATAATTAATTATGTCTTATTAACAAACCAATTAGGGGAGAAAGTAATATGAGTAACAAAAATAATGATATTAAAAATGAAATAATACAATTAAGAAACCAAATTAAACAATGAAATTATGAATATCATGTTTTAGATAAACCTACTGTTAGTGACGAACTTTATGATAGCGCCTATCATAGATTAATAAAATTAGAAGAACAATATCCCCAATTTAATAGTAATGATTCTCCAACTAAAACTGTTGGTAATAAACCACTTAATTCTTTAACAAAAATTTTTCACCAACAACCAATGCTAAGTTTGGGTAATGCCTTTAACTATGAAGATTTACTAAAATTTGATCAACAAATTAAAAAAACATTATCAGAAAATAACATTGAATATGTTTGTGAGCTAAAAATTGATGGTCTATCAATTTCTATAACTTATGAAAAAGGAAAAATAAAAACTGCTGCTACCAGAGGTGATGGTATTGCTGGTGAAGACATTACCAATAATATTTTGACAATTAAAACAATACCAAAAACAATACCAATTAATTCTAAATTAGAAGTAAGAGGAGAAATATATTTAAGTAAAGAAGAATTTAATCGCATTAATGAAAAACAACAACAACAAAACTTACCACTCTTTGCTAATCCTCGCAATGCTGCAGCCGGTACTATTCGCCAACTTGATATTAATATTGTTAATTCAAGAAAATTAGATGGTTTTCTTTACTATTATATTAATGCTACTAATGATAATATTAAAACCCATGAACAAGCATTATTTACCTTACAAAAATATGGTTTCAAAATTAATGAACAATGACAGTTATGTAAAAATATTGAAGAAGTATGAACTTATATTCAAAAATATGAAAAGTTAAGAAATACATTACCATATGAAATTGATGGTATTGTCATTAAAATTAATGATCTAACCAGTTATGATATGTTAGGAAGAACTAATAAGGCACCAAAATGAGCAATAGCTTATAAATTTCCTGCTGTTACTAGTGTTACTAAGCTTTTAGATATATTTCCAACTGTTGGTAGAACAGGAAAAATAACCTATAATGCTAGATTACAACCAGTGATAATTGCTGGTACTACCGTTACTTTTGCCACACTTCATAATGGTGATTATATTATTAATCGTGATTTACGTATTAATGATTTAGTAAGTGTTAAAAAAGCGGGTGATATTATTCCAGAAGTAATTGCCCCAATTATTAGTAATCGTCAAATAAACAATATTATTTTTAAAAAAGCTATCCATTGTCCAGTGTGTAAAACAAAATTGGAACAAGTTCCGCCAGAAGTTGATCAATTTTGCATTAATAGTGATTGTCCATCACGAATTCTTAAATCATTAATGCACTTCTGTTCAAGAAATGCTATGGATATTATTGGTTTAAATGAAAAAATATTATTACGTTTTTTAGATTTAAAATGAATTAAAACTATTAGTGATATTTACAATTTAGTTAATTTACGAAAAGAAATACTATCATTACCACGTTTTGGTGAAAAATCTTTCACTAATCTTGCTAATTCAATTATTCTATCAAAACAAAATTCCTTAGAAAGACTTTTATTCGGTTTGGGAATTCGCCATGTTGGCCAAAAAACAGCAATTATTCTTGCAAAAAAATATTTAACTTTAAATAACTTAATGGAAGCAACCTTTGATGATCTAGCTAATACTAATGAAATTGGTCCAACAATTGCTACTAGTGTTATTGATTATTTCCTTAATCCTACTAATCAACAACTAATTACTAACTTGCAAAACTTTAAACTTAACTTTAATTATTTACAAAAAAACCAATCACAAGTATTGAATGGTAAAACTTTTGTCTTAACAGGAACTTTAACTAAAAGTCGTAACGAATTCATTCAATTATTAAATAACTATGGTGCTAAAATTACCAATACTATTAGTAATAATACTTCTTATTTAATTGTTGGAGAAAATCCAGGAAATAAATTAGCACAAGCACGCAAACTTAATGTTAAAATTATTAATGAAGAGCAATTACAAAATTTATTGAAAGAGGTAGCAAAAAATGGATAAAATTGAAAAGAAAATGACAACAAAAATGCTACATGAATTTGCTAACGAACTTATGTTCAATTTAAGCGAAGAACAATGTGAAAATCTTTTACTAGAATTTAAAGCTATTGAAAAACAAATGGAAATTGTGACAAATATTAATACAAATGATATTGAACCTTTAAATTACCCATTTCCTATTATTAATAATTTATTACGTTCCGATAATGTTGGAACTCATTTAACATCTAAAACTGTTTTAAATATTGCTCCAGAAGTTGAAAATAATTACATTAGTATTAATCAGGTGATTAATCATGAAAATTAATTACCACCAACTTTCAATTCGTCAACTTCATGAATTATTAAAAACAAAAATATTTACTCCAGATCAATTAACTAAATTAGTATACAAACGATTAGAACAATTCAAAAAATTAAATGCTGTTGTTACTTCACTGGAACAAAATGCCATTAAACAAACAAAATCAATTACTGAACAAGAAATTAATGATAATTTATTAGCAGCAATTCCATTTGTAATGAAAGATAATATTGCTACTATTAATTTCTTAACAACAGGTTCATCAAAAATTCTTGCTAATTTTATTCCTAATTATGACAGTACTGTTAATATGTTATTAACAAATAATAAAGCCATTAATATAGCTAAAACTGCTCTTGATGAACTAGGAATGGGTGGAGATGGTTTATATGCAGCTACTGGTCATGTCTTAAACCCTTGGAATTTAAAACATATCACTGGTGGTAGTTCTAGTGGCAGTGCAGCTTTAGTCGCTGCTGGAATTGTACCATTTGCTTTAGGAACAGATACTGGTGATTCAATACGTAAACCTGCCGCTTATTGTGGTATTGTTGGTTTTAAACCAACATATGGTTTAATTTCAAGAAATGGTGTTTTTCCTTATGCTCCAAGTTTAGAAACAGTTGGTATATTTACTAATCATGTCGAAGATATTGCCATTGTCTTGGATAGTATTGCTTTATTTGATGAACAAGACTTTACTAGTGTTCAAAGTAAAGAAAAAGATTATACTCAAAACTTAAATCAAAATATAGAAGGTAAAAATATTGCTATTTTAAATTATAATGATTATCAGTGAAATGATATAGTTAAATCTAGTTTTGATGAAGCAATAAAGCATTTAACTGATGGTGGTGCAAAAGTTCAACAAATTGAATTTAATAAAGAATTATTACAATCTTTATTACCAGTTTATATGATTATTTCTTTTGCTGAAGCAACTAGTTGCCACGCAAATCTAACTGGTATTAATTTTGGTGTTCGTAAAAATGGTAAAAATTATCAAGAAGTTATGACAAATTCACGAACATTTGGTTTCGGTGATATGGTAAAACGCAGATACATTATTGGTGCATATGCTTTATCTGAAAATCATCAAGAAGAATTATTTAACAAAGCTAAAAAAGTAAGAAGATTAATTGTTGAACATTTAAATACTATCTTTAAAAAATATGATGCTTTCATTATTATGCCAAATATTAATCCAGCTCCAAAAATTAAAGATGTATTAGAACAAAAAAAAGTTATTAAAAGTGAACATGATTATTTAGAAGATTTACTACTACTTTCTAATTTAAATGGTGGACCAAGCATTAATATTCCATTAACTACTGTTAATGGTTTACCGATTGGTTTTAATATTAATGGTGCACCTTTCAATGATCAAGTTATATTGAATATTGCTTCATTTTTAAGTAAAAAAATTAATTTTAATAATAAACTACTAGGTGATGATCATGAATAATAAATATGATGTTGTAATGGGTATTGAAATCCACTGTGAATTAAAAACTAAAACTAAATGTTTTTCCAACGCCGCCAATACTTTTGGTCAAAAACCAAATACTCAAATTAATGCCATTGATTGCGGATATCCAGGAACATTACCAACAGTTAATCAAGCTGTTATTATAATGGCAATTCAAACATGTACTGCTTTAAAAATGAATATTGATCCACTCTTACGTTTTGATCGAAAAAGTTATTTTTATCCCGATTTACCTAAAGGTTATCAAATCACACAATTTTTTCATCCAATTGGCACAAATGGTGAATTACCAATAGTTGTAAATAATGAAGAATTTATTGTTAGTTTTGAACGCTTACATATTGAAGAAGATACAGCAAAACAAATTCATAATAATAAAAAAACATTATTAGACTATAATCGAGCGGGAATTCCCTTATTGGAAATTGTTACTAAGCCAATTTTTAACACAAGTGAACAAGTAGTAGCATATATTAATACTCTACGTCAATTATTAATTCATTTACAAGTTAGTGATGCTAAAATGAATGAAGGCTCATTACGATGTGATATTAATATATCGGTAAAACCACATGGTAGTGATATTTTAGGTACCAAAGTTGAAATTAAAAACTTAAATTCTACACATAATATTACTTTAGCAATAAATGATGAAATTAATCGTCAAACTAATATTTTAAATAAAAAACAAAAAATTAATCTTGAAACTAGAAGATTTGATGAAAAAACTAATAAAACCGTTAGCATGCGTAGCAAAGAAAATAAAATTGATTATAAATATTTTCCTGAACCAAATATTTTTCCAATTCAACTAGATGAAAAATGAATCAAAATGATTGCTAAAAATCTTCCTGAATTGCCTAAAGAAATAATGGAAAGATTAAAAAAACAATATAATCTACCAACAAAAGATATTAATTTATTAATTGACAAAGTAGAAATATTAACTATTTTTGAACAAACAGTTGCCATTAATAATTTAGCATTACCTACCTTTAATTATTTAGTAGGTCCTGTGCAAGCTTATTGTAATACTAATAACACTACTATTAAAAACAGCGAACTTACTGCTAATAATCTATCACAATTAGTTAGTCTGGTTTATGAGCAAAAAATTAATGATAAACAAAGTAAACAGTTATTAAATGCAATTATGATTAATAGTGAAAAAAGCCCTACCGATCTTATTAGAACATTAGGTATTACTTTAGTAAGTGATAGTAATGATTTAGAAAAAATATTAATCACAATTTTAAAAGCAAATGAAAACATGATTACTATTTATAAAGTCAATCCAGAAAAAGCAATGAAATTTTTTATGGGTCAATTAATGAAACTAACTAAAGGACAAGCAAATCCACAAGTTTCTAAAGAAATATTAAAAAAATTGATTGAAAACTATAATTAGTTTCAATCAATTTTTAATTAAGAATTTTTATATTATACTTTGAATATTTTTATTATCAATTTTATATACTAATATTTTATTTAAAATCTACATTTTCAATTAAATTTCCTTAAATTACTAAATCATCATTTGTCTTATTAACAATTAATGAATATTTTAATAAAATATTTATTTTTATTCTTTTAAGTAACTTTCTTAATTTTAATTAAAATTACTTGTTGGTCTTAAAAATTGTAATGACATTGTTAAATTATTAACTAATGTTTTATTTGTCAATTCTGGTTTATTTAATTGGATAGTTATTGTTTGATTATTAATATTTCTTTGATTCAAATTTGATTCATTATTTTTTTGTTGTAATGTTTGCATTTGAACATGTAATTCATATTGCTTAATTTCTAAATTAGTAATTTGTTTTTCTAAAGATGCTATTTTAAAATTTGCTTTTTTTGGTATTTCTAAAAGAACTTTAAAATTAGTAAGTTTATTATTTTGATAATCAGCTTTTAATTCTTTTTCTAATTTATCTTTAATATCTTTAATATTTTCTTTTAATTTTGTCTTTTGATTTTCTATCAAGATATTTTTTTGTTTTAACTTCTGCTGTTGTTTTTGTAAAATTTTATGTCCCTATCAAAAATTTCTTTTCATAAAAGTTTTATTTTACTATTTAAAGTTAGTAAATCGCTTTCTGTTTCTATCAATTTACTATTAAAATAAGATCTAAATCTTAATACTTTCAATAAAATTTTCTTTAAATGTTTTTTAGAAAAATCATCTTTTTCAATTTGTTTATTAATAAATAAATTTAATACTTTTATTTTTTTGAAATATTTTTCATTTATTATTAAATGAAAAATATCTTTATTTTTTTTAAAATTAATAAAATCTTCAAGTATTTTTGGTAAAAAAACCTCTTTTAAAGTAGTTAATTGAAAATTATATGAATAATTATTTATTTCATCATTTAATTCTAAGATTAAGGAATTTGTTCAATCTTCAATAATTTTAAGTGAATCAAATTTCCCTTTTAGAATTGGTATTTTTTTATCCAAACATTTTATTTTATATTGTGTTCATTTATTACTAAAAAAATAAATATAATTGTCCATTGTTCTTCATCCTTTACATAAAATTATTATTTTAAATACTAAATAAATAAATTTTCCTTAATTTAGTAAATTATTAAATATTAATAGAATTTACTTATACTTTTGATATTTTTTCCTTTTAAATACTATTACTAATTACTTTACCATTGACATTAGAAAATATCTTATTTTCTGACATGTCTAAAATGATATCAATAATCTCGGGCGTTTTAGGTACCTCTGGTCTTTCAAACATATTAGTTTCAATGTTATTAATACCATTAGATAAATCTTTAACGTTAAATATATCTGCCTTGTGTACTATTTCTTGTTCTTCATTACTTTGAGTTACTGGCATTGGTACGATGTTAGAAAGCATTATCTTATCATCAACTTTTTGCTTTACTATTACTGTCGCATATTTTGTTTTAATGTCTTTTGAATTTTTGCAAATTTGAGTATCATCTCACTCTATAGGAATTTGAATATGTTCTCTCATTTTTTCTTTATTTTTTTGACATCATCTGTAATAATATTCTCGTTTTCTTGCTTTCACTTCTGACTTTTGATTATATTCTCGTTTTCTTGCTTTCACTTCGGGTCTTTGATAATATTCTCGTATTTTTTCTTTATTTTTTTTGACATCATCTGTGATTATATTCTCGTATTTTTTCTTTATTTTTTTGAGACCATCTTTGATAAGATTCTCGTTTTCTTGCTTTCACTTCAGGCCTTTGATCATATTTTAATTTTTTAGTTCCAACCTCAGGTTTTTGGTTATGTTTCCGTATTCTTTCTTTGCTGAAATTTTTTTGATTAATTTGAATTATTTCAAAAATTTGTTCTATTTTTTTAATTAGTACTTTCTTATTTTTTTCCATTGTATACATAATATTTTCCTTTCAAAAAATAAAAAACCTATTTACTTTAAAAAATAAAGCAATCGGTTAAAAACTTATATTTAAATTAAAATATATAAATTTTATTACAATGATAATACATTAATATTTCTAAAAATAAAAAACAATTTTCTTATAATTAATTTTTTTTATTAGTGTTTTTTTCTTTCTTAACTTCCTTTTTCTTTAATTTTTTATTTTTTTTCTTTTTCTTATTTCTTCTGAATCAATTTCAAAATGAACGCTTTTTCTTTACCGCTTTAATAATAGTAGGCTCAAATATTTTATTAGTATCACCAATTGAAAAATCATTACAAACAGAATTAATATTTTCATTAGAACTAATAAATAATAGTTCATCATTTAACATTAATATTTCATTTCTACTAGGAATAATAACTTTACCATGACGTTTAATTGCAACTAAGTTAATTTTATAATTGCTAGGAATTTTTAAAGTTTCTAGTTTTTTATTTGTAAACTTAGTATTTTTAACAATTACATTAGCTATTGAGTACTTTTCATCAACTGTAGTTAAATCTACTCCTAATTTTCAAATAGCACGATATGCAGCTTTCTTACCAGCTTCTGTTTCAGATAAAATAATATTAGTAATACCAATTGCTTCTAAAATTAGTTGGTGAGTACTATCAACAGCTTTAGCAATAAGATTAAGTGATGATAATGTATTGTGTTCACGATGAATTGCTAAAACATGAACAGCAGTAACAATTGAAGCTGCTAAATCAGAACCAATAGCAATAATAATATTTTGCACTTTGTGAATTCCGGCATCATCTAATGCATCACGATTAGTTGAATCTAAAATTAAAGTTTCAGAAGCTATTGATGAAACTAATTGACAACGGTCTTCTCTTTTATCAATAGCTAATGTAACTTTACCTAATTCTTCTAAAGTTTTAACAACTGAAATTCCGAATTTACCTAAACCAATGACACAAAAATCATTTTCTGATGAAGACATCTATATCCTTCTTCCTTAAATAATATTTACTTAAATATGTTATATTATACTAAATTATAAACTAATTCTTAAAATATTGGTATTTTAAATTTAAAACTAATATTTAATAGAAATGACTATAGTATAGTATAATAATAAAAGAAAATGTTATTTTAGGAGTTTTTTGATGCTATCTAAGGTTAATTATCGTAGTGTAAAAAATATTTTTAAAATTATTTTTGTTGGTAAAACTCGTCCCCGACAAATGTTTAATTTATATTTTTTCACTTTATTAGTTGGAACAATACTTTTAATGACACCAATTGCCACAACAAAAGGACAATGAAACTTTTTGCCTGCCCTTTTTACTGCTAGTAGTGCGTTTTCTGATACTGGTTTAACAGTAAAAAGCACTGCTAATGACTTTACTTTCTTTGGGCAATTTATTATTTTAATTTTAATTAAATTTGGTGGTATTGGTTTAATTACAGTTAAACTAGCAATATTATCCTTATTTGTATTTAATCGACATACTAGTTTAAGAGAAAGATTACTAATGCAAGGTGAACGTGGCTCTAATAAATTAGGAACGACTATTGATGTATTAAAAATTGGGATTATTGTTATGACAATTACTGAATTTTTGGGAGCAATTGTTTTATTTTTATATTTTTATTTTGTGCCTATCTCAGGAATAGAATATGGTCTAAACAATAATACAGGTTACTATAATCACATACTATTAGCATTATGATCGGGAATTTTCCACTCGATTTCTGCTGTTAATAATGCTGGTTTTGATATAGTTGGTATAACTTCATTAGAACCTTTTCAGAGTGATTATTTTGTGCAGTGAATTTTTATTATTGAATTTGTAATTGGTGGTATTGGTTTTCCTGTTTATTATGATTTATATCATTGAATTAAAAATAAAACTCATGGTAAAAAATTTAGATTTAGTTTATTTACTAAACTAACATTAATAACATATTTTTTAGTTGCGATATTGGGTGTTAGTAGTGTTATGTTTATTGAATATTTTTCACGTAATGTCATAACTCCATCAAGGCAAGAGCCCATTTTTAAAAATTTATCGACATCTGATGCAATTATGGCTGTTTTTTTTAATACAATGTCAACAAGAAATGCTGGATACTATACAGTTGACTTAAATAAATTTCACCTTGCCTCACAAATGATCCAATCATTAATGATGTGAATTGGTTCTTCACCAGCAAGTACTGCCGGAGGAATTAGAACGACAACTTTAGCAATCATTCTTTTAACAATTTTTAATATTGCCCGTGGCCGTAATGATGTTTTTGTATTCAAGCGTAAAATTCCTAATCAAACTGTTCGTATGTCATTTATAGTCGGCACACTTGGTTTTATTTTAGTTTTTGTATCAGTAATGATTATCACAATTGAAAATGTTTTTATAATAGATAATTCTGATATGACCTTTGCACAAGTAATTTTTGATGTTTCAAGTGCTTTTGGAACAACAGGACTTTCATTATTTGATAATTCCAAATTAGGTATTTTTAGTCAACTTAGTTTAATTTTTGTCATGTTTGTGGGACAATTAGGAGTATCAACTACTGTTCTTGCTTGAAGTGATCGTAAATCAAAACCAACGATAAGTAGAGTTGAAGAAAACGTATTAATTGGATAAATTAAGAAACGGTGAACACATATGATAAAAATTTTAGATGGTAAAATAATTGCCCAGCAAATTAAAGCAAAAATTAAAGCACAAGTAACAACTATTACTAATCGTAAACCTAAACTAGCAGTAATAATTATTGGTGAAGATTTAGCATCACAAATGTACGTACGAACTAAAATTAAAGCATGTCAAGAATGTGGTATTGATGGACAAGTATTTTCACTAACAACAACAGTAACACAAAAAGAAATAATTAATAAAATTGAACAATTAAATAGTGATAATAATATTGATGGAATTTTAGTACAATTACCACTACCAAAACATTTAGATACATTAGCAATTATTAATAGCATTACTATTAATAAAGATGTTGATGGTTTAACAAATATTAATGCCGGAAGATTATTACAAGGTGATAAAAAAGCAATGTTGCCTTGTACAGTAAAAGGTATTTTAAAATTACTAAATCACTATCAAATTCCCATTTCTAAACAAAATATTACTATCATTAACGATAGTAATATTGTTGGTAAACCATTGGCTTTATCATTAACTAATATGGGAGCAACTGTTAGCATTGTTCATAAATTAACTAAAGACTTAACTCTTTATACTAAAGAAGCTGATATCATTTGTAGTGCTACTGGTGTCTATAATATTATTAATAGTAGTCAAGTTAAACGTGATGTTGTTATTATTGATGTAGCAATTAATTATCAAGGTAAAGAAAAAAAAGTTGTTGGTGATATTAATTTTGAAATAATGAAAAATACTGCTTCAGCAATTACTCCTGTGCCTGGTGGTGTTGGACCAATGACTATTGCCATGTTATTAGAAAATTTAATGATTTGCTATCAATTAAATAATAAATATAATTAAATTGGAAAATTAAATGTTAAAGAAAAATTGGATTAAAAAAAGATTAAATAATATTGAAAAAAATAATTTAGAATTATTAAAATTTAAGTTTTTAAAAGAAACTATTTCAACAAATAGTGTTTATTTTGATAGTCCTTTACATTTTTTAAAACCAGAAAATTATTCAGATTATCAAATACATAATGAAAATAATACTATTATTTTTAAAATAGAAGTTAATATACAAAAATTATATGATGATTGAATAAAAGGAATGAATAATTTTGCTTGAGATTATATTTTAAGTAAAAAATATATAAATATTAACACTGAATATAATTTAAAAACTAATGAGTTTATTAATAAAATTAATCAAAACTTATTTCTTTTAAAAAATAATTTAATATCAAAAAATAATATTTACGTTGTAAAAGTTTGAACCTCAAAAATAGTAAAAAATAATTTCAATATTTCTTCCTTTGAAAAAGATTGAGAAGAATTTAACGATGTTGGATATTGATGAATAGATAAAGATACTTTAAATAAAGAAGTTTCTTTAAATGAAAAATTACGTTTTACTTTTAGAAATTCATCAGATTCTTTAATAAAAGAACTATTATTTAAAGGAAATCATGAAATTACAATAAAATATGTTGAAACTGAAACTGAAATTACTACTAAAGGTTATAAATATAAAAATTCTAATTGATGAAAAAGAAATTGATCATGATTTATTTCAATATTTATTTCAATTTTAACCCTTTTATTTACAATCATATTTAACTTTTTAAATTAATATAAAACATTAAAGTTCTAAATCAAAAAATAAATCATATTGTATGCAAAAATTATAAAATTTGTTATAAAAATAATCATAAACTAAACTTATAGTTTTAACTCATTACTTTATTTTTAAAGTATGTGGGTTTTTTATTTTTTTAAAAGAAAGAGTACAAAAATTATGAAATATTTTAATCCAAACTATTGATTTAAACTATGATTATTAATCACACTAGTTTTTAATAATCAACTACAAAATACTAATGCTAAAACAATTTATAATAAAGAAACTATTAAAGATTGAAAACCTAAAAATATATCTATTGCAGATTGTACACAATCTAATGATCAAGACATTACTTGTATTCATGAAGCAGGACATACAACAATTATTTTAGATTCTAAATTTAAAAACAAATTTCAAAAGTTAGAATCTATCACTTCAGATTTCCAATACCTTGGAAGAACAATATCTGATCAGTTTATACCTTTAAATCAAATTAAAAATATAAGTGATAATGACTTATATACCTTATTACGAATTGATTTAGCTGGATTTGCCGCTGAATCTATGTTTTTTGATAGTAACCCTTTAAAATATATTATTGGACAAGCAAGAATTATGGATTCAAGTGACTTACAAGACTATCACAATATTTATCAAGAAGAGTTTGAAGTTAGAAAATTAAAACCCTACAATGAAGAACCTTTAAATTTTATAGGTAAACAATTAAATGAAACAAGAAAAATAATAAATAATAAACCAGAATTTGAAAAAATTCTTAAAACATGTTGTCTAATAAACTACGTTAATAAAGAACACACTGATTATATTTTAAATCATAAAGAAATACCTATTCCACTATTTAAAAAAGATGAAATTAAAAGTTTTACAAAAGAACAAATAGTAACTTTTACTGAAAAACAAATAACAACATTCACTACTGAACAAATACCATATTTCACAGAAAATCAAATTCAAGCATTTACACAAGAACAAATGCAAAGTTTTACAATAGAACAAATAAAAGTATTTACTGAAAAACAAATAACAACATTCACTACTGAACAAATACCATATTTCACAGAAAATCAAATTCAAGCATTTACACAAGAACAAATGCAAAGTTTTACAATAGAACAAATAAAAGTATTTACTGAAAAACAAATACAAGCATTTACACAAGAACAAATTCCATATTTCTCAATAAAACAAATAACATCTTTTACAAGTAAACAAATACAAGTACTCACAATTAAACAAATACGATCATTAATTCCAATTCAAATTCCATCATTTACTAAAGTACAAATCCAAGCACTCTATTTGGGAGCATACCGATGTTGTCAATAATATTCAAATTTGTCTTTAAATTATAAGTTTAGACGAGAATAATTTAGACTTCAATATGCAATTGTAAGTTAATCTTAACACTTCAAAAATATTAGTCAACAATAATACTTACTTTTATAACTCAAAAATTCTTATTAAAGTTTTCTTTAATAAGTTTTATTTTATTTTTATTTATTTTTTAAATTTAAGTTTTAATTTATAATAACTGGATAATTGTATTTATTTGATAACATTTAAAATTAACCATTTTTGTATACATATCAATGTTATAAGTTCTATCACCAATCATATGCTTTAAAATTTGTTTAATATTAGTTTCAGTAAAGCAACCAATATTTTCAACTAATGCTTGGTTTAATACACCATCTTTTGCATTAATAAAATAACCAACTTTTAATTTTTTATATTGTAAAGTTAATGATTGTAAAAAATCAATTAATTCATAATATTGACCTTTGGCAAATAAATTTATTGCATTTTGATAGTGTAATTTAGCAATTTGATTTTTTCTTCTTCCTGCCATTATACCAAGAAATAAAACATGAAAAGCATGAAATTTATCTAAAATAAATTTAGCATTTAAAATTGTAGCAGTTTTTCTAATTCATTTTGCACTATCTCCACAAACTATTAAATTTGCTTGGTCAAAGTTTTCAAAAAATAAATTACCATATTTTTCTATTAATTTTGCGGTTTTTTCAGCACCAATTTCTGTTTTTGAAACTCTTATTTTACATACAGCTCTTTTATTAATTAATTTTCCATTTTTCTTTTTACCAGTACACATTACTATTAATCTCATCGAACATTTTTTACAATTTTTAGTATTGTGTTTTTCATTAAACTTAAATTTTCGATGACCATCATCAATATTTACATATAAATTTTGATTTGGTTGTAATGGTATTTTGGGAATATTTGCTTTTGGTAATTCAAATTTTTGATATGTTCTACAAACTGTACTATTACTTATTAAATCTTCAATAAAAGTATCACAAACATCACGATACTTTTTACCATCAGCAAAATATTTTAAAATTTGTTTAATAACGTTAGGTGCAAGTTTACTATATTTTTTAACACCAAGATAATTATCTAATAATGATACGTACTCCATTTTTTGTGTTTTTGTGTTATAATGTGTACAAATACGTCGTTTATAAGTTAATAAACCTTTTTTTTGCTTTTAATTTTCGTTGTCTAAATCTATATGATTTATATTCAGATTTATCACATATACTTCATAAATAATCATCTATTTTTGCAAATAATTCTTCTGTTTGTTTTAAACTTAATTCATCTTGATTAAAATCATGTTTGTCTCAATCAAAATGATTTGCGAATGGTAATATAAACATTTTTAATGTTCCTTTCTAATTTTTGTTTGTTAATAATTTAAGTTTAATTTTTTTTAAAAAATAAGGAGTAAATATGGCTTTTATTAGTAGTTATGGACAATTAAATAAAAAATATAATCTTAATTTTAGTGATAATAATTATGGTTTTAGTTGAGATATTTTTAAAGAATTTGTTGGTGATGAATGAGCAGAATATTTTACTACTAATTGTTTTTATCGTTTTGTTCCAACAGCACGTGGAACAAGAAAAACTTGAAACTGTTTAGCATTTGATTTATTTATATGTTGTAATTTTAGAGATAGTAGTGTTCAAGAAGTAAGAAGATATGAAAATACTCATAGTGAAACTACAATTGGTGCTTTAATGAATGTTTGTCAAGTTTTATTAGATACATATAATATTAATTTATTACCTAATAATCCACATGGCATTAAATAAAAAATTACTAAGGATGGGGGATGTATTATCTTTCCAAGTAATCAACAAATTGACTTTATTGGTTATGCTAATGGTAATAAGATTTTTGGAAAAGAAGCAGGTGGGTCAAGTTTTTTAGGTTCAAGAACAGATGAAATTATTATGGCAGAAGAAAAAGAAACATTAACTGAAAAACAATTAACATATCGATATGAACGTTTACAAAACTCTATGTTTAGAAGTAATCGTATTAAAGTATCAAATAAACCTATTAAAGAGTGAAGTTGAACATTTATTGATAAAAATATATATAGTTCTACCTTTGGACAAAAGATTACTCGTTATTTTTATAAAAGTTTTTTCATTACTTTTACATGTAATCCTTATGATAAATATCATCCATTTTATTTAAAATACTGTACACCATTTTTACCATTAAATGATGAAGTCATGAAAAATCTTAAAAAAGTTGGTAAAGTTTATTATGAAAATAAAGATATGTTTAGTGGTTTAGGTTTATTTGTTTTAAGATTTACTATTCAACCATTTTGAAATAAATTACCTGACATTCAACAAAGAACATTATTAGAAATGGAAAAAAGTAATCCAGATGAATATAATACTGTTTATTATGGTTTTGAATTTTTAGATAGCGATGCAACAATTTTCCCATTTCAAAAAACAGTAAAATATTGACAATCATATGATTTAAAACAATTTTATAATCAAGAAAAAGAAATGTATAAATTTGATTTTTATAGTGTTGGTATTGATTGAGCTACGGGACCAAAAGACCATACTGTATTTATGGTAGTTGGTTTTAAAGAATATAATAATACTGGTTATTATGATGCTTATATTATTTGTGAATTAGTAGTTACTCCAAATGATTTTATAAATGAAAATGAAAAAATTAATGCTTATGTTAATGAAATTTTAGGATTAATGGATAATTTTGAAAATTTTGAACAAGCAATTTATTTTTATGATGATAAAGCAAGAACAGCAATGGATTGATTAAATCAAAAATTAATTGATGAACACAATACTATTTTAATAACACAAACCGCTATTAAACATGCTTCAAATTTAAATCAAGAAGCCGGATTAACTAATAGAGTAGTTTGAATGAGAAATATTATGAGTTATGGAAACTTTTATGCAAATAAAGATGATTTACCAAAAACAACTCAATGTTTAGAAGAATTACGTTATGACCAAACCAAAACTAACATTCCTGACAAAAATATGTATCAAGACCCTTATGATGCATTATTTTATGCATTATATCCATATAAAAATGTAATTAGGGGTAAAAATAATGCTACTGTAAAAAAAGTATCTTCACATTTGCAATATAATAAATAAGCGCAATACAATTAATAGTATAGGTATCAAAAAATAAACACCTTTAATTTAGGCGTTATTTTGCTTTTAAAAGCATACTTGTAAAAATAATCAAAAATAGTACAATTTAAAAGTAAAATCAAGGAAAAAAGGAGATATTTATTATGAAAACATGAATAAAAACAAATTTTCAAAAAATATCATTATCATTTGCTGTAATAACTGGTGTTACCGGTTTAATCTTAGGAATAGTTTCATATAATAAAAATAATCAATTAACATATTTTTATGATTACGACCATGAAGCACACTGGGGGGCAACTATTTGAGCAAGACCAGTAAGTAATAAACATAAAATTACTCTTTACTGAGCATCAAATAAATTAACTGATGATGCAGTAAAATGAGATGGTATTTATCCAGATGGATATTTTGATAATTAAATTTCTAAATTTATATAAGAAATATTTTCATTATATTTATCAAATAAATTAATATTATTTAAATTTATTTCTTGTTTATTTGTTACTAAAATTAAATCATAATTACCAGCACCAAATAGTCCGCTAACTTCAATTCGATTTAAGTTATTAATTGGATTTTCAATTTGTAATTCAAATTCACTATTATTGTCAATTTGTAAAACTTCTTTATAAAATTCTAATTTAGAAAATAATTGTGATTTATTTGAACCATATAAATTTAAAGCATTTTCGGTTTTATTTTTATTAATAATTAATCTTGTAAAATATTTTCCATATTCACCATTACCTAATGTTCAATCTGCCGGAATTAATGATGGTATATTATTGCTTTCTAATTCATTAGTTATGGATAGTCAGTTAAATTGATTATCATCTAATTTCAATAATTCATTTTGACTAATGTCATTGTTTTTTAGTTTAATGTTATTGATATCTGTAAAATCAAAATATGCAGATTTTAATACTACTTTTATATCTTTAAATTCTCAAATCTTATCAGGTGTAGAATGTATAGGATTTGATTTTAATTCAAAATAATAAGGTAATAATAATTTATAGTCATCATTTAAACCGTTATTAATAGACATGGTTGAATAAATATTTTTTGATAGCATTATAACTATTTGTTTTAATATTTTAACTTGTGGTAAATTTGTATAGTTAGGATAATCTAATTCTCATTGTTTAAATAAATTAGTAATAACTTCATTTGGTTTTTGTCCTTCAAACTTAGCACGAATTTTATCTAAATCATTCATTTCTTTTAAAACATTACTTAATGATGCACCATCAAAGTTTCTATTATAAGTATATGTATAAGTTAACATATCTAATAATACTTTTTGTAAACTATCAATTGGTGGTCTATCTTTTATTTCTAGTTCAACATCATGAAATTTATTTGTTGTAGAAATAAATAAATTATAGTCACTTACTAAAAATCATGACTCTAATTTTTTATCTTTTAATTCTAGTTCATCAGATAATGGTCATACTTTTGAATTTTTAGAAACATCATAACCAATTTTAACATTAGTTACTCTTGCATTATTAATAATTTCTTTTCTTGTTTCTCTACCACCACCAATAGCAATTAAATCTAAAACTGATTTTTCTTGTCCTATAAATTGTTTTGCTAAATTTCAAGGTAATATTTGTTTACTAAATCATTGTTGTAATATTCTAACTTTTGGTTGAGTTTCAATAGGCATTGATAATAGCGGAAATGCTATCTTATCTTTGACAAATAACTTTGGGTATACCTCCAATATTGTCGACTTCACCAAGTACCTTTATATTGCCAAAAATCATGCTTCTAGGTGCTTTAATTTTTAAACCAATAACTTTGGTGTCTTTATCTAGTGGTTTTTGTAATTTAATAATAATTGGATAACCATCTCTTGTTTTAAAGTCTTTAATTTTAATAATAGTAATACTTTTAGTACTTCTAGTTTTTGGATTTTGATAAGGTTCTGAATAATTATTAACAATATATAAATTATCAATATTATTTTCAGTTAATGGTTCATTTATACTAACTGCATATAACTTAAATTGATTTAATAAATTTATTTCTTGAAATATTAAATTTTTAATATCAGTCATACTATATTCAATTGTATTGTCATTAATATTAGTACTTACTCTTTGATTTAATTGCATAGTAAAATAAGATGTTTCAACAGCAGTAGTTTTTAATACTTTATCAATATCAAGAAAACCTATTTTAATAGTATTTGCTGAAAATCTTAAACTATTATTTTCATTATTTTTAAATAAACGTTCAATTTCATAAATATAAATTTTTCTTTTTTTAAATTCATCGTATGCTCTATTAATATCAGGGTCACTAGTAGCACTCATCATATTAGTAAAATCATAAGGAATATTATCAATTAAATAATCATTTTCTATTTCTGCTTGATTAAGTTTAGTTTGTTTCTGTGGAAACTTCGTTTGTGGTTTGTTGTTGTTTTCCATTGTTTTCTCCTATTAATTGGTTATTTTCTGGATTAAATAATTTTAATTTAACTGTTAAGTTATTAATTTCTTGTTCATCATTAATATTAAATGTTTTACTATTTAATAAATCTTTATCTAAACGTACTAATATTTGAATAAATTTAAGAATATCAATATTAAATTGTCATAATTTTTGTTCAATATAATTAATAGTTGAAATATTTACCGCTGTACTTTCGGGAACCGATTGTTGTGCTGATTTCTTTTGACTTGGTATATGAATACCACAACGTTTAAATATTTCATTAATATTTCAATCATATATCAGTTAAATTTTTACCTTTAAAATTACTACTTGTCATATTAATATTTTCACTTTTTTCATTATTATCACCAGTAGTTTTTCAAATATAGTTGTTAGTAACTAATGTTCTTACGGCTTCATCCATTGTAGATTTAGCATTACCATAAGTTTGGTCAAAAATAAACTTTGGTGAATTTAAAATAGTATCTAAAACAATTTGTTCATAAATAACATCTAATGCTTTAATTTTATCCATTACTTTATTACAATCTGCTAACTCATTTGCTTTATTTCTCATAATTGCTATTGGAATATAATTAATATTTAATGTTTGTTCTTGTTCTAAATTAGGATTATTACTATATTCTTTAAAAGGTAAAGGAAATTGTTTTTTATTATCACTAATACTATAAATTGCACGATTAATAGTTACTTGTTCATTATTTAATTTATAAACTTCAAATAATCTTACTGTTTGTGCATTTTGTTGATAACTATCATAAAAAATAGTACATTGAATTAATTTACCAGTAATATCATAAATTCTTTGCTGTATATCTACTACTTGAAAATATAAATCATCATTAGCAATATAAATTAAATAACCACTAATTCCTAATTTGCTTAATTTAAAAATAGAATTTCAATTCTTTCTATAAAATTCTTGTTTAATTAAATATTGTTTAATAGTTTCATTATTAATATCCAATGGAGCATTATATAAATTAGCATTATTTTCAGCAACAAAATCAGTAAAATAAGTCTCATGATTAAAATCATTAAAACCAAAATAACTTAAAATAGAAGCATGTGTACTTTTATTTTCTAAAAAAATTAATTTAGATTTTTCTTCATTATTATTAATATTTGTTTTATCTTTTCTTGGTCAAAAAGGTTTCATTTTTTTCTCCTTTCTAAAATATTTGATTAATTTTTAAGACAATTTTTACTATAATAAATATAATTAAACCAGCAACAGCAGAAGATAATAAAACTCCAATTAAACTTAAAATAATTTTTATAATTTTTCAAATCATAATTTTATTCCTGTAATTCTTCTAATTTTCATGTATTACCTTTATCGCTACCTTTTAAAGAATAAATAGTAATAAATTTTGAGTGTTGTACTGATAAAACTAAGACATTAGTATTATTGTTAAAAACTTCTATTGGTACACCTGCTATTTTTGTATTAGTTATAATAAATTCTTTAATTGCAAAAACATTATTATATATATTTCAAGAATAATAAACTTTATATCTTTTATTAACTATAAAATCATAAGTAATTTGTCAATTATCTCATTTATTTTTTTTCTCTTATTCCTACTTCTTTTCAAATTGAAATATTGAAATGATTAAAAAGTTAAAACAAAAATTGCAAGAAATTTTAAACGATAATGACGTTTCAAAAAAGGAAACGTTAATGCAAGTAGAAAGTTTTAATAATTCTCATAAAATAGAAACAAAGAAAACAAATGTTAAAAAAAGAAAAAATAAGAAAAAAGACAACAAAAAAAATGAACATTTAAAATTTATCAATACTAATGAAACAGATAATTCAGAATCATCTACAACAAGTAGTTCAACGTCTTTACTTGAAAAAGATATTACTAAAATTAATGCTATTTTAGAAGAAAATGACATTAAAGAACAAAGTATAAAACAAGAAAATGATGCAAAAGAAGAAAAAACAGAAATTTTAAGTCAAGATCAAATTTTACAAGCAAAAATTAATCAATTATAACTACTATAAGCAGCATCATTTAAATCATATCCTGAAACTTTTAAACTACTTCCTAATTGATCTGATTGCACACGAATTGTATCATTAATATGCAAATTATTTTTTTGAGCAAATTCTTTATTAATAACTACCTGTTTTCAACTTGGAGTTTTATCTGGATTATTACTATCTCCTATTTGATAACCATCACTAATGATTAATTTATCAATACGAGCATCTTGATTATAAGTTAATATTTTTAAAATTCTAGGATTACTATTATTATCTAATTGCATAGTTCTGCCTTCAACACGATCTCATATAAATTCATTACCAGCATCATTTGCAATATTGTTAATATCAAAATCATTCTTTTCATCAACAGCAGTTGTTGATGTTGAGATTTTATTAGAAATAGTTTTTGGAGTAGTATTAGATAAATCAATAACAAAATCATGTAAATTAGATTTTGCAACTAATGTTGAATATTCATCAGAAATTCTTGCTAAACTTGTTTGCATTAATGAAAAAATAGTTGATGATAATAATACTAAAACAATTAAACCAACTAATTGAATTTTATTACGAAATGCTTGTTTAAACGCATTTTTAAAAAGCAAAAATGATTGTTTTTTCATATTCGTTCTTCCTTTCTTTTAAATTTTAAAACAAAAAAAGTTATTGAATTAAAGCCATTTTTCAACCATTAATTAAAGTTTTTAAATCTTGAATAGTTTTAGTAATAAGTAGTGTTAATTGGGCACTTAAAAAATAAGTTAAATTCTTCTTAAAAATAGCAATTAAAAGTTTTTTATTATTATCAGTAATAGAAACTTGGTGGTCAAAATTAGTAAACATTTGTTTTTTAAATTGCCATGTTAAAATGATAATTTTAGTTTTAGTATATGCTTTTACTGGAAATTGTTTATTAATAATATTGGGTAATGAAGAATTACTAAATAATGTTACTCAAGTTTTTTTAATTAAATTAAAAATTGTAAATAAATTATCACTAAACATTTTTCATGAAAAGAAACCTAATCAATAGTAAAAGAACACTAAAATTAGTACTGAAATAAAGTTATTTATTGATGGTAATGATATTTTAATCATAGTAAAATTAAATTGTAAAATAATAGCAATTATAATAATTGACAAAATAGTAAAACGCATCACTTTCATAATTTGATTATTATTACGGCTTAAAAAACTAAAACAAATAAATAAATGTAAAATCGAAATCAATGATAGCATTGGTAAACTTTCTAAATCTAAAAAATTAATATTAATTACCATTTCTTGAACTGGTAATAAAAATAAACAAAATTGTGCTAAAAATCATAAACTAAATTGAAGAATAATGATTTTTGTTTTATTAAATATTTTTTTATTATTAATACTATTTTTATGAAAATTAATAGTAATTAAAAAAGTTAATTTCATAATTAAAAGTAAAAAAAGAACTGGTAAACCAAAAAAAACAATTAGTTTTAGAAAAAGAAAAGTTAGAAACTTTAAATAAAAAAGGTAGTCAGAAGTTGACAAATTTAAATAAAAAAATACAAATGTTATCACAGTATAATCAAAATTTAGTAGCATTTACTGATAGTTATGATATAAAATCTTGTATTCATATTAACCCAGTTATTGAAAAAAAATAGTATCAAAAACATTAGTAGTTAGTGAAATGATGGAAGTAGTTGCACCACTATCAGTTTTAGTACCTACAGGTCAACAATTTTCAGTTTCAACTGAAAATTGAGAAGACGTTCATATTGCTAATGAATTAACACCAGGATTTTGTTTACAACCAAAATTATTTACAATGTAATTAGTATTATTATTTCGTATAAATAAGAATCATTAAAATTATGTTATAGTTTATATAGAGGTGACCATATAGTGAACAATGAGGTACTAAAAACAATTTTATTCAAGAAAGAAATAACTATCAAAGATAGAATATTATTTAAAACAATTTTTGAGGTTTTAAGTACTCTTTTTACTAATGAAGAATGAAGATGGTGTATCAATATTAAAAAGTGGTTATAAAATAAATGATTATCAACAAGTTTGATTTTTAACGATTAGTCCAAATAGCGAAAAAGAAGAAGTAATTAAAACAGGATATGCAAATTTTTTGTCAGAAGATTGAAATGTTATTTATCAATTTAATAGTACTAGTACAAGTGAAAAAAGAAAACAATTGGGTGAAAAATATATTAAAGATAAAGTAGAATTTGTTACTTTTGTAAAAATAAAAGAAAAATCAAAAGGCATTGGTTATCATTTTATAGGTATATTTGTTTTTGATGATTATCGTAGCAAAGATTATAAAACAATGGTTTTTAAAAAAATTAAAGATAGTTATAAATTAAATAAAAAGAGTTAATAAATATTTATTAACTCTTTTTATTTATAAAGATATATGTTTAGTTTGATTTTCACTTTCTTCTTCAAAAATAGTAATATTATTAATATTAATCTCTTGTATCTTTTTTTTCAATGGTTTTGAAATAATTTTTCTATTTGAAAAAACTGTTGATGTATTTTTAGTTGGTTGTTCAACAGCTATTATTTTAGTAGTAGATGTAGTAGTTTGATAATTAGTAGTGGGGTAGTACATATAGTTTGAATCCATAGGTTGTAAATATTGATATTCATTATCAAAATTATTACTAAAGAATTTGATACAGCAGTTTCATAACATTTTCTTTTTTCCTTTTCTTTTTAAATATTTGAACACTATCTAAAACTAAATAATTGCATTATTTAATTTTAATAGTTTATAATTATAATAATAGCAAAGTTTATTTAAAGGTGAATATAATGTTACGTAGTAGTAATATTTTAAAAATTAATAGTATTAATAATTTTGAACAATTATTTATTTTTTTTGGTTTACCAGTTCTTTTTTTACTTTTAATTATGAAATTAACTTTTTTAATTACTATTAATTTTCATAAAAATAGTATTAATAATAAAAAAATATTTAATAAAACAAAAATCATTATTCTTCAATTTAGTTTATGATTTTTAGCACAATTTTGTTTATTTTTATTACCAGTTCAAGAAATGGTAATTAATATTAATTTTTTAGATTTAGAAAGTTTACCAATGCTATCATTGATTTCGATTTTACATTTATTTATTTGTTTTAGTTTTTTAAGCCGTAATAATAATCAAATTATGAAAGTGATGCGTTTTACTATTTTGTCAATTATTATAATTGCTATTATTTTACAATTTAATTTTACTATGATTAAAATATCATTACCATCAATAAATAACTTTATTTCAGTACTAATTTTAGTGTTCTTTTACTATTGATTAGGTTTCTTTTCATGAAAAATGTTTAGTGATAATTTATTTACAATTTTTAATTTAATTAAAAAAACTTGAGTAACATTATTTAGTAATTCTTCATTACCCAATATTATTAATAAACAATTTCCAGTAAAAGCATATACTAAAACTAAAATTATCATTTTAACATGGCAATTTAAAAAACAAATGTTTACTAATTTTGACCACCAAGTTTCTATTACTGATAATAATAAAAAACTTTTAATTGCTATTTTTAAGAAGAATTTAACTTATTTTTTAAGTGCCCAATTAACACTACTTATTACTAAAACTATTCAAGATTTAAAAACTTTAATTAATGGTTGAAAAATGGCTTTAATTCAATAACTTTTTTTGTTTTAAAATTTAAAAGAAAGGAAGAACGAATATGAAAAAACAATCATTTTTGCTTTTTAAAAATGCGTTTAAACAAGCATTTCGTAATAAAATTCAATTAGTTGGTTTAATTGTTTTAGTATTATTATCATCAACTATTTTTTCATTAATGCAAACAAGTTTAGCAAGAATTTCTGATGAATATTCAACATTAGTTGCAAAATCTAATTTACATGATTTTGTTATTGATTTATCTAATACTACTCCAAAAACTATTTCTAATAAAATCTCAACATCAACAACTGCTGTTGATGAAAAGAATGATTTTGATATTAACAATATTGCAAATGATGCTGGTAATGAATTTATATGAGATCGTGTTGAAGGCAGAACTATGCAATTAGATAATAATAGTAATCCTAGAATTTTAAAAATATTAACTTATAATCAAGATGCTCGTATTGATAAATTAATCATTAGTGATGGTTATCAAATAGGAGATAGTAATAATCCAGATAAAACTCCAAGTTGAAAACAGGTAGTTATTAATAAAGAATTTGCTCAAAAAAATAATTTGCATATTAATGATACAATTCGTGTGCAATCAGATCAATTAGGAAGTAGTTTAAAAGTTTCAGGATATGATTTAAATGATGCTGCTTATAGTAGTTATAATTGATTAAAAATTGTTGGATATGGTGTATCTGCTGATTTCACAACCCCAATTATTGATCAAACTACACCAATTCCAAATAAAACTCGTGAAGGTTTATTATACGTTGATCCAATGCAATTTGGTTTAAGTAAAAGGTTAGAAAAAAATAATTATATTTGATCATATGATAAAGCTAATGAAAAAATCACAATTTCTTCTGATAATGATCGCGAAATTTATTTTGTTGGAAAATCAACAATAGGTAAAATTAATGATATTAAATTAATTTCACAAAGTTTAAGAAGTAAATATATTAATACTATTGATTCTGATGCTGCTTTAGTATATAAGTTAGGAAATAATAAGTATACGTTTAATAATCGTACTGCTACTTTGAATGCAACTATTATTGGATTTAAAAGTTTATTAATTGGTTTATTGTTAATTGTTTTAATTATTACAGGAATTACAGTAATATTAATTACTTATAAAAATATTGATAATTCACGAACACAAATTGGAATTTTAAAATCATTAGGTTATAGTAATATTAAAATTTTAATTACATCTTTAGCTTATCCAATGGTAGCAGCACTTATTGGTACTATTTTAGTGTTTTTACCAGCAAGTGGTTTACAAGTAATTATAGTTCAAACATTTGCCAACTATTTTAATCTAGATTTTGGTCATTTTATTTTTAATGGTTTAGGATTTATATATTGTTTAATTTTAATATTTGGTTTTTTATCAATTATTGCATGAGTTATTAGTGCTTTAACAGTTATTAAAAAACCAATAGATTTAATTAAAAACGAATCAGCTACTGTTAATTCTCGCTTTAGTCGAATTATTAAAACAAAAAGTATTAATCGTGGATTTTTAACAAGATTCCGTTTATCACTATTTACATCATCAATTGGAAAAATGGCAGCAGCATCATTAACTATGTTTTTAGGAACAACTTTAATGACAACATCTATTATTGGTCCAAAAATTATGGCTGATAATAAATTACTTTCTTTTACTGGTATGAATTATCACTCCTTAGTTGAATATGACATTCCGACTTATAATTCTCCATATAGTTTTTATAAAACTTATAATCCAAATAATAAAGATGATTGAACTTATACTTCTACTGTTGATAGTACTACTGGTGATACATATTGACATCCACCACGTTTTGATAATTCTGGACCATTAAATGATACTTTTGTTAAAGAATTATTAGAAAATAATATTAATGCTGAAGCATATGCTCCAATGTCAGATGAATCTAATCCCGGTGCTGCTATTAGTGATTTAGGATATACTGGTTTAACGTATTTAAATGGTAAAATGCTTACTAAAAACTTTTTAAATGGATTAGATTCTAGTGATATTAAAGATGCTTCTGTGATTGTTGGAATTATGGTACAAATGGCTTGACCAAATGCATTACCAATGTATGACACAGTTTTAAAAAATACTAATATTAACAGTTTTTATAGTGAGAATACTTATAATATTATTAGAAAATTTTATCAAAACTATCGAACAACAGTGGCAATGAATATTAGTGGTACGATTTCGAAGACTGGTAAGATTAGTACTAATCCTAATGATTTAGATATTACAAAATTCAAAGATTGAACAAATACTAATATTCCTGCTTACAAAAATGCCTCAAGTAAGGGTCCTACTTTTATTAATGATATTGATAATTTAAGTTTTGATACTAGCGATAAATTATATCCGTGACATTTAACTAATGAAACACAATTATTGAATAATAATGCATCTGAAATTAGTGACAAAGAGCGTGATAGTTGAATTAATAAAGTTGGAATTTGATTTGGTGCTTTATTTTATAATAGAATGGGACAAACTGTAGTGCAAGGTGCTTATACTAAAAGCCCATATTTTATTCGTCAAAATATTGCCAAAGCTTATAGTGATCCCAATGCTCCTTTTAATGTTGCTTTTAATGTTGTGCCTTTTGATAAAGAAACTGATGAATTAGGAACTTACTTTATTGGTACTCCTGAAAAATTATTTAAACAGAACAAATATTTAATGAAAGTTTATGGTTTACAAAATCAACAACAGTTAGGCAAACCTTCAATGATGCAATTATATGATGCTGGAGGTTCTTCATTAAATCCACTTTTAGAACAAGAAAATAGTGATGATAGTATTAGTCTTGTTATTAATCAAACAATTGCTAAACAATTAAATTTAAAAATAAATGATGAATTTAAAATGAGTAGTAATGGTAATACTATGAAATTTAAAGATAATAATAAATTGAAACCTTTTGATTTGGATAAAATTAATATTGATAACATTGTTGGTGATAGTAAAAATGTTAATAATGTAACATTATTAAAACAACAAACTGGTTATACACAAGTTGATGAGTTAAAGGATGGGGCTTATGATAATATGGGTATTAATGCTACAAATATGTTAAAAGAAGTTACTGCTGGTAAGGTTGTTAATTCTTATAATGATAAGATAAGTTCTAAAACACCAACGTATAAAGTAGTTGGTATATATAATGGTTATGGTCAACCTAATGCTTATATTAGTAAAACTAATGCTGATAAAGTTTTATCATTTAATAAAACAAAAGAATTTTTATTTTTATTATTTAAAAAAGAATGAGAAGACAAAAAAACAACTTGTGATGTTGATTTTGATAAATTAAAATCATTTAATGAATATCAAAATTTTCTTAATCAATTAAATGATCCCGTTATTTATAAACTTAATCAAATATTTGAAAATGAAAATCCAATCTTTAATTTTAAATTTTCAAATTCGCAATCATTACCAGATATAACTAATTCATTTTCAACTTCGCAAATGTATGGAGATTACAGTGCTTTTGGTTTAAATGGTGGTACTGATGGTTCTGGTACTTATCAAGGTTATGGTGCAGGTAGTGCTGTTAATATTACGCCACAAGATATCCATCATCAGTTGTTAAATCAAATTACTGCTTTAGTTGATACAGTATTGGTTGCATTTATTATCTTTTCATTAATCATTTCGTTCTTTATTATTTTATTAACAAGTAATTTAGTAATTTATGAAAATCGTAAAACAATAGCAACAATGAAAACACTTGGTTATAGTGATGCAAAAATAACTAATATTGTTATTGGTATGTATTTACCAGTGATTGCTGTTATGTTTGTTATTGGTTTTCCTGTAGGATGAATAATTGTTAAGTTTATTCTTAACTATTTAGCTGCTAATACAACATGGGTTTTACCATTATTCTTTGTTTGATGATTACCGCTTGTGGTTGGTTTAATTGTCTTTGACATTTATGCAACAACCTTTATTATTGATTGATATGCCATGAAGAAGATTAATCCAATTAAAACTTTAAATGAAATTGATTAAAAGCAGAAAGGAATAAAAACATGAAAAATGATAAAAAAAACACTAAAAATTCAAGTGAACAAGTAACTAAAAATAAGTTAGAATCTAGTTTTACAAAGAAGTCAGTATCTAAAACCGAAGGTACAATACCACCAGTAACTCATAAATCTCATGATAAACCAGAATCAAAGGAAGAAATAGAAGCTAATAAAGCTAAATTACAAGCTTTTAAAGATAATCAAAAAGCAATTAAAAAATTAACAAAAACTCATTCAAAAGAAATTTTAGCAGGTAAAATTATATCAATGACTAATAATACTCCTGATACTCAAACTAATGTTATTGAATTATTTGATGTTAAAAAATCTTACTTAACTGGAGACTTAGAATATGAAGTATTAAAAGGAGTTAATTTAAAAATTAAATTAGGTGATTTTGTTGTTATCTTAGGACCATCGGGAAGTGGTAAGACAACATTATTAAATATTATTTCGGGATTGGATAAACCTAATACTGGTGATGTTTTTGTGGCCGGATACAATTTATCTTTATTAAAAGATAGTCATTTAACTAAATTTAGACGAGATAATGTTGGTTTTATTTTTCAACAATACAATTTATTAACTAACTTAACTGCTCGTGAAAATGCTGAAGTTGGTGAAAATCTTGCTAAAAATAAAAATATGAGTATTGATGATATTTTTCAAGTTATTGAAATGGATGAACATATGAATAAGTTTCCAAGTCAATTATCAGGTGGACAACAACAAAGAGTATCGATTGGTAGAGCACTAGCAAAAAATCCGACAATTTTATTTTGTGATGAGCCAACAGGAGCACTTGATGAGGAAATGGGGCGTAAGGTGTTAGAAATTTTATTGGATGTTAATCGAGAATATAAAACATCAATTATTATGGTTACTCATAATCCTAACTTCCAATATGTTGCAAATACTGTTATTAACGTTAAAAATGGTAAAATTATTAGTGTAAAGAATAATGAAAAACCAATGAAACCAAATGAAATAAATTGATCATAAGAAAAGGGTATAGATGGGGGTTGATTTAATAAATACTTGTATAAAGAAAAAAATATTAAATTATAAGAATCTAATAGAAAATACTATATTTTATTTAGTTTAATTATTTTTTAGAAAGAAAAAGGTGCAAGGTAATGAGTATTGGTTTAATTACATTTATTATATGAATATGTTTAGTAATTTGAATAGTGTTTTTAATTTGAGGTATAAGTTTATGTAATAGTAATAATGCATTAGGCATCATATTATTATTTTTAACATTAAATTTAATTGGTTTAATAATAGGAATTTCTTTATTATATAATAAAAATAAGCAAAATATAGATAACAAAAAAAATATTAATAGTAATATTAAAATAGAAGAATTAAGTTAAACATTCCTTTTTAGAAATTTTAATATTAAATTAAAAAATCATACCTTAATTTAATACAATTAAAAATAAAATAATAATAAGTATTATCATATTAAAGTATGACTTAAAAATATTTAAATGAAACTTGCAAAAAAGTAATTATTTTAACACTGATTGATAAATTATTCAGATATTTTTGTTGAAGATAAATCATAAAATTTACCTTTAATAATATATACTATTGTTTCACAAATGTTAACTAAGTGATCACCTAGTCTTTCAATATATTTCAACTGTTGCATTGTTGATGTATATTGAGAGAGTTGATCATTATTTTTGTTTACTTTTAACATATTGACAATGTTTTTCATTGATTCACGAAAACGATTATCAATATCAATATCATATTCTGCTGCTTGATAAGCTTTGTTAATATCATTTTCATTTATAGATTCACCAATTAAATCCATCATTTTAAATACTTTTTTCATTAATCCTGATAATTGAGATGTTAATTTAATTTCTGGTTTATATTTGACATTAAATTTGGATAAATTTTTAGCATAATTTGAAATACGTTCTAAATCACGAATAATATTCATATAGCCAATAATAGTACGTAAGTCAGTAGCAAAAGGATTTTGTTGAGCAATACTTCAAATTGCAGTAATTGTTAAACTTTCAGCGACTGTTCTAATTTCTTTATCGGTTTCAACAATTCTTTTTGACATGTCAAAATCTTGTGTTTCCATTGCTATTAAAGCGTCTTTATGTTCTTTTTTTACTTCTTTTAATAAAGTTAATAAGTTTTGTTTTAAATTTATGATATCTAAATCAAATCTACGGTTAATTATTTTCATTTTTTCCTCCTTTCTCTATAATTAATTATATATATTTTTAACCAAATCTGCCGGTAATATAATCTTCTGTTCTTTTATCTTTTGGTCGTGAAAATATTTTTTTAGTATTATTATATTCAATGACTTCTCCATTTAAGAAAAAAGCAGTTTTATCAGAAATTCGTGCTGCTTGTTGCATTGAATGAGTAACAACAATAATTGTAAAGTCTGATTTTAAATCATTCATTAAGTCTTCAATTTTAGATGCGGCAATCGGATCTAGAGCTGAAGTTGGTTCATCCATTAATAGTACTTCTGGTTTTAGGGCAATAGCACGAGCAATACATAAACGTTGTTGTTGGCCGCCTGATAATGATAATGCTGAATCAAATAAGTGTTGAGCAACTTCATCTCATAAAGCCGCTTTTTTTAAAGCATCTTCGACAATTTGATTTAGAATCTTTTTGTTTTTAATGCCTTGATTTTTTGGACCATATGCAACATTATCATAAATTGACATTGGAAAGGGATTAGGTTTTTGAAATACCATTCCAACTTTAGTTCGTAATGAAATAATATTTTTTTTATTTTCATAAATATCTTCATTATTGAATAATATTTGTCCATTAATTTTAACACCATCAATTAAATCATTCATTCTATTTAAAGTTCGTAGTAATGTTGATTTGCCACAACCACTTGGTCCAATAAAAGCGGTTACTTGATTACGACTTATTTCTAATTTTATATTAAATAAAGCCTGTTTTTTACCATGATTATAGAAGAAATTTAAATTTTTAATAGTAAAAACATAATTACTTTTTGGAATATTTTCTATATTTGATAAATTATTTGATTTGTTATTTGGTTTTTTCTTAAATTTATCTTTCACTTTTAAAAAGTAAGGTTTAATCACATTTACTTTTCTTTTTTTATTGCTATTCGCTGATTCTTTCTTGCTTTCATTTTTTCTTTTAATAATTCAATTGAGCATTTTGTTTTCACCCCGATTCCTGTTGTTAAACTTTTTTCAAAATGTTTTGCTATAAAATTTAAAATAAATATTAGTATAACTGTTATTAGTGCTGTTTGGTACATCATTCCTAATTTATTAGGGTCATTTGATTCTTTATTAACTAATAAAATATGGGTTGTTAAAGTTTGTCCTGAACTTAAGAAACCTTTATTGGGAAAAGCAACAGTGCTTCCTAATGTTAGATAAACTGGTGCTGATTCACCAATAATTCTACCCATTGATAAAATCATACTAGTAATAATGCCACCAATGGCAGCTGGAATAACTACTTTTCTTATTGTTTCAAATTTACTAGCACCTAGTGCTAATGATGCTTCACGGTATTCAATAGGTACTGATTTTAATGTATCTTCTACTGCTCTAATAATAAGTGGTAAAATAACAATTGTTAATGTTAAACTAGCAGCAATTGCTGAGAAACTTATTTGTAAGAAAGTAATAAAAAAAGTAAATCCAAACATACCAAAGATAATTGATGGCGTAGAAGATAAGGTATTTAGCACAAAACGTAATATTGAAGCAAATCAACCATTTTTGGCATATTCGTGAAGATAAATTGCGCCAATAATACCTAATGGCATAGCAATAGTAATTGTTGTTAATACCAATAAACATGTCATTGTGATAATTGATAAGTAACCTTCATCACTGGTTGTTCAAATTAAAGCTGCAAAATTAAAATTGAAAACGCTACTACCAGCATTACCACTAATGTTGAAGATACCATTAATAATAATATCACCAATAATTCAAATAATTAATCCCATAGTAATAAAACAAGCTAGCCCCATAAAGAATAATCGAAAATAGTCTTTAAAGTGTTTTCAGCCTTGATTTTTAATAGTTTTTTCACTAATAGTTAACATTAGTTGATTATCAGATAGATTTATTTTTTTTAAATTATAATTTCGTGGTTTTTTATGACCTTTTGCTTTTTTATCACTACGTTTATAAATTATTAAAACAATAAAGTTAATGATTGAAACTATAATAAATAAAAATAAACCAATTCCATATAATGCTGATATTTGTTGAGAACTAACTGCTTCTCCAATTTCTAGTCCAATTACTCCCGCTAAAGTAGAAATTGAACTAAATAAAAATGCAAGTGGACCATGTGCAAAATTGGGGGTTAGAGTACTATTACCAGCAATCATGACAACGGCCATTGTTTCACCAATGACTCTTCCAAATCCAAAAATTATTGCACCAATGATTTTGGTTTTTGCCGCTTTAAAAATGACTTTAAAACTAGTGTCAGTCCTGCTAATACCTAGTGCTAATGATGCATATAGATAAGATTTTGGTACTCTAGTAATAGCATTAACAGATAATGAAATAATTGTTGGTAATGCCATCATTGATAAAATAAAACTTGCTGTCATCATATTTTCTTTGGTTGGTGCTCCCATTTTTACAAAAATAGGACCAATGGTCATTAAACCAAAAGCACCAAAAACAACTGAAGGAATACCAGATAATAATTCTACTAAAGTTAATGTTGTTTTTTTTAATTTTGGTGGTAAAAATTCACATATAAATAATGATGTTAGTAAACTTAAAGGAACAGCAAGTATCATTGAAAATAGCGCAACTCAAAAAGTGGCAACGATAAAGGCAATAATACCAAAACTATTAGCACTAGGTAATCATTTACTATTTCCTAACATTTTAAATCAATTTAGAAAACTCATATTACTAAATGTTTGACCGATAATAAAACCAATTAATAATGAAGCGGCAATTAGTGCTAATGAAGATATAGACAATACACAAATTTTAGCAATCAAATCATAAGTATGTTTTTTTTGTTCACTAATAAAAACATTTTTTGGATCATGATTTTTATTAAAATGATTAAAAGTTATTTTATGTCAAAACTTTTTAAAAGATTTGGATTTCATTTATTAATACTCCTTTATGGAAATTTCCTTAATCACTGATTTAAATCATTATTCAATTCGTCAGTTAATGGTACTGCTGATTGTGCGTACTGAGCTTCTGAAAAAGCAGGAACTACGTATTCGTTATGACCTGGATAGTCAGGAATAAACAAGAATTTTAGAAATTTAACTAAAGTATTAATTTGTTTAAAATTTTTATTTATTAAACCTGTAAATGGTCGTGATAACTGATAAGTACCATTTTTAATGGTATCTAAACTTGGAACAATTTTTTCTCAATTAGCAATATGAATAGTAGCGAATTGTTTATTCGAATCTAATTGTTTTTTATCTGAATATGAACTATAGCCAACACCACCACTAGACATATTAAACATTTGTGTACTTGAATTAACGGTTATTGCTTGTGGATAATATGCTTTTGAATCACCCAGAACTTTTTCATTAAAAACATCTCGTGTTCCTGAACCATTTTCTCTAGTATAAGGTAAAATTTTGAGGTCACAAGTTGGTTTGATTCAACCTTGATTTGGTTCTGAAGTATTTTGTGGAAATAAATCTCTTCAGAAAATAGGTGATTTCGATAAATACATTTTTTTTACTTTATCTTGTGTAAAATTTAGAGGTTTATCATTACCTAAGAATTTTTGTGGTAGATTATAAACTAGAATCATGCCATCTTTTGATAAAACAAAAGAAATTAAATTATTATCAGGAGTTGTATATTCTTTTGAAAGTCAGCCAATACCAAACATATTTTTATTAACGGGAATTACTGCTGCATCTGAACCTAAACTGTTATAAGTAAAATCTGCTTCTTTATGATTATCAGGATAGTCTTCCATTAATGTATGCATTAAAGGTGCTACTGAAGTTGAACCGCCCATAATAAAATAGGGTTTATGACTAACTAAAGTTACAATAAAAATACTAATCATTGTGATTAATCAAAATAATGACAAAATTCTTTTTTTTAGCATATAAATCCACCCAACTGAGAGTTTTCTTTATCATACACGTATTATAACAATATAATTGATAAAAACTAGAAAAATTATTTCATTTTTATAAAAAATGTAGGTTCTAGACTATATTATTAATATTTTTTAGTAATTAAAAAATGGTACTACTAGTTAACTTAATACCATTTTATTAAATATTTTTAATTTAATATAAAAAATAAAAGAAAAGTATTTCTTTCTTTTATTAGTATTCTTTATTTATATAATTCAAAAGATAAAATAACTTTATTTTTTATTATCTAAAGCATTATTTTTCTTTAAAGTTTTTAAAGTACGAGCACTAATCATTAAAGTTTTTCCACCAATTTTTACTGGTTGTAAGTTTGGATTTCATTTTCTTCTAGAAGAGTTCATCGCATGCGAACGGTTGTTACCAGCTAGTGGACCAATACCACTTAAAGCACATTTTCTTGCCATAGTTATTTTCTCCTTATTAATGTTTTAACTAATAAATAATACCATATTTATTTATTTTAAAAAAAAAATAAAATTTATTTGTAAAAAATTGAATATTTACTAGGACATTATTTTAATAAGAAAAATTTAAATTATATATTTTTTTTAAAAAAATAAAAAATATGTTATAAATAAACTATATTATACAAATTTTTAAGAAATCTTGGAGGAAAAAAATGAATTGTATTATTTATGCTGTGCAAATTGATGATGAAAAAAAGATTGGTTTACATGCACGACCAATAGCCAAAATTGCTGCTGCTATTAGTAAGTATAAAAATATTGAGGTAGAAGTCATTAAATTACCTGATAATGCAGATATTACGAAGCCAGTAAAACTTACTGGTAATGAAACTAAAGTTAAAGCTAAGTCAGTTCTTAATTTTCTAGGTTTACAAGCAAAAAATTTTAGTAAAATTGCTTTTATTATTACAAAAATGGATGAAAAAGAAGAAGATAAAAAACTTGAAGAAGTTAAAACAGAAATTATTTCTTTATTAAAAGAAGAAAAATTAATAAAGTAAATGGTTTTAAAAAAAGTATTCAAAAGAATACTTTTTTTAAAACCATTTATCCTTATGATATAATTATTTACGTTCTTAAAATATTAAATTATATAAATGGAGGCATTTAATGAGCGAAATTAACAAAAATAAAGAAATAATAATTTCAGAACAAGGTTTAGAAAAGTTAAAAACTGAATTATATAAACGAATTAATGTTGAACGTGAATCGATAAAAGAACGATTAAAAGCAGCTAGGGCTGATGGTGATTTATCAGAAAATGCTGATTATACTAGTGCGCGTGAAGAGCAAGGTAAAAATGAAGCACGCATTCAAGAACTTGAAACGATTATTACTAGTGCTGTTATTCTTGAAGAACAAAAACAACGTAAAAATAGTAATATCAAAGCAGTTCGTGTTGGTAGTTGAGTAACAATTGTAAAAATTAAAGATGGTAAAATTGTTTCTGATTCAGAAGAAAAATTTAAAATTGTTGGAAGTATTGAAAGTAATCCATTTGAAGGATTAATTTCTAATGAGTGCCCATTAGCAGTATCAATTATGAATTGTGTTGTTGGTGATATTGTTGATATTAAAGGTATTAAAGAAACATATAGGGTAAAAATTATAGAAGTAAAAAATCAATTATAAATAATTTAATTAAAAATGATCACTATTTATTAGTGATCATTGGGAGATTGTCAAAAATCCGGAATAAATTAAAACATATATAGTCTTATTATGCTTAGACAAGAAATAATTTGGATTTTTATGAAATTGTATTTAAATAATATAATTTTTTTCAATAAATTGCAACTAAAATACTTATAATTAAGTTATCTAGGTGTTAAACTTATTGTAAAAGTTAAGGAGAATTTAAAAATGAAACTTAAAGCAATTAAAAAATTACAGTTAATAACTGTATTACTATTTGTTTTAACTATTTTAATAACTATTATTGCTTTAATATTAATTGGTATTTCAAATTTTAGTTATAATAATTATGAACAGATTAAAATTACAAATGGATTTAATATTTTAAAAATTTATAGTACATATTTTACTTTATGTCATTGTGCAAATCATATATGTTTATTTCATATTTTTCAAAATAATGATAATTATTATAATTGAATTCAATTGCAAATTGGAGTTATTTTATTAATAATAGTGATGCCGATTTTTATATTTATAATTATAGCATTAGCTTTTTTCATTATTGGCTTAAAATAGAAAAATAAAAAATAATAATTTTTGAGATGCTATTGCAAATTGTGAAATAATAAGTAATTATTACATTCATTAAATTATGTTTCTAAATTTATCTTATTACATTTAAAAATAACCATTTTAATGTAAATCAAAATATTATATGTTCTATTACCAAGCATTTCTTTTAAAACATGTCAAATATTAGTTTCTGTAAAACAACCAATATTTCATTTTGCACCTTGATTTTCAATACCTTGTTTATTATTTTTAAAATATTTTTTCTTTATTTTTGGGAGCATACCGATGTTGTCAATAATATTCAAATTTGTCTTTAAATTATAAGTTTAGACGAGAATAATTTAGACTTCAATATGCAATTGTAAGTTAATCTTAACACTTCAAAAATATTAGTCAACAATAATACTTACTTTTATAACTCAAAAATTCTTATTAAAGTTTTCTTTAATAAGTTTTATTTTATTTTTATTTATTTTTTAAATTTAAGTTTTAATTTATAATAACTGGATAATTGTATTTATTTGATAACATTTAAAATTAACCATTTTTGTATACATATCAATGTTATAAGTTCTATCACCAATCATATGCTTTAAAATTTGTTTAATATTAGTTTCAGTAAAGCAACCAATATTTTCAACTAATGCTTGGTTTAATACACCATCTTTTGCATTAATAAAATAACCAACTTTTAATTTTTTATATTGTAAAGTTAATGATTGTAAAAAATCAATTAATTCATAATATTGACCTTTGGCAAATAAATTTATTGCATTTTGATAGTGTAATTTAGCAATTTGATTTTTTCTTCTTCCTGCCATTATACCAAGAAATAAAACATGAAAAGCATGAAATTTATCTAAAATAAATTTAGCATTTAAAATTGTAGCAGTTTTTCTAATTCATTTTGCACTATCTCCACAAACTATTAAATTTGCTTGGTCAAAGTTTTCAAAAAATAAATTACCATATTTTTCTATTAATTTTGCGGTTTTTTCAGCACCAATTTCTGTTTTTGAAACTCTTATTTTACATACAGCTCTTTTATTAATTAATTTTCCATTTTTCTTTTTACCAGTACACATTACTATTAATCTCATCGAACATTTTTTACAATTTTTAGTATTGTGTTTTTCATTAAACTTAAATTTTCGATGACCATCATCAATATTTACATATAAATTTTGATTTGGTTGTAATGGTATTTTGGGAATATTTGCTTTTGGTAATTCAAATTTTTGATATGTTCTACAAACTGTACTATTACTTATTAAATTTTCAATAAAAGTATCACAAACATCACGATACTTTTTACCATCAGCAAAATATTTTAAAATTTGTTTAATAACGTTAGGTGCAAGTTTACTATATTTTTTAACACCAAGATAATTATCTAATAATGATACGTACTCCATTTTTTGTGTTTTTGTGTTATAATGTGTACAAATACATCGTTTATAAGTTAATAAACCTTTTTTTGCTTTTAATTTTCGTTGTCTAAATCTATATGATTTATATTCAGATTTATCACATATACTTCATAAATAATCATCTATTTTTGCAAATAATTCTTCTGTTTGTTTTAAACTTAATTCATCTTGATTAAAATCATGTTTGTCTCAATCAAAATGATTTGCGAATGGTAATATAAACATTTTTAATGTTCCTTTCTAATTTTTGTTTGTTAATAATTTAAGTTTAATTTTTTTTAAAAAATAAGGAGTAAATATGGCTTTTATTAGTAGTTATGGACAATTAAATAAAAAATATAATCTTAATTTTAGTGATAATAATTATGGTTTTAGTTGAGATATTTTTAAAGAATTTGTTGGTGATGAATGAGCAGAATATTTTACTACTAATTGTTTTTATCGTTTTGTTCCAACAGCACGTGGAACAAGAAAAACTTGAAACTGTTTAGCATTTGATTTATTTATATGTTGTAATTTTAGAGATAGTAGTGTTCAAGAAGTAAGAAGATATGAAAATACTCATAGTGAAACTACAATTGGTGCTTTAATGAATGTTTGTCAAGTTTTATTAGATACATATAATATTAATTTATTACCTAATAATCCACATGGCATTAAATGAAAAATTACTAAGGATGGGGGATGTATTATCTTTCCAAGTAATCAACAAATTGACTTTATTGGTTATGCTAATGGTAATAAGATTTTTGGAAAAGAAGCAGGTGGGTCAAGTTTTTTAGGTTCAAGAACAGATGAAATTATTATGGCAGAAGAAAAAGAAACATTAACTGAAAAACAATTAACATATCGATATGAACGTTTACAAAACTCTATGTTTAGAAGTAATCGTATTAAAGTATCAAATAAACCTATTAAAGAGTGAAGTTGAACATTTATTGATAAAAATATATATAGTTCTACCTTTGGACAAAAGATTACTCGTTATTTTTATAAAAGTTTTTTCATTACTTTTACATGTAATCCTTATGATAAATATCATCCATTTTATTTAAAATACTGTACACCATTTTTATCATTAAATGATGAAGTCATGAAAAATCTTAAAAAAGTTGGTAAAGTTTATTATGAAAATAAAGATATGTTTAGTGGTTTAGGTTTATTTGTTTTAAGATTTACTATTCAACCATTTTGAAATAAATTACCTGACATTCAACAAAGAACATTATTAGAAATGGAAAAAAGTAATCCAGATGAATATAATACTGTTTATTATGGTTTTGAATTTTTAGATAGCGATGCAACAATTTTCCCATTTCAAAAAACAGTAAAATATTGACAATCATATGATTTAAAACAATTTTATAATCAAGAAAAAGAAATGTATAAATTTGATTTTTATAGTGTTGGTATTGATTGAGCTACGGGACCAAAAGACCATACTGTATTTATGGTAGTTGGTTTTAAAGAATATAATAATACTGGTTATTATGATGCTTATATTATTTGTGAATTAGTAGTTACACCAAATGACTTTATAAATGAAAATGAAAAAATTAATGCTTATGTTAATGAAATTTTAGGATTAATGGATAATTTTGAAAATTTTGAACAAGCAATTTATTTTTATGATGATAAAGCACGAACTGCCATTGATTGATTAAATCAAAAATTAATCGATGAACATAATACTATTCTAATAACACAAACTGCTATTAAACATGCTTCAAATTTAAATCAAGAAGCAGGATTAACTAATAGAGTGGTTTGAATGAGAAATATTATGAGTTATGGAAATTTTTATGCAAATAAAGATGATTTACCAAAAACAACTCAATGTTTAGAAGAATTACGTTATGATGAAACAAAAACTAATATTCCTGACAAAAATATGTATCAAGACCCATATGATGCTTTGTTTTATTCACTGTATCCATATAAAAATGTAATTAGGGGTAAAAATAATGCTACTGTGAAAAAAAGTATCTTCACATTTGCTATATAATAAACAAATACAATTCAATTAATAGTATAGGTATCAAAAAATAAAAACCTTTAATTTAGGCGTTATTTTACTTTTAAAAGCATACTTGTAAAAATAATCAAAAATAGTACAATTTAAAAGTAAAATCAAGGAAAAAAGGAGTAATTTAATATGAAAACATGAATAAAAACAAATTTAAGTAAAATAACATTAGCATTAGCACTAACTGGTGCTACAACCGGAACAATAGGATTAATCATGGGGGGTGCTTACCCATGAAAATACTAAACTTAAATATTATTTAACACCAGATGGAAAAGCAATATATGGAACAAGTATTATATGATGAAATAAAGCAATAAGCCCCAATAAAACAGAATTATATTTTGCATGAAAACCTACTAATAAAGAAGACGTAAAATGAGATGGAAATTATACTACTGGATATTTTAGTAATTAAATTTCTAGATTTATATAAGAAATATTTTCATTATATTTATCAAATAAATTAATATTTTGTAAGTTTATTTCTTGTTTATCAGTAATTAAAATTAAATCATAATTACCAGCACCAAATATTCCACTAATTTCAATTCGATTTAAGTTATTAATCGGATTTTCAATTTGCAATTCAAATTCGTTATTATTATCAATTTGTGAAATTTCTTTATAAAATTCTAATTTTGAAAATAACTGAAATTTATTTGAACCATATAAATTTAAAGAATTTTCAATTTTACTTTTATCAATAACTACTCTTGTAAAATATTTTCCATATTCACCATTACCTAATGTTCAATCTGCTGGGATTAGTGACGGTATATTATTAGTTTCTAATTCATTTGTAATAGATAATCAATTAAATTGATTATCATCTAATTTAAATAATTCATTTTGACTAATATCAATATTTTTTAATTTAATATTATTGATATCTATAAAATCAAAATATGCAGATTTTAATGTTACTTTTGCATCTTTAAAATTTCAAACTTCACCACTATCTGTATGTATAGGATTTGATTTTAATTCGAAATAATATGGTAATAAAATTTTATTATCATCATTTAAACCTTTATTAATTGACATATTTGAATAAATATTATGTGATAACATAATTATTAATTGTTTAAATATTTTTACTTGCTCTAAGTTAATATAATTTGGATAATCTAATTTTCATTGTTTGAATAAATTAGTAATAACATCATCGGGTTTTTGTCCTTCAAATTTTTGTCTTAATTCTGCTATTTTATTTTTAGGATTTCCATTTTCATATATAGCACCATCAAAGTTTCTATTATAATTATATGTATAAGTTAGCATATCTAATAATACTTTTTGTAAACTATCAACTGGTGGTTTATCTTTTATTTCTAATTCAACATCTTTAAATTCATCATTTGTAGCAATACTTGTATATGTTGTACCTAATGCATCATGAATTTTTCATATTTCTTTATCTTTCAGTTCTCGTTTTTCTTTTAATGGTCATTGTCCAAAATCATGAGAACTTATAAAATAACCTAATCAAGCATTAGTTACTCTGGCATTATTAATAATTTCTTTTCTTGTTTCTCTACCACCACCAATAGCAATTAAATCTAAAACTGATTTTTCTTGCCCTATAAATTGTTTTGCTAATTTTCAAGGTAAAATTTGTTCACTAAATCATTGTTGTAATATTCTAACTTTTGGTTGAGTTTCAATAGGCATTGATAATAGCGGAAATGCTATCTTATCTTTGACAAATAACTTTGGGTATACTTCCATATTATCAACTTCACCAAGTAATAGGGGCTTTGCCCCTCGTTGCTTCGCAACTCACCCCAGCGGGGCTAAACCCCGCGGCCAACCAACCAAGGTTCTGGTTGGCTCCGACCAATAATATAGGTTTAAATTTTTCAAAATACTATAATTTTTATAAAAATGGATTTGTTTTTTTTGAAAATTTATCAAAATTTTCTTTTTTTTCTGATTTTATTTTTAATTCTTGCATTTGTTTTTCAATTTCTTTTTTAAGTCTTCTGTCTTCTTCTTTTTTTTGTAATTCCATTCGTTGTTGTTCTCTTCTTATACGTTCCTTCTGTTCACATTCTCAGGCTTTTTCATGAGCTTTTTGTTCTTCTGCTTTTCTTCTTTCACGGTCTCTTTTTTCTCATTCTTCTTTGACTCTTGCTTCTTTTTCAGCTCTTTTTAGCTTTTCTTTTATTTTTTTTTCTTCTTTTTTCCTTTCTTGTTGAAACTCATTATATTTCTTCATATCTTCTTTTTTTTGAGCTTTAGCTTTATCATTAAATTCCTTATATTGTTCATTTTTTTTTCACATAATTTAATCACCTTTCTTTTTCAAAATAAAAAACTCATTTATTTTTAAAATAAAATAATGAATTAAAAACTTATATTAAGTTTATGAATTTATTTTAGCATCTTTATTTATTTTTGTTAGAATGTTTATTTCTATAATAACAAGCACGACATACAGTATTTTTAGTTTCTTTCTTTTCAGTCTGTAATATATTATCCAACTTATCTAATCCTACTGCTTTAATATCATCAACAGTAAAATCTAATGCTTGTGACTGTTCATAGTCTTTAACACTACTTAATTCACTCTTTAACGAATGAATATAATTTAAAGCACGACTATTATATCTTTGTAAATAAGACTTAGGAAATCATAAACTAAAAGTCATAGTTTCACCACTATAACTGGGTGGTAATCCACCACGTTTAATTATTCGCTTTGTTTGTCTTTTAGATAAAACAATTTTATTATAATCATCAACATTAGTATAAATATTAAGTTTAAACTTAACTAAAAATAATAAAATACGCATTCTTTTAACTTGAACAATATACTCTACTTTTTCACGTGCTTGTTTTGGTATTCTATCGGGGTGTTGTTCAATCATATACATAATTCCATTAAAATTATGACCTATCAATTTACAAAACATTCCTAAACTTTCCTGTGTTTCTTTAAATTCGGGTGACAAATCATTACTATTAATTTTTAAACCTAATTCATCAAAAACAAGCATATCATTCTCTTTAAAAGCATAATTACTATTTAATTGATTAAACTTAAAAACATCATCATAAGAACAGCGATAACTATATTCATTACGTACTTTAATAGGAATAGGACTAACTACCCTACCCTTATGTTTTTGTGCTAAACAACAAGCAAGGGCAGATTTACCAGTACGTGGTGGTGCTGAAATAATATAACTACCTACACGTTGTAATATCTTTATATTTTTTCTAGTTATTAAAAATGGATATAGTATTATTAATAATAAAATTCCTAAAAGGAAATAACCATATCAAGGCATTATTTCAACTCCTAACCAACTAAAAATCCTACTGCTTTTAAAAATACTCATAAAGTTAAAACTTGTTCTAAACCACTAGTAAAATCAACATTTAAAACAGAACTAATAGTATCATCAAAAATACGTCTCAATAATCCATCAAGTTTAGTAAAAAATTCTCTTAATGGTTCAACTGGTAAAACTTTACCAACAACACCATAAAGTACTCATCTAAAAGCATTACGCAAATGACCAAAAACATCATATCAACTAACACGCTCATACTCAGGGTTAAAAGGACTATTTGGTGGAACTGGCATAACTTTTTCACTTGAAAAAATATTAACTTGACCAAGATTTAACTGTGGTGACATATAAGAATATGAATCGCCGTGAACATCAAAAAATACTGTTAAATGTTTTAAATTTGGTACACGAATAGGCAAAGTAACAAAATTATATAAATGTTGCTGATAAATATTATTATCAACCTTACCTTTAAAAACATACTTTGTATCACCAACATAATCTAAAAAACTAAAAGTAAAATTAGCAGTAAAAGTTTTAAAACGTTCATATTCAAAATAAAACATAAATCCTTGAATATAAAAACTCAAAGGTTTATCAATTTCAAAATTTAACTGTGTTTGAAAATTTATAACTCTCCTATCGTTATTAACAAAATTCAAATGATTAGTATTCTTTTCTGAAACATAATTATGATTAAACATAATACGTGAAAATTCATCCAATTGTTTTCTATTAAAAGTATAAACGCCAGACCCCATATTTATCTGTTATTTTGGAACACCAACTGTATCACTATAATAAGAACATATATAAGTACCCTGATTACCAATATATTCACCACTAACTAATTTTAAATCCGGTTGGTCAATGTCAAAATAAGCAGAATTTCATGGAATTGTTGCTCAATCATTAAAATCATTATACTTAACGTGTTTAACCATTTCTTTTGTAATATCATAATTAACAACATTAGGGTCATTTGAAACAATTAAACTAGTTGGTGCTTGAACAGAAGTATTTACAACAAAAAATATTTTTGCAAACTTAAATCACATAATTATTTACCAAATAAACATTTTAAAATTCACCATGAACCATAAAACAAAACAAATCCAATAAAAAACTGTGTACCATAAACTACTAAATTTCATAAAATAGTAGTAAAATCATCAACTGGCTTACCTATAAACATAGTTCAATAATCAACTATACATTGATGTATTTTATTATAAATTTCTAAAACACTCATACTTAACACCTACCCAAACAATGACCTAAAAACAAATTTAATAACACGATAAATAAAATTAAAAAATACACCTAATACCAACCAAAAAGTCAAATTAAACAAAATATAAACTTCATTAGTAATGTTTGGTTGATTTAAAAATATTTGAATATCTTTACTAGAAAATATAAAAATAAAATGTAATATACTAAGAACAAAATTAGACATAATTAATCACCAATACCAAAATCACGAGTTGAACTACCAGTAAACTTATTACCACCAGCACCACCTTTAAACTTACCTTGTTGTTTATTTCTTGTTTTTCACTTTTTCAACACGTCTTTGATAACTCTTAGCAATTTGTTGACCAGTACCAACACCCAAAGAAACAGAACTTTTACCAATGAACTTAACAGCATATCCTAAACCTAATGTTGGTAACATCAATTCAGGTAAAATAACCCTAAATGCAAATCTAAGCAAAATCAAAAATATCATTAACGTACCTAAATTAAAACCTAAATCACCAAGTGGAAAACTAAAAAACTTCATAAAAATTGAAGCAAATAATTGCATAACAGTTGTAATAAAAGGTATAAACATAATTTCACATCCTAATGTCTTGTAAATCTAAATAATCCTAAAATTAAATAAAATACAAAACTAACATTTATTAAAGCAAGAATAGGCAAAGGTAAAGTGTATAAACTATCATAAAAAAACGACTTAATAAAAAGTGTCACAGTATGTAATCCAGCAAAAGAACTTAAATACTGCATATAAATAGTTTGTACCAAAGTATTAACAACTGGTAAAAGTCTACCTAATAATGGTAAAACAAAAACCAAACTAAAAAATAACTTTACCATTTGCTTACTCCTTTCTAATTACTAATGAGTTCCATGGATAATATGACCAACAAACTGCTTAATAAATACAAGAACCATAAATACGATTGAAATTAAAACTGGTCAATTTGTAAGTGTTCCACCATCGCCAGTAGTAAATACTCAACCAAAAATATAAGTAAAAGCATTTAATAATTGTTGTCCAACACCACCTATCATGGTTAATAATGCTGATAGTCCAGCGGGCATATTAATCACCCCCTTTCTCTAATTCTTTTTGTTGTTTTTCCATTTCTAATTTACGTTTCTTCTTTTCAAAATCTTTACGACAAAAAGTACAATCAGGGTCATTTTCTTTTTCCTTTACATGTTTTTTATGTTTGAATTTCTGTATACCCTCATGTATTCAATTACGACAAAATCAAAGTATAAGACAAAACCCACCAATATATAAAGCATATTTTATAATCTCCTTAAAATCCATTTTAAACACCACCTAACGTATAAGCATAAGAATAATCCCAATTTAAACTTGCTCTATCTAAATTAATCTCAGACATACTATCATCATTTAAATCAACATCAACCATACTATCATTTGTACTTTGATAATCACTAACACTAGCATTAATTAACCTTGCTCTTTCATCAGTAAATACTTCTTGTAACTCTGTATTATTATGTGTATTTCCTAACGGTAACAATAAAGTATTTATAATCTCACTTGCTTCGGCAATAATAGTAGGAATAGCAAAATAATTATTAAAATTATTATTAATACCCATAGCAACACCACTACTAATCAAACATCCACCAGTACCCATATTTGCTATCTTTCTTATATTTTGAAATTTATTAGGTATTAACTCAGTTAAGCCACTAATAACATTTGCTATACCAAAACTATTTAAAGATATATAAGTATCTCAGTCTACAAAAGGCTTATCAATTACTGGCTTAGGAGTTGGTATTGGTGTAGGAATTGGTAGTTCAGTAGGACATGGTGGTCAAAAACAAGGTTCATCTCTTAATAAAGAAACTGACTTATCTACATACTGAACAAAATTAGCATAATTAATTAAACCAATTGTTCCTAAACCTAAAAATATCTTTTTATAACTATTAATAACTTTATTTCTAGTAGTAGGTCTTTGATTAATATTCCATATATCAATTCCTAACTTTTTACTAAATAATAATGAATTAATAGAACCTAATATTGGGTCTTTTAAATATTGACCATAATAAGCACTTACGCCAACCATAGCACTTAAAGGACTTAATCCAGTTCTTAAAATTTTAATTAAAGTATAATTACTAGTTTGCTCTAATTCATTAGGCATAAATAAAACTCCTTACTTTATATAATAATAAGGAGCATATATATACTAATTTGTATAACATGGGAGCAAAGTACACAAAAAAGTATATATATACTCCCTATTTAGTTTTTTTTAAAATATTATTTTAAATGTTTAATAACAGTCTTTCTTTTAATCTCACTATATTTAAACTTTTCTTCATCTTTACCAAGATAATTAAAAGAATGTAAAAGTAAAGTTTGAAATTTAATTAAATCATTAACAACCGTTTCTAATTCTTCAATACGTTTTTCTAAATCTTGCACTTTTATATACCACCTTATTTTTTTATTTATTACATTTATGATTTTTATTTCAACAATGATAACATTTATTACAATCAACACAAATTAAATTTTCAAGCATAGTTAATATCATTGAAACATCAAAATTACCATAAGGCTTTAAAAATTTTGTAGTACATTTTTTATTACTACAACGAAAATTAACAAATTCATCTAATAAAAAATCTAAAAACTTTTTTTCATCAATTCCATTCATTTTTAAATAACTTTCAACATTTAACATTTTAAACCTACCTTAATTTTAATTTTCTTTTAACTGTAATTGTTTTTTTCTCATTGATTTATTTAACGCTATATTTAATATACAATTAGGACAATAATAATTTTTAGTATATAAATTTTGTAAAACTTTTTTAGGACAAATAACTTGGTCACAAAGTTTACACATATAAATTGCTAAATGAAATGCTTGTTCACATAAACAATTATCATTTTTAACCATAATTATTTATCTTTTCATTCAATAATATCTACAATAGTACCGGATAAATCTAATTTTAAATCATAATAATTACCAACTTTAAAACTAAGTTTATGTAAATATTGTGTAAAATCATTAACTACTAACGGGTTATATCATTTATCCCGTACTTTACCGGTAGGTATATTTGTTTGTTTATTAATTTCTAAAAAAGTTAAAACATCAAATTTCAAATTTTGACCTTGATTATTTTTATCAGGTATCATTCTATTTTTATCAATATTAACCAATTGAACTTTAAACATAAAAATTGCCAACTTCTTTCTATATAAAATATAAATTGAATTGGCAAACAATTATAAATAACTAAATTAAAAATATACAACTATAAAATTAATTTAATAAATAAAAAGTTCTTATATTAATATTTAACTATTCCTGGTAGGGAATTGTAAACCAATTCAAATAAGTTAAATATAATTTAAAAACTAATCTAAAATATATTTACTTATAAGTAGATAATATCATAATTAAATAAAATATCAATAAATATAAAACAAAAAGTAAAGACATTTACTACCTACCAGAACAGCAAATATCTTTACCACAATTAAAGTATAACAAATGTACCAAAAAATACAAATATTACAAAAAAAATATAAAATTAATGTAAAATCCGTTTATTTAAAAATATTTTTTGAATTTTGCTTTTATCAAAAATTTTATAAATAAAATCTAAAATATCATTTTTATTAAATGTATTTTTTAATCAATACCTAAATCGTAAACTTTCTAAACTAACATAATAATTAAAGTCTTTAAAATAATCACAATTTGCAACATAATCATAACTTCCACCAATTAAATTGGTAACACCTTGTTCATTTGGTTTAGTTTTAAATAAATAAAATTCTTTTGCTTTTGCACATGCTTGTACTAATTCTTGTAAACTTAACATTTTAGTTCCGCGAACTACAAGCGGATTTCTACAATTTCTACTAAATGAATATGCTTGAACACCAACATCTTTTTGATTTAATGATTTAATATTTTCTTGTACTTTTGTTACATATTTACTCAAATATTTAACTACAAATTCATTTGTTCCTTTATGTACAACCTTTAAATCAATACCTTTATTATTACCAGCATGTGTTCATCATGTAGTTATCATACTATATGGTATTTTACGATTAAATAATATATGAAAATGAACTGCACCACGCTTTTGATATTCATAAACATAAAAATATCTTAATTCACCCAAATGTTTAGCACGTTTAGGGTCATTTCATCAACGTTTTAAACGTTTAAAGAATAATTGTAAATCATGTTTTGCTTTTTTAATATCAGTTTCATTTTTATGATAAGTTAAAGTTAAAAAACTCAAAACTCTTGCATTATAAAAATTATGTAATGCTTTTTGAACTAATTTACATTTAGTACGAACATTATTATTTCTTAATTTAGTATTATTACCAATATTCTTTATACCTAATTTATTTCTCTCATTTTTTAAAATATCAATAGGCAAAACAACATTCTTAACATAACAAGCATAAAAAATTTTTTTAACATAAAAATTGTATGAAATATTCATCTATAATCAATCCTGGTAGGAATTTTTGATAAAATTGAATGATTTATAAATAAATATAAATCTTTATATATATTATCATAAAAAATAAAAAAAAGTATCAAATTTGACACTTGCGGTGAAAAATGATACTTAACTTACTTAACCAAGTACAATTATAACAAAAAATAGCATTACACTGCTATTTTTTTATTTTTTCTTCTAAATTTGTTTTTTACAGTTAATCAGAATTTAAAATTAGGATGGTCTTTTTTATATATTTTATATGCTCAAAATAAACCAAAAAAATTCAAAGATATAAACATAAAAAATATACCCATTTTTTTCTCTATGACATAAATCATGTCCTTTACATGTAATTAACACCAAAAATACTATTCCAAACATTACTGAAAGTACTATTACATCTGCTAATCATTGCTCAATCATTTTTATTTTCCTTTTCTATTTATATTTTTCTTTATTGTACATTATTTTATTAAAAAAGAAAAGATAACTAATAAAAGTTATCTTTTAAACGTAAATAGAATTTGCAGTTTATTTTATCGTTCTTTAAAATTATACTCTAAAACCAAACATTTTTCAACAATATTTTAATAAATTTGATACAATTTTGGAGTTAAAAAATAAATAGAAAGGTGTTAAAAAATGTTTAGTTTTAAAGGATTTCTAAAATCTGAAATCACTAATATTTTAGCAAAATATTTTCAAAAAATACAGGGTTTTGATGAATATTTTTTTCTAAATAGAGATAAAAATCAATATAAAGTTGCTTGAACATGTAATAGAACAGTAAATACGCCAATTGGAATGGATACTTTTAGACAAAGAGTTTATTGAGATAAAATTAATAAAAAACATTATTATCCAATTTATGAAGAATTTGGTATTAAAAAAAGAGCAAGAATTACTAATGATTTATATTTTGATATATTAGATAATTTAATTGAAAATTTAATAAGTAAAAAAGGTTATTTTAATATTCAATCAGAATTTAAATATACTTCTTTTTCTAAAAATCTTATTTCAAGAATTTTTAAAAATGCAAAAATTGAAAAATGAATACCAGAAGAAAAATTTAAAGTATTAGATAATGAAAAATTAAATATATGTGCAGATGATGCTTATATAACTTTTTGAGATGAAAATGGTTTAAAACAACAATATTGTTGTAGACTTTTAACTTATAATTTAGGAAGAAAAGAAATTTATTCATATAGAAATAAATTAGATAAGAAAATAACTTCATTTATGTTATTTAAAACTAATAATGCACCAAAACAAGAAGAATTACATAATTTTACAATGCAAACTATTAAAAAAATCAGGGACGGTAACAAAAACGGAGGATATAATTACTTTTTAAACATTTCTTTTAAATTATAGACAAGAAATAATTGTAATTATATGCAATTGTAAGTAAATATTACTACTAAATTAAATTAATTTCAATTAAAATACAAATATTAAAAAATCAATAAGAAAATTTAATATAAATACACAACAAAAATTCTTATTAACTTTTAATTAATAAGTTTTTAATATTTTAATAAAAATAAAAATTTTGATTATGTTTTAGAATTGACAAGATTACACTTAAAAATAACCATTTTAATATAAATATCTATGCTATATGTTCTATTACCAAGCATTTCTTTTAAAATATATCAAATATTACTTTCAGCAAAAGTACCAATATTTCATTTTGCACCTTGATTTTCAATTCCTTGTTTATTATTTTTAAAATATTGTTTTTTTAATTTTTTATGATTTTTTAATATTTCATTCATATACTTTATTAATTCATCATATTGACCATTTTCAATAAAGTTTCTACAAGTATTATATTCTTCAAAATATTTTCCTTTGTTTCCAGCAATAATTCCTACATACAACTTTTTAACTAAATGGAATTTATCTAAAACAAATTGTGCATCTAAATAATTAGCAACATCTTTAATTCATTCTGCACTATCACCACAAATAATGATTTTTGCTTGGTCAAAATTTTCAAAAAATCTATTTCCTTGTTCTAAAATAAATTCAGCAGTTTTTTGAACTCCAATTTTAGTTTTTGTTGGTCTTATTATTACATCTACTCTTTTATTAACTAATTTATGATTAACATTATCTGTACAAAATAACACTAAACGCATTGAATATTTACCAGAATTTCGTTTAAATTTTCAAAACTTTCGATGTCCATCATCAATACTAATATAAATAAATTGATTTGGTTCTAATTTTATTTTAGGAACATCTAATTTACTAACTTGATATTCTTGAAATAATCTACTAATACTTGTTGTGCTAAATTTTGTTTGTTTCATAGTATGTAAAATGTCAATATACCTTTTTCCATCTGCAAAATGTTCAATAACATTATTTTTGATATCCTGACAAGTCCTTTTGTATTTAGGTAATTGCAATTTTTCATCTAATAAACAAATAGGAACTCATTTTTTTAATTGTTCATCATAATATTTATAATCACGACATTTATAAGTAACAAGACCATTGATAGTATTTCTAGTTCTTGTTTTAATTTTAACGGGGATATATTTTCTATCTCTTTCTTTTAAGATTCTTCAATCTGTTTTTTCTCATTGATTTTTTACATCATCTCTAAATGATTGATACATTCTTTTTGTTGCTTCTTTTAAAGTTCATAAATAATTAAAACTCATATTTTTTCTCCTAACTTTTTTTAAATTTTAAATTTATTGTAAATATATTTAAAAAATTAATTTACTTTTTTATTATAAACATATATAAGTGTAATTTAAAATTAAATCAAAACTTTTTAAAAAACGACTTTCATATTTAAAATATAATAAACAATTTCAATATAATTAATAGTATAGGTATCATAAAATAAACGCCTTTAATTTAGGCGTTATTTTGCATTTAAAAGCATACTTGTAAAAATAATGAAAAATAGTACAATTTAGAAATAAAATTAAGAAAAAAGGAGTAATTAAACATGAATGAACAAAATTCTGAATTACATTATGCTAAAAATATAGCAAAACAAAGAAAAACACAAAGGAATATATTTATTGGTATATCTACATTTATGACTGTATTATTTATTATTTCAGCAACAGCATTAGGTCTTGCTTGTAAAGACGGAAGACAAAAATTAAGTTTTTATTTAAAACCCGACCATACAGCAGTCTGGGGGGGCAACTATATGAGAACATCGTTATGACCATAATATAATTTCATTATATTTTGCAAATAAAAAAGGTGATAAAACAGATATCAAATGAGATGGTACTTATCCTAATGGATATTTTAATAATTAAATTTCAATATTAATATAAGATAATGTTTCATCATTTGAATTAAATAATTGAATATTATTAATATTTATGGTTTTACTTTCTGTTTCTAGCAGAATATCATAATTACCAATACCAAAAATTCCGGAAATTTCTAGTTTATGTAAATTAGAAATTTCTTTTTCTATATTGAATTTAATTTCATTACTAAAATAATCTTTTTGCACGAAATTAAATCAATCTCAACTTGAAAAATATTGTTTTTGACTATTAAATAATTTTAATAACTCTAAAACGTTATTAATTATACTTTTAACCATATATTTACCATATTCACCATTATTTAAACTAATATCTTGTGGTAATAATGAAGGTATGTTATTACTTTCTAGATTATTAGTTAATGATAATCAATTAAATTGGTTATTACTTAGTTTAAATCATTCATTTTGACTAATATTCTTATTTTTAACTTTAATATTATTAGGGTCAGTAAAATCAAAATACTCAGATTTTAAAACAACATAAACATTATCAAAACTTCATCTATCATGACTTGATTTTCTTGTTGGTTTTGATTTTAATTCAAAGTAATAAGGTAATAATAATTTATAGTCATCATCTAAACCTTTATTAATTGATAAATAAGAAAGTATACAATTTGATAACATCATAATTACTTGTTTAAAAATTTTTACTTTTGAATTATTAATAAAATTAGGATTGTCTAATTTTCATTGTTCAAATAAATTATTAATTACATCATGTGGTTTTTGATTTTCAAACTCATTTCTTAATTTTGTAATATCAGGTGTTTCTTTAACATCTGGATTTGCATCATATTTTGGGTCATAACCTTTAAAATTTGCTTGATAATTATAAGTATAACCTAACATATCCATTAATAATTTTCCCAATGTTGTAGTTGGTTTAATTTTATCGTAAGTTAAAACTACACTATCAATTTCATTGATTTTTCAATGTGTTTGTGCAGTTGCTTGTCCTTCTGCAACTTTAATAGTTCACTTTTTATTTTCTAATAATCTAGGACAGTTAGGACCACATGAAGTATCAGTATCTGCTGAAATATAACTACTTTCATCATTTTTTGAAAAAATAAAATTCATTTCTTTTTGAATATTAGTTTGTTGGTTTTTTTCATTAGTAACGATTGTTTCAACATTTTTTAATTCAATTTTTTTAACGTGTTTAAATTCTTGTGATGGTGGATTAGGTATAATTTCACCAATATCTAAATATTCTAAAATAGAATTTTGATTAATGAAATTTTTAGCAATATTTCACTCTAAAATTTGGTCACTAAATCATTGTTGTAAAATATTAACTTTTGGTTGAGTTTGAATTGGTAAAGCATATAATGGAAATAATTGGTTATCATCAGCAATTAATAAATTTGGTGATACTTTTAATCCATCAATTTCACCATTTACTTTTATATTGCCAAATAACATTGTTTTAGGAAATTTTAAAGTTATACTTTTAACCTTGGTATCTTTGTCTAATGGTTTTTGTAATTTAATAATAATTGGATAACCATCTCTTGTTTTAAAATCTTTAATTTTAATAATAGTAATACTTTTAGTACTTCTTGTTTTTGGATTTTGATAAGGTTGTGAATAGTTATTAATGATATATAAATTATCAATATTATTTTCAGTTAATGGTTCATTAATAGATACTGCATATAACTTAAATTGATTTAATAAATTTATTTCTTGAAATATTAAATTTTTAATATCAGTCATACTATATTCAATTGTATTATCATTAATATTAGTACTTGCTCTTTGATTTAATTGCATAGTAAAGTCTGATGTTTCAGCAGCAGTAGTTTTTAATACTTTATCAATATCAATAAAACCTATTTTAATAGTATTTGCTGAAAATCTTAAACTATTATTTTCATTATTTTTAAATAAACGCTCAATTTCATAAATATAAATTGTTCTTTTTTTAAATTCATCGTATGCTCTATTAATATCTGGGTCACTAGTAGCACCCATCATATTAGTAAAATCATATGGAATATTATCAATTAAATAATCATTTTCTACTTCTGCTTGATTAAGTTTAGTTTGCTTCTGTTTCTGTGGAAACTTCGTTTGTGGTTTGTTGTTGTTTTCCATTGTTATCTCCTATTAATTGGTTATTTTCGGGATTAAATAATTTTAATTTAACTGTTAAATTATTAATTTCTTGTTCATCATTAATATTAAATGTTTTACTATTTAATAAATCTTTATCAATTTTCACTAATATTTGAATAAATTTAAGAATATCAATATTAAATTGTCATAATTTTTGTTCAATATAATTAATAGTTGAAATATTAACTGCTGTACTTTCGGGAACTGATTGTTGTGCAGATTTCTTTTGACTTGGTATATGAATACCACAACGTTTAAATATTTCATTAACATTTCAATCATATATATCAGTTAAATTTTTACCTTTAAAATTACTATTTGTCATATTGATATTTTCGTTTTGTTCATTATTATCTCCACCACTTTTAAATATGTAGTTTTTAGTAACCAAAGTTCTTACTGCTTCTTCTAATGCTGATTGAACATTACCATAAGTTTGACTAAATATAAATTTAGGTGAGTTTAAAATAGTATCTAAAACAATTTGTTCATAAATAACATCTAATGCTTTAATTTTATCCATTACTTTATCACAATCTGCTTGTTCATTTGCTTTATTTCTCATAATTGCTATTGGTATATAGTTAATGTTTAATGTTTGTTCTTGTGATAAATTAGGATTATTAATGTATGATTTAAAATCTAATGGAAATTGTTTTTTATTATCACTAATACTATAAATTGCACGATTAATTGTTACTTGTTCATTATTTAATGTATAAACTTCGAATAATCTTACAGTTTGTGCATTTTGTTGATAACTATCATAAAAAATAGTACATTCAATTAATTTACCAGTAATATCATAAACTCTTTGTTGTATATCAACTACTTGAAAATATAAATTATCATTTGCAATATAAATTAAATAACCACTAATTCCTAATTTACTTAATTTAAAAATAGAATTTCAATTTTTTCTATAAAATTCTTGTTGAATTAAATATTGTTTAATGGTTTCATTATTAATTTCTAATGGAGCATTATATAAATTAGCATTATTTTCTGCTACAAAATCAGTAAAATAAGTTTCATGGTTAAAATCATTAAAACCAAAATAATTTAAAATAGAAGCATGTGTACTTTTATTTTTATTAGTTAAAAATTTTAATTTTTCACTTTGATTATCATTAATATTATTTTTTTCTTTTCTTTTAAATAAACTTAGCATAATATTCACCACCTTTCTTTAAAATATTTGATTAATTTTTAATATAATTTTTACAATAATGAATATAATTAAACCAGCAGTTGCTGATGATAGAATTACTCCAATTAAACCTAAAATAATTTTTATAATTTTAAAAAACATAATATTATTCCTGTAATTCTTCTAATTTTCATACATTACCTTTTAAATTACCTTTTCCACTATAAATAGTAATCAATTTAGCATGTTGAACTGATAAAATTACTATATTAACACTATCATTAAAGGTTTGTATTGGTACACCAGCAATTTTGTTATCCGTTATAATAAATTCTTGAATAGTATAAACTGGATTATATATACTTCAAGAATAATAAACTCTATAATGTTTATTAACTATAAAATCATAAGTAATTTGTCAATTATCTCATTTATTTTTTTCTCTTGTTCCTACATCTTTTCATTGTTGATTATTTGGACTTGGTGTTGGATTATCTGGTAATTCAATATCTCAACAATTTTCTTCAACTTCATTTGTTTCTAAACTTTTTGAATTAATTTTTATTTTTGGTGTAACATCAACTTTAATTGTATTTTGTAATTCTTCTAATGAAAGAATAGCACCATAATTAATATCTCCACCTTTTAAATATAAACTACAATTAAAACTACTTTCTCTAACAGTTAAAGTTAATATTACATCTTCATCTTTAATTTTAAATTTTGCAAGTAAATAATCTCCACCTAAATAATTACCAGTTTTAAATTCTACTTTATGCTTTATATTTGCTTGATTTACTGGTAATTCATCTAATGTTATAATTACTCTATATACAGTATTAAAATTAATTTCAAACGTATCTCATTCACGATTATTTTTACTTTTACTTATTACTTTTCATATTTCTTTATCTTGTTTTTTATCAATATTTGCTTTATTTTCATTAATAGCACCAGCAACAGTTTTATTAATAGTTTCTAAATTAGGGATTTCTTGACTTACAGCATTCAATTGAAATGCAATAGGGAATTGTGACTTTACATCTTCTAATTTTTTATCAATTTCTGGTTTTGTATAATATTTAGTTGGGTCAACTCCACCACCACTATCTTTAATTCATTGTTTAATAAATTTAGTTGGTGGAATATCTAAATCACCCGTAAATAAACCAGTTCCTAATTCTCTATATTGTAAAACTTTATAAGTAATATCTTCTTTAATTAAAGATAATTTATCTTGTTTTTTATCTAATAAATTATTAGTTTCTAGTTTTGTATAATAATCACGTTCAGTATTTTCTTCTGCTATAAATTCAGTTGGTGTTCCAGTACCTTGATATTGATATATATTATGAATTATTGGTGTATACTTTTTTGTGCTATTAGCAACAATAAATTTTATTAAATTATCATCATATAATAACATTACTTTGTCAATATTAACATCAATTTTTTCAATTATTATTTGTCTATTTTCTATTTGATGATTAGTAATTCTTATATTAGATTTAGTTAATTTATTATTACTTATAATAAGTTGTTTACTATCGATAAAATAATATGTTCAATCAATAATATATCATATATCTGTTTTAATATTTTCATTTTTAACTTTTTTTCATAAAGGACTAGTTTCAATATTAAATCAATTATTTTTAATATCATCAATATTTTGTTTATTAATATCAACTTTATTTTCTAATAATTTAATACTATTTTCATTAGTAGTAATTCTTTTTTGTTGTTTAGCAGAAAAGTCAGCAGTCGCAGCATGAGTAAAATCACCAATTTGTGGATTATTTTGTAATGCTTCTGGTGGTAATGTACCAATTTCATCAGGTCAATCTAAAATCATTGTTTCAGTTTTTGGGTCATAATCAGTTGCAACATAACCTTTATTTATAAAGTTTGTAACACGACCCCTATATATCTCATTTTCGTTATCATTAACTAAATCATCATATAATTTTATTTGTTTTGATAATGTAAATTCTTTTTGTTCTTTAATTAATTCATCAACTTGATTTCTAGTATAAAATACTTTTAAGTCAATTTTTTCAATATCTATTTCATCTTGATTATAATTTGAAAATACTTGTTTTAATTCTGTTAATCTTGCTCATATTTTCATTCTACTTGGTGCTAAATCTCAAACATTAATTGTAGGAATACTACTTGCATTAAATGATGTACCATTATTGAATTGAATAGTAGCATCAACATTAAATTCAATTGGTGTACGATTAAATACTCAATGTTCAACCATTACATAAACCATATCTCTTAATGTTTCTTTAATTAATTCATCTTTAAAACTATCAAAAGGAAATTTAGATAAAATAAAATCAAGATAAGCATTAATATCATTTTGAGCGCGAATAGCAAAAGTTGTAAATCAGTCTTTTACATTAGGTCATGTATTTATATATTGCGGTGGAGTTTCTGTAATTTTTCCAGTTAATGGATATCAGTTATTATAATTTTCAAGACTGACATCAGTTCAAAGTTTATTAATCATAATTTATCATTCCTTAAAAAATGCTTTTTTATAATGTTTAGTTTTTGTTTTAGTTTTCCTATGTGATATATGGATAATTTCTTTTTGTAATTTTTTCTTACCTTTTTCTACAACTTGACTATATGCAAATTTTTCTAAATGATGTAATAGTCCAGTACCAAATAAAGTATTAACTGAAAATTTTAAACCAACACTTTTAAATGATTTATTAATATTTTCAATAGGATTATTAATAACATTTACTACTTTATGATAAGTTCTAATAGTTCTAAATATTTCTCTATATACTTTAAAACTATCTCTAATTACTTGTTGCACCACTGGTGGAGCAAATGCTATTGCTTTTAATCATTTATTACGATTAACACCATAACCAATGTATCAACCACTATATCAACGATATCAATGAAATGGATGTATTTGAGTAACAAAAGTTTTTGCTTTAAGAATACTATCAACAACTGTAATTGGTTTATACTTAGGATTACGATGATAAATAGTAATTGCACATTTGTCTAATGATAAAGGTTGAATTTTACAACCCATAAATACTGGTGAATTTAGTGGAATTAATTGTGCATGTTTAATTGCTCTTTTTTCTGCACTAGTAAATAAATCTGTTGCTTTTTCTTTTAATTTATTAATTTTTTCAAATGCTTGTTTTTCTAATTTTTCAAATTTTTCTTGTAATTTATATATACTTTCTCGTAATTTTTCAAAATATGGTGTATCTTTTCAAAATTTATTTAAACCTTTTTTTAAATAAAATCTAATATCAAAATACTTAAAAATTTTATTTGCATTTAAAACAATTTTATGAATTGAACTATTTTTAAAATTAAATTTAATAGCATTAGCACGAATTTTTTGTAAATCTAAAATTAAAGATTTTCCATATCTATTCTCTGTATGTATTGTATGAACTAAATTTAATCAATCATGTTGGTTCATTTTTAATACTTCTTTTAATTCAGTATTATATTTTTTTAAAAAGTTATTTGCTTTTTCAATATCTTTAATTTTAAACTTTGGAGTTAATTGTGGACTTAATTTTATTAATGTATTTTGTAATGATAAATATTCTTTTATTTGTTGTGATTTTAAAGATTTAAAATTATTTTTAAATTGTTTTTCAGCAACATAACCTAAATTTTGTGTTATTGTTTCACGATTAGGTGCCAAACTATAATTAAATAAATAACGTTTATTACCAATGATTTTATCTGTTAAAATTTCTTTTCCACTTACTTGACTAATAATTTCTTGTAAATTTTTTGCTTCTTTAACACCAATTTGTTCTAATGTTTTAGTTTTTTGTGCTAACTTAATAAATTTAGTAGTACGATAACCACGACTAATTTTATTAATTCCAACAAATGCAGGTAATATATTAAAAAAAGTATTTAATGGTGTTACATTTCCTTTTAAATAATCATAAACTTGATTAATAGTAAAATCAGTTGTAGCATAAATACCAAAATTAATAGTACTTGCAATAAAATCACTTGCACCTAATCCAAGTGCTATACTTTCACTTAAACCACCAGTAAAAGGAGCAAGTGCTACTGCTATTACTTGTACACCAATCATTTCTAAAATTTCTCATCAAAAACTTTTATTTTCTTGTTGGTTACTTGTTCTAGTATGTTTTGGTTTATTTATGTTTAAAAGTATTGCTGTACTAGTTGTACCAATTGGCATGATATTAATTTCCTTTATTTAAGAGTTATTTTAATTGGATTTGTTGTTCCTTTATAATTTAAGTCATTAATATTTGCAGTAATAGTTATATATAAGTCACCTGCTTTTTGTTTTTGATTACTTACATTAGTTTTTCCTTGTGCATCACTAAAATATTTAATAGTTGGATTTGTTAAATTTGGATTTAATGATTTAAGTTCATTAGTACTTTTTATTTCTGTATTTAATTCATTGTTATTGTTATTACCATTTGCAGTAATATCAGTTGTTAAATTTGTAATCTTAGTTTTTAAATCATTTTTATCATTATTAACAATTGCACATAACATTCAGCGTGAAGTTGTTTCTTCATCTGTTATATAGGGTATTGATTCACCAGTTACTTCTCCACCAACTAAATATTTTCTTCCAACTTTACCATCAGCAATATCTTGAACATATACAACTGTATTTTGTAACATATATCTTTTCATTGCTCTTGGTGTTGCTAAAACAAAAGACATAATTTTAGTTTCATTATTATCAGTAAATGTCATATAATCATCCATTACAATTTGACATAGTACACCTTTAATATATAAATCATTTCCATTTAATCTTAATTGTTGAGCAATCTGATTATCAGTAATTAATCCTTTATTATTAGCTAAATAAACAATACTATCATAAAGATTATTAGTAATAAAAAAACGACAATTATTACTATTTCTTAGTTGAAATAAAGTATTTCAAGCATCTAACATTGATTTTAAATATCCTACTGGTGATTTATCAGTAATGTCTATTTTAGTTGCATATTTTGCAATTACATTTGTATCATTATTTGCTAAATAATCTGCTAAGTCATTAGCAACTTCATATTGCATTGTATTTAATAAATTTTGTCCATTTTCAGCATTTAAATCAACATTAGCAATTATTTCACCCGCAACTGCTTCTTCTTTAATTTCTTTTAAAATTTTAATAGTTTCAGCATAACTAACATCTAATCCTTTGCTTTTATCATTTCATTTTAATACTTTAATTTCTGAATTTTTTGGTTTTTTAACTATAAATTCAATTTTTGTTGAATTAACCATTTCGATAGGAAAAAAACTTGCTCATGGTGAATTTGATTGTTTATAAAATTCTATAAACTCTGGTGCTTCTACTAATTTTTCGGTATTATCTAAATTTTTATTGAATTGTATTGCCATTTTTTGATTTCCTTTCTGTTATAAATTATTATTTTTTTTATAATCCAATAATGTACTTTTTATTGAACTTGGTTGATTTGTTATTATTGTTTGTGGTTTGCCACCTGTATTAATTGTTTCTTTAAATACTGGTTGTTCTTTAATGATTTTTTTAATAGTTTCTTCAATTTTTGAATTTTCTAAATTATTAGTTTTAAATTTTAAAAAATCATAAAATTCACTTTTAACTTGATATTTTTTAAATATATTAATTATTTCTTTTTCTTTAATTTCTTGATTAAGTTTATTTAACTTATTTTCTGCTTCATTAACTTTATTTTCTATTTCTTGTTGAGCATTATTTTCAGTTAAAGGTTCAGTTGTTTGTTGAACATTATTTTCATTTTCTAACATTTAACATTCTCCTAATCTTATCCCAATAATCAATCTTTAACTAATTGTGGCATTTCACTTATTAGTTTTTTATAATCATTAACAGCATTTTCTAATGTATTGATATCAGAAAATTTAAAACAATTATCAATATGTAAATCAAAATCTCTATCAATACTGATATCTTGTTTTCTATATTTTTCATTAAATTCAATTTTTGTCATATTATTTTTCTCCTTTATTATTTATTTTCTTTATTAATCTTTTCATTTAATTTTGCTAATTTTTTTTGATGTTTGATAATTTTGTTATTTGCTCTAACATGTTTTGGAGTTGTAATAAATCGTTTTAATAAAACAATAATTTCTCTGCAAATTAATATACCAGTGCTTATTCCAATTGTTTCAAGTGCTTTTAAAAATTCTTTCATTTTTATATTTTCCTTTCAATTTTTTATTTTTTTATTTTTGATTATTCATCAAATTCACCTTTATTAATTTTTTCAATCATATATTTTGTGTCTATTAAAATATTTTTAGCTATACCTTCATTCAGTCGTATTTCTTGTAAATCTTTTTCATGTTGTTTTAATTTATCATTGTAATATTCAAGTAATTTTTCTTTATTCATTATTTTTCACCTCCTTTATAAACTCATGTGATTATAATCTCAATTTAATGAAGCATTATCATTATTTAATAGTGCTTCGCTTATATTACCACTACCATATTGACTTGATGTTTCACTATTAATAGTAAATCTATTATCATTTATTAATCTTGCAGTTTCATTTGTAAATGAAGTTTCTTGCATTTCTCTATTATGATTTGTTTCTATTGGAAGTAAATTATGGATAATTTCACTTACACCAGCAATTATGGTAGGTACTGCATAAGAATTATTAAAATCATTATTAATACCCATAGCAACATCACTTGATATTAAACATCCACCAGTTGCCATATTACAAATTTTTCTTATTGCTTCAAATTTATTAGGTATTAATTCTAGAATTCCACTAATAAGATTTGATATACCATAAGCATTTAAACTAATATATGTATCTCAATCCATTAATGACTGATTTTCTTGTTTATTTAATAGTAATCATGGAGGACCTTCTGTTGTAGTTGTAGTAGTTATTGGAGTTGGTGTTGTTGGAATAATAGGATTAATATTATTTTCTGTTCATTTACTATAATTTGCTAAACCAATTGTTCCTAAACCTAAAATAATTTTTTTAGAACTATTAATTAATTTAGTTTTTGTATTTGGTCTTTGATTTAAATTTCATATATCTAAACCTAATTTTTTACCAAATAATAAACTATTAATTGAACCTAATATTGGATTTGCAATTACTTGACCATAATAAGCACTTGTACCAATCATTGCACAAATAGGACTTATACCAGTTCTAATTAATTTAGTTAAAGTATAATTATTTGTTTCCATTTTTTTCTCCTTGTATTTCTAATTGTAATAATTTTTCTAAAACATAATTATTTTTATCAAATTCTCTAATAAGTCATTTTTTTGTTTCTTTTCTATTATTAGTACAAAGAATTAATCTTTCTATCATATTAATTAATTCTTTTTTATCTGCTCTATCAAAAATTACTTTTAAAATTTCATCTAACATAATTTATTCTCCTTTATTTGTTTTTATCAGTTCTCTTATAACATCTAATAAGGAATCTACTACATAAGAATTTAATTCAAATTCATAATTTCTAATTTTAATTTTTTCCTTTTGCATTTGTTTATTCTCCTTTAATTTCTAATTTTTTAACTGTTACTTTAATTCAACCTTGATAAACATCATTATCACCAACTATTAATGCAACATTACTTTCGGGGTCAGAAACAATTATGTGTTTTGATTTAACATTTGGATATTGTCTTAAAATAATTGCTCTAATATCATTACTTGTATGAATTGCTTTTGGAAATGGTGATAATATTTCAATTTCATCTTTATTTTCAAACAAAGTAGGTAATATTATCATTAATGAAGTTCTCCATTTTCTATAAACTCAATTAATTTATAATAAGCAGTAAGTTTACCTGCTTCTTTTAATGAATCACATAAACAAATACTAATTTGCTTATTCAATCAGATAATTAATTTTTCATTATATTTATTAATTACTTTTTGTTTAAACTCTTCTCTTAATTTTTCTATATTATATAAATGTTCTTCAGTTATTTCTTTATTACGTTTTTTATTATATTCATTAATAATTTCTTGGTCTTTATTCACTATCTATTTCTCCTTATTTTTATTTAAATTATTAACTATTATTTCTAAACATGTCATACATCAATTTTTACTTAATCAGATTCTTTTATTACATTTTTTACATTTATTCATTATTAAATTCACCATTAATTATTTTTTACAATAAAATATCAAGTATCAAATCTATTTCTGTACCGTTATAGAATTTTTGTTGTTTTTTAATATAATTAATTAATTTTTCTTTATTCATTATTTAGTTCTTTCATTAAATTTTTATGTTTTTCAATGATTTCATTATGTTTTTTTAGTTCTTCTTTATAACTATCACTTTCAATAATTTTTAAAGTTTCTTTTATTTTTTTCATGTATCATTCATCAAAATTCATTATTTATTCCTTTCATTTTTTAAATCATTTAACATTAATTGAACAAAATGCACGATTTTTATGAATATTTAAAGTATTAAAGATTTGACCAGTTACTATAATTTCATCATTTTTGTTTAATAAAATACATCGTTTATAAAATTTTGGGTTATTAAAAATTAAAGTAACATAGTTTAATCCATTTCATTGACCACGAACAGTATAATATAATTGTTTATTACCTTTTTCATGATATTTTACTTCAATAGTATTACTAAGTTTTACTGTTAATTTAACGTAATTTTCTTTATTTTTCATTTTTATAATTCCTTAAATAATATTGAATATGTTTATAAGCATCTTGTTCATGTTTTGTAAATTTTATATTTCCTTTATAATCTTCTATTTTATTTTTGTTTTTTGGTTCATTTTCATGATAATCTCAGTTCATAACATCTTGTACTAATATCATTAAAGCACCAATAACTTTTGGTGTTGCTAATGGATTAGTTAATAACTGTTTTGAACTTAAAAAGAAATTTTCTACAATAACTAATATTTTTTTATTTTTAAATTGTTTTTTAATTAATTTAAAATATTCTTTATATATATTTTTACTTTCTAAAACTGTTTTTGCTTTAAATGTTTCATTAAAAATAATATTATTAGTTTCATTTGAGTATATAACAATTCCATTATTACCAATACCAGCAGGGTCAATACCAATGATTAATTCGTATTGCATTTATTAATCATCTCTACATCAATCACAAACATATCCATATGATTTTGTATAATCTAAATGTTTTTCAATATCATAATTATCTTCATATTTTTTAGTATTATGTTGTTCTGCTTCTAATTCTGTTTTAAAGTGATAAAGCATATTGATTTTGTTATCTTCATATAATTCATTACATTCAACACATCTTTTTCTTCTTTTTTTAGTTTTATTCATAATCAAAATATCCTTTTCAATTATTTTTGCTGTTTGTTTAAGGTATTTAGGTAGTTTGTGATAACAACTGTCACATATTAAATAAGGTATTGGTCAATTTTTATATTTAATAGTTTTAGTAGAATTATTAATACAATCTTTTCAAACTTTATTTTTACAAATTCTTAATTCACATTTTTTATTTTCATTAATATTCATAACTTTATTTATTTCTTTAATTTTTACTTACAGTAATTAATAAAATTATTAATCCAATTAAAGTTGAAATTAAAGTAATAATTATTTTTATTTTTAATCACTTTTTTTGATGTTCTTTTGCTATTTTGATTTTTTGTTCTATTAATTCTTTCTTTTCTTTTTCTTCCATTTTTACTTTCTTTTCTAATATATTCTGTTGCTTGTAGCATAAAGAATATATATTTTTATTTTTATATTATTAATACTATTAGTTTTATTCATTCCAGAAATTCTGGGCTCAAAAATAAATTGTGAAATTTTAAAAAGAAATCGAGGCATTCGATTCAATATTTATTTAATTTGTGTTAAACAAATTAATATTTTAATTGAACCGGCACCGCTCAATTTTTTTTACAAGTTTGAAATTTATTTTTTCGCCCAAAAAAATTTTCAAAAAAAATAAAACCAACGCTTGCTCACTGGGGGGTGGCAAGGTTGGTTAAATAAAGAATAGAATTAATATAGTAGGTTCCCTAGTAGGTCTATATATACTAGTTTCCAATTCGCTCCCACCCCAAGAATTACCATTACTGGTTAGTATATTTTATTAGGTATCACTCCACTTTTTATTTATCCATGCAAGTCCACATGTTTTGGCCACTATTTTTAACAACTGTGTTGTAGTTCACTGTTTTAATTCCCTAACACGTGTTGATAATAGTGTTAAAGAGGGTTATTAATTATTAACTTTCTCCTACTTGGTCACTGCGTGTAGTAGATATTTAAAGGGTGTTAATAATAAAAATTTTAAAATTTTACAATTACAAAAAAAGACAAGATTATTTCTTGTCTTTTTCCTTTGAGAATAATTTTTATTTTATCTTATAAAATCTATATTTTTTAAAATACGTCGAATATAAATTTAAGGGTAAAAGAGAATTTAATTTGTCTATCATCATTTTGAAATGGTAATATTCAAAAGAATTTATTTATCTAGTAATTTATCTTCCTACTTTTTTGGGAACCTCCCTAATATCATTATGATATTAAATTAAATATATTTGCTATTAATTGAGAATATAATAATTATAATTTAGTAGTTGCTGGGGATGGTGCATTATGAATTAGAGCAATGGCTAGTTGATTGGGTTGTTATTATATTTTAGATAAATATCATGCTTATAGTTATTTATGAAAATCTTTTGTTAATGTTCGTGGTAAACATCAAAAAAAAGCACTTGATTGAACAAAGTATTTAGATGTAACAACTACTTTTTCAAATGGTAATTATAATGGATTAATTACTATTTTAGAAAATAATCATAATAAAGTTACTAAAAAAACTTATAATTATTTTAAAAATAATGAACAAGGAATTATTAATCAAAATGCTGATTGAAATATTGGATGTTCTGCAGAAAGTGATGTATATCATTTTTTAAAATCTTTAACTAATGGAGCAAAAATATATAATTATCAAACATTAAATAATATATTAATAGCAAAAGCAAATTATTTAAATTATAGAAGTTATCTTAATAGTACTTAAATTAATACAATTTAATATTTTTAAAAACTAATTTTAAGATTAGAATTTTTGTGTTATTTAAATGTAATTTTGTAATTATATTTTTTAACATTTTTAAAATTTATGGTATAATTTAATTAACAAATCATAGAATTTGCAGTTATATTGTTAATATTACTAATAATTCTAAGGGTTAATCTCATACGTCCTTTGACAACCGTCCATATTAAAATTAATCATTTTTATAAAAAAATCACTTAATAATTAAGTGATTTTTTCTTTAAATATTAATTTTATAAAGTTTTTTTATTTTCATTTTTTTTCTTATTTTCGATTTCTTGTTGTTGTCTTTCTTTTTCAGCTTTTTCGGATTCTTTTTTTAATTTATTAGCTGCAATTTTTTCTTTTATTCTTGCTATTTCTTTTTCTCTTTTATTTTTTTCATCCATAAAAATCCCTTTCTCACTACTTTTTTGGTATATTTATTCTTATACATCTAAAATATCCAAAATCAGTGTACATTTTTTAGAAAAAAAATAAATATAAAATATTAAAAAAGTCACTCTTTTTAAAAGAGTGACTAAAAATTAAATTTAAATAGTGCTTTTAATTGAATAGCATTGGATGGTATATTCCTGTACTTGTTGATGGTTGGTTATTTATATCATTTGCAAATTCATATGGATTGTCAATAGAAAATTCTTCTATTGATGTTTCGTCATCAGTTTCTTTTTCATTTGATGATTTTTCTGATTCTATTTGTTGTGATAAAACTTCTTCAATACCAGAATCTTCAAATTCTTCTTCCTGATATTTTTTAAACAATTCATCAAAAGTTGTGAATTTCCCATTGTTTTCTAATTTTTCTAAATGTTTTTCAAGAAAAACTGCTTCTTTTTTAGTAAATCCACAACAACTAGTTAATATTGCTGTTATTTTTTTTATAGTTATTGGTTGATTAAATACATCTTTATAAAAATCAGAAATAGCAAAAGCAATCATATCAATTGCTGTTACACCAATTGAAAATCCTAATGTTGTTCATCTAACAAATTTTTCATAAAATAATTTTGTGGCTTTTTGAAATCCATATTCAGTAACTAATGCAGCTTCTGTTTTAACAGCATTAACAGTACAAGTGACTGATAAAAATAAAGGGATTGCCATTAATATTTTTTTATATCTAGTTTGTTTTTCAACTCATTTTGAAAGTTTTTCAGGACAAAGATTAGTTGGAATTCCTAAGTTTGTTAAACCCGATTTAAAAATATTATTAATTGGTCTCATAACAAAATAACGACTTATATTTGCTGCTAAAGCACCTGTAGTAAAAATGTCTTTCGTGATTCAATCATGTAAATTAAAATCTTCTTTAGAAGTATTTTCTGATGAACCAGTTAGAATAATATGACTACCTGCCCATGTTAGTGTTTCTAAAGTTAAATTAACTAAAAGATTACGTCCTCAATTAGTTACTAATGCTATTGGTTTATTATTTTGTTGTTCCATAGTTTTAATTGTTTTATTTGCTAAAGATATTACTTGTTTAATTTCAATATCATTATTAGCATTATTATTTTCTGTTTGTGAATTAATAATTAGTTTTTTAATTCGTTCAATTTCTTTTTTAAAATTTGGATGATATTCAAATTCTGTTTCTACACAATTTTCAATTTGATTAAATTTCTGTATTAAATCATTAAGTATGGAAATATTTGAAAAATATTTCATTAATTTTTGATGGTCTTCTTCAAATAAAAGTGTTTCAAATATTTCTTTATATTTTTCAAAGTCACTGGTATTAAATTGATTGATTTCAATGGGATTTGTTTTGTTTTTTTTATTAAAAAAAACATCTCGTGATCAACTTGAAGCTGCTGAGGTGAAAAATGTGCCAAGTGCAGTATCAAGTAATACCATAACATAATTTTGTCAATTTCAAAATATAGCATCAATATAATCTTGGGATGTGTGTTCTTTACCATCAATGGGAAAATTAGAAACTACTCTTTGTAAATTTTTACCAGTAAGTCCAATATAAATTTCTAATAATCCTAAAAATTTATATGCAATATTTCTTATTATTCCTGGTTTTGTTTGATCAATAAAATTTTGTATTATTGTTAAATATTTATATAATTTTAATAAAACATTTAAATCTCTATTATTAGAATTTTCTTTAAATAATTTTAATTGTTCATTAAGTGAGTTGGTATTTGTTATAAATTTATTAAGATTATTAATAGTTTTTATAGTAATACCTTCTAAGAATTGATCTTCGGGTGATAATCTTCTTTCTTTTTTTTGAAAAGTTTTTAAATCTAAATTATCATCAATATATTCATCAACATCATTGTATTCTTTTTTATATATTTCTATTGTATTTCTATTAAAGTTTATTTTTAATAATTCTAAAATCACTATAATTACTGTTCCATTTTTTTCAACAAATGTTAGTTTTTGTCAGTATTGATTGTTATTAATGGTAATAGTGCTTTCATTAAAAAAAGTTAAACTATCAAAGTTATTTTTAATTTGGGTTTCATATTTTCAATTTCCATTATCATCGAGTTTTTTTTGTGTTGTTCCTCCATAACGACTACTACAATTTATTCAATTATTTTCTTCACTATCTTCTATTTCGATGATTGTACTTGAACTATTAAGACTTTCAGTACTACTTGAATTACTATTATTTATAGAAGATTGTTGCTGGGTAATTCCATAATTAGTATGTTTATTTTTTTCTAATAAAGGTTTTTTTTCTTCTTTTGGCATTTTATTTTCTCCTTTAAGTATAAAAGTCCTATTTTGTTTATAAAAACAAAATAGGACTTAAAAATATATTTAAACATATATCTGATTTGGATTATATCATTTATTTAATAGTTTTTAAATAAAAAATATCTTTTTATATATAGTTAATAAAAATTAAGTTTTTTATTTATTTAAAAAATTCAGTAAATGATTTTTTGCTATGACGTTCAAGAAATTTATTAAATTCAATTGTTTTTTCATTTTTAATTTTTTCTAAAAATATATTAACTTCTTTTCCAGTACCTAATGGAATTGTATTAGTGTCAATACCTTTTATTTTTTTAATTTCTTCTAAAAATAAATAACGACTAATAATAGTACTACAAGCGATAGCTAAATACTTACTTTCTGCATTAGTAACAAATTGAACTTTATCTTTAATAATTTTATTACGATTATCTTTCATATTTTCAATGTATTTGTAATATGTATCTTCATTAATATATTGATCAATAACTATAGTATCATATTGAATTCTATGTTGTAACATACGAACTAATGCTTGATTTTCTCCTCAGGTTTTAATAATATTGGGGCTATAACCCGCATCAATTCATTGATTATATTTACGATTGTTAATGATTACTGACTCAAAAATAATTGTTTTCATAATATCTTGTGCTAATTCAATAAATTTACTTTGTGATAAGTCTTTATAATCGCGAATGTTAAGTAAACGTAATTTTTCTAAATTACCCGAACCAATATAAGAACTAATAATAACAAGTGGACCAAAAAAATTATTAATACCAAATTCAGCATTGCCAATGACTGGTGATTGATTTTCATCAAGTTGATTTCAAATTCTACGATATTCTGCAATAATATCCTCTTTAGTACCTTTAAAAATAACTTTTTCTTGATAAATTTCAATTGTTATATTATGATATTGAAATAATTCATAACTACTATTTTTATTATCAACTTTATAGTTTTGGTAGTGTTCTTTAATTAATGATTTTTGTTTTTGATTTAAGTAAAATGTCATTAATATACCACCATCTTTTCAAAATTTATTTGATTTATTGAAATTAATATCACACTTTCTTTCATATTAATTATATAATAAAAACAAGGATTTTAGGGTTTTAACCTTTTATTTTATATAAGGAGTTAACAATGCGTAGTGTAGGTATAGATATTATTGAAGTAAATCGAATAGAAAATATTGAAGAATTTGCTAAAAGAATTTTAAGTAAGAAAGAAATTATACTTTTTAATCAATATTCTTTACAACGTCAACAGGAATTTTTGGCAGGAAGATGAGCATTAAAAGAAGCAATTTTTAAGGCATTACCACAAGAAAAGTTAACATTTAAAAATATTGATATTAGTTATAATCAATATAATCAACCAATAACTATCATTAAGAATTATCAATTACTTTTATCTTTATCACATAATGAAACTAATGCAATTGCAATTGCAATTGTTATTTAATAAAAAGAAAGTAAGGTGTTTTATTAAAATGTATATGATTGATTTAATCTCTAAAAAGAAATTAGGACAAAGTTTAAATAAAGAAGAACTAAAATTTTTAACAAAAGGTATTGTCAATGAAACAATACCAGACTATCAAATTAGTGCTTGAGCAATGGCTGTTTATTTTCAGGGAATGACTAATGATGAATTAGTAGAATATACAAAAGCCGTTATTAATAATGGTGAAACCATGGATTTATCACAAATTACTGGTTTTAGTATTGATAAACATTCAACTGGTGGTGTTGGTGATAAAACTAGTTTAGTATTTGGTCCATTAGCTGCTGCTTGTGGATTAAAGGTTGCAAAAATTTCTGGAAGAGGATTGGGTATTACTGGTGGTACTATTGATAAACTGGAAATAATTCCAAATTTTAAATGTGATTTGGAAATATCAGATTTTATTAAAGTTGTTAATAAAGTTGGTATGAGTATTATTAGTCAAACTAGTAATTTAGTGCCTGCTGATAAAAAATTATATGCATTACGTGATGTTTCAGGAACAGTTGATTCATTGCCATTAATTGCTGCTAGTGTTATGTCTAAAAAAATAGCAATGGGTGCTGATTTAATTTTACTAGACATTAAATGTGGAAAAGGTGCCTTTGTTCAGGATATAGTAACTGCAAGAAAGTTAGCAAAATTAATGGTACATATTGGTAAAGCTTTTAATAAAAAAATTTATGCTATTATTAGTGATATGAATAAGCCTTTAGGACAAACAATTGGTAATGCATTAGAATTACAAGAAGTTATTTTAAGTTTAAAAAATAAAGGACCAGAAGATTTGAAAATTCTTGTTAGTAATTTAGTAGCTTTAGCCTTATTGGGAGCTAAAAACGTAAAAACCTTAAAAGAGGGTATTGATAAAGTTAATGCTATGTTTACTAGTGAAAAACCACTACAAATTTTTTATGATTTTGTTAAAAGTCAAGGTGGAGATACTAAATATCTTGATAATATTGATAAATTACCACCAGCTAAATATATTATTAAAGTTAAGGCACAATTATCGGGCTATTTAGATGTTACTAATAATTATGCTTTAGGTGAATTATCAGTAATATTAGGAGCAGGAAGAACTACTAAAACTGATATCATTGATCCAGTGGCAGGAATTTATTTAAAACAAATTCATGGTCAAAAAGTTGAAAAAAATAGTGTAATTATGGAACTCCATACTAATAAAGATCAACATTTTCATCAACAATTTTTAGATTTGGCAATTTCTACATTTCAGATTACTAATAAAAAATACGATATTAAACCAATAATTTTAGAAATAATAATGTAATTTAGTTTAAAATTGTTTATAATGTTACAGTATTTTAAAAAATATTAATTAAATGAAATGATAAGGAGCGTTTTTGTGAAATCTTTATTGAAATTACTGGGCACACTTGCTTTAGCAACAACACCAGTTGTAACAGTTGTTGCTTGTGGTAGTGAAAATAATCAAATGACTCCAAGGGATATTCTTAATTTTGCTGCCTCTTTTGTTACTGATAGTAGTGTGCAAATTAAGGCTGATCTTAATTTATCAGATGATACCAATATAGGAGAAATGAAAGGTAAAATTTTTAGCGAATTAGATACTTCTGTGCAAACAGCTATTGGTAACTTTTTCTCTAGTAAACTTAAAGAAAGTACCAATGAACATCCAACAAATTGATATCACCCTGATGCACATGTCAAAATTATGGACTATGTTCCAAAAAAAGATAATGATAATGATGAAAAAGACAAACCTAAGTTTGTTTTACCAACTGGTAGTGAATTAGTCAATGGTCATTTATGAGTAAAAGCGGAAATCTCTTATTTAAATTTACCATCAGTTACTAAAGATATTAAAATTACAATTAATAATGATACAAGTCATACTAGTGATCAAAAAAAAGCTGATGCAATTAGAGACTTTATTAAAGAAGAAATTACTAAAGGTAATCTAAATATTAATGTTGAAAATTTACCAATAACTGGAGAAATTAAAGGAGCAGAAAAAAAAGAAAAAGAAGAAATTGCTAGAACTCAGTTATCATATATTAAACAAAATTTAAATGTTGCCATTAAAGATAAAGTTCAATATTCTGGTTTAAGTTTAAGTTTTGAATTTTCAGGTGATTTTTCAAATGTTCCTAAATCAACTTTATTTAAAATGACAGATCCAACGGTGACCAATAATGATGATAAATCAATTGTATTTAATGGTAATGTTAGTAATATTACTATTGATTTCTTAGTTGGTAATGATGGTAATTCTACTTTTAATACTGGTGATATTGAAAGTACTACTGCTATTAAGATTAACCAAACTTTTGTTGATGCAACAACACAAATTTCAAAAATATTTTCTGACTGAACAGTTGATACAGTAAAGGAATTACTAAAAGCTTCAGATAAGTATTCAGATTATGACAAAGATGGAAAAATAAAAGAACAAGTTATAACAAATGGTTATTTTGCTAATATTAATAAAATTTATAGTATTCTTGTTCCTAAATGAAATAATGTAATAACTATTACTAATCCTGAAAGTAGATTTAATCTTAATCCTAATGAAAAAAATGGTTATTTTAATTTAAACTTTAAATTAGAATATGATCTAAGTAAAGTCTTTCCAGATATAAAGACAACTTCAAAATTTGAAATATCTGCTGAAAATATTCATATTACGTTACGTGAAGTTAAATAATAATATTTAAAAATATAATAACTTTTAAAACTTATTTTAATCATTAAAAAAATAAAAATAAGTTTTTTTTATTTATTAAAGATTAATCAAGTACTATTAAATTAAGTTATAATTAATATTAATAAGTATAAAATGATATTGAGGGAACGAGAATAATGTTACAACCAGTAATTACAATTGAATCTTTTCAAGGACCAATGGATTTGCTTTTGCATTTAATTAAAGAAAAAAATATTGATATTTTAGATTTAAATCTAAATGATGTTACTAACCAATATGTTCATTTTATTAATGAAGAATTAATTAAAAACATTGATTTAGTAAGTGAATATTTACCGATTGCTGCTTATTTATTAGAATTGCAATCAAAACAATTATTACCAAAACAAGAACTAGTAGTAGATAGTGCTTATGAAAATGAAGTTAATCGTCAAAAATTAATTGCTCGTTTATTAGAATATAAAAAATTTAAAGAAATAAGTAATTATTTTAAAGAACAGGCTGTATATAGAACCCAATTATTAACAAAAGCACCTAGTGATTTAAAAACATATTTAGTTGATGAAATTACACCAATTTTGGTAAAAAATAATGTTAATAAACTAACACAAGCAATGTTAAACTTATTTAATAGACTACAAAATGAAAATAAATTACCAGTTAATTTAGCATTAAACTTAATTTCAGCTGAAGATCGAGCTAAAGAAATTAAACAGTTACTGAAAAAAAATCCCAAGCAACATTTTACTTTAGAACAATTATTTTTTACTAAAACATTAACTTTACATTATTTTATTATTACTTTTATTGCAATTTTAGATCTTGCAAATCATCAAATGTTACATATTATACAAACTAATACTTTTACTGAAATTACAGTAATTTATCGAGGTGAGAAAAATGAATAATAGCAATTGAAAAACAAACGAAAGATTAGCAGTTTTACAAGGTTTATTATTTATTGCTGGCAATGAAGGTCTTGATTTATTAACACTTGCTGAATATTTAGAATTAACAAAAAAACCAAAAACTGTTGAAAATTTAATTGCATCTTTACAAATGAAATTAAATGATGATGATACCAGTGGTTTAAGTTTAATTAAAGTTGGTAATATTTATAAATTAACAACAAAACCTATTCATTATAATCGCTATCAAGTATTAAAACAACAACCTTTAATACGTTTATCACAAGCAGCTTTAGAAACACTAGCTATTATTGCTTATAATCATCCAGTTACTAAACCACAAATTGAAGATATTCGTGGTGTAAATTGTGATTCTATTATTTTTAAACTAAAAAGTTTAAATTTAATTACCGAGATTGGTCGTAGTGAATTACCGGGAAAACCAATTTTATATGATTTAACTGATGAATTTATGGATCATTTTAATATCGAATCTTTAACTCAATTGCCAACTTTGCCTCAATTTAATAACCAAAATGATGAACAAGAAATCTACAACTTTACTAATGAATAATGATTTAGAACGCTTGCAAAAAGTTATTGCTAATTCTGGAGTATGTTCACGACGAAAAGCAGAATTACTAATTATTAATGGGCAAGTAACAGTTAATGGGCAAATTATTACAACGTTAGGTTTTAAAGTTACAAGTAGTGATGTTATTAAAGTTAATAATCAAATTATTAAGCAATCTAATCATATTTATTTAGCATTTTATAAACCACCTAATTGTTTAACAACAGTAAGTGATCCTAAAAATCGACCAACGGTAATGAATTATTTTACTAATATTAATAGTAGAATTTACCCAGTCGGTCGTTTAGATTTTGATACTTCAGGTTTGTTGTTAATGACTAATGATGGTGAATTTACTAATGCTATTATTCATCCTCGTTATAAAATAGATAAGGTATATGAAGTATTGGCAAGTGGTATTTTGTCATCAAATGCTATTAAAAAACTACAAGACGGTATTATTTTATCAACTTCATTTACAACTTCTCCTGCTATTGTTAAAATAATTTATAAAAATATAAAAAAAGAAAATACTTTACTACATCTCACTATTCATGAAGGACAAAATCAACAAGTTAAACGTATGATTAAAGCAGTAGGAAGTAGAGTAATTACTTTAAAGCGTTTACAAGTTGCTAATATTACTTTAAAAGATTTAGCAATGGGTGAATATCGTTATTTGACAGAAGAAGAAGTAACAACATTGATGAAATTGAGTCAAAAGAGTTAAAATAAAAGAATAATTTATTTTTTAAATATAACAACTTTTTATATTTTCTGGGTTTGTCTTTATATCAAAAACCTTATTTATTTCAATAATATTATCAGCAAAATCTTTTGCTGTTTTTATTTCGTCTTGTAATTTTTTATTTGTAATAATATCATTTTTAAAATTTTTCAGTATTTCAATAAGATTATTTAAGTTTTGAAATTTATTTATTTCTTTAGCAATAGCGTATTTTTGTTTTTCACAGATTTTAATACCGATATCTATTCAATCTTGTAATTTTTTTATTTTTCATTTTTGATTTGGAGTTATTAATGGTGGATTTTGATAATTGTTAATTGCATGATACATGCTTGTGTTAAAAACCATTATTCTTAATCCATTATTACTTAATTCTTGGTGAAAATATTTATTTAAGTTACCTTTATTATTTAAAAGATAATTAATAGCATTATGTGTTCCGCGATCTCAATTTCTTATAATTTTTTGAAAAAAAACTCAACTTTGTATTATTGGATTTATAGGTCTTTGACTTTGAAGAATAAAATATTTAACACTTCTGAAACGAATACTTTCTGATGTAGTTAGAATTACTCCTATTAATGAGCATTTAATTTGATTTTCATTTAAGTTAGAATTTGTTAACAATAAAAAATCATTATGTATTGTTTGTCAAGAATAATTATTATGTGCCTGGAGTCCATTACTTGCTACATAACTTCCTACAAAAGGTAAAGATTGGCAAAAAATATTTTTTATATTAGGATTTATTAATGTGCTGTCTTCAAAATAATAATAAGTTGTTTCAAAAGTAAATCCTTGTAGGTATAAACTTTTTGAACAAAAAAATAATTTTAACGTTTTTTGTTCAATATTTACAGTAATTGAAAAGTAATCATATTGTGCTTTTTGATTTATATAATAAAACTCTGAGTTAGCATTTGAACCATATGTATTTGGCATTTTTAATAAAATAGTTTCTATATATAGTTCTTTAATAATATGATTTAATTTTTTAAAAAATATTATAGGATTATCATTTAAAACTTCTAAAATTGTTATTGTATGAAAAATACTTAAGTTGATTATTTCTTCTTCATCAAATTTTTCTTTTTCTTTTCAATCTTTTTTTTCAAAATTTGATTTTTTTGGCATATTTAATTTTCCTTTCAAAATAAAAACCCATTTACTTTTTATGAAAGTAAATGGATTAAAAACTAATATTTAGTTATATACAGTATAGAAAATAAAAAAAATTTGTCAACTTTAGAATCTTTTATATTATTTCAAAATAGGTCAAATTTCAAAAAAAGTAATAATAAAAACTTTAATAGTGTTAAAAGCATTTTTTATGTTTTTTAGATAATCATTTATTATTATTATTTATAGTTTATTTTAAAAATTAAAATAAATGAATTTTTTTGAAAGGAAAAAAAATGAAAGAAGAACATTTAAAAGAGATAAATGAAAAAATATTAAATATAAAAAAATTATATAAACGTAATAATGAAATTTTAAATGAAATCATATTTAATAGAAATAACTATTGTGACGAAGAGATAGATATGATAAAAGATTCAATTTTAGAACAAAATTATAATTTTCAAGAAATAAAAATTCAACTTTTAGAACATCAAAATTTTTTATTAAGTAAAAATATAAATAATGAATTCTTAGTTAATAATCTTGAGTTAGAATTATCAATCAATAAATTTTGATATAAATTTTCTATTAAACTTTATAAAAAAGAAAAAGAAATAGTTAAATATTGAAAAGAACAGTATTTTGAATGTTATAAAAAACAATTTTTTGTAAAGAAAAACTTAGAAAATGATAATAAAATATCAAATTTTGTTATTAAAAAAATTAATAAAGATGTACAAAATATTTCGATTTCAACTCCTTCATTAAAAGTACATACATTAAAAATGTAAAATATATAACAAGCTATTTTTTAATAAAATCATTTAAAAATCTAGAATTTAATTTTTTTTAAATTATGATATAATCACTTTAAAATAATTATTAATTTTTTACAATATTTAAATGAGGTATATATGAAAAAACCATTATCATTTATGGGTGCATTATTATTATCAAGTGCAGTCACTGCTAGTACAACGGCATGTAATAATCTAACTATATTCAAAAAAGATTTAAAAAAAGATTTAACACAAACAGATTTAAAAATTGTACCAGAGGAACATCGAGGAACAATACCTACAGATTATGAATTAAAATCACAACTATTTATTTTAAATCATGAACTTCATACTGATAATATTAAAATTATTAATAAAACCACTAATTATGCTTTTGTTGTTGGTGATGGTATTTTTTATAATCAAGATAAAATTAAAATTACTTATCAAATCCAAACTATTGATATTAGAACAATAATTGTTGATGGAGCATCCATTGGTAATTTTAGTACTAGTGGTCAAAAACCTACTGTGGAAGCTGTTTACAGTCGTATTAAAGAAAAATATTCTAATTTAGAAATGGATCGCCTTAAAATTGACGTTATTTCTAATAAAGAAGCAACTATTACAGGTATTACGGGTGATGATATTATTCCTCTTTATACTGGTAAGGTAACAGTTACATTTAGTACTAATGATAGTGTTGATTTAAGTACTATTATTAATAAAAAAGATTTAACGGTTAAGACTAGTGGTCATGATATACCATCAAATAATGATGTAATGAGAGCATTACGTGATACTTACCAAGAAAAGTTAGATACTTCTTTTATTGCAATAGAAATTACTTCTACTAATAGTGCCACTATTACTAGTACAAATCAAAAAAAATATACTGGTAAAGTAATACTAAGTTTAAATCTTGATATTAGAATTGCTCTTAAAGACGTTATTAATAAGGGATTAGATAAAATTGCTATTATAGGAAAAGTAATAACTTTAGAAGATGTTAATAGTGCATTGAAAAAACAATATTCAAGCTTAAATATGAATGCTATTCAAGTAACGTTGCAAAATAATAGTGTTACTATTAAATCTATTAATCAATATGTATACACTGGTCCTAATGTAGTAATTGATAATTTACTTATTGATTTCAATAGTGTTTTAAATAATAAATTACCAACTTTTAATATTCCTGGACAAAACAAACCAAGTAAAGGACAATTAATTTCAGCACTTAAAACCGCTAACTATAATCTTGATGTAAGCAAAATTATAGTTGATAAAATTACTGATAATAGTGCAGTTATTAATGGTGATGGTAAATTTTATAGCAATGATAGTATTGTTGTTACTTATGATTGTGATAAAACAGAACTTTTAAGTGATGTTTTTAAAAATTTAAATTTAGGAACAATTAAAACTAATGGATTATCAAAACCAAATATTGAAGAAATTAAAACTGCGATTAGTAAAAGTAATCCAAATGTAAAGTTAGATGCAATTAAATTTAGTGAAGATGATATTACTAATCAACAAGTAACTATTAGTGGTGATGAAACTATTTATAAAGGGAAGATAGTTGCTGATTTTACTATTGATAGTAGTATTATTAATAATGATCAACTAAATTATAATTATAGTGAAACTAATAGTGTTGGTTCATTAAAAAGTACTTGAACCAGCCCCGATATTACTCTATTATCTAATTGAACAAATTATGCACCAGATTGAGATAGTTTTTCTAATAAGTTTAGTAAATTAAGTTTTGGTGATAATTCGTATTTTAGTCTTTATTGTAATACTTATACTGATCAAAAATTAAAAGGTTCGCAATTAAGTATTAATACTAATGATATTAATAATGATAGAAACAAAAATATATTTGAGCTTAGTTATTATTATGATGGTGGATTTTGAGGAGCCTTTCTTGAATTACATGGTTATATTCATATTTGACATGATGAAGAAAATGTTTATGTAAGCATTAATTGAAGCATTGATACAGTTAAATGTTTCCGTGATCGAGTATGGAATATTAACTTGCAAGGTGTAACCTTTAGTTAGAATTTAACAGATTATATTTATATAGTTTTACTGTTAATCATATAATTTTGAAATATTAATTTTTATTAAAAAGATAAATGAGAGATAATACTCTCATTTTTAATATCTTTTTATATAAATTAAGTAAATAACTAAAAAAGGATATACAAAGTAAGTTTAAAAATTAAAATTAAAAATTATTAATTTATAATTATTATAAACTTAATATAGTTTTTATTTTAAAATAAATGAGTTTAGATTGAAAGGAAAAAAATGATGAATAGAGGGTAAGAAATAAATATATTAAATGTAGAGATAAGTTTAATTGAACAAAAAATGGCTATTATTAAAAGTAATTTAGAAACTTGTATCAAAAATATAAGTGATAATCAAAGACAAGTATCTAATTATTTAGAACAACTTAAAAGAGAAGAATTAGAACATAAAAATTTATTGTCTTAACCATGTTTAGAAAAAAGTATAATGATAGTAATAAATCCAATACAAGTTATAGTAAATTAACATAATTGAAGTAATTATATAAGTTTTATATTTAATTTATTTAATAAAAAGTTATCATTTCTGATAACTTTTTTATATGTTTATTTATATTATTGAAAATTTCATTTAAGTAATCTTGTTGAAAGTTGGTTTTAAAAATTTTGAAAGTGTTGAAAATCAAATTTAATTTATTCTGTAGGAGCTATTCCACAATCAATTCTATGGATACTTACATTACCAAAATGGATTTCTAAAAAAACTTTTGAATTTGGAAAATTTCCTGTTACTGGTGTTCAAGTGTTACTATCACTAAAAAATTGTGTAGAAATTTTTGTATTTAGTATTTTAACTAGTTCATCAAATTGCTTTTGTTTATCATTAGTTTTAAATTAAAATTTAAAACTAGTAATCGGATTACCTTGTCTAAAACCTTCTTCTGTTGTTAATTTTAAAGTACTTTTATTAAATATAATATTAGTAATAATTATATTATTAATACCTAATTGATTATTTTTGCTTGTATTGATAGTATAAGATGTAATAAGTTTATCAATTTTGTCATCTTTGTTTACAATATCAATTTGACAAGTACCGTCACTAACTTGAAAGTCATTTTCATTATTTTCTGTAATTTTACCTGGATTACTATTTCTAACTTTTGCAATTAAATTACTAATTTCATTAACATCATAACTTGAATAATCCTGATTTTCATTACCAGATGTATATCCTAATTCTTGTAAAAATGCTGCAGCATGCTCATTTCTTGCTTTATATTTTTTTGAAGTAGAACCTGTAATTAATAATTTATTTTTAAAGAGATTATCGGGTGTAATTAATGAATCATCGGCAATAATTAAATATTTTTCGTTATTACTATCATAACTTAATTTTTGTTGGATTAAACTTATTGAGTTATCTGAATTATATCATCCTAATAATTTTGCATATCTAGAATTTAAATCAGGCACTTTTATTGAATCATATTCACAAGCAATAATTGAGCTTGTGCTAATAGAAGTTAAAGTAATTGCACTCATCATTTTTAATGTTATTTTTATACTTCTCATATTTGTACCCCCATAAATAGTATTAATTACTTTTAATGATTTATAACTATCATTTAGAGTAATATTCAAGTATATAGGGACTTCGTCCCTCGCCACTACGTGGCTCACCCAAATTATAGTCCCAGTAGGTTCACTGGGACTATAATCATTTTTATTTATCTTTATTTTTAAGTTTATCTTTTTTCTTTAAAATATTATCCAATTTATCCAAACCAGCAAATTTAATATCACTATAAGTCATATCGATACTACTTGCTTCTTTAAGGTATTTCTTAGGTGATAATTCACTTTTAAGTTCATGCACATAATGTAAAGCCCTAGAATTATACCTTTTCAACCAATGTCTAGGAAAAAATAAAGTCATAGCCATTGCTTCACCGCTATAACTTGGAGGCATTATGCCTTTTTTAATCATTTTCTTTGTTCTACGTCGTGAAAACACTACTTTATTATAATCCTCAATATTAGTATATAAATTAAGATTAAATATAACAACAAAGCCCAAAAAACGCATTCTTTTAACTTGCACAACATACTCTACTTTTTCTCTTGCTTGTACTGGTATTCTATTAGGGTGTTGTTCAATCAAATACATTGTACCATTAAACATGTGACCTATTAACTTACAAAATTGTCCTAAACTTTCTTGTTGATTTTTAAACTGTACTCCTAAATCATTAGAATTTATTTTTAATGCTAATTCATCTAAAATTATTAAATCTTCTTCCTCAAAAGCATAATTACTTGCTAACTGATTAAAAGTAAAAACATCATTATAATTAACCAAATAAGAATAACCATTTTTTAATTTAATAGGAAAAGGACTAACTACTCGTTTTTTATGAGTTTGTGCTAAAAAACAAGCAAGAGCAGATTTACCAGTGCGTGGTGGCGCTGAAATAATATAACTACCTACACGTTTTAAAATTTTAACATTACGAATAGTTATAAGAATTGGATAAATAATCATAATCAAACCTATAACCAATAACACGTAACCATATCAAGGCATTATTTAACCACCTTATTTTTATTTTTAAACTTACTTTTAATTCAAAAACAAAATTTCATAAAATATGAACCAAAAACAAAAGAAAAAATAAAATTAAAAATAAACAATAAAAATTGAACATCAAAACCAGAATTTTCATAAAATAATTTTAATTTATCTACATCAAAATTAAAAAATAATGCAGTAACTAATGATGTTAAAAACAAACAACAACTGTAATCAAAATTTCACATCAAAACAATCTTTTATTTTCCATAATAAACTCCTAACCTATAATTAAACTAATTGCTCTAACAAATAACCATAAAGGTATAATATTTTCTATTCCACTAACAATATCAACATTTAAAGCAGTACTAATCGTATCTGAAAAAATATGTCGTAATAAACTATCTGTTGTAAAAAGAAATTGTCTTAATGGTTCAACTGGTAAAACTTTACCAACAACACCATAAAGTATTCATCTAAAAGCATTACGCAGATGACCAAAAACATCATATCAACTAACACGTTCATACTCAGGGTTAAAAGGACTATTTGGTGGTACTGGAACAATATCTTTGGAAGAAAAAATATTCATCTGACCAAATTTAACATGCAAACCGTCACGATTAGTTAACGAAGATAAATCAAAATCAATTGTTAAATGCTTTAAATTTGGAACACGAACCGGCATAGTAACAAAATTATATTTTCCTAAATTATAAACACTATCTTTATCATTTAATACACCTTTAAAATTATAACGAATATTACCCTCATAATCTAAAAATGAAAATGTATAAATAGAAGAAAAATAACTAAAATATTCAGCAGAAATATAAAACATAAAACCTTGTATATAAAAACTCAAAGGTTTTGTAATTTCAAAAGTCAACTTAAAACTTAAATTATTAGAAACATTATAATTTCAAAAAACTAACTCATTAAACTTACCAGTTTGTATATAATTATGATTAAATAAAATAAGAGATAACTGGTTTAAATCTTGCTCTGTAAAATCATAATTTGTAGACAAATCACTAACTCGTCTATCAAAATTACCTACCACATCAGAATGAAATTGAATTGAATAAGGAGTATCAGTAGTTTTATGTACAACAGCAGAAACTAATTTTAAATCTGGTTGGCCAACATCAAAATAAGCAGAGTTTCATGGAATAGTTGCTCAATCATTAAAATCATTATATTTAACGGGTTTAACCATATCGCTAGTTATAGTGTAATTACTTTCACTAGGTGCATTAAAAACAATTAAACTAGTTGGTGCTTGAACAGTACTATTTACAACAAAAAATAATTTAACAAACTTAAATCACATAATTATTTACCAAATAAACATTTTAAAATTCACCATGAACCATAAAATATAATAAATCCAATAAAAAACTGAGTTCCATAAACCACTAAATTTCATAAAATAGTAGTAAAATCATCAACTGGACTACCTATAAACATAGTTCAATAATCAACTATACATTGATGTATTTTATTGTAAATATCTCAAACACTCATAATTAACACCTACCCAAATAATGACCTAAAAACAAATTTAATACTACGATAAATAAAATTAAAAAATACACCTAATACCAACCAAAAAGTCAAATTAAACAAAATATAAACTTCATCAGTAATATTTGGTTGATTTAAAAATATACTAATATCATTACTAGAAAATATAAAAATTAAATGCAATATACTATTAACAAAATCACTCATAAATTAAGCACCTACAAACTTCCCTTTTTTATTTTCAACACCCTTAGCCTTATTTCTTAAACGTTTTCTTTCATGTTGTTTAGCAATTTGCTTTCCAACAAATTTTGAACTTCCTTTAATATTTCTATAACTTTGCTTTACAGTACCCGATGTAAAAACTGGCTGAATATCAATATTTAAAAAAACTGACATAGCAAACTTTATTAAAAGAATAAAAACAACAAAAGTCCCCAAATTAAAACCCAAATCTGCCATTGGCAAATTTCAAAATTTCATAAAAATTTGCGCAAATAATTCTAAAATTTTTGAAATAAAAGCAACACCCATAATAAACTACTCCTATATTATTTTTAATAATTTTAAAATTAATGAAAAAGTAAAAAGTACTAAAATAATTGCTAACAATGGTGCTGGCATAGAAACTATTTGTTGTGAACTATCACCAAAAATAAAACTTTTAATAACCAAAGATAAATTATGTAAACCGGAAAAATCAGTAATATAACTTTGCAAAATATTTTGCACAATATTATTTAAAGAAGGTAAAAGTTTACCTAATAAAGGAAAAACAAAAATTATTGCAAAAAATAATTTAATCATAACTATTACCTCCTAAAAACAACTTTAGTTTTTTCTACCTAAATCCACGAATAATATGTCCTATAAATTCTTTAATAAATACTAAGACCATCATAAATATTGGAATTAAAACTGGTCAATTTGTCATAATTGAATCACCAGCAAATACTCAATCAAATACATAACTAAAAGATTCTAATAATTTTTGGCCAATACCTCCAATCATATTTAATAGTGCGGTTAAACCTGCGGGCATTTTAATCACCTCCCTCCTCTAATTCTTTTCTTGCTCTTTCTTTCCGTTTTTGTTCTTTACAATATCAACAATCGGGATCAACTATATCATGTTTTTTATGTTTAAATTTTCAAACTAACTTTTTAATAGTACCTTTAAAAAACCAAGAAGTAGCAAACACAGCCAATATTACAACTATTCATTTAACCATTATTTTTTACCTCCTAAAAAATTATCAAAACTCATATTTTCACTTAATCTTTGTTCAAAATTTCGCTTTGCTTTTTTCTTATGTAACTTTTGTCTTGGCATATTTTTTCATTTATCTTTTTTCATTTTAAACACCACCTAATGTATAAGCATAAGAATAATCCCAGTTTAAACTTGCTCTATCTAAATTAATCTCCGACATATTATCATCATTTAAATCAACATCAACCATACTGTCATTTGTACTTTGATAATCACTAACACTAGTGTTAATTAATCTTGCTCTTTCATCAGTAAATACTTCTTGTAACTCTATATTATTATGTGTATTGCCTAATGGCAACAATAAACTATTTATAATTTCACTTGCTCCCGCAATTATCGTAGGAATAGCAAAATAATTATTAAAATTATTATTAATTCCCATAGCAACACCACTACTAATCAAACATCCACCAGTAGCCATATTACATATCTTTCTTATTGCTTCAAATTTATTAGGTATTAACTCAGTTAAACCACTAATAACATTCGCTATACCAAAACTATTTAAAGATATATAAGTATCTCAATCTACAAAAGGCTTATCAATTACTGGATTAGGAGTTGGTATTGGAGTAGGAATTGGTGGTTCAGTAGGACAAGGCGGCCAAAAACAAGGTTCATCTCTTAATAAAGAAACTGACTTATCTACATACTGAACAAACTTGGCATAGTTAATTAAACCAATAGTCCCTAAACCTAAAAATATCTTTTTATAACTATTAATAACTTTATTTCTAGTAGTTGGTCTTTGATTAATATTCCATATATCAATTCCTAACTTTTTACTAAATAACAAAGAATTTATAGAACCTAATACTGGGTCTTTTAAATATTGACCATAATAAGCACTAACACCTACCATAGCACTTAATGGACTTAATCCAGTTCTTAAAATTTTAGTTAAAGTATAATTACTAGTTTGCTCTAATTCATTAGGCATAAATAAAACTCCTTACTTTATATACTAATAAGGAGCTTATTTATGAATTATAATCTAATCCATTGGGGCTTAATGAAAAATATATAATCCATATATAAGTCCCTTATTTAATTTTTACTTATTTCTTTTATTCTCTTTTTTTACTCGTTCCATTTCATTAGCAACTCTGTAACACATTTCACAACCATATACTCGTTCATAAGTTCAATCACTACATTTATGTCTCATAATTTAACTTACTTTCTTGCTGTCTCATTGCCTTATTTAAAGCAATATCTAATATACAATTTGGACAATAATATTTTCTAGTATATAAGTTTTGTAAAACTCTTTTAGGACAAATAACTTGGTCACAAAGTTTACACATATAAATAGCTAAATGAAACGGTTGTCCACAAGAACAATTATTACTTCTAGCCATAATTTAAAATTAACTCCTAACATAAAATAATTATTTAAAATTACCCTTTTAATAAATAACTATTTTCAATTAGAAAGTTTTTTAATATTACCGCTTAAATCAAGTTCAAGTGAATAAAAATTACCAACTTTTAAATCAAGAGTAGATAAACAATTATTAAAATCACTAGCAAATTCCGGATTATATCATTTATCACGTGTTTGACCAGTTGGCACACTTGTTTGTTTGTTTATTTCTACAAACTTCAAAACATCAAACTTTAATGTTTGACCTTTATTATTTTTATCGGGAATAATACGCCCTTTTTCAATATTAACTAATTGAACTTTAAACATAAAAAAATACTTAACCTTTCGCGTTCATTAAAATTTAATTTAATAAGTCAAGCATAGTAGGGTAAACCTATACTTACTAATAATATATCATAAAAATATAAAATTTCAACTAAAAATAAAAAATGAACATTAGTAAGAACGCGAATAATCACTAATGTTCATTAACCATTATATATATATATATACAAGTATATTCTTTAATAATTTAATTTTTTATGATAAAACTTAAAATTTTTAAATTTATTATTTTAAATCATTTTTTAAACAATTCGGGCAAATAGCAATCATAATTTTTAACTTGTTTTTTTCAGTTACTAAAAAGAATTTAAAAATTACACTTCAATCAATTATTTTTTTCCTATTATATAATGAATTAGTAAATTCATCTCATTTTTTTGTATCAATAATACTTCTACATTGAGAACATTCATATTTATTTTCGAAATTAAAAATAGATAATAAAATATTTACTTCTCACAAATACGAATTAAAATGTGTTATAAATTGTTTTGACATTTCTTTTACTGAAAGTTGTTTACTACCTATTATTTCATTTTTATAATCTCTAAGTAAATTTTTCTCTTCATAAGAAAAAAATTGATATTTATTTCAAATCTTTTCTAATTCTTTATATAATTCTGTTCTAATTGTTCTTTTTCTATTTTCAAATTGAAAATATATAGTAATTCCTAAAGTTATAATAACAGACATAGCACTAATAATACTAGTACAAATTTCAATTATTGTTTTAGTATCCATTTTTTTCTCCTTTTATATTTTATTATAATTTAAAAAAATAAAAAAAATACTAAAAATTAAACTAATATAAAACTTTTTTCTTAAAATTTATTTCTTCAACTTTACTACCAAAAACTTTATAAACCCAAGTCAAAACATCTCTATCTCTATGATTTAAATAACCAATTTCACTAGTCCATAAATAATGTTTATACGATAAAGCACTTAAATATACATATTTTTCGTAATCTTCATATTCTTTAAAATAATCATTTACAACAGTACTCTCAATAATAACACCAATCATCACAGTATCACCATTACTATCTCTTTGAGTTTTAAAATAAAATACATTTGTTGCATTAAAACTTGCTTTAATTATATCTCCAATTGTCAATTTTTTAATACCACGAACAACAAGAGGATTTTTACAATTACGACTAAAAGCATAAGCCTTTACACCTACATCTGTCTGATTTATAGATTTAACATCATCCATGGCTTTTGTAACATATTTTCCTAAATATTTAACAACAAATTCATTTGTACCTTTTTTAACTACTTTTAAATCATTAAAACCATGAGTTCATCATTCTGCTAACATACTTTTATATATCTTTCTATTAAAAATTATATGAAAATGAATAGCACCACGAGATTGATATTCATAAACATAAAAATACTTTAATTCTCCTAAATTTTGAAAACGTTTAGGGTCATTTCATCACTTTTTTAATTTAATAAAAAATAAACCAATATCTTTTTTTGCTTTTTTAATATCTTGCATATTATTTTTATAAGTCAAAGTAACAAAACTTAACATTTTACTATTATAAAAATTATGTAATGCTTTTTGAATTAAATTAGTTTTAGTACGAGAAGTATTATTTCTCAATTTTTGTTTATTTCCAACATAACATTTACCTTTTTTATTTCCAATATTATTTAAAAAAGAAATAGGTAAAACAACATTTTTAACATAACAAGCATAAAAAATTTTTTTAACATAAAAATCTTGTTGAATATCCATATATAAAACTTCCGCGTTCTAGGTTTTAAAAAACCAATTTTATACATTTTAATAATAAACAAATCTTAACATAAAAAATTATAAAAACAAATAATAAAAGAAAAACGATACTTAATTAATTTAATTAATCTAGTATAAATTATATATTAATTTTATAAATTGAGTTTTATGAGTAAAAGTAGTTTAGTAAATAACACCGATAATATATCATATATTATTGAACAAAAGCATAAGCAATAAAGTAACCAATGAACATTAGATCAAGAATATAAGTAATAATATGAATATCTTTATATTTTTTATTAATTATTGATACCAAAGTATAAATCAAATAACCAATTGCAATACCATTAGTAATTGAATAAGTAATTATCATAATAATAATTGTAAAGAAAGCCGCAATACTAATCTCAGATTTTTTTCATTCGATGTTTATTAATTGTTTTATCATTAAACTACCAACAAAAATTAAAGCTGCTCCAGAAACACAAGGAGTAATTAGCTTAAATATTGGATATAAAATAATAGCAATTAAAAACATTGTTCCAGTAATTATTGCTGAAAATCCGGTTCTAGCACCTTGTGCAACACCAGTTGAAGATTCAATATAAGTAGTAATTGGTGAACAACCAATTAAGCTACCTGATAATGTACCAAATGAGTCAGCCATTAATGCTTTTTTATTTAATTCATAATTACTATTAACTTGTTCATTAATTTGATGAGTAATTGAATATAAACAACCTGTTGCATCAAAGAAAGAAACAAATAAAAAGACAAAAATAGCAATATACATTGTTGGTGAACTTCAAATTTTCGGATTTACAATTGCATTATAGGTATTGTTTAAATTAATTTTTCAAGAACTAAAATCTGAGTAACTTCAATTAGTTCAATGTGCAAAGTTTTTTTTAATAAAATCACTATTACTAACATTACCAATAATTAATGAGATTATTAGACCGCATAAAATTGCTAATGCAATTGCTCCTGGAACTTTTTTAAAATATAAAATGAATATTAGAGTTAAAACAAAAATTCCCATTAAAATTAATGGTCAGTTATCTTTTAAATTTGCTAATGAGGCAATTGGTAAACCGCTACCACTAATTTCTACCAAGCCAATATTTTTAAAACCAATATATGCAATAAAAAAACCAATACCAGTTACCAATTGCTAATTTCATTGATTGTGGTAATGATTGTATGATTAACATTCTAATTTTTGTAGCAGATATTAAACAAAATAAAATGGAAGAAATCATTACTGCGATTAAAGCTCCTTCATATCCAATTCCATTATTAGCAATATTAAAAGTAAATACAGCATTTAATCCCATACTTGGTGCTAATCCAACTGGCATATTAGCAGATAATCCCATAATCACTGTACCAATGAATGCAGCAATAGCAGTAGAAATAAAAATTCCCCCAAATTGCATATTCCCATTATTGACATTAATACTTGGTGCACTTGATAAAATGCTAGGTTGTACAGATAAAATGTAAACCATTGCTAAAAAAGTTGTTAAACCACCAATAATTTCTTTTTTAAAAGTAGCATTAAGACTATCAAATTTAAAAAACTTACTAATTGTTTTTTTATAAAACATATTTTATTCCTTTCTTAGAGTTAATTTAAAAATAAAAAAATCAACATTTCCCAAGTGCTTGATGTTGATTTATCATGACAAAAAATCATTAATAAACCCATAGTGTTTAATTTCTGGTTAAACGTAGAAACACTAGTCCATATTACTAGCATATAAGGGCAAAATTTATTTAATTATACTGATATTTTATACTATATAAGTATTTTAATGTCAAATTTTAAGTTAAGTTTAATTTTTGTTTTCTTTCAATAATTTTTATATCTGAAAATAATATTTCTTGATTTACTATGTTTGCTATTTTATTTTCAGTTTTATTTATTTTAAATGTTATTTCTAAAAAGTGTTTTATTCCTTTGTTTTTTATTATTTCTTTATTTTCTTTTAATAATTTTCAAAATTTTTTTCTTCTTTTTCTTTTGCTTTTTGATAAGCAATATTTAGTAGTGTTTGTTCTTCTATAGTTAAAATACTATTAAATCATTTTGGTCATAGATTTTCTAAAAAATGAGAAGATAATTCTTTATTATTACATTTAGTAATATTATTAACTGATTGATTTGTTTTAGGTATTATGGATGTGGTAATTAATGATTTTTGTTGTTTGTTATCTTTTTTAGTTTCACAAATGAAAAGTGATTTTTGATTTTCTAATCATGACTTTAAAGTATAGAGTTCATTTAAGTATTGTTGATAGTTTGTTTTATTTTCATTATCAAGGTAGTTATTAATTGTTTCTAATATAATATTAGTTTGTTGTAATAACGTATATTTTGTTTTAAATTTTGGAATATTAATATTTATTTTTGAAAGTTTAATTTTTATTTCTTTTAATTCATTAAAAGTTAATTTTTCAGATAAGTTAAAGATTTTTTTCATTTCTTTTGTTATTGGTTTATTAGGAAAAAAATTTGTTGGTATAAAATTTCTATTACTGTTAATGTAGTAAGAGTTATGCCAAAAATAACAAAAATTTTAGAATAGTATTCTAATCAAGTAATATAGTCAGTTAAAGTTGTTTTTAATTTTTTATATTCAAGTTCATTTATATTTTTTTCTGAACTATTATTTATTTTATCTAGTTCTTCAGTACTTTTTTTATGTAATATTCAAACTGTGATAATTGTAATTCAGTTTAATGCTAATATACATTTTGTTTTATTGCTAATTTTTTTCATATTTTTTACCCCCGTAAAAATAAAATACATTTTTTTAAATTTTTATTTTAAAAAAATGTAAACACTAATTTTTAAATAATATATTAAAGTATAACATTTATAATATTTAAAAATATATTTTTATTAAATTTAATTAAAACTTAAAATTTTATTTATTTTTTGAATTATGGAAATTTGTTGTAAAAAAGACAAAATTTGATAACATATAATTATTATTGAGTTTATATCACCCATTACTTTAAATTAAAGTAAATGGGTTTTTGTTTAAAAAAAGGAGAAAAAAGAATGGCTGATAAAACAAATTTGCAAACATTTCATCAAATCATTAAACAACAAAGAATAAATGATATTTTAAATAAGTCAGAAATTGCTATAAAAGCAAGACATGGGGGCTTAACAATAAGATTTGAAAAAAATAAAAAAAATATAAATAATACTGAATTTACTAGTTCTTTTAATTCAAGTCAAATATCACAAACTAAAATAATTGAAAATGGATCACAAAAGTATAGATATAATTCTGTAACAATTTTAGATCTTGATAAACAAATAGCAAAGAAAATAATAATTGAAGAAGCAAGAGCACACAGAATATTAAATTTACAAAAAGAAAATAATGATGAAACTTTAAAAATTGAATTTGAATTAAAAAAAGCAAAGGAAAATTTAGAAAAAATTAAAAATGCAATAGTTAGTGGTCAATTATTTGGTAAAAAAACGTTAAAGAAAAGAAAAAGAGAATTAGCCAAATATGAACATGAAATTAAAGAAAAAACAACTAGGTTAAGGAAATTAAAACAAAGAAAAGAACAATTAAATGAATATCAAAAGATAAATAGCAATATCCAAAATGAATTAAAAAATGATATTAAACAATTTTTAAATAATGATGAAAAGAACAAAACCAAAATATTAACAAAAAATAGAAAAAAATAAAAAAACTAAAAATTAAACTTAATAAAATTAACATTCTACAAAAAGAATTAAAATATGAAAATAAAATATTAAAATTAGAAAACGAAATTAAACAAGAAAAAATTGAAAATGGTAAAAAAGTTAAACAAATATATGAAGAAATTTTGACAATAAATAATAATTGTTATTATATAACAACTTTTATACATAATAATCAATCAATTTCAGAAAAAATAATGTTTTTTCACAACTTTGATAATGATAATATACAAATATTAACGCAAACAAAACAATATAAAAATTTAAGTCAATACAAAAATGATCTTTTATTAATAAATAATAATAATAATAATTTTGATAGAATACCAATCAAAGAGTTTATAAAAGAACAAACAGAATGTAAAGAAAAACCATCTATAGCGGAATTCACAATGTGGGGTGTTATTTCAGTACTTTCTGTTGGTGTTCCAATATTGATTTCTTGTTTACCCTTTGTAAGGAGGGAAATTGCAACAGAATTAAAAGACAAACTTATAGTTGGTTTAATTTCAATTACGCTTGGCTTATTTATTAAAACTGCTGCAACAACAGTTTCAACTGCAATAAAAAAAGTTGATTCATGAATTTATAATAAAATGTTTAAAAATCAAGAAAAAATTGAAAAAGATAAAAAAGAATTTAAAACAATAATTAGAGACTTGACAAGTGATAAAGTAGAAACTCAATTAGAAAGACAATTTAATATTTTAAAACAAGAATTAGATAATAGGAAAAAGCAAAAAATAAATAAACTATTAAGTAATAAAATAACGTGAGAAAATCCAGATAAAGCAAAACCAACAGTTACTAATCCTGTTGCTAAAAATTTTGATTTAAGTGTTATAGTTAATTCTTCTGATATACAACCCCCAATTAGTCCAGTAACAAAACAACGAAGTTATTCAATATAAAATATTGTTTTAAAAATAATTTTAATAGTTTTGTTAAAAAGAGTAAAATTATATATTTTTTATATTTACATTTATAAAAAATATATAATTTTACTGAGTATTTAAAGGGTAGAAAAAATATTCAAAAAATAATAAAGGAAGTAAAAAAATATGCCATGAGAACCATATGAAAAATGAAGTACAAAAGATAAAGATTCACTTGCAAAAAAATTAGATGAAGTAAATAATAGTTTTGGAAAAGAAAAAGAAAGAGAAAGACGAGGAAAAGTTGCTGCTACATTCGAAGAAAGTAATAAAAATAAGAACATAATAAATGATAAACCTTTAGTAAACATAGATAATAATGCTACTACTAAAGTTGCAAAATGTATTATTTTATAAATAATTAAAAACTACTTAATTAATTAAGTAGTTTTTAATTTAGTTTCATGATAAAAGAAAAAAGAAATTTTATATTTTAGAAATTAAAGATGATAGTTAAAACTTGTTAATTTGAGTTTTACCTTATGTTATAATCAAATTAGAGGTGGACTATGGAATGCTACTTTACTAACCATAAAACTAATAATATTTTAATATTAGATGAAGAAGATAGTAAACATCTAATTAAAGTATTACGTCATAAAATTAATGATGAAATAGTTATTATTCATCAAGAACAAAAATATTTAACAAAAATTATTGAAATTACATCAGTTATTAAATGCGAAATTATAAAAACAGTGCCAAATAGTAATTCAGAATTAAGATGTAAAATCACATTAGTAATATCGTTATTAAAAGAACAAAAATTTGATTTAGTCATTCAAAAAGCAGTACAATTGGGAGTTTATCAAATTGTGCCATTGCAGTTAAAACGATGTGTTAGTATTTTAACGAGAACAAAAGCAGAACAGAAAGTTTTACGTTGACAAAATATTGCAAAAGCTGCTGCCAAACAATCAAATCGCAATTTAATTCCGATTGTTACACCCGTTGTTTTTGATTTAAAACAATTAAAACGATATCGGTCTCATCTTAATTTGGTTGCATATGAAAATTCATCAGAAACTAGTTGGATTAGTCAAATAAATAATAAATTATCATCAATAACAATTATAGTTGGACCCGAAGGAGGAATCACTAAAGAAGAAATTGCAACTTTAACACAACTTAATTTTAGTAATATTAGTTTAGGAAAATTAATTTTACGTGCCGAAACTGCACCTTTATTTTTAATGTCAATCATTAATTATGAAACAAGTTTAAAAAGTTAAAGGAGTACAAGATGATTAGAATTGGTATTATTGGAACTGGAAAAATTGTTCAAAGATTTATAAAGCAAGCGTTAACTAATAAAAAAGTTAAAATAACTTGTATATATTCAAGAAGTTTAGATAAAGCAGAAACATGAGCAAAAAAATATAATATTGCCCATAGTACTGATGATTTAAATAAAATGATAGAACATATTGACGCTATTTATATTGCTTCACCAAATGGTTTGCATTACGAACAAAGTAAATTATTTTTAAATAATAATATTCATGTTTTAGTAGAAAAAACTATTACTTTTACAGTTGAAGAAGTTAAAGACCTAATTTCTTTAGCAAGAAGTAAAAAAATAATTTTATTAGAAGCTTATGTTACTGTTCATTTACCTATTTTTTCTAAATTAAAAAAATTAGTTCATGAAATAAATCCAGAAATAGTTAACCTTAATTTTAATCGTATTTCTTCAAGAATGCCATCAGTTGAAAAAGGAATATATGATTCTGTTTTTGATAAAGATTTTGGTAAAGGTGCAACTTATGATAGTTTAGTATATCCATTACAATTAGTATTGTATTTATTAGGTAAAGTAAAAACAGTTAAAGCGATGGCAATTAAATTACCTAATGGTGTTAATTTAAGTAATCATGTTATTTTGAAGCATGAAAATGGAACTATTACTACTATTACTTGTAGTAAAGGAGTAACCTCTTATGCACAAAGTGAATTTATAGGTCATAATAGTAGTCTTGTTTTATCACAAGTTCATCCATTAAGTGGAATTAAGGTTTATACTAAAAACGGAATAAAAGAAATCGCAGATAATACTAATGAAGAAAGTTTAATGACATATGAATTAAATGATTTTGTAAAAATGATTAAAAATAAAGATTATTTAAGTCGAGATTATTGATTAAATCATAGTTTAATGAATCTTGAAGTTATTGAAGCAATTATTAAAAGTGAAAATGAATTAGGAGTTGAAGTTTATGAAAAGTAATATTAATTTAAATGAATATATTGATCATACATTATTAAAACCAGAAGCAACATTATCAATGATTGATACATTATGTAAAGAAGCTAAAACTTATTATTTTAAAGCAGTTTGTATTAATCCATTTTATGTTAATCGTGCTGTTACTTTATTAAAAAATAGTAATGTTAAAGTATGTACAGTGGTTGGTTTTCCATTGGGTGCCAATACTAAACAAACTAAAGTAGCAGAAACAATTAATGCGATTAAAGATGGTACTCAAGAAATTGATGTTGTTATTAATATTGGTGCATTAAAGGATAATGATCAAAAACTTGTATTGCAAGATCTACAAGCAGTTCGTAATGCATGTCCACAAAATATTATTTTAAAAGTAATAATTGAGTGTAGTTTATTAACAACAGAACAAAAAATTATTGCTTGTCAGTTAGTAACTAAAGTAAAAGCAGATTTTATTAAAACTTCAACTGGTTTTGCTAATGGTGGTGCAACGGTTGCTGATATTAAATTAATGAAAGCAAATATTGGTCCTCATGTTGCAATTAAAGCTTCTGGTGGTATTAAAAATCAAGATGATGCAATGGCGATGATTAATGCTGGTGCTACTAGAATTGGTACTAGTAATGGTGTTGCTATTATTTCAGGACAAGAAACTAAGGGTGGTTATTAATTAATGTAAATCAACAATTATATACTAAATATAAAAGAAAGAACAAAATATCTAAAACAGAAAATGAGAAAACAATAATCATTAACTTCATTTATTTATTATCTTTAAATAATTAAAATCAATTTATGAAAACTAATAATTTTGATAAAAATTGATATTTAAGGATTGTTTTTAAAGAAGTTTTTTCTTTAATAGACAAAATTATTTTTGAAAAATGCTTATATTATTTTTTAAAAATGATTGATTTTGATAGGAAAATTATTGAAAATAATACTGTTTAAAAATATTTAACATTGAATTTACTAAGCAAAGATAATTAATCATCAATTACAAAAAGTCATCAGAAATAAAAAAGTCTTTCTTAATGATATGGCAGTTTTTCAAAATATTTTACTTAGTAATTAAAATATAACAAAAATTGAACAATTCATTTCAATTTTGAATAGGAATTGTTCAATTTATAATAAATTTAAAGATAGAATTAATCTGAATTAGTACTTTGCAAAACAAATATGTACAGGTTTCTAAAAAACCTCTTTCATTCTTTTATTTAGAGATCTTTGCTTTGATAGTGTACTGTAAAATCTCATTTATTTCAATCGCCATCTCTATTTGTTTTGACTACTAAACCTTGTGATCCATCTGTTGGTAATTTTGTTCAAAAATTTCTTATTTCTGGAAAGTTTTTATAAAGAATGTTAAAACCTGTTTCTATATCTGTAAGTCAAATATTTGATTTAGTATTATCAATTCGTGGAAACCTTCTTAGTTCTTCAAAAAGACGAGCTTCTGTAGAAACATTTGAAACATAAATATCTATCAAATTTTTAAATGTAAAATAATCAATTCAAATTTTTATATAATTTGCTTTCGTCATCCTATACTCTACTTCAAATGCTAAACAATTGGGAATCTCATCTTTTCATTTTGATGAATATTGCTTTTCATTTTGATTGAAAGTATTTTGTTCGTTTTTATTTTGTTGTGACATAATTGTTTTTACTCCTTGTTAATTTTTAATTTATAAAATTTAAAAAAATCATATACAATAAAAGTTACTAATGAAAGTTACAATTTTTTTATCTAAATTTATTTAAGTAACATTAATAAATATAGTATTAAAATTTTTTTAATCGAAAATAGTATAATTAAAGGTGATAATATTTAAAATATAAATAAGAATGATTTTATTTCTCCATTTTATGTTAAAGGAAAAATTATCAAAGTTGATAATACAACTGTTAGTCAAATTAAAAAATGTTAAAAAAGAAAAAGAGAATTAGCCAAATATGAAAATAAAATATTAAAAATAGAAAATATAAATAAAGATGTTATTTTGGAAATTTATGAAAGAATGTTTGAACAAGTAAAAGCTGAAATTAATTACTTACATAATGAACTAACTGAAGTTCAAAAAGAAATTGATATAAAAGACTGAAATATAGATAATTCTTTTCAATATAAATATGTAACACGATTATAAATAACTTATTTTAGGATTATAAAATAATTAAAATATTTTTTATTTTATAACAATAAATAAAATATTTGATTTATTAGTATTTTATTTCCAAAAATTTGAAAAACTTATCAAAAAAAATAGATTTTTCTGATAAATCAATATATAATTTATGAGATACGAAAGTAAGGAGGCAACAGACTATGGCAGTACCAGCAAGAAGAACGTCAAAAATGCGTAAAAATACACGTCGTGCCCATGATAGTTTATCTGCAACAACTACAACTAACTGTTTAAATTGTGGAGCAATTACTAAACCACATCATGCCTGTATGAAATGCAAGGCATACAAAGGTGTAAGTATTACTAATCCATTACAAGCAGAAAAAACATCATCAACAGAAAAAAAATAAAATATGAATATATCTTATCTTAGATTACCTTCCTCTTATTTATTTAAAATAATATTTTAAATATTAGAGGTTTTTTACTTTACAAAATTATTTTATAATAGTTAATAATTTATTAAAATATAGATTATAATTTATTAAAATAGACACTATTTATTATTAGGAAGTGTAGAGTATGAAAAATAAGGGCTATTATGATTTATTATTAAAGATTAGTGATGATATTACCAATAATTTCCAAACATCACATATTAATGATGAAAAAGAATTAATTAAAGACATTGATCATTATTTAGTTAAACAATTAAATAATATTTTAATTGAACAATTAAAAACGATTAAATCACCAGAAGCAAAAATTAATTTTTTAAATCAAATCATAAGTAATTTTACTACTAATAAATTTAGTAATAACATTTTATTACAAGTAAATGATAGTATAATTGATAATCCTTTAACTTCTAATATTAGATTAAGTGACAATTTTCTATTTACTAATGAAAACCAACAAGTATTAATTAATCATTTAAATCAGGAAATCAGAACTTGTGATGAAGTATACTTTATTTATCCTTTTATATCAAATTCAATTATTAATAAGTTACGTTCATCATTTACTTATGCTCTAAATCATAATATTACTATTAATTTTATTACTACTACTTTTGATGATATGGCTTTATTTGTTAATTTATATGCATTAGTTAAAATAATAAAAAAGTATCCTAATATTAAAGTTAAAGTTGAAAATAATTTAGAAAAACGTAGTGAAAGAATTCATATTAAAGCTGCCATCTTTAAACGAAATTCAGGTTTTTCTTCAGCAATAATTGGTTCATCAAATTTAACGCAAAAAGGTTTAACTAGTGGTCGTGAATGAAATATTAAAATTAATGAATTTGATAATAAGCAACTATATCAAAATATTTTAAATCAGTATTATAAATTATGAAATGATAATTTAGTTGATTTAAATAATGAACAACAACGATTACAATTACTATCGCGAATTGAATATAATCGATTGCTTGTAAATAAAAAAGATGAACAATGATTAGCAACTAATTATTTTCTTTATGATTTTCAAATTGCCTTAATTAATAAATTAAAGTTAAGAAGAAAACTTAAAAAAACAAAACATTTAATTGTCATGGCAACAGGTGTTGGTAAAACAGTAGTATCTGCTTTCGACTATTTAAATCAAATCAAAGAAAATAATAATCAAAAACCTTCAATTTTATTTTTAGCACATCAAAGAGAAATTATTGAACAAGCAATTATTACTTTTCGAAAAGTAATAAATGATAAAAAATTTGCAACTATTTTAAATAGTAAACAAAATAATTTTCAAGAACAATATTTATTTGCAACAGTACAAACTGTACATAGACATCTAAATAAGTTTAAACATCAACAATTTGATATTATTATTTTTGATGAAGCTCATCATTTGGCTGCCAAAACTTTTCAGACAATTTTTAATTATTTTCATCCTAAACAAATTATTGGTTTAACAGCAACACCAGAACGAGAAGATAATAAAAACATTATTAATTATTTTGATAATGAGTTTGCACATGAATTACGATTGTGAGATGCAATTAATGAAAAACTTTTATCACCATTTGATTATTATTGTATTGATGACATTACTGCTGATTTAACTGGTATTGATTTAAATAATGATCAGCAATTATTTAAAAAATTAAATACTGAAGCAAGAAATAAGTTATTATTAGATGTAATTAATGACTATATTGGATTTTATAGTAATCGGATTTGTTTAATTTTTTGTATTAACATTACTCATGCACAAATTGTTGCTAGATTTTTGCAAAATCAGGGCTTAAAAGCAGACTTTTTAACAAGTAAAAATCAAACTAATCGTAGTAAAATAATTAATGATTTTAAAAATAGAATTATTAATTATTTATGTGTAGTAAATATTTTTAATGAAGGAATTGATATTCCTGAAATTGATACTATTATTTTATTACGACCAACTAATTCAAAAACAGTATATTTGCAACAATTAGGAAGAGGATTGAGAAAAACAGAAACTAAACATTGTTTAGAGGTTTATGATTTAATTGCTAATATTGATAAAAAATATGACATAACGATTGGTATTAAAAATCTTTCAAATTCACATATTATCAATGTTAATAAACAATTACCTAATAGTTTTAATTTACCTTATGGATGTACTATTACTTTAGAACCAAGAAGTCAAAACGTCATTTTAACTAATTTAAAGCAATGATATCAATCGCGAAAAAAAATTTATTTGGTAATTCAATCATACTATCAACTTTATAATGATAATGCTATTTTTAAAATATTAATTGATTATGATTTGACAATTCAAGAATTTTATAATTTTTTAAATGATTTTTATTTACGAATAGCAAAAAAAATAAAAAATTATCAAACCCATGATAATGATACTAATCGTAATCAAAATATCTTAAAACAATTCTTATTTTTAAATGATTATCAAATAGTTAATTATTTTTATTTAAGATTAAGTCAAGAATTAGATACTAAATTAATTAATTATCATTATGACAATTTATTAATAGCATCATTATTATATGAGGTTACAAGTAATAAAGTATTTAATCGTATTTTTCCAAATTTTAATGAAATACCATGTTTAGTTACAAATTTCATTGAAAATAACAAATTAGTTGTTAATGAACTAAAAATTATTCTTAAATATAAACTAGATTATGAAACATTATTACTTAATGAACATTTTAATCAAGATTACCCTTTATTATCTTATCAATCAACATTTACTGTGCATCAGGCACTATGTGCAATTAATCGTGTTAATTTTAATAAAAAACTTGGACCTTTAAAAATTATTGCCTTTCAAGCGGGTCATTTGACATTTAATGAAAATAAATCAGTAATTTTTGCAGATATTGATGGAACAAATTATGGTAAATTAACTAGTTATAATAAATTAACAAAAGAATATTACTGATCAATACCAGAAAATAAAACGATTAATTCAAAATTAGTGAAAGATTTACAAAATAATAATATTGAAAAAATATTATTTTTAAATAATGATTGTAATAAAAAATTTAAAAATCTTGCTTTAAAGTTGTATGACTTTATTGGTATTGGTCAATATCAATTAACAATTAAAAGTGATTATATTACTATTAAATTTTTAGTAGAATAAATAATATTTTATTTTTTTAATTTTATAAAAAATTTTAATAATTTTAATTTTAAAAAAATAATGCTTTTTTATGATAATTAGGTTGACAATAATTATGGCATGTTGTACTATTGTTATTGTCCCAAAAATAAATGGGTTACAAACTAGAAAAAACGATCTTTGAAAACTAAATAGAACAAGAATTAATCCGTCAATTTTTTATTAAAAATTAAATAAGTCAGACATCATCTTTTAACAAAAACAATTTTATTGAGAGTTTGATCCTGGCTCAGGATTAACGCTGGCGGCATGCCTAATACATGCAAGTCGAACGAAAGTAGCAATACTTTAGTGGCGAACGGGTGAGTAACACGTATCTAACCTACCATTTAGTGGGGAATAACTGTTGGAAACGACAGCTAATACCGCATATGTTATTTATTTGCAATGATAAATAATAATGAAAGGAGCATTTGCTTCGCTAATTGATGGGGATGCGGCGCATTAACTAGTTGGTAAGGTAATGGCTTACCAAGGTAACGATGCGTAGCCGATCTGAGAGGATGAACGGCCACATTGGGACTGAGACACGGCCCAAACTTCTACGGAAGGCAGCAGTAGGGAATTTTTCACAATGGGCGAAAGCCTGATGGAGCAATGCCGCGTGACTGATGAAGGTCTTCGGATTGTAAAGGTCTGTTGTAAGGGAAGAAGTGCTAGAATAGGAAATGATTTTAGTATCGACCATACCTTACCAGAAAGCCACGGCTAACTATGTGCCAGCAGCCGCGGTAATACATAGGTGGCAAGCGTTATCCGGATTTATTGGGCGTAAAGCGTGCGTAGACGGTTTTGCAAGTCTGAGGTTAAATTTAGGGGCTCAACCCCTAACCGCCTTGGAAACTACATTACTAGAGTATAGGAGAGGTTAGTGGAATTTCATGTGTAGCGGTGGAATGCGTAGATATATGAAGGAACACCAGTGGCGAAGGCGGCTAACTGGCCTATTACTGACGTTGTGGCACGAAAGCGTGGGGAGCAAATAGGATTAGATACCCTAGTAGTCCACGCCGTAAACGATGAGTACTAAGTGTTGCCATGAGGCAGTGCTGTAGCTAACGCATTAAGTACTCCGCCTGAGTAGTATGCTCGCAAGAGTGAAACTCAAAGGAATTGACGGGGACCCGCACAAGCGGTGGAGCATGTGGTTTAATTCGAAGCAACGCGAAGAACCTTACCAGGTCTTGACATACCTTGCGAAGCTATAGAGATATAGTAGAGGTTAACAAGGATACAGGTGGTGCATGGTTGTCGTCAGTTCGTGTCGTGAGATGTTTGGTTAAGTTCAGCAACGAACGCAACCCTTGTCCTTAGTTGCCAGCATTAAGTTGGGGACTCTAAGGAGACTGCTAGTGTAAGTTAGAGGAAGGTGGGGACGACGTCAAATCATCATGCCCCTTATGACCTGGGCTACACACGTGCTACAATGGCTGATACAAAGAGTCGCTAAACCGCGAGGTCAAGCAAATCTCAAAAAGTCAGTCTCAGTCCGGATTGAAGTCTGCAACTCGACTTCATGAAGTCGGAATCGCTAGTAATCGCGAATCAGCAATGTCGCGGTGAATACGTTCTCGGGTCTTGTACACACCGCCCGTCAAACCACGAGAGTTGGCAATGCCAGAAGTCGGTGTCCTAACCGTAAGGAGGGAGCTGCCAAAGGCAGGGTTGATGATTGGGGTTAAGTCGTAACAAGGTATCCCTACCGGAAGGTGGGGATGGATCACCTCCTTTCTATGGAGTTTAGTTTCTAATAAGAAACCAAGACAACAAGAAAAAATAGATGGATGATTTATTGGATTACTTCTTTTGTTCTGTTTAGTTTTCAGGGATTGTTTTCTCTGAGCAATTGTTCTTTAAAAACTGGATAATAGACATCTTTTAAAAAAAATAAGATAATTTTTATCTTGCAATAGGATATTCTAAAAATAAATTATTAAGAGCGTATGGTGGATGCCTTGGAATTGGAAGACGATGAAGGACGCGATTACCTGCGATAAGCTTCGGGGAGCTGGAAATAAGCTTTGATCCGGAGATGTCCGAATGGGGAAACCCACTATCTTTAATCAGATAGTACTGTACAATGAATTCATAGTTGTGCAGAGTGATACCTAGAGAATTGAAACATCTTAGTACCTAGAGGAAAAGAAAGCGAATGCGATTCCCTTAGTAGCGGCGAGCGAAAAGGGAGCAGCCTAAACCAGTCGTCAGACTGGGGTTATAGGACTGTCTATTAGGTTCGACCTATGAAGAGTTACAAAATTTATATATAGCAGAAGTTGTTGGGAAGCAACGCCATAGATGGTGAAAGCCCAGTATGCGAAATGTATAAATCTCTTGACAGTATCCTGAGTACGGCGAGGCACGTGGAACCTTGTTGGAATTTGCGCAGACCACTGCGTAAGGCTAAATACTAACCAATTACCGATAGTGAACCAGTACCGTGAGGGAAAGGTGAAAAGTACCCCGAGAGGGGAGTGAAATAGTTTCTGAAACCATATGCTTACAACAAGTTGGAGCCCGTTAATGGGTGACGGCGTGCCTTTTGTAGAATGAGCCGGCGAGTTACGATTACATGCAAGGTTAAGTTGAAAAGACGGAGCCGAAGTGAAAGCGAGCCTGAATAGGGCGTTTAGTATGTGGTCGTAGACCCGAAACCAGGTGATCTAGCCATGAGCAGGTTGAAGTTAATGTAACAGTTAATGGAGGACCGAACCAACGTTCGTTGAAAAGACCGTGGATGACTTGTGGCTAGCGGTGAAATTCCAATCGAACCTGGAGATAGCTGGTTCTCCCCGATATAGTTTTAGGACTAGCGTCAGAATTAGTGCAATGGAGGTAAAGCTCTGAATGTATGATGGCCCCACCTCGGGGTACTGAATGCAATTAAACTGCGAATGCCATTGTTACATATCTGGCAGTCAGTCTATGGGTGATAAGGTCCATGGACGTGAGGGAAACAGCCCAGATCATCAGCTAAGGTCCCCAAATCAATGCTAAGTGGAAAACGATGTGGAATTGTTCAGACAGCTAGGAGGTTGGCTTAGAAGCAGCCATCCTTTAAAGAGTGCGTAACAGCTCACTAGTCGAATGATTCTGCGCGGAAAATGTACCGGGGCTAAGCATTGTACCGAAGCTATGGGTCTATATATATATATATGTTTACATATATTGTGGGCGGTAGGGGAGCGTTCTAATCTGCGACGAAGTTAGACCGGAAGGACTAGTGGAGTGTTTAGAAGTGAGAATGCCGGCGTGAGTAACGATTGAAGGTGAGAATCCTTCATGCCGATTGACCAAGGTTTCCTGGGCTAGGTTCGTCCACCCAGGGTTAGTCAGGACCTAAGGCGAGGCCGAAAGGCGTAGTCGATGGATAACAGGTTGATAATCCTGTACCACCATGGTGACTGATGGAATGACGGAGAAGGCTAAAATGTCCCAGTGATTGGTAGTGCTGGGCTAAGTACAAAGAGGGTTGTGTAGGCAAATCCGCACAGCGTTAACCTTGAAGTACGATGGGGAGTGAACGGTTCGCTTAGTAACGAAGCATTTGATGCCATACTTCCAAGAAAAGTTTCTAAAGACATCACCATGGTGCCTGTACCGAGAACGGACACACGTGGTCAAGGAGAATATCCTAAGGCAAGCGAGATAACTATAGCTAAGGAACTCTGCAAAATAACCCCGTAAGTTAGCGAGAAGGGGAGCTCATAGCAATATGAGTCGCAGTGAAGAGGTCCGGGCGACTGTTTAGCAAAAACACAGCTCTCTGCTAAGTCGTAAGACGATGTATAGGGGGTGACGCCTGCCCAGTGCTGGAAGGTTAAAGAGATTTGTTAGCGTAATAAGCGAAGCTTTGAATTGAAGCCCCAGTGAACGGCGGCCGTAACTATAACGGTCCTAAGGTAGCGAAATTCCTTGTCAGGTAAGTTCTGACCCGCACGAAAGGCGTAACGATCCGGACGCTGTCTCGGCTATAGACTCGGTGAAATCTTAGTACCTGTGAAGATGCAGGTTACCCGCGATTAGACGGAAAGACCCCGTGGAGCTTTACTACAACTTGATATTGAATTTTGGTGTAGTTTGTACAGCATAGGTGGGAGACGTTGATATGCAGACGCTAGTAGGCATGGAGTCACCATTGGGATACCACCCTTGCTATATTGAAATTCTAACTTGAGACCATAATCTGGTCTAAGGACAGTGTCTGGTGGGTAGTTTGACTGGGGCGGTCGCCTCCTAAAAAGTAACGGAGGCGCCCAAAGGTACCCTCAATATGAATGGAAATCATATGTAGAGCGCAAAGGTAAAAGGGTGCTTGACTGCGAGACATACAAGTCGAGCAGGAACGAAAGTTGGGCTTAGTGATCCGGCGGTGCTGTGTGGAAAGGCCGTCGCTCAACGGATAAAAGTTACCCCGGGGATAACAGGCTAATCTCTCCCAATAGTTCATATAGACGGGGAGGTTTGGCACCTCGATGTCGGCTCATCGCATCCTGGAGGTGTAGTCGCTTCCAAGGGTTGGGCTGTTCGCCCATTAAAGCGGTACGCGAGCTGGGTTCAGAACGTCGTGAGACAGTTTGGTCCCTATCTGTCGTGGGCGCAAGAAATTTGAGGAAAGCTGTTCCTAGTACGAGAGGACCGGAATGGACCTACCTCTGGTGCACCAGTTGTCACGCCAGTGGCACAGCTGGGTAGCTATGTAGGGCATGAATAAGCGCTGAAAGCATCTAAGCGCGAAGTCAGTTCCAAGATGAGATTTCTCATTCGAAAGAAGTAAGATCCCTTGAATACTACAAGGTTGATAGGTCAGGTGTGTAAGCATAGTGATATGTTCAGCTTACTGATACTAATAGATCGAGGATTTATTGAAGAATATATTCTCTATTGCAAATCAAAAGTAATCAAATTTAAAGATGTCTGTTTCTAGTTTTTAGGGAGCAATTGCTAAACTATTTGGTGTCCATGGCGGAGTGGTCACACCTGTTCCCATCTCGAACACAGCAGTTAAGCACTCCAGCGGCGAAAATACCAGCAATGGGAAAATAGCACGATGCCAAATTTTTTTTATGTTAAGATTGAGAATATTAAAATGTAAAAAAGATTTTAAGAAAAAAGGAGAAAAAATGGATAAGGTTGAAAAGAAATTAGATAAAAAATTATACATTGGAGCTAAAATTGGATTCATAACAAATATTATAAGTATTATTTAAAGTGTAATTATTACAATTATTTTAGCTACAGCAAGTAGTGTCATTTTTAACAGTTTTACAAAATATGATCACACTTCATTAACATCAGGAGTTAGTACAATATTTATTGTTGGATTGATTTTTGGACTTTTAATTGCAATAATTATCATGTGCAATAATGTTTTAAAAGGAAATGCTAATAGTGGTTTAGCTGTTGGAATTGTAACTTTAGTTTTAGCAGGTTTTTCTTTAATAGCTATGTTTTCATCACATTTTAATTTTATTAGTGGTATTAATATTATTTTTTTAGGACTTAATATTGCTTCAGGTGTATTATTAATTATTGGTAAATATCTTCCAGTTACTAATAAACCAGAAGAAGTAGTTTCTATGGTAAATGAATAATTAAAAATATTTAATAAATTATATAAATAAGGCTTTAGAAATTAAAAGCCTTATTTTATTTTTTTATAATTTAAAACCATAAGGATAAGTAATGATTGGAAAATTTGGTTTATCATCATCATGCTTTTTTTATATTGTATATTATTAATTCATAAATAAAGGTATTGTAAACCAATACTAATAATTAACAGAAAAATAATAGCAGTAACTAATACTCCTACACCATATTTTTGGTAGTTGAAAAAAAAGTAAGGATAACAAGTATTAATATTTTCTCCTTGTTTTTATGTAGTAATGGTAATGGTTCGTGGTGTACTACATGTTAAACAAGGAGAAAATAAGATAAATCACATATAAAGTTTATGATGATTTTTTAGTGAATAAAAATCACGTCCACATGATAAAGCAAAATTTAAAATCATAACAATTGGCATAATTAGATTTAGAATTATTGTTTTAAATCATAAATAAATATCAGTTCCATATTTACTTCTTTCTTGGCTATTACTAATGATACCTATTCAAAATACTAACATTGTAATTGTAATATAAATAGTAATGCTTAATAAAATATAAAAACTTGGTTTTGAATTTTCTTTAAATTTACTTTCAAATAAAAAAGCAAATAAATAAATGAGTACTAAATAATTAGTTTGAGTTGTAAAATAAAAATAATAAATTGCTAATCTTTCAGTTGGTTTATCAACATTAGGAACAATGAAAGCATTGGGATAATTAATAGTAATTATTAAATCAAAAATTAAGAATAAAGAAATAATAAGTAGACCAAATAAACGTCAAATAAATTTAATAAGATTTCTTTTTTTTAATCGGTATTCACTACTATTTTTTCAATTCATATTTTTTCTCCTATTTATATTAGAATTAAATTTAATTAAATTTTTGATAGGAAATTTAATTTTTTATTATGATTGAATATGCTACTTATTTAGTATATCAAGTTTTTCCTTATCACTATTAATATTTACTAACTGATTATTTAAAACACCTAATAAGTTAAAAAAATTAACTTATTAATTATTTAATCTTGATTTTTTGCTAATAAAGTTTATTATTAATGTTAAGGATATAATTTTTATCCTTATAATTTTAATGAATATATAAGTAATTATATAAGTATTAAAATTATATATGTTGATTTAACAAAAAGTTTAATAATTGATTATATATCCTTAGTTTTATTTTATTAAAACTAAGATTTTAAGTATTTAATTAAATATGCTTAATTTAATATTATAATTATAAACACAAATAATAGGTAAAAAAGGAGTAATCATAATGACAAATTTCTTATCTTTTAGTTTTAAAAAAACTAAAAGTTTTAAAACAATAAGTTTGGCTTTGGCATTATCTCTTACTAGTAGTTTAATGATAGTTACTAATCATCAATCTAATATTAGTACTGTTAATGAGAGTAACAAACTTTCTGGGTTTCATATTACTGTTAAGGAAAATAATAAAAATTTAATTAGTGAAGCTAATACTTGAAATTCAATTAATAATAATTATGAAGATTTTATTAGATTGCATAAAGAAGTAATAACAGAACAATTTAATGATTGATCAGACCTTATTAATAAGGTTAATAATAATCCAAATGATGATATTAGTAAAGATGTTAATAAGAAATTTAAGGAACAAATTGAAAACAAAGCTAATAATATCTTGCCAGATAATGGTATTAAATATTTTACTGATAAAGTTATTGGTCGTAGTGTTGCTAAACAAAGTTTTAATGATATTGTTAGTTTTGGCTATGTTTATGTTGGTTACCATGATAATAGTTTACCAGCGCAGATTAACAATGGTATTTTTGCAACGGTAAATCCTAGGGCAGATTTTAATAATTATTTTAGTATTCCTTATATGATTAAACCGAGCGATGATTTTTTAAATAGTCATAAAAGTGTTCAAGATCGGTTAGCAATTTTACCACTTAATAATGGTAATCCCAATGATACTAATCAACCAATGTTAGCTATTTTAGCAAAAAATAAAAATGATAAGAATGAACAATTATTAATAAATGATAAAAAGGATGAAGTTGTTGATAATGATTCAATTAGTTATGCAATATTAAATCATAAACCAGATGATCATTTAAAATCAACTAGTTTTAATGTTAGTGTTAAAGATAGTGGTTATAGTAAAACTATTAAGTTAACAAATAATAGTTCAAATATTCAATTTAGTACTATTAGTGATGAAAAAGTTAAAGAAAATCCTGTAATTGTACCTCAATATTTAGTTCAAAATAATTCACAAGATAATAAAAATACATTAATAGTTATGAATAAAGCCATTGAGAAAGCTAAAGTAAATATTAGTGATTCACAACAACATTGATTAAAATGAAAAGTTGATTCACAAACTTTACAAAAAGCAAAAAATGATTTGGGAACACCTATTAAAGATGGTGATAATTTAACTCTTAATCAAGGAAGTAATTTTCAAGTTTATTGTATAGGTTTAGATACATCTGACTTACAACGTCAAGCTGCTTCTGAACAATATATTACTGTTTATAGAAGCAATACAAAAATACCTAATTTTCCAAATTGTACTGATTTTTTTGAAAAAACTAATAATTTATTAGCGGGTTTTCAACAATATTTAACTAGTGCTACTAATAATAGTATTAAAATTGAAGATTTAAAAAATAATGCTGCTGGTGAGTTTTTATCATGATTTATTCAATATCAAGGTGATATTACTAAACAAAATTATGTTAATTATTTACAAAGTAATAATTCAGATCGTCCCTGAGATGTTAATATATCATTAACAACTAAGATGTTAGTTAATAATTGAAATATTATTATCATTTGTGGCTTCATTATTAGTTTTTTAACTATAATTCCAATAGTTGTTGTTATTATTCGTAAAAAGAAATATTTAAAATAAAGTTTATTATTTTTAAGTAGTACTTGTTAAAAAACAATATTTTATATAAAAATATAAAATGATAAGTGTAAAAAATGTTATTACTTGTTTTTTCTTTTTAGTGAGTTACAATAAAAATAGCATTTATAAATGTTTAGAAAATATTTAGGTAATGCCGGTTTTAATTTTATATTTGACTTTAAGTCCTTGTATACTATATATGCTATACAAGGAGTTTTTATATAATTTTAAAATAAAATATATTAAGAAAAAGGAGGCAAAAAATAACAAAATAATATTTAAAAAAAATAATACAATTTCAAATTTTTACTTTTCACAAATATATATTCCTCCCTACAATTATTTTTCAATATTTTTTAAATAATAAATAATTTATAAATAAAGTGTACTAGTTTATAAACTAGTACACTTTATTTATAAATTATTTTACATTAAAAATTTGTATCTCTTAAAGCCGCTATTGGTTTATTATTTTTTTTATAAAGGATATTATTATAAAGAGTAAAAAGTAACATCAAAATTATGTATAAGATTAAAATTGCAAAGATATAAATAAAGAAAGTAGTTAAACTTTTATGAAAATCTAAAAATGGATATGGAAATGAATAATCAATTTCTGTTGTTCCTTTTCTTAAAAAACCAACAAAATTTCCTTTAGCAAGTGCATAACCTAAATATACAAACATGTAAATAGAAATAATTGGTATTCAAAGATATGTTTGTTTTCCAAGTTTTCAGTAGTATTTACCAGCAGAAAACATAAAATATAAAATCACTATCACTGGTACTATTAAATGTAATAAAAATGTATTTATAAAATTTAATATGCTAATACTATTACTACTATCTAAATTATTTATCATTGGTTTAAATAATACAGCAAAAAATACGATAAGAGTTACGGTAATATAAACAGTAATTGCTAATGAAAAGCGCCCAAAAACAAATTGTGCGCGATTGTCATGAAAACGATTTGTTAATACAAAACAAAAGAAAAGAAAAACTAAAAAATTTGACTGAATAGTAAAGGTAGAAATCATTGTTCAAATACCAACTCATGGGCCATCTGGAGTTCATAAATTATGAGGATTAGGTGTTCCAACTGTTATTGGTTTATACTCAATTAAAACTATTGCAAATTGCATTATTAGACCTATAACAGCAATAATTAGTCCAGATCAAAGTAAAAAATCAGAAAATTTACTTTTAAATCCTATATTTTTTCCTATTCCCATATGGATCAACTCACAATTCTATATTTTTTCTATTTTAATTACATTATACATGATATTATAATAAGTATGTAAGATATTAGAAAATTATTAATAGCAACTAAATGAAATAATAAGGTGATGTTATGTATCAATTATATTTAGATACAACAAATAACAAATTAACAGTGGTGATTTTGCAAGCTAATAAAATTTTAGCAAGTTCATCATTTATTGCTTGACAAAAACAAACAGAATTGGCAATTCCAACTATTACTAATTTACTTGTAAAATGTAAAATAAAATTAAAAGATATTTCAAAAGTAGTTATTGCAAATGGTCCTGGCAGTTATACTGGAATTAGAGTAGCAATTACTTTTGTCAAAACACTTAAAGTTTTGAATAGTTTTTTAACGGTTTTTACTATTAATAGTTTATTATTACAGGCAGGATTAATAAAATCAATAAGTGTTTTGTCAGCATACAATAATAAAAGTTATTTGGCAGTATGTGATAATGGAAAAATAATTATTCAGCCGCAATTAGTAGATGAAAATGCTAAAATTGGTATTATTAGTGATTTACTAGATTATAAAATAATTGAAAATTTAGAAAAGTGTAATATTGTGGAAAATTTTCAAAAGTTGTCACCATATTTTATCGAAGTAAAAAACATGGAAGATTTGCAACCATATTATATTAATGATCCATTTTCATCACATAATTAAAAAATAATAATATTTAAATATTTTACATTAGTTTAAAAAGGAGCTTTTACATGCTTATCAATGATAATTTTTGATCTAGAGTATCAAAGGAAGAAAATAATTTCACAAAAAAAGAAAAAGTTCTTATTAACTATATTAATAAGGGGAGCATACCGATGTTGTCAATAATATTCAAATTTGTCTTTAAATTATAAGTTTAGACGAGAATAATTTAGACTTCAATATGCAATTGTAAGTTAATCTTAACACTTCAAAAATATTAGTCAACAATAATACTTACTTTTATAACTCAAAAATTCTTATTAAAGTTTTCTTTAATAAGTTTTATTTTATTTTTATTTATTTTTTAAATTTAAGTTTTAATTTATAATAACTGGATAATTGTATTTATTTGATAACATTTAAAATTAACCATTTTTGTATACATATCAATGTTATAAGTTCTATCACCAATCATATGCTTTAAAATTTGTTTAATATTAGTTTCAGTAAAGCAACCAATATTTTCAACTAATGCTTGGTTTAATACACCATCTTTTGCATTAATAAAATAACCAACTTTTAATTTTTTATATTGTAAAGTTAATAATTGTAAAAAATCAATTAATTCATAATATTGACCTTTGGCAAATAAATTTATTGCATTTTGATAGTGTAATTTAGCAATTTGATTTTTTCTTCTTCCTGCCATTATACCAAGAAATAAAACATGAAAAGCATGAAATTTATCTAAAATAAATTTAGCATTTAAAATTGTAGCAGTTTTTCTAATTCATTTTGCACTATCTCCACAAACTATTAAATTTGCTTGGTCAAAGTTTTCAAAAAATAAATTACCATATTTTTCTATTAATTTTGCGGTTTTTTCAGCACCAATTTCTGTTTTTGAAACTCTTATTTTACATACAGCTCTTTTATTAATTAATTTTCCATTTTTCTTTTTACCAGTACACATTACTATTAATCTCATCGAACATTTTTTACAATTTAACTTAAATTTTCGATGACCATCATCAATATTTACATATAAATTTTGATTTGGTTGTAATGGTATTTTGGGAATATTTGCTTTTGGTAATTCAAATTTTTGATATGTTCTACAAACTGTACTATTACTTATTAAATCTTCAATAAAAGTATCACAAACATCACGATACTTTTTACCATCAGCAAAATATTTTAAAATTTGTTTAATAACGTTAGGTGCAAGTTTACTATATTTTTTAACACCAAGATAATTATCTAATAATGATACGTACTCCATTTTTTGTGTTTTTGTGTTATAATGTGTACAAATACGTCGTTTATAAGTTAATAAACCTTTTTTTGCTTTTAATTTTCGTTGTCTAAATCTATATGATTTATATTCAGATTTATCACATATACTTCATAAATAATCATCTATTTTTGCAAATAATTCTTCTGTTTGTTTTAAACTTAATTCATCTTGATTAAAATCATGTTTGTCTCAATCAAAATGATTTGCGAATGGTAATATAAACATTTTTAATGTTCCTTTCTAATTTTTGTTTGTTAATAATTTAAGTTTAATTTTTTTTAAAAAATAAGGAGTAAATATGGCTTTTATTAGTAGTTATGGACAATTAAATAAAAAATATAATCTTAATTTTAGTGATAATAATTATGGTTTTAGTTGAGATATTTTTAAAGAATTTGTTGGTGATGAATGAGCAGAATATTTTACTACTAATTGTTTTTATCGTTTTGTTCCAACAGCACGTGGAACAAGAAAAACTTGAAACTGTTTAGCATTTGATTTATTTATATGTTGTAATTTTAGAGATAGTAGTGTTCAAGAAGTAAGAAGATATGAAAATACTCATAGTGAAACTACAATTGGTGCTTTAATGAATGTTTGTCAAGTTTTATTAGATACATATAATATTAATTTATTACCTAATAATCCACATGGCATTAAATGAAAAATTACTAAGGATGGGGGATGTATTATCTTTCCAAGTAATCAACAAATTGACTTTATTGGTTATGCTAATGGTAATAAGATTTTTGGAAAAGAAGCAGGTGGGTCAAGTTTTTTAGGTTCAAGAACAGATGAAATTATTATGGCAGAAGAAAAAGAAACATTAACTGAAAAACAATTAACATATCGATATGAACGTTTACAAAACTCTATGTTTAGAAGTAATCGTATTAAAGTATCAAATAAACCTATTAAAGAGTGAAGTTGAACATTTATTGATAAAAATATATATAGTTCTACCTTTGGACAAAAGATTACTCGTTATTTTTATAAAAGTTTTTTCATTACTTTTACATGTAATCCTTATGATAAATATCATCCATTTTATTTAAAATACTGTACACCATTTTTACCATTAAATGATGAAGTCATGAAAAATCTTAAAAAAGTTGGTAAAGTTTATTATGAAAATAAAGATATGTTTAGTGGTTTAGGTTTATTTGTTTTAAGATTTACTATTCAACCATTTTGAAATAAATTACCTGACATTCAACAAAGAACATTATTAGAAATGGAAAAAAGTAATCCAGATGAATATAATACTGTTTATTATGGTTTTGAATTTTTAGATAGCGATGCAACAATTTTCCCATTTCAAAAAACAGTAAAATATTGACAATCATATGATTTAAAACAATTTTATAATCAAGAAAAAGAAATGTATAAATTTGATTTTTATAGTGTTGGTATTGATTGAGCTACGGGACCAAAAGACCATACTGTATTTATGGTAGTTGGTTTTAAAGAATATAATAATACTGGTTATTATGATGCTTATATTATTTGTGAATTAGTAGTTACTCCAAATGATTTTATAAATGAAAATGAAAAAATTAATGCTTATGTTAATGAAATTTTAGGATTAATGGATAATTTTGAAAATTTTGAACAAGCAATTTATTTTTATGATGATAAAGCAAGAACAGCAATGGATTGATTAAATCAAAAATTAATTGATGAACACAATACTATTTTAATAACACAAACCGCTATTAAACATGCTTCAAATTTAAATCAAGAAGCCGGATTAACTAATAGAGTAGTTTGAATGAGAAATATTATGAGTTATGGAAACTTTTATGCAAATAAAGATGATTTACCAAAAACAACTCAATGTTTAGAAGAATTACGTTATGACCAAACCAAAACTAACATTCCTGACAAAAATATGTATCAAGACCCTTATGATGCATTATTTTATGCATTATATCCATATAAAAATGTAATTAGGGGTAAAAATAATGCTACTGTAAAAAAAAGTATCTTCACATTTGCAATATAATAAATAAGTGCAATACAATTAATAGTATACGTATCAAAAAATAAACACCTTTAATTTAGGCGTTATTTTGCTTTTAAAAGCATACTTGTAAAAATAATCAAAAATAGTACAATTTAAAAGTAAAATCAAGGAAAAAAGGAGATATTTATTATGAAAACATGAATAAAAACAAATTTTCAAAAAATATCATTATCATTTGCTGTAATAACTGGTGTTACCGGTTTAATCTTAGGAATAGTTTCATATAATAAAAATAATCAATTAACATATTTTTATGATTACGACCATGAAGCACACTGGGGGGCAACTATTTGAGCAAGACCAGTAAGTAATAAACATAAAATTACTCTTTACTGAGCATCAAATAAATTAACTGATGATGCAGTAAAATGAGATGGTATTTATCCAGATGGATATTTTGATAATTAAATTTCTAAATTTATATAAGAAATATTTTCATTATATTTATCAAATAAATTAATATTATTTAAATTTATTTCTTGTTTATTTGTTACTAAAATTAAATCATAATTACCAGCACCAAATAGTCCGCTAACTTCAATTCGATTTAAGTTATTAATTGGATTTTCAATTTGTAATTCAAATTCACTATTATTGTCAATTTGTAAAACTTCTTTATAAAATTCTAATTTAGAAAATAATTGTGATTTATTTGAACCATATAAATTTAAAGCATTTTCGGTTTTATTTTTGTTAATAATTAATCTTGTAAAATATTTTCCATATTCACCATTACCTAATGTTCAATCTGCCGGAATTAATGATGGTATATTATTGCTTTCTAATTCATTAGTTATGGATAGTCAGTTAAATTGATTATCATCTAATTTCAATAATTCATTTTGACTAATGTCATTGTTTTTTAGTTTAATGTTATTGATATCTGTAAAATCAAAATATGCAGATTTTAATACTACTTTTATATCTTTAAATTCTCAAATCTTATCAGGTGTAGAATGTATAGGATTTGATTTTAATTCAAAATAATAAGGTAATAATAATTTATAGTCATCATTTAAACCGTTATTAATAGACATGGTTGAATAAATATTTTTTGATAGCATTATAACTATTTGTTTTAATATTTTAACTTGTGGTAAATTTGTATAGTTAGGATAATCTAATTCTCATTGTTTAAATAAATTAGTAATAACTTCATTTGGTTTTTGTCCTTCAAACTTAGCACGAATTTTATCTAAATCATTCATTTCTTTTAAAACATTACTTAATGATGCACCATCAAAGTTTCTATTATAAGTATATGTATAAGTTAACATATCTAATAATACTTTTTGTAAACTATCAATTGGTGGTCTATCTTTTATTTCTAGTTCAACATCATGAAATTTATTTGTTGTAGAAATAAATAAATTATAGTCACTTACTAAAAATCATGACTCTAATTTTTTATCTTTTAATTCTAGTTCATCAGATAATGGTCATACTTTTGAATTTTTAGAAACATCATAACCAATTTTAGCATTAGTTACTCTTGCATTATTAATAATTTCTTTTCTTGTTTCTCTACCACCACCAATAGCAATTAAATCTAAAACTGATTTTTCTTGTCCTATAAATTGTTTTGCTAAATTTCAAGGTAATATTTGTTCACTAAATCATTGTTGTAATATTCTAACTTTTGGTTGAGTTTCAATAGGCATTGATAATAGCGGAAATGCTATCTTATCTTTGACAAATAACTTTGTGTATACCTCCATATTGTCGACTTCACCAAGTACCTTTATATTGCCAAAAATCATGCTTCTAGGTGCTTTAATTTTTAAACCAATAACTTTGGTGTCTTTATCTAGTGGTTTTTGTAATTTAATAATAATTGGATAACCATCTCTTGTTTTAAAGTCTTTAATTTTAATAATAGTAATACTTTTAGTACTTCTAGTTTTTGGATTTTGATAAGGTTCTGAATAATTATTAATAATATATAAATTATCAATATTATTTTCAGTTAATGGTTCATTTATACTAACTGCATATAACTTAAATTGATTTAATAAATTTATTTCTTGAAATATTAAATTTTTAATATCAGTCATACTATATTCAATTGTATTGTCATTAATATTAGTACTTGCTCTTTGATTTAATTGCATAGTAAAATCAGATGTTTCAACAGCAGTAGTTTTTAATACTTTATCAATATCAATAAAACCTATTTTAATAGTATTTGCTGAAAATCTTAAACTATTATTTTCATTATTTTTAAATAAACGTTCAATTTCATAAATATAAATTTTTCTTTTTTTAAATTCATCGTATGCTCTATTAATATCAGGGTCACTAGTAGCACTCATCATATTAGTAAAATCATAAGGAATATTATCAATTAAATAATCATTTTCTATTTCTGCTTGATTAAGTTTAGTTTGTTTCTGTGGAAACTTCGTTTGTGGTTTGTTGTTGTTTTCCATTATTTTCTCCTATTAATTGGTTATTTTCTGGATTAAATAATTTTAATTTAACTGTTAAGTTATTAATTTCTTGTTCATCATTAATATTAAATGTTTTACTATTTAATAAATCTTTATCTAAACGTACTAATATTTGAATAAATTTAAGAATATCAATATTAAATTGTCATAATTTTTGTTCAATATAATTAATAGTTGAAATATTTACCGCTGTACTTTCGGGAACCGATTGTTGTGCTGATTTCTTTTGACTTGGTATATGAATACCACAACGTTTAAATATTTCATTAATATTTCAATCATATATATCAGTTAAATTTTTACCTTTAAAATTACTACTTGTCATATTAATATTTTCACTTTTTTCATTATTATCACCAGTAGTTTTTCAAATATAGTTGTTAGTAACTAATGTTCTTACGGCTTCATCCATTGTAGATTTAGCATTACCATAAGTTTGGTCAAAAATAAACTTTGGTGAATTTAAAATAGTATCTAAAACAATTTGTTCATAAATAACATCTAATGCTTTAATTTTATCCATTACTTTATTACAATCTGCTAACTCATTTGCTTTATTTCTCATAATTGCTATTGGAATATAATTAATATTTAATGTTTGTTCTTGTTCTAAATTAGGATTATTACTATATTCTTTAAAAGGTAAAGGAAATTGTTTTTTATTATCACTAATACTATAAATTGCACGATTAATAGTTACTTGTTCATTATTTAATTTATAAACTTCAAATAATCTTACTGTTTGTGCATTTTGTTGATAACTATCATAAAAAATAGTACATTGAATTAATTTACCAGTAATATCATAAATTCTTTGCTGTATATCTACTACTTGAAAATATAAATCATCATTAGCAATATAAATTAAATAACCACTAATTCCTAATTTGCTTAATTTAAAAATAGAATTTCAATTCTTTCTATAAAATTCTTGTTTAATTAAATATTGTTTAATAGTTTCATTATTAATATCCAATGGAGCATTATATAAATTAGCATTATTTTCAGCAACAAAATCAGTAAAATAAGTCTCATGATTAAAATCATTAAAACCAAAATAACTTAAAATAGAAGTGTGTGTACTTTTATTTTCTAAAAAAATTAATTTAGATTTTTCTTCATTATTATTAATATTTGTTTTATCTTTTCTTGGTCAAAAAGGTTTCATTTTTTTCTCCTTTCTAAAATATTTGATTAATTTTTAAGACAATTTTTACTATAATAAATATAATTAAACCAGCAACAGCAGAAGATAATAAAACTCCAATTAAACTTAAAATAATTTTTATAATTTTTCAAATCATAATTTTATTCCTGTAATTCTTCTAATTTTCATGTATTACCTTTATCGCTACCTTTTAAAGAATAAATAGTAATAAATTTTGAGTGTTGTACTGATAAAACTAAGACATTAGTATTATTGTTAAAAACTTCTATTGGTACACCTGCTATTTTTGTATTAGTTATAATAAATTCTTTAATTGCAAAAACATTATTATATATATTTCAAGAATAATAAACTTTATATCTTTTATTAACTATAAAATCATAAGTAATTTGTCAATTATCTCATTTATTTTTTTCTCTTATTCCTACTTCTTTTCAAATTGAACTACTTGGAGGAATTGGAATTGGTTGTGGTTGTTTTTTGATAATTTCATTAATAGCACCAGCAACAGTTTTATCAGTAGTTTCTAAATTAGGAATTTCAGTACCAATAGTATTTATAGAAAAAGCATATTTGAATTGGTCTTTATCCATTTTATTGTCTAATTTTTTATCTACTTCTTCTTTTTTATAATAATCAGTTAAATCAGTTTTCCCGCAAGTAGCACTAATTTTATTATTTTCATCAATTTTAATATTTTCACCAGCAATTAACTTATCTTGTTTTTTATCTAATAATTGATTTGTTTCTAGTTTTGTATAATAATCATGTTCAGTATTTTCTTCTGCTATAAATTCAGTTGGTGTATCTATTCCTTGATATTGATATATTTCTTCTATATCACCAATTAAATTAATTTTTCCACGTTCAGGATAAGAATTACCGCCACCACTAAATTCTTTCTTTTTATTGTTATAGTAAATCGTTCCGGTATTTAAAATTCTTTTATTTTGGATTTGTTCACTATACGTCATGGAATCAACATTTAGCAATTCAAATTCATTAAAAACATTATTTAAATAAATTTTAATTACTTTATAAAATTTCATAAAGTTATTTTCTGTTGAATATTGATAACTGATTTTAATAAAATATCATTTAAATATTTCTATATTATTATTTTCAACTTTTTTTCATAAGGGACTAGTTTCAATATTAAATCAATTATTTTTAACATCATTAATATTTTCGTTTGTTTTAATTAATTCACTATTTAATTTGGTAATTTCATTTTCATTTGTAGTAATTCGTTTTTGTTGTTTAGCAGAAAAATCACAAGTTGGTGCATGTGTATAATCACCAATTTGTGGATTGTTTTGTAAAACATCAGGTGGTAATGTTCCAATTTCATTAGGTCAATCTAAAATCATAGTTTCAGTTTTTGAGTCATATTCTGTTGCAACATAACCTTTATTTATTAAATTTGTAACTGGTCCCCTATATGTTTCATTTTTATTACCATTAATGGTATCATCATATAATTTTATTTGCTTTGATAATGTAAATTCTTTTTGTTCTTGAATTAATTCATTAACTTGGTTTCTAGTATAAAATGCTTTTAAGTCAATTTTTTCAACATCTATTTCATCATTATTATAATTTGAAAATATTTGTTTTAATTCTGTTAATCTTGCTCATATTTTCATTCTACTAGGTGCTAAATCTCAAATATTAATCGTAGGAGTACTACTTGCACTAAATTGATTACCATTATTAAATTGAATAGTAGCATCAACATTAAATTCAATTGGTGTACGATTAAATACTCAATGTTCAACCATAACATAAACCATATCTCTTAAAGTTTCTTTAATTAATTCATCTTTAAAACTATCAAAAGGAAATTTAGATAAAATAAAATCAAGATAAGCATTAATATCATTTTGAGCACGAATAGCAAATGTTTTAAATCAATCATCAACATTTGGTCATGTATTTATATATTGTCGTGGTGTTTCTGTAATTGTTCCAGTTAATGGATATCAGTTATTATAATTTTCTAAACTGACACCAGTTCAAAGTTTATTAATCATATTTTATCATTCCTTAAAAAATGCTTTTTTATAACGTTTGGTTTTTGATTTAGTTTTTCTATGTGATATATGTATAATTTCTTTTTGTAATTTTTTCTTTCCTTTTTTTACAACTTGATTATATGCAAATTTTTCTAAATGTCTTAACAATCCAGTACCAACTACAGTATTAACTGAGAATTTTAAACCAACCCTTTTAAATGATTTATTGACATTATCAATAGGATTATTAATAACATTAACTACTTTATGATAAGTTCTAATTGTCCTTAATATTTGCCTATAAATTTTAAAACTATCTTTAATCATTTGTTGTACAACTGGTGGAGCAAAAGCAATACTTTTTAATCATTTATTTTGACTAACTCCATATCCAATATATCAACCGCTATATCATCTATATCAATGAAATGGATGTATTTGAATAACAAAAGTTTCTGCTTTGATAATACTATCAATAACTACAATTGGTTTATATTTAGGATTACGATGATAAATAGTAATTCCACATTTATCTAATGATAAAGGTTGAATTTTACAAGCCATAAATACTGGTGAATTTAATGGAATTAATTGTGCATGTTTAATTGCTTTCTTTTCAGCACTTGTAAATACATCAATTGTTTTTTCTTTTAATTTATTAATTTTTTCAAATGCTTGTTTTTCTAATTTTTCGAATTTCTCTTGTAATTTATAAATATTTATTCTTATTTTTTCAAAATATGAAGTATCTTTTCAAAATTTATTTAAACCTTTTTTAAAATAAAATTTAATATCAAAATATTTAAAAGTTTGATTTGCTTTTAATACTAATTTATGAATTGAACTATTTTTAAAATTAAATTTAATTGCATTAGCACGAATTTTTTGTAAATCTAAAATTAAAGATTTTCCATATCTATTTTCTGCATGTATTGTATGAACTAAATTTAATCAGTCATGTTGGTTCATTTTTAATACTTCTTTTAAATCAGTATTATATTTTTGTAAAAAATTGTTTGCTTTATCAATATCTTTAATTTTAAATTTAGGAGTTAACTGTGGACTTAACTTTATTAATTCATTTTGTAATAATAAATAATTTTTTAATTCTTGTACTTCTAATTTTGCAAAATTATTTTTATATTGTCTTTCAGCAACAAAACCTAAATTTTGTATTATTGTTTCGCGATTTGGAGCATGGTTATAATTAAATAAATAACGTTTATTTCCAATAATTTTATCTGTTAAAAATTGTTTTTCACTTACTTGACTAATGATTTCTTGTAAATTTTTTGCTTTTTTAATACCAATTTGTTCTAATGTTTTAGTTTTTTCTGCTAAACTAATAAATTTAGTTGTACGATAACCACGACTAATTCTATTAAGTCCAGCAAATGCAGGTAATATATTAAAAAAAGTATTTAATGGTGTAACATTTCCTTTTAAATAATCATAAACTTGATTAATAGTAAAATCAGTTAAAAACTCTACACCAACAGCACTAATACTAGCAAGTAAATCACTTGCACCTAAACCAAGTGCTAAACTTTCACTTAATCCACCAGTAAAAGGAGCAAGTGCTACTGCTATTACTTGTACACCAATCATTTCTAAAATTTCTCATCATCAACTTTTATGTTCTTGTTGTTGACTTGTTCTAGTATGTTTTGGTTTATTTATGTTTAAAAGTATTGCTGTACTAGTTGTACCAATTGGCATAATAATTATCCTTATTTAAGAGTTATTTTTATAGGATTTGTTGAACCTTGATAATTTTTATCAGTGTCATTAGTAGTGATTACTACATATAAATCTCCTGCTTTTTGGTTTTGATTACTTACATCAACTTGACCTTGGGCATCACTAAAATAATTAATAATTGGAGTTGTTAAATTTGGATTTAAATTATTTAGTTCAGTTGTATTTTTAATTGTTGTATCTAATAATTTATTCTTTTTAGTAGTATCAGCAGTAATATTAGTTGTTAATGTTGTAATTTCTTCACTTAAATATTTTTTATTAACAATACCACATAACATTCATCTTGATTCTGTTTCTGAGTTTGACATATAAGGAATAGATTCTCCTGTTACTTGTCCACCAACTAAATATCTTTTTGGAACTTTACCATCTTTAATATCTTCAACATATATACTAGTTTGTTGTAACATATATCTTTTCATTGCTTTTGGTGTTGCTAAAACAAAATTCATAATTTGATTTTTATTTTCAGTATTTTTAAATGTCATATAATCATCCATAACAATTTGACATAATACACCTTTAATATATAAATTTGTTCCATTTAATCTTAATTGTTGTGCTAGTTGATTATCAGTAATTAAACCTTTATTATCTGCTAAATAAACTAAAGTATCATAAAGACTATTTGTTATAAAAAATTTACAATTATTACTATTTCTTAATTGAAATAAAGTATTTCATGCTGATAACATTGATTTTAAATATCCTACTGGTGTTGTATCAGTAATGATTACTTTTTTGGCAGATTTAGCAATTGTATTTGTATCATTATTTGCTAAATAATCTGCTAAATCATTAGCAACTTCATATTGCATACTTTCTAGTAAATTTTGCCCATTATCTGCAAATAAATCAACTTCACCAATCATTTCTCCTGTACTAGCTTCTTTTGTAATTTCTTTAATAATTTTATCAGTATCAACATAACCAACTTCTAATCCTTTACTTTTATCATTTCAATGAAGTATTTTGAATGTTGGGTCTTTTGGTTTTTTAACTATAAATTCAATTTTTGTAGAATTAACCATTTCAATTGGAAAAAAACTTGCTCATGGACTATTTGATTGTTTATAAAATTCTATAAATTCAGGTGTTTCTACTAATTTTGTAGTATTATCTAAATTTTGTTTAAATGGCACTGGATTTGGCATTTTAAATTTTCCTTTCTTTTATAAATTATTTTTCTTTTTATAATCTAATAAACTACTTTTTATTGAAGTTTCTTGATTTGTTAATATTGTTTCTTGTTTACCACCTGTATTAATTGGTTCTTTAAATAGTGATTGTTCTTTAATCATTTTTTTAATAGTTTCTTCAATTTTTGAATTTTCTATATTACTTGTTTTAAATTTTAAAAATTCATAAAATTCTTTTTTAACTTGATATTTTTTAAATATATTAATTATTTCTTTTTCTTTAATTTCTTGATTAAGTTTATTTAACTTATTTTCTAATTCAACAATCTTAATTTCTTGCTCTTGTTGTAAATTATTATTTTCAGTTAAAGGTTCAGTATTTTGTTCAACATTAGTTTCATTTTCTAACATTTAAATCACACCTTTATTATTTATTTTCTTTTCCATTAATTTTTTCATTAAGTTTTGCTAATTTTTTTTGATGTTTCATCACTTTATTATTTCTTCTAATATGTTTTGGAGTTGTAATAAATCTTTTAAATCAAACAATTAATTCTCTACAAATTAATGTTCCTACACTTGTTCCAATAATAATTAATTCATGTAAAAATTCTTTCATTTTCAATTATTTCCTTTCAATTATTTATTTTTAATTATTCGTCAAATTGACCATTATTAATTCTTTCAATCATTGATTTTGAATTACTTATAATAGTTACCAATAAAGATATTTCTTTATTTAATTGTTCCATTCTTTCTTTATATGTCTGAATTTCATTGTTATAATATTCAATCAATTTTTCTTTATTCATTAGTTATCATCTCCTTTATAAACTATCATATGTAGTTGATCTTTCATATAAAACATCACTACTTCCACTATTATTACTAATAGCATCACTATTAATTAATCTTCTTGTTTCATTTGTAAATGATGTTTCTTGCATTTCTTGATTATGATTTGTAGTTTCCATAGGTAATAAATTATGTATAATTTCACTTGCACCAGCAACTATTGTTGGTACTGCATAAGCATTATTAAAATCATTATTTATACCCATAGCTACACCACTTGAAATTAGACATCCACTAGTTGCCATATTACATATTTTTCTTATTACTTCAAATCTATTAGGTATTAATTCACTTAACCCACCAATTAGATTTGATATACCATAAGTACTTAAACTAATATATGTATCTCAATCCATTTGTTGTTTATTATCATTAGTTAATAATAATGGTCATGGTGGTGTTTCTGTGGTAGTAGTTGTTAATCAAGGTGGTGGTTCAGGATTAGGATTGATTTTTGTAAATTTTGCATAATTAATTAAACCAATAGTTCCTAAACCTAATAATATTTTTTTACTTGAATTTAATATTTTCTTTTTAGTACTTGGCATTTGATTTAAGTTTCATATATCAATTCCTAACTTTTTACTAAATAATAAAGCATTAATACTTCCTAATACTGGATTACCAATAATTTGACCATAATAAGCACTTGTACCAATCATTGCTGATAATGGACTTATTCCAATTCTTATTATTTTTAATAAAGTATAGTTATTTGATTGTACATTCGTGTCATTTGGCATTTTCATTTACTCCTTCATTTTTTGGTTTAATAAACACTTCAACTCAACCTGTATAGTGAACGTTATCACCAACTAAAATAGCAGTATTTGCATGTAGTTGAGAAACAACTAAATATTCAGCAATAACATTAGGATATTTTCATAAAATAATTGCTTTTATATCATTACTATCTGTTAAATCTTTGGGATTTGGTGAAAATATTTCTATTTTATCTTGACCAAATAAATCTGTTAATTTAGTCATTATCAAATTCACCTTTTTCTATTTTTTCAATTAATAAATTTAAAATATTTTTGTCCAAATCAGAGTTTGTATAATTAATTTTTTTAGTTCATTTAATTATATCTTTCATATATTTAAGTAATTTTTCTTTATTCATTATTTATTCTCCTTATTTAAATAATATCAACCAATTAATAAACTATCTGCTTCATCATGATTTGATATTTTTATATTTCAATTATTTTCTTTAATAATTTCTTCAGCAACATATATACTTAGTTCTTTATCTCAAGGTCTTAATCAAAAAATAGGTGGGTCATAACGTTCATATCATTTCTTTCATTCACTTGGACTTATTAACATATCTTTTGTTAATAATTTATTAAATTGTCCTGCAATAAAACCACGTAAATGTTCTTGAGTTTCATAACCAATACCATTTTTTGAATTAAAAGTACCACGTTCAATAATTAAATCCAATTCATTATCATTAACTTTTATATCTCAATAAAATTTTCTTTGTCCATCATATTCTTTTAAATTATAACTTTTAACAAATATTGGTTTTCAATTTCAAAAATCATATTTATCATGTAAATAAACTTTTTTTCATAAAGTAAATCCAGTATTTTTAATACTTGGGTCAATTGAAAGTAAATAATTAGTCATTATCAAATCACCGGTCTTTAATTCTGGTTTTAATTGGTTTATAAACTTCTTCATAATATCCGTTTAAGCGATATGTGTTTTTAAGATATTGCATAAATCTTTCTTTATTAATATAATTTTTATGTCTTGATTTATTAATTTCATCAACTTTATTTCTATGTTCTTTATCACCTTGATAACAATGTTCACATACATTTTCTCAGCAGTTTTTTTCACAAGTAAATAAATCATGTTTTTTATCACATACACAACAATCTTCACAACATACTTCTTTATTCATTATTTATTCTCCTTATTTTCAATTTGATTAGCAATTTCACTTAATATTTTTAATACTTTATATTCATTTTTTAATTCTTTAATAATAAATATTAAAAATATTATTAGTGTTATACTTGTTATTAATATTGGTGCTATTAATAAAATTTCTCATCATATCATTTTTTACTCTTTTCATTTTTTAAATCATTTAACATTAATTGAACAAAATACACGATTTTTAGGAATGTTTAAAGTATTAAAAATTTGACCAGTTACAATAATTTCATCGTTTTTGTTTAATAAAATACATCGGTTATAAAATTTTGGATTATTAAAAATTAAAGTAACATAGTTTAAACCATTTCATTGACCACGAACACTATAATATAATTCTTTATTACTTTTTTCGTAATATTTTGCTTCAATAGTGTTACTTAGTTTTACTGTTAATTTGACATAATTGGCTTTATCTTTCATTTTTATAATTCCTTAAATAGTATTGAATGTGTTTATATGCATCTTGTTCATGTTTTGTTAATTTTATATTTCCTTTATAATTTGTTATTTTATTTTTATTTTTTGGTTGGTTTTCTAGATAATCTCAGTTGAAAACATCTTGTACTAATACCATTAATGAACCAATAATTTTAGGAGTTGCTAATGGATTAGTTAATAATTGTTTTGAACTTAAAAAGAAATTTTCTACAATAACTAATATTTTGTTTTCAAAAAATTGTTCTTTGATTATTGATAATATTCTTTTATAACGATTTTTACTTTCAAAAACATGTGTTGTGTTGAATGTTTCTGTATAAATAATCCTATTTGTTTCATTTGAATATATAACAATTCCATTATTACCAATACCAGCGGGGTCAATCCCAATAATTAAGTCATATTGCATTATTAATCAAATTCACCATTTTTAATTTTTTGATTTAATTGAGATATAAGATTTAATCTTCCATTAAAACAACTTTTTCAAAGTTTAGTTACTTTTTCATCGTCTCTCATTTCTTTATTTCATTCTCATTCATCTTTAAGATATTCAAGTATTTTTTCTTTATTCATATTTATACCTCCTACTTAACCTAATATTTAAAATACAGTCATAACAAATTGCTTTACTATTTTTATCTCTTAAAAAATATTTTCTTGTTTTTATATCATTAGTATTAAAGAATAAATAATCTAATTTATTTTGTTTACATGTTCAACAAAAATACTTTTTCATTATGAGTTGAAATTTCCTTATAAGAAGTAACTATATAATTAATTGGTAAATCATCATGTTTATATGGATTATTTATTTTAAAACCTTTTCTGTTTTCTTCTCACGTAATGTTATATTTAAAACAAGGATTAGTAATTTTAGTTTTGTTATCTGTTATTTCACCCATAAATCAACTATTATGCTGTTCATAAAATGTTAATTGTTCAAGTTTTATATCATTAAGATAATATTCTTTTGGAGCAGTTGGTTTATTAACAGTTATTTTTTGGTCTTTAATATATGGTTCTAATAACTTTATTAATTCATTACCACTTAATTCTTTTTTAATATTTTCTAAATTAAAAACTCAATATGTGTAACTGTTATCAACAATAAAAGAATTATTTTTAATCATTCATTTTGGAAGAGATAATTTATATTCAACATAATCAATAAGAATAGATTGTGGTTTATCTTTAACAATTTGTTCTTTTTTAAATTCTATTTGCATAATAATCCTTTCCTAATATGTTCTGTTGCTTCTAGCATAAAGAACATATATTTTTATTCTTAGATTATTAATAATACTACTATTTGTTTTATTCAGTCCAGCAATTCTGGGCTCAAAAATAAATTGTGAAATTTTAAAAAACATTGAGGCATTCGATTCAATATTTATTTAATTTGCGTTTAGCAAATTAATATTTTAATTGAACCGGTCCCGCTCAATTTTTTTTACAAGTTTGAAATTTATTTTCTCGCCCAAAAATTTTTCAAAAAAAAATAAAAAATAAAACCAACACTTGCTCACTTGGTAGTGGCAAGGTTGGTTAAATAAAGAATAATAGTTGGTCCCCACTCCGGGTCTATATATACTAGTTTCCAATTCGCTCCCACCCCAAGAATTACCATTTCTGGTTAGTATATTTTATTAGGTATCACTCCACTTTTTATTTATCCATGCAAGTCCACATGCTAGCTACTATTTTTAACAACTGTGTTGTAGTTCACTTTTTTAGTTCCCTAACACGTGTTGATAATAGTGCTAAAGACGGTTATTAAAAATTTTAAAATTTTACAATTACAAAAAAAGACAAGAATTTTATTCTCGTCTTTTGTCATTTATTTTTTAATTTAATAGTTTAAAAAAGAAAGGAGTTATTTTTAAAAATTTTTATTTATCGACATCTTCGGTACGCTCCCTTAATAAGAATAGTCAAAAAATGGATCAAGTTACTATTAGTTCTTTGGCTAAAGAAAATACTGTTGGTTATAGTGTTGTTTATAATTTAATTAAGAAATTGGGATTTAAAGGTTATCGTGAATTTATCATTAGTTTAGCTGCGCAAGAAACTACTTTCAAAGCTTTAAATCGTGAGTTTTTTGGTGATCGTAGTGTTTTAAAAGAACATTATAAAAAACTAATGGATTTAAATGATTCAACGATTAATTATGAGGAATTACAAAGATTTATTAATTGAATAGATGATAATCGTAAAGCTTGTATTTATTTAGCAGGCATTGGTCATTCTGGTTTAGGTGCGGAGGATTTATCAAATAAATTATATCGGTTTGGTTTACGATCAATCTGTTTAAATAAAGATGATGATAGTATTTTAATGCATGCTTCTTTAATTATTCCAGAAGATGTAATAATTCTTTTTTCATTATCAGGTAAAACCGCTACTATTGTTGAAGCAGCTAAACTTGCTAAAAAGAATAATGCTAAAATTGCAGTTGTTACATCACAAGATAAAACTGAATTAGTGACTTATGCTGATTGAACATTTAATATTGTTTCTTCAGGACTTTATGAAGCACAAGAAATATTTATTTCTCCATTATTTGCTATTACTTATTTTAATGATTTAGTAACAACATATTTATTAAAATCAAAGCATAAAGATTGATATTTAGAAAATAGAATTAAAACTAATAAAGTAATTAAAAAATTTAATTAATTTTTTAAATAAAAAAACTGTTTTTTTTAAAATAATAATTTAATATTATGTCATGAATATTTATTAAGTAAGGAGATGAAGTATGTTGTCTAAACAAGATGATATTTTGACAGTAGAACACGTTTTTCTTGAATCTGATTGTAAAACACAAGCAGAAGCTTTTCAAGAAATAGCAACTTCTGCTAAAAAATTAGGTTTTTTGAAAAAAAATATTAGTGAAAAATCAGTAGTTAATAGTTTTCTACAAAGAGAAGGAGAAGGAACTACTGGTTTTGGTGGTGGTGTTGCTGTGCCACATGCTCGTAATGAAGATATTGTTAAATCAGGAATTTTTATTATGCGTTTTAAACAGCCAATTCCTTGGAAAGCACTAGATGAACAACCCGTTAAAGCAATTATTGCTTTAATTGTGCCACTAAAAAGTGCTGGTAATGAGCACTTGGAAATTTTATCAAAAGTGGCACAAAGATTAACAAAACCGGAATTTCAATCAATATTATTTAATTCAAAAGATAAAAAAGTAATTATTCAATCACTAAATATTAATAATAAATCTAATGTTGAAACTAGTAGTAAAACTATTAGTGAAGATATGAAAGGTTCTTCAAAAAAAACTAAAAATATTATAGCAATTACTGCTTGTCCAGTTGGGGTAGCACATACTTATATTGCACAAGATAAATTAGAAATTGCTGCAAAAAATTTAGGTTATAATATTAAAGTTGAAACTCATGGTAGTATTGGTATTAAAGGTGCTTTTACAGCAACTGATATTGCCAACGCTGATTTAGTTATTATTGCAGTATCGGCCGGTGTTGCAGATTTAAAATTAGAACGTTTTAATAATAAACCATTATATAAAGTAGAAATTAGCAAAGTTATTAAAAATCCTGAAAGTATTGTTAATGATGCTTTTGCTAACGCAAAACCTTATGAAATAAACAAGTCAGAATCGGGACAAAAAGCGGAAAAAGAAAATAAATCAAATGATTTATTTACTACTGATAAACAGGGAATTATGAAACATATTATGGCTGGTGTTGGCTATATGGTTCCATTTGTTGTTTTTGGTGGAATTATGTTAGCATTATCAATTGGTATTGCTAAAGCAGTTTATGGTGTTGACTTTGATATTTCCAAGTTACCACATAATCATTTTCTTTATTTTATGAATCAAGCTGGAAGTATTGCTTTTACATTAATGATTCCAATTTTAGCTGGTTTTATCGCTAATTCAATTGCAGGACGTGCTGCCTTGGTTCCGGCAATGGTAAGTGCATATGTTGCTAATACAGCAGGATTAGTTTATCCAATTGCTGGTTTAGAGCCAAAGGTTTCTGCTGGATTTTTAGGAGCATTATTAATTGGTCCAAGTGTTGGATATTTAGTAAGATGAATTATTACTTGAAAAGTACCAAAGACTATTGCTACAATTATGCCAATTTTCTTTATTCCTATTGTAGTAACATTTTTAATTAGTTTCACTTTTATTTATGCAATTGGAGCTCCAATTGGTTGAATAATGGAACAATTTCAAAATGGGTTAACCCACATGCCACGTGAAGCAATGGCAGCAATTGGAATGTTGCTAGGAGCCATGATTGGATTTGATATGGGTGGTCCAATTAACAAAGTTGCTTTTTTAGCAGCCTCAACAACTATAACTGCTGATCCTAGTTCACAATTATTTATGGGAGCAGTAGCTGCAGCTATTCCTGTTGCACCACTTGGAATGGGTTTAACAACTTTGATTTTTCGTAAATTCTTTAATGAAAGTGAACGTACATTAGGTTTAACAGCAATGTTAATGGGGTGTATTGGTATTTCTGAAGGTGCGATTCCTTTTGCAGTAAGAGATCCAAAACGTGCTATTATTAGTAATATTATTGGTAGTGCTGTTGCTGGTAGTATTGCTGGTGCTTTCTTATTAACTGATGCTGCTGGTCATGGTGGTCCTATTGTTGCTATCTTAGGTGCAGTTAGTTCAGTTAATTATGTGCTTTGGGTAAGTATTCTTTTATTCTTTTTAGCCATTATTGTTGGAAGTATTGTTACTTGTTTAGTATATGGTGGATTATTAATTATTCAATCACGTAATATTAAGGTTTTTAAATTAATGAATGAAAGAATCATGAAAATATTTAATAGTAAAAAAACTAAATCTAAAAATAGTAAAAATAAAGTTTAATTGAACAAATAATCAAAGTTTAGGAGAGTGAATATGAATAATAGCACATCACAAATAATTTTTTTAAAACCTGCTTTTATTCGCAAATTGTGAGGTAGTCAAAAATTAGCACACAAATTTAATTTTGATTTACCTAAAAATACACCAATTGGTGAAGCATGATTAGTTAGTGCTCATCCCAATGGAATGAGTTATGTTTTAAATGGCGAGTATAAAGGATTAAGTTTAGCAGAATTGTTTAAACAGCAACCTAGTTTATTTGCTAATCTTGATAGTTCAGGTAGTGTGATTAATAAAGAATATCCATTGTTAACAAAAATTTTAGACGCAAATGATAGTTTAAGCGTTCAAATTCACCCTGATGATAAATTCGCAGAAAAAAATCATCAATGTTTAGGAAAAACTGAATGTTGGTATATATTAGAATGTTTACCCAAAGGTAGAGTTATTTTGGGTCATAATGCTAAAACCAAAGATCAGTTTAATCAATGATTGGCAAAAGAACAATGACATAAACTATTAAAATATATACCAATTAAAAAAGATCAATTTATTTATGTTCCTTCTCTAAAAATTCATGGTTTATTGGCACATACTATGGTTTTTGAATTACAACAATCATCAGATATTACACATATCGTTTATATGATTATGATCGTAAAGATGAACTTGGTAATTTACGAAATTTGCATTTGAAAGAAGCATCAACTATTGTTTTAGCTCCTGATTTAAATAGTAGTGAAGCTAATGGTCATGATAATTATTTAGTTGATAACAAGTTTTTTAAGTTAATTAAATTAATTAATGAGGGAATTAACCATTATAGTTATCCTAATACTAGATAATTGCAAATCTCAGTATTGGATGGTAATGGTATAATTGATGATACTAGTATTAAAAAAGGTGACTCATTTATTTTACCAAATGGTTATACTGATTTTTGTTTAAGTGGTAATATGTTGTTGATGGTTGCATATTGCTAATAAATAATTATTATAGTTTTTTTAATGCTTGTTCCAAATCATTTCACAAATCTTCAACATATTCAATACCAATTGAAAGACGAACAAGACCTTCTGAAATATTTGCATCTGCTAATTCTTGTGCATTATAAGTAGAATGTGTCATTGAAGCAGGATGTTCAATCAATGACTCAACTCCACCTAAAGAAACTGCCAAAATTATTAATTTTAAATTATTTAATAGTTTGATTCCTCCATCATATCCACATTTTAATTCGAAACTAATCATTGCTCCTGGTAATTTCATTTGTTGTTCATAAAGTACTTGTTCTGTTGCTGAATTAGTTAGTCCAGGATAAAATACTTTTTTAATCTTAGGATGTTCTTTTAATCTTGCTGCAATTATTCTTGCATTTTTGCAAGCTCTTCATAATCGTAATTCTAAAGTTGATAGTCCTCTTAAAACAAGAAAGGCATCATGAGGTGATAATACAGCTCCTGTTAAATCTTTTAATCCTTCAAAACGAATTTTATTTATTAAAGTACTTTTACCACAAACAATTCCGGCCATAACATCAGAATGACCGTTAATATATTTTGTTGCTGAATGGATAACAATATCAGCACCAAAATTAATGGTTTAGTAATGATTGGTGTAGAAAAAGTATTATCAACAATTACTTGAATTTGCGGATTATATTGATGGACAATATCACTAATTGCTTTAATATCTAAAATTTCTAAAGTAGGATTAGCTGGTGTTTCGAAAAAAACAACTTTAGTATTTGGTTTTAAATTTTTTTTAATTTCATCAAGTTTAGTAAAATCAGCAAAATCAACTTCAATTTGAAAGCGTGATATTTCTTTTTCAATAAGTGAATGAGTACCACCATAAATTGTTTTTGATGATAATAAATGGTCAGTAGCATTCAATAATGTTCAAAAAGTAGATGCAATGGCCCCCATACCCGATGAGAAAGCAATTGCTTCTTCTGATCCTTCTAAATGTGCCATTCGTTTTTCTAAAACAGTTGTTGTTGGATTACCAATTCTTGTATAAACATATCCTTCTTCTTGTAAATTAAATATCCTACCACCTTGTTCGGCACTATCAAAAGCAAAAGTTGTTGATAGATAAATAGGAGGTAGAGCGGCTCCAAATTTATCATTATAATTACCACAATGAACTAATTTAGTTGCAATGTGGTAATTATTTTTATTTTTTTTTAATTTTTGTCATAATTATCTCCTTATAGATATAAATTTATTTTATTTTTATGTTATTTCCATTTAATTTGTATTTTAAAACTACCTTTTATATAAATAAAGGTAGCAAGTTTATATTAAAGTATATAAATATCTTAGATTAATGTTAACAATCCTGTTTTAAAAAAGTAGTTATAATCTAATATTCAATTTTTATATGAAAATACTACAATATCTTTTTGTTATTTTATAGTAATTTTTTTTAATAAAAAAGGTTACCTTTTTACTAGTAATCTTTAAATTCATATTTTAAATTCAATACTTATTATAGTTTTTATTAATTAACATAATTTTAGTTTATTATTGATATTTTATATAGATTAAGATTTATTTAGAATGTATTTTATTATTGTTTTAAGTATAAAATATTTAGAATTTTGAGAAAAGTGTGAAATTGTAGTAAGAATATTAAATTGGAAAGTGTAGTAATGTATCATTAAAAATGATATTAGTTTATTTTACTAATATCATTATTATATGAATAAAACTTTTTAAATTTTAAAGTACTTTTTCTAAATAAATCTTGATTTAATTTTATATTCAAAAGTTTACATATGCAATAAATATTTTTATGTTAAAAAAATAATTTATTATAATTAAAATCTATATTATATGTATTAAAATTTAATTATCAATTGGAATACAAAAATTGTAAAAGAAAATTAAATATTAGTTTACAAATGATTATTAGTTTTTCATTTTATTATAAAAATTTTAAATATATTTTAATAATAAATTATAAAAATTTATCAGAAAAAAAATTCTAATGATACATTAGTTTTAAAACATTTAATTTTTCAATTTTGAAAATATAACAAAAATGAACTATGTTTATTTAAAATTAAAATATTACAGTTGTTCATTTTTGTAAATTTTAAAGATAGAATTATTTTAAACTAATGCTTTGTAAAATTAAGTTATACTAATTCCTAGAAAGTTTAATTTTATAATTATCTTTTAACTTGATTATTTTTTTAATTTATTTGTTAATTTTGATATTATTGTATTTTACTATAATTTTAATTGTGTAAAGTAAATTTTTTTATTTTAGAACTAAAGAATATCTGAAAAATTGCTATCAAATGATTTCAATTAAAGAGATATTTGATATTTTAGGTGTAGATTGTTTACTAACTCCTAAATAAGTTTTATTTTTATCATAAACTATACTTAAAAGTTCATTACTTTTTATAAGACCAATATTTAAGATTTCATTGTTTTTTGTTACGATATTAATACGTATAAATTCTTCCCCACGATTAACATATAAATATTCTTCATTAAAATTATGATATACTGTTTCATTTTCATCAGTTTTTACAAAATTATATTTTCCTATTTCTTCTAACTGCTTTTCTTTAATAATTAATTTGTAAATAAATGCAGTTTTAATTGAAGTTTCTGTATTATAATTTATTCCATAAAAATAAAAATTATTTTTAATTTTATAAGCATCAAGTATAATAGCAGCTTTGCTATCTTTAATGACTGGAAATAAAGTTACAATATCATCTAAACTAGTAATAAATATTTGTTCAATTGTATAGTCATTATTTTTATTTTTACTAAAAACATAACTATTTGAACCATTTGTAAACATTTTTGAAAATATTAAGTCAGATTTATTTTTTAATGTTAATGTATTTTTATTATTAACTTTATATGCAGTAAATTGTTTATAATTATCAACAAAATATAAATACCCACTTTTTTCATTAAATGTCATATAAAGATTATCATCAGCAGATTGTTTTATTGTTACATTGTCTTCTTTTAAATCTAATATAATTGCTACTGAACTTTTCTCTCACATTGCGGAATGAGTAACAATTATATAATGTTCGTATAGGTATACATGACGATTATTATAGTTATTTAAAAATGGATTATTACTTCCAGTTAAGCGATAAACTGTTGTTGCACTAACTTCTGGTTTAGCTTCATCACTTAAGTCTAAAATAAAAAATTGTGTTTGTGCAGTATTTTTTCCATCACTTATTAAAAATTGATAATAAATTTTTTTTGTCCCATTTTTTATTATCTTCTTCATTAGTAAAAGCAATTCCTGAACCATTTTCAATTGGATATGCTCTGTCTTGTTCATAGTCTGCTAATAAAATTAGATTATTCTCTTTATCAATTGTATAAAAACCAATAATATTGTCTTTAATAATAACACCAAATATTTTATCATTAATTTTTGATATTGCTTGTAATCCATAAACTGGTATAGATTGTTCACTATTTCATTGAAAAGAAATGTTATTTGAAATAGCATTTGCTTTTATTTTTTTGTTTAACATAATATGTCTTCTTTCTTTTAATAATTTTTTAAGACTTTATTAATATTTTTTCTAGTAGTTATTTTAACTTACAAATGAAAGGTTATATTAATAAAATCTTAAATTAATTTTATTATTAGAAATTTTAGTATGCCATAAACAATTAAAACTTTATTTTTTACTTATAATTTTTAATTTATATGAAAGTACTACAATATTTTTAGTTTTTTATAACAAAAAATGTTTTGTCAATAAAAAAGGTTACTTTTTACTAGTAATCTTTAAATTTATATTTTAAATTCAATTATTATTTTATTTATAGTTTAAGTAATATTGAATATTATTTTTTGTTAATTTATAATTTATTTTTAAAATTAAGATTTATTTAGAATGTATTTTATTATTGTTTTAAGTATAAAATATTTAGAATTTTGAGAAAAGTGTGAAATTGTAGTAAGAATATTAAATTGGAAAGTGTAGTAATGTATCATTAAAAATGATATTAGTTTATTTTACTAATATCATTATTATATGAATAAAACTTTTTAAATTTTAAAGTACTTTTTCTAAATAAATCTTGATTTAATTTTATATTCAAAAGTTTACATATGCAATAAATATTTTTATGTTAAAAAAATAATTTATTATAATTAAAATCTATATTATATGTATTAAAATTTAATTATCAATTGGAATACAAAAATTGTAAAAGAAAATTAAATATTAGTTTACAAATGATTATTAGTTTTTCATTTTATTATAAAAATTTTAAATATATTTTAATAATAAATTATAAAAATTTATCAGAAAAAAAATTCTAATGATACATTAGTTTTAAAACATTTAATTTTTCAATTTTGAAAATATAACAAAAATGAACTATGTTTATTTAAAATTAAAATATTACAGTTGTTCATTTTTGTAAATTTTAAAGATAGAATTATTTTAAACTAATGCTTTGTAAAATTAAGTTATACTAATTCCTAGAAAGTTTAATTTTATAATTATCTTTTAACTTGATTATTTTTTTAATTTATTTGTTAATTTTGATATTATTGTATTTTACTATAATTTTAATTGTGTAAAGTAAATTTTTTTATTTTAGAACTAAAGAATATCTGAAAAATTGCTATCAAATGATTTCAATTAAAGAGATATTTGATATTTTAGGTGTAGATTGTTTACTAACTCCTAAATAAGTTTTATTTTTATCATAAACTATACTTAAAAGTTCATTACTTTTTATAAGACCAATATTTAAGATTTCATTGTTTTTTGTTACGATATTAATACGTATAAATTCTTCCCCACGATTAACATATAAATATTCTTCATTAAAATTATGATATACTGTTTCATTTTCATCAGTTTTTACAAAATTATATTTTCCTATTTCTTCTAACTGCTTTTCTTTAATAATTAATTTGTAAATAAATGCAGTTTTAATTGAAGTTTCTGTATTATAATTTATTCCATAAAAATAAAAATTATTTTTAATTTTATAAGCATCAAGTATAATAGCAGCTTTGCTATCTTTAATGACTGGAAATAAAGTTACAATATCATCTAAACTAGTAATAAATATTTGTTCAATTGTATAGTCATTATTTTTATTTTTACTAAAAACATAACTATTTGAACCATTTGTAAACATTTTTGAAAATATTAAGTCAGATTTATTTTTTAATGTTAATGTATTTTTATTATTAACTTTATATGCAGTAAATTGTTTATAATTATCAACAAAATATAAATACCCACTTTTTTCATTAAATGTCATATAAAGATTATCATCAGCAGATTGTTTTATTGTTACATTGTCTTCTTTTAAATCTAATATAATTGCTACTGAACTTTTCTCTCACATTGCGGAATGAGTAACAATTATATAATGTTCGTATAGGTATACATGACGATTATTATAGTTATTTAAAAATGGATTATTACTTCCAGTTAAGCGATAAACTGTTGTTGCACTAACTTCTGGTTTAGCTTCATCACTTAAGTCTAAAATAAAAAATTGTGTTTGTGCAGTATTTTTTCCATCACTTATTAAAAATTGATAATAAATTTTTTTTGTCCCATTTTTTATTATCTTCTTCATTAGTAAAAGCAATTCCTGAACCATTTTCAATTGGATATGCTCTGTCTTGTTCATAGTCTGCTAATAAAATTAGATTATTCTCTTTATCAATTGTATAAAAACCAATAATATTGTCTTTAATAATAACACCAAATATTTTATCATTAATTTTTGATATTGCTTGTAATCCATAAACTGGTATAGATTGTTCACTATTTCATTGAAAAGAAATGTTATTTGAAATAGCATTTGCTTTTATTTTTTTGTTTAACATAATATGTCTTCTTTCTTTTAATAATTTTTTAAGACTTTATTAATATTTTTTCTAGTAGTTATTTTAACTTACAAATGAAAGGTTATATTAATAAAATCTTAAATTAATTTTATTATTAGAAATTTTAGTATGCCATAAACAATTAAAACTTTATTTTTTACTTATAATTTTTAATTTATATGAAAGTACTACAATATTTTTAGTTTTTTATAACAAAAAATGTTTTGTCAATAAAAAAGGTTACTTTTTACTAGTAATCTTTAAATTTATATTTTAAATTCAATTATTATTTTATTTATAGTTTAAGTAATATTGAATATTATTTTTTGTTAATTTATAATTTATTTTTAAAATTAAGATTTAATTAAGTATCGTTTTTCTTTTATTATTTGTTTTTATAATTTTTTATGTTAAGATTTGTTTATTATTAAAATGTATAAAATTGGTTTTTTAAAACCTAGAACGCGGAAGTTTTATATATGGATATTCAACAAGATTTTTATGTTAAAAAAATTTTTTATGCTTGTTATGTTAAAAATGTTGTTTTACCTATTTCTTTTTTAAATAATATTGGAAATAAAAAAGGTAAATGTTATGTTGGAAATAAACAAAAATTGAGAAATAATACTTCTCGTACTAAAACTAATTTAATTCAAAAAGCATTACATAATTTTTATAATAGTAAAATGTTAAGTTTTGTTACTTTGACTTATAAAAATAATATGCAAGATATTAAAAAAGCAAAAAAAGATATTGGTTTATTTTTTATTAAATTAAAAAAGTGATGAAATGACCCTAAACGTTTTCAAAATTTAGGAGAATTAAAGTATTTTTATGTTTATGAATATCAATCTCGTGGTGCTATTCATTTTCATATAATTTTTAATAGAAAGATATATAAAAGTATGTTAGCAGAATGATGAACTCATGGTTTTAATGATTTAAAAGTAGTTAAAAAAGGTACAAATGAATTTGTTATTAAATATTTAGGAAAATATGTTACAAAAGCCATGGATGATGTTAAATCTATAAATCAGACAGATGTAGGTGTAAAGGCTTATGCTTTTAGTCGTAATTGTAAAAATCCTCTTGTTGTTCGTGGTATTAAAAAATTGACAATTGGAGATATAATTAAAGCAAGTTTTAATGCAACAAATGTATTTTATTTTAAAACTCAAAGAGATAGTAATGGTGATACTGTGATGATTGGTGCTATTATTGAGAGTACTGTTGTAAATGATTATTTTAAAGAATATGAAGATTACGAAAAATATGTATATTTAAGTGCTTTATCGTATAAACATTATTTATGGACTAGTGAAATTGGTTATTTAAATCATAGAGATAGAGATGTTTTGACTTGGGTTTATAAAGTTTTTGGTAGTAAAGTTGAAGAAATAAATTTTAAGAAAAAAGTTTTACATTAGTTTAATTTTTAGTATTTTTTTTATTTTTTTAAATTATAATAAAATATAAAAGGAGAAAAAAATGGATACTAAAACAATAATTGAAATTTGTACTAGTATTATTAGTGCTATGTCTGTTATTATAACTTTAGGAATTACTATATATTTTCAATTTGAAAATAGAAAAAGAACAATTAGAACAGAATTATATAAAGAATTAGAAAAGATTTGAAATAAATATCAATTTTTTTCTTATGAAGAGAAAAATTTACTTAGAGATTATAAAAATGAAATAATAGGTAGTAAACAACTTTCAGTAAAAGAAATGTCAAAACAATTTATAACACATTTTAATTCGTATTTGTGAGAAGTAAATATTTTATTATCTATTTTTAATTTCGAAAATAAATATGAATGTTCTCAATGTAGAAGTATTATTGATACAAAAAAATGAGATGAATTTACTAATTCATTATATAATAGGAAAAAAATAATTGATTGAAGTGTAATTTTTAAATTCTTTTTAGTAACTGAAAAAAACAAGTTAAAAATTATGATTGCTATTTGCCCGAATTGTTTAAAAAATGATTTAAAATAATAAATTTAAAAATTTTAAGTTTTATCATAAAAAATTAAATTATTAAAGAATATACTTGTATATATATATATATAATGGTTAATGAACATTAGTGATTATTCGCGTTCTTACTAATGTTCATTTTTTATTTTTAGTTGAAATTTTATATTTTTATGATATATTATTAGTAAGTATAGGTTTACCCTACTATGCTTGACTTATTAAATTAAATTTTAATGAACGCGAAAGGTTAAGTATTTTTTTATGTTTAAAGTTCAATTAGTTAATATTGAAAAAGGGCGTATTATTCCCGATAAAAATAATAAAGGTCAAACATTAAAGTTTGATGTTTTGAAGTTTGTAGAAATAAACAAACAAACAAGTGTGCCAACTGGTCAAACACGTGATAAATGATATAATCCGGAATTTGCTAGTGATTTTAATAATTGTTTATCTACTCTTGATTTAAAAGTTGGTAATTTTTATTCACTTGAACTTGATTTAAGCGGTAATATTAAAAAACTTTCTAATTGAAAATAGTTATTTATTAAAAGGGTAATTTTAAATAATTATTTTATGTTAGGAGTTAATTTTAAATTATGGCTAGAAGTAATAATTGTTCTTGTGGACAACCGTTTCATTTAGCTATTTATATGTGTAAACTTTGTGACCAAGTTATTTGTCCTAAAAGAGTTTTACAAAACTTATATACTAGAAAATATTATTGTCCAAATTGTATATTAGATATTGCTTTAAATAAGGCAATGAGACAGCAAGAAAGTAAGTTAAATTATGAGACATAAATGTAGTGATTGAACTTATGAACGAGTATATGGTTGTGAAATGTGTTACAGAGTTGCTAATGAAATGGAACGAATAAAAAAAGAGAATAAAAGAAATAAGTAAAAATTAAATAAGGGGCTTATATATGGATTATATATTTTTCATTAAGCCCCAATGGATTAGATTATAATTCATAAATAAGCTCCTTATTAGTATATAAAGTAAGGAGTTTTATTTATGCCTAATGAATTAGAGCAAACTAGTAATTATACTTTAACTAAAATTTTAAGAACTGGATTAAGTCCATTAAGTGCTATGGTAGGTGTTAGTGCTTATTATGGTCAATATTTAAAAGACCCAGTATTAGGTTCTATAAATTCTTTGTTATTTAGTAAAAAGTTAGGAATTGATATATGGAATATTAATCAAAGACCAACTACTAGAAATAAAGTTATTAATAGTTATAAAAAGATATTTTTAGGTTTAGGGACTATTGGTTTAATTAACTATGCCAAGTTTGTTCAGTATGTAGATAAGTCAGTTTCTTTATTAAGAGATGAACCTTGTTTTTGGCCGCCTTGTCCTACTGAACCACCAATTCCTACTCCAATACCAACTCCTAATCCAGTAATTGATAAGCCTTTTGTAGATTGAGATACTTATATATCTTTAAATAGTTTTGGTATAGCGAATGTATTAGTGGTTTAACTGAGTTAATACCTAATAAATTTGAAGCAATAAGAAAGATATGTAATATGGCTACTGGTGGATGTTTGATTAGTAGTGGTGTTGCTATGGGAATTAATAATAATTTTAATAATTATTTTGCTATTCCTACGATAATTGCGGGAGCAAGTGAAATTATAAATAGTTTATTGTTGCCATTAGGCAATACACATAATAATATAGAGTTACAAGAAGTATTTACTGATGAAAGAGCAAGATTAATTAACACTAGTGTTAGTGATTATCAAAGTACAAATGACAGTATGGTTGATGTTGATTTAAATGATGATAATATGTCGGAGATTAATTTAGATAGAGCAAGTTTAAACTGGGATTATTCTTATGCTTATACATTAGGTGGTGTTTAAAATGAAAAAAGATAAATGAAAAAATATGCCAAGACAAAAGTTACATAAGAAAAAAGCAAAGCGAAATTTTGAACAAAGATTAAGTGAAAATATGAGTTTTGATAATTTTTTAGGAGGTAAAAAATAATGGTTAAATGAATAGTTGTAATATTGGCTGTGTTTGCTACTTCTTGGTTTTTTAAAGGTACTATTAAAAAGTTAGTTTGAAAATTTAAACATAAAAAACATGATATAGTTGATCCCGATTGTTGATATTGTAAAGAACAAAAACGGAAAGAAAGAGCAAGAAAAGAATTAGAGGAGGGAGGTGATTAAAATGCCCGCAGGTTTAACCGCACTATTAAATATGATTGGAGGTATTGGCCAAAAATTATTAGAATCTTTTAGTTATGTATTTGATTGAGTATTTGCTGGTGATTCAATTATGACAAATTGACCAGTTTTAATTCCAATATTTATGATGGTCTTAGTATTTATTAAAGAATTTATAGGACATATTATTCGTGGATTTAGGTAGAAAAAACTAAAGTTGTTTTTAGGAGGTAATAGTTATGATTAAATTATTTTTTGCAATAATTTTTGTTTTTCCTTTATTAGGTAAACTTTTACCTTCTTTAAATAATATTGTGCAAAATATTTTGCAAAGTTATATTACTGATTTTTCCGGTTTACATAATTTATCTTTGGTTATTAAAAGTTTTATTTTTGGTGATAGTTCACAACAAATAGTTTCTATGCCAGCACCATTGTTAGCAATTATTTTAGTACTTTTTACTTTTTCATTAATTTTAAAATTATTAAAAATAATATAGGAGTAGTTTATTATGGGTGTTGCTTTTATTTCAAAAATTTTAGAATTATTTGCGCAAATTTTTATGAAATTTTGAAATTTGCCAATGGCAGATTTGGGTTTTAATTTGGGGACTTTTGTTGTTTTTATTCTTTTAATAAAGTTTGCTATGTCAGTTTTTTTTAAATATTGATATTCAGCCAGTTTTTACATCGGGTACTGTAAAGCAAAGTTATAGAAATATTAAAGGAAGTTCAAAATTTGTTGGAAAGCAAATTGCTAAACAACATGAAAGAAAACGTTTAAGAAATAAGGCTAAGGGTGTTGAAAATAAAAAAGGGAAGTTTGTAGGTGCTTAATTTATGAGTGATTTTGTTAATAGTATATTGCATTTAATTTTTATATTTTCTAGTAATGATATTAGTATATTTTTAAATCAACCAAATATTACTGATGAAGTTTATATTTTGTTTAATTTGACTTTTTGGTTGGTATTAGGTGTATTTTTTAATTTTATTTATCGTAGTATTAAATTTGTTTTTAGGTCATTATTTGGGTAGGTGTTAATTATGAGTGTTTGAGATATTTACAATAAAATACATCAATGTATAGTTGATTATTGAACTATGTTTATAGGTAGTCCAGTTGATGATTTTACTACTATTTTATGAAATTTAGTGGTTTATGGAACTCAGTTTTTTATTGGATTTATTATATTTTATGGTTCATGGTGAATTTTAAAATGTTTATTTGGTAAATAATTATGTGATTTAAGTTTGTTAAATTATTTTTTGTTGTAAATAGTACTGTTCAAGCACCAACTAGTTTAATTGTTTTTAATGCACCTAGTGAAAGTAATTACACTATAACTAGCGATATGGTTAAACCCGTTAAATATAATGATTTTAATGATTGAGCAACTATTCCATGAAACTCTGCTTATTTTGATGTTGGCCAACCAGATTTAAAATTAGTTTCTGCTGTTGTACATAAAACTACTGATACTCCTTATTCAATTCAATTTCATTCTGATGTGGTAGGTAATTTTGATAGACGAGTTAGTGATTTGTCTACAAATTATGATTTTACAGAGCAAGATTTAAACCAGTTATCTCTTATTTTATTTAATCATAATTATATACAAACTGGTAAGTTTAATGAGTTAGTTTTTTGAAATTATAATGTTTCTAATAATTTAAGTTTTAAGTTGACTTTTGAAATTACAAAACCTTTGAGTTTTTATATACAAGGTTTTATGTTTTATATTTCTGCTGAATATTTTAGTTATTTTTCTTCTATTTATACATTTTCATTTTTAGATTATGAGGGTAATATTCGTTATAATTTTAAAGGTGTATTAAATGATAAAGATAGTGTTTATAATTTAGGAAAATATAATTTTGTTACTATGCCGGTTCGTGTTCCAAATTTAAAGCATTTAACAATTGATTTTGATTTATCTTCGTTAACTAATCGTGACGGTTTGCATGTTAAATTTGGTCAGATGAATATTTTTTCTTCCAAAGATATTGTTCCAGTACCACCAAATAGTCCTTTTAACCCTGAGTATGAACGTGTTAGTTGATATGATGTTTTTGGTCATCTGCGTAATGCTTTTAGATGAATACTTTATGGTGTTGTTGGTAAAGTTTTACCAGTTGAACCATTAAGACAATTTCTTTTTACAACAGATAGTTTATTACGACATATTTTTTCAGATACGATTAGTACTGCTTTAAATGTTGATATTGTTAGTGGAATAGAAAATATTATACCTTTATGGTTATTTGTTAGAGCAATTAGTTTAATTATAGGTTAGGAGTTTATTATGGAAAATAAAAGATTGTTTTGATGTGAAATTTTGATTACAGTTGTTGTTTGTTTTTAACATCATTAGTTACTGCATTATTTTTTAATTTTGATGTAGATAAATTAAAATTATTTTATGAAAATTCTGGTTTTGATGTTCAATTTTTATTGTTTATTTTTAATTTTATTTTTTCTTTTGTTTTTGGTTCATATTTTATGAAATTTTGTTTTTGAATTAAAAGTAAGTTTAAAAATAAAAATAAGGTGGTTAAATAATGCCTTGATATGGTTACGTGTTATTGGTTATAGGTTTGATTATGATTATTTATCCAATTCTTATAACTATTCGTAATGTTAAAATTTTAAAACGTGTAGGTAGTTATATTATTTCAGCGCCACCACGCACTGGTAAATCTGCTCTTGCTTGTTTTTTAGCACAAACTCATAAAAAACGAGTAGTTAGTCCTTTTCCTATTAAATTAAAAAATGGTTATTCTTATTTGGTTAATTATAATGATGTTTTTACTTTTAATCAGTTAGCAAGTAATTATGCTTTTGAGGAACAAGATTTAATAATTTTAGATGAATTAGCATTAAAAATAAATTCTAATGATTTAGGAGTACAGTTTAAAAATCAACAAGAAAGTTTAGGACAATTTTGTAAGTTAATAGGTCACATGTTTAATGGTACAATGTATTTGATTGAACAACACCCTAATAGAATACCAGTACAAGCAAGAGAAAAAGTAGAGTATGTTGTGCAAGTTAAAAGAATGCGTTTTTTGGGCTTTGTTGTTATATTTAATCTTAATTTATATACTAATATTGAGGATTATAATAAAGTAGTGTTTTCACGACGTAGAACAAAGAAAATGATTAAAAAAGGCATAATGCCTCCAAGTTATAGCGGTGAAGCAATGGCTATGACTTTATTTTTTCCTAGACATTGGTTGAAAAGGTATAATTCTAGGGCTTTACATTATGTGCATGAACTTAAAAGTGAATTATCACCTAAGAAATACCTTAAAGAAGCAAGTAGTATCGATATGACTTATAGTGATATTAAATTTGCTGGTTTGGATAAATTGGATAATATTTTAAAGAAAAAAGATAAACTTAAAAATAAAGATAAATAAAAATGATTATAGTCCCAGTGAACCTACTGGGACTATAATTTGGGTGAGCCACGTAGTGGCGAGGGACGAAGTCCCTATATACTTGTTTAGAAAAAGTACTTTAAAATTTAAAAAGTTTTATTCATATAATAATGATATTAGTAAAATAAACTAATATCATTTTTAATGATACATTACTACACTTTCCAATTTAATATTCTTACTACAATTTCACACTTTTCTCAAAATTCTAAATATTTTATACTTAAAACAATAATAAAATACATTCTAAACAAGTATATAGGGACTTCGTCCCTCGCCACTACGTGGCTCACCCAAATTATAGTCCCAGTAGGTTCACTGGGACTATAATCATTTTTATTTATCTTTATTTTTAAGTTTATCTTTTTTCTTTAAAATATTATCCAATTTATCCAAACCAGCAAATTTAATATCACTATAAGTCATATCGATACTACTTGCTTCTTTAAGGTATTTCTTAGGTGATAATTCACTTTTAAGTTCATGCACATAATGTAAAGCCCTAGAATTATACCTTTTCAACCAATGTCTAGGAAAAAATAAAGTCATAGCCATTGCTTCACCGCTATAACTTGGAGGCATTATGCCTTTTTTAATCATTTTCTTTGTTCTACGTCGTGAAAACACTACTTTATTATAATCCTCAATATTAGTATATAAATTAAGATTAAATATAACAACAAAGCCCAAAAAACGCATTCTTTTAACTTGCACAACATACTCTACTTTTTCTCTTGCTTGTACTGGTATTCTATTAGGGTGTTGTTCAATCAAATACATTGTACCATTAAACATGTGACCTATTAACTTACAAAATTGTCCTAAACTTTCTTGTTGATTTTTAAACTGTACTCCTAAATCATTAGAATTTATTTTTAATGCTAATTCATCTAAAATTATTAAATCTTGTTCCTCAAAAGCATAATTACTTGCTAACTGATTAAAAGTAAAAACATCATTATAATTAACCAAATAAGAATAACCATTTTTTAATTTAATAGGAAAAGGACTAACTACTCGTTTTTTATGAGTTTGTGCTAAAAAACAAGCAAGAGCAGATTTACCAGTGCGTGGTGGCGCTGAAATAATATAACTACCTACACGTTTTAAAATTTTAACATTACGAATAGTTATAAGAATTGGATAAATAATCATAATCAAACCTATAACCAATAACACGTAACCATATCAAGGCATTATTTAACCACCTTATTTTTATTTTTAAACTTACTTTTAATTCAAAAACAAAATTTCATAAAATATGAACCAAAAACAAAAGAAAAAATAAAATTAAAAATAAACAATAAAAATTGAACATCAAAACCAGAATTTTCATAAAATAATTTTAATTTATCTACATCAAAATTAAAAAATAATGCAGTAACTAATGATGTTAAAAACAAACAACAACTGTAATCAAAATTTCACATCAAAACAATCTTTTATTTTCCATAATAAACTCCTAACCTATAATTAAACTAATTGCTCTAACAAATAACCATAAAGGTATAATATTTTCTATTCCACTAACAATATCAACATTTAAAGCAGTACTAATCGTATCTGAAAAAATATGTCGTAATAAACTATCTGTTGTAAAAAGAAATTGTCTTAATGGTTCAACTGGTAAAACTTTACCAACAACACCATAAAGTATTCATCTAAAAGCATTACGCAGATGACCAAAAACATCATATCAACTAACACGTTCATACTCAGGGTTAAAAGGACTATTTGGTGGTACTGGAACAATATCTTTGGAAGAAAAAATATTCATCTGACCAAATTTAACATGCAAACCGTCACGATTAGTTAACGAAGATAAATCAAAATCAATTGTTAAATGCTTTAAATTTGGAACACGAACCGGCATAGTAACAAAATTATATTTTCCTAAATTATAAACACTATCTTTATCATTTAATACACCTTTAAAATTATAACGAATATTACCCTCATAATCTAAAAATGAAAATGTATAAATAGAAGAAAAATAACTAAAATATTCAGCAGAAATATAAAACATAAAACCTTGTATATAAAAACTCAAAGGTTTTGTAATTTCAAAAGTCAACTTAAAACTTAAATTATTAGAAACATTATAATTTCAAAAAACTAACTCATTAAACTTACCAGTTTGTATATAATTATGATTAAATAAAATAAGAGATAACTGGTTTAAATCTTGCTCTGTAAAATCATAATTTGTAGACAAATCACTAACTCGTCTATCAAAATTACCTACCACATCAGAATGAAATTGAATTGAATAAGGAGTATCAGTAGTTTTATGTACAACAGCAGAAACTAATTTTAAATCTGGTTGGCCAACATCAAAATAAGCAGAGTTTCATGGAATAGTTGCTCAATCATTAAAATCATTATATTTAACGGGTTTAACCATATCGCTAGTTATAGTGTAATTACTTTCACTAGGTGCATTAAAAACAATTAAACTAGTTGGTGCTTGAACAGTACTATTTACAACAAAAAATAATTTAACAAACTTAAATCACATAATTATTTACCAAATAAACATTTTAAAATTCACCATGAACCATAAAATATAATAAATCCAATAAAAAACTGAGTTCCATAAACCACTAAATTTCATAAAATAGTAGTAAAATCATCAACTGGACTACCTATAAACATAGTTCAATAATCAACTATACATTGATGTATTTTATTGTAAATATCTCAAACACTCATAATTAACACCTACCCAAATAATGACCTAAAAACAAATTTAATACTACGATAAATAAAATTAAAAAATACACCTAATACCAACCAAAAAGTCAAATTAAACAAAATATAAACTTCATCAGTAATATTTGGTTGATTTAAAAATATACTAATATCATTACTAGAAAATATAAAAATTAAATGCAATATACTATTAACAAAATCACTCATAAATTAAGCACCTACAAACTTCCCTTTTTTATTTTCAACACCCTTAGCCTTATTTCTTAAACGTTTTCTTTCATGTTGTTTAGCAATTTGCTTTCCAACAAATTTTGAACTTCCTTTAATATTTCTATAACTTTGCTTTACAGTACCCGATGTAAAAACTGGCTGAATATCAATATTTAAAAAAACTGACATAGCAAACTTTATTAAAAGAATAAAAACAACAAAAGTCCCCAAATTAAAACCCAAATCTGCCATTGGCAAATTTCAAAATTTCATAAAAATTTGCGCAAATAATTCTAAAATTTTTGAAATAAAAGCAACACCCATAATAAACTACTCCTATATTATTTTTAATAATTTTAAAATTAATGAAAAAGTAAAAAGTACTAAAATAATTGCTAACAATGGTGCTGGCATAGAAACTATTTGTTGTGAACTATCACCAAAAATAAAACTTTTAATAACCAAAGATAAATTATGTAAACCGGAAAAATCAGTAATATAACTTTGCAAAATATTTTGCACAATATTATTTAAAGAAGGTAAAAGTTTACCTAATAAAGGAAAAACAAAAATTATTGCAAAAAATAATTTAATCATAACTATTACCTCCTAAAAACAACTTTAGTTTTTTCTACCTAAATCCACGAATAATATGTCCTATAAATTCTTTAATAAATACTAAGACCATCATAAATATTGGAATTAAAACTGGTCAATTTGTCATAATTGAATCACCAGCAAATACTCAATCAAATACATAACTAAAAGATTCTAATAATTTTTGGCCAATACCTCCAATCATATTTAATAGTGCGGTTAAACCTGCGGGCATTTTAATCACCTCCCTCCTCTAATTCTTTTCTTGCTCTTTCTTTCCGTTTTTGTTCTTTACAATATCAACAATCGGGATCAACTATATCATGTTTTTTATGTTTAAATTTTCAAACTAACTTTTTAATAGTACCTTTAAAAAACCAAGAAGTAGCAAACACAGCCAATATTACAACTATTCATTTAACCATTATTTTTTACCTCCTAAAAAATTATCAAAACTCATATTTTCACTTAATCTTTGTTCAAAATTTCGCTTTGCTTTTTTCTTATGTAACTTTTGTCTTGGCATATTTTTTCATTTATCTTTTTTCATTTTAAACACCACCTAATGTATAAGCATAAGAATAATCCCAGTTTAAACTTGCTCTATCTAAATTAATCTCCGACATATTATCATCATTTAAATCAACATCAACCATACTGTCATTTGTACTTTGATAATCACTAACACTAGTGTTAATTAATCTTGCTCTTTCATCAGTAAATACTTCTTGTAACTCTATATTATTATGTGTATTGCCTAATGGCAACAATAAACTATTTATAATTTCACTTGCTCCCGCAATTATCGTAGGAATAGCAAAATAATTATTAAAATTATTATTAATTCCCATAGCAACACCACTACTAATCAAACATCCACCAGTAGCCATATTACATATCTTTCTTATTGCTTCAAATTTATTAGGTATTAACTCAGTTAAACCACTAATAACATTCGCTATACCAAAACTATTTAAAGATATATAAGTATCTCAATCTACAAAAGGCTTATCAATTACTGGATTAGGAGTTGGTATTGGAGTAGGAATTGGTGGTTCAGTAGGACAAGGCGGCCAAAAACAAGGTTCATCTCTTAATAAAGAAACTGACTTATCTACATACTGAACAAACTTGGCATAGTTAATTAAACCAATAGTCCCTAAACCTAAAAATATCTTTTTATAACTATTAATAACTTTATTTCTAGTAGTTGGTCTTTGATTAATATTCCATATATCAATTCCTAACTTTTTACTAAATAACAAAGAATTTATAGAACCTAATACTGGGTCTTTTAAATATTGACCATAATAAGCACTAACACCTACCATAGCACTTAATGGACTTAATCCAGTTCTTAAAATTTTAGTTAAAGTATAATTACTAGTTTGCTCTAATTCATTAGGCATAAATAAAACTCCTTACTTTATATACTAATAAGGAGCTTATTTATGAATTATAATCTAATCCATTGGGGCTTAATGAAAAATATATAATCCATATATAAGCCCCTTATTTAATTTTTACTTATTTCTTTTATTCTCTTTTTTTATTCGTTCCATTTCATTAGCAACTCTGTAACACATTTCACAACCATATACTCGTTCATAAGTTCAATCACTACATTTATGTCTCATAATTTAACTTACTTTCTTGCTGTCTCATTGCCTTATTTAAAGCAATATCTAATATACAATTTGGACAATAATATTTTCTAGTATATAAGTTTTGTAAAACTCTTTTAGGACAAATAACTTGGTCACAAAGTTTACACATATAAATAGCTAAATGAAACGGTTGTCCACAAGAACAATTATTACTTCTAGCCATAATTTAAAATTAACTCCTAACATAAAATAATTATTTAAAATTACCCTTTTAATAAATAACTATTTTCAATTAGAAAGTTTTTTAATATTACCGCTTAAATCAAGTTCAAGTGAATAAAAATTACCAACTTTTAAATCAAGAGTAGATAAACAATTATTAAAATCACTAGCAAATTCCGGATTATATCATTTATCACGTGTTTGACCAGTTGGCACACTTGTTTGTTTGTTTATTTCTACAAACTTCAAAACATCAAACTTTAATGTTTGACCTTTATTATTTTTATCAGGAATAATACGCCCTTTTTCAATATTAACTAATTGAACTTTAAACATAAAAAAATACTTAACCTTTCGCGTTCATTAAAATTTAATTTAATAAGTCAAGCATAGTAGGGTAAACCTATACTTACTAATAATATATCATAAAAATATAAAATTTCAACTAAAAATAAAAAATGAACATTAGTAAGAACGCGAATAATCACTAATGTTCATTAACCATTATATATATATATATATATATATATACAAGTATATTCTTTAATAATTTAATTTTTTATGATAAAACTTAAAATTTTTAAATTTATTATTTTAAATCATTTTTTAAACAATTCGGGCAAATAGCAATCATAATTTTTAACTTGTTTTTTTCAGTTACTAAAAAGAATTTAAAAATTACACTTCAATCAATTATTTTTTTCCTATTATATAATGAATTAGTAAATTCATCTCATTTTTTTGTATCAATAATACTTCTACATTGAGAACATTCATATTTATTTTCGAAATTAAAAATAGATAATAAAATATTTACTTCTCACAAATACGAATTAAAATGTGTTATAAATTGTTTTGACATTTCTTTTACTGAAAGTTGTTTACTACCTATTATTTCATTTTTATAATCTCTAAGTAAATTTTTCTCTTCATAAGAAAAAAATTGATATTTATTTCAAATCTTTTCTAATTCTTTATATAATTCTGTTCTAATTGTTCTTTTTCTATTTTCAAATTGAAAATATATAGTAATTCCTAAAGTTATAATAACAGACATAGCACTAATAATACTAGTACAAATTTCAATTATTGTTTTAGTATCCATTTTTTTCTCCTTTTATATTTTATTATAATTTAAAAAAATAAAAAAAATACTAAAAATTAAACTAATGTAAAACTTTTTTCTTAAAATTTATTTCTTCAACTTTACTACCAAAAACTTTATAAACCCAAGTCAAAACATCTCTATCTCTATGATTTAAATAACCAATTTCACTAGTCCATAAATAATGTTTATACGATAAAGCACTTAAATATACATATTTTTCGTAATCTTCATATTCTTTAAAATAACCACTGTCTAAATTTAAACCTGTATTTTTTAAGTTTTCAATATCAGTCTTAATTTTTTGATTAATATTGCTTATTTCTTGTAAAAAGGGTTTATTAGTAATTGCTGTTCTTGCTAAGTTACGTTGAATACTAAATAATTTATTTCAACTCTGTAAATGCATACTAACATAAGCCATTTTTCGTTCAAAACCAATACTATTATAAGTAACATCAATATCATCAATTAAAATTTTACCCTCCATAATAGCACCAATCATCACAGTATCACCATTACTATCTCTTTGAGTTTTAAAATAAAATACATTTGTTGCATTAAAACTTGCTTTAATTATATCTCCAATTGTCAATTTTTTAATACCACGAACAACAAGAGGATTTTTACAATTACGACTAAAAGCATAAGCCTTTACACCTACATCTGTCTGATTTATAGATTTAACATCATCCATGGCTTTTGTAACATATTTTCCTAAATATTTAATAACAAATTCATTTGTACCTTTTTTAACTACTTTTAAATCATTAAAACCATGAGTTCATCATTCTGCTAACATACTTTTATATATCTTTCTATTAAAAATTATATGAAAATGAATAGCACCACGAGATTGATATTCATAAACATAAAAATACTTTAATTCTCCTAAATTTTGAAAACGTTTAGGGTCATTTCATCACTTTTTTAATTTAATAAAAAATAAACCAATATCTTTTTTTGCTTTTTTAATATCTTGCATATTATTTTTATAAGTCAAAGTAACAAAACTTAACATTTTACTATTATAAAAATTATGTAATGCTTTTTGAATTAAATTAGTTTTAGTACGAGAAGTATTATTTCTCAATTTTTGTTTATTTCCAACATAACATTTACCTTTTTTATTTCCAATATTATTTAAAAAAGAAATAGGTAAAACAACATTTTTAACATAACAAGCATAAAAAATTTTTTTAACATAAAAATCTTGTTGAATATCCATATATAAAACTTCCGCGTTCTAGGTTTTAAAAAACCAATTTTATACATTTTAATAATAAACAAATCTTAACATAAAAAATTATAAAAACAAATAATAAAAGAAAAACGATACTTAATTTAATCAAGTAATAGGGGCTTTGCCCCTCGTTGCTTCGCAACTCACCCCAGCGGGGCTAAACCCCGCGGCCAACCAACCAAGGTTCTGGTTGGCTCCGACCAATAATATAGGTTTAAATTTTTCAAAATACTATAATTTTTATAAAAATGGATTTGTTTTTTTTGAAAATTTATCAAAATTTTCTTTTTTTTCTGATTTTATTTTTAATTCTTGCATTTGTTTTTCAATTTCTTTTTTAAGTCTTCTGTCTTCTTCTTTTTTTTGTAATTCCATTCGTTGTTGTTCTCTTCTTATACGTTCCTTCTGTTCACATTCTCAGGCTTTTTCATGAGCTTTTTGTTCTTCTGCTTTTCTTCTTTCACGGTCTCTTTTTTCTCATTCTTCTTTGACTCTTGCTTCTTTTTCAGCTCTTTTTAGCTTTTCTTTTATTTTTTTTTCTTCTTTTTTCCTTTCTTGTTGAAACTCATTATATTTCTTCATATCTTCTTTTTTTTGAGCTTTAGCTTTATCATTAAATTCCTTATATTGTTCATTTTTTTTTCACATAATTTAATCACCTTTCTTTTTCAAAATAAAAAACTCATTTATTTTTAAAATAAAATAATGAATTAAAAACTTATATTAAGTTTATGAATTTATTTTAGCATCTTTATTTATTTTTGTTAGAATGTTTATTTCTATAATAACAAGCACGACATACAGTATTTTTAGTTTCTTTCTTTTCAGTCTGTAATATATTATCCAACTTATCTAATCCTACTGCTTTAATATCATCAACAGTAAAATCTAATGCTTGTGACTGTTCATAGTCTTTAACACTACTTAATTCACTCTTTAACGAATGAATATAATTTAAAGCACGACTATTATATCTTTGTAAATAAGACTTAGGAAATCATAAACTAAAAGTCATAGTTTCACCACTATAACTGGGTGGTAATCCACCACGTTTAATTATTCGCTTTGTTTGTCTTTTAGATAAAACAATTTTATTATAATCATCAACATTAGTATAAATATTAAGTTTAAACTTAACTAAAAATAATAAAATACGCATTCTTTTAACTTGAACAATATACTCTACTTTTTCACGTGCTTGTTTTGGTATTCTATCGGGGTGTTGTTCAATCATATACATAATTCCATTAAAATTATGACCTATCAATTTACAAAACATTCCTAAACTTTCCTGTGTTTCTTTAAATTCGGGTGACAAATCATTACTATTAATTTTTAAACCTAATTCATCAAAAACAAGCATATCATTCTCTTTAAAAGCATAATTACTATTTAATTGATTAAACTTAAAAACATCATCATAAGAACAGCGATAACTATATTCATTACGTACTTTAATAGGAATAGGACTAACTACCCTACCCTTATGTTTTTGTGCTAAACAACAAGCAAGGGCAGATTTACCAGTACGTGGTGGTGCTGAAATAATATAACTACCTACACGTTGTAATATCTTTATATTTTTTCTAGTTATTAAAAATGGATATAGTATTATTAATAATAAAATTCCTAAAAGGAAATAACCATATCAAGGCATTATTTCAACTCCTAACCAACTAAAAATCCTACTGCTTTTAAAAATACTCATAAAGTTAAAACTTGTTCTAAACCACTAGTAAAATCAACATTTAAAACAGAACTAATAGTATCATCAAAAATACGTCTCAATAATCCATCAAGTTTAGTAAAAAATTCTCTTAATGGTTCAACTGGTAAAACTTTACCAACAACACCATAAAGTACTCATCTAAAAGCATTACGCAAATGACCAAAAACATCATATCAACTAACACGCTCATACTCAGGGTTAAAAGGACTATTTGGTGGAACTGGCATAACTTTTTCACTTGAAAAAATATTAACTTGACCAAGATTTAACTGTGGTGACATATAAGAATATGAATCGCCGTGAACATCAAAAAATACTGTTAAATGTTTTAAATTTGGTACACGAATAGGCAAAGTAACAAAATTATATAAATGTTGCTGATAAATATTATTATCAACCTTACCTTTAAAAACATACTTTGTATCACCAACATAATCTAAAAAACTAAAAGTAAAATTAGCAGTAAAAGTTTTAAAACGTTCATATTCAAAATAAAACATAAATCCTTGAATATAAAAACTCAAAGGTTTATCAATTTCAAAATTTAACTGTGTTTGAAAATTTATAACTCTCCTATCGTTATTAACAAAATTCAAATGATTAGTATTCTTTTCTGAAACATAATTATGATTAAACATAATACGTGAAAATTCATCCAATTGTTTTCTATTAAAAGTATAAACGCCAGACCCCATATTTATCTGTTATTTTGGAACACCAACTGTATCACTATAATAAGAACATATATAAGTACCCTGATTACCAATATATTCACCACTAACTAATTTTAAATCCGGTTGGTCAATGTCAAAATAAGCAGAATTTCATGGAATTGTTGCTCAATCATTAAAATCATTATACTTAACGTGTTTAACCATTTCTTTTGTAATATCATAATTAACAACATTAGGGTCATTTGAAACAATTAAACTAGTTGGTGCTTGAACAGAAGTATTTACAACAAAAAATATTTTTGCAAACTTAAATCACATAATTATTTACCAAATAAACATTTTAAAATTCACCATGAACCATAAAACAAAACAAATCCAATAAAAAACTGTGTACCATAAACTACTAAATTTCATAAAATAGTAGTAAAATCATCAACTGGCTTACCTATAAACATAGTTCAATAATCAACTATACATTGATGTATTTTATTATAAATTTCTAAAACACTCATACTTAACACCTACCCAAACAATGACCTAAAAACAAATTTAATAACACGATAAATAAAATTAAAAAATACACCTAATACCAACCAAAAAGTCAAATTAAACAAAATATAAACTTCATTAGTAATGTTTGGTTGATTTAAAAATATTTGAATATCTTTACTAGAAAATATAAAAATAAAATGTAATATACTAAGAACAAAATTAGACATAATTAATCACCAATACCAAAATCACGAGTTGAACTACCAGTAAACTTATTACCACCAGCACCACCTTTAAACTTACCTTGTTGTTTATTTCTTGTTTTTCACTTTTTCAACACGTCTTTGATAACTCTTAGCAATTTGTTGACCAGTACCAACACCCAAAGAAACAGAACTTTTACCAATGAACTTAACAGCATATCCTAAACCTAATGTTGGTAACATCAATTCAGGTAAAATAACCCTAAATGCAAATCTAAGCAAAATCAAAAATATCATTAACGTACCTAAATTAAAACCTAAATCACCAAGTGGAAAACTAAAAAACTTCATAAAAATTGAAGCAAATAATTGCATAACAGTTGTAATAAAAGGTATAAACATAATTTCACATCCTAATGTCTTGTAAATCTAAATAATCCTAAAATTAAATAAAATACAAAACTAACATTTATTAAAGCAAGAATAGGCAAAGGTAAAGTGTATAAACTATCATAAAAAAACGACTTAATAAAAAGTGTCACAGTATGTAATCCAGCAAAAGAACTTAAATACTGCATATAAATAGTTTGTACCAAAGTATTAACAACTGGTAAAAGTCTACCTAATAATGGTAAAACAAAAACCAAACTAAAAAATAACTTTACCATTTGCTTACTCCTTTCTAATTACTAATGAGTTCCATGGATAATATGACCAACAAACTGCTTAATAAATACAAGAACCATAAATACGATTGAAATTAAAACTGGTCAATTTGTAAGTGTTCCACCATCGCCAGTAGTAAATACTCAACCAAAAATATAAGTAAAAGCATTTAATAATTGTTGTCCAACACCACCTATCATGGTTAATAATGCTGATAGTCCAGCGGGCATATTAATCACCCCCTTTCTCTAATTCTTTTTGTTGTTTTTCCATTTCTAATTTACGTTTCTTCTTTTCAAAATCTTTACGACAAAAAGTACAATCAGGGTCATTTTCTTTTTCCTTTACATGTTTTTTATGTTTGAATTTCTGTATACCCTCATGTATTCAATTACGACAAAATCAAAGTATAAGACAAAACCCACCAATATATAAAGCATATTTTATAATCTCCTTAAAATCCATTTTAAACACCACCTAACGTATAAGCATAAGAATAATCCCAATTTAAACTTGCTCTATCTAAATTAATCTCAGACATACTATCATCATTTAAATCAACATCAACCATACTATCATTTGTACTTTGATAATCACTAACACTAGCATTAATTAACCTTGCTCTTTCATCAGTAAATACTTCTTGTAACTCTGTATTATTATGTGTATTTCCTAACGGTAACAATAAAGTATTTATAATCTCACTTGCTCCGGCAATAATAGTAGGAATAGCAAAATAATTATTAAAATTATTATTAATACCCATAGCAACACCACTACTAATCAAACATCCACCAGTACCCATATTTGCTATCTTTCTTATATTTTGAAATTTATTAGGTATTAACTCAGTTAAGCCACTAATAACATTTGCTATACCAAAACTATTTAAAGATATATAAGTATCTCAGTCTACAAAAGGCTTATCAATTACTGGCTTAGGAGTTGGTATTGGTGTAGGAATTGGTAGTTCAGTAGGACATGGTGGTCAAAAACAAGGTTCATCTCTTAATAAAGAAACTGACTTATCTACATACTGAACAAAATTAGCATAATTAATTAAACCAATTGTTCCTAAACCTAAAAATATCTTTTTATAACTATTAATAACTTTATTTCTAGTAGTAGGTCTTTGATTAATATTCCATATATCAATTCCTAACTTTTTACTAAATAATAATGAATTAATAGAACCTAATATTGGGTCTTTTAAATATTGACCATAATAAGCACTTACGCCAACCATAGCACTTAAAGGACTTAATCCAGTTCTTAAAATTTTAATTAAAGTATAATTACTAGTTTGCTCTAATTCATTAGGCATAAATAAAACTCCTTACTTTATATAATAATAAGGAGCATATATATACTAATTTGTATAACATGGGAGCAAAGTACACAAAAAAGTATATATATACTCCCTATTTAGTTTTTTTTAAAATATTATTTTAAATGTTTAATAACAGTCTTTCTTTTAATCTCACTATATTTAAACTTTTCTTCATCTTTACCAAGATAATTAAAAGAATGTAAAAGTAAAGTTTGAAATTTAATTAAATCATTAACAACCGTTTCTAATTCTTCAATACGTTTTTCTAAATCTTGCACTTTTATATACCACCTTATTTTTTTATTTATTACATTTATGATTTTTATTTCAACAATGATAACATTTATTACAATCAACACAAATTAAATTTTCAAGCATAGTTAATATCATTGAAACATCAAAATTACCATAAGGCTTTAAAAATTTTGTAGTACATTTTTTATTACTACAACGAAAATTAACAAATTCATCTAATAAAAAATCTAAAAACTTTTTTTCATCAATTCCATTCATTTTTAAATAACTTTCAACATTTAACATTTTAAACCTACCTTAATTTTAATTTTCTTTTAACTGTAATTGTTTTTTTCTCATTGATTTATTTAACGCTATATTTAATATACAATTAGGACAATAATAATTTTTAGTATATAAATTTTGTAAAACTTTTTTAGGACAAATAACTTGGTCACAAAGTTTACACATATAAATTGCTAAATGAAATGCTTGTTCACATAAACAATTATCATTTTTAACCATAATTATTTATCTTTTCATTCAATAATATCTACAATAGTACCGGATAAATCTAATTTTAAATCATAATAATTACCAACTTTAAAACTAAGTTTATGTAAATATTGTGTAAAATCATTAACTACTAACGGGTTATATCATTTATCCCGTACTTTACCGGTAGGTATATTTGTTTGTTTATTAATTTCTAAAAAAGTTAAAACATCAAATTTCAAATTTTGACCTTGATTATTTTTATCAGGTATCATTCTATTTTTATCAATATTAACCAATTGAACTTTAAACATAAAAATTGCCAACTTCTTTCTATATAAAATATAAATTGAATTGGCAAACAATTATAAATAACTAAATTAAAAATATACAACTATAAAATTAATTTAATAAATAAAAAGTTCTTATATTAATATTTAACTATTCCTGGTAGGGAATTGTAAACCAATTCAAATAAGTTAAATATAATTTAAAAACTAATCTAAAATATATTTACTTATAAGTAGATAATATCATAATTAAATAAAATATCAATAAATATAAAACAAAAAGTAAAGACATTTACTACCTACCAGAACAGCAAATATCTTTACCACAATTAAAGTATAACAAATGTACCAAAAAATACAAATATTACAAAAAAAATATAAAATTAATGTAAAATCCGTTTATTTAAAAATATTTTTTGAATTTTGCTTTTATCAAAAATTTTATAAATAAAATCTAAAATATCATTTTTATTAAATGTATTTTTTAATCAATACCTAAATCGTAAACTTTCTAAACTAACATAATAATTAAAGTCTTTAAAATAATCACAATTTGCAACATAATCATAACTTCCACCAATTAAATTGGTAACACCTTGTTCATTTGGTTTAGTTTTAAATAAATAAAATTCTTTTGCTTTTGCACATGCTTGTACTAATTCTTGTAAACTTAACATTTTAGTTCCGCGAACTACAAGCGGATTTCTACAATTTCTACTAAATGAATATGCTTGAACACCAACATCTTTTTGATTTAATGATTTAATATTTTCTTGTACTTTTGTTACATATTTACTCAAATATTTAACTACAAATTCATTTGTTCCTTTATGTACAACCTTTAAATCAATACCTTTATTATTACCAGCATGTGTTCATCATGTAGTTATCATACTATATGGTATTTTACGATTAAATAATATATGAAAATGAACTGCACCACGCTTTTGATATTCATAAACATAAAAATATCTTAATTCACCCAAATGTTTAGCACGTTTAGGGTCATTTCATCAACGTTTTAAACGTTTAAAGAATAATTGTAAATCATGTTTTGCTTTTTTAATATCAGTTTCATTTTTATGATAAGTTAAAGTTAAAAAACTCAAAACTCTTGCATTATAAAAATTATGTAATGCTTTTTGAACTAATTTACATTTAGTACGAACATTATTATTTCTTAATTTAGTATTATTACCAATATTCTTTATACCTAATTTATTTCTCTCATTTTTTAAAATATCAATAGGCAAAACAACATTCTTAACATAACAAGCATAAAAATTTTTTTTAACATAAAAATTGTATGAAATATTCATCTATAATCAATCCTGGTAGGAATTTTTGATAAAATTGAATGATTTATAAATAAATATAAATCTTTATATATATTATCATAAAAAATAAAAAAAAGTATCAAATTTGACACTTGCGGTGAAAAATGATACTTAACTAAACAAATCTTAACATAAAAAATTATAAAAACAAATAATAAAAGAAAAACGATACTTAATAAATCTTAACATAAAAAATTATAAAAACAAATAATAAAAGAAAAACGATACTTAATTTAATAAATCTTGACTTAATTTTATAGTTAAAAATTTAGATATGCAATAAAAAAATAAAATTAGAAAAATTATTTTAAATAAGCAATTGCTTCAATTTCAATTAATGCATCTTTGGGAATTCTAGCAACTTGAACTGCTGCTCTTGCTGGAGCGTGTGTACCAAATATTTCTTCATAAACTTTATTCATTTCAACAAAGTGATTTAAGTCTTTTAAGAAAATATTAACTTTTACAATATTATTTAAAGTAATATTAGCAGCTTCACAAATTGCTTTAATATTTAATAAACTTTGCTTAGTTTGTGAAGAAATGTCAGTGCCAATAAATTCACCTGTTTTACTATTAATTGGTAATTGTCCAGAAATATATAAAAAGTCACCTGCAATTATTGCTTGACTATATGGCCCAATAGCAGCAGGAGCATTAGGCGTATGGATAATATTTTTCATAGTTTATCACTCTTTCTAAAATTATTATGTTTTTGCATCATTGAATATATTAGTAAAATGTAGCGTTATTTTTAAGTTATTTACGTGGTATTAAATAATTAATTAGTAATATAAAATTAGCATCATTAATTATTAAAACTTGAACAACTATAAATATATTTTACATGTTTTTCTTTTCATTTTTTTAATAATTATTTTTCATTTTAATTTTAATTAAATATTTATTTAATATTTTATTATCAGTATTGAAAATTAAATTTTATTTTTATTTTTTAACCTTTATAAGTGTAAAAAAAATATTATTCAAATAATTTTATCATTTTTTTAGAAAAAAAATACATTTTATGGTTCACTTTATAAAATGTTACTATATAATTTGATTACAGACCAGTAACATTTTTAAATTGGTTTGAAGATAACGTAGTTATAATAATATCTATAATAGACATTATAATTATAATTCTTAAAACATTAGGAGGAAATTTTTTATGGCAAAAAGTAATTCTAAAACAAAGACAGAAATTATTAAGATAGTGGCGCAAAAGTCTGACGTCACAATTGCCTTAGCGACTAATATTATTGATTTATTTTTTGAAGAGATAAAAGTTGAAGTTGCAAATGGTGGTAAAATTAATATACCAAAATTTGGAATATTTGAAACTATTATTCGTGAAGCAAGAACAGGTCGTAATCCCCAAACTGGTGAATCTATTGTAATTAGTGCTTCTAAAGCACCTAAATTTAAAGCGAGTTCTGAATTTAAAAAACATACTAATCAACAAACAGAAACTTTAGCTTCTTAAATTAAAAATTTTAAAAAATCAAGATAAAATGGATATATAATTTCTAATTTATATCCATTTTGTTCTACTTTTTTATATGTCAGTGCTTTTTTTTGAACTTTTAAAAATTTTAATTTTTCTCAAAAAACTAAAAAAAAGGCATTATGTTCTGAAAAATAAATAATAACAAAACTAATAGCATTAAGATAAAAAGCATTTTATACTAGAAATCAAGTTGATGTTTTTTAAAATTATTTCATGGTAATGTTAAAGACTTAGTACTTTTTGCTTCAAAACACAAATATTTACCATGATAATCAACATTACTTTTTTCTTTAAAAATTTTATTGTTTTGATATAAAATTGATGGATTTTGTTTAAAAATTAGTGCTTGTTTTTCATTATTTATAATTTCAATAGTATAATTAATTATAGTTTCAAGAAACATTCCACGGTTAGCATAAAACATTATTTTAATTCCCCCTTACATATAGAATATTACTAACTTTGGAATAGTTTTCCTTTTAATTAAATTAATTAAAGGAGGTATAAGTATGAATATTTGTAAAAAGGATATTATAGATAAAGAATTTACTGTTGATTATAAAGGCTATGATTCTAAAGAAGTAGATTTATTTCTTGATTTAGTAGCTACTAATTATGAAATACTAGAAGAATTTGTAAATAAACTAAAAAAGCAAAATGCAATTTTAGAAAATAATAATTACAAGTTACTTAAAGAAATTGATGTTTTAAAAACACAAATTTTAGTTTTAAAACAAGAAAAACAAAAATTAGAAGAAAAAGGTGTAGAAAATGTTGATATTATTACGAGGTTAAGCAAATTAGAAAGTATTGTACATGAAGAATAAATATGTTATAATTTTTTTCTAAAAGAATAAAAAATGAGCTAATCGCTGCATTAGTATGTAGAGGAAAGTCCACGCTCGCACTTTCTGTGATGAAAGTAATGTTTGTGTTAGAGAAAACAATAACTCTAAGCAGTAATTCTGACGGCTGACAAAAACCTAAGTTTTTTATTAAATAAGGTTCTAGTCTATAAAAGTGTCATAGAGACGAGTTTTAAGGAAACTTAAAAGCTGGAACGAGATAAACCCCACAAGCGAGAAACCCAAATTTAGGTAGGGGCATTGGTTTATTAGAAATGAATAATAAACCGAACTATTGTTTACAATAGTAGATAAATGGTTAGCACTTGCAAGAAGCAAGAACAGAACCTGGCTTATGATTTTTTTATTCTTTTTTTGTATTGTAAATTATTTGATTGAAGGTTTAAAAATGACTGAACTTTTAGTTTTATTAGATAAATTTAATTTTAGAATTAGTTGTTGTGAAAGTATTACTGGTGGACTTTTTGCTCAAGAGATTACTAGTATTGCTGGTGCTTCTAAATATTTTAGTGGTGGTTTTATAACGTATACTAATGAATCAAAAATCAATATTGTTAAAATTAAAAAAACAACCATTGAAAAATATGGTGTAATAAGTAAACAATGTGCTATAGAAATGGCTTTAAATACACAAAAAATTTTAAAAACAAATATTGCTATTAGTTTTACTGGAAATGCAGGACCTAATGCTCTAGAAAATAAACCGGTTGGTTTAGTATATGTAGGTATTGTTATCAATGATAATGTTTGATGTGAAGTGTTAAATATTTCAGGTAATAGAAACGAAATTAGATCAACTATAGTAGCAAAAGCAGTAGTTATTTTAAAAAAAATTTTATTAAGTTTTTAAATTTTAAAAAGGAATTATCTTACAGAGTTATTAATATTTTGTAGGGTGATTTTATGGAAATAAACATTAAAGAAAAAGAGCAATTATTAGAAAAGGCCATTAAGTAAATTGAAAAAGAATTTGGCAAAGGTGCTATTATGTTACTAAGTGATAGTAGTATTGGCGATATTGAAGTTATTAGTTCAGGAAGTATATTATTAGATGATATTTTAGGTGTTAAAGGTTTTCCAAAAGGTCGTATTATTGAAGTTTATGGACCAGAATCGGCAGGTAAAACTACATTAGCATTAATGGCTTTAGCAGAAGTTCAAAAACAAAATGGTAGAATAGCATTTATAGATGCTGAACATGCATTAGATCGTCAGTATAGTCAAAAATTAGGTGTTGATATTAGTCGTTTATTAATTACACAACCAGATTCAGGAGAACAAGCATTAGAAATACTAGATATTCTTGTTAAATCAGAAGCTTTAGATATGATTGTTGTTGATTCAGTAGCAGCATTAGTTCCACAAATTGAACTTGATGGTGATATGAATGATCAAACAATTGGTGCTCAAGCGCGATTAATGTCTAAAGCATTACGAAAAATTAGTGGAAGTATCGCAAAAACTAATTGTATTGTTTTATTTATTAATCAAATTCGAGAAAAAGTTGGTATTATATATGGTAATCCTGAAATAACACCCGGAGGAAAAGCATTACGTTTTTATAGTACAATTAGACTAGAAGTACGTAAAGGTGAACAATTAATCAAAAGTAATCAAATAATTGGTCATAAAATAAAAATAAAAGTTGTAAAAAATAAAGTAGCACCACCATTTAAAACAGCAAGTCTTGATTTTTGTTTTGAAGAAGGATTTTCAAAAATTAGTGAAATCATTACAATTGCTGTTGAGAAAGAAGTTATTAATAAATCTGGTGGCTGATACACTTATGAAGATGTAAAATTAGGACAAGGAAAAATAAAAGCAAAAGAAAGTTTAGAAACAAATACTTTTCTTTTAGAACAAATTAAGGAACGAATCAAGTTTTAAAAAAAACATGCTAAAATTAATGTAGGATTATTATCCTACTTATTTGTGTGTAGATATTAAAGAAGAAAAATATAAAATTTTAATTTTATTTAAGTTTTTGAGTGTAAGGATTCTTTTTCTTGTAGGTGTTTTACAGCAAAGAGAAAAATATAAATGGAAAAAAATATGTTAGCTATATTATCAAATATAAGTAGTCAACAGTTTGGAATGTGAGTAGGTATATCAATTTTTCTAGCAATGATAGTAGGGATAATTGCTGGATTTCTAATTAGAAAAATGTATTTAAAAATTAAAGAACAACAAAGTTTTACTAATATTTTAAAGAGAGAAAAAGAATCTCAAAAATTAATTCAATCCTCAAGAGCCGATGCAAAAATTGAAATAAGTAAAATGAAAAAAGATTTGTATTTAGAGATTGAATATCGTAAAGAACAAAATTTAGAATATGAGAAACTTTTAAATAAAAGAGAACGCAAATTAAGTGAACGTGAAGAAATAATTGAAACACAAACACAAAATCTTTATCATCAACGTGAAATTGTAAAAAATGTTAAATTAGAATATCATCAAAAAATTGATTAAATTATTATGGAATTAGAAAAAATTTCTGGTATGAGTCGAAATGAAGCAAAAGATGAATTGTTTAGTAAATTAAAAGAAAAATTATCATTAGAATTTAATAAAATTATTAAAAATCATGAATATAATATTAAACTTCAATCTAAAGAGTTAGCCAATAATATTGTTAGTGAAGCAATAGAACGTTATGCAAGTAATTTTATTGTTGATAAGTCAGTATCATATGTTAAGTTACCTAATGAAGAAATGAAAGGCAGAATTATTGGTAAAGAGGGTAGAAATATTAAATCTTTTGAGTTAACAGCAGGTGTAGATATTATCATTGATGATACGCCAGAAACAATTCAAATTTCTTCATTTAATCCGATCAGAAGAGAAATTGCAACTAGAGCTTTAGAAGATTTAGTTAAAAATGGAAGAATTCATCCAATTAGAATTGAAGAAATCTTGAGATTTCATGAGCAGGAATTAAATGAAGGTTTTAAAGTTGATGGTAAAAAAATTATTGATGAGTTAAAATTAACTGGTTTTGAACCAGAGTTAGTATCTTATATTGGAAGATTAAAATATCGTACAAGTTATGGTCAAAATGTTTTATTGCATTCCTTTGAAGTTGCCAAACTTGCAGGAGCAATGGCAGCTGAATTGGGTTTAGATGTTAATATTGCAAAACGTGCTGGTTTATTACATGATATTGGTAAAGCTGCTGATTATGAATTAGAAGGTTCACATGTTTATAATGGTGTGATTTTAGCAAAAAAATATGGTGAAAGTGATATTATTATTAATGCTATTCATTCTCATCATGGTGATGTTGCAAAAGATAATGTTTATTCTTCTTTAGTTTCAGCTGCTGATACATTATCAGCAGCTAGACCTGGTTCAAGAAATAATTCATTAGAAGAATTTATAACTAGAATTAAAGAAATTGAAGATTTGTGTAAATCTGTTAAAGGCGTAGAAAAAGCATATGCTGTTCAGGCTGGAAGACAAATTAGAGTTATTGTGGATCCTAAAGTTATTAATGATTTTGATGCTCATATATTAGCAAGAAACTTAAAACAAAAATTAGAACAAATGATTACAATACCAGGCGATATTCATATTACTGTTATTCGTGAAGTAAGAGCAACAGAATTAATTAATTATTTTTTAGAGAACCCTTAGGTTCTCTTTTTAACTTTATAAAATATATAATTTGTTAATTCAAATATTTATTTTTTTATGTTTAATTTATTTTTTCATTATTATTTTAGTGTTAAAATAATATAGTCTTAAAAATAGAGGAGAATATAAATATGAGTTTTGCTGACATTATGTCAAAAAAAGTACAAAAAACATTAGAAAAAAATTTAAGTAAAAAAACTTTAACCATGGAAAATATGGAAGCAACAATTAAAGAATTTAGATTAATTTTGTTAGAGGCTGACGTTAATTTTAGAGTGGTTAAAACTTTAACTAATGAAATTATTAATAAAGCAAAAGGTGAATTTATTAAAGAAGGCTTAGATCAAAAAGAAATGTTAATTAAAATTATTCATGATGAATTAACAAAGATTATGGGTACTAAGAATGTTGAATTAGATTTATCTACTAATCCTACTGTTATTATGATAGTTGGTTTACAAGGTTCTGGTAAAACAACAACAATATCTAAACTAGCAAAGTTGTTAACAGATAAATATCAAAAAAAATGTTTACTAGTTGCAGGAGATATTTATCGTCCAGCTGCTGTTGAACAATTAAAAGTTTTAGGAAAACAATTGAATATTGAAGTTTTTTCCCAAAAAAATGAAACTCCTACTAATATTGTTAAAAATGCTCAAATATATGCTAATAAAAATAAGTTTGATGTAATATTAATTGATACAGCTGGAAGATTACACATTGATGAAAAATTAATGCAAGAACTAGCAGAAATAAGAAAAATTACTTCACCAAAAGAAGTTTTACTTGTTTGTGATGGTATGGCAGGACAAGATATAATTAATGTTGCTATTGAGTTTAATAATACTATTCCTATTACTGGAAGTATAATCACTAAATTAGATGGTACTGCTAAGGGTGGTTCAGCTCTTTCAATTTCTTATTTAACAAAGATTCCTGTTAAGTTCTTAGGAATGGGTGAAAAGGTAACTGATTTAGAGGTTTTTTATCCAGAAAGAATGGCAGAACGTATTTTAGGAATGGGTGATCTTACTACATTAATGGAGAAGGCCGAAAGTATAGTTTCAACTCGTGATGTTGAAGAAACTATGAATAGAATGATGTTAGGTCAATTTGATTTGAATGACCTTGTTAATCAAATGAAGCAAATTCAAAAAATGGGTAAATTGGGCTCACTTGTAAAAATGATTCCTGGTATGTCTGCTAAAATTAGTGATGCTAAAATTAGTGATGCTGAAACTGATTTAAAAATAGCAGAATATATTATTGCTTCAACAACTGCTCAAGAACGTGAAAAGCCACAAATTTTACGTTATCCAACTAGAAAAGCAAGAGTATTAAAAGGCTCAGGTCGTTCAGAAAAAGAATTAAATAAAGTGCTAAACCAATTTGAAAAAACTAAAAAAGTTATGGATCAAATTGCTGGTCAGATTAAAAAAGGAGAAATGCCAAATATTCCAGGATTAGATAAGTTAATAAAAAGTTAGAAAAATAAAAAAAATTTGTTATTTTTTGTTAATTTGTTAAAATTTATTTAACTCAAGAAATGTATAAAACTTTGATTTCTTGAGTTTTTATAGATATTATTTTATTAAAATTTTTTTAAATTTTCTTCTTTGTTTTTAAAAATTTAATTTATTTTTTAAAGTAAAACTAGATTTTAAAAAGAAAATAGTGTTTAAATAGTGGGTTATTTTAAATTAAAAATATAGCAAAAATTTATTTTTTCTTTTTCAGTTGCTTAATAATATTTAGGGAACAAGATAACTTTGAATTGTGTTTAGTAAACAAATTAAATTCAGTTAGGAGACAATGATTATGAAAGATACGTATACATCTGTTCGATTAGCTCAAAAGCCACAAAATTCTTTTGCTTGCTATCGATGTGGTAGAGTAATTTTGATAGCTGATTACTTAGAAGGAATAAATATTCAAGTTAATTGCAGTCGTTGTGGCTTTAAGAAGCGTGTTAATAGTATAAAGATAGAGAAAATAAACAGTAAACCAAATTCAGCGCTAAATTCTAATGAAATTTCAAAAGAAAAGATAAATGAAATTTTTAATTCCTAAAACTATTAAATTTGTAAAATTACAAATTTGGAGAAGTGTTGGTTTAATTGATTTATTAATTATTTTAATGGTAGTTGGATTTGCTTCAATTATTATTTTATTATTGCAAATTGATATTATTTTTAAAATATTAGCTGTTATTTTAGTTGGTTGTGCTACTATTCCGCTTACTTTTTATTGACAGCCAAGAAAAAAAGGATGAGAAATTATTTTATTATGATTTAAATTTCATAGTAAAAATCGTTATTATAAATCTGAAAAAAATTCACAAATATTAGTACCATTTAAAAAAATTATTAGTAAGAATGTGATGCAATTAAATGTGAAAAATACAAATTATACTAGAGCTTTATTATTGGAGGGTTTTAATATTACATTATTATCTAATGAAGAAGCCTCAAATAAAATTAAAGATTTAGCTGCAGCTTTTAAAATTATTAATATTTCTATGTCTTTAATAAAGATTGATATGCCTTTAGATATAACTGCACAAACTAATTTTTATAAAGAACAACTCGAAAAAATTGATTTAGAAAATATTAGTGAAAAAGCAAAATTAGCAAGAAAATTTCAAATGATATCAGCAATTAATGCTAATAATGAAATTCAAAATCAAAATGAAATGACGCAACCATTTTTTTACTTATTTTTTTATTCATCAAATCAAGAAAAATTAAAAGAAGAAGTAAATGCTTTTAAAAATTATATCAGTCGTAGTGGTGTTAAAGCTAGTGATATTAATTGTTTTGAAATGATGGTTGTTTATAGTAAATTAATAAATTCTAATGAAAATGCTTCGTTAGAAGAAATGTTTACTACAAAAAAAGAAGAAACTGTTAAAAGTAAAGATTTAACTAATGATTTAGCGATTAAAGAATTATTAGTTCATAAGAATAATTTAGAATTTGCTAATTGTTTTCAAACTGTTTATAACATATATGATTATCCATTTGAAGTTTCAGCAGTCTGATTAGCAAATTTAGTAAATATTCCGAATACTAGTTTAATCTTTACTTTTAATAGTATCAGTGAAGAAAGTGCTAAAAAACAATTGAATAAAGCTATGCAAAATTTAGCAACTTTAAATTTTATGACAAAATCATTATCAGAACGAAGAGATTATGATTATCATTATCAATCATTAAATGAATTATTAGATCAAATTGCTGGTGGTGGTGAAAAAATATTTAATACTAATATGTATTTATTAATTAATGGTGCTGATCGTAAGCAACTTAAGCAAAATATTAGTACTGCCGAATACGAAATAAAAAACAATAATATGAAGTTTGATAAATTATATTATCGTCAATTAGAAGCTTTTTTATCAGTAATGCCAGATAGTGCTGATTGATTTAAAGAAACAGGTCACGAAATGCCATGTTTAACAATAGGTGCTAGTTTTCCTTTTTTAAATCAAGAATTAAATGATAAACAAGGACTGTTTCTTGGATTTAATGAAAGTGGTAATAAAGTATTTTTTGATCAAAGAACTAAAAGTAGTACTCGTAAAAATCATAATCAATTAATTATTGGTACTAGTGGTTCAGGAAAATCTTATACTTCTAAAAAAGAAGTAAATTATCAAATTATGCTTGGTCATAAAGTAATTGTTATTGATCCTGAACGTGAATATCGCGATTTATGTAATTATCATGATGGAAGTTGAATTGATGTTGGTGACGGTTCTTCTGGCAATATTAATCCATTTCAAATTACATTGGCACTGAGTGATGATAATACTAATGATAATAATACTCGTGATATTTTAGCACCACATATGCAATTCTTAGAACAATTTTTAAACGTTGCTACTGGTGGATTAACGAGAAATGAATCAAGTTTATTAATGATTTATGTAAATTTAATGTATGAAAAATTTGGTATTACTTCTCGAACAAAAATTCATTTATTAAAACCAAATCAATTTCCAATTTTTCAAGATTTATATGATATTATTGAATCTGATATGGTTAAAGAAGAAGAGATTAGAACTAAAAATGAATTAAAAAATTTACTAATTATATTATCAAGATTTGCAACTGGTGGTACTGATGCTAATTTATGAAATGCTCATACTAATATTAATAGCAGTAGTTTATTACAAGTTTATGATTTATATACTTTAACGCAATCAGGGAATAAACGTTTAGTTAACGCTCAAATGTTTTTAATTTTGAAATATATTGAAAATGAAGTACGAAAAAATAAAAATGATAATGAAATTAATAATAAACAACAATGAATTTCAATTACTATTGATGAAGCCCATTTACTTATTGATAAAGAATTTCCAGCAGCATTATTATTTATGTATCAAATTGTTAAGAGAATTCGTAAGTATACAGGTATGATAAATATTATTACACAAAATATTAACGATTTTCTTGGTTCTGAAGAAATTAAAAAATATACTACTGCTATTATTAACTCAAGTCAATATTTAAAAGTATTAAACTTACAACCTCATGATTTAGCGGCATTAAATGAATTGTATTCTTCATATGGTGGCATTTCTGCTAATGAAACTGATTTTATTGCTCGTGCTAAAGTTGGTGAATGTCTTTTTGCTATTTCTAGTTTATATCGTATGTGTTTAAATATTAATGTTAGTGATGCTGAAACACAAGCAATTAAAAATATAAAAAATAAAGAAATTGAAAATTAGTATATTTTTTTATACATTATCGATTTCATCAATAATTGTTAATTTATTTTAAATTAAATATAAAGATACTTTCATATTAATAAAACTTATAAGTTTTATTAATATTATTTTATTTAAATAAAAAATTTTATAAAACAATAAAAAATAAGTTGATAAAATTGAAAATTTTTATTTACTTTATTTTAAAACCAACTATAATTAAAGTGTATCAACATTATTTATAACATATGAATTTGACTGTAAGTCCTAATTTATCTCTTTAAGGAGTAAAATAGGGCTTATTATATTATTAGATAAATTCATGCTTTATAAACAATTTTGATTAGTAAATAATTTTATTTTTTTATTATTTAAGGAGGAAAAACTTATGATTTTTAATTATCTATCAGATGGACCTGATATAAATAAAATCATTGATGTAGCAAAACCTTATGTTTCGGCAGTTGCAGGATTGCTAATTGCTGCTTTAATTGCATTTAGTGTTTTTAAAATAATTATATTGGCAAAAGATTTAGCGGCCGCTGGTGATGATCCACAACGTAGAAGTGAGATTAAAAAAGCGTTTATGTATACATTAATTGCACCAATTATTGGCATTACTGCATCAGCAATAATAATTGCTCTTGTGCAAGCTTTTGGTGGTAATCCAAATATTCTTCCTAGCTAACTAAAGAAAGTTATATATTAACTTAATATTAAGTTATGAAGAGAAAAGAGATGAAAATATGGATTGACTAACAGATATTATACTAGGAGCTTTATTATTTATACCTTGACTTATTTTCATTCAAGGACCATTATATTTAATTGATATTTTATTGAGATCACCTAATCATGGTCATGGCGGCATATTTGATTATTTAACAACTGATGCGATAACTAATTTAGTTTTTGGAGATTTTACTAAAGATCCACTTAATAGTAAAAATTTACCAGTATTTTTTTTAGCATTAGCAATTGTTTCAATTGGCGTAATACTTATTATGTTTATTATGCAATTAATTATTATTCAATTTGAAACACATACAATTAGAGAAAAATTAGGTAAAGCTATAAAAAATACATTTTTAGCTTTTTTAGTAATTGTTTTCATTCCATTTTTTATGAGTACTATAAATTATTTAATAACAGGATTATTGGCAGTTTTACAAATTACAGCTTTAGGAAAAAATGCTAGTTTAGCTGATTTATTATGAGGTATTGGTGCTCCGGATGCTAATGCTGCTCAGCATGATCCTGGTGTTTATTCAATGCCACCTATTTCTCAATTAAAACATTGAAACTTTATTCTTGAAATTATTGCGGTGTGATTTACTTTATATGTATTATTTGTTGCATCAATGACATTGGTTGAAAGAATTATTGATTTATTACTTTTATTTTCAATATCACCAATTGTTGCTTCTATGATGCCTGTTGATCAAGGAAAAAGATTGGGTGTTTGAAAAGAAATGGTAATAGGTAAGTTTATTATTGGTCCAGGAACGATGTTACCTATTTATATCTTTCTTCAAATATTACCAAAGGCAATATTAGATATTACTAATAATACTAATTTTAGTTGACTTGAAAAACAAGTTTTATATACGTTATTTTGTACAGCTGGTGCTATTAGTTGTTTAAGAACTCAAAAAATTATTAATCACTTAGTAACACAAAACTTAGGTGTACAAAGTGCTATTGATTCTAATGGAGCAGCTATTGCTGGAAATATTATGGGTAAAGCTCGGACTTTTGCTAGCCTTGCAGCAGGTGGTGCTGGTGCATTAAAACTTGGGAAACAAATTGCATTTGGTGGTGCTAAAGATGGAAGAAATCCTGATGGTAGTCAAAAGAAAGCAAATGGACTATTAAAAAATGGTATAACAGGTTATTTAGGTAAAGGTACTAAAGGAGTTGCTAAAGGAATTGGTAAATTTCAAAATTCTCATGATCAAGGTACTAAATGACAAGATACAAAAAATAATTTAAAAAGCCCTTTTGTTGGATTAAATAATATGGCTAAGGGTGCTTTTGTTGAACCTTTTGTAAATTTAAATAACACTAGAAAGAATGCAAGAAGAGGAGATCCTGATGAATAAAAAAGTAAAATATTAAAATCTTGGAGAAATAATCATGAAATTTAAAAAAACAAAAAATGAATTTAAAAAGAAAAAAAGTTATCATTGAAGACGTAATGTAACTATTGGTATTTTATTATTAATAATATCAGGTATTGCTGGTGTTATTTCCCAATATGGGTAAAATATAAATTATTATAAAATATATAAAAAATAAAGGAACATAAAAATGAAATTTATTCGTCAAAAAAAATGAGTACTACCAGCAGTAATTATAATTGTTATAACCTTTTTAGTATTAATAAATACTTTATTAGTTTATGCTTTAGTCTTTGTTCGTAACATGTTTTCTCATAGTGGAGATAATCAACAACCATTTACACTTAAATTTTTAATACAGGATGTTATTAATTATTGATTAATATTTTTAATTCTATTTCTTATTGAATTTTCAGTTTTATTATCTTACTTTATGATTCATAAATATAAAATTTATTGTGAAACTCATAATAAAAGTCGCTTTTTACGTGATTCAAAAAATAAAGTGTATGGATCTGCTGCTTGATTAACACCCACTGAAATTGCTAATACCTTTCCTTTATCAAAAACTGTTGAAAATGATTACGGTATTGTTGTTCAAACAACAAAGACTAAAATTGGTGGTGTCCAATTTAATATTAAGTCTGATGCTCATAATATTGTAATTGGGGGAACAGGAAGTGGTAAAACTCAAAAATTAGTTATTCCAACTATATATTTAAATGCCCAATCGAAAATTAAACCATCAATGGTTATTACTGACCCAAAAGGAGAATTATTTCAAAATCATTCTAAAATATTAAAAGATAATGGTTACGATGTTTATGTTATTAATTTACGTGATACATCAGTATCTAATTCATGAAATCCTTTTGTTAAAGTATATGATTTTTATGTAGAATCAATGCGTTTAAAAAAAGAAAATAATCCTTTAAATGAATCAATTACTTATGAATCAATGGCATTATCATGAATTAATGATATTGTTGAAGCTTTATTTCCTGAATCAGATCCAAAACAAAAATTTTGAAATCAATCAGCGATGCAAGTTGTTAAATCAATTATGTTATTTATGCTAGAACAACTTGAAGATCAACCTGATGTTCCTTTAAAATACTTTAGTATGTCAAATGCTGCTATTGTTGCTACTAATCGTCAACGATATGTTGAAATTCTAAAAAAAATGCCAACTCATAGTTTAGCTCGTCAAATTGGTTTAGGTGCATTAGAAGGTGCTGAAGAAACTGCGGGATCAATTAGTCAAATGGTTGCTAATGGATTACGTTTATTTACTGATCCAGTGACGCGAAATATTAGTTGTAGTAATGATATAAATTTAGATGAAATTGTAAAAAAACCAAGTGCTGTTTTCTTAGTTGTTCCTGATGAAAGTAATGAACGTAATGCTTTTGTATCAATGTTTATTGCACAGTTATATAAAAATACAATTCGTTATGCAAGTACTTTACCTGATATTAAATTACCACGTCCTTTATACTTTTTATTTGATGAGTTTGGTAATATACCAACGATTGCTAGTATGGCACAAATGATTACTGTTGCACGAAGTCGTAATATTTTTTTCATGATGATTATGCAAGATTTACAACAATTAACACAAAAATATGGTAAAGAAACAGCAGAAACTATTTTTAATAACTGTATTTTGCATACTTTTTTGCAAACTATGGATTTACAAACCGCTAATAAATATTCAGATATGTTCGGTGAAAAAACAATTATTAATTATAGCCATTCTGGTAATAAAGATAAAAAAGCTGATAATATTAATTCATCATTACAAGGTAAAAAATTAATTACAGGTAGTGAGTTAATGAAATTAGATTTTGATACTGCTGTTATTTTTTTAGCAAAACATAATCCAGCAAAAACACGTTTAATTCCGTTTTATGAATGAGGAAGTAAACCGGCAGGACAAGCAACTGTTACAAATGCTTCACGTTTAATTGATTTTAATAAAGATTATTATTTAAGTTATATTGGTTTATTCTATTATATTGAGAAAAGAAAAAATCCACAAGCTGCTGCCGAAAGAGAAAAATCAGAAAAATAAAAAACAAACAATAGTTAAGAAATTGTATATAAAAGAATATTTATTTTAATATATAAATGTATATTATTGATAGATATAGAAAATAACGATATACTTATTTCATGAATAGATCAAAAATATAAGTTTTACTTTTTATAAATTATGCTAAAAAAGGTAAGTACATAATAATGTTAAATATTATAAATAAACTTATATGAAAGGATTTTAAATATGAATGTTCCCAATATTATTTCTTTAATAAGATTAATATTAGTCCCAATTATTGTTAGTTTAATGATTATTGGTCCAATAGATAATGATAATTTTTATCATCTTTGAATAACAAGTATTAATATTAATAGTTATAGTTTACCGATTAGTTGGTTAATAGCAGCAATTTTATTTATTATTGCTGCCATTAGTGATTTTATTGATGGATGATGAGCAAGAAAATTTAATCAGGTAACAACTTTTGGTAAATTTTTTGATTCAATTGCAGATAAACTTTTAACTAATGGTGTTTTAATTGTAATGGCATGTGCTACTATAATTCCGGTTTGAATGGTAATTATTTTGGTATTACGTGATTTTATTATTGATGTAGTTCGTCAAATTTTGGCTACTAAAGGTACAGTAATGACTGCTGATAAATATGGTAGAATAAAGGCAGCATTACAAATGTTAGGAATTACAATTTTATTTTTTATTAATTGACGATTTTTAAATGGTAGTGTTAATGGTCATAGTAATAATGATCAATATGGTTTAATTAATCAATTAGTAATGATACCAATGTACGTTGCTACAGTATTAAGTATTTTTAGTGCTTATAATTATATTAGTTCAAATAGTAAAAAATTGTTTAATATCTAAAAATAAAAGGAGTATTAATATAAATGATAAATAAAGTAATTGTTTTGAATCAGTGAGCAGTAGTTACAGGAGCGTCTAAAGGATTGGGATATTATTACTGTCAAGCATTATTAGCACAAGGTTATCACGTATTAGGGGTATCACGTGATAGTAAAAAAATATTAGAATTAGCAGATAAGTATCCACACTTACAAGTTAAAAATTATGATTTAGATTTATCTGATTTAAAAAATATTTATAAATTATTTGAGTTATCAAAAGAATTAAATGTAACAGTAGTTATTAATAATGCTGGTTATGGTGTTTGAGGAACATTTGCAGATAGTATGTTAGAACAAGAATTAAATATGATTAATTTAAATATTTCTTGTTTACATATTTTAACAAAGTTATTTGTTCAACGTTTTAGTAAAAATAATTATGGTCGTGTTATTAATATTGGAAGTATGGCAGCTTTTAGTCCAGGTCCTGTTTTTGCTAGTTATTATGCTTCTAAATCATATGTTTGAAGTTTAGGTGTTGCAGTTAATTATGAATTAAAAAGAGCAAAAAGTAAAGTAAGAGTAATTACAATTTGTCCAGGTCCATTAAAAACTGAATTTTGAAATCGTAGTAGTAATGGTAAAGGAAATAAAGAACATTATAGTTCATTATTACCAGTTTTAGATACTGAAACTTATGCTAAAAAGTCTTTACAAACAGCCTTAAAAACAAAAAGAAAAAGTGTTATTATTACAGGAATTTCTAATAAAATTACAAGAACTATTATTAGAATATTACCTTTAAAAACAGTACTTAAGTTAGTATATAATTATCAAAAAAATCGCTAATAATGAATTTCATTTTTTATTTTAATCGTAAAAATTATTAAAAAACATTTATTTATTATAAATGTTTTTTTATTGTTTTCTTTAAAAAAAAGGTTTATGATGTATCCAACTTCTTAAGATTTTAAGAAGTTATTAAAAAAAGAGGTGTTATTTATGAAAAAATATTTATCAATGTTAACAACAATAGCATTATCAGCAGCATCAATATTTTCAACTTCTTCGATATTAAATTCATATGTAAAAAATTCCAATTTAATAAATGTTGATAATTTACATGATGTAATACAACCAATTGATATTGTTGAATACCCTATTTTTGCTGATAATGGAGAAACTACAGTTAAAACTTTTGAAAAAAATGTTATTGTTCTTTTTAGTGTTCCTTCAAAATTAAAATATATAGAATTAACTGATATAAAAAGTCATGTCGATTTTCATATAAATGGAAAAGATTATTATTATAATGATCAAAGTAAGAATTCAGTTATTGTATCTAGTGATACAAAGTTTATTGATAATAGTATTTCACATGAAGGAAATATGAATAAAGTTCAGCAAACAGTTAGTTACGATTATGATTGAAATCAAAAAGCATTTATTTTTAAATTTGTTAGTGTTGAAACGGTTACAGCAAATAATGAAAAAGATACTCAGTTTGTGAGAGGTTTTTGTGCAACAGTTGGTGCCATTGTGCTATTATCAGTTTCAATAAGTTCAATGTTTTAATTTTGAAAAATTAAGAAAAAGTTTTAGGAAGGGGTTAAAATATGGGTTTAGTTTTCTGAAAAAAACATAAAGAAAAAAACGATAGTATAACAATTTATCAAAAAAAACTAGAACAAGAATTAAAAACCTCAAAAGAAAAAAGTCCTTGAAATAATGTTTTAAAATTTTTACAAGACTTAGGTAAAGCATTACAATTTCCAATTGCAGTATTACCATTCGCTGCTATTTTAAACAGATTTGGAGCATTAGGGCTTACATTTACTACTACAACTGATGCTGGTGTTATGCATGTTACTAATGAAGTTGGTTATTGAATTTCATATATTATTCAACAACCAGGAAAAATAGTATTTGATAATTTACCATTATTATTTGCTTTAGGTTTAGCATTTGGTTTAGCTAAAGATCATCGTGGTGAAGCTGCATTAGTTGGAGCAGTATTTTATTTGGCAATATCTGCAATGACGTCAATTGAACATTCATTACCAGAAATGTTATATAAAAATGTTTTAACTTTTACATCAAGTAAAGGTGAAAAATTTTCGTCATTATTTTATGTAGAAGAATTTGGAACAGATGGTAAAACTATTATCGGTGGTATTTATGTATTAAACATTGGTGTTTTTGGTGGAATTGTAGCGGGGTGTTTATCTGCAGTTTTATATAATAAATATAAAGAAATTAAACTTCCTCAAGCATTATCATTCTTTGGTGGTAGAAGATTTGCACCAATGGTGGCTTTAGCAATAACTATTCCCACTGCTTTGGCATTTGCTATTGTTTGACCATGAATTCAATTAGTATTAATGAAATTTGGTCAATTAGTTGCTAATCCAAATAATCCAGCAGTTGCTATTCCAGGAACAGCAGTTTATGGAATATTAAATCGTTTATTATTACCTTTTGGATTACATCAAATCTTAAATACTTTTTTTTGATTTCAATTACCAATTAATGGTCAGATAATATCTCCAATTACAGGTGCTGCATCTGGAACAACGGAATGAGTAAATGGAGACATTAATGCTTTTACTAGAGGTATTGAAGGATCTGGATTTTTTCAATCAGGTTTCTTTCCTATTATGATGGGTGGTATTCCTGCTGCTGCCTTAGCTATAATTATGGCAGCTAAAAAAGAAAATAGAAAAATGGTATCAGGATTTTTAGGAGGAGTTGCTTTAGTTTCTTTTATTAGTGGAATCACTGAACCAATTGAATTTTCATTTGTATTTATTGCTCCATTATTATTAGTAATTCATGCCTTATTAACAGGGATATTTATTGCAATAACGACAGCATTGCATATCCAAGTTGGTTTTGGTTTTAGTGCTGGAATTATTGACTATTGCATTTCTTTTGCTCAATCATGAGGATTTGCTAATCATGCTACAGGTGCTTATCATATTACTTCAAATCCACTATGAGTATTATTATTAATTGTGGCTGCTGGTGGAGTTTATTTTATTGTATTTTATACATTAATTACTAAAATGAATATTGAAACGCCAGGAAGAGAAGAAGATTTTGGTGTTGAAGAAAATAAAGTAACAACAAAATCAGAGTTAAGCAATAAAAATCTTAAAAGTGATAAATATACATTAATGGCAACAAAATTAATTGAAGCAATTGGTGCAGATAATTTTGTTGAAATTGATAATTGTGCTACTAGGTTACGTTTGATTGTTAAAGATACATCACGTGTTAATTTGGCAAAAGTTAAGGCCGCAGGAGCATTTGGTACTAAAATTTTGAATAAAGAATCTTTGCAAATTGTTATTGGTACCGATGTTGAACATGTAGCCAATGCAATAAAGACACAGTTACAAAATTCAGCAACTTTGAATATTAAAACTAAAGTTAATCTATAATTAAAAGTGATTATTACAATATAATATTAAAGCTACTAAAGCTCATATAACCATTTAATGGCTATATGAGCTTTTAATTGATTAAAAAAGATAGGAGTAAAAATAATGGGAGTAGGTAAACATTTAATTACTAACATTTTACAAAAAATAAAATCACAAGTACCAACATTAACTAAAGAAGACATTATTACTGCGCTTAATATTATCTATATAACTTGTGCAGAATATAATGCTATTGATAGTTCTATTAGTAATATTGCCAAATATTATCACCAAGAAGATGAAAAATTTGATAGTCAATTGTTTAGAAAAAATTTGCATAGTTCTTTGCAATATATTGATCAAGACAATTTATACAGTTTGAAAAGTTTGATTTCAATTATTTTAATAATTAATGTTTTTAATCATCCTTTATTATTTAGTGATTTTAGTGATTTTATTAAAAAAGATATTACTAATATTGAATTTATGAAAACAAAAATAGAAATCCTGAAAAATGATAATATTTTTTTATTAAAAAAATTAGTTCGTGCAAGGACTTAAATAAGTTAAATAAATTAAGAGAGCAATTAAATAATAATTTTGAAATATTAAAACATTTTAAAACAATTTGTGAAAATCATCAATTAGGTGTATTAAATATTTATAACTTTATTGCTAATCAATCAAAATATTTTGTTACTGATGAAGATTGTGATAATAAAATTAGTTTAACAAGTAATGAATATGAAAAAATTAAGGAGATAATGTCAAGAGAAAATAAATTTAAGGATATTTTAGTTAAAGATAGTAATTCTGAAATTCCATATAAATTAAATATTGAAGAACTTGATAAAATTTTTAAAAAGGAAGTTGTAAATTTATTCGATGAATATGAAAATAAAATTTGTGATTTTAAAAATAATAAATCTAAAAAAATGAATTAAAAATTAAGGGAATTAAATTAAAAATTCAAAATATTTTTGATTTGTCAAAAATTATTTTTGAAATGTTTCAAAAACCAATTACTTCTTCATTGCCTTTAACGAAAATTGTAAATCAAATTTTTGATGAAAATGATTCAATGCAATATTTAAGCGAAATTGAAAAAAATATTGATTGAACTACTTGGAGGAATTGGAATTGGTTGTGGTTGTTTTTTGATAATTTCATTAATAGCACCAGCAACAGTTTTATCAGTAGTTTCTAAATTAGGAATTTCAGTACCAATAGTATTTATAGAAAAAGCATATTTGAATTGGTCTTTATCCATTTTATTGTCTAATTTTTTATCTACTTCTTCTTTTTTATAATAATCAGTTAAATCAGTTTTCCCGCAAGTAGCACTAATTTTATTATTTTCATCAATTTTAATATTTTCACCAGCAATTAACTTATCTTGTTTTTTATCTAATAATTGATTTGTTTCTAGTTTTGTATAATAATCATGTTCAGTATTTTCTTCTGCTATAAATTCAGTTGGTGTATCTATTCCTTGATATTGATATATTTCTTCTATATCACCAATTAAATTAATTTTTCCAAGTTCAGGATAAGAATTACCACCACCACTAAATTGTTTCTTTTTATTGTTATAGTAAATAGTTCCAATATTTAAAATATTTTTATTTTGTATTTGTTCTCCATAAGTCATGGAATCAACATTTAACAATTCAAATTCGTTAAAAACATTATTTAAATAAATTTTAATTACTTTATAAAATTTCATAAAGTTATTTTCTGTTGAATATTGATAACTGATTTTAATAAAATATCATTTAAATATTTCTATATTATTATTTTCAACTTTTTTTCATAAGGGACTAGTTTCAATATTAAATCAATTATTTTTAACATCATTAATATTTTCGTTTGTTTTAATTAATTCACTATTTAATTTGGTAATTTCATTTTCATTTGTAGTAATTCGTTTTTGTTGTTTAGCAGAAAAATCACAAGTTGGTGCATGTGTATAATCACCAATTTGTGGATTGTTTTGTAAAACATCAGGTGGTAATGTTCCAATTTCATTAGGTCAATCTAAAATCATAGTTTCAGTTTTTGAGTCATATTCTGTTGCAACATAACCTTTATTTATTAAATTTGTAACTGGTCCCCTATATGTTTCATTTTTATTACCATTAATGGTATCATCATATAATTTTATTTGCTTTGATAATGTAAATTCTTTTTGTTCTTGAATTAATTCATTAACTTGGTTTCTAGTATAAAATGCTTTTAAGTCAATTTTTTCAACATCTATTTCATCATTATTATAATTTGAAAATATTTGTTTTAATTCTGTTAATCTTGCTCATATTTTCATTCTACTAGGTGCTAAATCTCAAATATTAATCGTAGGAGTACTACTTGCACTAAATTGATTACCATTATTAAATTGAATAGTAGCATCAACATTAAATTCAATTGGTGTACGATTAAATACTCAATGTTCAACCATAACATAAACCATATCTCTTAATGTTTCTTTAATTAATTCATCTTTAAAACTATCAAAAGGAAATTTAGATAAAATAAAATCAAGATAAGCATTAATATCATTTTGAGCACGAATAGCAAATGTTTTAAATCAATCATCAACATTTGGTCATGTATTTATATATTGTCGTGGTATTTCTGTAATTGTTCCAGTTAATGGATATCAGTTATTATAATTTTCTAAACTGACACCAGTTCAAAGTTTATTAATCATATTTTATCATTCCTTAAAAAATGCTTTTTTATAACGTTTGGTTTTTGATTTAGTTTTTCTATGTGATATATGTATAATTTCTTTTTGTAATTTTTTCTTTCCTTTTTTCACAACTTGATTATATGCAAATTATAGTAAATGTCTTAACAATCCAGTACCAAATACAGTATTAACTGAGAATTTTAAACCCACCCTTTTAAATGATTTATTGACATTATCAATAGGATTACTAATAACATTAACTACTTTATGATAAGTTCTAATTGTCCTTAATATTTGCCTATAAATTTTAAAACTATCTTTAATCATTTGTTGTACAACTGGTGGAGCAAAAGCAATACTTTTTAATCATTTATTTTGACTAACTCCATATCCAATATATCAACCGCTATATCATCTATATCAATGAAATGGATGTATTTGAATAACAAAAGTTTCTGCTTTGATAATACTATCAATAACTACAATTGGTTTATATTTAGGATTACGATGATAAATAGTAATTCCACATTTATCTAATGATAAAGGTTGAATTTTACAAGCCATAAATACTGGTGAATTTAATGGAATTAATTGTGCATGTTTAATTGCTTTCTTTTCAGCACTTGTAAATACATCAATTGTTTTTTCTTTTAATTTATTAATTTTTTCAAATGCTTGTTTTTCTAATTTTTCGAATTTCTCTTGTAATTTATAAATATTTATTCTTATTTTTTCAAAATATGAAGTATCTTTTCAAAATTTATTTAAACCTTTTTTAAAATAAAATTTAATATCAAAATATTTAAAAGTTTGATTTGCTTTTAATACTAATTTATGAATTGAACTATTTTTAAAATTAAATTTAATTGCATTAGCACGAATTTTTTGTAAATCTAAAATTAAAGATTTTCCATATCTATTTTCTGCATGTATTGTATGAACTAAATTTAATCAGTCATGTTGGTTCATTTTTAATACTTCTTTTAAATCAGTATTATATTTTTGTAAAAAATTGTTTGCTTTATCAATATCTTTAATTTTAAATTTAGGAGTTAACTGTGGACTTAACTTTATTAATTCATTTTGTAATAATAAATAATTTTTTAATTCTTGTACTTCTAATTTTGCAAAATTATTTTTATATTGTCTTTCAGCAACAAAACCTAAATTTTGTATTATTGTTTCGCGATTTGGAGCATGGTTATAATTAAATAAATAACGTTTATTTCCAATAATTTTATCTGTTAAAAATTGTTTTTCACTTACTTGACTAATGATTTCTTGTAAATTTTTTGCTTTTTTAATACCAATTTGTTCTAATGTTTTAGTTTTTTCTGCTAAACTAATAATTTAGGGGACGGTAACAAAAACGGAGGATATAATTACTTTTTAAACATTTCTTTAAAATTATAGACAAGAAATAATTGTAATTATATGCAATTGTAAGTAAATATTACTACTAAATTAAATTAATTTCAATTAAAATACAAATATTAAAAAATCAATAAGAAAATTTAATATAAATACACAACAAAAATTCTTATTAACTTTTAATTAATAAGTTTTTAATATTTTAATAAAAATAAAAATTTTGATTATGTTTTAGAATTGACAAGATTACACTTAAAAATAACCATTTTAATATAAATATCTATGCTATATGTTCTATTACCAAGCATTTCTTTTAAAATATATCAAATATTACTTTCAGCAAAAGTACCAATATTTCATTTTGCACCTTGATTTTCAATTCCTTGTTTATTATTTTTAAAATATTGTTTTTTTAATTTTTTATGATTTTTTAATATTTCATTCATATACTTTATTAATTCATCATATTGACCATTTTCAATAAAGTTTCTACAAGTATTATATTCTTCAAAATATTTTCCTTTGTTTCCAGCAATAATTCCTACATACAACTTTTTAACTAAATGGAATTTATCTAAAACAAATTGTGCATCTAAATAATTAGCAACATCTTTAATTCATTCTGCACTATCACCACAAATAATGATTTTTGCTTGGTCAAAATTTTCAAAAAATCTATTTCCTTGTTCTAAAATAAATTCAGCAGTTTTTTGAACTCCAATTTTAGTTTTTGTTGGTCTTATTATTACATCTACTCTTTTATTAACTAATTTATGATTAACATTATCTGTACAAAATAACACTAAACGCATTGAATATTTACCAGAATTTCGTTTAAATTTTCAAAACTTTCGATGTCCATCATCAATACTAATATAAATAAATTGATTTGGTTCTAATTTTATTTTAGGAACATCTAATTTACTAACTTGATATTCTTGAAATAATCTACTAATACTTGTTGTGCTAAATTTTGTTTGTTTCATAGTATGTAAAATGTCAATATACCTTTTTCCATCTGCAAAATGTTCAATAACATTATTTTTGATATCCTGACAAGTCCTTTTGTATTTAGGTAATTGCAATTTTTCATCTAATAAACAAATAGGAACTCATTTTTTTAATTGTTCATCATAATATTTATAATCACGACATTTATAAGTAACAAGACCATTGATAGTATTTCTAGTTCTTGTTTTAATTTTAACGGGGATATATTTTCTATCTCTTTCTTTTAAGATTCTTCAATCTGTTTTTTCTCATTGATTTTTTACATCATCTCTAAATGATTGATACATTCTTTTTGTTGCTTCTTTTAAAGTTCATAAATAATTAAAACTCATATTTTTTCTCCTAACTTTTTTTAAATTTTAAATTTATTGTAAATATATTTAAAAAATTAATTTACTTTTTTATTATAAACATATATAAGTGTAATTTAAAATTAAATCAAAACTTTTTAAAAAACGACTTTCATATTTAAAATATAATAAACAATTTCAATATAATTAATAGTATAGGTATCATAAAATAAACGCCTTTAATTTAGGCGTTATTTTGCATTTAAAAGCATACTTGTAAAAATAATGAAAAATAGTACAATTTAGAAATAAAATTAAGAAAAAAGGAGTAATTAAACATGAATGAACAAAATTCTGAATTACATTATGCTAAAAATATAGCAAAACAAAGAAAAACACAAAGGAATATATTTATTGGTATATCTACATTTATGACTGTATTATTTATTATTTCAGCAACAGCATTAGGTCTTGCTTGTAAAGACGGAAGACAAAAATTAAGTTTTTATTTAAAACCCGACCATACAGCAGTCTGGGGGGGCAACTATATGAGAACATCGTTATGACCATAATATAATTTCATTATATTTTGCAAATAAAAAAGGTGATAAAACAGATATCAAATGAGATGGTACTTATCCTAATGGATATTTTAATAATTAAATTTCAATATTAATATAAGATAATGTTTCATCATTTGAATTAAATAATTGAATATTATTAATATTTATGGTTTTACTTTCTGTTTCTAGCAGAATATCATAATTACCAATACCAAAAATTCCGGAAATTTCTAGTTTATGTAAATTAGAAATTTCTTTTTCTATATTGAATTTAATTTCATTACTAAAATAATCTTTTTGCACGAAATTAAATCAATCTCAACTTGAAAAATATTGTTTTTGACTATTAAATAATTTTAATAACTCTAAAACGTTATTAATTATACTTTTAACCATATATTTACCATATTCACCATTATTTAAACTAATATCTTGTGGTAATAATGAAGGTATGTTATTACTTTCTAGATTATTAGTTAATGATAATCAATTAAATTGGTTATTACTTAGTTTAAATCATTCATTTTGACTAATATTCTTATTTTTAACTTTAATATTATTAGGGTCAGTAAAATCAAAATACTCAGATTTTAAAACAACATAAACATTATCAAAACTTCATCTATCATGACTTGATTTTCTTGTTGGTTTTGATTTTAATTCAAAGTAATAAGGTAATAATAATTTATAGTCATCATCTAAACCTTTATTAATTGATAAATAAGAAAGTATACAATTTGATAACATCATAATTACTTGTTTAAAAATTTTTACTTTTGAATTATTAATAAAATTAGGATTGTCTAATTTTCATTGTTCAAATAAATTATTAATTACATCATGTGGTTTTTGATTTTCAAACTCATTTCTTAATTTTGTAATATCAGGTGTTTCTTTAACATCTGGATTTGCATCATATTTTGGGTCATAACCTTTAAAATTTGCTTGATAATTATAAGTATAACCTAACATATCCATTAATAATTTTCCCAATGTTGTAGTTGGTTTAATTTTATCGTAAGTTAAAACTACACTATCAATTTCATTGATTTTTCAATGTGTTTGTGCAGTTGCTTGTCCTTCTGCAACTTTAATAGTTCACTTTTTATTTTCTAATAATCTAGGACAGTTAGGACCACATGAAGTATCAGTATCTGCTGAAATATAACTACTTTCATCATTTTTTGAAAAAATAAAATTCATTTCTTTTTGAATATTAGTTTGTTGGTTTTTTTCATTAGTAACGATTGTTTCAACATTTTTTAATTCAATTTTTTTAACGTGTTTAAATTCTTGTGATGGTGGATTAGGTATAATTTCACCAATATCTAAATATTCTAAAATAGAATTTTGATTAATGAAATTTTTAGCAATATTTCACTCTAAAATTTGGTCACTAAATCATTGTTGTAAAATATTAACTTTTGGTTGAGTTTGAATTGGTAAAGCATATAATGGAAATAATTGGTTATCATCAGCAATTAATAAATTTGGTGATACTTTTAATCCATCAATTTCACCATTTACTTTTATATTGCCAAATAACATTGTTTTAGGAAATTTTAAAGTTATACTTTTAACCTTGGTATCTTTGTCTAATGGTTTTTGTAATTTAATAATAATTGGATAACCATCTCTTGTTTTAAAATCTTTAATTTTAATAATAGTAATACTTTTAGTACTTCTTGTTTTTGGATTTTGATAAGGTTGTGAATAGTTATTAATGATATATAAATTATCAATATTATTTTCAGTTAATGGTTCATTAATAGATACTGCATATAACTTAAATTGATTTAATAAATTTATTTCTTGAAATATTAAATTTTTAATATCAGTCATACTATATTCAATTGTATTATCATTAATATTAGTACTTGCTCTTTGATTTAATTGCATAGTAAAGTCTGATGTTTCAGCAGCAGTAGTTTTTAATACTTTATCAATATCAATAAAACCTATTTTAATAGTATTTGCTGAAAATCTTAAACTATTATTTTCATTATTTTTAAATAAACGCTCAATTTCATAAATATAAATTGTTCTTTTTTTAAATTCATCGTATGCTCTATTAATATCTGGGTCACTAGTAGCACCCATCATATTAGTAAAATCATATGGAATATTATCAATTAAATAATCATTTTCTACTTCTGCTTGATTAAGTTTAGTTTGCTTCTGTTTCTGTGGAAACTTCGTTTGTGGTTTGTTGTTGTTTTCCATTGTTATCTCCTATTAATTGGTTATTTTCGGGATTAAATAATTTTAATTTAACTGTTAAATTATTAATTTCTTGTTCATCATTAATATTAAATGTTTTACTATTTAATAAATCTTTATCAATTTTCACTAATATTTGAATAAATTTAAGAATATCAATATTAAATTGTCATAATTTTTGTTCAATATAATTAATAGTTGAAATATTAACTGCTGTACTTTCGGGAACTGATTGTTGTGCAGATTTCTTTTGACTTGGTATATGAATACCACAACGTTTAAATATTTCATTAACATTTCAATCATATATATCAGTTAAATTTTTACCTTTAAAATTACTATTTGTCATATTGATATTTTCGTTTTGTTCATTATTATCTCCACCACTTTTAAATATGTAGTTTTTAGTAACCAAAGTTCTTACTGCTTCTTCTAATGCTGATTGAACATTACCATAAGTTTGACTAAATATAAATTTAGGTGAGTTTAAAATAGTATCTAAAACAATTTGTTCATAAATAACATCTAATGCTTTAATTTTATCCATTACTTTATCACAATCTGCTTGTTCATTTGCTTTATTTCTCATAATTGCTATTGGTATATAGTTAATGTTTAATGTTTGTTCTTGTGATAAATTAGGATTATTAATGTATGATTTAAAATCTAATGGAAATTGTTTTTTATTATCACTAATACTATAAATTGCACGATTAATTGTTACTTGTTCATTATTTAATGTATAAACTTCGAATAATCTTACAGTTTGTGCATTTTGTTGATAACTATCATAAAAAATAGTACATTCAATTAATTTACCAGTAATATCATAAACTCTTTGTTGTATATCAACTACTTGAAAATATAAATTATCATTTGCAATATAAATTAAATAACCACTAATTCCTAATTTACTTAATTTAAAAATAGAATTTCAATTTTTTCTATAAAATTCTTGTTGAATTAAATATTGTTTAATGGTTTCATTATTAATTTCTAATGGAGCATTATATAAATTAGCATTATTTTCTGCTACAAAATCAGTAAAATAAGTTTCATGGTTAAAATCATTAAAACCAAAATAATTTAAAATAGAAGCATGTGTACTTTTATTTTTATTAGTTAAAAATTTTAATTTTTCACTTTGATTATCATTAATATTATTTTTTTCTTTTCTTTTAAATAAACTTAGCATAATATTCACCACCTTTCTTTAAAATATTTGATTAATTTTTAATATAATTTTTACAATAATGAATATAATTAAACCAGCAGTTGCTGATGATAGAATTACTCCAATTAAACCTAAAATAATTTTTATAATTTTAAAAAACATAATATTATTCCTGTAATTCTTCTAATTTTCATACATTACCTTTTAAATTACCTTTTCCACTATAAATAGTAATCAATTTAGCATGTTGAACTGATAAAATTACTATATTAACACTATCATTAAAGGTTTGTATTGGTACACCAGCAATTTTGTTATCCGTTATAATAAATTCTTGAATAGTATAAACTGGATTATATATACTTCAAGAATAATAAACTCTATAATGTTTATTAACTATAAAATCATAAGTAATTTGTCAATTATCTCATTTATTTTTTTCTCTTGTTCCTACATCTTTTCATTGTTGATTATTTGGACTTGGTGTTGGATTATCTGGTAATTCAATATCTCAACAATTTTCTTCAACTTCATTTGTTTCTAAACTTTTTGAATTAATTTTTATTTTTGGTGTAACATCAACTTTAATTGTATTTTGTAATTCTTCTAATGAAAGAATAGCACCATAATTAATATCTCCACCTTTTAAATATAAACTACAATTAAAACTACTTTCTCTAACAGTTAAAGTTAATATTACATCTTCATCTTTAATTTTAAATTTTGCAAGTAAATAATCTCCACCTAAATAATTACCAGTTTTAAATTCTACTTTATGCTTTATATTTGCTTGATTTACTGGTAATTCATCTAATGTTATAATTACTCTATATACAGTATTAAAATTAATTTCAAACGTATCTCATTCACGATTATTTTTACTTTTACTTATTACTTTTCATATTTCTTTATCTTGTTTTTTATCAATATTTGCTTTATTTTCATTAATAGCACCAGCAACAGTTTTATTAATAGTTTCTAAATTAGGGATTTCTTGACTTACAGCATTCAATTGAAATGCAATAGGGAATTGTGACTTTACATCTTCTAATTTTTTATCAATTTCTGGTTTTGTATAATATTTAGTTGGGTCAACTCCACCACCACTATCTTTAATTCATTGTTTAATAAATTTAGTTGGTGGAATATCTAAATCACCCGTAAATAAACCAGTTCCTAATTCTCTATATTGTAAAACTTTATAAGTAATATCTTCTTTAATTAAAGATAATTTATCTTGTTTTTTATCTAATAAATTATTAGTTTCTAGTTTTGTATAATAATCACGTTCAGTATTTTCTTCTGCTATAAATTCAGTTGGTGTTCCAGTACCTTGATATTGATATATATTATGAATTATTGGTGTATACTTTTTTGTGCTATTAGCAACAATAAATTTTATTAAATTATCATCATATAATAACATTACTTTGTCAATATTAACATCAATTTTTTCAATTATTATTTGTCTATTTTCTATTTGATGATTAGTAATTCTTATATTAGATTTAGTTAATTTATTATTACTTATAATAAGTTGTTTACTATCGATAAAATAATATGTTCAATCAATAATATATCATATATCTGTTTTAATATTTTCATTTTTAACTTTTTTTCATAAAGGACTAGTTTCAATATTAAATCAATTATTTTTAATATCATCAATATTTTGTTTATTAATATCAACTTTATTTTCTAATAATTTAATACTATTTTCATTAGTAGTAATTCTTTTTTGTTGTTTAGCAGAAAAGTCAGCAGTCGCAGCATGAGTAAAATCACCAATTTGTGGATTATTTTGTAATGCTTCTGGTGGTAATGTACCAATTTCATCAGGTCAATCTAAAATCATTGTTTCAGTTTTTGGGTCATAATCAGTTGCAACATAACCTTTATTTATAAAGTTTGTAACACGACCCCTATATATCTCATTTTCGTTATCATTAACTAAATCATCATATAATTTTATTTGTTTTGATAATGTAAATTCTTTTTGTTCTTTAATTAATTCATCAACTTGATTTCTAGTATAAAATACTTTTAAGTCAATTTTTTCAATATCTATTTCATCTTGATTATAATTTGAAAATACTTGTTTTAATTCTGTTAATCTTGCTCATATTTTCATTCTACTTGGTGCTAAATCTCAAACATTAATTGTAGGAATACTACTTGCATTAAATGATGTACCATTATTGAATTGAATAGTAGCATCAACATTAAATTCAATTGGTGTACGATTAAATACTCAATGTTCAACCATTACATAAACCATATCTCTTAATGTTTCTTTAATTAATTCATCTTTAAAACTATCAAAAGGAAATTTAGATAAAATAAAATCAAGATAAGCATTAATATCATTTTGAGCGCGAATAGCAAAAGTTGTAAATCAGTCTTTTACATTAGGTCATGTATTTATATATTGCGGTGGAGTTTCTGTAATTTTTCCAGTTAATGGATATCAGTTATTATAATTTTCAAGACTGACATCAGTTCAAAGTTTATTAATCATAATTTATCATTCCTTAAAAAATGCTTTTTTATAATGTTTAGTTTTTGTTTTAGTTTTCCTATGTGATATATGGATAATTTCTTTTTGTAATTTTTTCTTACCTTTTTCTACAACTTGACTATATGCAAATTTTTCTAAATGATGTAATAGTCCAGTACCAAATAAAGTATTAACTGAAAATTTTAAACCAACACTTTTAAATGATTTATTAATATTTTCAATAGGATTATTAATAACATTTACTACTTTATGATAAGTTCTAATAGTTCTAAATATTTCTCTATATACTTTAAAACTATCTCTAATTACTTGTTGCACCACTGGTGGAGCAAATGCTATTGCTTTTAATCATTTATTACGATTAACACCATAACCAATGTATCAACCACTATATCAACGATATCAATGAAATGGATGTATTTGAGTAACAAAAGTTTTTGCTTTAAGAATACTATCAACAACTGTAATTGGTTTATACTTAGGATTACGATGATAAATAGTAATTGCACATTTGTCTAATGATAAAGGTTGAATTTTACAACCCATAAATACTGGTGAATTTAGTGGAATTAATTGTGCATGTTTAATTGCTCTTTTTTCTGCACTAGTAAATAAATCTGTTGCTTTTTCTTTTAATTTATTAATTTTTTCAAATGCTTGTTTTTCTAATTTTTCAAATTTTTCTTGTAATTTATATATACTTTCTCGTAATTTTTCAAAATATGGTGTATCTTTTCAAAATTTATTTAAACCTTTTTTTAAATAAAATCTAATATCAAAATACTTAAAAATTTTATTTGCATTTAAAACAATTTTATGAATTGAACTATTTTTAAAATTAAATTTAATAGCATTAGCACGAATTTTTTGTAAATCTAAAATTAAAGTTTTTCCATATCTATTCTCTGTATGTATTGTATGAACTAAATTTAATCAATCATGTTGGTTCATTTTTAATACTTCTTTTAATTCAGTATTATATTTTTTTAAAAAGTTATTTGCTTTTTCAATATCTTTAATTTTAAACTTTGGAGTTAATTGTGGACTTAATTTTATTAATGTATTTTGTAATGATAAATATTCTTTTATTTGTTGTGATTTTAAAGATTTAAAATTATTTTTAAATTGTTTTTCAGCAACATAACCTAAATTTTGTGTTATTGTTTCACGATTAGGTGCCAAACTATAATTAAATAAATAACGTTTATTACCAATGATTTTATCTGTTAAAATTTCTTTTCCACTTACTTGACTAATAATTTCTTGTAAATTTTTTGCTTCTTTAACACCAATTTGTTCTAATGTTTTAGTTTTTTGTGCTAACTTAATAAATTTAGTAGTACGATAACCACGACTAATTTTATTAATTCCAACAAATGCAGGTAATATATTAAAAAAAGTATTTAATGGTGTTACATTTCCTTTTAAATAATCATAAACTTGATTAATAGTAAAATCAGTTGTAGCATAAATACCAAAATTAATAGTACTTGCAATAAAATCACTTGCACCTAATCCAAGTGCTATACTTTCACTTAAACCACCAGTAAAAGGAGCAAGTGCTACTGCTATTACTTGTACACCAATCATTTCTAAAATTTCTCATCAAAAACTTTTATTTTCTTGTTGGTTACTTGTTCTAGTATGTTTTGGTTTATTTATGTTTAAAAGTATTGCTGTACTAGTTGTACCAATTGGCATGATATTAATTTCCTTTATTTAAGAGTTATTTTAATTGGATTTGTTGTTCCTTTATAATTTAAGTCATTAATATTTGCAGTAATAGTTATATATAAGTCACCTGCTTTTTGTTTTTGATTACTTACATTAGTTTTTCCTTGTGCATCACTAAAATATTTAATAGTTGGATTTGTTAAATTTGGATTTAATGATTTAAGTTCATTAGTACTTTTTATTTCTGTATTTAATTCATTGTTATTGTTATTACCATTTGCAGTAATATCAGTTGTTAAATTTGTAATCTTAGTTTTTAAATCATTTTTATCATTATTAACAATTGCACATAACATTCAGCGTGAAGTTGTTTCTTCATCTGTTATATAGGGTATTGATTCACCAGTTACTTCTCCACCAACTAAATATCTTCTTCCAACTTTACCATCAGCAATATCTTGAACATATACAACTGTATTTTGTAACATATATCTTTTCATTGCTCTTGGTGTTGCTAAAACAAAAGACATAATTTTAGTTTCATTATTATCAGTAAATGTCATATAATCATCCATTACAATTTGACATAGTACACCTTTAATATATAAATCATTTCCATTTAATCTTAATTGTTGAGCAATCTGATTATCAGTAATTAATCCTTTATTATTAGCTAAATAAACAATACTATCATAAAGATTATTAGTAATAAAAAAACGACAATTATTACTATTTCTTAGTTGAAATAAAGTATTTCAAGCATCTAACATTGATTTTAAATATCCTACTGGTGATTTATCAGTAATGTCTATTTTAGTTGCATATTTTGCAATTACATTTGTATCATTATTTGCTAAATAATCTGCTAAGTCATTAGCAACTTCATATTGCATTGTATTTAATAAATTTTGTCCATTTTCAGCATTTAAATCAACATTAGCAATTATTTCACCCGCAACTGCTTCTTCTTTAATTTCTTTTAAAATTTTAATAGTTTCAGCATAACTAACATCTAATCCTTTGCTTTTATCATTTCATTTTAATACTTTAATTTCTGAATTTTTTGGTTTTTTAACTATAAATTCAATTTTTGTTGAATTAACCATTTCGATAGGAAAAAAACTTGCTCATGGTGAATTTGATTGTTTATAAAATTCTATAAACTCTGGTGCTTCTACTAATTTTTCGGTATTATCTAAATTTTTATTGAATTGTATTGCCATTTTTTGATTTCCTTTCTGTTATAAATTATTATTTTTTTTATAATCCAATAATGTACTTTTTATTGAACTTGGTTGATTTGTTATTATTGTTTGTGGTTTGCCACCTGTATTAATTGTTTCTTTAAATACTGGTTGTTCTTTAATGATTTTTTTAATAGTTTCTTCAATTTTTGAATTTTCTAAATTATTAGTTTTAAATTTTAAAAAATCATAAAATTCACTTTTAACTTGATATTTTTTAAATATATTAATTATTTCTTTTTCTTTAATTTCTTGATTAAGTTTATTTAACTTATTTTCTGCTTCATTAACTTTATTTTCTATTTCTTGTTGAGCATTATTTTCAGTTAAAGGTTCAGTTGTTTGTTGAACATTATTTTCATTTTCTAACATTTAACATTCTCCTAATCTTATCCCAATAATCAATCTTTAACTAATTGTGGCATTTCACTTATTAGTTTTTTATAATCATTAACAGCATTTTCTAATGTATTGATATCAGAAAATTTAAAACAATTATCAATATGTAAATCAAAATCTCTATCAATACTGATATCTTGTTTTCTATATTTTTCATTAAATTCAATTTTTGTCATATTATTTTTCTCCTTTATTATTTATTTTCTTTATTAATCTTTTCATTTAATTTTGCTAATTTTTTTTGATGTTTGATAATTTTGTTATTTGCTCTAACATGTTTTGGAGTTGTAATAAATCGTTTTAATAAAACAATAATTTCTCTGCAAATTAATATACCAGTGCTTATTCCAATTGTTTCAAGTGCTTTTAAAAATTCTTTCATTTTTATATTTTCCTTTCAATTTTTTATTTTTTTATTTTTGATTATTCATCAAATTCACCTTTATTAATTTTTTCAATCATATATTTTGTGTCTATTAAAATATTTTTAGCTATACCTTCATTCAGTCGTATTTCTTGTAAATCTTTTTCATGTTGTTTTAATTTATCATTGTAATATTCAAGTAATTTTTCTTTATTCATTATTTTTCACCTCCTTTATAAACTCATGTGATTATAATCTCAATTTAATGAAGCATTATCATTATTTAATAGTGCTTCGCTTATATTACCACTACCATATTGACTTGATGTTTCACTATTAATAGTAAATCTATTATCATTTATTAATCTTGCAGTTTCATTTGTAAATGAAGTTTCTTGCATTTCTCTATTATGATTTGTTTCTATTGGAAGTAAATTATGGATAATTTCACTTACACCAGCAATTATGGTAGGTACTGCATAAGAATTATTAAAATCATTATTAATACCCATAGCAACATCACTTGATATTAAACATCCACCAGTTGCCATATTACAAATTTTTCTTATTGCTTCAAATTTATTAGGTATTAATTCTAGAATTCCACTAATAAGATTTGATATACCATAAGCATTTAAACTAATATATGTATCTCAATCCATTAATGACTGATTTTCTTGTTTATTTAATAGTAATCATGGAGGACCTTCTGTTGTAGTTGTAGTAGTTATTGGAGTTGGTGTTGTTGGAATAATAGGATTAATATTATTTTCTGTTCATTTACTATAATTTGCTAAACCAATTGTTCCTAAACCTAAAATAATTTTTTTAGAACTATTAATTAATTTAGTTTTTGTATTTGGTCTTTGATTTAAATTTCATATATCTAAACCTAATTTTTTACCAAATAATAAACTATTAATTGAACCTAATATTGGATTTGCAATTACTTGACCATAATAAGCACTTGTACCAATCATTGCACAAATAGGACTTATACCAGTTCTAATTAATTTAGTTAAAGTATAATTATTTGTTTCCATTTTTTTCTCCTTGTATTTCTAATTGTAATAATTTTTCTAAAACATAATTATTTTTATCAAATTCTCTAATAAGTCATTTTTTTGTTTCTTTTCTATTATTAGTACAAAGAATTAATCTTTCTATCATATTAATTAATTCTTTTTTATCTGCTCTATCAAAAATTACTTTTAAAATTTCATCTAACATAATTTATTCTCCTTTATTTGTTTTTATCAGTTCTCTTATAACATCTAATAAGGAATCTACTACATAAGAATTTAATTCAAATTCATAATTTCTAATTTTAATTTTTTCCTTTTGCATTTGTTTATTCTCCTTTAATTTCTAATTTTTTAACTGTTACTTTAATTCAACCTTGATAAACATCATTATCACCAACTATTAATGCAACATTACTTTCGGGGTCAGAAACAATTATGTGTTTTGATTTAACATTTGGATATTGTCTTAAAATAATTGCTCTAATATCATTACTTGTATGAATTGCTTTTGGAAATGGTGATAATATTTCAATTTCATCTTTATTTTCAAACAAAGTAGGTAATATTATCATTAATGAAGTTCTCCATTTTCTATAAACTCAATTAATTTATAATAAGCAGTAAGTTTACCTGCTTCTTTTAATGAATCACATAAACAAATACTAATTTGCTTATTCAATCAGATAATTAATTTTTCATTATATTTATTAATTACTTTTTGTTTAAACTCTTCTCTTAATTTTTCTATATTATATAAATGTTCTTCAGTTATTTCTTTATTACGTTTTTTATTATATTCATTAATAATTTCTTGGTCTTTATTCACTATCTATTTCTCCTTATTTTTATTTAAATTATTAACTATTATTTCTAAACATGTCATACATCAATTTTTACTTAATCAGATTCTTTTATTACATTTTTTACATTTATTCATTATTAAATTCACCATTAATTATTTTTTACAATAAAATATCAAGTATCAAATCTATTTCTGTACCGTTATAGAATTTTTGTTGTTTTTTAATATAATTAATTAATTTTTCTTTATTCATTATTTAGTTCTTTCATTAAATTTTTATGTTTTTCAATGATTTCATTATGTTTTTTTAGTTCTTCTTTATAACTATCACTTTCAATAATTTTTAAAGTTTCTTTTATTTTTTTCATGTATCATTCATCAAAATTCATTATTTATTCCTTTCATTTTTTAAATCATTTAACATTAATTGAACAAAATGCACGATTTTTAGGAATATTTAAAGTATTAAAGATTTGACCAGTTACTATAATTTCATCATTTTTGTTTAATAAAATACATCGTTTATAAAATTTTGGGTTATTAAAAATTAAAGTAACATAGTTTAATCCATTTCATTGACCACGAACAGTATAATATAATTGTTTATTACCTTTTTCATGATATTTTACTTCAATAGTATTACTAAGTTTTACTGTTAATTTAACGTAATTTTCTTTATTTTTCATTTTTATAATTCCTTAAATAATATTGAATATGTTTATAAGCATCTTGTTCATGTTTTGTAAATTTTATATTTCCTTTATAATCTTCTATTTTATTTTTGTTTTTTGGTTCATTTTCATGATAATCTCAGTTCATAACATCTTGTACTAATATCATTAAAGCACCAATAACTTTTGGTGTTGCTAATGGATTAGTTAATAACTGTTTTGAACTTAAAAAGAAATTTTCTACAATAACTAATATTTTTTTATTTTTAAATTGTTTTTTAATTAATTTAAAATATTCTTTATATATATTTTTACTTTCTAAAACTGTTTTTGCTTTAAATGTTTCATTAAAAATAATATTATTAGTTTCATTTGAGTATATAACAATTCCATTATTACCAATACCAGCAGGGTCAATACCAATGATTAATTCGTATTGCATTTATTAATCATCTCTACATCAATCACAAACATATCCATATGATTTTGTATAATCTAAATGTTTTTCAATATCATAATTATCTTCATATTTTTTAGTATTATGTTGTTCTGCTTCTAATTCTGTTTTAAAGTGATAAAGCATATTGATTTTGTTATCTTCATATAATTCATTACATTCAACACATCTTTTTCTTCTTTTTTTAGTTTTATTCATAATCAAAATATCCTTTTCAATTATTTTTGCTGTTTGTTTAAGGTATTTAGGTAGTTTGTGATAACAACTGTCACATATTAAATAAGGTATTGGTCAATTTTTATATTTAATAGTTTTAGTAGAATTATTAATACAATCTTTTCAAACTTTATTTTTACAAATTCTTAATTCACATTTTTTATTTTCATTAATATTCATAACTTTATTTATTTCTTTAATTTTTACTTACAGTAATTAATAAAATTATTAATCCAATTAAAGTTGAAATTAAAGTAATAATTATTTTTATTTTTAATCACTTTTTTTGATGTTCTTTTGCTATTTTGATTTTTTGTTCTATTAATTCTTTCTTTTCTTTTTCTTCCATTTTTACTTTCTTTTCTAATATATTCTGTTGCTTGTAGCATAAAGAATATATATTTTTATTTTTATATTATTAATACTATTAGTTTTATTCATTCCAGAAATTCTGGGCTCAAAAATAAATTGTGAAATTTTAAAAAGAAATCGAGGCATTCGATTCAATATTTATTTAATTTGTGTTAAACAAATTAATATTTTAATTGAACCGGCACCGCTCAATTTTTTTTACAAGTTTGAAATTTATTTTTTCGCCCAAAAAAATTTTCAAAAAAAATAAAACCAACGCTTGCTCACTGGGGGGTGGCAAGGTTGGTTAAATAAAGAATAGAATTAATATAGTAGGTTCCCTAGTAGGTCTATATATACTAGTTTCCAATTCGCTCCCACCCCAAGAATTACCATTACTGGTTAGTATATTTTATTAGGTATCACTCCACTTTTTATTTATCCATGCAAGTCCACATGTTTTGGCCACTATTTTTAACAACTGTGTTGTAGTTCACTGTTTTAATTCCCTAACACGTGTTGATAATAGTGTTAAAGAGGGTTATTAATTATTAACTTTCTCCTACTTGGTCACTGCGTGTAGTAGATATTTAAAGGGTGTTAATAATAAAAATTTTAAAATTTTACAATTACAAAAAAAGACAAGATTATTTCTTGTCTTTTTCCTTTGAGAATAATTTTTATTTTATCTTATAAAATCTATATTTTTTAAAATACGTCGAATATAAATTTAAGGGTAAAAGAGAATTTAATTTGTCTATCATCATTTTGAAATGGTAATATTCAAAAGAATTTATTTATCTAGTAATTTATCTTCCTACGTTTTTGGGAACCTCCCAATTTAGTTGTACGATAACCACGACTAATTCTATTAAGTCCAGCAAATGCAGGTAATATATTAAAAAAAGTATTTAATGGTGTAACATTTCCTTTTAAATAATCATAAACTTGATTAATAGTAAAATCAGTTAAAAACTCTACACCAACAGCACTAATACTAGCAAGTAAATCACTTGCACCTAAACCAAGTGCTAAACTTTCACTTAATCCACCAGTAAAAGGAGCAAGTGCTACTGCTATTACTTGTACACCAATCATTTCTAAAATTTCTCATCATCAACTTTTATGTTCTTGTTGTTGACTTGTTCTAGTATGTTTTGGTTTATTTATGTTTAAAAGTATTGCTGTACTAGTTGTACCAATTGGCATAATAATTATCCTTATTTAAGAGTTATTTTTATAGGATTTGTTGAACCTTGATAATTTTTATCAGTGTCATTAGTAGTGATTACTACATATAAATCTCCTGCTTTTTGGTTTTGATTACTTACATCAACTTGACCTTGGGCATCACTAAAATAATTAATAATTGGAGTTGTTAAATTTGGATTTAAATTATTTAGTTCAGTTGTATTTTTAATTGTTGTATCTAATAATTTATTCTTTTTAGTAGTATCAGCAGTAATATTAGTTGTTAATGTTGTAATTTCTTCACTTAAATATTTTTTATTAACAATACCACATAACATTCATCTTGATTCTGTTTCTGAGTTTGACATATAAGGAATAGATTCTCCTGTTACTTGTCCACCAACTAAATATCTTTTTGGAACTTTACCATCTTTAATATCTTCAACATATATACTAGTTTGTTGTAACATATATCTTTTCATTGCTTTTGGTGTTGCTAAAACAAAATTCATAATTTGATTTTTATTTTCAGTATTTTTAAATGTCATATAATCATCCATAACAATTTGACATAATACACCTTTAATATATAAATTTGTTCCATTTAATCTTAATTGTTGTGCTAGTTGATTATCAGTAATTAAACCTTTATTATCTGCTAAATAAACTAAAGTATCATAAAGACTATTTGTTATAAAAAATTTACAATTATTACTATTTCTTAATTGAAATAAAGTATTTCATGCTGATAACATTGATTTTAAATATCCTACTGGTGTTGTATCAGTAATGATTACTTTTTTGGCAGATTTAGCAATTGTATTTGTATCATTATTTGCTAAATAATCTGCTAAATCATTAGCAACTTCATATTGCATACTTTCTAGTAAATTTTGCCCATTATCTGCAAATAAATCAACTTCACCAATCATTTCTCCTGTACTAGCTTCTTTTGTAATTTCTTTAATAATTTTATCAGTATCAACATAACCAACTTCTAATCCTTTACTTTTATCATTTCAATGAAGTATTTTGAATGTTGGATCTTTTGGTTTTTTAACTATAAATTCAATTTTTGTAGAATTAACCATTTCAATTGGAAAAAAACTTGCTCATGGACTATTTGATTGTTTATAAAATTCTATAAATTCAGGTGTTTCTACTAATTTTGTAGTATTATCTAAATTTTGTTTAAATGGCACTGGATTTGGCATTTTAAATTTTCCTTTCTTTTATAAATTATTTTTCTTTTTATAATCTAATAAACTACTTTTTATTGAAGTTTCTTGATTTGTTAATATTGTTTCTTGTTTACCACCTGTATTAATTGGTTCTTTAAATAGTGGTTGTTCTTTAATCATTTTTTTAATAGTTTCTTCAATTTTTGAATTTTCTATATTACTTGTTTTAAATTTTAAAAATTCATAAAATTCTTTTTTAACTTGATATTTTTTAAATATATTAATTATTTCTTTTTCTTTAATTTCTTGATTAAGTTTATTTAACTTATTTTCTAATTCAACAATCTTAATTTCTTGCTCTTGTTGTAAATTATTATTTTCAGTTAAAGGTTCAGTATTTTGTTCAACATTAGTTTCATTTTCTAACATTTAAATCACACCTTTATTATTTATTTTCTTTTCCATTAATTTTTTCATTAAGTTTTGCTAATTTTTTTTGATGTTTCATCACTTTATTATTTCTTCTAATATGTTTTGGAGTTGTAATAAATCTTTTAAATCAAACAATTAATTCTCTACAAATTAATGTTCCTACACTTGTTCCAATAATAATTAATTCATGTAAAAATTCTTTCATTTTCAATTATTTCCTTTCAATTATTTATTTTTAATTATTCGTCAAATTGACCATTATTAATTCTTTCAATCATTGATTTTGAATTACTTATAATAGTTACCAATAAAGATATTTCTTTATTTAATTGTTCCATTCTTTCTTTATATGTCTGAATTTCATTGTTATAATATTCAATCAATTTTTCTTTATTCATTAGTTATCATCTCCTTTATAAACTATCATATGTAGTTGGTCTTTCATATAAAACATCACTACTTCCACTATTATTACTAATAGCATCACTATTAATTAATCTTCTTGTTTCATTTGTAAATGATGTTTCTTGCATTTCTTGATTATGATTTGTAGTTTCCATAGGTAATAAATTATGTATAATTTCACTTGCACCAGCAACTATTGTTGGTACTGCATAAGCATTATTAAAATCATTATTTATACCCATAGCTACACCACTTGAAATTAGACATCCACTAGTTGCCATATTACATATTTTTCTTATTACTTCAAATCTATTAGGTATTAATTCACTTAACCCACCAATTAGATTTGATATACCATAAGTACTTAAACTAATATATGTATCTCAATCCATTTGTTGTTTATTATCATTAGTTAATAATAATGGTCATGGTGGTGTTTCTGTGGTAGTAGTTGTTAATCAAGGTGGTGGTTCAGGATTAGGATTGATTTTTGTAAATTTTGCATAATTAATTAAACCAATAGTTCCTAAACCTAATAATATTTTTTTACTTGAATTTAATATTTTCTTTTTAGTACTTGGCATTTGATTTAAGTTTCATATATCAATTCCTAACTTTTTACTAAATAATAAAGCATTAATACTTCCTAATACTGGATTACCAATAATTTGACCATAATAAGCACTTGTACCAATCATTGCTGATAATGGACTTATTCCAATTCTTATTATTTTTAATAAAGTATAGTTATTTGATTGTACATTCGTGTCATTTGGCATTTTCATTTACTCCTTCATTTTTTGGTTTAATAAACACTTCAACTCAACCTGTATAGTGAACGTTATCACCAACTAAAATAGCAGTATTTGCATGTAGTTGAGAAACAACTAAATATTCAGCAATAACATTAGGATATTTTCATAAAATAATTGCTTTTATATCATTACTATCTGTTAAATCTTTGGGATTTGGTGAAAATATTTCTATTTTATCTTGACCAAATAAATCTGTTAATTTAGTCATTATCAAATTCACCTTTTTCTATTTTTTCAATTAATAAATTTAAAATATTTTTGTCCAAATCAGAGTTTGTATAATTAATTTTTTTAGTTCATTTAATTATATCTTTCATATATTTAAGTAATTTTTCTTTATTCATTATTTATTCTCCTTATTTAAATAATATCAACCAATTAATAAACTATCTGCTTCATCATGATTTGATATTTTTATATTTCAATTATTTTCTTTAATAATTTCTTCAGCAACATATATACTTAGTTCTTTATCTCAAGGTCTTAATCAAAAAATAGGTGGGTCATAACGTTCATATCATTTCTTTCATTCACTTGGACTTATTAACATATCTTTTGTTAATAATTTATTAAATTGTCCTGCAATAAAACCACGTAAATGTTCTTGAGTTTCATAACCAATACCATTTTTTGAATTAAAAGTACCACGTTCAATAATTAAATCCAATTCATTATCATTAACTTTTATATCTCAATAAAATTTTCTTTGTCCATCATATTCTTTTAAATTATAACTTTTAACAAATATTGGTTTTCAATTTCAAAAATCATATTTATCATGTAAATAAACTTTTTTTCATAAAGTAAATCCAGTATTTTTAATACTTGGGTCAATTGAAAGTAAATAATTAGTCATTATCAAATCACCGGTCTTTAATTCTGGTTTTAATTGGTTTATAAACTTCTTCATAATATCCGTTTAAGCGATATGTGTTTTTAAGATATTGCATAAATCTTTCTTTATTAATACAATTTTTATGTCTTGATTTATTAATTTCATCAACTTTATTTCTATGTTCTTTATCACCTTGATAACAATGTTCACATACATTTTCTCAGCAGTTTTTTTCACAAGTAAATAAATCATGTTTTTTATCACATACACAACAATCTTCACAACATACTTCTTTATTCATTATTTATTCTCCTTTCTATTATTTCTTTCTTGCTTTATTAATAAATTTATTCAAATAATTTGATTATCACCATCACCTAATTTTTTTAAAAGATATTCATATCTTTTCTTAAAATCTTCACTATCAATATCTCTATCTTGGTAAATTATTTTTTTCAATTTTTTTATTTTATACAAGGTTTTTGGAGAATATATTTCTCCATGCATGCAAAGAAAACATTTCATTATTTATTCTCCTTATTTTCAATTTGATTAGCAATTTCACTTAATATTTTTAATACTTTATATTCATTTTTTAATTCTTTAATAATAAATATTAAAAATATTATTAGTGTTATACTTGTTATTAATATTGGTGCTATTAATAAAATTTCTCATCATATCATTTTTTACTCTTTTCATTTTTTAAATCATTTAACATTAATTGAACAAAATACACGATTTTTAGGAATGTTTAAAGTATTAAAAATTTGACCAGTTACAATAATTTCATCGTTTTTGTTTAATAAAATACATCGGTTATAAAATTTTGGATTATTAAAAATTAAAGTAACATAGTTTAAACCATTTCATTGACCACGAACACTATAATATAATTCTTTATTACCTTTTTCGTAATATTTTGCTTCAATAGTGTTACTTAGTTTTACTGTTAATTTGACATAATTGGCTTTATCTTTCATTTTTATAATTCCTTAAATAGTATTGAATGTGTTTATATGCATCTTGTTCATGTTTTGTTAATTTTATATTTCCTTTATAATTTGTTATTTTATTTTTATTTTTTGGTTGGTTTTCTAGATAATCTCAGTTGAAAACATCTTGTACTAATACCATTAATGAACCAATAATTTTAGGAGTTGCTAATGGATTAGTTAATAATTGTTTTGAACTTAAAAAGAAATTTTCTACAATAACTAATATTTTGTTTTCAAAAAATTGTTCTTTGATTATTGATAATATTCTTTTATAACGATTTTTACTTTCAAAAACATGTGTTGTGTTGAATGTTTCTGTATAAATAATCCTATTTGTTTCATTTGAATATATAACAATTCCATTATTACCAATACCAGCGGGGTCAATCCCAATAATTAAGTCATATTGCATTATTAATCAAATTCACCATTTTTAATTTTTTGATTTAATTGAGATATAAGATTTAATCTTCCATTAAAACAACTTTTTCAAAGTTTAGTTACTTTTTCATCGTCTCTCATTTCTTTATTTCATTCTCATTCATCTTTAAGATATTCAAGTATTTTTTCTTTATTCATATTTATACCTCCTACTTAACCTAATATTTAAAATACAGTCATAACAAATTGCTTTACTATTTTTATCTCTTAAAAAATATTTTCTTGTTTTTATATCATTAGTATTAAAGAATAAATAATCTAATTTATTTTGTTTACATGTTCAACAAAAATACTTTTTCATTATGAGTTGAAATTTCCTTATAAGAAGTAACTATATAATTAATTGGTAAATCATCATGTTTATATGGATTATTTATTTTAAAACCTTTTCTGTTTTCTTCTCACGTAATGTTATATTTAAAACAAGGATTAGTAATTTTAGTTTTGTTATCTGTTATTTCACCCATAAATCAACTATTATGCTGTTCATAAAATGTTAATTGTTCAAGTTTTATATCATTAAGATAATATTCTTTTGGAGCAGTTGGTTTATTAACAGTTATTTTTTGGTCTTTAATATATGGTTCTAATAACTTTATTAATTCATTACCACTTAATTCTTTTTTAATATTTTCTAAATTAAAAACTCAATATGTGTAACTGTTATCAACAATAAAAGAATTATTTTTAATCATTCATTTTGGAAGAGATAATTTATATTCAACATAATCAATAAGAATAGATTGTGGTTTATCTTTAACAATTTGTTCTTTTTTAAATTCTATTTGCATAATAATCCTTTCCTAATATGTTCTGTTGCTTCTAGCATAAAGAACATATATTTTTATTCTTAGATTATTAATAATACTACTATTTGTTTTATTCATTCCAGCAATTCTGGGCTCAAAAATTTTTCAAAAAAAAATAAAAAATAAAACCAACACTTGCTCACTTGGTAGTGGCAAGGTTGGTTAAATAAAGAATAATAGTTGGTCCCCACTCCGGGTCTATATATACTAGTTTCCAATTCGCTCCCACCCCAAGAATTACCATTTCTGGTTAGTATATTTTATTAGGTATCACTCCACTTTTTATTTATCCATGCAAGTCCACATGCTAGCTACTATTTTTAACAACTGTGTTGTAGTTCACTTTTTTAGTTCCCTAACACGTGTTGATAATAGTGCTAAAGACGGTTATTAAAAATTTTAAAATTTTACAATTACAAAAAAAGACAAGAATTTTATTCTCGTCTTTTGTCATTTATTTTTTAATTTAATAGTTTAAAAAAGAAAGGAGTTATTTTTAAAAATTTTTATTTATCGACATCTTCGGTACGCTCCCAAATATTTTAATCCAAACTATTGATTTAAACTATGATTATTAATCACACCAGTTTTTAATAATCAACTACAAAATACTAATGCTAAAACAATTTATAATAAAGAAACTATTAAAGATTGAAAACCTAAAAATATATCTATTGCAGATTGTACACAATCTAATGATCAAGACATTACTTGTATTCATGAAGCAGGACATACAACAATTATTTTAGATTCTAAATTTAAAAACAAATTTCAAAAATTAGAATCTATCACTTCAGATTCCCAATACCTTGGAAGAACAATATCTGATCAGTTTATACCTTTAAATCAAATTAAAAATATAAGTGATAATGACTTTTATACACTTTATTACAAATTGATTTAGGTGGATTTGCTGCTGAATCTATCTTTTTTGATAGTAACCCTTTAAAATATATTATTGGACAAGCAAGAATTATGGATTCAAGTGACTTACAAGACTATCATAATATTTATCAAGAAGAATTTGAAAATAGAAAATTAAAACTCTACAATGAAGAACCTTTAAATTTTATAGGTAAACAATTAAATGAAACAAGAAAAATAATAAATAATAAACCAGAATTTGAAAAAATTCTTAAAACATGTTGTCTAATAAACTACGTTAATAAAGAACACGCAGATTATATTTTGAAACATAAAGAAATACCTATTCCATTATTTACAATTGAACAAATACAAAACTTAACTAAAAAACAAATACAAGCACTCACAATCGAACAAATAAAGTGATTTATAAAAGAACAAATTTTGGCATTGACAAAAGAACAAATTTTAGCATTTACAAAAGAACAAATTTATTGATTCATTGAAAATCAAAACTTTACAAAAGAACAAATTTCATGATTTACTCAAATTAAAATTCAAACACTCACAAACGAACAAATACAATCACTCACAGATTGACAAGTTAATTGATTTACAAGTAAAAAAATTCCACAGTTCACAAACGAACAAATTCAATGATTTACTACAAATCAAATTCAAGCATTTACAACAGAACAAATACAATCATTTGTACCAGAACAAATACCACACTTCACAGAAGATCAAATACAAGCTTTTACCAAAGAACAAATTTTAGCATTTACAAAAGAACAAATTTATTGATTCATTGAAAATCAAAACTTTACAAAAGAACAAATTTCATGATTTACTCAAATTAAAATTCAAACACTCACAAACGAACAAATACAATCACTCACAGATTGACAAGTTAATTGATTTACAAGTAAAAAAATTCCACAGTTCACAAACGAACAAATTCAATGATTTACTACAAATCAAATTCAAGCATTTACAACAGAACAAATACAATCATTTGTACCAGAACAAATACCACACTTCACAGAAGATCAAATACAAGCTTTTACCAAAGAACAAATCCAAGCGTTTACAAAGGAACAAATTTGTTCATTTATGCCTATCCAAATTGGGTGATTTATACCTATTCAGATTGCTTCATTTTTGCCATTGCAAATACAATCATTCACAAATCAACAAATACGAGCGCTCACAAACGAACAAATTTATTGACTTATTTATATCCAAATTCAAACATTAACACCACAACAAATTTCAGTTTTTACAGAAAAACAAATCTCATATTTTGCAAAAGAACAAATACCATTTTTTAATGAAAAACAAATTCAAACATTAACAGAGACACAAATTTTGTCACTTACAATAGAACAAATTACTTGGCTAACAAAAGAACAAATACCCTGATTTACAACTGAACAAATTCAAGCACTCACAAAAGTACAAATACAAACACTAACAATACAACAAATACAAACTTTTACAAAAGAACAAATTCATTGACTTATTTATCTCCAAATTCAAGCACTCACACCAACTCAAATTTCGGTTTTTACATCAAAACAAGTTTTAGCAATAGCAGAAGAACAAATACCATATTTTAATAAAAAACAAATCAAAGCATTTACACCCACACAAATTTTAACATTTACAACAAAACAAATATCTGCATTTATAGAACAACAAATTAAAGAGTTTACACCCACACAAATTACTTATTTTAATGAAAAACAAATTCAAACATTTACAAAAACACAAATACAAGCATTTACAAAAGAACAAATTAAAGAGTTTACACCCACACAAATTACTTATTTTAATGAAAAACAAATACCCTGATTTACAGATTGACAAATTCCATATTTTAATGAAAAACAAATACAAGCATTTACACCCACACAAATTGAGTCATTTACAGAAGAACAAATTAAAAATTCACCACAACTTTTATTAAGAAAAGAAGAAATTAAAAGTTTTAATTCAAAAGAAATAAATAAATATAATTTAAATAATGAAACTTTAAGTAGTGAAATTAAGAATAATTCAAGAAAATTATAAAATTTATTTTATATAAATTCTTATTGTTTCTAATAAGATATTTTATTTTTTCTTTTATTAATTTAATTTGAACTTAAATTTTAGATTCATATTTTTTATAATATTCTAGGCAAATCAATTCTAAAAAAATTATCTAATTTTTCTCATGCAATATTACGTTGACTTTCTTCAGTATCTATTCACTGATCAAAGGCTTCGGCAAATAAATCAAGATGTGATTCTCGGCCATATTCACTTCTCACAATACCATATGCTAAAAGTTTTTGATAAATTGGATCGTTAATTTTTGTACCATTTGCTAATGATGAAATCATATAATTAATTTCATCAGTTATTTCTCCTTTTTCTAGATTATCTTTTAATAAATAAGATGAATTAAAATAATTATTTCATCATTTTTTAGGATCATTATCTGCAAGTGAATTTATTCTTTGTTTTCCTTGAAAATTTAAACGAATAAAAGAACCTAAAGCATGACCATATTCATGAACAATTGTTCTAATAATACTTTTTGAAGCTTTATAACCACTAACATATTGCCAATATTGAGTTCTTTTACTAAGAGAATTTGGATTTATTACCATAACTTGAACTAATGAATAATTTTGAAATTGTGAATCATAAACATAACCAGATTTAACAAAACCAAATAAGCCATTTTTATTAATTTTAGCCACTCGATATAAAAGTTTAAGAACATTTTTTTTACCATAAATTTGTGCAAATATATTATAAAATCGAACTAATTTATCTTTTATCTCTGCTTTTTCATTAGCATTTATTGTAGATGAATTAATTAATGTATCCCAATTAATATTTGTATAAGTTTTGCCAAGATTAGTAATATTAATTTGATTTTGTAAATCAGAAAAATCTGTAAAATTACTCTTATTATTTGCTAACAAGTTAAATTCATTAATCGATTCTTTTTTTGCCTGATATTAAATTTTTTCTTCTAAATTAGTAACAAAGTTTAGTTTTTTACTAGTTTTATTAAATCAATTTTGCGGATTTTTTAAATATCATTGTTTTAAACTAGCAGCATCTTCACCTTCAATAAAATTTATGCGATCACTTACTACTTTATTAATTCTCTTATTGATATCAGGAACAATATAATTACCAGAAATATCTTGCTCATTTTCATCAGCTAAATCATAATCATTATTAGTACAACCTCACCTACAAGCAATAACATTTATTGTTGTTGCACTAACCAAAATATAATTTAAAAAAAATCTAATTATTTTCTCATAACTTTATCTCCTGAATCTATATTTAAATAATTAGGGATTTATATTAATTTAATTATGCTATCATGAAATATTTAACTTATAATAAGGTATTTCTGTATAACTTTCTGATACTTTTGTTGAAAAAGCAAATATTTTTGATCCTGGTTTAGGAGTTATTTTTGCAGTTTTTAATTTTTTATTAAAACTCTCAATAAGAAATTCATTATATAAAATATCTTTATACTTATCAGCAATTTTTTTACCAAGTGTCTTTACTACAACATCATAAAATAATTTATTTTTATTATTTTCTGTATATAATCCTTCTAACTTAATGTCAATTTCTTCATCATTTTTTGGTTGTTTACCTTGGTAGTTAATAAAAACTCGATTATTTTCTGTTGGTAATGGTAAAAAGTTTGCTTTAAATGATGAATAATTCATAATATTTTCAATTGCAAAACTAAATTCAATCTTTCCTTCATTATTAAAATTGGGAAAACTTAACTCATATATTTTTAATGCTGAACTAGTTAAAGCAGATGTAATCTCATTTTCATAAAATTTTATTAATTTATTACGATTTCCTAAATATTCCATAACTGTTGCAAATCTCCCAAATTGACTTGTTGGATGTAAGAATGTGCTTTTTTCATACATATCAGTATTAAAATAAATTTTTCCAAGATTTTGTTCATAAAAAATATCCGAAAATTCTACTGGCTTATTTAAAATATCTATTTTCCCTTGAAAGTGACTATTACTTTTTGCTATTAAAGAAATATTTTTATTATCTTGATTAATTAGTACATCTAAATCATTATTAGAAAACTTAGTACCATTCATAATATTAATTGCTTCTAAAATTAAATCTTTATCAACTATTCCGTTTTTTTCAAAACTTTTACTATAAGGCAATGCTTTTTTAGTTATTATTTGACTAATATCATTACTTAGTCAAAGCAAATTAACCTCTTTAACTAAAAAAGGTAAATCTGTTGTATCTGGCATATAACGAATAATAGCCTTTGTCATTCCATCTAACATATCAACATCAATATTATCAGTATTCATTTTTTCTTTTCTTAATTCACTTTTCAAACTAAATGAATTAGGAATTATATTATAAGTTTCTTTAATACTATTATTTATTTTGCTTAGATTCGTACTTAATACATTTCCAAAAGTTCCTACAGTTGTTCCAAATGTTAAAAAACTTAATGTTGCTAATAATAACTTCATAAATTAAAACCCCTTTATATTAATAATGTAATTCTACATGATTTCTATGTTTACTTCTTTCTAATTACTTTTACCATTAATAGTATTCATTATTACAAATAATACTTAAGTTATTATTATATTTAATTTAAAAAAATGATTAATAAAGCATATACATTGCCGTAATCAAGAAAAAAATAAAAAAAACTTTATTAGTTATTGCAAATTATACTTTTCTTCAATATAATAATTAAGGTTTAGTAAATGCCCGGTTAGCTCAGCGGCAGAGCATTCGACTGTTAATCGAAGTGTCATAGGTTCAAATCCTATACTGGGCGCCATTATTCTAAACTCTTGTTTTCTACGGCTCGTTGGTGAATTGGTAAACACATAGGATTTTCATTCCTACATTACGGGTTCGATCCCCGTACGAGTCACCATTAATTAATATTTAGACTGCAAGTATTATAATTACTTGTTTTTTATTCCCCTAGATGTCTCGTTAGCTCAATTGGCAGAGCATCAGACTCTTAATCTGAGGGTTGTAGGTTCGAGGCCTATACGGGACACCAAAATGCGGAATTGGCGAAACTGGCAGACGCACCAGATTTAGGCTCTGGCGCCGAAAGGCATGAGGGTTCAAGTCCCTTGTTCCGCACCATACATTATTTTATTAACCTTTATGTTTTTCATTAAAGGTTTTTTTCTTTTTTGAAATTTTTATTATATAAAAATTAAAATAAAATATTATGTTTAAAATATAATATTTTATTTTAATTTAAGAAATTTTATTCTATGGAAATATATAGTATTTTATTATTTTATCTTTATAATATTAATAAAATAATAGAAAAAAGAAAGCAGGAAATGATTGATGGTAAAAATAATTTTTACTGATGTAGATGGTACTTTATTTGATAGTGGCAGTGCCTTAAGTGAAATTAATCTTAATGCTTGTTTAAAAGCTCAAAAAAATAATATTAAAGTTGTAATTAATACAGGTAGATATGGTGAAAATGCTATTCGTGTTGGTAAAATGATTAATGCTGAAAAATATGATGGTTATATTATTGGTAATGATGGCGCTGAAATTTGATCATATACTAAACAAAAATGAATTTATTTACAACAATTAAATTCAGAAACAACAATTAAACTTTATGAATGATTAACCAAATATAATAAACAAATGATTTTACATTTTAATAGTATTGATACTTTGTATGTTAACCATGCGGCTAATAGTTGAAGTACATGAGTTGAAAATCTGCAAATTAAAATTATTAAGTTAACTAATAGTACTGATATTAAAATGCCAATTTCAAAAGTAATGGTTATTTTAGAAAAATATTGAAAGGCTAATGAAATTACAAAATTCATTAATAATTTTGAAACTAACTTTCCGGATTTAACAATTGTTCAATATCATACAAATGTTTTTTCAATTGGTAATAAAAACATTAATAAAGGTTCAGCACTACAATGATTATGTAATCATTTAAATATTGACACTAAAGATGCATTAACGATTGGTGATGGATTTAATGATTTACCAATGTTTGAAGTATCTGGTCATCCAATAGTAATGGAAAATGCTAATATTGCTTTAAAACCATATGGTAAAACTATTGCTCCAAATAATGATGAACATGGAGTTGGATATATTATTAATAATTATGTTTTTAAAAAATAAAAACTTAATATTTTTAAAAATATACTCTTATAGTTTATTAACACACTAATAATTAAAATATATTATAATAATAATATAAGAAAAGTGAAAGGAGAAGGAAAATATGGCAGCAAAAAAACCTACTGTTTTTAATATTTTTATGAAAACTACATTGCCAAAAGTTAAAGCAGAACACCCAGAATTAAAACATACTGAGGCTTTTGGAAAAGCAGCAGCATTATGAGCTAATGCTGAAGAAAATCCTAAAAACAAATAGATAAACAGATAATTCCTTAAAAGAGTCAGATTTAAAATCTGACTCTTTTAAATATAAAAAAATATTGAAATTTTAAAAAAACACTAAAATTGCTATACAAATCAACAATGATAAAGTATAATCAAAATACTTACCTAGTAGGGTTATAGAGAAAGGTAAGTTTTAATTTTTAAAAATATAAAAAAAGTTACCTTAATTGGTAACTTTTTTTATATTTTTGATAAACTTCATTTATTTTGACTTGTAGATGGTTTATCAATATCTTCTAAATTAATTGTTTCTCAATCATTATTTTCTCTTTCTTTTACTAATAGAGAAAGTTTGTTCTTATAATCATCAATTATCAGTTGATTAATTCTAATCAACTTTTCATCAGGGTTTGGTTCAACATTATTTTTTTCTTCTATAATACGTATCATTTCCTGTAAAATAGATATCTTTTGATCAAGCTCTGCTCTTTTTTCTTCATTTTGTCTAGCCATTTAAATTTCCCCTTTCAAAAAAATAAAGTACTTTTTTATTTATTATTAATTTATATATTATCTAATATTTATATTTTCTTCATTTAAAAATTAATGAATTTCCAACAACAGTTATATCAGAAAGAGCCATCGCAATTGCAGCCAACGGTGGAATAATAAATCCGGCAGCAGCTAATGGAATAATGATAATATTATAACTAAATGCTCAAATAAAATTCATTCAAATATTATTTTTAGTTTTTTTAGTTAAAACAATAGCCTTATAAATAATACTAATATCATTATCAAGAATAGTAATATCACCAATTTTTTTAGCAATATCACTACCAGAGCCCATTGCAATTGCTAAATCAGATTGTTCTAAGGCAATAACATCATTAATACCATCACCAACAAACGCTACTTTTTTCCCTTTTGCTTGTAAATCAGCAACAATTTGTGATTTACCTTGTGGTGTAACATTAGCAAAGTATGTTTCTATCCCAACGCGATTAGCAATAGCAAGTGTTTGTGATTCATTATCACCACTAATTAAAATAACCTCAATTCCCTGTTTTTTAACTTTTTCAATTGTTAATAATGCATTTGTTTGTAATTCATCTTCTAAAATAAAAATATTAGTAACAACTTTATTAATTGCCAATGCCAATACTTTCTGGCTAGGAGTAACTGTTTCAAAATCAAATGTTTTTAGAAATGGACTAAATGGCATTTTTGCTTTTTGTAAATTTTCAAGTGATGAAATTTGTAATTCTTCAGTTTGATATTTTGCTTTAATACCAAAACCAATTTGTTCTTTAACTTCGGTAATTGTCAATGATTGTCCAACATTATTAGTATTAGCATATAAAGAAAAAGCTAAAACCAAAGGATGTGTTGAATGTTTTTCCATAGCAATTGCCTTATTAACATGTTTTTCTTGACCATAAATTTTAGTAATAACCAAATTACCAGTAGTTAATGTTCCTGTTTTATCAAAACAAATGGTATCAATCTTAGTAATTTTTTCAAAAGCACTAGCCTTATTATAAATAATTCCTATTTTTGCTGCTTTATTAATTCCAACAGCAACTGCTAATGGTGTTGCAATCCCTAATGCACAAGGACAAGCAATTATTAAAGTTGCAATTGCAATTTCTAATGATTCTTGCACACCATTACCTACTGCAAAATAACGAATAAGAAAAACTAAAATGGCAATTAAAATAACAGTTGGTGTAAATCACCCAGAAATTTTATCAGCCAATTTTTGTAATTTTGGTTTCTGAGATTGTGCATCTTCAACTGCCTTAATAATACTTGCTAATACTGTGTCTTTACCAATTTTAGTTGCTTTCATTCTAAAACTATCACCAACATTATTAGTTCCACCAATTAAATTTTGGTTAACTTGTTTCGTAATAACTTGCGATTCACCAGTTAACATTGATTCATTAATAAATGCTTCTTCACTAATTAATTGACCATCAGTAGGAATATTTTCACCTTTTCGAATAATTAAAATATCATTTAATTGTACATCTTCAATATTAATAAAAGTTTCTGTTTTGGTATTATAATCATATTTTAAGATTGATTTTGGCTTTAATGACATTAAACTTTCTAAGCTACTAGTAGCCCTTTTCTGTGCAACAGCACTAATTAAATCACCAAGTAAAACAATCATAATAATTGAAGCACTAACTTCAAAATATAAGTGTTCGGTTTTATTAATTATCATTAAATAAATAGAAAAAATAAATGCCGTTGTTGTTCCTAGTGCTACTAAAGTATGCATACCGGGTCATTTTTGTTTAATTAATTCTCGATAAATACCAATATAAAATTTACGACCAAAATAAAATTGAATTGGAAGTGCTAGTGCAAGTTGGACATAAGGATTACGTAAACTATCAAAAAATGAAGTATTAGGTATCATAATTAATAATAATGGTAGTAACAATATTCAACCAATAATAAGTTCAATTAAATCACGTAATTTAACATTATGTTGATGATTATGATGTTGTTCTGACATATGAGATTGATGTTGTTCACTACTATGACTATGACTACTATGATCATCTGTAATATCTTTCATATCAACTTGGTGACTCGTTTTTATATCTTTAATCTCAGTTTCAAACTTACAAATTTCATATCCTAAATGATGCATTGCTTTTTTAATTTTTTTTTCATTTCAAAACTTAGGATCATAACTAAATTGTGCTTTTTTAGTAGCAAAATTGATACTAACAGTAATACCATCTTCTTTGGTAAAATGTCTTTCGATGACACTAGCACAAGAGGTACATGAAACATCTGACAGTACTGCTCTACTAATAACAAAATTATCATTTATATCACTTGTATTATTCATATTAACTTCATCTCCTCAAATTTTAATATTTTAATCTTTTTTATTATTTTTTAACACACAATATATACAAAAATAAATTATACACATTTTAATGTTAAAAAATATTAAAAACACTAAATCCCCAATAACATAATTGGGGATTTATTACCTTAAAAAGTAATATATTTATATTATAACATAGACTATCTTAAATCTAAAAATTAATTATAAACTGGCCATTTTCTTTGATTCTATTTTTACTTCAATTTGTGAATCTATATTATTTATAGCGGTTTTTTTATCTGCAAACTTATCATTGTCAACTTCAATTTGTCTTCTTTGTTTTTCATCAAATTTTTTTGCTGCATCTATGCCAAAAGTAATAGCACCAACAGCAGCACCAACAGGAATACAAACAGGTAATATTACAGCATTGGCAATCCCACCAACAGCACCAGCACTAGCAGCAGTTATTATATCAGTTTTTAATTGTTCTTCAGAACGGTCACTAACAACACTAACACCACCCGCAACAGTAGCAGTAACTAAAGCGCTTATTTGAGCAATAGGATTAATATACAAAGCAACCACTAGCAGCACCTTTAGTCACTTTTATAATTTTTGCGGTTGTTCGATGTTTTGTTTTAAATTTTTTTCATTTTGTAGGTTTTTGTTCTACATTTTCTTCTGATTTTGCTTCAAGATTTTGTAAAATTTCATTTTTTATAGGCATTTCTTTTAATCTTCCTTTCAAATAAAAACTCATTTATTTTTATCAAAATAATGAGTTAAAAACTTATATTAAGTTTAATTATTATATTCTTTTCTATACTGAATATTGATATTTTTAATAATTGCAAACTATCATATACAATTTATAGATATACTGGTTTATAATCAATATAAATAAAAAATAGATAAGAATATATACATATTAAACAACTTTTATCTTTTTTATAGCAACAAATATTATACTATTAAGTTTCTACTTCAACTTCATCAGTATTAACATCATCTGTTAATTTACTAATTACTAAATCAATTCCTTGTTTACTAATACTAGAAAATAAAATAATAGGAGTATTAGTGCTAAGTTTTAAAGTTGATAATATTAATTTTTTATTTTTTACTAATTGACTATTTTTCACTTTATCAACTTTAGTAGCAATTAAATGAATTTTTAAATGATAATGTTGTAAATATTCCAACATATCAATATCATCTTTACTGGGTGCATGTCTTAAATCTAATAATAAAAAAACTGCTTTTAAATTTTTTCGTGACTGAAAATATTCATCCATCATTGTCGCAAATTGGATTTTTTTTTCATTTGATACTTTAGCAAAACCATAGCCAGGAACATCAACAAAGCGACAAATATTATTATTAATTGTAAAAAAATTTAGCATTTGTGTTTTACCAGGTGTTTGTGAAACTCTAGCTAACTTACCATTATTACAAATTGTATTTAAAAATGTTGATTTACCAACATTACTGCGACCAACAAAACAAAATTCAGGAATTTCATCCTGCGGCCATTGTTCTTCTTTAATAGCACTAGTTAAAAATTGTGCTTGCTTAATTCGTTCCATTTTTTACCTCTTATTCAAAAATATATTATAGTCAATAGTTAAAATTTAAACTAATTATTATTTATTATTTTAATTTTTATTAATATTAATAAAATTAGTAAAATGAATATTATCTAATGGTCATATACCAAAACCAAAAAATAATGCAGCCAAAATGATACCACCAACAATAATACAAATAGCAAGTCATTTTATAATTTTAAATAATAACATAAAACTAATAATAGCAATAGCTATTATAATAATACCAACTATTACAAATGTATTCATGTTTACCTCCTATTATTTTAATTATTAAAGTAACACGTAACATTAATTAATAATAACATAAAATAAATTTGAATATTTTATAATAATCATCTTTTTCCTAAAATTATATAAATTAAAAAAAGTTATCTTTTTAAAGAGAAACATGTTAAAATGTCAAAGGATAAAGGAGAGTGATATCATGACTGACAGCGATTCCATTTATAATAATAAAAACAATACTAATTTAAAATTACTAATTTTAAAAGTGTACTTTTAAATAAAGATTCAGTCAAATATTCTCCTAGTATTTTTACTAAAAAAATATTTTTTTACCGTGTTAATAAATTTCTAAATCCTTATTTAAAAGTCTTAAAATAAGAAAAATAAGGAGGTAAAGAAATTATGAAGATTTTTTTAAACAAAATTTATTTTAAATTACAATTTAGTTTTAAAAAACCATTAGTTTACACAAATGGTGATTATATTAAACAAATTGCACAATTTAACCAAAAACAATTACTAAAAAATTTAGATTTACATAATTTTGGTCTTAAAACAGACCAAATTGAAATAAGAAGAAAAAAATATGGTATTAATACTTTAAAAAATACAAAATTTAATTGAATTTTAGAATTTTTAAAAGCATATTTTGGACCATTCAATATAATTTTAGCAATTATTACTATCTATAATTTATTCTCATATTTTACAACAAATGATACTTCAATTTATTCATTGGTTGCCGCTATTATTGTTGGAACTATGATTTTATTAAGTGGAACCTTAATTTACATTCAATCAATACGAGCTTTTTTTATTACTAAACATTTAACAATTTTGGTCAAAAATACAACTACTGTTATTCGTAATATAAACATTAATCAAATTACTAAAGAAAACTCAATTAAAATAATTAAACAAGCACAAGAAATAAATGTTAATGAATTGTTACCCGGTGATTTAATTTATTTATCAGCTGGTGATTTAATTCCTGCTGATTTAAAAATTTTATTAAGTAACGATTTATTTATTAATCAATCATCATTAACAGGAGAATCACTACCTACTGAAAAACACGCTATTAACGATCCTGCATATCAAAACTTATTTGATTTACAAAATATTTGTTTTATGGGAACAAGTGTTGTTTCTGGAAGTGCAATTGCTATTGTTATAGCAACAGCTACTAACACTTACTTCGCTACTATTGCTGATACAATAAATAAACAACGTCCATTAAGCAGTTTTTCTAAAGGAATTAAACGCGTTACTTTAATGTTAATTTGCTTTATGCTAGTAATGGTACCCATTGTGTTAATTATCAATGGCCTTTTAAAAAATGATTGACCTGCAGCATTTATTTTTTCAATTTCGGTTGCTGTTGGTTTGACTCCTGAAATGCTACCAATGATTGTTACCTCTAATCTAGCACGAGGTGCTAGTAAAATGAGTAAACAAAAAGTAGTTGTTAAACAACTAGCTGCTATTCAAAATTTAGGTGCAATTGATATTTTATGTACTGATAAAACAGGAACTTTAACTAATGATAATATTGAAGTAGTCAACCATATAACATTGGACAATAAAACAAATAATGATTTAATTAAGTTTATTTATTTAAATAGTTATTTTCAAACAGGAATAAAAAATCCAATGGATAATTCAATACTTGAATTTGGAGAAAAAAATAAATTAAAAAATATAAGTAATTATTATCAAAAAATTGATGAAATTCCTTTTGATTTTAATCGTCGTAAATTAACAGTTGTTTTAGAAGATAAATTAAATAATAAAAAATTAATTTGTAAAGGTGCAATTGAAGAAGTTATTAATACATGTAATCGTATAGTTTATCAAGATAAAGTAATACCATTAAATTCTGATTTAATGAAAATGATTAATAAAAAAATAACAAAATTAAATGAACAAGGATTACGTGTCTTAGGTGTCTCATATGAAGATACAAATCTTACTAATAATAAATATAATGAAACAAACGAAAAAAATTTAATTTTTCTTGGTTTTGTAACTTTTCTTGATACACCAAAACCTACAGCAACAAAAATGATCAAATTGCTAAAAACACATGGTGTTGATCTTAAAATATTAACTGGTGATAATGAATTAGTAACAAGAGCAATTTGTAATCGTGTTAATCTAGAAATTAAAGGATTAATTTCTGGTGAACAATTAACTGGCCTAACTGAATATGAATTAAAAAGAATTGTTGAAAATAATAATATTTTTGTTAAACTAAACCCATTACAAAAAGCAAAGATTATTCAAACTTTAAAAAGTAATGATCACGTTGTTGGTTTCATGGGTGATGGTATTAATGATGCTTTAGTATTAAGAAATGCTGATGTTGGAATTTCTGTTGATAATGCTACTGATATTGCAAAAGAAGCATCAGATATCATTTTATTAGAAAAATCATTATTAGTTTTAGAAAAAGGGATTATTGAAGGTCGTCGCATTTTTGGAAATATTTTAAAATATATTAAAATTACGATTGCTTCTAACTTTGGTAATGTCTTTAGTGTGCTAGTAGCATCAGCATGATTTGCTTTTGCACCAATGTCACCAGTACAATTATTATTTCAAAATTTATTATATGATATTTCACAATTTACTATTGCCTTTGATCGTGTTGATCCATCATTTTTATTAAAACCACAACGCTGAAATCCAAAAGGAATGTTACCATTTGCTTTTATTAATGGACCTATAAGTAGCATTTTTGATATCTCTACTTTTGCAATTTTAGGATTTGGATTTGGTGTCTTTGCTAATACTTCTGCAGAAAATATTAATATGTTCAACTCAGGATGATTTATTGAAGGTTTATTAACGCAAACATTAATAGTACAAATGTTTAGAACTGAAAAAATTCCTTTTATTCAAAGTCGTGGTACTTGACCAGTAAATATAATGGCAATTGTTATTTGTACCATTGGATTAAGTTTACCTTATACTTACATTGGTCATCAAATGAATATGGTAGGACCACCGCCAGTCTATATTCCAATTGTTTTAGGAATAATCATGACTTATTGTGTGCTAAGTCAATTAATAAAAATGGGATATATTAAAGTATTTAAAAAATGATTATAACAGCTAATTAATCTTAAAGTTTGCAATTTTAAATAGCAATTATCTATATTTACTATAGAAATAAATCTTATGCTATAATTTTTTCAAACTTAATATAAGTTTTTAACCTATTTATTTTAGTTTTAAAATAAATAGGTTTTTTAATTTGATAGGAGAAAAAAATGTCTAATTTAAAAGAAATATCTAAATTAAATACAACTATAAATATTAATAAAAATGAAAAATTAATTAAAGCCGCTAAACATGATGATTTGGAATTGACCCAAACTTTATTAAAAAATAACGCTGATGTTAATTATGTAGATGAACATCGTAATAGTCCATTAACAATATCTGCTGAACATGGTAATTTAAAAATTGTTCAAACTTTATTAAAAAATAACGCTAATATTAACCATATAAATGATTTTGGTGATGATGCTTTAAGAATGGCTGCTAAAAATGGACACACAGAAGTAGTTAACACTTTATTAGCAACAAATAGTAAGATTATTAATCACAAAAATTGAATTAGTAATACTGCTCTAATATCAGCAGCACAAAATGGGCATGTAAATACAATTAAAACTTTATTAAAAAATGGTGCTTATATTAATGATACAAATATATTTGGTGATACTGCTCTAATATGAGCTACTGAAAACGGACACACAGAAACAGTTAAAGTTTTAATAACAAAAGATAATGACATTAATAATCATGTAAACAACCTTGGTGACTCTGCTTTAATAATAGCCGCCAGAAAAGGTTATTTGGAAATAGTTAAAATTTTACTAGCATATGGTGCTAACATTAATAATGTAGATAAAAACAAAAATAGTGCTTTAATATGAGCTGCCAAAGAAGGACACCTAGATGTAGTTAACACTTTAATAAAAAATGAAATTGACCTTAATCATACAAATGACTTTAATGATAGTGCTCTAATATGAGCAGCTGAAAATGGTTATACAAAAATTGTTAACACTTTACTAGCACATGGTGCTAATATTAATCATAAAGATACAAATGATGATACTGCTCTAATATGTGCCGCCAGAAACGGACACACAAAAATAGTTAACATACTATTAACTAATAATGCTAATGTTTATGATAAAGATATAGATGGCGATACTGCTCTAATATGTGCCGCCAGAAACGGACACACAAAAATAGTTGATGCTTTATTAACAAAAAATAGTGATATTATTAATTATATAAATGACTTTGGTGATACTGCTTTAACAATATCGACCGAAAATCGACACATAGCAATAATTAATAATTTATTAAAACATAATGCTGATGTTAATTATATAGACAAAAATAAAAACACGTTTTTAATATTATCTATTGAAAACGGACACACAAAAATAGTTAACAATTTCCTAAAAACAAAAAATGTTGATATTAATCACATAGATGCTAATGGTGATAGTGCTTTAATAATAGCAACCAGAAACGGATACACAGAAATAGTTGATACTTTAATTAAAATAAACTCTGATGTAATTCTACATAGAACTAAATTTAATAATACTGCTTTAATAATAGCTGCTAAAAATGGGCACTTAGATATAGTTAAAATTTTAATAAAAAATGATATTAACATTAATCGTGAAAATAATATTGGTGAAAATGCCTTAATATGAGCTGCCAGAAACGGACACCTAGATGTAGTTAACACTTTAATAAAAATGGTGTAGATATTAGTCATTTAGATGCTAATGGTGATAGTGCTTTAACATGATCTACTAGAAATGGACATTTAGAAATACAAAAAATAATTAATGAATCAAATTCTTGAAAAGAACAAATAAATTCTACAGATTTACAAAATCATCTTTTACCAAATAAATGCAATAAATCAAATTTTCTTTAAGAAAATAATTTAAAAAGTGATAATATTATTATCACTTTTATTATTAATAATTTTTAATATTAACAATTAACTAGGTATAATATCAAATTCAAAATTATATTCTGCACCCGTTTTAGCTCACCCAAACAATGCTGATTGAAAAGCTTGATTAATTTGTTCAAATTTATAAGTTAATCCTTCATGATTATAACTAATATATAAATATAAGTCAGTATAACCTATTGCTGCAGTTTTAGTTTTATTTACAAAAATACCACTTGATAGTTTAAATTTTTTATTTTGTTCACCAAAATTAATTTTAAACTCTTTCTGACTATATACAACTTGATCTTGTCATCCTGCATTACTACCATCAGATCAACAATATCCTACTTTACTATCTTTTAAAAGTAATTTATAACTCCTAATACTAGTATCAATATTGCTTACTGTTTTAGATATACTACTAGTTTGACTATCTTTAAAATTAAAACCAGCAACATGAGCAATTTTAGTAGTTCAAGAAACTGATTCTTTTATCTCAGATAATTGATTTGTTTTAATTACATTTGAGTTAACCATTGAACTAGTTACTAGACTTGTTCCAGTAGTCAAAGTTAGTGCTGTTAATATAGATAAATATTTTTTCATATAAACCCCCTAAGTTTAGATTAACTTTAATTATTTAATTTATTAATTTTGTTAAATAATTAAATAATTAAAGTTAATTTTATTATATTTTTTTAATAAATAAAGTGTTAAAAAATAATAAATAATTTTAAACTATTTCCAATCATTAAAAATATAATTTTAGTAAAAAATAGAAATATAAAAATTAAAAAATAATAATATTTTTTTGTATTTTTTCATGATAAAATTCTAAATAACACAAAAATAAAATTAAAAGAAAAAGGAACAAAACTATGAATAAAAAAACAATATACTATAGTTTATTAATAATTCCTATTTCTTTATTTGTATTATTACTTACTTTATTTTTAACAAATATTTGAAAACCCTCAATTGTTGCTATTATTTTTATTACTATTTTGTTAATAATAGTAGCAATTTTTACATGATATCTTATAAAAAATAGTTATTCACAATTTGATAAAGAACATATCCATAATTTTGAAGATAATTTTAAACAACGATTTTGAAAACTAGGAATAATTGGTTTTATTGCTGATTTTTGTGACACAATTGGTATTGGTTCATTTGCAGTAAGTATTATTTTATTAAAATTAACAAAACAGGTACGTAATGATAAAAAAATTTTAGGAATTATGAATGTTGGTCATAGTATTCCTACTTGTTTAGAAGCAATTATTTTTATTGCTTTAATTCAAGTAGCATGACCAACACTAGTTTCATTAATTTCTGCTGCAACATTAGGTGCCTATTTAGGCGCCATTATCGCAAATAAAATTAAACTTAGTTGATCACAACTATTTATTGGTGTTCTATTATTTATTGTTTCAATTATCATGCTTTTAGGTCAAAAACAAATTGGAATTATGCCAACAGCGGGTAATAATAATAGTCTTGATATTTGATGAAAATATTTGGTTGGTATTAGTATATTCTTTATCCTTGGTGCTTTCATGGCATTAGGCATTGGTATTTATGCTCCAGCAATGGCAACTACTTATTTATTAGGTCTTAACGCTGAATGTGCTTTTCCAATTATGATGGGATCTGCAGCTTTTTTAATGCCAGTTGCTGGTACACGTTTTATTAAAGATAAAAACTATGAAATTAAACCAGCAATTGCTTTCACACTAGGTGCATCAATTGGTGTTATTTGTGCTTACTTAAGTGTATTCTTATTATTACAAAATGGTCTTGGCTTAAATAAAGAACAATTTATTAATATCCTACTATGATTAATTATCGTAATAATTTGATATACATCTTCTTCACTAATAATTACATCAGTAAAAAATTTACGTAATTATAAAAAACAAAAATCACATCAGAAATTAATTATTGACTCTTAAACATAATAAAAGGTTGTTAGTTAACAACCTTTTATTATTACTACTTAAATTTTATTATTGCTAAAATCATCAATTCCTTTTTTAATAATATTAAATACTTGCTTTGATAATACATCAGTAGATAATTTAATAAATTCACTTGGTTCAATTGCCTTATGAAAAATAAGATGAATATCTTTTTTGCCTTTATATTTTCGATCAAAAATTTGATAAGAATTAATAATAGTAACAGGAATAATTGGTACATAAGATTGATATGCCATATTAAAAGCACCTGCTTTAAATTCTTGCATTTCTTGTTGATGACTTCTTGTTCCTTCTGGAAAAATCATCATTGTACGCGGAATTCTAATTAATTCCTTTGCTTCTTGAAAAGTCGTAATGGCTGTGCGTGGATTATTACGATCAATAAATAAAACATCAATTAAAAAAATAAATCTTCGTGCCAAATGGCTTTTTTTTAATTCTTCTTTTGCAATAAAACCTAAAGGTGCATATAAACTATAATCATTTACCGATAATACTAATAATGGATCAAAATTTGATTGATGATTGGCAACCATTACACAACCTTTTCTTTTTGGTCAATTTTCAATGTTATGAACGGTTAATTTAATATTATATAATCATTTAATATAACGCACACGTTTTTTCAATCAAATATATCGTTTTGCTTCAGAAACTAAACTTGGGTCTTTTAATACCTTTCTTGTCATTGAACCTGATTTACTATAAGTTTGTAATAAATAAGGTCAAGTTAAAATTGCTTTTCAAATGTTCATTATTATTATTTTTCCTTTCTTTGATACACATTCGCTACAAATTCTGCAAATTCTGTTGTTTTGATTAATTTAAAATCAGAAAAATTACTAACAGGAAATAAAAGATCACCATTATATAAATTTTTAATGACTGAAACATATAAATAATCAGCATAATCTCATGCCTGCTTATAAATTTCAGCACCACCAATAATACAAATATCTCTTTTTTTATTACCTTGATATTGTTTTAAATATGAAATAATATCATTTGTGAAAGTAATATTATTATCATTTAGAAATTGTTGATAACGTTCTTGATGATTAGTAACAACTATATTGTAACGATTTTTTAGTGGTTTGCCAATACTTTCAAAAGTTTTTGAACCCATTAATACATTTTTATTTAAAGTAATGCTCTGAAAATATTGCATTTCTTCTTTAATTTTTCAGGGCAATTTATTATTAAAACCAATTACCTTTTCTTTGGTCATTGCTCAAACTAAAATTACCATTATACTGCAACCTGACCTCTAATCAACGGATATGGATCATATTGTTCTAATTTAAAATCTTCAAATTTAAAATTAAATAAATTAGTAATATTTTTATTAATAACTAAAATTGGCAATGATTTTGGTTTTCTACTTAATTGTTCATTAATTTGTGAAAAATGATTACTATAAATATGAGCATCACCTAAAGTATGAATAAATTCTCCTAACTGATAGCCACATATTTGTGCTAACATTATTGTTAATAATGCATAAGAAGCAATATTAAAAGGAACTCCTAAAAAAATATCTGCACTACGTTGATATAATTGACAAGATAATTTTTTATCATCAGAAACGTAAAATTGAATTAAAGTATGACATGGTGGTAGTGCCATATTCTTAATTTCTGCAGGATTTCATGCTGATAAAATGTGTCTTCGTGAAAAAGGATTGTTTTTTAAATTTTCTATTAACTCCTGCAATTGATCAACACCATTAAAATTACGTCATTGTCTACCATAAACAGGTCCTAAATCACCAAATTCAAGAGCAAATTGATGATCAGTTTTAATTTTTTCAACAAATTCTTCTAAAGTTTCATTTTGATATTTTTTACTTTCCATAAATTTCTTATAAGGTCACTCATTTCAAATTCTAACATTATTTTTAACTAAATATTCAATATTAGTATCACCAGCAATAAATCATAATAACTCATGAACAATAGAAGCAAAATGAACTTTTTTTGTAGTTAATATGGGAAAACCTTTTTGTAAATCAAAACGCATTTGATAACCAAAAGTAGAAACAGTACCAGTGCCTGTTCTATCAGCTTTTTTATATCCTTTTTCTAAAACATATTGACATAAATCTAAATATTGTTTCATAATCATTACCTCTTTCATAAATCAAATTAAATCAATTATATTTTAACAAAAAATATTTTTTTATCTAAGTTTTAATTTTAGTTCCTTACTATATCTTGTCATAAAAAAAGTCTCCTTACTAAATTAAAACATTGTTTTTTGCAACTTAGGGGCGACCCTTTCCTATTTAACCGTGAAATTATTGGAGATATAGTGTAGGTACTAAAAAGATGCATCATTGGTACATAAAGCATTTAAGCAATCAAATCGCTGTTTAAAAGATATCCAAATATTTCATACTGATCGCGGTAATGAGTTTAATAATAAAACTATTAATAAACTTTTACTAGCATTCAACATTACCCGCTCTTTAAGCAAAAAAGGCTGTCCTTATGACAATGCTGTTGCTAAGGCAAATTTTAAAACTTTCAAAACCGAATTTATTAATAACAAATTTTTACATCATTTATCCAATTAAAACTACAATTATTTGATTATATCAATTGATATAACAACATAAGAATTCATAGCACTCTAAACTACTTAACTCCAATTAATTATCAAAAACAAATGTCTACCAAAAAATAGTCCTAAAAAGGGTTGCCATTCCACTTATCTAACCAATGCCATTTTAGTTGAAAAGGCAACACTTTATGTGATAAAATTTAAAAACAGTACATAAAGGAAGAAAAATTTGTGGAAAATCTTAAATATATAATAGTAAAAGAAAATAAAGATTTTAATTTGGTTCATAAAATTTGGAAAAAAAATGTTTTAAAAACACATGTGTTTTTAAAACATGAACATTTTTTGTTATTTAATAAAACACTAAAAGAAAATTTAAATAATTTAAATGTTCAATTATGATATAAAAATGATTATAACCAAGTTATTGGATTTTCGATTATTTTAGAACAAAAATTAGAAGCTTTATTTTTAGATATAAATTATTTAAATCAAGGATTTGGTTCAAAAATATTAAAAAAATTAATTAAAGAATTTAATATAAATCAAGTTGATGTCAATGAACAAAATACTAGAGCTTACAGTTTTTATTTAAAAAATGGATTTATATTTAATGATAGAAAAGAATTGGATAATTTTAATTTACCTTATCCAACAATAAATTTAATTTTCAAAGGTGATTAGTTCCTAATTTACTGGACCACTTTTGATATTTTGAGGGAAAGGGTCACCCCTAAGTTGCAATAATTACACTCTAGTGAAAAAGTAATTGAAACACTTTTTCTGGGATATTTTTTATTTTTGTATGGAATCTTGTATTGTTATATTTTCAAATACCATGATTCATATGTAATAAAAATACATTTATATTTTTGAATTTTTGTCTTTTAAAATAAACAACTTTTAAAATTTTAAATACAGTTTCAACAATTGCATTTTGATATGAAGCATAGCCATCTGTCATGCTTAATTGAATATTATTTTTTTTAGCATAATTTCAATAATCATGAGTTCTAAACTGTATTCCGCGATCAGTATAAACGATTGTATTATGCAAATTATATTTATTAGACATGTTTTTTAAAGATTTTATAAGATGTGATTTTTCTTGATTTTTAGATCAGTGGTGATGTACTATTTTTCGTGAATAAAAATCAACAAATGCTCATAAATATAATTTTTGATTATTAATTTTAAATTCACTAATATCTAAAGCAATTTTTTCTAATGGTTTATTAACACTAAAACTAATGCTATCATCAGATTGTTTTAGTAAATTAGGTGCTATAAATCAAATATAAATTATCTTTCTACTAACTTTATTTTCTTTGCTTAATGTTGTGGCAGATTTACCAGCAAAATATTGTTCTATTATTTTTAATTTTAGTTCCTTACTATATCTTGTCATAAAAAGAGTCTCCTTACTAACTTAAAACATTGTTTTTTGCAACTTAGGGGTGACCCTTTCACATATTCAAAAATTTGTAAAATACACTTAATAAATATTTATTTTTTATTATGTCTATGTATAATTAAGATTAAATATCAATATCATATTTCATGTTATTTGAAAGGAAAATTAAATTGAGTCAAAATGAAGTATTTAGTTGAATAGGTGTTATTTCTGGTTCTAGCTTACTTATTTCTTTTATATTACTTTTAATGTTTTTACTAATAAAATTTTTATTAAATTATAAACAAAAAAACAAAGTTAAAAGAATACTTTCTTCAAATGATTTTAGTCAAATCATAGGAACGAAAAAAGAATTAAAAATAAAACTAAGAAAATATTTTAAAGAAATATTTATTAGAGATGTTGATATAAATTTATTTAAAAAATTTCTAAAATCAGAAAGTGGAATTAATAAAAAACCAACAAAAATTGCCTGAAATTTTTTTATAATTTTGACAAGTTCAATATTAGTAAATAAATCCGAAGGAAGAGTTTCTGAAGCAATTAAAAGTATTAAAAATACTTTTGATGAAAGTAAACAATTATTATTAACTTCCGATAAGAATAACTTAGTAACAGATGTAATTTTAAAAATTATGAATTTAAAAATCAGACCAATCTTAATTGCTAGTAGATCACTAACAAAAATAGACACTAATGGTAATTTCATCATTAATGATGAAAATTTAAGCAAAGAAGAAATCGAAGATTTTTGAAAACAAATTGATAAAGTTAGAAAAGATTTAATAGAAAACAAATATTTATATTTTATTTCAATACTTTCACTTTCAACTGCAACTAATGAACAACTCAAAAAATTATTAAACTACACAAATCAGTATAAAATACATAAAAAAGAAGCATTATAACAATAATTTTTTTAAAAAATTCTTATATTATGTTGCTTTTTAATAGATTTTTTAAATTATATATGTATATAATTAAAATGGAATATTATTATTAATATCATAATAATTTTCAACAAATATTAATAAGAATCTAAAATAAAATTAATAACTAACAGAAAACAAGTAACTATTTAATTAAAAAATTATAATACTAAATTTTTTTATTTTTTTAAACTAATACCCCAAATTATAAATATAAAAGTTATGTATTTTTTATACTATTATGTTTAACATTTTATGGATAAAACTAAGGAAAAGCAAATTGACTACAACTAAAATATTTAATTGAATAGCTTATATTTCAAGTATCGCTTTACTTATTTTTTTCATATTACTTTTAATGTTTTTACTAATAAAATTTTTATTAAATTATAAACAAAAAAAACAAAGTTAAAAGAATACTTTCTTCAAATGATTTTAGTCAAATCATAGGAACGAAAAAAGAATTAAAAATAAAACTAAGAAAATATTTTAAAGAAATATTTATTAGAGATGTTGATATAAATTTATTTAAAAAATTTCTAAAATCAGAAAGTGGAGTTAATAAAAAACCAACAAAAATTGCCTGAAATTTTTTTATAATTTTGACAAGTTCAATATTAGTAAATAAATCCGAAGGAAGAGTTTCTGAAGCAATTAAAAGTATTAAAAATACTTTTGATGAAAGTAAACAATTATTATTAACTTCCGATAACAATAACTTAGTAACAGATGTAATTTTAAAAATTATGAATTTAAAAATCAGACCAATCTTAATTGCTAGTAGATCACTAACAAAAATAGACACTAATGGTAATTTCATCATTAATGATGAAAATTTAAGCAAAAAAGAAATCGAAGATTTTTGAAAACAAATTGATAAAGTTAGAAAAGATTTAATAGAAAACAAATACTTATATTTTATTTCAATACTTTCACTTTCAACTGCAACTAATGAACAACTCAAAAAATTATTAAACTACACAGATTAAAATATTAAATGTTTAAATAAAATATAAGTAAAAAACAAATTTAAATTTTTAAAACAATATCTTTAAAATTACCTATTAAGACTTATGTTTTATAATTTTTTTGATTATAAAACATAATTTTTAATAATGTTAAAAAAAGGAGTTAAACAGTGAGAAAAATTTTTATTTCATATCATCATCTAAGAGAACAAGAAGAAAAAGACCAATTAGCAGAGTTAATTAAAAAGTATGCTAATTATTTAAATATAAAAGACATGTCTGTAGAAATAGGGGATATTGATACCACATGATCAAATAATGAAATCGCTAAAACTATTAGACAAAATCATTTAAAAGATACAACTATTACTATTCTTATTCTAGGAATACATACAAAATGTAGACAACATATTGACTGAGAAATTGAAGCTTCATTAAATAAATATGGAAGTTTAAATAGAAGAAAGAAGATAAATAGTTTTATAATACTTTTAACTGCTGATTTTATTAAAAAAGCAAAAACAAATTGTAATTTTAATAACACTTGTGATTATTCTTCTTTAATCACCCAAGAAAATGCTGGTCAAAGAATATATCAAACCGTAATAAATAAACATGCAATTATTGCTACTTATGATGAAATCTTTTCAGATATAATAATTCTTAAAAATTTACTTGATAAAGTTCAATCTAATCATAAAAAAGAAGAAATGTTTTATCAAAATGTTATCAGCCCTAGTTTTTTAAAACCAACTGTTTTAAAAGATAATACTAAAGATACTGTTTTTAATGAAAAAAAAGAAATAGATAATGCAAAATTAACTTCAAATAAAGATAATGGTTTTAAAGAAGAAGATAGTGATATTGAAATACTTTCTGAATCAGACGAAGAAATAGATAATGCAAAATTAACTTCAAATAAAGATAATGATTTTAACGAAGATGATGATAGTAATATTGTAGTACCTTCTAAATCAGACGAAGAAATAGATAATGCAAAATTAACTTCAAATAAAGATAATGATTTTAACGAAGATGATGATAGTAATATCGTAGTACCTTCTAAATCAGAGGAAAAAATAAATAATGTAATATTAACTTTAAGTCAAGATAGTGAAATTAACAATCAATTACTACAAGAAATTACAACGGACTTTACTAAAGATGATAATAAAAGTAATCTTTTAAGAAAATTATCTTTAAAACATAATAGTAAAGATAGTGGAATTGGTAGTGAACTACAAGAAACAAGTATACTGAAAGACGAAAATTTTAAAAGAATACATCTCCATAAAAAAGATAATTCAGAAGAATGTGAAGCAAAAGAAAAATCTGAAAAAACAATGCAAGTGTTTAATAAAAAAACAAAAAAATTTATAAATTCTGGTAAAATTAATTATACACAAGAATGTCCAGAAATATATTTATCCTATCTTTAAAACATACAACTAGTAAAATAAAATATAAATATTTAAAAAGTGAGAATAAAATTCTCACTTTTTATTTTAATTTAATTTAGTATTCTTCTTCAAGTGAAGAATTACCCATACCTATTAACTTCTCAGTTGGCATTAAACCAGTACCGGCCGGTATCAAGTTTCCTAAAATAACATTTTCCTTTAAACCACGTAAATTATCTTGTTTTGACTTAATAACAGCATTAGTTAATACTCTTGTTGTATCTTGGAAAGAAGCAGCAGCCAAGAATGATTCTGATTCTAATGGTGCTTTTTTAATCCCTAAAATAATTGGATGACCAAAAGCAGGTTTTTTACCAGCAACAATAATTTTGGCATTAACATTCTTAAATTCTTTGATATCAACAATCGCTCCAGGCAATAATGGTGAATCATTACCTTCAACTACAAAAATACGATTCAACATTTGTTTTACAATAATTTCAATATACTTATCAGAAATTTCAATTCCTTGTAAACGATAAACACGTTGTACTTCTTTTAAAATATATTGTTGAACTTCAATGATTCCTGCTACTTCTAGTAATTGTGTAATATTAATTGCACCTTCAGTTAGTTTTTGGCCAATCTTAACATTATCACCAATTTTAATTCTTACCTGCGCATTATATTGAGTTTTGTATTCTTTATAGTCAAGTTTTGACTTTACAGTAATTGTATAAATTCCTTGCTCTTCACGAATATCTGTTACTTTACCATCAAATTCACTAATAATAGCAACAGCACCTTTGGGATTAGTAATATCTAATAATTCTTTAATTCTTGGTAATCCTTGGGTAATATCACTACCACCAGCAACTCCTCCAGTATGGAAAGTTCTCATCGTTAGTTGAGTTCCTGGTTCACCAATTGATTGCGCTGCAATAATTCCAACTGCTTCGCCAATAGCAACAATAGAACCTGTTGTTAAATTAATACCATAACATTTTTGACAAACACCATAACTTGCTTCACAAGTTAAAACTGAACGAATATTTATTTTTGTAATTTTTGCCTCTAATATTGTTTCTACTAATTTTTCAGTAATTAATTCATTATTTGCAACAATTACATTATTTTTACTATCAACAACATCACCTTGAACAAAACGTCCAAATAAACGGTCACGTAACGGCACAATAATATTATTACGTTTTTGGTCAACAACGTCACTAATTATAAAGCCATTACTGGTATTACAATCTTCTTCAGTAACAATAATATCTTGTGAAACGTCAACTAGTCTTCTTGTTAAATAACCTGAGTCAGAAGTTTTAAGCGCCATATCTGCCATTCCTTTACGAGCACCATGGGTAGAAATAAAGAACTCTGAAACATTTAATCCTTCACGGAATGAAGATTTAATTGGTAATTCAATAACTTCTCCTTTTGGATTATTCATTAAACCACGCATCCCTACTAATTGAGTAAAGTTACTAATATTAGTTCTAGCACCTGAATCTCACATCATAAAGATTGGATTTTCAATATCTTTTCTTAAAACTGTTTCTAGTTCAACTTGAATATTGTTTTTAATACCACTTCATTTATTAATAATATGGTAATGACGCTCACGATTAGTTAACATACCTTGTTTATAAAACTTGTTAATTGTTTTAACATATTCATCTGCTTCTTTAAATAATCTTGTTTTACCTGAATAAGATACAACATCGCCTGCAGAAATTGTTGTTCCTGAAATTGTTGAAAATTTAAAACCAAGATTTTTCATTTTATCTAACATTTGTGCAGTTAATTGAGTTCCAAAAGTTTTAAAATATTTATGAATAATATCTGCTAAAGCTTTTTTCTTAAATGGTTCAACAATAACTCTTTTTTTAATAAATTCACGAAAATCAACATCAGTGGCAACTAAATCTTCATTATGAGTTTCAGTTAAATTAATAATATTTGGGCGATTAATAAATGGCATTCTTTCTGAAAACATTTGATTAAAAATAATCTTACCAATAGTAGTAATTAAAAATTTATTTTGATCGGTAGCAGCAAATTTACTTGCACCTAAACTAGCAACACGAATTCCAATAATAGCATGTAATGAAACCTGTTTTGTATCATAAGCTTTAATTGCTTCATTAACATCTTTAAAAATTGAACCTTGACCTAATTCATCTAATTTTTCAATAGTTAAATAATAATTACCAAGAACCATATCTTGAGTTGGCGTAACAATTGGTTTACCATCTTTAGGACTTAAAATATTTTTTGAACCTAACATTAAACTTCTTGCTTCAGCTACTGCTTCTTGAGTAATTGGCACGTGAACAGCCATTTGGTCACCATCAAAGTCAGCATTAAAAGCAGGAGTTACTAGTGGGTGTAAACGAATAGCTTTCCCTTTAACTAGAATTGGTTCAAATGCTTGAATTCCTAAACGGTGTAAAGTTGGAGCACGGTTTAATAAGACAGGACGATCTTTAATTACTTCTTCTAAAACATCTCAAATTCGTTCATCTTGAATTTCAATTAATTTTTCAGCAATTTTAATATTTAAAGCTAATTCTTGATGAACTAATCTTTGCACAACAAAAGGTTTGAACAAAATAATTGCCATATCACGAGGAATACCACATTGATACATTTTTAATTCCGGACCAACAGCAATAACGCTTCGACCTGAATAATCAACACGCTTACCTAATAAGTTTTGACGGAAACGTCCTTGTTTTCCTTTTAATGTTGAAGTTAAAGATTTTAATGGACGTTTATCTCTTCCTGTTACTGGACGTGCTTTACGTTCATTATCAAATAAAGCATCAACTGATTCTTGCAACATTCTTTTTTCATTATTAATAATTAAGATTGGTGCTCCCATTTGTTTTACTTTTTTTAAGCGTTCATTACGAATAATAATTCTTCGATATAAATCATTAATTTCTGATGTTGTAAAACGACCACCATCTAACTGAATAATTGGACGAATATCAGGTGGAATCACCGGAATAGCATGTAATACCATTCATTCTGGTTTATTTCCTGATTTAGCAAATGAATCAATAACATCTAAACGACGTTCTAGTTTTCTACGATCAGTTTGTGATTTCTTGTTTGTCAATTGTTTTTTAATGGCAAGAAATTCTTTTTCTAAATTAATATTTTTTAATAAATACTCAATAGCTGAAGCACCAATTCCAAATTTTGTTCCAGTATGTTTAGTAATAAATTGAGCACATTCATCCATTGAAAATGGACGTGAAGTATCTGCTAAAGTATCAGTTAACATTTGAGCACGAGTATAAGCAAAAGAAGAAGGTTCTAATTGTTCTAAAATTTGTGCAAATACTTTACGTAAACGATTACGAGTATCAGTTGAAGATTTAGCATTACCTAAATCCATAATCATTTTTTGTTTTAAACCTTTAGCAGTCCCTGGATCTAAAACAATATAAGAAACAAAATATGCTACTTCTTCTAAGTCTTTAGCTTTCATATCTAATGCTAACGCAATTCTTGAAGGAGAAGCCTTTAACATTCAAATATGAGTTACTGGTTCTTCTAACTCAATGTGTCCTAAACGTTCACGTCGAACAATTGCTTCAGTAATTTCTACTAAACAACGTTCACAAACTTTACCTTTATTTTTTATTTTCTTATATTTACCACAAGTACATTCATAATTTTTAGTTGGTCCAAATATTCGTGCATCAAATAATCCATCTTTTTCAGGTTTTAATGACTTATAATTAATTGTTTCTGGCTTTGTAATTTCTCCATGTGATCATGAGCGAATTTGATCGGGAGAAGCAAGAGAAATTTTAAGGGCAGTATAATGTTTTGAATTTTTTTGCATTTGCATATATTTATTACTCCTTTTCTAATCCTCAAGATAACTTTCGACTTCTTCATCGTAAGTTACCACTTTTTGTTCTTGACCTTTTTCGTCAATTAACACAATATTTATTCCTAAACCTTGTAGTTCTTTTGTTAAAACATTAAATGATTCAGGGATACCTGGCGTTGGAATTTGTTTATTACGTAGAATCGCTTCATAAGTTTTAATTCTACCTTTAATATCATCAGATTTAATAGTTAGGATTTCTTGTAAAGTATGAGCAGCACCATAAGCTTCTAATGCTCAAACTTCCATTTCTCCAAATCTTTGTCCACCATTTTGTGCCTTACCACCTAATGGTTGTTGAGTAATTAATGAATATGGACCCACATTACGAGCATGTAATTTATCATCTACCATGTGTGATAGTTTTAACATATACATAACACCAACTGAAATTTTCTTGGCAAACTTTTCACCAGTTAAACCATCATATAATGTTAATTTATCAAAGTCATTATATTTTGCTTCTTTCATAATATCTAACAAGTCTTGATTTTTTGCACCATCAAAAACAGGGGTTGCTACTTTAATTCCTAAAGTTTTAGCAGCCATTCCTAAGTGTAATTCAAGAATTTGTCCAATATTCATCCGCGATGGTACTCCTAATGGATTTAACATAATATCAACCGGTGTTCCATCTTCTAGGAAAGGCATATCTTCAATTGGTAAGACTTTAGAAATAACACCTTTATTTCCGTGTCTTCCAGCCATTTTATCTCCTTCTCGGATTTTACGTTTTTGTACAATAAATACTTTAACTACTTCTTCTACTTCTGAAGGTAAGTCAAAACCATCTTCACGTTTATAACGTTTAATATCTTGAACAATTCCACCACCACCATTAGGTACTCGTAATGAATTATCTTTAACATTACGTGATTTTTCACCAAAAATAGCTGCTAATAATTTTTCTTCAGCAGTTGATTGTGTTTGACCTTTTGGTGTAACTTTACCAACAAGAATATCTCCTTCTTTAACTTCAGTTCCAATTAAAACAATTCCTTCATCATCAAGATAACGTCTTGATTGTTCAGAAGTATTAGGGATTTCACGTGTAATTTCTTCTTTACCTTGTTTTGTTTTTCGACATTCTAAATTATATTCTTCAATATGCATTGAAGTATAAACATCATCTTTTACTAAACGTTCACTAATAATAATAGCATCTTCATAGTTATAACCATGTCAAGTCATGAAAGCAATAATTACATTTTGTCCTAATGCAAGTTCACCATCTTTCATTGAAGGTCCGTCTGCTAAAATTTGATTAACTTCAACTTTATCACCAACTTTTACTAATGGCACATGAGTTACTGCTGTTCCTTGATTACTACGTTCAAAACGACTTAACTCATAAGTTGTTATTTCATCTTCTGATTTAATAATAATTTCATGAGAATCAACATATTGTACAACTCCCGGTAAATTAGCAACAATAGCTAATCCTGAGTCACGAGCAACAGCATACTCAACACCCGTACCAACAATTGGTGTTTGTGGTTTTAATAATGGAATTGCTTGACGTTGCATATTAGCACCCATTAAAGCACGGTTAGCATCATCATTTTCTAAAAAGGGAATACAACTTGTAGCTATTGACACAATTTGTTTTGGTGAAACATCAATATATTCAACTTCGTTTGGTCCAACAATAATATTTTGACCATTACTACGAGCAATAACATTATTATTTTTAATAACATTATTAGTATCTAATTCAATATTAGCTTGTGCAATGATATAATTCTTTTCTTCACCGGCAGTTAAATATTTAATTTCATTAGTAATTTTACCTGCAATTACTTGACGGTAAGGTGTTTCAATAAAACCGTATTCATTAATACGAGCATAAGTGGCTAAATTATTGATTAAACCAATATTAGGTCCTTCAGGAGTTTCAATTGGACAAATTCTTCCATAGTGAGAATAGTGAACATCACGAACTTCTAAACTAGCACGATCACGTGATAATCCACCAGGTCCTAAAGCAGTTAAACGTCTTTTATTAGCCAATTCTGCTAATGGATTAGTTTGATCCATAAATTGTGATAATTGTGATAAGTTAAAAAACTCACCAATAACAGCTGTTAATGGTTTATTATTTGTAATATTTGCTGGTTTCATTTTATCACTATCAGTAGTTGACATTTTTTCTTTAACATTTTTTTCAATACGTCCCATTCCGATACGAAATTGGTTTTGTAGTAATTCACCAATTGTACGAATACGACGATTTGCTAAGTGATCAATATCATCAGCATTACCAATACCATGAACAAAATTTAAAATATAAGAAAGAGTTGCTAAAATATCAGCAATAGTAATAATTACTTCTTTACATTTAGGATTAATTCCAACAACATTAATAACTTCATTTAATCTTTCTTTATCATTATAAACTTTAATTAACTGCACATAATGTTTTGGTTCACTATCACTAATTGATGTTTTTAAAGGTACTAAACATGCTCCTTCTTCTAATACTGTTTTTAGAATTTCTAATTGTGATTTACCAATTACTGTTTTTTTGGATAAAACAACTTTACCTCTAATATCTTTAATATCTTCAGCTAGAGTATAATTTAAAACACGATCTGTAATAGCTAATTTTTGAATTAACTTATATCTTCCTGCTTTTGTTAAATCATATTTTTTTGAATCAAATAATAATCCAGTTAAAAATTTTGCAGCACCATCAACACTGGCAGTTTCTCCAGCTTTAATTTTTTTATAAATTTCTTGTACTGCTGCTGGTCAATTTTGATGTTCATCATATTCATAAGTATTCAATAAAACATCATCTTTACCAATTATATTAATAACATCATCTTTAGTTAATCCTAAGGCAGTAAGTAAAGTGGTTACTGCAATTTTACGTGATTTTTCAATTTTAACTTGAATAATATCTTTAATTGCATTTTTATTACCAACTAATTTATTACGTTTAGAATCAGTTTCAAATTCTAGTCAAGTTCCACGTGATGGAATTAAATCACCTAAAAATTTATATAATCCGGTTTTTGGATCAATTTCAATTTTAAAATATGCACCTGGTGAACGAACTAATTGTGAAACAACAACCTTTTCACTTCCATTAATAATAAAGGTTCCTTTTTGTGTCATTAATGGAAAATCACCTAAAAATACATCTCCTTCACGAGTTAATGTATAATCAACAATTAAAACATCTTCTTCTCTACTTTTAATAGTAACTTCAATAGTTGAAAATTCACTATTAGCATGAACATTTTTTTCTTCAAAATAATATATATTATCGCTAACTTTTGGTTCATTAATGTTTTTAATACCAAATTGGTCTTTAATTCAACGCATTAAATAATCTAAAATATTATCTTTAGCAGCAATAGTTAAATGACGATTATTTTCATGAATTGATAAAGATAATTTTGTATAGATTGGTGCTTCATAAGTTTTTGACTCATCTTTTGCTTCTTTTAATGTTCTTCTTGGTTTACGAAATTCTCAATCAATCAATGATAAAATAATACGATTATCATTATCAGTTACCGGAAATATTTCATTAAATACTTCTTGTATTCCTGTATCAATAAATCATTTATAAGTATCACGTTGAATTGAAATTAAATCAGGAAGATCTAAATTTCCTGATACTTTAGTATAGTCACGTCTTTTTGCATAATGACCAAATTGTTTTGTAGTATATGACATTGGTTCATCTCCAATTTTAAAAATTTATTAAAATCAAATAATTTGATTTCAGTTAATTAGTATTAAATTACTAATTAGTTTGATAAAATATTAAGTTTTAAGTTGATAATTTTTAGTTAAATAACAAACAGAAAACCAGTATTAATTAAAACTGGTTTTCATATAAATTTTTAATATTTGAACTACTTAACTTCAACAATAGCACCAACGGCTTTTAACGTTGCTTCGTGTTCTGTTGCTTTTGCTGTATCAATATTTTCTAAAATCTTTTGTGGTCCTGTTGCTACTGCATCAACCATTTTTTTAGCATCCATTAAAGACATTGTACCACCAACAATTGCCTTAACTGCTTTAATAACATCAACTTTTTTGTCTCCTACTTCTTTTAAGATTACAGAAACTGTTGATGGTTTTGTTGCTTCTTCTTTAGCTGCTGCTGGTGCAGAAGCAACTGCTGCAGTTACTCCAAAAGTTGTTTCAATTAATTCAACTAATTCTTTTAATTGAACTGCTGTCATTGTTTTAACATGTTCAATAATTTGTTTATTTGTAATATTTTCCATTATTTTTTCCTCCATATTTTTTTTATTTAATAAGTGTTAATTATGCGTTTTCTTTTTGTTGGGCTACTGCTTTAATTGCTAAAGCCAAATTGCGAACTGGTGCTTGTAAACAAGAAGCTAACATTGAAATTAATTCTAATTTTGATGGTAATGAAGCTATTTTTTGTAACTCACTTTGGTCAATAACTTTCCCTTCAAAAATGCCACCTCTTAATACTAATAATTTATTAATTTTAGCATAATTAGAAACTATTTTAGCTGTTTCTAAGTCGTTTTCAAATCCAAAGATAAAACCATTTGGGCCAACTAAACTACTTTCAAGCGATGAATATTCTTTTTTTAAAGCACGAGCAACTAAATTATTATTATAAATAGTGAATGTTGCACCTTTAGCTCTTAATTCCTTACGTAAAGAACTAATTTCTTCAACATTCATACCTTGATATTGTACAACAATTGTTGTTTTTGAATCATTAATTTGCTTAGCAATTAAATCAATAGTTTTTTGTTTTTCAACCATTGCTGGGCGCATAAGTACACCTCCTTATTATTCTGAAATAACTAGCAATAAGTAGTAAATAAAACTCGGAGCAAAACCGAGTAAATCACATGCATATATAATGATGGAAATTACCTGAGCAACATAATTAAGACAAAAGTCCGTTGCTGTCTTTGGCTTATTCTAGCTTGTATATTATATGATATATATATATTAAAATCAAGAAAAATTTACAAAAGATTAAATAAATAATTTTTTATTATATATCTTTTAAGTTATAAACACTATTTTTAATAACATAAATGCTAATTTCATCAATATCTTAATTAAGATTAAAAAAATAAATTAAAAAAATTGTTTTTTTTATAACTGGTTACTGTTTTTACTACTAGAGTTTTTGCTTTCACTTGAAGAAGATTCACTATTTATTTTTGATTTATCTAACTCAAGATTTTTACAAACTCTTTCTCTTCTTTCAGATTCATTTTTTTCTCCTCAAGCTTTATTTATTTTATCAGCATTTTTAGCATGTGCTTCTTGTTTTAATTTATTATTCTCAATAGATTTTCATGGCATAATTTATTATTCCTTTCACTTTTTGAATATTTTTTCTACCTTTAAATACTCAATAAAATTATATATTTTTTATTAAAAATATATATAAAAATATATAAAAAATTATTCTTACTTAATTAAGTAAGAATAATTAAACTAATTATCGTTATATTTTAAAATGAATAACGTCGTTGTCTTACATTTGTAGGAGGTTGCATATTGGCCATAGAATTTGCTTTATCTACATCAAACTGATTTTCAACTGGAATTATATTATTTTCAACATTTATTATTGTTTTATCATTCATTAGTTCATTTATAGTTTTAAGTTTTCTACCATCCAGTTCTTGTTTTAATATATTAAATTGTGTTTCTAACTTAGTTTCTAATTTATCACTTGTTAAATCCTTAGATACTGATTTAACTTCTTTTTTTTCTTTTTCTTTTTTATCTTTATTATTTTTAAATATTTTATTATAAATTCATGATTCAACTTTTTTTGATGCAGTTGAAAAAACTGATGTAATTGCTTTAAAACCTCCACTAATAAAAACTGAAGCAATAACAATATCAATCTTAATTGCTGCCACTACTGCAGCAGCCAAATAAGGAGCTAAAATCACAGGAAGCAAATTTGGAAGAACAGCAATAACAATAGTAATGACTAAAATAATAACCCAAACTTTTCACTCGGTTTTAGATGGCTTTGATTTTAATTCCATTTGTTCTTTTAATAATTCTTTAACTGGCATTGTACTAATATTATTTGCATTTTCTTTATCAATTAAACAAGTGCTTTTTTTATATTCTTCAATACTCTGGTACTTTTTAGTCTGTTTTCAAACTTCAACCTCATTTTTTTCATTATTATCAAAATATATTATTTCTTCAAAAATTGATTCATCATTATAAACTAAAGTTGTTATATAAAATATCTTATCTTCAATTGGAAAAATTTCTTCATAAATTTTTTGAACATTTTGACTTTTAATATTTCATTCTTTTTTTATTTCTTTTTTTAACTTAGAAATATTTTCTAATATTTCTAGTTTTTGCTCTTCAGTTAAATTTTCTTCATCAATTTTTCTTTGTAGTTCTATTCTTCTATTAATATTTTCTTTTAATGATAACGGCATCCAATCATCACTATAACTATCTAGTTCACTATTTAAATTGCTTATAGTATTTTCTAATTCTTCAATTTTAGAATTATTTTTTTCAATATTATTATTCAATTCTTTTTTTATATTTCTTTGTTCTTCAATTTCTAATTCTTTATCTGATATTGTTTTTTTAAGCGCAAAATATTCTCTAAATTCACTATCGGTTGTATTTTGTTTCTTAGTTTTATTTATTTCCATTTTTCTTTCTTTACGTTTTAAATCATCAAGTAATGGTTTAAGTTGAATAATTTCTAATTCAAAAAGATTTTCTCTAATAATAGTTAATTTTTTATTTAAATCATCATTTGTTCTTTTGACATCTTCTAATTGTTTTGTAAAATTAAAAATTTCTTCTCTAAGTTTACTTATCTTTTGATCTTCTATAATTGTAAGACAATTATATTTATATTTATTTAAAACATTACTATCATTATTTGCTTCATTATTTGATTCATTTAAACTATTTTCACTTCTAGAAGATTTTATTGCTAAACCTCCATGTCTTTTTTTTATAGAACTATCGGTTTGAGCAAAAATATTTTCTGGATTATTTTCCATTATTCGCTGAAATGTTGTTGATTTTCTTTTATCATTATCACGCATTTTATACACCTTCTTAGTAAAATAAAACCCATTTACTTACAAACAAAGCAATGGGTTAAAAACTATATTTAGTTTTACACTTATCTTTTACCAAATTTTAGAAATTTTTACAATATTTTTTATTTTCATATTATATAAATAATTTAAATATTATTAAATTTTGAGGTATATAATAATTATTTAAAATAAAAGAGTTACCAATAATGGTAACTCCTATTCACTGTTAGGTGCCAACCGCAATGAATATTTACTTACCCTTAACTAAGTAAGTATTTTTATTATACTACTAAAATAAAGTTTTTTTAGTTTTATTTACTAAAAGGGACGGTAATAAAAACGGAGGATATAATTACTTTTTAAACATTTCTTTAAAATTATAGACAAGAAATAATTGTAATTATATGCAATTGTAAATACATCTTACTACTAAATTAAATTAATTGCAATTAAAATACAAATATTAAAAAAATGAAAAATAAAATTAATATTTATACACAACAAAAATTCTTATTAACTTTTAATTTAATAAGTTTTCAAAATTTTAATAAAAAAATAAATTAAGTTATGTTTTTAAATTTATTTGATTACATTTAAAAATAACCATTTTAATATAAATATTTATGTTATAAGTTCTATTACCAAGCATTTCTTTTAAAATATGTCAAATATTACCTTCTGTAAAACAACCTATATTTCACTTTGCACCTTGATTTTCAATACCTTGTTTATTATTTTTAAAATATTGTTTTTTTAATTTTTTGTGATTTTTTAATATTTCATTCATATATTTTATTAACTCATCATATTGACCATTTTCAATAAAATTTCTACAAATCTTATATTCATCTCAATATTTTCCTTTATTTCCAGCGATTATTCCAACATATAATTTTTTAACTAAATGGAATTTATCTAAAACAAAACTTGCACCTAAATAATCAGCAACTTCTTTAATTCATCCTGCACTATCTCCACAAATAATTATTTTTGCTTGGTCAAAATTTTCAAAAAATCTATTTCCTTGTTCTTTAATAAATTCAGCAGTTTTTTTAACACCAATTGCTGTTTTTGTTGGTCTTATTATTACATCTGCTCTTTTATTAACTAATTTATGATTAACATTATCTGTACAAAATAATACTAAACGCATTGAATATTTACCAGAATTGCGTTTATATTTTCAAAATTTTCGATGTCCATCATCAATACTAATATAAATAAATTGATTTGGTTCTAATTTTATTTTAGGAACATCTAATTTATTAACTTGATATTCTTGAAATAATCTACTAATACTTGTTGTACTAAATTTTGTTTGTTTCATAGTATGTAAAATATCAACATATCTTTTTCCAACAGCAAAATGTTCAATAACATTATTTTTGATATCCTGACAAGTTCTTTTATATTTAGGTAATTCTAATTCTTCATCTAATAAACAAACTCTTACTCATTTTTTAATTGTTCATCATAATATTTATAATCACGACATTTATAAGTAACAAGACCATTGATAGTATTTCTAGTTCTTTCTTTAATTTTAACTGGAATATATTTTCTATCTCTTTCTTTTAATATTCTTCAATCTGTTTTTTCTCATTGATTTTTTATATCATCTCTAAATGATTGATACATTTTTTTGGTTGCTTCTTTTAAATTTCATAAATAATTGAAACTCATATTTTTTTCTCCTAACTATTTTAAAAAAATCTAAATTTATTGTAAATATATTTAAAAAATTAATTTACTTAATTATTATATAAATATATAAGTGTAATTTTAAATAAAATAAAAATTATTTAAAAAACCACTTTCATATTTAAAATATAATAAACAATTTCAATATAATTAATAGTATAGGTATCACAAAATAAATGCCTTTAATTTAGACGTTATTTTTCATTTAAAAGCATACTTGTAAAAATAATCAAAAATAGTACAATTTAAAAGTAAAATCAAGGAAAAAAAGGAGTAATTTAATATGAAAACATCTAAAAATAATACAACAACATGATATGTAGATAATATAAACGGAGTTAGACAATCAATCACTTATAATGAAGAAGTATGAGAACATATAAATTTAAATGAAGTAGTAGAAGATAAAAAAATAAAAAACAATAAACAAAAACAAAATATCAAAAAAAATAAATGTTGTTCAAAACGTTGTACAATTTTATAAAAATATAAGTAAGGAGTAATTTAATATGAAAACATGAATCAAAACAAATTTTCAAAAAATAGCATTATCATTTGCTATAATAACTGGTGTTACTGGTTTAATCTTAGGAATAGTTTCATATAATAAAACTAATAATTATAAGTCATTTTTAAATTGAGATTATACAGTGACTTGGGGGGGCAACTATATGAGAACATCCAAGAGATGATAGTCATAAAATAGATTTATATTTTGGCATTAAACCAAAAAATGAAGGTGATACCAAATGGGATGGTATATATCCTGATGGATATTTTAATAAATAATCTAAATTTCCAAATTAATATATGAAATATTTTCATTATATTTATCAAATAAGTTAATATTATTTAAGGGAGATTGTCAAAAATCCGGAATAAATTAAATCGTTGTAATCTTATTATATTTTAGACAAGAAATAATTTGGATTTTTATGAAATTGTAAATTTATCTTACTACTAATTTAAAAATATTACAATTAAAATACTCAATTTTATAAATTATAAAAACATTTTAATAATTTAATTAACATAAATATATAACAAAAATTCTTATTAACTTTTAATTTAATAAGTTTTTTTAATTTTTTATTTTAAAATAAGTAAAATTATGTTTTTAAATTTATTTGATTACATTTAAAAATAACCATTTTTATATAAATAAAAATACTATATGTTCTATTAACAATCATTTCTTTTAAAACATGTCAAATATTTGTTTCAGTAAAACAACCAATATTTCATTTTGCACCTTGATTAACAATACCTTTTTTATTATTTTTAAAATATTGTTTTTTTAACTTTTTATGATTATCTAATTCTTTATATAAATAATCAATTAATTGTTCATATTGACCATTATTAATGAAATCTTTACAATTATTATATTCACTTCAATATTTTCCTTTATTTCCCGCCATTATACCAAGATATAATGTTCTAATTAAATGGAATTTATCTAAAAAAAATTCAGCAGTTTTTTTAACTCCAATTGCTGTTCTTGTTGGTCTAATAATTGCTTTTACTCTTTTATTTTGTACTTTATGATTAATATTATCTGTATATGTTGTTATTAATCTCATAGAGTGTTTTATACCTTTACGTTTAAAATCTCAAAACTTTCGATGTCCATCATCAATTGCTACAAAAATAGGTTGATTTTTTTCTAATTTTACTTTTACTGGATTTGCTTCAATTACTTCTAAATTTTTAAAAACTCTATGAACAGTACTAACACTAATACCTGCTTTTTTACAAATAGCACAAATATCATGATATCTTTTTCCATCAGCAAAATATTCAATAATAGTTTGTTCAACATCTTCACCAATTCTTTTATATTTAGGTAATTCTAGTCATTCATCAACTAAACAAACACGAACTCATTTTTGTAATTTTTCATCAAAATATTCATAAATTCTTCTTTTATAAGTTACTAATCCATACATTATTTTTCTTGTTCGATATTGATAATCAACAATTTTATATTTCTTTTTATCTCTTGTATTTTTTATTCTTCAATCTCATTTTTCTCATTTTTTTGTTATATGTTCTAAAACTAATTTATCAATTTTTGCACTTTGTTCTCTAAAATTTCATTTATAATTAAAATTCACATTTACTTCTCCTAACTATTTTAAAAAAATCAAAATTTATTGTAAATAATTTAAAATATTAATTTACTTGTTTATTATATACATATATAAGTGTAATTTAAAATTAAATAAAAAAAACACTTTCATATTTAAAATATAATAAACAATTTCAATATAATTAATAGTATAGGTATCATAAAATAAACGTCTTTAATTTAGACGTTATTTTGCATTTAAAAGCATACTTGTAAAAATAATCAAAAATAGTACAATTTATAAGTAAAATCAAGGAAAAAAGGAGTAATTTAATATGAAAACATGAATAAAAACAAATTTAAGTAAAATAACATTAGCATTATCACTAACTGGTGCAACAACTGGAACAATAGGATTAATCATGGGGGGTGCTTACCCATAATGTTAGTGGAGTTAAATATTTTTTAACTCCACATAAACAAGTTGAATGAGGTGTTCAAACTATTTGAACAACTAATCCTAATGATACTTTAAAAAAAGATTATAAATTTGAGTTATATTTTGCAGATGAACCATTAAGAAGAAAATTTGATATATCTTTTCAAAATTGATATTACAGTACAGATATAGTATGAAATGGTAAATATCCTAATGGATATTTTAATAAATAATTTATATTTCTAAGTTAATATAAGAAATATTTTCATTATATTTATCAAATAAATTAATATTTTGTAGGTTTATTTCTTGTTTATCGGTAATTAAAATTAAATCATAGTTACCAGCACCAAAAATACCACTGATTTCAATCCGATTTAAATTATTAATTGGATTTTCAATTAGTAATTCAAATTCATTAACATTATCAATTTGAGAAATTTCTTTATAAAATTCTAATTTAGAAAATAATTGTGATTTATTTGAACCATATAAATTTAAAGCATTTTCAATTTTATTATTATTAATAATTGATTTTGTAAAATATTTTCCATATTCACCATTAGCTAATGTTCAATCAGCGGGAATTAATGAAGGTATGTTATTACTTTCTAATTCATTTGTTATTGATAATCAATTAAATTGATTATCATCTAATTTAAATAATTCATTTTGACTAATATCATTATTTTTTAGTTTAATGTTATTAACATCAGTAAAATCAAAATATACAGATTTTAATATTACTTTTATATCCTTATACTGTCAAATATCATTTTCACTAGGTTGTATTGGACTTGATTGTAATTCAAAATAATATGGCAATAAAATTTTATTATCATCATTTAATCCTTTATTTATTGATAATGATGAATAAATATATTTTGATAACATAGTAAATATTTGTTTAAATATTTTAACTTGTGATAAATTAACATAATTTGGATAATCTAACTCTCATTGCCTAAATAAGTTGGTAATTACTTCATCGGGTTTTTGACCTTCAAATTTTTTTCTTAATTCTGCTATTTTATTTTTTGGTTTACCTTTATCATCATAATCTGCACCTTCGAAATTTCTATTATAGTTATATGTATAACTTAACATATCTAATAATAATTTTTGTAAACTATCAATTGTTGGTGCATCTTTTATTTCAATTTCTATACTTTTAAATCTATTATTGGTTGCAAGATAAACATATCATCCTTCATTATTAAAAGATAAAACTTTTTTATCTTCTAAATGTATTTCATGTTTTAATGGTCAATTACCATTTCAAATACCACCCATTTCTCAACCTAATCAAGTATCAGTTACTCTTGCATTATTAATTACTTCTTTTCTTGTTTCTTTACCACCACTAATAGCAATTAAATCTAAAACTGATTTTTCTTGTCCAATAAATTGTTTTGCTAAATTTCATGGTAATATTTGTTCACTAAATCATTGTTGTAATATTCTAACTTTTGGTTGAGTTTCAATAGGCATTGATAATAGCGGAAATGCTATCTTATCTTTAACAAATAATTTAGGGTATACTTCCATATTGTCAACTTCACCAAGTACCTTTATATTGCCAAAAATCATGCTTCTAGGGGCTTTAATTTTTAAACCAATTACTTTGGTATCTTTATCTAATGGTTTTTGTAATTTAATAATGATTGGATAACCATCTCTTGTTTTAAAATCTTTAATTTTAATAATAGTAATACTTTTAGTACTTCTTGTTTTTGGATTTTGATATGGTTGTGAATAATTATTAATAATATATAAATTATCAATATTATTTTCAGTTAATGGTTCATTAATAGAAACAGCATATAATTTAAATTGATTTAATAAATTTATTTCTTGAAATATTAAATTTTTAATATCAGTCATACTATATTCAATTGTATTATCATTAATATTAGTACTTGCTCTTTGATTTAATTGCATAGTAAAATCAGATGTTTCAACTGCAATAGTTTTTAATACTTTATCAATATCAATAAAACCTATTTTAATAGTATTTGCTGAAAATCTTAAACTATTATTTTCATTATTTTTAAATAAACGTTCAATTTCATAAATATATATAGTTCTTTTTTTAAATTCATCGTATGCTCTATTAATATCTGGGTCACTAGTAGCACTCATCATATTAGTAAAATCATAAGGAATATTATCAATTAAATAATCATTTTCTACTTCTGCCTGATTAAGTTTAGTTTGTTTCTGTTTCTGTGGAAACTTCGTTTGTGGTTTGTTGTTGTTTTCCATTGTTCTCTCCTATTAATTGGTTATTTTCGGGATTAAATAATTTTAATTTAACTGTTAAGTTATTAATTTCTTGTTCATCATTAATATTAAAGGTTTTACTATTTAATAAGTCTTTATCAACACTTACTAATATTTGAATAAATTTAAGAATATCAATATTAAATTGTCATAATTTTTGTTCAATATAATTAATAGTTGAAATATTTACAGCTGTACTTTCGGGAACTGATTGTTGTGCAGATTTCTTTTGACTTGGTATATGAATACCACAACGTTTAAATATTTCATTAACATTTCAATCGTATATATCAGTTAAATTTTTACCTTTAAAATTACTATTTGTCATATTGATATTTTCGTTTTGTTCATTATTATCTCCACCACTTTTAAATATATAGTTTTTAGTAACTAATGTTCTTACTGCTTCTTCTAATGTTGATTGAACATTACCATAAGTTTGACTAAATATAAATTTAGGTGAATTTAAAATGGTATCTAAAACAATTTGTTCATAAATAACATCTAATGCTTTAATTTTATCCATTACTTTATCACAATCTGCTAACTCATTTGCTTTATTTCGCATAATTGATATTGGTATATAATTAATATTTAATGTTTGTTCTTGTAATAGATTAGGATTATTAATAAATGATTTAAAATCTAATGGAAATTGTTTTTTATTATCACTAATACTATAAATTGAGCGATTAATTATTACTTGTTCATTATTTAATGTATAAATTTCAAATAATCTTACAGTTTGTGCATTTTGTTGATAACTATCATAAAAAATAGTACATTGAATTAATTTACCACCAATATCATAAACTCTTTGTTGTATATCTACTACTTGAAAATATAAATCATCATTAGCAATATAAATTAAATAACCACTAATTCCTAATTTGCTTAATTTAAAAATAGAATTTCAATTCTTTCTATAAAATTCTTGTTTAATTAAATATTGTTTAATAGTTTCATTATTAATATCCAATGGAGCATTATATAAATTAGCATTATTTTCAGCAACAAAATCAGTAAAATAAGTTTCATGATTAAAATCATTAAAACCAAAATAATTTAAAATTGAAGCATGAGTACTTTTATTTTTATTATTTAAAAATTTTACTTTTTCATTTTGATTATCACTAATATTACTTTTATCTTTTCTAAAAAATTTACCTAACATAATATTCACCACCTTTCTTAAAATATTTGATTAATTTTTAATATGATTTTTTACAATGATAAATATAATTAAACCTGCTGTTGCTGATGATAAAATTACTCCTATTAAACCTAAAATAATTTTTATAATTTTAAAAAACATAATATTATTCCTGTAATTCTTCTAATTTTCATACATTACCTTTTAAATTACCTTTTCCAGTATAAATAGTAATCCATTTTGCATGTTGAACTGATAAAATTACTATATTAGCACTATCATTAAAGGTTTGTATTTGTACACCAGCAATTTTTTTATCAGTTATAATAAATTCTTGAATAGTATAAACTGGATTATATATACTTCAAGAATAATAAACTCTATAATGTTTATTCTCTTGAAAATCATAAGTAATTTGTCAATTATCTCATTTATTTTTTTCTCTTGTTCCTACTTCTTTTCATTGTGGAATATTTGGTGTTGGATTATTTTTTAATTCAATATCTCATTCATTTTCTCTAATTTCATTAGTTTCTAAACTATATGAATTAATTTTAATAGGTTTTTCTATATCAATTTTTTCAGGTGAAATAATATTTAATGTTTTACTATTAATTTGATAAGTATTATCTTTTATTTCTTCTTCTAATGAATGTAAACGACCTTCATTATAATTATATCTTTCCATTGTAATATCTCTATCACTAAGAAGTAAATCAACATAACTATCAACAACATCTTTTCCATAAGTTCCTTGAAAAAAATTATCTAATACTGTACCTTTTCCTTGTCATAAAAATTCAATATAAGAAATTGCACTTTTTAAATCAGTATTTCAAGAATAACCAACTTTATATAAAGTATTTAATTTAAAATTATAATTAATTTTAATATCACTTTCTTTTGTACCAACATTTTTTCATTTAATAATTTTTAAATCTTTTATTTGTTTATCTATTTCTTCTTTTTTGTAATAATCAGTTAAATTAGATATTTTTTCATCAACATATTTTTTATTTGGAATATCTAAATCATCAGTTATAACTGGATTATTTCTATAAATTAAAGTTTTACCACCAACATTTGTTTTAATAATTTCATTAACTAATCTTGTACTACTATCTTTATCATCTTTATTATTAAAAATCTTATCTTGTAAATTCTCTATTTTATCTTGTTTTTTATTTACATTTTCACTAATTCATTCTTTAATAACTTTATTAGGTGGTATTCCTAAATCATCACCAAATTTTCCCTCTGGTAATTTATTATATTTTAATTCTCCATATGCCATATTTTCATTTATCAATAATAATTTATTTTGTTTTTTGTCAATTTTTTCATCAACATATTTTTTTGTAGTTGCATCTTTTTCTTGTTCTGGTTCACCAATATAAACAATTCTTTGATTATTAGCAGTAATAATTCTTTTTTCTTTAGGTTGAATAATACTAGGTGAATTAGGATCTACCTCTCATAATGATTCACCACTACCACCAGTAGCACTAATTTTATTATTTTCATCAATTTTAATATTTTCACCAGCAATTAATTTATCTTGTTTTTTATCTAATAAATTATTAGTTTCTAGTTTTGTATAGTAATCACGTTCAGTACTATCTTCTACTATAAATTCAGTTGGTGTACCTTTTCCAATATATTGATATATTTTAGAAATAAATCCTGAGTAATATGTTCCAGGTGTAGCACTTGCACGAATTTTATAATTACTGCAAGTTAAATATAATCTAATATTATTAATTTCATCTGAATAAAAAGTATCTAATAGAGTATATGATTTTATTGCAGATTCTTTATCTAATTTAAATATAGATTTTCTAGTATATTTATATTTATAAATATCACTTTCATAAATATAACCTCATATTACTAATATTTCTTTATTTAAATTATCAGTTGAAAGTTCATTTGATATTTCTTTTCATAATGGACTAGTTTCAATATTAAATCAGTTATTTTTAATATCATCAATATTTTGTTTATTAATCTCAATTTTATTTTCTAATAATTTGATATTATTATCAACTTTAGTTTCTAATAATTTAATAGTATTTTCATTTGTAGTAATTCGTTTTTGTTGTTTAGCAGAAAAATCACAAGTTGGTGCATGCGTATAATCACCAATTTGTGGATTATTTTGTAATGCTTCGGGGGGTAATGTACCAATTTCATCAGGTCAATCTAAAATCATTGTTTCAGTTTCTTTATCATAATCAGTTGCAACATAACCTTTATTAATAAATTTACTAACAGGACCTCTATATATTTCATTTTCATTATCATCAACTAAATCATCATATAATTTAATTTGTTTTGATAATGTAAATTCTTTTTGTTCTTTTATTAATTCATCAACTTGATTTCTAGTATAAAATGCTTTTAAGTCAATTTTTTCAATATCTATTTCATCATCATTATAACTTGAAAATATTTGTTTTAATTCTGTTAATCTTGCTCATATTTTCATTCTACTAGGTGCTAAATCTCAAACATTAATTGTAGGAGTACTATTTGCACTAAATTGACTACCATTATTAAATTGAATAGTAGCATCAACATTAAATTCAATTGGTGTACGATTAAATACTCAATGTTCAACCATTACATAAACCATATCTCTTAATGTTTCTTTAATTAATTCATCTTTAAAACTATCAAAGGGAAATTTAGATAAAATAAAATCAAGATAAGCATTAATATCATTTTGAGCACGAATAGCAAAAGTTTTAAATCAATCATTAACATTAAGTCATGTTTGTATGTATTGCTGTGGAGTTTCTGTAATTTTTCCAGTTAATGGATATCAGTTATTATAATTTTCAAGACTGACACCAGTTCAAAGTTTATTAATCATAATTTATCATTCCTTAAAAAATGCTTGTTTATAATGATGAGTATGTTTTTTTGTTTTTCTATGTGTTATATGTTCAATTTCTTTTTGTATTTTATTTTTGTTTTTTCTTAATTTTTTCTTACTTTTTGCTATAACTTGACTATATGCAAATTTTTCTAAATGATGTAATAATCCTGTACCAAATAAAGTATTAACTGAAAATTTTAAACCAACACTTTTAAATGATTTATTTACATTTTCAATAGGATTATTAATAACATTTACTACTTTATGATAAGTTCTTACTATTCTAAATATTTCTCTATATACTTTAAAACTATCTCTAATTACTTGTTGAACCACTGGTGGAGCAAATGCTATTGCTTTTAATCATTTATTATGATTAACACCATAACCAATGTATCAACCACTATATCAACGATATCAATGGAATGGATGTATTTGAGTAACAAAAGTTTCTGCTTTAAGAATACTATCAACAACTGTAATTGGTTTATATTTAGTATTGCGATGATAAATAGTAATTGCACATTTATCTAATGATAAAGGTTGAATTTTACAACCCATAAATACTGGTGAATTTAATGGAATTAATTGTGCATGTTTAATTGCTCTTTTTTCTGCACTAGTAAATAAATCAGTTGTTTTTTCTTTTAATTTATTAATTTTTTCAAATGCTTGTTTTTCCAACTTTTCAAATTTTTCTTGTAATTTATATATACTTTCTCGTAATTTTTCAAAATTTATTTAAACCTTTTTTTAAATAAAATCTAATATCCAAATATTTAAACAATTTATTTGCATTTAAAACAATCTTATGAATTGAACTTTTTTTAAAATCAAATTTAATAGCATTAGCACGAATTTTTTGTAAATCCAAAATTAAAGTTTTTCCATATCTATTTTCTGTGTGTATTGTATGAACTAAATTTAATCAATCATGTTGGTTCATAGATAATACTTTTTTTAAATCAGTATTATATTTTTTTAAAAAATTATTTGCTTTTTCAATATCTTTGATTTTAAATTTAGGAGTTAATTGTGGACTTAATTTTATTAATGTATTTTGTAATAATAAGTAATCTTTTAATTCTTGTGCTTCTAATTTTTGAAAATTATTTTTATATTGTCTTTCAGCAACATAACCTAAATCTCGTAATACTGTTTCACGATTAGGAGTAAAACTATAATTCATTAAATAACGTTTATTACCAATAATTTTATCTGTTAAAATTTCTTTTCCACTTACTTGACTAATAACTTCTTGTAAGTTTTTTGCTTCCTTAATTCCAACTTGTTCTAATGTTTTAGTTTTTTGTGCTAATTTAATGAATTTAGTTGTACGATAACCACGACTAATTTTATTAAGTCCAGCAAATGCAGGTAATAAATTTAAGAAAGTATTTAATTTTGTTACATTTCCTTTTAAATAATCATAAACTTGATTAATAGTAAAATCAGTTGTTGCATAAATACCAAAATTAATAGTACTTGCAATAAAATCACTTGCACCTAATCCAAGGGCTACACTTTCACTTAATCCGCCAGTAAAAGGAGCAAGTGCTACTGCTATAACTTGTACACCAATCATTTCTAAAATTTCTCATCAAAAACTTTTATTTTCTTGTTGGTTACTTGTTCTAGTATGTTTTGGTTTATTTATGTTTAAAAGTATTGCTGTACTAGTTGTACCAATTGGCATGATATTAATTTCCTTTATTTAAGAGTTATTTTAATTGGATTTGTTGAACCTTTATAATTTAAATCATTAACATTTGAAGAAATAACTATGTATAAGTCACCCGCTTTTTGTTTTTGATTACTTACATTAGTTTTTCCTTGTGCATCACTAAAATATTTAATAGTTGGATTTGTTAAATTTGGATTTAATGATTTAAGTTCATTAGTAGTTTTTATTTGTGTATTTAATTCACTATTATTGTTATTAACATTTGCAGTAATATCAGTTGTTAAAGTTGTAATTTTAGTTTTTAAATCAGTTTTTTCTGTTTTAATAACTCCACATAACATTCAACGTGATGTTGTTTCATTATTAGAAATATATGGGATTGCTTCTCCAACAACTTCACCAGCAACTTTATATGCTCTTCCTGCTTTATCATCTTTAATAAAATCTACATAAATAACTGTATTTTCTATCATGTATCTTTTCATTGCTCTTGGTGTTGCTAAAATAAAGGTCATTAATTGTTGTTCATTTTTATCATTAGTAAAAATCATATAGTCATCAAGAACGATTTCACATAATACGCCTTTTACATATAAATTATTTCCATTTAAACGTAATTGTTGTGCCAACTGATTATCGGTAATTAAACCTTTATTATCTGCTAAATAAACTAAACTATCATAAAGACCATTAGTAATAAAAAAATTACTATTTGCAATATTTCTAAATTGAAACAAAGTATTTCAAGCAGATAACATTGATTTTAAATAGCCTACTGGTGTTGTATCTTCAATATCGATTTTAGTAGCAAATTTTGCAATTGCTTGTGTATCATCAATTGCCAATTTATCTGCTAAATCATTTGCAACTTCATATTGCATACTATCTAATAAATTTTGTGCATTATTTGCTTTTAAATCTACATCTGCAATAATTTCTCCTGCAAGATATTTTTTAGTTATTTTTTTACTAATTTTATCTGTATCAACATATGGTAATTCATATCTTTTACTTTTATCATCTCAAGCAATAATTTTAACTTCTGGTTTTTTTGGTTTTTTAACAATAAACTCAATATTTACTGAGTCAACAATTTCAGTAGGGAAAAAGTTTGCCCATGGACTATTTGAAATTTTAAAAAACTCTATAAATTCTGGTGCTTCTACTAATCTCTCTGTATTGTCTAAATTTTGATTAAATGGTACTGACATTTTATTTCTTCCTTTCGTTTACAAATAATTTTTCTTTTTATAATTAATTAAAAAATTTTCTTTATCATTTGGTTTATTATTAATAATTATTTGTTTATTGCCACCTGTATTAATTGTTTCTTTAAATACTGGTTGTTCTTTAATCATTTTTTAATAGTTTCTTCAATTTTTGAATTTTCTAAATTATTAGTTTTAAATTTTAAAAAATCATAAAATTCAGTTTTAACTTGATATTTTTTAAATATATTAATTATTTCTTTTTCTTTAATTTCTTGATTAAGTTTATTTAACTTATTTTCTGCTTCATTAACTTTATTTTCTATTTCTTGTGAAGAAGCATTGTTTTCAGTTAAAGGTTCAGTTGTTTGTTGAACATTATTTTCATTTTCTAACATTGAACATTCTCCTAATCTTATCCTAATAATCAATCTTTAACTAATTGTGGCATTTCACTTATTAGTTTTTTATAATCATTAACAGCATTTTCTAATGTATTGATATCAGAAAATTTAAAACAATTATCAATATGTAAATCAAAATCTCTATCAATACTGATATCTTGTTTTCTATATTTTTCATTAAATTCAATTTTTGTCATATTATTTTTCTCCTTTATTAATTTTTTCATTTAATTTTGCTAATTTTTTTTGATGTTTTATAATTTTGTTATTTGCTCTAACATGTTTTGGAGTTGTGATAAATCTTTTTAATAAAACAATAATTTCTCTGCAAATTAATGTTCCAACACTTGTTCCAATAATTATTAATTCATGTAAAAATTCTTTCATTTCAAATTTTCCTTTCAACTATTTATTGTTTATTTTTGATTATTCATCAAATTCACCTTTATTAATTCTTTCAATCATACATTTTGTATCCATTAAAAGATTTGCAATTAAACGTTCATTCAATCGTATGTCTTCTAAATCTTTTTCATGTTGTTTTAATTTATCATTGTAATATTCTAGTAATTTTTCTTTATTCATAAATTATTCACCTCCATTATAAACTCATGTGATTATAATCTCAATTTAGTGAAGTATTATCATGATTTAATGGTACTTCGCTCATATTATCACTACCATATTGACTAGTTGTTTCACTATTAATAGTAAATCTATTATCATTTACTAATCTTGATGTTTCATCATTAAATGGTGTTTCTTGCATTTCTTCAATATGATTTGTAGTTTCCATAGGTAGTAAATTATGGATAATTTCACTTGCACCAGCAACTATTGTAGGTATAGCATAAGCATTATTAAAATCATTATTTATACCCATAGCAACACCACTTGATATTAAACAACCACCAGTTGCCATATTACAAATCTTTCTAATTGTTTCAAATTTATTAGGTATTAACTCAGTTAATCCACTAATAAGATTTGATACACCATAAGCATTTAAACTCATATATGTATCTCAATCCATTAATGACTGATTTTCTTGCTTATTTAATAGTAATCATGGTGGACCTTCTGTTGTAGTTGTAGTAGTTACTGGAATTGGTGTTGTTGGAATAATAGGATTAATATTATTTTCTATTCATTTACTATAATTTGCTAAACCAATTGTTCCTAAACCTAATAATATTTTTTTACTACTATTAATTAATTTAGTTTTAGTATTTGGTCTTTGATTTAAATTTCATATATCTAAACCTAATTTTTTACCAAATAATAAACTATTAATTGAACCTAATACTGGATTTGCAATTACTTGACCATAATAAGCACTTGTACCAATCATTGCACAAATTGGACTTATACCAGTTCTAATTAATTTAGTTAAAGTATAATTTGATTGATTTTCTATACTTGGCATTTTATTCTCCTTTATTTGTTTTTATCAGTTCTCTTATAACATCTAATAACGAATCTACTACATAAGAATTTAATTCAAATTCATAATTTCTAATTTTAATTTTTTCCTTTTGCATTTGTTTATTCTCCTTTAATTTTGCTAATTTTTTAACTGTTACTTTAATTCAACCTTGATAAACATCATTATCACCAACTATTAATGCAACATTACTTTCGGGATCAGAAACAATTATGTGTTTTGATTTAACATTTGGGTATTGTCTTAAAATAATTGCTCTAATATCATTACTTGTATGAATTGCTTTTGGAAATGATGATAATATTTCAATTTCATCTTTATTTTCAAACAAAGTAGGTAATATTATCATTAGTCAAATTCACCTTTTTCTATTTTTTCAATTAATAAATTTAAAATATTTTTGTCAAAATCAGAGTTTGTATAATTAATTTTTTTAGTTCATTTAATTATATCTTTCATATATTTAAGTATTTTTTCTTTATTCATTATCAAAATCACCATTTTCTATTTTTTCAAATAAATTTGAATAAGTATCTACTTTTATTTGAAATCATGGTTGATTACCTTTTTTAAAGGTATTATAATATTCAAGCAAAAAATATTTTAATTTTTCTTTATTAATACAATTTTTATGTCTTGATTTATTAATTTCATCAACTTTAATTCTATGTTCTTTACAATATGCTCTACAATATTCATCAAATTGCTCATCTGTCATATTTTCACATTGTTTTTGTCTTTGTTCATTTTTAATTTCATCATAATGTGGTTCATGAATAAATTTTTCAAATGTTATTGTTTCAGTTCATGTACATCTATTCATTACTTATTCTCCTTATTTTCAATTTGATTAGCAATTTCATTTAATATTTTCAATACTTTATATTCATTTTTTAATTCTTTAATAATAAATATTAAAAATATTATTAGTGTTATACTTGTTATTAATATTGGTACTATTAATAAAATTTTTCATAATATCATTTTTTACTCTTTTCATTTTTTAAATCATTTAACATTAATTGAACAAAATGCACGATTTTTAGGAATATTTAAAGTATTAAAAATTTGACCAGTTACTATAATTTCATCATTTTTGTTTAATAAAATACAGCGTCTATAAAATTTTGGGTTGTTAAAAATTAAAGTAACATAGTTTAAACCATTTCACTGACCTCGAACACTATAATATAATTCCTTATTACCTTTTTCGTAATATTTTGCTTCAATAGTGTTGCTCAGTTTTACTGTTAATTTGACATAATTGACTTTATCTTTCATTTTTATAATTCCTTAAATAGTATTGAATATGCTTATATGCATCTTGTTCATGTTTTGTTAATTTTATATTTCCTTTATAATTTGTTATTTTATTTTTATTTTTTGGGTGGTTTTCTAGATAATCTCAGTTAAAAACATCTTGTACTAATACCATTAAAGTACCAATAATTTTAGGAGTTGCTAATGGATTAGTTAATAATTGTTTTGAACTTAAAAAGAAATTTTCTACAATAACTAATATTTTTTTATCAATAAATTTTTCTTTAATTAATTGAAATTTTTTTTTATACATATTTTTAGTTCATAAAACAGTTAATGTATTGAATGTTTCATTATAAACAATATTATTAGTTTCATTTGAATATATAACAATTCCATTATTACCAATACCAGCAGGGTCAATCCCAATAATTAAGTCATATTGCATTATTAATCAAATATTCCTTGTTCAATTTTAATTATTATATTTTTTGAACATATTTTTTCTCATATATAAAATTCTATTTGTTTAAAATGTTTAACATTAGATATTTCATTTGTAAGTCACGTTATTCGTTCATCTAAATCTTCTCTTAATTTTTCTTTATATTCATTAATAACTTCTTTTTTAAAATCTTCTCTTAATTTTTCTATATTATTTAAATGTTCTTCTGTTATTTCTTGATTACGTTTTTTATTATATTTATTAATAATTTCTTGGTCTTTATAAGACAATGGTTTTTGCTTATTCATATTTATATCTCCTACTTAACCTAACATTTAAAATACAGTCATAACAAATTGCTTTACTATTGTTATCTCTTAAAAAATATTTTCTTGTTTTTATATCATTAGTATTAAAGAATAAATAATCTAATTTATTTTGTTTACATGTTCAACAAAAATACTTTTTCATTATGAGTTGAAATTTCCTTATAAGAAGTAACTATATAATTAATTGGTAAATCATCATGTTTATATGGATTATTTATTTTAAAACCTTTTCTGTTTTCTTCTCACGTAATGTTATATTTAAAACAAGGATTAGTAATTTTAGTTTTGTTATCTGTTATTTCACCGATAAATCAACTATTATGCTGTTCATAAAATTTTAATGGTTCAAGTTTTATATCATTAAGATAATATTCTTTTGGAGCAGTTGGTTTATTAACAGTTATTTTTTGGTCTTTAATATATGGTTCTAATAATTTTATTAATTCATTACCACTTAATTCTTTTTTAATATTTTCTAAATTAAAAACTCAATATGTATATTTATCATCAGCAATAAAACTATTATTTTTAACCATTCATTTTGGACATTGTAATTTATATTCACCATAATCAATAAGAATAGATTGTGGTCTATCTTTAACAATTTGTTCTTTTTTAAATTCTATTTGCATAATAATCCTTTCCTAATATGTTCTGTTGCTTCTAGCATAAAGAACATATATTTTGATTTTTAGATTATTAATAATACTACTATTCGTTTTATTCATTCCAGCAATTCTGGGCTCAAAAATAAATTATGAAATTTTAAAAAACATTGAGGCATTCGATTCAATATTTATTTAATTTGTGTTAAACAAATTAATATTTTAATTGAACCGGCACCGCTCAATTTTTTTTACAAGTTTGAAATTTATTTTCTCGCCCAAAAAAATTTTCAAAAAAAATAAAAAATAAAATCAACACTTGCTCACTGGGGAGTGGCAAGGTTGGTTAAATAAAGAATAGAATTAATACAATAGGTCCCTACAACAGGTCTATATATACTAGTTTCCAATTCGCTCCCACCCCAAGAATTACCATTAAATGGTTAGTATATTTTATTAGGTATCACTCCACTTTTTATTTATCCATGCAAGTCCACATGTTCTAGCTACTATTTTTAACAACTGTGTTGTAGTTCACTTTTTTAGTTCCCTAACACGTGTTGATAATAGTGCTAAAGATTGTTATTAAAAATTTTAAAATTTTACAATTACAAAAAAAGACAAGATTATTTCTTGTCTTTTTCCTTGTTGATAATTTTAATTTAACTTACAAAATGTATATTTTATTTTTTTTAAATACGTCGAATATAAAATATAAATTTAATGTTTTAAGAAAAGAGAGTAATTTTGTCTAATTTTCATTATTTTTCAAATAATTCATTTTTGGAAATAAGTTACTAATATGATAATAAATTATTTCGTAACATTAAATAACCACTAATTCCTAATTTGCTTAATTTAAAAATAGAATTTCAATTTTTTCTATAAAATTCTTGTTGAATTAAGTATTTTTTAATAGTTTCATTATTAATATCTAATGGAGCATTATATAAATTAGCATTATTTTCTGCTACAAAATCAGTGAAATAAGTTTCATGATTAAAATCATTAAAACCAAAATAATTTAAAATTGAAGCATGAGTACTTTTATTTTTATTATTTAAAAATTTTACTTTTTCATTTTGATTATCACTAATATTACTTTTATCTTTTCTAAAAAATTTACCTAACATAATATTCACCACCTTTCTTAAAATATTTGATTAATTTTTAATATGATTTTTACAATGATAAATATAATTAAACCTGCTGTTGCTGATGATAAAATTACTCCTATTAAACCTAAAATAATTTTTATAATTTTAAAAAACATAATATTATTCCTGTAATTCTTCTAATTTTCATACATTACCTTTTAAATTACCTTTTCCAGTATAAATAGTAATCCATTTTGCATGTTGAACTGATAAAATTACTATATTAGCACTATCATTAAAGGTTTGTATTTGTACACCAGCAATTTTTTTATCAGTTATAATAAATTCTTGAATAGTATAAACTGGATTATATATACTTCAAGAATAATAAACTCTATAATGTTTATTCTCTTGAAAATCATAAGTAATTTGTCAATTATCTCATTTATTTTTTTCTCTTGTTCCTACTTTTTTTCATTTTGGAACATTTGGTGTTGGATTATTTTTTAATTCAATATCTCATTCATTTTCTCTAATTTCATTAGTTTCTAAACTATATGAATTAATTTTAATAGGTTTTTCTTTATCAATTTTTTCAGGTGCAATAATATTTAATGTTTTACTATTAATTTGATAAACATTATCATCTGCTTGTTCTAATACTTCAAAACTAATAATTGCTCCACCATTACCACCATTTAAAGTTAAAGTTCAATTTGTATTATCAAAATTAATATTTAATGTAGCATCACTATTACCAATTTTTCCCGAAACAATTCTTCAATTTCCAGTACCCGTTACTCTTGGTGATTTAAAAAATATAACTTGTTGATAACCTTGGTCTAATGGTTTTTCATTTGCAACTTCTCATGTTACAAATACTCGATAAATATATTGATACAATGGCGCATATGTAATTTTTCATGTTTTATCATCAATTCTATTACCTATTACTTTTCATTTAATAATTTTAAAATCTGCTAATTTTTTATCTATCTCAGTTTTATTATAATAATCAGATAAATTAGGTATTTTATCATCTATATATTTTTTATTTGGAATATCATTATCATCAGTAATATTAGGATTATCTCTATAAATTAAAGTTTTACCGCTAGTATTAGTTTTAATAACTTCATTAACTAATCTTGTAGTACTATCTTTATCATCTTTATTATTAAAAATCTTATCTTGTAAATTTTCTATTTTATCTTGTTTTTTATTTACATTTTCACTAATTCATTCTTTAATAACTTTATTAGGTGGTATTCCTAAATCATCACCAAATTTTCCCTCTGGTAATTTATTATATTTTAATTCTCCATATGTCATATTTTCATTTATCAATAATAATTTATTTTGTTTTTTATCAATTAATTCATCAACATATTTTTTGTAGTCGCATCTTTTTCTTGTTCTGGTTCGCCAATATAAATAATTCTTTTATTATTAGCAGTAATTAATCTTTTTTCTTTAGGTTGAATAATATTAGGCGAATTAATGTCTACTTCTCATAATGATTCACCACTACCACCAGTAGCACTAATTTTATTATTTTCATCAATTTTAATATTTTCACCAGCAATTAACTTATCTTGTTTTTTATCTAATAAATTATTAGTTTCTATTTTTGTATAATAATCACGTTCAGTATTTTTCTCTGCTATAAATTCAGTTGGTGTATCTATTCCTTGATATTGATATATTTCTTCTATATCACCAATTAAATTAATTTTTCCACGTTCAGGATAAGAATTACCGCCACCACTAAATTCTTTCTTTTTATTGTTATAGTAAATCGTTCCGGTATTTAAAATTCTTTTATTTTGGATTTGTTCATTATACGTCATGGAATCAACATTTAGCAATTCAAATTCATTAAAAACATTATTTAAATAAATTTTAATTACTTTATAAAATTTCATAAAGTTATTTTCTGTTGAATATTGATAACTGATTTTAATAAAATATCATTTAAATATTTCTATATTATTATTTTCAACTTTTTTTCATAAAGGACTAGTTTCAATATTAAATCAATTATTTTTAACATCATTAATATTTTCATTTGCTTTAATTAATTCAGTATTTAATTTGGTAATTTCATTTTCATTAGTAGTAATTCGTTTTTGTTGTTTAGCAGAAAAATCACAAGTTGGTGCATGCGTATAATCACCAATTTGTGGATTATTTTGTAATGCTTCGGGGGGTAATGTACCAATTTCATCAGGTCAATCTAAAATCATTGTTTCAGTTTCTTTATCATAATCAGTTGCAACATAACCTTTATTAATAAATTTACTAACAGGACCTCTATATATTTCATTTTCATTATCATCAACTAAATCATCATATAATTTAATTTGTTTTAATAATGTAAATTCTTTTTGTTCTTTTATTAATTCATCAACTTGATTTCTAGTATAAAATGCTTTTAAGTCAATTTTTTCAACATCTATTTCATCATCATTATAACTTGAAAATATTTGTTTTAATTCTGTTAATCTTGCTCATATTTTCATTCTACTAGGTGCTAAATCTCAAACATTAATTGTAGGAGTACTATTTGCACTAAATTGAGTACCATTATTAAATTGAATAGTAGCATCAACATTAAATTCAATTGGTGTACGATTAAATACTCAATGTTCAACCATAACATAAACCATATCTCTTAATGTTTCTTTAATTAATTCATCTTTAAAACTATCAAAAGGAAATTTAGATAAAATAAAATCAAGATAAGCATTAATATCATTTTGCGCGCGAATAGCAAAAGTTTTAAATCAATCATTAACATTAGGTCATGTTTGTATATACTGCTGTGGTGTTTCTGTAATTTTTCCAGTTAATGGATATCAGTTATTATAATTTTCAAGACTGACATCAGTTCAAAGTTTATTAATCATAATTTATCATTCCTTAAAAAATGCTTGTTTATAATGATGAGTATGTTTTTTTGTTTTTTTATGTGTTATATGCTCAATTTCTTTTTGTATTTTATTTTTACCTTTTTTTAATTTTTTCTTACTTTTTGCTATAACTTGACTATATGCAAATTTTTCTAAATGATGTAATAATCCTGTACCAAATAAAGTATTAACTGAAAATTTTAAACCAACATTTTTAAATGATTTGTTAATATTTTCAATAGGATTATTAATAACATTTACTACTTTATGATAAGTTCTAATAGTTCTAAATATTTCTCTATATACTTTAAAACTATCTCTAATTACTTGTTGCACCACTGGTGGAGCAAATGCTATTGCTTTTAATCATTTATTACGATTAATACCATAACCAATGTATCAACCACTATATCAACGATATCAATGAAATGGATGTATTTGAGTAACAAAAGTTTTTGCTTTAAGAATACTATCAACAACTGTAATTGGTTTATATTTAGGATTGCGATGATAAATAGTAATTGCACATTTATCTAATGACAAAGGTTGAATTTTACAACCCATAAATACTGGTGAATTTAATGGAATTAATTGTGCATGTTTAATTGCTCTTTTTTCTGCACTAGTAAATAAATCAGTTGCTTTTTCTTTTAATTTATTAATTTTTTCAAATGCTTGTTTTTCTAACTTTTCAAATTTTTCTTGTAATTTATATATACTTTCTCTTATTTTTTCAAAATATGGTGTATCTTTTCAAAATTTATTTAAACCTTTTTTTAAATAAAATCTAATATCAAAATATTTAAAACTTTGATTTGCTTTTAAAACAAGTTGATGAATAACATTATTTTTAAAATTAAATTTAATAGAATTAGCACGAATTTTTTGTAAATCTAAAATTAAAGTTTTTCCATATCTATTTTCTGAATGTATTGTATGAACTAAATTTAATCAATCATGTTGGTTCATAGATAGTACTTTTTTTTAAATCAGTATTAAATTTTTAAAAAAGTTATTTGCTTTTTCAATATCTTTAATTTTAAATTTAGGAGTTAATTGTGGACTTAATTTTATTAATGTATTTTGTAATAATAAATAATCTTTTAATTCTTGTGCTTCTAATTTTTGAAAATTATTTTTATATTGTCTTTCAGCAACATAACCTAAATCTCGTAATACTGTTTCACGATTAGGAGTAAAACTATAATTCATTAAATAACGTTTATTACCAATAATTTTATCTGTTAAAATTTCTTTTCCACTTACTTGACTAATAACTTCTTGTAAATTTTTGGCTTCTTTAATACCAACTTGTTTTAATGTTTTAGTTTCTTGTGCTAGTTTAATAAATTTAGTAGTACGATAACCACGACTAATTTTATTAAGTCCAGCAAATGCAGGTAATAAATTTAAGAAAGTATTTAATTTTGTTACATTTCCTTTTAAATAATCATAAACTTGATTAATAGTAAAATCAGTTGTAGCATAAATACCAAAATTAATAGTACTTGCAATAAAATCACTTGCACCTAATCCAAGGGCTACACTTTCACTTAATCCACCAGTAAAAGGAGCAAGTGCTACTGCAATTACTTGTACACCAATCATTTCTAAAATTTCTCATCAAAAACTTTTATTTTCTTGTTGGTTACTTGTTCTAGTATGTTTTGGTTTATTTATGTTTAAAAGTATTGCTGTACTAGTTGTACCAATTGGCATGGCATTTAATTTCCTTTATTTAAGAGTTATTTTAATTGGATTTGTTGTTCCTTTATAATTTAAATCATTAACATTTGCAGTAATAGTTATATATAAGTCACCTGCTTTTTGTTTTTGATTACTTACATTAGTTTTTCCTTGTGCATCACTAAAATATTTAATATTTGGATTTGTTAAATTTGGATTTAATGATTTAAGTTCATTAGTACTTTTTATTTCTGTATTTAATTCATTGTTATTGTTATTAACATTTGCAGTAATATTTGTTGTTAAAACTGTAATTTTAGTTTTTAAATCAGTTTTTTCTGTTTTAATAACTCCACATAACATTCAACGTGATGTTGTTTCATTATTAGAAATATATGGTATTGCTTCTCCAACAACTTCACCAGCAACTTTATATGCTCTTCCTGCTTTATCATCTTTAATAAAATCTACATAAATAACTGTATTTTCTATCATATATCTTTTCATCGCTCTTGGTGTTGCTAAAATAAAGGTCATTAATTGTTGTTCATTTTTATCATTAGTAAACATCATATAGTCATCAAGAACGATTTCACATAATACGCCTTTTACATATAAATTATTTCCATTTAAACGTAATTGTTGTGCCAACTGATTATCGGTAATTAAACCTTTATTATCTGCTAAATAAACTAAACTATCATAAAGACCATTAGTAATAAAAAATTTACTATTTGCAATGTTTCTAAATTGAAACAAAGTATTTCAAGCAGATAACATTGATTTTAAATAGCCTACTGGTGTTGTATCTTCAATATCGATTTTAGTAGCAAATTTTGCAATTGCTTGTGTATCATCAATTGCCAATTTGTCTGCTAAATCATTTGCAACTTCATATTGCATACTATCTAATAAATTTTGTGCATTATTTGCTTTTAAATCTACATCTGCAATAATTTCTCCTGCAAGATATTTTTTAGTTATTTTTTTACTAATTTTATCTGTATCAACATATGGTAATTCATATCTTTTACTTTTATCATCTCAAGCAATAATTTTTACTTCTGGTTTTTTTGGTTTTTTAACAATAAACTCAATATTTACTGAGTCAACAATTTCAGTAGGGAAAAAGTTTGCCCATGGACTATTTGAAATTTTAAAAAATTCTATAAATTCTGGTGCTTCTACTAATCTCTCTGTATTGTCTAAATTTTGATTAAATGGTACTGACATTTTATTTCTTCCTTTCGTTTATAAATAATTTTTCTTTTTATAATTAATTAAAAAATTTTCTTTATCATTTGTTTTATTATTAATAATTATTTGTTTATTGCCACCTGTATTAATTGTTTCTTTAAATACTGGTTGTTCTTTAATCATTTTTTTAATAGTTTCTTCAATTTTTGAATTTTCTATATTACTTGTTTTAAATTTTAAAAAATCATAAAATTCAGTTTTAACTTGATATTTTTTAAATATATTAATTATTTCTTTTTCTTTAATTTCTTGATTAAGTTTATTTAACTTATTTTCTGCTTCATTAACTTTATTTTCTATTTCTTGTGAAGAAGCATTATTTTCATTTAAAGGTTCAGTTGTTTGTTGAACATTATTTTCATTTTCTAACATTTACATCACCACTTTTTTATTTATTTTCTTTATTAATCTTTTCATTTAATTTTACTAATTTTTTTTGATGTTTGATAATTTTGTTATTTGCTCTAACATGTTTTGGAGTTGTGATAAATCTTTTTACTAAAACAATAATTTCTCTGCAAATTAATGTTCCAACACTTGTTCCAATAATTATTAATTCATGTAAAAATTCTTTCATTTCAATATTTTCCTTTCAACTATTTATTTTTAATTTTTAATTATTCATCAAATTGACCACCATTAATTCTTTCAATCATTGACTGTGAATTACTTATAATTTTTACTAATACAGATATTTCTTTATTTAATTGTTCCAATCTTTCTTTATATGTCTGAATTTCATTATTATAATATTCAATAATTTTTTCTTTATTCATTGCTTTTCACCTCCCTTATAAACTCATGTGATTGTAATCTCAATTTAATGAAGCATTATCATTATTTAATGGTACTTCGCTCATATTATCACTACCATAATATTGACTTGCAGTTTCACTATTAATAGTAAATCTATTGTCATTAATTAATCTTGCAGTTTCATCATTAAATGATGTTTCTTGCATTTCTTCATTATGATTTGTAGTTTCCATAGGTATTAAATTATGGATAATTTCACTTGCACCAGCAATTATGGTAGGTACTGCATAAGCATTATTAAAATCATTATTAATACCCATAGCAACACCACTTGATATTAAACATCCACCAGTAGCCATATTACAAATCTTTCTTATTGTTTCAAATTTATTAGGTACTAACTCCGTTAATCCATTAATAAGATTTGATATACCATAAGCATTTAATGAAATATAAGTATCTCAATCCATTAATGACTGATTTTCTTGCTTATTTAATAATAATCATGGAGGACCCTCAGTTGTAGTTGTAGTAGTTATTGGAGTTGGTGTTGTTGGAATAATAGGATTAATATTATTTTCAGTTCATTTACTATAATTTGCTAAACCAATTATTCCTAAACCTAATAGTATTTTTTTACTACTATTAATTAATTTAGTTTTTGTATTTGGTCTTTGATTTAAATTTCAAATATCTAAACCTAATTTTTTACCAAATAATAAACTATTAATTGAACCTAATAATGGATTATCTATTACTTGACCATAATAAGCACTTGTACCAATCATTGCACAAATTGGACTTATTCCAGTTCTAATTAATTTAGTTAAAGTATAATTTGATTGATTTTCTATACTTGGCATTTTCTATTCTCCTTTAATTTCTAATTTTTTAACTGTTACTTTAATTCAACCTTGATAAACATCATTATCACCAACTATTAATGCAACATTACTTTCTGGGTCAGAAACAATTATGTGTTTTGATTTAACATTTGGGTATTGTCTTAAAATAATTGCTCTAATATCATTACTTGTATGAATTTCTTTTGGAAATGGTGATAATATTTCAATTTCATCTTTATTTTCAAACAAAGTAGGTAAGATAATCATTAGTCAAATTCACCTTTTTCTATTTTTTCAATTAATAAATTTAAAATATTTTTGTCAAAATGAGAGTTTGTATAATTAATTTTTTTAGTTCATTTAATTATATCTTTCATATATTTAAGTAATTTTTCTTTATTCATTATCAAATTCACCAATTTCAATATTTTTGTTTTTTATTTTAATTAAAAAATCTTTTAAACATATTTCTTCTCATATATAAAATTCTATTTGTTTAAAAGATTTAACATTAGTTATTTCATTTTTAAGTCATATTATACGGTCTTCAATAATCTTAATTATTTTTTCTTTATTAATACAATTTTCATGATTATTCATTATTTATTATCCTTATTTTCAATTTGATTAGAAATTTCACTTAATATTTTCAATACTTTATATTCATTTTTTAATTCTTTAATAATAAATATTAAAAATATTATTAATGTTATAATTGTTATTAATATTGGTACTATTAATAAAATTTTTCATAATATCATTTTTTACTCTTTTCATTTTTTAAATCATTTAACATTGATTGAACAAAATGCACGATTTTTAGGAATGTTTAAAGTGTTAAAGATTTGACCAGTTACAATAATTTCATCATTTTTGTTTAATAAAATACAGCGTCTATAAAGTTTTGGGTTATTAAAAATTAAAGTAACATAGTTTAATCCATTTCATTGACCTCGAACACTATAATATAATTGTTTATTACCTTTTTCATGATATTTTGCTTCAATAGTGTTACTCAGTTTTACTGTTAATTTAATGTAATTTTCTTTATTTTTCATTTTTATAATTCCTTAAATAATATTGAATATGTTTATATGCATCTTGTTCATGTTTTGTTAATTTTATATTTCCTTTATAATTTTCTATTTTATTTTTGTTTTTTGGTTCATTTTCATGATAATCTCAGTTCATAATATCTTCTACTAATACCATTAAAGCACCAATAACTTTTGGTGTTGCTAATGGATTAGTTAATAATTGTTTTGAACTTAAAAAGAAATTTTCTACAATAACTAATATTTTTTTATCAATAAATTTTTCTTTAATTAATTGCAATTTTTCTTTATACATATTTTTAGTTCATAAAACAGTTAATGTATTAAATGTTTCATTAAAAACAATATTATTAGTTTCATGTGAATATATAACAATTCCATTATTACCAATTCCAGCAGGGTCAATTCCAATAATTAAGTCATATTGCATTAATTAAGTTAACCTCTAATAACTGTTTTAATAATTTCTAAATCACAATTACATCAACAATATTTACATTCTTCAATAAATTCTTTATGACCACAAACTAAATTATCTTTTTTTAAATCATCAATCAGTTTAATTAGTCCTATTTTAAATTCAATATCATCACTGTCCGGTATGTAAATCGTTCCTCTTTTAGTTAAATATTCTTTATCCATATTTATATCTCCTACTTAACCTAATATTTAAAATACAGTCATAACAAATTGCTTTACTATTTTTATCTCTTAAAAAATATTTTCTTGTTTTTATATCATCAGTATTAAAGAATAAATAATCTAATTTATTTTGTTTACATGTTCAACAAAAATACTTTTTCATTTTATTTACCTACATTTTCTTGTTTTTTATCAATAATATAATCATTGATTATATTTCTATAATTATTAAAATGAGTTTTACATAATCCTAATTTTGTATCTTTTTTAATTGAACAAACATATATTTCTTGCTTACTGTTGTTATTTTTACAACCATAAATATCACAATATCATATTCATTCATAATCATTATTCATTATTAAATTACCTTACTTACTTTCCTAATATGTTCTGTTGCTTCTAGCATAAAGAACATATATTTTGATTTTTAGATTATTAATAATACTACTATTCGTTTTATTCATTCCATGAAAACTGGGCTCAAAAATAAATTGTGAAATTTTAAAAAACAATAAAAAATAAAACCAACACTTGCTCACTGGGGAGTGGCAAGGTTGGTTAAATAAAGAATAGAATTAATACAATAGGTCCCTACAACAAGTCTATATATACTAGTTTCCAATTCGCTCCCACCCCAAGAATTACCATTTAATGGTTAGTATAATTTATTAGGTATCACTCCACTTTTTATTTATCCATGCAAGTCCACATGTTCTAGCTACTATTTTTAACAACTGTGTTGTAGTTCACTTTTTTAGTTCCCTAACACGTGTTGATAATAGTGTTAAAGAAGATTATTAATTATTAACTTTCTCCTACTTGGTCACTGCGTGTAGTAGATATTTAAAGGGTGCTAATAATAAAAAATTTTAAAATTTTACAATTACAAAAAAAGACAAGATTATTTCTTGTCTTTTTCCTTGTTGATAATTTTAATTTAACTTATAAAATGTATATTTTATTTTTTTTAAATACGTCGAATATAAAATATAAATTTAATGTTTTAAGAAAAGAGAGTAATTTTGTCTAATTTTAATGATTTTTAAAATAATTCATCTGGAAATAAGTTAATTATCTAGTAATTCATCTTCCTACTTTTTTGGGAACCTCCCCAAAGTTTTCATTATTATTATTAACTTCAGTTTTAACTTTTTCAAAAAATAATTTTTTTGATTTATGTTTTTTTGAAAAATAACAATTTAGTTTATTTTTAGATTTTTTTGGACAATCTTCTATATTTTCTTCAAACAAATTTATTTCTTTGAAAAGATCAAAGTTTTTTTTCAATTTTTCAGTTTTAACTTTATCTTGACATTTATCAAGTAATTTTTTAAACTTTAAAGGATTTGAAACTACATTTGAAAAACTTTCAACGATTGCATAGTTATTTATTACATTTTCATAAATTCTTGGAGTAGAATTTTGTTCATTAATTAAAGTTTTGTAATCATTATCATTAAAATCACAATTTTTTTTTGCTTTTTTAATAAAATCATCAGTTAAAAGTATTAATAAACCATTTTTTCCCCTTCGATGAAGACTACCATATATTGATAATGAAGATGCAATTTCTCAATCAATATGTTTTCTACATTTTGTATGTTTTCCTAAAATAACTACAGTAGTATCTGAATCTTTTAAATACTCTTCTCTAATAGTTTTAAATATCTTTTTAGGAGGCAATTGCGGATCAATATCACCTAGTTTTACAGATACGTCTTTCACTTCAAAATATTCTCCATAACATTGCGAAATTAATTCTGATAATTCATCCTTTGCTTTTTGTTCTCTTAAATGATGATATGAAATAAAAATTTTTAACATTATTCATTAACCTCTTTTTTAAAATTTTAAAAATATTTTTTATAAACTTTAATAAGTTTATACTTTATTATAAAATAATACTCACTAAAAGTAATATTTTTAACTTTTAAGTTTTATAAAATCTTATTATTAAAATAAAGTAAATATTATACAAATTTCAAGTAATTACTAGTATAATGATTTAAGAATAAAAAAGAATAATTAGTACAAATAAAACTTGTTATTTTAAAGGAGAATAATATACATGAATAAAAACTATAAAGATACATTATTAATGCCTCAAACTAACTTTGAAATGCGTGCTAATTTAACTATAAAAGAACCACAACTACAAAAATATTGACAAGACCAAAAAATATATCAACAACTAATTAACAAAAATAAAAAATCTACGAAAACTTTTATTCTTCATGATGGACCTCCATATGCTAATGGTGATCTACATTTAGGACATGCATTAAATAAAATTTTAAAAGATATTATTGTTCGCTATTATAATAGTAGCAATTATTATGCACCCTATATTGCAGGTTGAGATACGCATGGTTTACCTATTGAAACAGCAGTTACTAACTCGGGAATTAATCGTAAAACAATAGCAGTATCAGATTTTAGAAAACAATGTCAAAAATATGCAGAACTGCAAGTTGCTAATCAAATTAATCAATTTAAAACATTAGGATTATTAACAGATTTTGAAGATCATTATGTTACTTATGATAAAAAATATGAATCTGAACAAATTAAAGTTTTTGCTAAAATGGTAGAAAAAAAACTAGTATATCGTAATTTATATCCTGTATATTGATCACCATCAAGCGAAAGTGCCTTAGCTGAAGCTGAAGTTGAATATTTAACAAAAACTAGTGCTGCTATTTATGTTGCCTTTTTACTAAATGATGAAAAAAAAATATTTAACTTACCTACCTCACTAATAATTTGAACAACAACACCATGAACCATTCCTAGCAATCAAATGTTAGCAGTAAATGAAGAATTTACATATAGTATTATTAAAACTAATGAACAACAATATATTATTGCACAACCATTGATTGATTCTTTTACTAAAGCAAACAACATCACCGATTTTATAATTGTTAAAACAATTTCTGGTAAAGATTTAATTGGATTAACAGCATTACATCCATTATATCAAAGAAAAACTCCAATCGTTCATGGTTCTCATGTTACTATAAATGATGGAACTGGAATTGTTCACACTGCTCCAGCGTTTGGTGAAGAAGATTTTGATTTAGGATTAAAACATAATATCAAAATTCTTTGTCCAATTAATGATCAAGGTCAATTTACAGCAGAAATCAATGATGAACAATTAGTCAATAAATTTTATGATGATACTAATAAAATTATTGTTGAGCGCTTAAAAAATAATGGTACATTAATTGGTATGAAATGATTTAAACATCAATATCCACATGATTGACGAACTAAAAAACCCGTTATTTATCGTGCCACTTTACAATGATTTATCGCTATTGAAAAAATCAAACCATTACTTACTAAAAATATTAATAAAGTAAATTTTGTTCCTGAATGAGCAAAAAAAAGAATGTTATTAATGACAAATAATCGCTATGATTGATGCATTTCTCGTCAACGTGCTTGAGGATTACCAATTCCAATTTTTTACACCGAAAAAAAAGAACCAATCATGGATATAAACCTTATTAATCATGTTGCTGATTTATTTGCTAAACATGGTTCAAATATTTGATTCGAAAAAGAAGCAAAAGATTTATTACCACCTAAATATCAACATAAAGATAGTCCAAATGGTATTTTTTATAAAGAACAAGACATCATGGATGTTTGATATGATAGTGGCGTTTCCCACTTAGCAGTTATTAAAAATAATAATTTACCTTGACCAGCAGATTTATATTTGGAGGGTAATGATCAATTTCGTGGTTGATTTAATTCAAGTTTAACAACAGGAACTATTACTAATAATAGTAGTCCCTATAAAAACTTGCTGGCACATGGTTTTGTAACTGACGCTAAAGGCAATAAAATGTCAAAATCAATTGGTAATGTTATTAGTGTTAAATCAATTTGTGATACTAATGGTGCTGATATTTTACGATTATGAGTAGCCAGTGTTGATTTTACTGATGATACAAGAATTGGTACTGAAATTTTAAAACAAGTTAGTGAAAACTATCGTAAAATCAGAAATATTTTTCGTTTCTTACTAGGTAATTTATTTGATTTAGATATCAAAACTATTGAAAATAAAACAGAAGAAGAAATTATTAATAGTTTATCAGAAGTTGATCAATATATTTTAAATAAATTAAACAGATTAGTGACTAAAATTAATGAAAATTATCAAACTTATCAATTTAATACTATCTATCATTTAATTTTAAATTTTGTTACTAATGATTTGTCTGCTTTTTATTGTGATTTTACTAAAGATATTTTATATGTTAATAGCAAAAATGATATTAGAAGAAAACAAGTACAAATGACAATGTTTTTAATAGTAAAAACTTTAATTGGTTTATTAGCCCCTATTTTACCACACACTACTGAAGAAGCATTTCAAAGTTTAACTAAAAAAGATTTAAACACAAGCAGTGATTCTATTCATTTAAAAAAATTTCCACAACCATGAAATTTAAACAAACCAACAAAACTAATGGAAAAATGAGAATATTTTATTAACTTTAAAAATGAAGTTAATAAAGTTATTGAACAAGCTAAAAAAGACAAAATTGTTAAAACAGCCTTAGAAACAATAGTGACTATTATTTTTAAAGATAATCATAATATCTTATCAACAATTGATGAAAAAGAATTAGCACAATTATTAATTGTTAGTGAAGTTAATATTAATTATAATAATAGCAACGTTAATAACTGAACTATTAATGTTAAAACAAAAGAGGGTACTAAATGTCCTCGCTGTTGATTAATTGTTAATGAAACAAAAGAAGATGTTTGTAATCGTTGTTTTGAAGTGTTATCCTTAATAATGTAAATAACTAATATTAGTTTAGAAAGAAGTAATTATGGAATTTTCTTGATTAGCAATTAAAAATCATTTAAAAACACGTGATTGAAAATGATTAACTAAAATAATTTGTTTTTGTGCAATTATTATTCTAATTGTCACTGATCAAATGATAAAATTAGCAGTACAAAATGGAATAAAAGTTGGTGAAGAATATAAATTCATACCCGGATTTATTAATTTAAAATTTATTATTAATTATGGTTCTGCTTTTAGTTTTTTTCAAAATCAAAAAATCTTTCTAATAACTTTTGCTTTTCTAGTAGCAATTGCTAGTAGCACCTGACTATTATTTACTAAATCTATTAACAGAGCACTAGGTCTCAGTTTTGTTATTGCAGGAACAATCGGTAATTTAACCGATAGATTTTTACATAATGGTGGTGTTATTGACTTTTTATTATGACAACTATTCCCACCATATACTATTTTTAATACTGCGGATATATTTATTACCATTGGTATCACAATTATTATTCTACAAATAATTATTGGAACCATAATTAATGCCTATCAAGAAAAGTTTGGAGAACACAATAATGAAGTCAACAACGGAACATTCACAACAATCATCAATGATAGAAAATCAAAAGATGATAAAACTAACATATCATGAAAACAAAAATATCCGCATCGACAAATATTTAGCAATGGTATTAACAGAACATCATTATTCACGAAATTTTATCCAAAATTTAATCACTAATGGGCAAGTAATAGTTAATAATAAAACTATTTCATCAGCTAACTTATTATTAAAAAATAATGATGAAATAAATATTATTATTAAAAATGAAAAAGAGAACACTTTAAAAGCAACTGCAATTGATTTTGAAATAATTTATGAGGATAATGAAATTCTTGTTATTAACAAACCTAATAATTTGGTTGTCCACCCAGGAGCAGGTAATTGAGATAATACTTTAGTTAACGGATTATTATTCCAATCTAAAATTGAAAATATTGATGAAAATAATTTACGTCCAGGCATTGTTCATCGTATTGACAAACAAACGACAGGGTTATTATTAGTAGCTAAAAATAAAATTAGTCATCATATTTTAGCAGAACAATTACAAAAACATGAAATTAAACGAATTTATATTGCATTAGTTCATGGTACAATTAAAGGTAGATCAGGAACCATTAAAGCGCCTATTGCTAGAAGCAATAATAATCGTCTAAAAATGATGGTCAATGAACAAAATAGTAAGAAAGCAACTACTCATTTTACAGTTATTGAGCGATTTAAAGACTATACTTTAGTTCAATGTCAATTAGAAACTGGTCGAACACACCAAATTCGTGTTCATTTTGAGTGAATTGAACATCCAATTGTAAATGACCCTTTATACAGCAAGTTTAAATTGGAAAATGCTAATATTGGACAATACTTACATGCTAAAGTCATTACTTTTACTCATCCCACAACTAAAAAAGTTATGACTTTTGAATGTAATTTACCTGATTTTTTTGAAAATAAATTACAATTATTACGAAAGGAAAGTGTTAAATAATGGATGATAATATTCTAGATATTTTAGGTTTACAATTAGTTGATTATTTTATTAGTCATCAAGATTATCGACCATTTAATGTTCCTAAAGAATTAAAACTACATGTTAAAGGTGAAGTATATCTAACTAATAAAGATAGTAATACTTATCATATCATTAAAATTATTAAAGAAAATAATTTTAATCCTCACCATTTAAAAAATAAAGATGAAGTTTATGAAATTTTACATAAACAATTAGCAGATGAAGGTGTTAAAGATATTCGTTATTTAATGGTTATTTTAAATGATGATAACCAAAACGAAAATCGAATGTCACCAGCGGTTGATGTTATTATTGCTACTAGTGACAAAATTGTTCAAGAATTATCTAAATTTTATCCTAGTATTACTAAATTTATTAAGGTAGACTTACCCCAACTTGAAACTGAAACCGAAAATAATGAAGAGACTAATGAAGATAATAGTACTGGAACTTTAAGTGATAATTGAAAAAAAGTTAATTTTCAAAACCGTCGTTACTTAAGCGAAACATTAAAAAAATGTACTAATGCTAATTTGGCAGTTACCTGATTTCTTTTTATAATTCCTATTATTACACTTGTTGTTTTTCTAGTAATTATAAACCTTAGTCAAGATGATTGATTAGCATTAGATTATAAACAACAACATTTGCTTTTTGGTGCCAATTATCATAACTTAATATTTGGTGCTTATCAATATTGAAGGTGATTAATTTATCCATTTGCTGGTAATGATATAAATCCTTCAGCTCCTATTAATTTAATATTTTCACTTTGAATGTTTTATCGTGTTGGTAGATTTGTTGAAGGATTTTATGGATTATGAAAAGCAATTTTCATTTGAATTGGTGCAATGATTCTAACCGGTATTTTACAAAGTGTTGTTGATAATATTAATATCATGTCAGGATTTTGAGTTTTTCCTGTAATTTCATTAGGAGCAATGTTACCTTTCATTTGAAATTATAAATTATTTAAAACTCCAATTATGAGTCGTTTCTTTACAACTATTTTATTAATGTTAATATTTTGATTTATAACTGATCAACAAGTAGTGACATTATTATATTGAATGATTGCTTTTGTCACAGGATGATTATTTGCTTCTTTAATCGGATATCATAATCGTAAAATAACTGTGTATTATGCTTTTAGTCCAATTGCTATTGGTTCATTAGTATTATTTGCTGGTTTACTTTGAGGTTTAAATAATTATTATCCTGTTGATGATAATAATTATACTTTAGAAGTATTAAAACAATATCAAAAATTTGGTCTAATTAGTCAAAGTACTATTAATAGTATTATGCTTAATTACTTTCACATACAAGTATAAAAAAAAGTAGGAAAAATCCTACTTTTTTTTATAAATAAAATTCTATATTTTTTTTAATGCATCAAATAAATACTTTTCTTCCTCTTTTGTAAGAAGATTAGTATTAATAACTATCTGTCTACTATTAATATCAATAATTTTAAAATCTATAGCAATATATGAATAATTATTAAAATTAATTTTTAATCTTTCCGATCATTCAATTATCATAAAATTATTCATCATTATTTCATAATATTCTTCTAAATGAGGATTAATTAAACGATAAGCATCCATATGAATTAAATTTCATTCATATTTAGTTTGATACTTATTTCAAATAATAAAAGTTGGTGAATTAATAATATTTTTAACTCCAAGTAAATTACCAATTAATTTAGTAATTTGCGTTTTACCACTACCAAGCGGACCATTTAATAATAAAATTAAATTTGGTTTAGCAATTTTAGCAATTATTTTGGCAAGAGTATTAGTGTCATCTAAATTTTTTAATATATATACATTTTTTTTCATAATAACCTTCTTTGATAATTATTTTATACTTTACAAACTATTATACAAAATAATAACTTATTTTCTAAATTATTATTTTTCTTATTTAAAAGTTATTACTGCTCATATGTTTCTTTTTTAACTACTACTTTTTCTTTACTTCTTACAAAAAATCATTGATAAAAACCAAAACCAGAATTACCAAGAGCAACAATTCACATTAATAAAAGATTTACATCCAAACGATTATGAGCAACTCCCGAATACATAGCTATTTGAAAAATATTAACAATTATTCAAAAAATTCATTGTTCACGAAAACGTAATAACATTAGTATTTGCGCAACAATACTTAAAGAATTAGTTAATGAATCTAGAATATGTGGTAAAACTTGTTGAAAAGTATTACCATCAAAATCATATTTCCCTAAAATTACACGTGAAAATTCAGGAATTTCAAAATAAAAAAATACTGATAAAACAATTGCAAAGTAATAGTAACAATACTTGTTTTTAAATTTAAACGTTTAGAAATTATTTCTTGTTGTGAATCTAAATGAAATTTCCATAAACTATAGCCAATAAATTGAAAAGGCAAAAAGAAAAATAAATTCAACTGCATATCACCAACATAATCTCAAACTAAAGCAATACAACCATAAATAGTAACAGAAAAAAAGCCTCAAAAAAAATTAGAAATTTTACCAAATGAAATTAAAATTATACAAATAACATTAGTAAAAGCAGCAATACCATTTAAGAATAATAATACTTGCTGTCAAGGATGATAAACTTGACGATTTACAATAGTTCAAACCGAAGGATATAAATTAGGATTAATAAAATGATTCAAATCAAAAAATGTATTTCATAACATAAAAATCCCTAAACAAATAATAGCTACTTTAGCAGAAAATGGAATTTTATTAAGATCTTTGGGTATTGATAATAAAAATTCTTTTATATTTTTCTTTCTTTTTATAAATCTAAATTTTATATCTTTAAACATATTTTCTTCCTTTTAAATTTATTTATTTATTTATGTTCACTATTGTATTATTCAATCGTAATTTTCCATAAATTGCCAATGTAAGTGCATCATTAACTTTATCTAGTTCACTCTCATTAATAAAAATACCATTAATACCATTTTCACCAATACTACCATCACCTTTACCAAAATAACTTAACTTTAAATCTAAATTCAAACTAGATAAATCAACAGCATAAAAATGTCATATTTTTATTGAAGTTTTATTAGCATAGTAACTACCAAGTCTATAAATACAATCAAGTTTTAAGCTTCTAATATTAATTCCTGTCTCTTCTAAAATTTCATTCTTAACAGTTTCTAGTGATGATTTACCTAATTTACAACCACCTGTTAGAGTACTAAAAAATGATATCTTTTTATTTTCAAATAAAGGATTCTTTTCTTTCATTAATAAAAATCAATATTGATTGTATTTATATACAAAAGGTAAAACTGCAACTCCTTCATTATTACATCATGGTTCACTAACACCTGTCATAAAGCCATTAGTAATTAACTTTAAAAATTTGCCCATAATAAACCCCCTTTACTATAAGTAATATTATAACATTAACTTAAAATTCAATTTGAAATTTTATACTAACTAAAAATAAAATTTATCCCAAATATTAATGAAAAAAATCATAAATAATTCCCTACTAAGATAATAGTTAATATATAATTTATTTATTATATAAAAATAAATAGGAGGAACAATAATGATTTACACAATTAATAATTTATTTATTAATAGTAACGATAAAACTAAAAAAATACCAACACAAGTAACTGTTAACGGTTGGGTTCGTTCTAATCGAAATAGTAAAAAAGTTGGGTTTTTAGATTTAAACGATGGTTCTTCAATTAATAACTTACAAGTAGTATATGATCCAAATTTAGAAAATACTAACAATTTAACTAATGTTACTACTGGTAGTGCTGTTACTATTACTGGTAATTTAATTTTAACACCAAATGCGAAACAACCATTTGAACTAAAAGTAATTACTGCTACTGTCTACAACATATGCGCTAATGATTATCCAATCCAAAAAAAAGAACATACAAATGAATTTCTTCGTGAACATGCACACTTACGTGTTCGTACTAATACTTTCTTGTCATTATTTAGAATTCGTGATCAAGTATCATGATCTATTCATAATTTTTTTCATAATAATCAATTTATTTACCTACATAGTCCTCTTATTACAGCTAATGATGCTGAAGGTGCTGGTGAAAATTTTATTGTTACTACTATAACTAATGATAAATATGAAAAGGATTTTTTTGGGAAAAAAGCCTCATTAACTGTTAGTGGTCAGTTAAATGCTGAAGCCTACGCTCAATCTTTACAAAAAGTTTATACATTTGGACCAACATTTCGTGCTGAAAAATCTAATACTACACGTCACGCAGCAGAATTTTGAATGGTAGAACCAGAATTTACCTTTAGTAATCTACAAGATAATATTATACTAGCCCAAAAACTAATAAAAACTGTTATTAGAGATGTTCTAAATAATTGTAATTCTGAATTAAAATTTTTAGAACAAAAACAAGAAACTAAAAATGAACAATCACTAATTGAAAAATTAGAAAAAATTGCCGATTTTAAATCTGATTTTAAAGTTATTACTTATACAGAAGTCATTGAATTACTTTTAAATGCGCAAAAAAAAGGAAAAAAATTTGAATTTAATGAAATTAAATGAGGAATTGATTTACAATCAGAACATGAAAGATATTTATGTGAAGAAATAACTAAACAACCAACTTTTGTTATTAACTATCCACAAACCATCAAAGCTTTTTACATGAAACTTAATCCAATTGATAGTAATTATCCACAACAAAAAACAGTGGCAGCTATGGATTTATTAGTGCCAGGGATTGGTGAATTAATTGGTGGTTCTGTTCGTGAAGATAATTATGAACAATTACTAAAAAATAAAACCCAATTCAAAATTGAGGGTAATGATCTACAATGATATTTTGATTTAAGAAAATATGGATATGCACCAAGTGCTGGTTTTGGTTTAGGTCTAGAAAGATTTTTAATGTTTATTACTGGTATTAATAATATTAGAGATGTTATTCCTTTTCCTCGTACACCAAATAACTTATTATTCTAAAATAATAATATTTTAATAATATCTTTTTAAATTAAACTTATAATGTTATTTAAAACTCCTATTACTACATTAAAATCCAACATAATATATAATTAATTTAGTATTAAATAATTATTAATAAGTTAAAAAAGAAAGGATATTTGTCAAATTTACGAAATAATTAATTATTACATTAGTAACTTATTTCCAAAAATGAATTATTTGAAAAATAATGAAAATTAGACAAAATTACTCTCTTTAACCCTTAAATTTTTAAATTTATATTCGACGTATTTTAAAAAATATACATTTAAAAAAAATAAAAATTATTATCAAAGTTATTAAGGAAAAAGACAAGAAATAATCTTGTCTTTTTTTGTAATTGTAAAATTTTAAAATTTTTAATAATTTTCTTTAATACTATTATCAACACGTGTTAAGGAATTAAAAAAGTGAACCACAACACAGTTGTTCAAAATAGTGGCTAGCATGTGGACTTGCATGGATAAATAAGAAGTGGATGATGCCTAATAAAATATACTAACCAGAAATGGTAATTCTTGGGGTGGGAGCGAATTGGAAACTAGTGTATATAGACCTGTTGTAGGGACCTATTGTATTAATTCTATTCTTTATTTAACCAACCTTGCCACTCCCCAGTGAGCAAGTGTTGGTTTTATTTTTTATTTTTTTTGAAAAATTTTTTGGGCGAGAAAATAAATTTCAAACTTGTAAAAAAATTGAGCGGGACCGGTTCAATTAAAAATATTAATTTGCTAAACGCAAATTAAATAAATATTGAATCGAATGCCTCAATGTTTTTTAAAATTTCACAATTTATTTTTGAGCCCAGAATTGCTGGAATGAATAAAACGAATAGTAGTATTATTAATAATCTAAAAATCAAAATATATGTTCTTTATGCTAGAAGCAACAGAACATATTAGGAAAGGATTATTATGCAAATAGAATTTAAAAAAGAACAAATTGTTAAAGATAGACCACAATCTATTCTTATTGATTATGGTGAATATAAATTACAATGTCCAAAATGAATGGTTAAAAATAATAGTTTTATTGCTGATGATAAATATACATATTGAGTTTTTAATTTAGAAAATATTAAAAGAGAATTAAGTGGTAATGAATTAATAAAATTATTAGAACCATATATTAAAGACCAAAAAATAACTGTTAATAAACCAACCGCTCCAAAAGAATATTATCTTAATGATATAAAACTTGAACCATTAAAATTTTATGAACAGCATAATAGTTGATTTATCTGTGAAATAACAGATAACAAAACTAAAATTACTAATCCTTGTTTTAAATATAACATTACGTGAGAAGAAAACAGAAAAGATTTTAAAATAAATAATCCATATAAACATGATGATTTACCAATTAATTATTTAGTTACTTCTTATAAGGAAATTTCAACTCATAATGAAAAAGTATTTTTGTTGAACATGTAAACAAAATAAATTAGATTATTTATTCTTTAATACTAATGATATAAAAACAAGAAAATATTTTTTAAGAGATAAAAATGGTAAAGCAATTTGTTATGACTGTATTTTAAATGTTAGGTTAAGTAGGAGGTATAAATATGGATAAAGAAAAATTAATTTATTATCTTGATAATGAATTTATGGAATTACTTAAAGATGATATTAGTGATGAAATTAAAATTAATATTAGTAATTGAAAACTTAAATTAATAATGAAATTACAAGAAAAAATTCAAAATGGTGAATTTGATTAATTATGCATTATGACTTAATTATTGGAATTGACCCCGCTGGAATTGGTAATAATGGAATTATTATATATTCAAATGAAACAAATAGAATTATTTATATGGAAACATTCAACACAACACATGTTTTTGAAAGTAAAAATCGTTTTAAAAGAATACTATCGATAATTAAAGAACAATTTTTTGATAAAAAAATATTAGTTATTGTAGAAAATTTCTTTTTAAGTTCAAAGCAGTTATTAACTAATCCATTAGCAACTCCTAAAATTATTGGCGCGTTAATGGTATTAGTTCAAGATATTATGAACTGAGATTATCAAGAAAGTGAACCAAAAAATAAAAATAAAATAGAAAATTATAAAGGAAATATAAAATTAACAAAACATGAACAAGATGCATATAAGCATATTCAATACTATTTAAGGAATTATAAAAATGAAAGATAAAGCCAATTATGTCAAATTAACAGTAAAACTAAGTAACACTATTGAAGCAAAATATTACGAAAAAGGTAATAAGGAATTATATTATAGTGTTCGTGCTCAATGAAATGGATTAAACTATGTTACTTTAATTTTTAATAAACCAAAACTTTATAATCGATGTATTTTATTAAACAAAAATGATGAAATTTTAGTAACTGGTCAAATTTTTAATACTTTAAATATTCCTAAAAATCGTGCATTTTGTTCAATCAATGTTAAATGATTTAAAAAATGAAAAGAGTAAAAAATGATATTATGAAAAATTTTATTAATAGTACCAATATTAATAACAAGCATAACACTAATAATATTTTTAATATTTATTATTAAAGAATTAAAAAATGAATATAAAGTTTTAAAATTATTAAATTCAATTGCAAAAAATTTAGAAAAAAATAATCAAATAAGGAGAATAAATAATGAATAGATGTACATGAACTGAAACAATAACATTTGAAAAATTTATTCATGAACCATATTATGATGAAATTAAAAATAAACAAAGACAAAGACAATGTGAAAATATGACAGATGAGCAATTTGATGAATATGGAAGAGCATATTGTAAAGAACATAGAATTAAAGTTGATGAAATTAATAAATCAAGACATAAAAATTGTATTAATAAAGAAAAATTAATTAATTTTATTATAACAACTCTAAAAGAAAATAAAGAATCTAATTCTAGTAATTTATTTAAAATAGGAAAAGAAAGTGTTTTATTTAATCTTCAGATTTATATTAATGAGGGAGACTTTGATAATGAATAAAGAAAAATTACTTAAATATATGAAAGATATAATTAAATGAACTAAAAAAATTAATTATACAAACTCTGATTTTGACAAAAATATTTTAAATTTATTAATTGAAAAAATAGAAAAAGGTGAATTTGACTAATGATAATATTGCCTACTTTATTTGAAAATAAAGATGAAATTGAAATATTATTACCATTTCCAAAAGCAATTCATACAAGTAATGATATTAGAGCAATTATTTTAAGACAATACCCAAATGTTAAATCAAAACATATAATTGTTTCTGACCCAGAAAGTAATGTTGCATTAATAGTTGGTGATAATGATGTTTATCAAGGTTGAATTAAAGTAACAATTAAAAAATTAGAAAATTAAAGGAGAATAAAATGCCAAGTATAGAAAATCAATCAAATTATACTTTAACTAAATTAATTAGAATTGGAATAAGTCCAATTTGTGCAATGATTGGTACAAGTGCTTATTATGGTCAAGTAATTGCAAATCCAGTATTAGGTTCAATTAATAGTTTATTATTTGGTAAAAAATTAGGTTTAGATATTTGAAATTTAAATCAAAGACCAAATACTAAAACTAAATTAATTAATAGTAGTAAAAAAATATTACTAGGTTTAGGAACAATTGGATTAGCAAATTATAGTAAATGAACAGAAAATAATATTAATCCTATTATTCCAACAACAACAACTCCAATAACTACTACAACTACAACTGAGGGTCCTCCATGATTACTATTAGATAAACAAGAACATCAGTCATTAATGGATTGAGATACATATATTAGTTTAAATGCTTATGGTATTTCAAATCTTATTAGTGGATTAACTGAGTTAATACCTAATAAATTTGAAGCAATAAGAAAGATTTGTAATATGGCTACTGGTGGTTGTTTAATATCAAGTGGTGTAGCAATGGGTATAAATAATGATTTTAATAATGCTTATGCAATACCTACTATAATTGCTGGTGCAAGTGAAATTATTCATAATTTATTACCTATGGAAAATACAAATCATATTGAAGAAATGCAAGAAACACCATTTACAAATGAAGCTACAAGATTAATTAATGATAATAGATTTACTATTAATAGTGAAACTGCAAGTCAATATTATGGTAGTGATAATATGAGCGAAGTACCATTAAATCATGATAATACTTCATTAAATTGAGATTATAATCACATGAGTTTATAAAGGAGGTGAATAATTTATGAATAAAGAAAAAATAATTGAATATTATAATAATGAAATTCAGACATATAAAGATAAAATGGAACAATTAAATAAAGAAATTGCCTTATTAGTAAGCATTATGAGTAATTCAAAATCAATGATTGAAAGAATTAATGGTGGTCAATTTGATGAATAATTAAAAATTAAAAATAAATAGTTGAAAGGAAAATATTGAAATGAAAGAATTTTTACATGAATTAATAATTATTGGAACAAATGTTGGAACATTAATTTGCAGAGAAATTATTGTTTTATTAAAAAGATTTATCACAACTCCAAAACATGTTAGAGCAAATAACAAAATTATAAAACATCAAAAAAAATTAGCAAAATTAAATGAAAAAATTAATAAAGGAGAAAAATAATATGACAAAAATTGAATTTAATGAAAAATATAGAAAACAAGATATCAGTATTGATAGAGATTTTGATTTACATATTGATAATTGTTTTAAATTTTCTGATATCAATACATTAGAAAATGCTGTTAATGATTATAAAAAACTAATAAGTGAAATGCCACAATTAGTTAAAGATTGATTACTGGAATAAGATTAGGAGAATGTTAAATGTTAGAAAATGAAGATAATGTTCAACAAACAACTGAACCTTTAACTGAAAATAATGCTCAACAAGAAATAGAAAATAAAGTTAATGAAGCAGAAAATAAGTTAAATAAACTTAATCAAGAAATTAAAGAAAAAGAAATGATTAATATATTTAAAAAAGGGAGCGTACCGAAGATGTCGATAAATAAAAATTTTTAAAAATAACTCCTTTCTTTTTTAAACTATTAAATTAAAAAATAAATGACAAAAGACGAGAATAAAATTCTTGTCTTTTTTTGTAATTGTAAAATTTTAAAATTTTTAATAACCGTCTTTAGCACTATTATCAACACGTGTTAGGGAACTAAAAAAGTGAACTACAACACAGTTGTTAAAAATAGTAGCTAGCATGTGGACTTGCATGGATAAATAAAAAGTGGAGTGATACCTAATAAAATATACTAACCAGAAATGGTAATTCTTGGGGTGGGAGCGAATTGGAAACTAGTATATATAGACCCGGAGTGGGGACCAACTATTATTCTTTATTTAACCAACCTTGCCACTACCAAGTGAGCAAGTGTTGGTTTTATTTTTTATTTTTTTTTGAAAAATTTTTGGGCGAGAAAATAAATTTCAAACTTGTAAAAAAAATTGAGCGGGACCGGTTCAATTAAAATATTAATTTGCTAAACGCAAATTAAATAAATATTGAATCGAATGCCTCAATGTTTTTTAAAATTTCACAATTTATTTTTGAGCCCAGAATTGCTGGAATGAATAAAACAAATAGTAGTATTATTAATAATCTAAGAATAAAAATATATGTTCTTTATGCTAGAAGCAACAGAACATATTAGGAAAGGATTATTATGCAAATAGAATTTAAAAAAGAACAAATTGTTAAAGATAAACCACAATCTATTCTTATTGATTATGTTGAATATAAATTATCTCTTCCAAAATGAATGATTAAAAATAATTCTTTTATTGTTGATAACAGTTACACATATTGAGTTTTTAATTTAGAAAATATTAAAAAAGAATTAAGTGGTAATGAATTAATAAAGTTATTAGAACCATATATTAAAGACCAAAAAATAACTGTTAATAAACCAACTGCTCCAAAAGAATATTATCTTAATGATATAAAACTTGAACAATTAACATTTTATGAACAGCATAATAGTTGATTTATGGATGAAATAACAGATAACAAAACTAAAATTACTAATCCTTGTTTTAAATATAACATTACGTGAGAAGAAAACAGAAAAGGTTTTAAAATAAATAATCCATATAAACATGATGATTTACCAATTAATTATATAGTTACTTCTTATAAGGAAATTTCAACTCATAATGAAAAAGTATTTTTGTTGAACATGTAAACAAAATAAATTAGATTATTTATTCTTTAATACTAATGATATAAAAACAAGAAAATATTTTTTAAGAGATAAAAATAGTAAAGCAATTTGTTATGACTGTATTTTAAATATTAGGTTAAGTAGGAGGTATAAATATGAATAAAGAAAAAATACTTGAATATCTTAAAGATGAATGAGAATGAAATAAAGAAATGAGAGACGATGAAAAAGTAACTAAACTTTGAAAAAGTTGTTTTAATGGAAGATTAAATCTTATATCTCAATTAAATCAAAAAATTAAAAATGGTGAATTTGATTAATAATGCAATATGACTTAATTATTGGGATTGACCCCGCTGGTATTGGTAATAATGGAATTGTTATATATTCAAATGAAACAAATAGGATTATTTATACAGAAACATTCAACACAACACATGTTTTTGAAAATAAAAATCGTTATAAAAGAATATTATCAATAATCAAAGAACAATTTTTTGAAAACAAAATATTAGTTATTGTAGAAAATTTCTTTTTAAGTTCAAAACAATTATTAACTAATCCATTAGCAACTCCTAAAATTATTGGTTCATTAATGGTATTAGTACAAGATGTTTTCAACTGAGATTATCTAGAAAACCAACCAAAAAATAAAAATAAAATAATAAATTATAAAGGAAATATAAAATTAACAAAACATGAACAAGATGCATATAAACACATTCAATACTATTTAAGGAATTATAAAAATGAAAGATAAAGCCAATTATGTCAAATTAACAGTAAAACTAAGTAACACTATTGAAGCAAAATATTACGAAAAAGGTAATAAAGAATTATATTATAGTGTTCGTGGTCAATGAAATGGTTTAAACTATGTTACTTTAATTTTTAATAATCCAAAATTTTATAACCGATGTATTTTATTAAACAAAAACGATGAAATTATTGTAACTGGTCAAATTTTTAATACTTTAAACATTCCTAAAAATCGTGTATTTTGTTCAATTAATGTTAAATGATTTAAAAAATGAAAAGAGTAAAAAATGATATGATGAGAAATTTTATTAATAGCACCAATATTAATAACAAGTATAACACTAATAATATTTTTAATATTTATTATTAAAGAATTAAAAAATGAATATAAAGTATTAAAAATATTAAGTGAAATTGCTAATCAAATTGAAAATAAGGAGAATAAATAATGAAATGTTTTCTTTGCATGCATGGAGAAATATATTCTCCAAAAACCTTGTATAAAATAAAAAAATTGAAAAAAATAATTTACCAAGATAGAGATATTGATAGTGAAGATTTTAAGAAAAGATATGAATATCTTTTAAAAAAATTAGGTGATGGTGATAATCAAATTATTTGAATAAATTTATTAATAAAGCAAGAAAGAAATAATAGAAAGGAGAATAAATAATGAATAAAGAAGTATGTTGTGAAGATTGTTGTGTATGTGATAAAAAACATGATTTATTTACTTGTGAAAAAAACTGCTGAGAAAATGTATGTGAACATTGTTATCAAGGTGATAAAGAACATAGAAATAAAGTTGATGAAATTAATAAATCAAGACATAAAAATTGTATTAATAAAGAAAGATTTATGCAATATCTTAAAAACACATATCGCTTAAACGGATATTATGAAGAAGTTTATAAACCAATTAAAACCAGAATTAAAGACCGGTGATTTGATAATGACTAATTATTTACTTTCAATTGACCCAAGTATTAAAAATACTGGATTTACTTTATGAAAAAAAGTTTATTTACATGATAAATATGATTTTTGAAATTGAAAACCAATATTTGTTAAAAGTTATAATTTAAAAGAATATGATGGACAAAGAAAATTTTATTGAGATATAAAAGTTAATGATAATGAATTGGATTTAATTATTGAACGTGGTACTTTTAATTCAAAAAATGGTATTGGTTATGAAACTCAAGAACATTTACGTGGTTTTATTGCAGGACAATTTAATAAATTATTAACAAAAGATATGTTAATAAGTCCAAGTGAATGAAAGAAATGATATGAACGTTATGACCCACCTATTTTTTGATTAAGACCTTGAGATAAAGAACTAAGTATATATGTTGCTGAAGAAATTATTAAAGAAAATAATTGAAATATAAAAATATCAAATCATGATGAAGCAGATAGTTTATTAATTGGTTGATATTATTTAAATAAGGAGAATAAATAATGAATAAAGAAAAATTACTTAAATATATGAAAGATATAATTAAATGAACTAAAAAAATTAATTATACAAACTCTGATTTGGACAAAAATATTTTAAATTTATTAATTGAAAAAATAGAAAAAGGTGAATTTGATAATGACTAAATTAACAGATTTATTTGGTCAAGATAAAATAGAAATATTTTCACCAAATCCCAAAGATTTAACAGATAGTAATGATATAAAAGCAATTATTTTATGAAAATATCCTAATGTTATTGCTGAATATTTAGTTGTTTCTCAACCACATGCAAATACTGCTATTTTAGTTGGTGATAACGTTCACTATACAGGTTGAGTTGAAGTGTTTATTAAACCAAAAAATGAAGGAGTAAATGAAAATGCCAAATGACACGAATGTACAATCAAATAACTATACTTTATTAAAAATAATAAGAATTGGAATAAGTCCATTATCAGCAATGATTGGTACAAGTGCTTATTATGGTCAAATTATTGGTAATCCAGTATTAGGAAGTATTAATGCTTTATTATTTAGTAAAAAGTTAGGAATTGATATATGAAACTTAAATCAAATGCCAAGTACTAAAAAGAAAATATTAAATTCAAGTAAAAAAATATTATTAGGTTTAGGAACTATTGGTTTAATTAATTATGCAAAATTTACAAAAATCAATCCTAATCCTGAACCACCACCTTGATTAACAACTACTACCACAGAAACACCACCATGACCATTATTATTAACTAATGATAATAAACAACAAATGGATTGAGATACATATATTAGTTTAAGTACTTATGGTATATCAAATCTAATTGGTGGGTTAAGTGAATTAATACCTAATAGATTTGAAGTAATAAGAAAAATATGTAATATGGCAACTAGTGGATGTCTAATTTCAAGTGGTGTAGCTATGGGTATAAATAATGATTTTAATAATGCTTATGCAGTATACCAACAATAGTTGCTGGTGCAAGTGAAATTATACATAATTTATTACCTATGGAAACTACAAATCATAATCAAGAAATGCAAGAAACATCATTTACAAATGAAACAAGAAGATTAATTAATAGTGATGCTATTAGTAATAATAGTGGAAGTAGTGATGTTTTATATGAAAGACCAACTACATATGATAGTTTATAAAGGAGATGATAACTAATGAATAAAGAAAAATTGATTGAATATTATAACAATGAAATTCAGACATATAAGGAAAGAATGGAACAATTAAATAAAGAAATATCTTTATTGGTAACTATTATAAGTAATTCAAAATCAATGATTGAAAGAATTAATAATGGTCAATTTGACGAATAATTAAAAATAAATAATTGAAAGGAAATAATTGAAAATGAAAGAATTTTTACATGAATTAATTATTATTGGAACAAGTGTAGGAACATTAATTTGTAGAGAATTAATTGTTTGATTTAAAAGATTTATTACAACTCCAAAACATATTAGAAGAAATAATAAAGTGATGAAACATCAAAAAAAATTAGCAAAACTTAATGAAAAAATTAATGGAAAAGAAAATAAATAATAAAGGTGTGATTTAAATGTTAGAAAATGAAACTAATGTTGAACAAAATACTGAACCTTTAACTGAAAATAATAATTTACAACAAGAGCAAGAAATTAAGATTGTTGAATTAGAAAATAAGTTAAATAAACTTAATCAAGAAATTAAAGAAAAAGAAATAATTAATATATTTAAAAAATATCAAGTTAAAAAAGAATTTTATGAATTTTTAAAATTTAAAACAAGTAATATAGAAAATTCAAAAATTGAAGAAACTATTAAAAAAATGATTAAAGAACAACCACTATTTAAAGAACCAATTAATACAGGTGGTAAACAAGAAACAATATTAACAAATCAAGAAACTTCAATAAAAAGTAGTTTATTAGATTATAAAAAGAAAAATAATTTATAAAAGAAAGGAAAATTTAAAATGCCAAATCCAGTGCCATTTAAACAAAATTTAGATAATACTACAAAATTAGTAGAAACACCTGAATTTATAGAATTTTATAAACAATCAAATAGTCCATGAGCAAGTTTTTTTCCAATTGAAATGGTTAATTCTACAAAAATTGAATTTATAGTTAAAAAACCAAAAGACCCAACATTCAAAATACTTCATTGAAATGATAAAAGTAAAGAATTAGAAGTTGGTTATGTTGATACTGATAAAATTATTAAAGAAATTACAAAAGAAGCTAGTACAGGAGAAATGATTGGTGAAGTTGATTTATTTGCAGATAATGGGCAAAATTTACTAGAAAGTATGCAATATGAAGTTGCTAATGATTTAGCAGATTATTTAGCAAATAATGATACAAATACAATTGCTAAATCTGCCAAAAAAGTAATCATTACTGATACAACACCAGTAGGATATTTAAAATCAATGTTATCAGCATGAAATACTTTATTTCAATTAAGAAATAGTAATAATTGTAAATTTTTTATAACAAATAGTCTTTATGATACTTTAGTTTATTTAGCAGATAATAAAGGTTTAATTACTGATAATCAACTAGCACAACAATTAAGATTAAATGGAACAAATTTATATATTAAAGGTGTATTATGTCAAATTGTTATGGATGATTATATGACATTTAAAAATACTGAAAATAAAAATCAAATTATGAATTTTGTTTTAGCAACACCAAAAGCAATGAAAAGATATATGTTACAACAAACTAGTATATATGTTGAAGATATTAAAGATGGTAAAGTTCCAAAAAGATATTTAGTTGGTGGACAAGTAACAGGAGAATCTATTCCTTATATGTAAAACTCAGAAACAGAATCAAGATGAATGTTATGTGGTATTGTTAATAAAAAATATTTAAGTGAAGAAATTACAACATTAACAACTAATATTACTGCTGATACTACTAAAAAGAATAAATTATTAGATACAACAATTAAAAATACAACTGAACTAAATAATTTAAATCCAAATTTAACAACTCCAATTATTAATTATTTTAGTGATGCCCAAGGTCAAGTTGATGTAAGTAATCAAAACCAAAAAGCAGGAGATTTATATGTAGTAATCACTACTAATGACACTGATAAAAATTATCAAGGTTCAACAAATCCTATAAAAATAACTCTTAAATAAGGATAATTATTATGCCAATTGGTACAACTAGTACAGCAATACTTTTAAACATAAATAAACCAAAACATACTAGAACAAGTCAACAACAAGAACATAAAAGTTGATGATGAGAAATTTTAGAAATGATTGGTGTACAAGTAATAGCAGTAGCACTTGCTCCTTTTACTGGTGGATTAAGTGAAAGTTTAGCACTTGGTTTAGGTGCAAGTGATTTACTTGCTAGTATTAGTGCTGTTGGTGTAGAGTTTTTAACTGATTTTACTATTAATCAAGTTTATGATTATTTAAAAGGAAATGTTACACCATTAAATACTTTTTTTAATATATTACCTGCATTTGCTGGACTTAATAGAATTAGTCGTGGTTATCGTACAACTAAATTTATTAGTTTAGCAGAAAAAACTAAAACATTAGAACAAATTGGTATTAAAAAAGCAAAAAATTTACAAGAAATCATTAGTCAAGTAAGTGAAAAACAATTTTTAACAGATAAAATTATTGGAAATAAACGTTATTTATTTAATTATAACCATGCTCCAAATCGCGAAACAATAATACAAAATTTAGGTTTTGTTGCTGAAAGACAATATAAAAATAATTTTGCAAAATTAGAAGTACAAGAATTAAAAAATTATTTATTATTACAAAATGAATTAATAAAGTTAAGTCCACAGTTAACTCCTAAATTTAAAATTAAAGATATTGATAAAGCAAACAATTTTTTACAAAAATATAATACTGATTTAAAAGAAGTATTAAAAATGAACCAACATGACTGATTAAATTTAGTTCATACAATACATGCAGAAAATAGATATGGAAAATCTTTAATTTTAGATTTACAAAAAATTCGTGCTAATGCAATTAAATTTAATTTTAAAAATAGTTCAATTCATAAATTAGTATTAAAAGCAAATCAAACTTTTAAATATTTTGATATTAAATTTTATTTTAAAAAAGGTTTAAATAAATTTTGAAAAGATACTTCATATTTTGAAAAAATAAGAATAAATATTTATAAATTACAAGAGAAATTCGAAAAATTAGAAAAACAAGCATTTGAAAAAATTAATAAATTAAAAGAAAAAACAATTGATGTATTTACAAGTGCTGAAAAGAAAGCAATTAAACATGCACAATTAATTCCATTAAATTCACCAGTATTTATGGCTTGTAAAATTCAACCTTTATCATTAGATAAATGTGGAATTACTATTTATCATCGTAATCCTAAATATAAACCAATTGTAGTTATTGATAGTATTATCAAAGCAGAAACTTTTGTTATTCAAATACATCCATTTCATTGATATAGATGATATAGCGGTTGATATATTGGATATGGAGTTAGTCAAAATAAATGATTAAAAAGTATTGCTTTTGCTCCACCAGTTGTACAACAAATGATTAAAGATAGTTTTAAAATTTATAGGCAAATATTAAGGACAATTAGAACTTATCATAAAGTAATTAATGTTATTAATAATCCTATTGATAATGTCAATAAATCATTTAAAAGGGTTGGTTTAAAATTCTCAGTTAATACTGTATTTGGTACTGGATTGTTAAGACATTTAGAAAAATTTGCATATAATCAAGTTGTAAAAAAAGGAAAGAAAAAATTACAAAAAGAAATTATACATATATCACATAGAAAAACTAAATCAAAAACCAAACGTTATAAAAAAGCATTTTTTAAGGAATGATAAAATATGATTAATAAACTTTGAACTGGTGTCAGTTTAGAAAATTATAATAACTGATATCCATTAACTGGAACAATTACAGAAACACCACGACAATATATAAATACATGACCAAATGTTGATGATTGATTTAAAACATTTGCTATTCGTGCTCAAAATGATATTAATGCTTATCTTGATTTTATTTTATCTAAATTTCCTTTTGATAGTTTTAAAGATGAATTAATTAAAGAAACATTAAGAGATATGGTTTATGTTATGGTTGAACATTGAGTATTTAATCGTACACCAATTGAATTTAATGTTGATGCTACTATTCAATTTAATAATGGTAATCAATTTAGTGCAAGTAGTACTCCTACGATTAATATTTGAGATTTAACACCTAGTAGAATGAAAATATGAGCAAGATTAACAGAATTAAAACAAATATTTTCAAATTATAATAATGATGAAATAGATGTTGAAAAAATTGACTTAAAAGCATTTTATACTAGAAACCAAGTTAATGAATTAATTCAAGAACAAAAAGAATTTACATTATCAAAGCAAATAAAATTATATGATGATACCATTAATGGTAATAAAAATGAAACATATAGGGGACCAGTTACAAATTTAATAAATAAAGGTTATGTTGCAACAGAATATGACTCAAAAACTGAAACTATGATTTTAGATTGACCTAATGAAATTGGAACATTACCACCTGATGTTTTACAAAACAATCCACAAATTGGTGATTATACACATGCACCAACTTGTGATTTTTCTGCTAAACAACAAAAACGAATTACTACAAATGAAAATGAAATTACCAAATTAAATAGTGAATTAATTAAAACAAACGAAAATATTAATGATGTTAAAAATAATTGATTTAATATTGAAACTAGTCCCTTATGAAAAAAAGTTGAAAATAATAATATAGAAATATTTAAATGATATTTTATTAAAATCAGTTATCAATATTCAACAGAAAATAACTTTATGAAATTTTATAAAGTAATTAAAATTTATTTAAATAATGTTTTTAATGAATTTGAATTGCTAAATGTTGATTCCATGACGTATAGTGAACAAATCCAAAATAAAAGAATTTTAAATACCGGAACGATTTACTATAACAATAAAAAGAAAGAATTTAGTGGTGGCGGTAATTCTTATCCTGAACGTGGAAAAATTAATTTAATTGGTGATATAGAAGAAATATATCAATATCAAGGAATAGATACACCAACTGAATTTATAGCAGAAGAAAATACTGAACATGATTATTATACAAAACTAGAAACAAATCAATTATTAGATAAAAAACAAGATAAGTTAATTGCTGGTGAAAATATTAAAATTGATGAAAATAATAAAATTAGTGCTACTTGCGGGAAAACTGATTTAACTGATTATTATAAAAAAGAAGAAGTAGATAAAAAATTAGACAATAAAATGGATAAAGACCAATTCAAATATGCTTTTTCTATAAATACTATTGGTACTGAAATTCCTAATTTAGAAACTACTGATAAAACTGTTGCTGGTGCTATTAATGAAATTATCAAAAAACAACCACAACCAATTCCAATTCCTCCAAGTAGTTCAATTTGAAAAGAAGTAGGAATAAGAGAAAAAAATAAATGAGATAATTGACAAATTACTTATGATTTTATAGTTAATAAAAGATATAAAGTTTATTATTCTTGAAATATATATAATAATGTTTTTGCAATTAAAGAATTTATTATAACTAATACAAAAATAGCAGGTGTACCAATAGAAGTTTTTAACAATAATACTAATGTCTTAGTTTTATCAGTACAACACTCAAAATTTATTACTATTTATTCTTTAAAAGGTAGCGATAAAGGTAATACATGAAAATTAGAAGAATTACAGGAATAAAATTATGATTTGAAAAATTATAAAAATTATTTTAAGTTTAATTGGAGTTTTATTATCTTCTGCTGTTGCTGGTTTAATTATATTTATTATAGTAAAAATTTTCAATTTTATCAACTTATTTTTTATTGTTTTATAAAATTTTTTATTTAAATAAAATAATATTAATAAAACTTATAAGTTTTATTAATATGAAAGTATCTTTATATTTAATTTAAAATAAATTAACAATTATTGATGAAATCGATAATGTATAAAAAAATATACTAATTTTCAATTTCTTTATTTTTTATATTTTTAATTGCTTGTGTTTCAGCATCACTAACATTAATATTTAAACACATACGATATAAACTAGAAATAGCAAAAAGACATTCACCAACTTTAGCACGAGCAATAAAATCAGTTTCATTAGCAGAAATGCCACCATATGAAGAATACAATTCATTTAATGCCGCTAAATCATGAGGTTGTAAGTTTAATACTTTTAAATATTGACTTGAGTTAATAATAGCAGTAGTATATTTTTTAATTTCTTCAGAACCAAGAAAATCGTTAATATTTTGTGTAATAATATTTATCATACCTGTATACTTACGAATTCTCTTAACAATTTGATACATAAATAATAATGCTGCTGGAAATTCTTTATCAATAAGTAAATGGGCTTCATCAATAGTAATTGAAATTCATTGTTGTTTATTATTAATTTCATTATCATTTTTATTTTTTCGTACTTCATTTTCAATATATTTCAAAATTAAAAACATTTGAGCGTTAACTAAACGTTTATTCCCTGATTGCGTTAAAGTATATAAATCATAAACTTGTAATAAGGCGCATCACTTTAACCCTTAGATTCATAATTGGATAAAAAAGAACGATAGTTATATCGTTCTTTTTTTGTTAAAAGATTAAAACTTAATAAAACTGTCGTAGAAGTCTAATAGTGAGTACGAAATGTAAATACTTCTATATCAGTATAAAAGAGCATTTAATGTTAAGCAAGTTAAAATGTTACACTGTATCGCTTAATGTAATTATAGATTAATTTGAATAGCCTTATTATGGCTCAGTAAAGAACCCATTAATCTAATTCACAATTACATTTGTATTATTTAAGAAAATAGGGGGTTTTATATATAAATACATACCTTATTAACAATATCATAACACAATAAAAAATTAAAAGGAGAAAAATAAATATGACATACGTTTATTTAGTAAAATACAAAGTTAATTATACATTTGAAACAAAATATAAAGTTTTTTATACATTTAAGGAAGCAAATAATTTTCATAAAAATTATAAACATCATTTATTAGAAGATGCATATATTATACATTATGAAATATTAGCATTTGAATTAGATATGCAATATCCAAATCAAGAAAAACTTAAAGAAAAACTTAATTAATGAAAGGAAAAATTAAATATGGAAGAAAAAGAAAATGAAGAATTACAAAATAAATTATTAAAAGAACAAATTGAATTAATTGAGGAACAAAAAGAATTTTATAAAAAATCATGAAAAAGTAGAATTATATTTTTAACAATTTGAATAATTATTATGATTTTAACATTAATAATTATTGCTTCTAAATATTAATGAAAGGAAAAAATATTTATGGAATATAGAGAATATAGAATGATTGGTTCTTGTGATAAATGTAGAAAACAATCTTCTTTTGGTAATAGATTATGTAATAAATGTTTTTGAATATTAATAGGTAAAAATAAATATGAGTAAATTAAGTTTTAAAAAAGAAACTCATCAATATTTTTTAGATGATAAAGAATTAATATCAGTTTCTAGAATTATTGATAATTATTTAGGTTTTGGTTATAGTCATATAGCACCAGAAGTATTAAAAAATGCTTCAGTTCGTGGTAAATGAGTTCATAAACTTAATGAATTATATTTACAAAATATTAATGAAGAAAATATTATTAATGATTTATTAAAAAAATTAAAACCAGTAACAAATTCAATAAATTATTCTTATTGTAAAAAATCACTTATGTTTTTAAAAGAAAAATTTAAAGATAAAAATAATTATGAATTTATTATAGAAAAACCTATTACTGATACTTTAGTTGCTGGAACACCAGATTTAGTTTATTTAAATAAAAAAGAAAATAAATATTATTTAATAGATTATAAAACTTATGCTTGTATTGATGATGATAAATTAAAAAGAATTAAATTACAATTAACTGCTTATTATTGTATGTTACTTGAGAATGGTATAACTCCATCTTATAAAACTTATGTTTATTTAACTAATAAAAATACTCAGCAAGAAATAAAAATAGAAATAACACATGAATTAATAAATGAATGATTAGAAGCAAAAATAAATTATTTTAAAGGAGAAAATAAAAATGAAAATGAATAAAGAAAACATAGAGCAAATTAAAGAAAATATTAAATATTTAAATGAATTATTAGAATATTCGCATGATGAAGTAATTGAATTTGAAATTAGAAAACAAATTAAATATGAATTAAGTTTATTAAAAACAAGGATAAATAAGTATGAATAAATGTAAATATTGTAATAAAAGAATTTGGTTAAGTAAAAATTGATGTATGAAATGTTTAGAAATAATAGTTGATGAAATAACAAGTAAAAAGGATGATAATAATGGATAAATCAATTTTAATTTTATTAAAATATTTAGGAAAAATTAATAAAAAATTAGATGAAATTTTAGAATTATTAAATAAAAAAGGAGAAGAAAATAATGAGTAATGATTTAACTAATAATAAAAATTCATTAACTATTGAACAATGATTTACTAATAAAAATCAAGGTAATAATATGAGTGAAAAAGAAGTACAAAGATTTAAAAGTAATGCTTTAGCAATTAAAAATCAATTAGGTTTAGCAAAAACTAGTTTAACTACAATATTAGAAGCATGTTATCAAGCAACATTATTACAATTACCATTAGAAAAGAATTTTGGTTATTGTTGAGTTGTACCTTTTAATCGTAAATATAAAGATGAAAAAGGTAATTGAGTAACTGTTAAAGAAGCACAGTTTCAAATGGGATATAAACGTTATATTCAATTAGCACAAAGAAGTCAACAATATAAAAAAATTAATGTTATTGAAGTTAGAGAAGGAGAATTAAAAAAGATTGATTATTTAAAAGATGAAATAAAATTTAAATTTATTGAAAATCCTATTGAAAGATTAAAATCAAAAATAGTAGGTTATTGTGCTTATTTTAAATTAAAAAATGGTTTTGAAAAAAATTTATATTGAACAACTGAACAAATAATAGAACATTTTAATAAATATAGTGAAACATATAAAAAGAATCAAAAATTTATTGTTAGTGATTTTGATAGTATGGCTAAAAAAACTGTATTAACTCAATTATTAAGAAAATGGGGAATTATGTCAGTTGATATGCAAACTGCTTATGAAAATGACCAAGCAATTATTACTGAAAATGAAAAAATATATATTGATAATCCAAATAATCATATTATTGATATTATTGATTCAAATCCTAAGTTTAAAGAATATCATGATACTATTGATGCTATTACTAATTCAACTGATAATACTGACATAAATTCTGCTTTATCTAAATTAAAAGAATTAGAAAAAGAAGAAGAAATTATAGAAAATTTTGAAGTTTAATGAAAGGAAAATAAAAAATGGAAATTACTACCCAAGATATTATTGATGAGTATAAAAACGAATATAAACAAAAATTAATTAATTATTTAAATAATGATTTACAAATAGTAAGTGAAGCACAATGTTTATATATAAAATCATTACTAAAATGTATAGAAAATGGAGAATTTGATAATGATAATTCATAAATGTAATTATTGTAAAAAATCCATAATGGATGGCGAGTGAGTAAAAAATAGTTTTAGATTTTTTAAAATAACAATAAAAACATATTGATATATGCATAAAATTTGTTTTATCCAATATGAAAATGAAAAATTAAATAAAGATAAGGAAAGAAAATAATAATTAATATTTAGGCATTTGACATATACCCTTTCTAACTCCTATTCCCTATTTTTTATTCTTGCTTAAATAATATGTCAATGTAAGTCCTAAATTTTATTTTATACAGAACGAAACTATAGAATTATTAAAATTTGGATAACATTATAATTCTATAGTCCACCGTTTATTACGGTGCTGATGAGTTCATAAAAGGATGTGAAATAATGAGAAACATTAGAACTGAATGATTTTATAATGAAAAAAGCCCAAAAGAAATAAAATGCCCAACAGTAAGTTTATTAAAAAATAAAGAAGATGCTTTATGTTATTTATTATCATTAAATTTATATCCAAAATTATATCCACAAGATATTTTTTATTCATGAATATTAGAAAATAATCAAACAGGATATTTAATTATTTGTGGTAATAATAGAGATACTATTGGAAATATGAAATTTAAATTTATATTTATAAAAGGAGAATAAAAATGAATAAAGAAGTAATTGCACGTAATATTAAATTACATCATCTACGATATTATAAAGAAATGAAAATTAAAGATTTATTAAAAAAATCACAATTTCATTTAGTAAAAGATTTTATTTATATATTAGAATGTATTATTTCTAATTTAGAAATAGAAATTAATGAAGGAGAATAAAATGATTGAAAGAATGTCAGAAGAACATATATGTGCTAATCATAAACCTAATAAATGTATAGTCGCAACTTATCAATATCAAAGAGAACAAGCAGTATTAAATCATTTATTAGAAATATATAATAAAGGTATTAAAAATTATTTTAAGGAAAAAAATAAGGAGAATAAAAATGGAAACAAATAATTATACTTTAATAAAAATACTTCGCTCTTCAATAAGTCCAATTTGTGCAATGATTGGTACAAGTGCTTATTATGGTCAAGTAATAAGTAATCCATTATTAGGTTCAATTAATAGTTTATTATTTGGTAAAAAATTAGGTTTAGATATTTGAAATTTAAATCAAAGACATTCTTATAAAACTAAATTATTAAATAGTTCTAATATTAGGGAGGTTCCCAAAAAAGTAGGAAATTAAATTACTACATAATTAACTTATTTCCAGATGAATTATTTTAAAAATCATTAAAATTAGACAAAATTACTCTCTTTTCTTAAAACATTAAATTTATATTTTATATTCGACGTATTTAAAAAAAATAAAATATACATTTTATAAGTTAAATTAAAATTATCAACAAGGAAAAAGACAAGAAATAATCTTGTCTTTTTTTGTAATTGTAAAATTTTAAAATTTTTTATTATTAGCACCCTTTAAATATCTACTACACGCAGTGACCAAGTAGGAGAAAGTTAATAATTAATAATCTTCTTTAACACTATTATCAACACGTGTTAGGGAACTAAAAAAGTGAACTACAACACAGTTGTTAAAAATAGTAGCTAGAACATGTGGACTTGCATGGATAAATAAAAAGTGGAGTGATACCTAATAAATTATACTAACCATTAAATGGTAATTCTTGGGGTGGGAGCGAATTGGAAACTAGTATATATAGACCTCTGTTGTAGGGACCTATTGTATTAATTCTATTCTTTATTTAACCAACCTTGCCACTCCCCAGTGAGCAAGTGTTGGTTTTATTTTTTATTGTTTTTTGAAAAATTTTTTTGGGCGAAAAAATAAATTTCAAACTTGTAAAAAAAATTAAGCGGTGCCGGTTCAATTAAAATATTAATTTGTTAAACACAAATTAAATAAATATTGAATCGAATGCCTTAATGTTTTTTAAAATTTCATAATTTATTTTTGAGCCCATTTTTCTTAAAAAATATAATTAATAGTATTAATAATCTAAAAATAAAAATATATATTCTTTATGCTGCTAAAAGCAATAGAATATATTAGAAAAGAAAGTAAAAATGGAAGAAAAAGACAAAAAAGAATTAATAGAACAAAAAATAAAAATAGCAAAAGAACATCAAAAAAAGTTCTTGAAAATAAAAATAATTATTACTTTAATTTCAACTTTAATTGGATTAATAATTTTATTAATTACTGTAAGTAAAAATTAAAGAAAGGAATAAAATGCTTATGAAATATAGTAGAAATTATAGAAAAATTAGTTCTTGTGATATATGTTATAAAAATTCATCATTTGCAAATAAAACTTGTAATAAATGTTTTTGAATATTAATAAGCAGAAAAAAATATAAATAAATTATGAATAATATAAAAATGAATATTAATGAAAATAAAAAATGTGAATTAAGAGTTTGTATAAATAAAATTTGATGAGATTGTATTAATAATTCTACTAAAACTATTAAATATAAAAATTGGTCTATACCTTATTTAATATGTGATAGTTGTTATGATAAATTACCTAAATATCTTAAACAAACAGCAAAAATAATTTAAAAGGATATTTTGATTATGAATAAAACTAACAATAGAAGAAAAAGATGTGTTGAATGTAATGAATTATATAAAGAAGAAAAAATTACTATGCTTTATCAGTTTAAAACAGAAGAAGAAGCAGAACAACATGATATTAGAAAATTTGAAGATGATTATGATATTGAAGAACATTTAGATTATACAAAACCATATGGATATGTTTGTGATTGATGTATGGATGATTAATAAATGCAATATGACTTAATTATTGGTATTGACCCCGCTGGTATTGGTACAAGTGGAATTGTTATATATTCAAATGAGACTAATAATATTATTTTTAATGAAACATTTAAAGCAAAAACAGTTTTAGAAAGTAAAAATATATATAAAGAATATTTTGAATTAATTAAAAAACAATTTAAAAATAAAAAAATATTAGTTATTGTAGAAAATTTTTTTTAAGTTCAAAACAGTTATTAACTAATCCATTAGCAACTCCCAAAATTATTGGTGCTTTAATGGTATTGATACAAGATGTTATGAATTGAGATTATTTAGAAAGTGAACCAAAAAACAAAAATAAAATAGAAAATTATAAAGGAAATATAAAATTTACAAAACATGAACAAGACGCTTATAAACATATTCAATATTATTTAAGGAATTATAAAAATGAAGAATAAAGAAAATTACGTTAAATTAACAGTAAAACTTAGTAACACTATTGAAGCAAAATATCATGAAAAAGGTAATAAACAATTATATTATAGTGTTCGTGGTCAATGAAATGGATTAAACTATGTTACTTTAATTTTTAATAACCCAAAATTTTATAAACGATGTATTTTATTAAACAAAAACGATGAAATTATAGTAACTGGTCAAATTTTTAATACTTTAAACATTCCTAAAAATCGTGCATTTTGTTCAATTAATGTTAAATGATTTAAAAAATGAAAGGAATAAAAATGAATAAAGAAAAATTAATTAATTATATTAAAAAACAACAAAAATTCTATAATGGTACAGAAATAGATTTAATACTTGATATTTTATTACAAAAAATAATTAATGGTGAATTTAATAATGAATAAATGTAAAAAATGTAATAAAAGAATCTGATTAAGTAAAAATTGATGTATGAAATGTTTAGAAATAATAGTTAATAATTTAACTAAAAATAAGGAGAAATAGATAGTGAATAAAGACCAAGAAATTATTAATGAATATAATAAAAAACGTAATAAAGAAATAACAGAAGAACATTTATATAATATAGAAAAATTAAGAGAAGAATTTAAACAAAAAGTAATTAATAAATATAATGAAAAATTAATTATCTGATTAAATAAACAAATTAGTATTTGTTTATGTGATTCATTAAAAGAAGCAGGTAAACTTACTGCTTATTATAAAGTAATTGAGTTTATAGAAAATGGAGAATTTCATTAATGATAATATTGCCTACTTTGTTTGAAAATAAAGATGAAATTGAAATATTATCACCATTTCCCAAAGCAATTCATACAAGTAATGATATTAGAGCAATTATTTTAAGACAATACCCCAATGTTAAATCAAAACACATAATTGTTTCTGACCCAGAAAGTAATGTTGCATTAATAGTTGGTGATAATGATGTTTATCAAGGTTGAATTAAAGTAACAGTTAAAAAATTAGAAAATTAAAGGAGAATAAAATGCCAAGTATAGAAAATCAATCAAATTATACTTTAACTAAATTAATTAGAACTGGAATAAGTCCAATTTGTGCAATGATTGGTACAAGTGCTTATTATGGTCAAGTAATTGCAAATCCAGTATTAGGTTCAATTAATAGTTTATTATTTGGTAAAAAATTAGGTTTAGATATATGAAATTTAAATCAAAGACCAAATACTAAAAGTAAATTAATTAATAGTTCTAAAAAAATATTATTAGGTTTAGGAACAATTGGTTTAGCAAATTATAGTAAATGAATAGAAAATAATATTAATCCTATTATTCCAACATCACCAAGTCCAATAACTACTACAACTACAACTGAGGGTCCTCCATGATTATTATTAAATAAACAAGAACATCAGTCATTAATGGATTGAGATACTTATATTTCATTAAATGCTTATGGTATTTCAAATCTTATTAGTGGATTAACTGAGTTAATACCTAATAAATTTGAAACAATAAGAAAGATTTGTAATATGGCAACTGGTGGATGTTTAATATCAAGTGGTGTAGCAATGGGAATTAATAATGATTTTAATAATGCTTATGCAGTACCTACTATTATTGCTGGTGCAAGTGAAATAATCCATAATTTACTACCTATGGAAACTACAAATCATATTCAAGAAATGCAAGAAACATCATTTAATTATGAAACTACAAGATTAATTAATGACAATAGATTTACTATTAATAGTGAAACTGCAAGTCAATATTATGGTAGTGATAATATGAGCGAAGTACCATTAAATCACGATAATGCTTCATTAAATTGAGATTATAATCACATGAATTTATAAAGGAGGTGAATAATTTATGAATAAAGAAAAATTAATTGAATATTATAATCATCAAATAAAAACATATAAAGAAAGAATAGAAGAATTCAATAAAGAAATATCTGTATTAGTAGAAATTATAAGTAATTCACAATCAATGATTGAAAGAATTAATGGTGGTCAATTTGATGAATAATTAAAAATTAAAAATAAATAGTTGAAAGGAAAATATTCAAATGAAAGAATTTTTACATGAATTAATAATTATTGGAACAAGTGTTGGAACATTAATTTGCAGAGAAATTATTGTTTTATTAAAAAGATTTATCACAACTCCAAAACATGTTAGAGCAAATAACAAAATTATAAAACATCAAAAAAAATTAGCAAAATTAAACGAAAAAATTAATAAAGGAGAAAAATAATATGACAAAAATTGAATTTAATGAAAAATATAGAAAACAAGATATCAGTATTGATAGAGATTTTGATTTACATATTGATAATTGTTTTAAATTTTCTGATATCAATACATTAGAAAATGCTGTTAATGATTATAAAAAACTAATAAGTGAAATGCCACAATTAGTTAAAGATTGATTATTGGGATAAGATTAGGAGAATGTTAAATGTTAGAAAATGAAAATAATGTTCAACAAACAACTGAACCTTTAACTGAAAATAATGCTCAACAAGAAATAGAAAATAAAGTTAATGAAGCAGAAAATAAGTTAAATAAACTTAATCAAGAAATTAAAGAAAAAGAAATGATTAATATATTTAAAAAATATCAAGTTAAAACTGAATTTTATGATTATTTAAAATTTAAAACAAGTAATATAGAAAATTCAAAAATTGAAGAAACTATTAAAAAAATGATTAAAGAACAACCGGTATTTAAACAAACAATTAATACAGGTGGCAATAAACAAATAATTATTAATAATAAAACAAATGACAAAGAAAATTTTTTAATTAATTATAAAAAGAAAAATTATTTATAAACGAAAGGAAGAAATAAAATGTCAGTACCATTTAATCAAAATTTAGACAATACAGAGAGATTAGTAGAAGCACCAGAATTTATAGAGTTTTTTAAAATTTCAAATAGTCCATGGGCAAACTTTTTCCCTACTGAAATTGTTGACTCAGTAAATATTGAGTTTATTGTTAAAAAACCAAAAAAACCGGAAGTAAAAATTATTGCTTGGGATGATAAAAGTAAAAGATATGAATTACCATATGTTGATACAGATAAAATTAGTAAAAAAATAACTAAAAAATATCTTGCAGGAGAAATTATTGCAGATGTAGATTTAAAAGCAAATAATGGACAAAATTTATTAGATAGTATGCAATATGAAGTTGCAAATGATTTAGCAGATAAATTGGCAATTGATGATACACAAGCAATTGCAAAATTTGCTACTAAAATCGATATTGAAGATACAACACCAGTAGGCTATTTAAAATCAATGTTATCTGCTTGAAATACTTTGTTTCAATTTAGAAACATTGCAAATAGTAAATTTTTTATTACTAATGGTCTTTATGATAGTTTAGTTTATTTAGCAGATAATAAAGGTTTAATTACCGATAATCAGTTGGCACAACAATTACGTTTAAATGGAAATAATTTATATGTAAAAGGCGTATTATGTGAAATCGTTCTTGATGACTATATGATTTTTACTAATGATAAAAATGAACAACAATTAATGACCTTTATTTTAGCAACACCAAGAGCAATGAAAAGATACATGATAGAAAATACAGTTATTTATGTAGATTTTATTAAAGATGATAAAGCAGGAAGAGCATATAAAGTTGCTGGTGAAGTTGTTGGAGAAGCAATCCCATATATTTCTAATAATGAAACAACATCACGTTGAATGTTATGTGGAGTTATTAAAACAGAAAAACCTGATTTAAAAACTAAAATCACAAGTTTAACAACCGATATTACTGCAAATGTTAATAACAATAATAATGAATTAAACACACAAATAAAAAGTACTAATGAACTTAAATCATTAAATCCAAATTTAACAAATCCAACTATTAAATATTTTAGTGATGCACAAGGAAAAACTAATGTAAGTAATCAAAAACAAAAAGCAGGTGACTTATATATAACTATTACTGCAAATGTTAATGACTTAAATTATAAAGGAACAACAAATCCAATTAAAATAACTCTTAAATAAAGGAAATTAATATCATGCCAATTGGTACAACTAGTACAGCAATACTTTTAAACATAAATAAACCAAAACATACTAGAACAAGTAACCAACAAGAAAATAAAAGTTTTTGATGAGAAATTTTAGAAATGATTGGTGTACAAGTTATAGCAGTAGCACTTGCTCCTTTTACTGGTGGATTAAGTGAAAGTTTTACACTTGGATTAGGTGCAAGTGATTTAGTTGCTAGTATTAGTGCTGTTGGTGTAGAATTTTTAACTGATTTTACTATTAATCAAGTTTATGATTATTTGAAAGGAAATGTAACAAAATTAAATACTTTCTTTAATATACTACCTGCATTTGCTGGACTGAATAAAATTAGTCGTGGTTATCGTACAACTAAATTTATTAAATTAGCACAAGAAACTAAAACATTAGAACAAGTTGGTATTAAAGAAGTAAAAAACTTACAAGAAATTATTAGTCAAGTAGGTGGAAAAGAAATTTTAACAGATAAAATTATTGGTAATAAACGTTATTTAATGAATTATAGTTTTACTCCTAATCGTGAAACAGTATTACGAGATTTAGGTTATGTTGCTGAAAGACAATATAAAAATAATTTTCAAAAATTAGAAGCACAGGAGTTAAAAGATTACTTATTATTACAAAATACATTAATAAAATTAAGTCCACAATTAACTCCTAAATTTAAAATCAAAGATATTGAAAAAGCAAATAATTTTTTAAAAAAATATAATACTGATTTAAAAAAAGTATTATCTATGAACCAACATGATTGATTAAATTTAGTTCATACAATACACACAGAAAATAGATATGGAAAAACTTTAATTTTGGATTTACAAAAAATTCGTGCTAATGCTATTAAATTTGATTTTAAAAAAAGTTCAATTCATAAGATTGTTTTAAATGCAAATAAATTGTTTAAATATTTGGATATTAGATTTTATTTAAAAAAAGGTTTAAATAAATTTTGAAAAAATACACCATATTTTGAAAAATTACGAGAAAGTATATATAAATTACAAGATTAATTCCATTAAATTCACCAGTATTTATGGGTTGTAAAATTCAACCTTTATCATTAGATAAATGTGCAATTACTATTTATCATCGCAATACTAAATATAAACCAATTACAGTTGTTGATAGTATTCTTAAAGCAGAAACTTTTGTTACTCAAATACATCCATTCCATTGATATCGTTAATATAGTGGTTGATACATTGGTTATGGTGTTAATCATAATAAATGATTAAAAGCAATAGCATTTGCTCCACCAGTGGTTCAACAAGTAATTAGAGATAGTTTTAAAGTATATAGAGAAATATTTAGAATAGTAAGAACTTATCATAAAGTAGTAAATGTTATTAATAATCCTATTGAAAATGTAAATAAATCATTTAAAAGTGTTGGTTTAAAATTTTCAGTTAATACTTTATTTGGTACAGGATTATTACATCATTTAGAAAAATTTGCATATAGTCAAGTTATAGCAAAAAGTAAGAAAAAATTAAGAAAAAACAAAAATAAAATACAAAAAGAAATTGAACATATAACACATAGAAAAACAAAAAAACATACTCATCATTATAAACAAGCATTTTTTAAGGAATGATAAATTATGATTAATAAACTTTGAACTGGTGTCAGTCTTGAAAATTATAATAACTGATATCCATTAACTGGAAAAATTACAGAAACTCCACAGCAATACATACAAACATGACCTAATGTTAATGATTGATTTAAAACTTTTGCTATTCGTGCTCAAAATGATATTAATGCTTATCTTGATTTTATTTTATCTAAATTTCCCTTTGATAGTTTTAAAGATGAATTAATTAAAGAAACATTAAGAGATATGGTTTATGTTATGGTTGAACATTGAGTATTTAATCGTACACCAATTGAATTTAATGTTGATGCTACTATTCAATTTAATAATGGTAGTCAATTTAGTGCAAATAGTACTCCTACGATTAATGTTTGAGATTTAGCACCTAGTAGAATGAAAATATGAGCAAGATTAACTGAATTAAAACAAATATTTTCAAGTTATAATGATGATGAAATAGATGTTGAAAAAATTGACTTAAAAGCATTTTATACTAGAAATCAAGTTGATGAATTAATTGAACAACAAAAAGAATTTACATTATTAAAACAAATTAAATTATATGATGATTTAGTTGATGATAATGAAAATGAAATATATAGAGGTTCTGTTAGTAAATTTATTAATAAAGGTTATGTTGCAACAGATTACGATAAAGAAACTGAAACAATGATTTTAGATTGACCTGATGAAATTGGAACATTACCACCAGAAGCATTACAAAATAATCCACAAATTGGTGATTATACACATGCTCCAACTTGTGATTTTTCTGCTAAACAACAAAAAAATATTACAGCTTTAACTAATACTAAACAAAATAAATTAAGTACTGGTCATGGCATTAATATTACAGAAGATAATGTAATATCTGTAAGTTCTTATTTAGTAACACCACAAGATTTTTTAAATAATCCACAATGAGAAGAACAAAAATCAATGATTTTAACAAGAAATACATATTATCAAATTTTTTGGTCACCTAATATGTCAAACAGTCAAGGACATAAAGGAGTATTTTTCTTTTATGGTGCAGTACCAACAGCCCATAATGTAGCTATTGATTCAGCAGGTTATTATTCAAATTCTACTAATGAAATTAAAGCTCATTTAAGTGTCCAACCCGAAAATGATGAATTAATACTATCATATTTTGATGGTAATTCTTGAATAGTAACTAATCTAGATGGAAATAAACTAGGAACTAAAATATATAAGCCTAAGACAAATAATAAAATTTATAGAATTAAAAGTAATACATTAGATATTACTTCACCAAGTGTAATTAATATAAATAAACCTATAAAAATTAATTCAAAAAGTTTAGAAACTAATGAAATAGAAGAAAATAATTGAGATATTGAATTAAAAGATATTCCTCCAACACCAAGTCCAAGTAGTTCAAATTGAAAAGATGTAAGAACAAGAGAGAAAAATAAATAAGATAATTGACAAATTACTTATGATTTTCAAGAAAATAAACATTATAGAGTTTATTATTCTTGAAGTATATATAATCCAGTTTATACTATTCAAGAATTTATTATAACTGATAAAAAAATTGCTGGTGTACAAATACAAACCTTTAATGATAGTACTAATATAGTAATTTTATCAGTTCAACATGCAAAATGGATTACTATTTATACTGGAAAAGGTAATTTAAAAGGTAATGTATGAAAATTAGAAGAATTACAGGAATAATATTATGTTTTTTAAAATTATAAAAATTATTTTAGGTTTAATAGGAGTAATTTTATCATCAGCAACAGCAGGTTTAATTATATTTATCATTGTAAAAATCATATTAAAAATTAATCAAATATTTTAAGAAAGGTGGTGAATATTATGTTAGGTAAATTTTTTAGAAAAGATAAAAGTAATATTAGTGATAATCAAAATGAAAAAGTAAAATTTTTAAATAATAAAAATAAAAGTACTCATGCTTCAATTTTAAATTATTTTGGTTTTAATGATTTTAATCATGAAACTTATTTCACTGATTTTGTAGCAGAAAATAATGCTAATTTATATAATGCTCCATTAGATATTAATAATGAAACTATTAAAAAATACTTAATTCAACAAGAATTTTATAGAAAAAATTGAAATTCTATTTTTAAATTAAGCAAATTAGGAATTAGTGGTTATTTAATTTATATTGCTAATGATGATTTATATTTTCAAGTAGTAGATATACAACAAAGAGTTTATGATATTGGTGGTAAATTAACTCAATGTACTATTTTTTATGATAGTTATCAACAAAATGCACAAACTGTAAGATTATTTGAAATTTATACATTAAATAATGAACAAGTAACAATTAATCGCTCAATTTATAGTATTAGTGATAATAAAAAACAATTTCCATTAGATTTTAAATCATTTATTAATAATCCTAATCTATTACAAGAACAAACATTAAATATTAATTATATACCAATATCAATTATGCGAAATAAAGCAAATGAGTTAGCAGATTGTGATAAAGTAATGGATAAAATTAAAGCATTAGATGTTATTTATGAACAAATTGTTTTAGATACCATTTTAAATTCACCTAAATTTATATTTAGTCAAACTTATGGTAATGTTCAATCAACATTAGAAGAAGCAGTAAGAACATTAGTTACTAAAAACTATATATTTAAAAGTGGTGGAGATAATAATGAACAAAACGAAAATATCAATATGACAAATAGTAATTTTAAAGGTAAAAATTTAACTGATATATACGATTGAAATGTTAATGAAATATTTAAACGTTGTGGTATTCATATACCAAGTCAAAAGAAATCTGCACAACAATCAGTTCCCGAAAGTACAGCTGTAAATATTTCAACTATTAATTATATTGAACAAAAATTATGACAATTTAATATTGATATTCTTAAATTTATTCAAATATTAGTAAGTGTTGATAAAGACTTATTAAATAGTAAAACCTTTAATATTAATGATGAACAAGAAATTAATAATTTAACTGTTAAATTAAAATTATTTAACCCCGAAAATAACCAATTAATAGGAGAGAACAATGGAAAACAACAACAAACCACAAACGAAGTTTCCACAGAAACAAACTAAACTTAATCAAGCAGAAGTAGAAAATGATTATTTAATTGATAATATTCCTTATGATTTTACTAATATGATGAGTGCTACTAGTGACCCAGATATTAATAGAGCATACGATGAATTTAAAAAAAGAACAATTTATATTTATGAAATTGAACGTTTATTTAAAAATAATGAAAATAATAGTTTAAAATTTTCAGCAAATACTATTAAAATTGGTTTTATTGATATTGATAAAGTATTAAAAACTATTGCTGTTGAAACATCAGACTTTACTATGCAATTAAATCAAAGAGCAAGTACAAACATTAATGATAATACTATTGAATATAGTATGACTGATATTAAAAATTTAATTTTTCAAGAAATAAATTTATTAAATCAATTTAAATTATATGCAGTGAGTATAAATGAACCATTAACTGAAAATAATATTGATAATTTATACATTATTAATAATTATTCACAACCTTATCAAAATCCAAAAACTAGAAGTACTAAAAGTATTACTATTATTAAAATTAAAGATTTTAAAACAAGAGATGGTTATCCAATCATTATTAAATTACAAAAACCATTAGACAAAGATACCAAAGTAATTGGTTTAAAAATTAAAGCGCCTAGAAGCATGATTTTTGGAAATATAAAGGTACTTGGTGAAGTTGACAATATGGAAGTATACCCAAAGTTATTTGTTAAAGATAAGATAGCATTTCCGCTATTATCAATGCCTATTGAAACTCAACCAAAAGTTAGAATATTACAACAATGATTTAGTGAACAAATATTACCTTGAAACTTAGCAAAACAATTTATAGGACAAGAAAAATCAGTTTTAGATTTAATTGCTATTGGTGGTGGAACTGAAACAAGAAAAGAAATTATTAATAATGCAAAAATAACATATGCAAAAATTGGTAAATATGATGGACCAGCACCAGTACCTAAAAAATTAGATGATTTTGAAATGAAAAAGAATGAACAATATATATTATATAGTCATAGAGAACCAACCCCACCATATCCTAGTAAATATATTGCTATTGAATTATCACAGAACTTTAATGATATTGAAATTGAAATAAATGATAAACCACCAATTGATAGTTTACAAAAAGTATTATTAGATATGCTAACTTATACATATAATTATAATCGTAATTTTGATGGTTTTAAACCAGATAATTTAGGCAATAAAATAGCAGAATTACGTGCAAAATTTGAGGGACAAAAACCTGATGAAGTAATTACTAATTTATTTAAACAATGGAAATTAGATTATCCTAATTATATTGATTTAGAGCAAGTAAAAATATTTAAGCAAATAGTTATTATGTTATCAAATAATATTTATTCAAGTATGTCAATTAATAAAGGTTTAAATGATGATAATAAGATTTTATTACCATATTACTTTGAGTTGAAATCAAATCCAATACATCCTAATAAAGACGAAATTTGACAATTCAAAAATGCAAAAGTAATATTAAAATCTAATTATTTTGATTTTACAAATATAAATAATATTAAATTAAAGAATAACGATATTAGTCAAAATGAATTATTTAAACTGGATGATAACCAATTTAACTGATTATCTATTACCAATGAATTAGAAAGTAATAATATTCCATCATTAATTCCTGCTGATTGAACATTAGCAAATGGTGAATATGGAAAATACTTTACAAAAACAATTATTGAAAAAACAAAAATTAAAAATGCTTTGAATTTATATGGTTCAAATAAATCTCAATTATTTTCTAAATTAGAATTTTATAAAGAAATTGCACAAATTGATAATAATAGTGAATTTGAATTACAAATTGAAAATCCGATTAATAACTTAAATCGGATTGAAATTAGCGGTATATTTGGTGCTGGCAATTATGATTTAATTTTAATAACTGATAAACAAGAAATACAATTAAATAATATTAACTTATTTGATAAATATAATGAAAATATTTCATATATTAATTTGGAAATTTAGATTATTTATTAAAATATCCATCAGGATATATACCATCCCATTTGGTATCACCTTCATTTTTTGGTTTAATGCCAAAATATAAATCTATTTTATGACTATCATCTCTTGGATGTTCTCATATAGTTGCCCCCCAAGTCACTGTATAATCTCAATTTAAAAATGACTTATAATTATTAGTTTGATTATATGCTATTGCACCTAAAGTTAAACCAATACCACCAGTAATTACAGCAAATGATAACGCTATTTTTTGAAAATTTGTTTTTATTCATGTTTTCATATTAAATTACTCCTTTTTTTAAGTATATTAAATTATTTGTATATCAGCCAGTAGTTCATGCTTTATTTTGATTAATATTAATATATGTTCAATATTGTGTTCCTTGGCCATAAATTGTTGTTTTTAAAGGAATATCGCTTATAAAAATATTTGATTCATGTATATGACTATCTATTGTAAATCCTATTATGTATGATTGTTTTTCTTGAAAATTATATATTATTTCTCCTTGTTCGTTTATTTTATATTTTTCTTTATCTAAATTAGGTTTTTCACATGCAATAACATTTGAAGTTATAATACAACCTAAAGTTATTACTCCCAAAATAGTTAATATATTTTTCATTTTAAATTACTCCCTATATTTTTTGCTTGCTTCAATTATTTTTATTGCTTGTTCTTTTGGTAAATTATCTATAATACTTGGTAACTCTTCTTCATATTCATTTGCATGTTTATGACAGAAAAAAAATTTACCAAATTCATCTATATCTATAACATTAGTTCATTCTTTAAAACATCCTTCTTTTTGACAAAAAATAAGTTTAGTATTTTCAACTTCATATTTATTTACAAGTATTTCATGATTTTGATTTTTAAATTTATTTTGTTTTTTTGGTTTTTTAATTTTTATTTTTGTCTTACATCTTTTTTTACTCATAAATTCTCCTTTTTTCATTGATTTTACTTACAAATTGTACTATTTTTGATTATTTTTACAAGTATACTTTTAAATGCAAAATAAAGCCTAAATTAAAGGCCTTTATTTTATGAGACCTATACTATTAATTATATTGAAATTGTTTATTATATTTTAAATATGAAAGTGGTTTTTTAAATAATTTTTATTTTATTTAAAATTACACTTATATATTTATATAATAATTAAGTAAATTAATTTTTTAAATATATTTACAATAAATTTAGAATTTTTTAAAATAGTTAGGAGAAAAAATATGAGTTTTAATTATTTATGAACTTTAAAAGAAGCAACAAAAAGAATGTATCAATCATTTAGAGATGATATAAAAAATCAATGAGAAAAAACAGATTGAAGAATATTAAAAGAAAGAGATATAAAATATATTCCAGTTAAAATTAAAGAAAGAACTAGAAATACTATCAATGGTCTTGTTACTTATAAATGTCGTGATTATAAATATTATGATGAACAATTAAAAAAATGAGTAAGAGTTTGTTTATTAGATGAAGAATTAGAATTACCTAAATATAAAAGAACTTGTCAGGATATAAAAAATAATGTTATTGAACATTTTGCTGATGGAAAAAGATATGTTGATATTTTACATACTATGAAGCAAACAAAATTTAGTACAACAAGTATTAGTAGATTATTTCAAGAATATCAAGTTAATAAATTAGATGTTCCTAAAATAAAATTAGAACTAAATCAATTTATTTATATTAGTATTGATGATGGACATCGAAAATTTTGAAAATTTAAACGCAATTCTGGTAAATATTCAATGCGTTTAGTATTATTTTGTACAGATAATGTTAATCATAAATTAGTTAATAAAAGAGCAGATGTAATAATAAGACCAACAAAAACAGCAATTGGTGTTAAAAAAACTGCTGAATTTATTAAAGAACAAGGAAATAGATTTTTTGAAAATTTTGACCAAGCAAAAATAATTATTTGTGGAGATAGTGCAGGATGAATTAAAGAAGTTGCTGATTATTTAGATGCAAGTTTTGTTTTAGATAAATTCCATTTAGTTAAAAAATTATATGTTGGAATAATCGCTGGAAATAAAGGAAAATATTGAGATGAATATAAGATTTGTAGAAATTTTATTGAAAATGGTCAATATGATGAGTTAATAAAATATATGAATGAAATATTAAAAAATCACAAAAAATTAAAAAAACAATATTTTAAAAATAATAAACAAGGTATTGAAAATCAAGGTGCAAAGTGAAATATAGGTTGTTTTACAGAAGGTAATATTTGACATATTTTAAAAGAAATGCTTGGTAATAGAACTTATAACATAAATATTTATATTAAAATGGTTATTTTTAAATGTAATCAAATAAATTTAAAAACATAACTTAATTTATTTTTTTATTAAAATTTTGAAAACTTATTAACTTTTAATTTAATAAGAATTTTTGTTGTGTATAAATATTAATTTTATTTTTCATTTTTTTAATATTTGTATTTTAATTGCAATTAATTTAATTTAGTAGTAAGATGTATTTACAATTGCATATAATTACAATTATTTCTTGTCTATAATTTTAAAGAAATGTTTAAAAAGTAATTATATCCTCCGTTTTTGTTACCGTCCCAAAATTTAGGATTAGGAACAATTGGAATAGTTAATTATGCTAAATTTACTAATACTACAAATCCTATAGAACCAACTACAACACCTATTCCTATAACTACTACTAGTACTACAACAGTTGACCCATTTCCACCAGATTTATTATTAAGCAATCCCAATACTACTGATAATCATTTAATGGATTGAGATACATTTATTAGTCTTAATTCATATGGTATTGCTAATTTAGTTGCTGGAATTACTGAATTAATACCAAGTAAATTTGAAACTATACGTAAAATAGCCAATATGGCTACTGGTGGAACATTAATTAGTAGTGGTGTTGCTATGGGTATTAATAATGATTTTAATAATGCTTATGCAGTACCTACCATAATTGCTGGTGCAAGTGAAATAATCCATAATTTATTACCTATGGAAACCACACATCATAATGAAGAAATGCAAGAAACAGCATTTAATAATGAAACTGCAAATCTTATTAATGATAGATTAGTATTAAATATTTTTTCACCACCACCAGCAATTTGATCTAATAATTCATTTAATGATTGATAATGATAATCATAATCTCTTCGTTCTGATAATGATTTTGTCATAAAATTTAAAGTTGCTAAATTTTGCATAGCTTTATTCAATTGTTTTTTAGCACTTTCTTCACTGATACTATTAAAAGTAAAGATTAAACTAGTATTCGGAATATTTACTAAATTTGCTAATCAGACTGCTGAAACTTCAAATGGATAATCATATATGTTATAAACAGTTTGAAAACAATTAGCAAATTCTAAATTATTCTTATGAACTAATAATTCTTTAATCGCTAAATCATTAGTTAAATCTTTACTTTTAACAGTTTCTTCTTTTTTTGTAGTAAACATTTCTTCTAACGAAGCATTTTCATTAGAATTTATTAATTTACTATAAACAACCATCATTTCAAAACAATTAATATCACTAGCTTTAACACCACTACGACTGATATAATTTTTAAAAGCATTTACTTCTTCTTTTAATTTTTCTTGATTTGATGAATAAAAAAATAAGTAAAAAAATGGTTGCGTCATTTCATTTTGATTTTGAATTTCATTATTAGCATTAATTGCTGATATCATTTGAAATTTTCTTGCTAATTTTGCTTTTTCACTAATATTTTCTAAATCAATTTTTTCGAGTTGTTCTTTATAAAAATTAGTTTGTGCAGTTATATCTAAAGGCATATCAATCTTTATTAAAGACATAGAAATATTAATAATTTTAAAAGCTGCAGCTAAATCTTTAATTTTATTTGAGGCTTCTTCATTAGATAATAATGTAATATTAAAACCCTCCAATAATAAAGCTCTAGTATAATTTGTATTTTTCACATTTAATTGCATCACATTCTTACTAATAATTTTTTTAAATGGTACTAATATTTGTGAATTTTTTTCAGATTTATAATAACGATTTTTACTATGAAATTTAAATCATAATAAAATAATTTCTCATCCTTTTTTTCTTGGCTGTCAATAAAAAGTAAGCGGAATAGTAGCACAACCAACTAAAATAACAGCTAATATTTTAAAAATAATATCAATTTGCAATAATAAAATAATAATTGAAGCAAATCCAACTACCATTAAAATAATTAATAAATCAATTAAACCAACACTTCTCCAAATTTGTAAAATTACAAATTTAATAGTTTTAGGAATTAAAAATTTCATTTATCTTTTCTTTTGAAATTTCATTAGAATTTAGCGCTGAATTTGGTTTACTGTTTATTTTCTCTATCTTTATACTATTAACACGCTTCTTAAAGCCACAACGACTGCAATTAACTTGAATATTTATTCCTTCTAAGTAATCAGCTATCAAAATTACTCTACCACATCGATAGCAAGCAAAAGAATTTTGTGGCTTTTGAGCTAATCGAACAGATGTATACGTATCTTTCATAATCATTGTCTCCTAACTGAATTTAATTTGTTTACTAAACACAATTCAAAGTTATCTTGTTCCCTAAATATTATTAAGCAACTGAAAAAGAAAAAATAAATTTTTGCTATATTTTTAATTTAAAATAACCCACTATTTAAACACTATTTTCTTTTTAAAATCTAGTTTTACTTTAAAAAATAAATTAAATTTTTAAAAACAAAGAAGAAAATTTAAAAAAATTTTAATAAAATAATATCTATAAAAACTCAAGAAATCAAAGTTTTATACATTTCTTGAGTTAAATAAATTTTAACAAATTAACAAAAAATAACAAATTTTTTTTATTTTTCTAACTTTTTATTAACTTATCTAATCCTGGAATATTTGGCATTTCTCCTTTTTTAATCTGACCAGCAATTTGATCCATAACTTTTTTAGTTTTTTCAAATTGGTTTAGCACTTTATTTAATTCTTTTTCTGAACGACCTGAGCCTTTTAATACTCTTGCTTTTCTAGTTGGATAACGTAAAATTTGTGGCTTTTCACGTTCTTGAGCAGTTGTTGAAGCAATAATATATTCTGCTATTTTTAAATCAGTTTCAGCATCACTAATTTTAGCATCACTAATTTTAGCAGACATACCAGGAATCATTTTTACAAGTGAGCCCAATTTACCCATTTTTTGAATTTGCTTCATTTGATTAACAAGGTCATTCAAATCAAATTGACCTAACATCATTCTATTCATAGTTTCTTCAACATCACGAGTTGAAACTATACTTTCGGCCTTCTCCATTAATGTAGTAAGATCACCCATTCCTAAAATACGTTCTGCCATTCTTTCTGGATAAAAAACCTCTAAATCAGTTACCTTTTCACCCATTCCTAAGAACTTAACAGGAATCTTTGTTAAATAAGAAATTGAAAGAGCTGAACCACCCTTAGCAGTACCATCTAATTTAGTGATTATACTTCCAGTAATAGGAATAGTATTATTAAACTCAATAGCAACATTAATTATATCTTGTCCTGCCATACCATCACAAACAAGTAAAACTTCTTTTGGTGAAGTAATTTTTCTTATTTCTGCTAGTTCTTGCATTAATTTTTCATCAATGTGTAATCTTCCAGCTGTATCAATTAATATTACATCAAACTTATTTTTATTAGCATATATTTGAGCATTTTTAACAATATTAGTAGGAGTTTCATTTTTTTGGGAAAAAACTTCAATATTCAATTGTTTTCCTAAAACTTTTAATTGTTCAACAGCAGCTGGACGATAAATATCTCCTGCAACTAGTAAACATTTTTTTGATATTTATCTGTTAACAACTTTGCTAGTTTAGATATTGTTGTTGTTTTACCAGAACCTTGTAAACCAACTATCATAATAACAGTAGGATTAGTAGATAAATCTAATTCAACATTCTTAGTACCCATAATCTTTGTTAATTCATCATGAATAATTTTAATTAACATTTCTTTTTGATCTAAGCCTTCTTTAATAAATTCACCTTTTGCTTTATTAATAATTTCATTAGTTAAAGTTTTAACCACTCTAAAATTAACGTCAGCCTCTAACAAAATTAATCTAAATTCTTTAATTGTTGCTTCCATATTTTCCATGGTTAAAGTTTTTTTACTTAAATTTTTTTCTAATGTTTTTTGTACTTTTTTTGACATAATTTCAGCAAAACTCATATTTATATTCTCCTCTATTTTTAAGACTATATTATTTTAACACTAAAATAATAATGAAAAAATAAATTAAACATAAAAAAATAAATATTTGAATTAACAAATTATATATTTTATAAAGTTAAAAAGAGAACCTAAGGGTTCTCTAAAAAATAATTAATTAATTTTTTAATTAATTAATTCTGTTGCTCTTACTTCACGAATAACAGTAATATGAATATCGCCTGGTATTGTAATCATTTGTTCTAATTTTTGTTTTAAGTTTCTTGCTAATATATGAGCATCAAAATCATTAATAACTTTAGGATCCACAATAACTCTAATTTGTCTTCCAGCCTGAACAGCATATGCTTTTTCTACGCCTTTAACAGATTTACACAAATCTTCAATTTCTTTAATTCTAGTTATAAATTCTTCTAATGAATTATTTCTTGAACCAGGTCTAGCTGCTGATAATGTATCAGCAGCTGAAACTAAAGAAGAATAAACATTATCTTTTGCAACATCACCATGATGAGAATGAATAGCATTAATAATAATATCACTTTCACCATATTTTTTTGCTAAAATCACACCATTATAAACATGTGAACCTTCTAATTCATAATCAGCAGCTTTACCAATATCATGTAATAAACCAGCACGTTTTGCAATATTAACATCTAAACCCAATTCAGCTGCCATTGCTCCTGCAAGTTTGGCAACTTCAAAGGAATGCAATAAAACATTTTGACCATAACTTGTACGATATTTTAATCTTCCAATATAAGATACTAACTCTGGTTCAAAACCAGTTAATTTTAACTCATCAATAATTTTTTTACCATCAACTTTAAAACCTTCATTTAATTCCTGCTCATGAAATCTCAAGATTTCTTCAATTCTAATTGGATGAATTCTTCCATCTTTAACTAAATCTTCTAAAGCTCTAGTTGCAATTTCTCTTCTGATCGGATTAAATGAAGAAATTTGAATTGTTTCTGGCGTATCATCAATGATAATATCTACACCTGCTGTTAACTCAAAAGATTTAATATTTCTACCCTCTTTACCAATAATTCTGCCTTTCATTTCTTCATTAGGTAACTTAACATATGATACTGACTTATCAACAATAAAATTACTTGCATAACGTTCTATTGCTTCACTAACAATATTATTGGCTAACTCTTTAGATTGAAGTTTAATATTATATTCATGATTTTTAATAATTTTATTAAATTCTAATGATAATTTTTCTTTTAATTTACTAAACAATTCATCTTTTGCTTCATTTCGACTCATACCAGAAATTTTTTCTAATTCCATAATAATTTGATCAATTTTTTGATGATATTCTAATTTAACATTTTTTACAATTTCACGTTGATGATAAAGATTTTGTGTTTGTGTTTCAATTATTTCTTCACGTTCACTTAATTTGCGTTCTCTTTTATTTAAAAGTTTCTCATATTCTAAATTTTGTTCTTTACGATATTCAATCTCTAAATACAAATCTTTTTTCATTTTACTTATTTCAATTTTTGCATCGGCTCTTGAGGATTGAATTAATTTTTGAGATTCTTTTTCTCTCTTTAAAATATTAGTAAAACTTTGTTGTTCTTTAATTTTTAAATACATTTTTCTAATTAGAAATCCAGCAATTATCCCTACTATCATTGCTAGAAAAATTGATATACCTACTCACATTCCAAACTGTTGACTACTTATATTTGATAATATAGCTAACATATTTTTTTCCATTTATATTTTTCTCCTTGCTGTAAAACACCTACAAGAAAAAGAATCCTTACACTCAAAAACTTAAATAAAATTAAAATTTTATATTTTTCTTCTTTAATATCTACACACAAATAAGTAGGATAATAATCCTACATTAATTTTAGCATGTTTTTTTTAAAACTTGATTCGTTCCTTAATTTGTTCTAAAAGAAAAGTATTTGTTTCTAAACTTTCTTTTGCTTTTATTTTTCCTTGTCCTAATTTTACATCTTCATAAGTGTATCAGCCACCAGATTTATTAATAACTTCTTTCTCAACAGCAATTGTAATGATTTCACTAATTTTTGAAAATCCTTCTTCAAAACAAAAATCAAGACTTGCTGTTTTAAATGGTGGTGCTACTTTATTTTTTACAACTTTTATTTTTATTTTATGACCAATTATTTGATTACTTTTGATTAATTGTTCACCTTTACGTACTTCTAGTCTAATTGTACTATAAAAACGTAATGCTTTTCCTCCGGGTGTTATTTCAGGATTACCATATATAATACCAACTTTTTCTCGAATTTGATTAATAAATAAAACAATACAATTAGTTTTTGCGATACTTCCACTAATTTTTCGTAATGCTTTAGACATTAATCGCGCTTGAGCACCAATTGTTTGATCATTCATATCACCATCAAGTTCAATTTGTGGAACTAATGCTGCTACTGAATCAACAACAATCATATCTAAAGCTTCTGATTTAACAAGAATATCTAGTATTTCTAATGCTTGTTCTCCTGAATCTGGTTGTGTAATTAATAAACGACTAATATCAACACCTAATTTTTGACTATACTGACGATCTAATGCATGTTCAGCATCTATAAATGCTATTCTACCATTTTGTTTTTGAACTTCTGCTAAAGCCATTAATGCTAATGTAGTTTTACCTGCCGATTCTGGTCCATAAACTTCAATAATACGACCTTTTGGAAAACCTTTAACACCTAAAATATCATCTAATAATATACTTCCTGAACTAATAACTTCAATATCGCCAATACTACTATCACTTAGTAACATAATAGCACCTTTGCCAAATTCTTTTTCAATTTGCTTAATGGCCTTTTCTAATAATTGCTCTTTTTCTTTAATGTTTATTTCCATAAAATCACCCTACAAAATATTAATAACTCTGTAAGATAATTCCTTTTTAAAATTTAAAAACTTAATAAAATTTTTTTTAAAATAACTACTGCTTTTGCTACTATAGTTGATCTAATTTCGTTTCTATTACCTGAAATATTTAACACTTCACATCAAACATTATCATTGATAACAATACCTACATATACTAAACCAACCGGTTTATTTTCTAGAGCATTAGGTCCTGCATTTCCAGTAAAACTAATAGCAATATTTGTTTTTAAAATTTTTTGTGTATTTAAAGCCATTTCTATAGCACATTGTTTACTTATTACACCATATTTTTCAATGGTTGTTTTTTTAATTTTAACAATATTGATTTTTGATTCATTAGTATACGTTATAAAACCACCACTAAAATATTTAGAAGCACCAGCAATACTAGTAATCTCTTGAGCAAAAAGTCCACCAGTAATACTTTCACAACAACTAATTCTAAAATTAAATTTATCTAATAAAACTAAAAGTTCAGTCATTTTTAAACCTTCAATCAAATAATTTACAATACAAAAAAAGAATAAAAAAATCATAAGCCACGTTCTGTTCTTGCTTCTTGCAAGTGCTAACCATTTATCTACTATTGTAAACAATAGTTCGGTTTATTATTCATTTCTAATAAACCAATGCCCCTACCTAAATTTGGGTTTCTCGCTTGTGGGGTTTATCTCGTTCCAGCTTTTAAGTTTCCTTAAAACTCGTCTCTATGACACTTTTATAGACTAGAACCTTATTTAATAAAAAACTTAGGTTTTTGTCAGCCGTCAGAATTACTGCTTAGAGTTATTGTTTTCTCTAACACAAACATTACTTTCATCACAGAAAGTGCGAGCGTGGACTTTCCTCTACATACTAATGCAGCGATTAGCTCATTTTTTATTCTTTTAGAAAAAAATTATAACATATTTATTCTTCATGTACAATACTTTCTAATTTGCTTAACCTCGTAATAATATCAACATTTTCTACACCTTTTTCTTCTAATTTTTGTTTTTCTTGTTTTAAAACTAAAATTTGTGTTTTTAAAACATCAATTTCTTTAAGTAACTTGTAATTATTATTTTCTAAAATTGCATTTTGCTTTTTTAGTTTATTTACAAATTCTTCTAGTATTTCATAATTAGTAGCTACTAAATCAAGAAATAAATCTACTTCTTTAGAATCATAGCCTTTATAATCAACAGTAAATTCTTTATCTATAATATCCTTTTTACAAATATTCATACTTATACCTCCTTTAATTAAAAGGAAAACTATTCCAAAGTTAGTAATATTCTATATGTAAGGGGGAATTAAAATAATGTTTTATGCTAACCGTGGAATGTTTCTTGAAACTATAATTAATTATACTATTGAAATTATAAATAATGAAAAACAAGCACTAATTTTTAAACAAAATCCATCAATTTTATATCAAAACAATAAAATTTTTAAAGAAAAAAGTAATGTTGATTATCATGGAGTTTATCATGGTAAATATTTGTGTTTTGAAGCAAAAAGTACTAAGTCTTTAACATTACCATGAAATAATTTTAAAAAACATCAACTTGAATACTTAGAAAATGCTTTTTATCTTAATGCTATTAGTTTTGTTATTATTTATTTTTCAGAACATAATGCCTTTTTTTTAGTTTTTTGAGAAAAATTAAAATTTTTAAAAGTTCAAAAAAAAGCACTGACATATAAAAAAGTAGAACAAAATGGATATAAATTAGAAATTATATATCCATTTTATCTTGATTTTTTAAAATTTTTAATTTAAGAAGCTAAAGTTTCTGTTTGTTGATTAGTATGTTTTTTAAATTCAGAACTCGCTTTAAATTTAGGTGCTTTAGAAGCACTAATTACAATAGATTCACCAGTTTGGGGATTACGACCTGTTCTTGCTTCACGAATAATAGTTTCAAATATTCCAAATTTTGGTATATTAATTTTACCACCATTTGCAACTTCAACTTTTATCTCTTCAAAAAATAAATCAATAATATTAGTCGCTAAGGCAATTGTGACGTCAGACTTTTGCGCCACTATCTTAATAATTTCTGTCTTTGTTTTAGAATTACTTTTTGCCATAAAAAATTTCCTCCTAATGTTTTAAGAATTATAATTATAATGTCTATTATAGATATTATTATAACTACGTTATCTTCAAACCAATTTAAAAATGTTACTGGTCTGTAATCAAATTATATAGTAACATTTTATAAAGTGAACCATAAAATGTATTTTTTTTCTAAAAAAATGATAAAATTATTTGAATAATATTTTTTTTACACTTATAAAGGTTAAAAAATAAAAATAAAATTTAATTTTCAATACTGATAATAAAATATTAAATAAATATTTAATTAAAATTAAAATGAAAAATAATTATTAAAAAAATGAAAAGAAAAACATGTAAAATATATTTATAGTTGTTCAAGTTTTAATAATTAATGATGCTAATTTTATATTACTAATTAATTATTTAATACCACGTAAATAACTTAAAAATAACGCTACATTTTACTAATATATTCAATGATGCAAAAACATAATAATTTTAGAAAGAGTGATAAACTATGAAAAATATTATCCATACGCCTAATGCTCCTGCTGCTATTGGGCCATATAGTCAAGCAATAATTGCAGGTGACTTTTTATATATTTCTGGACAATTACCAATTAATAGTAAAACAGGTGAATTTATTGGCACTGACATTTCTTCACAAACTAAGCAAAGTTTATTAAATATTAAAGCAATTTGTGAAGCTGCTAATATTACTTTAAATAATATTGTAAAAGTTAATATTTTCTTAAAAGACTTAAATCACTTTGTTGAAATGAATAAAGTTTATGAAGAAATATTTGGTACACACGCTCCAGCAAGAGCAGCAGTTCAAGTTGCTAGAATTCCCAAAGATGCATTAATTGAAATTGAAGCAATTGCTTATTTAAAATAATTTTTCTAATTTTATTTTTTTATTGCATATCTAAATTTTTAACTATAAAATTAAGTCAAGATTTATTTAGAAAAAGTACTTTAAAATTTAAAAAGTTTTATTCATATAATAATGATATTAGTAAAATAAACTAATATCATTTTTAATGATACATTACTACACTTTCCAATTTAATATTCTTACTACAATTTCACACTTTTCTCAAAATTCTAAATATTTTATACTTAAAACAATAATAAAATACATTCTAAATAAATCTTAATTTTAAAAATAAATTATAAATTAACAAAAAATAATATTCAATATTACTTAAACTATAAATAAAATAATAATTGAATTTAAAATATAAATTTAAAGATTACTAGTAAAAAGTAACCTTTTTTATTGACAAAACATTTTTTGTTATAAAAAACTAAAAATATTGTAGTACTTTCATATAAATTAAAAATTATAAGTAAAAAATAAAGTTTTAATTGTTTATGGCATACTAAAATTTCTAATAATAAAATTAATTTAAGATTTTATTAATATAACCTTTCATTTGTAAGTTAAAATAACTACTAGAAAAAATATTAATAAAGTCTTAAAAAATTATTAAAAGAAAGAAGACATATTATGTTAAACAAAAAAATAAAAGCAAATGCTATTTCAAATAACATTTCTTTTCAATGAAATAGTGAACAATCTATACCAGTTTATGGATTACAAGCAATATCAAAAATTAATGATAAAATATTTGGTGTTATTATTAAAGACAATATTATTGGTTTTTATACAATTGATAAAGAGAATAATCTAATTTTATTAGCAGACTATGAACAAGACAGAGCATATCCAATTGAAAATGGTTCAGGAATTGCTTTTACTAATGAAGAAGATAATAAAAAATGGGACAAAAAAATTTATTATCAATTTTTAATAAGTGATGGAAAAAATACTGCACAAACACAATTTTTTATTTTAGACTTAAGTGATGAAGCTAAACCAGAAGTTAGTGCAACAACAGTTTATCGCTTAACTGGAAGTAATAATCCATTTTTAAATAACTATAATAATCGTCATGTATACCTATACGAACATTATATAATTGTTACTCATTCCGCAATGTGAGAGAAAAGTTCAGTAGCAATTATATTAGATTTAAAAGAAGACAATGTAACAATAAAACAATCTGCTGATGATAATCTTTATATGACATTTAATGAAAAAAGTGGGTATTTATATTTTGTTGATAATTATAAACAATTTACTGCATATAAAGTTAATAATAAAAATACATTAACATTAAAAAATAAATCTGACTTAATATTTTCAAAAATGTTTACAAATGGTTCAAATAGTTATGTTATTAGTAAAAATAAAAATAATGACTATACAATTGAACAAATATTTATTACTAGTTTAGATGATATTGTAACTTTATTTCCAGTCATTAAAGATAGCAAAGCTGCTATTATACTTGATGCTTATAAAATTAAAAATAATTTTTATTTTTATGGAATAAATTATAATACAGAAACTTCAATTAAAACTGCATTTATTTACAAATTAATTATTAAAGAAAAGCAGTTTAGAAGAAATAGGAAAATATAATTTTGTAAAAACTGATGAAAATGAAACAGTATATCATAATTTTAATGAAGAATATTTATATGTTAATCGTGGGGAAGAATTTATACGTATTAATATCGTAACAAAAAACAATGAAATCTTAAATATTGGTCTTATAAAAAGTAATGAACTTTTAAGTATAGTTTATGATAAAAATAAAACTTATTTAGGAGTTAGTAAACAATCTACACCTAAAATATCAAATATCTCTTTAATTGAAATCATTTGATAGCAATTTTTCAGATATTCTTTAGTTCTAAAATAAAAAAATTTACTTTACACAATTAAAATTATAGTAAAATACAATAATATCAAAATTAACAAATAAATTAAAAAAATAATCAAGTTAAAAGATAATTATAAAATTAAACTTTCTAGGAATTAGTATAACTTAATTTTACAAAGCATTAGTTTAAAATAATTCTATCTTTAAAATTTACAAAAATGAACAACTGTAATATTTTAATTTTAAATAAACATAGTTCATTTTTGTTATATTTTCAAAATTGAAAAATTAAATGTTTTAAAACTAATGTATCATTAGAATTTTTTTCTGATAAATTTTTATAATTTATTATTAAAATATATTTAAAATTTTTATAATAAAATGAAAAACTAATAATCATTTGTAAACTAATATTTAATTTTCTTTTACAATTTTTGTATTCCAATTGATAATTAAATTTTAATACATATAATATAGATTTTAATTATAATAAATTATTTTTTTAACATAAAAATATTTATTGCATATGTAAACTTTTGAATATAAAATTAAATCAAGATTTATTTAGAAAAAGTACTTTAAAATTTAAAAAGTTTTATTCATATAATAATGATATTAGTAAAATAAACTAATATCATTTTTAATGATACATTACTACACTTTCCAATTTAATATTCTTACTACAATTTCACACTTTTCTCAAAATTCTAAATATTTTATACTTAAAACAATAATAAAATACATTCTAAATAAATCTTAATCTATATAAAATATCAATAATAAACTAAAATTATGTTAATTAATAAAAACTATAATAAGTATTGAATTTAAAATATGAATTTAAAGATTACTAGTAAAAAGGTAACCTTTTTTATTAAAAAAAATTACTATAAAATAACAAAAAGATATTGTAGTATTTTCATATAAAAATTGAATATTAGATTATAACTACTTTTTTAAAACAGGATTGTTAACATTAATCTAAGATATTTATATACTTTAATATAAACTTGCTACCTTTATTTATATAAAAGGTAGTTTTAAAATACAAATTAAATGGAAATAACATAAAAATAAAATAAATTTATATCTATAAGGAGATAATTATGACAAAAATTAAAAAAAATAAAAATAATTACCACATTGCAACTAAATTAGTTCATTGTGGTAATTATAATGATAAATTTGGAGCCGCTCTACCTCCTATTTATCTATCAACAACTTTTGCTTTTGATAGTGCCGAACAAGGTGGTAGGATATTTAATTTACAAGAAGAAGGATATGTTTATACAAGAATTGGTAATCCAACAACAACTGTTTTAGAAAAACGAATGGCACATTTAGAAGGATCAGAAGAAGCAATTGCTTTCTCATCGGGTATGGGGGCCATTGCATCTACTTTTTGAACATTATTGAATGCTACTGACCATTTATTATCATCAAAAACAATTTATGGTGGTACTCATTCACTTATTGAAAAAGGAATATCACGCTTTCAAATTGAAGTTGATTTTGATGATTTTACTAAACTTGATGAAATTAAAAAAAATTTAAAACCAAATACTAAAGTTGTTTTTTTCGAAACACCAGCTAATCCTACTTTAGAAATTTTAGATATTAAAGCAATTAGTGATATTGTCCATCAATATAATCCGCAAATTCAAGTAATTGTTGATAATACTTTTTCTACACCAATCATTACTAAACCATTAATTTTTGGTGCTGATATTGTTATCCATTCAGCAACAAAATATATTAACGGTCATTCTGATGTTATGGCCGGAATTGTTTGTGGTAAAAGTACTTTAATAAATAAAATTCGTTTTGAAGGATTAAAAGATTTAACAGGAGCTGTATTATCACCTCATGATGCCTTTCTTGTTTTAAGAGGACTATCAACTTTAGAATTACGATTATGAAGAGCTTGCAAAAATGCAAGAATAATTGCAGCAAGATTAAAAGAACATCCTAAGATTAAAAAAGTATTTTATCCTGGACTAACTAATTCAGCAACAGAACAAGTACTTTATGAACAACAAATGAAATTACCAGGAGCAATGATTAGTTTCGAATTAAAATGTGGATATGATGGAGGAATCAAACTATTAAATAATTTAAAATTAATAATTTTGGCAGTTTCTTTAGGTGGAGTTGAGTCATTGATTGAACATCCTGCTTCAATGACACATTCTACTTATAATGCACAAGAATTAGCAGATGCAAATATTTCAGAAGGTCTTGTTCGTCTTTCAATTGGTATTGAATATGTTGAAGATTTGTGAAATGATTTGGAACAAGCATTAAAAAAACTATAATAATTATTTATTAGCAATATGCAACCATCAACAACATATTACCACTTAAACAAAAATCAGTATAACCATTTGGTAAAATAAATGAGTCACCTTTTTTAATACTAGTATCATCAATTATACCATTACCATCCAATACTGAGATTTGCAATCATCTAGTATTAGGATAACTATAATGGTTAATTCCCTCATTAATTAATTTAATTAACTTAAAAAACTTGTTATCAACTAAATAATTATCATGACCATTAGCTTCACTACTATTTAAATCAGGAGCTAAAACAATAGTTGATGCTTCTTTCAAATGCAAATTTCGTAAATTACCAAGTTCATCTTTACGATCATAATCATATAAACGATATGTAATATCTGATGATTGTTGTAATTCAAAAACCATAGTATGTGCCAATAAACCATGAATTTTTAGAGAAGGAACATAAATAAATTGATCTTTTTTAATTGGTATATATTTTAATAGTTTATGTCATTGTTCTTTTGCCAATCATTGATTAAACTGATCTTTGGTTTTAGCATTATGACCCAAAATAACTCTACCTTTGGGTAAACATTCTAATATATACCAACATTCAGTTTTTCCTAAACATTGATGATTTTTTTCTGCGAATTTATCATCAGGGTGAATTTGAACGCTTAAACTATCATTTGCGTCTAAAATTTTTGTTAACAATGGATATTCTTTATTAATCACACTACCTGAACTATCAAGATTAGCAAATAAACTAGGTTGCTGTTTAAACAATTCTGCTAAACTTAATCCTTTATACTCGCCATTTAAAACATAACTCATTCCATTGGGATGAGCACTAACTAATCATGCTTCACCAATTGGTGTATTTTTAGGTAAATCAAAATTAAATTTGTGTGCTAATTTTTGACTACCTCACAATTTGCGAATAAAAGCAGGTTTTAAAAAAATTATTTGTGATGTGCTATTATTCATATTCACTCTCCTAAACTTTGATTATTTGTTCAATTAAACTTTATTTTTACTATTTTTAGATTTAGTTTTTTTACTATTAAATATTTTCATGATTCTTTCATTCATTAATTTAAAAACCTTAATATTACGTGATTGAATAATTAATAATCCACCATATACTAAACAAGTAACAATACTTCCAACAATAATGGCTAAAAAGAATAAAAGAATACTTACCCAAAGCACATAATTAACTGAACTAACTGCACCTAAGATAGCAACAATAGGACCACCATGACCAGCAGCATCAGTTAATAAGAAAGCACCAGCAATACTACCAGCAACAGCACTACCAATAATATTACTAATAATAGCACGTTTTGGATCTCTTACTGCAAAAGGAATCGCACCTTCAGAAATACCAATACACCCCATTAACATTGCTGTTAAACCTAATGTACGTTCACTTTCATTAAAGAATTTACGAAAAATCAAAGTTGTTAAACCCATTCCAAGTGGTGCAACAGGAATAGCTGCAGCTACTGCTCCCATAAATAATTGTGAACTAGGATCAGCAGTTATAGTTGTTGAGGCTGCTAAAAAAGCAACTTTGTTAATTGGACCACCCATATCAAATCCAATCATGGCTCCTAGCAACATTCCAATTGCTGCCATTGCTTCACGTGGCATGTGGGTTAACCCATTTTGAAATTGTTCCATTATTCAACCAATTGGAGCTCCAATTGCATAAATAAAAGTGAAACTAATTAAAAATGTTACTACAATAGGAATAAAGAAAATTGGCATAATTGGAGCAATAGTCTTTGGTACTTTTCAAGTAATAATTCATCTTACTAAATATCCAACACTTGGACCAATTAATAATGCTCCTAAAAATCCAGCAGAAACCTTTGGCTCTAAACCAGCAATTGGATAAACTAATCCTGCTGTATTAGCAACATATGCACTTACCATTGCCGGAACCAAGGCAGCACGTCCTGCAATTGAATTAGCGATAAAACCAGCTAAAATTGGAATCATTAATGTAAAAGCAATACTTCCAGCTTGATTCATAAAATAAAGAAAATGATTATGTGGTAACTTGGAAATATCAAAGTCAACACCATAAACTGCTTTAGCAATACCAATTGATAATGCTAACATAATTCCACCAAAAACAACAAATGGAACCATATAGCCAACACCAGCCATAATATGTTTCATAATTCCCTGTTTATCAGTAGTAAATAAATCATTTGATTTATTTTCTTTTTCCGCTTTTTGTCCCGATTCTGACTTGTTTATTTCATAAGGTTTTGCGTTAGCAAAAGCATCATTAACAATACTTTCAGGATTTTTAATAACTTTGCTAATTTCTACTTTATATAATGGTTTATTATTAAAACGTTCTAATTTTAAATCTGCAACACCGGCCGATACTGCAATAATAACTAAATCAGCGTTGGCAATATCAGTTGCTGTAAAAGCACCTTTAATACCAATACTACCATGAGTTTCAACTTTAATATTATAACCTAAATTTTTTGCAGCAATTTCTAATTTATCTTGTGCAATATAAGTATGTGCTACCCCAACTGGACAAGCAGTAATTGCTATAATATTTTTAGTTTTTTTTGAAGAACCTTTCATATCTTCACTAATAGTTTTACTACTAGTTTCAACATTAGATTTATTATTAATATTTAGTGATTGAATAATTACTTTTTTATCTTTTGAATTAAATAATATTGATTGAAATTCCGGTTTTGTTAATCTTTGTGCCACTTTTGATAAAATTTCCAAGTGCTCATTACCAGCACTTTTTAGTGGCACAATTAAAGCAATAATTGCTTTAACGGGTTGTTCATCTAGTGCTTTCCAAGGAATTGGCTGTTTAAAACGCATAATAAAAATTCCTGATTTAACAATATCTTCATTACGAGCATGTGGCACAGCAACACCACCACCAAAACCAGTAGTTCCTTCTCCTTCTCTTTGTAGAAAACTATTAACTACTGATTTTTCACTAATATTTTTTTTCAAAAAACCTAATTTTTTAGCAGAAGTTGCTATTTCTTGAAAAGCTTCTGCTTGTGTTTTACAATCAGATTCAAGAAAAACGTGTTCTACTGTCAAAATATCATCTTGTTTAGACAACATACTTCATCTCCTTACTTAATAAATATTCATGACATAATATTAAATTATTATTTTAAAAAAAACAGTTTTTTTATTTAAAAAATTAATTAAATTTTTTAATTACTTTATTAGTTTTAATTCTATTTTCTAAATATCAATCTTTATGCTTTGATTTTAATAAATATGTTGTTACTAAATCATTAAAATAAGTAATAGCAAATAATGGAGAAATAAATATTTCTTGTGCTTCATAAAGTCCTGAAGAAACAATATTAAATGTTCAATCAGCATAAGTCACTAATTCAGTTTTATCTTGTGATGTAACAACTGCAATTTTAGCATTATTCTTTTTAGCAAGTTTAGCTGCTTCAACAATAGTAGCGGTTTTACCTGATAATGAAAAAAGAATTATTACATCTTCTGGAATAATTAAAGAAGCATGCATTAAAATACTATCATCATCTTTATTTAAACAGATTGATCGTAAACCAAACCGATATAATTTATTTGATAAATCCTCCGCACCTAAACCAGAATGACCAATGCCTGCTAAATAAATACAAGCTTTACGATTATCATCTATTCAATTAATAAATCTTTGTAATTCCTCATAATTAATCGTTGAATCATTTAAATCCATTAGTTTTTTATAATGTTCTTTTAAAACACTACGATCACCAAAAAACTCACGATTTAAAGCTTTGAAAGTAGTTTCTTGCGCAGCTAAACTAATGATAAATTCACGATAACCTTTAAATCCCAATTTCTTAATTAAATTATAAACAACACTATAACCAACAGTATTTTCTTTAGCCAAAGAACTAATAGTAACTTGATCCATTTTTTGACTATTCTTATTAATATAGTTAATAAGAACTTTTTCTTTTTTTGTGAAATTATTTTCTTCCTTTGATACTCTAGATCAAAAATTATCATTGATAAGCATGTAAAAGCTCCTTTTTAAACTAATGTAAAATATTTAAATATTATTATTTTTTAATTATGTGATGAAAATGGATCATTAATATAATATGGTTGCAAATCTTCCATGTTTTTTACTTCGATAAAATATGGTGACAACTTTTGAAAATTTTCCACAATATTACACTTTTCTAAATTTTCAATTATTTTATAATCTAGTAAATCACTAATAATACCAATTTTAGCATTTTCATCTACTAATTGCGGCTGAATAATTATTTTTCCATTATCACATACTGCCAAATAACTTTTATTATTGTATGCTGACAAAACACTTATTGATTTTATTAATCCTGCCTGTAATAATAAACTATTAATAGTAAAAACCGTTAAAAAACTATTCAAAACTTTAAGTGTTTTGACAAAAGTAATTGCTACTCTAATTCCAGTATAACTGCCAGGACCATTTGCAATAACTACTTTTGAAATATCTTTTAATTTTATTTTACATTTTACAAGTAAATTAGTAATAGTTGGAATTGCCAATTCTGTTTGTTTTTGTCAAGCAATAAATGATGAACTTGCTAAAATTTTATTAGCTTGCAAAATCACCACTGTTAATTTGTTATTTGTTGTATCTAAATATAATTGATACATAACATCACCTTATTATTTCATTTAGTTGCTATTAATAATTTTCTAATATCTTACATACTTATTATAATATCATGTATAATGTAATTAAAATAGAAAAAATATAGAATTGTGAGTTGATCCATATGGGAATAGGAAAAAATATAGGATTTAAAAGTAAATTTTCTGATTTTTTACTTTGATCTGGACTAATTATTGCTGTTATAGGTCTAATAATGCAATTTGCAATAGTTTTAATTGAGTATAAACCAATAACAGTTGGAACACCTAATCCTCATAATTTATGAACTCCAGATGGCCCATGAGTTGGTATTTGAACAATGATTTCTACCTTTACTATTCAGTCAAATTTTTTAGTTTTTCTTTTCTTTTGTTTTGTATTAACAAATCGTTTTCATGACAATCGCGCACAATTTGTTTTTGGGCGCTTTTCATTAGCAATTACTGTTTATATTACCGTAACTCTTATCGTATTTTTTGCTGTATTATTTAAACCAATGATAAATAATTTAGATAGTAGTAATAGTATTAGCATATTAAATTTTATAAATACATTTTTATTACATTTAATAGTACCAGTGATAGTGATTTTATATTTTATGTTTTCTGCTGGTAAATACTACTGAAAACTTGGAAAACAAACATATCTTTGAATACCAATTATTTCTATTTACATGTTTGTATATTTAGGTTATGCACTTGCTAAAGGAAATTTTGTTGGTTTTTTAAGAAAAGGAACAACAGAAATTGATTATTCATTTCCATATCCATTTTTAGATTTTCATAAAAGTTTAACTACTTTCTTTATTTATATCTTTGCAATTTTAATCTTATACATAATTTTGATGTTACTTTTTACTCTTTATAAGAATATCCTTTATAAAAAAAATAATAAACCAATAGCGGCTTTAAGAGATACAAATTTTTAATGTAAAATAATTTATAAATAAAGTGTACTAGTTTATAAACTAGTACACTTTATTACTATTATTTATTATTTAAAAAATATTGAAAAATAATTGTAGGGAGGAATATATATTTGTGAAAAGTAAAAATTTGAAATTGTATTATTTTTTTTAAATATTATTTTGTTATTTTTTGCCTCCTTTTTCTTAATATATTTTATTTTAAAATTATATAAAAACTCCTTGTATAGCATATATAGTATACAAGGACTTAAAGTCAAATATAAAATTAAAACCGGCATTACCTAAATATTTTCTAAACATTTATAACTGCCATTTTTATTGTAACTCACTAAAAAGAAAAAACAAGTAATAACATTTTTTACACTTATCATTTTATATTTTTATATAAAATATTGTTTTTTAACAAGTACTACTTAAAAATAATAAACTTTATTTTAAATATTTCTTTTTACGAATAATAACAACAACTATTGGAATTATAGTTAAAAAACTAATAATGAAGCCACAAATGATAATAATATTTCAATTATTAACTAACATCATCTTAGTTGTTAATGATATATTAACATCTCAGGGACGATCTGAATTATTACTTTGTAAATAATTAACATAATTTTGTTTAGTAATATCACCTTGATATTGAATAAATCATGATAAAAACTCACCAGCAGCATTATTTTTTAAATCTTCAATTTTAATACTATTATTAGTAGCACTAGTTAAATATTGTTGAAAACCCGCTAATAAATTATTAGTTTTTTCAAAAAAATCAGTACAATTTGGAAAATTAGGTATTTTTGTATTGCTTCTATAAACAGTAATATATTGTTCAGAAGCAGCTTGACGTTGTAAGTCAGATGTATCTAAACCTATACAATAAACTTGAAAATTACTTCCTTGATTAAGAGTTAAATTATCACCATCTTTAATAGGTGTTCCCAAATCATTTTTTGCTTTTTGTAAAGTTTGTGAATCAACTTTTCATTTTAGTCAATGTTGTTGTGAATCACTAATATTTACTTTAGCTTTCTCAATGGCTTTATTCATAACTATTAATGTATTTTTATTATCTTGTGAATTATTTTGAACTAAATATTGAGGTACAATTACAGGATTTTCTTTAACTTTTTCATCACTAATAGTACTAAATTGAATATTTGAACTATTATTTGTTAACTTAATAGTTTTACTATAACCACTATCTTTAACACTAACATTAAAACTAGTTGATTTTAAATGATCATCTGGTTTATGATTTAATATTGCATAACTAATTGAATCATTATCAACAACTTCATCCTTTTTATCATTTATTAATAATTGTTCATTCTTATCATTTTTATTTTTTGCTAAAATAGCTAACATTGGTTGATTAGTATCATTGGGATTACCATTATTAAGTGGTAAAATTGCTAACCGATCTTGAACACTTTTATGACTATTTAAAAAATCATCGCTCGGTTTAATCATATAAGGAATACTAAAATAATTATTAAAATCTGCCCTAGGATTTACCGTTGCAAAAATACCATTGTTAATCTGCGCTGGTAAACTATTATCATGGTAACCAACATAAACATAGCCAAAACTAACAATATCATTAAAACTTTGTTTAGCAACACTACGACCAATAACTTTATCAGTAAAATATTTAATACCATTATCTGGCAAGATATTATTAGCTTTGTTTTCAATTTGTTCCTTAAATTTCTTATTAACATCTTTACTAATATCATCATTTGGATTATTATTAACCTTATTAATAAGGTCTGATCAATCATTAAATTGTTCTGTTATTACTTCTTTATGCAATCTAATAAAATCTTCATAATTATTATTAATTGAATTTCAAGTATTAGCTTCACTAATTAAATTTTTATTATTTTCCTTAACAGTAATATGAAACCCAGAAAGTTTGTTACTCTCATTAACAGTACTAATATTAGATTGATGATTAGTAACTATCATTAAACTACTAGTAAGAGATAATGCCAAAGCCAAACTTATTGTTTTAAAACTTTTAGTTTTTTTAAAACTAAAAGATAAGAAATTTGTCATTATGATTACTCCTTTTTTACCTATTATTTGTGTTTATAATTATAATATTAAATTAAGCATATTTAATTAAATACTTAAAATCTTAGTTTTAATAAAATAAAACTAAGGATATATAATCAATTATTAAACTTTTTGTTAAATCAACATATATAATTTTAATACTTATATAATTACTTATATATTCATTAAAATTATAAGGATAAAAATTATATCCTTAACATTAATAATAAACTTTATTAGCAAAAAATCAAGATTAAATAATTAATAAGTTAATTTTTTTAACTTATTAGGTGTTTTAAATAATCAGTTAGTAAATATTAATAGTGATAAGGAAAAACTTGATATACTAAATAAGTAGCATATTCAATCATAATAAAAAATTAAATTTCCTATCAAAAATTTAATTAAATTTAATTCTAATATAAATAGGAGAAAAAATATGAATTGAAAAAATAGTAGTGAATACCGATTAAAAAAAAGAAATCTTATTAAATTTATTTGACGTTTATTTGGTCTACTTATTATTTCTTTATTCTTAATTTTTGATTTAATAATTACTATTAATTATCCCAATGCTTTCATTGTTCCTAATGTTGATAAACCAACTGAAAGATTAGCAATTTATTATTTTTATTTTACAACTCAAACTAATTATTTAGTACTCATTTATTTATTTGCTTTTTTATTTGAAAGTAAATTTAAAGAAAATTCAAAACCAAGTTTTTATATTTTATTAAGCATTACTATTTATATTACAATTACAATGTTAGTATTTTGAATAGGTATCATTAGTAATAGCCAAGAAAGAAGTAAATATGGAACTGATATTTATTTATGATTTAAAACAATAATTCTAAATCTAATTATGCCAATTGTTATGATTTTAAATTTTGCTTTATCATGTGGACGTGATTTTTATTCACTAAAAAATCATCATAAACTTTATATGTGATTTATCTTATTTTATCCTTGTTTTTATGTAGTAATGGTAATGGTTCGTGGTGTACTACGTGTTAAACAAGGAGAAAATATTAATACTTGTTATCCTTACTTTTTTTTCAACTACCAAAAATATGGTGTAGGAGTATTAGTTACTGCTATTATTTTTCTGTTAATTATTAGTATTGGTTTACAATACCTTTATTTATGAATTAATAATATACAATATAAAAAAAAGCATGATGATGATAAACCAAATTTTCCAATCATTACTTATCCTTATGGTTTTAAATTATATAAATAAGGCTTTAGAAATTAAAAGCCTTATTTATATAATTTATTAAATATTTTTAATTATTCATTTACCATAGAAACTACTTCTTCTGGTTTATTAGTAACTGGAAGATATTTACCAATAATTAATAATACACCTGAAGCAATATTAAGTCCTAAAAAAATAATATTAATACCACTAATAAAATTAAAATGTGATGAAAACATAGCTATTAAAGAAAAACCTGCTAAAACTAAAGTTACAATTCCAACAGCTAAACCACTATTAGCATTTCCTTTTAAAACATTATTGCACATGATAATTATTGCAATTAAAAGTCCAAAAATCAATCCAACAATAAATATTGTACTAACTCCTGATGTTAATGAAGTGTGATCATATTTTGTAAAACTGTTAAAAATGACACTACTTGCTGTAGCTAAAATAATTGTAATAATTACACTTTAAATAATACTTATAATATTTGTTATGAATCCAATTTTAGCTCCAATGTATAATTTTTTATCTAATTTCTTTTCAACCTTATCCATTTTTTCTCCTTTTTTCTTAAAATCTTTTTTACATTTTAATATTCTCAATCTTAACATAAAAAAAATTTAAATTTTAAATTAAATATTAACACAATAAAAAAAATTTGGCATCGTGCTATTTTCCCATTGCTGGTATTTTCGCCGCTGGAGTGCTTAACTGCTGTGTTCGAGATGGGAACAGGTGTGACCACTCCGCCATGGACACCAAATAGTTTAGCAATTGCTCCCTAAAAACTAGAAACAGACATCTTTAAATTTGATTACTTTTGATTTGCAATAGAGAATATATTCTTCAATAAATCCTCGATCTATTAGTATCAGTAAGCTGAACATATCACTATGCTTACACACCTGACCTATCAACCTTGTAGTATTCAAGGGATCTTACTTCTTTCGAATGAGAAATCTCATCTTGGAACTGACTTCGCGCTTAGATGCTTTCAGCGCTTATTCATGCCCTACATAGCTACCCAGCTGTGCCACTGGCGTGACAACTGGTGCACCAGAGGTAGGTCCATTCCGGTCCTCTCGTACTAGGAACAGCTTTCCTCAAATTTCTTGCGCCCACGACAGATAGGGACCAAACTGTCTCACGACGTTCTGAACCCAGCTCGCGTACCGCTTTAATGGGCGAACAGCCCAACCCTTGGAAGCGACTACACCTCCAGGATGCGATGAGCCGACATCGAGGTGCCAAACCTCCCCGTCTATATGAACTATTGGGAGAGATTAGCCTGTTATCCCCGGGGTAACTTTTATCCGTTGAGCGACGGCCTTTCCACACAGCACCGCCGGATCACTAAGCCCAACTTTCGTTCCTGCTCGACTTGTATGTCTCGCAGTCAAGCACCCTTTTACCTTTGCGCTCTACATATGATTTCCATTCATATTGAGGGTACCTTTGGGCGCCTCCGTTACTTTTTAGGAGGCGACCGCCCCAGTCAAACTACCCACCAGACACTGTCCTTAGACCAGATTATGGTCTCAAGTTAGAATTTCAATATAGCAAGGGTGGTATCCCAATGGTGACTCCATGCCTACTAGCGTCTGCATATCAACGTCTCCCACCTATGCTGTACAAACTACACCAAAATTCAATATCAAGTTGTAGTAAAGCTCCACGGGGTCTTTCCGTCTAATCGCGGGTAACCTGCATCTTCACAGGTACTAAGATTTCACCGAGTCTATAGCCGAGACAGCGTCCGGATCGTTACGCCTTTCGTGCGGGTCAGAACTTACCTGACAAGGAATTTCGCTACCTTAGGACCGTTATAGTTACGGCCGCCGTTCACTGGGGCTTCAATTCAAAGCTTCGCTTACGCTAACAAATCTCTTTAACCTTCCAGCACTGGGCAGGCGTCACCCCCTATACATCGTCTTACGACTTAGCAGAGAGCTGTGTTTTTGCTAAACAGTCGCCCGGACCTCTTCACTGCGACTCATATTGCTATGAGCTCCCCTTCTCGCTAACTTACGGGGTTATTTTGCAGAGTTCCTTAGCTATAGTTATCTCGCTTGCCTTAGGATATTCTCCTTGACCACGTGTGTCCGTTCTCGGTACAGGCACCATGGTGATGTCTTTAGAAACTTTTCTTGGAAGTATGGCATCAAATGCTTCGTTACTAAGCGAACCGTTCACTCCCCATCGTACTTCAAGGTTAACGCTGTGCGGATTTGCCTACACAACCCTCTTTGTACTTAGCCCAGCACTACCAATCACTGGGACATTTTAGCCTTCTCCGTCATTCCATCAGTCACCATGGTGGTACAGGAATATCAACCTGTTATCCATCGACTACGCCTTTCGGCCTCGCCTTAGGTCCTGACTAACCCTGGGTGGACGAACCTAGCCCAGGAAACCTTGGTCAATCGGCATGAAGGATTCTCACCTTCAATCGTTACTCACGCCGGCATTCTCACTTCTAAACACTCCACTAGTCCTTCCGGTCTAACTTCGTCGCAGATTAGAACGCTCCCCTACCGCCCACAATATATGTAAACATATATATAGACCCATAGCTTCGGTACAATGCTTAGCCCCGGTACATTTTCCGCGCAGAATCATTCGACTAGTGAGCTGTTACGCACTCTTTAAAGGATGGCTGCTTCTAAGCCAACCTCCTAGCTGTCTGAACAATTCCACATCGTTTTCACTTAGCATTGATTTGGGGACCTTAGCTGATGATCTGGGCTGTTTCCCTCACGTCCATGGACCTTATCACCCATAGACTGACTGCCAGATATGTAACAATGGCATTCGCAGTTTAATTGCATTCAGTACCCCGAGGTGGGGCCATCATACATTCAGAGCTTTACCTCCATTGCACTAATTCTGACGCTAGTCCTAAAACTATATCGGGGAGAACCAGCTATCTCCAGGTTCGATTGGAATTTCACCGCTAGCCACAAGTCATCCACGGTCTTTTCAACGAACGTTGGTTCGGTCCTCCATTAACTGTTACATTAACTTCAACCTGCTCATGGCTAGATCACCTGGTTTCGGGTCTACGACCACATACTAAACGCCCTATTCAGGCTCGCTTTCACTTCGGCTCCGTCTTTTCAACTTAACCTTGCATGTAATCGTAACTCGCCGGCTCATTCTACAAAAGGCACGCCGTCACCCATTAACGGGCTCCGACTTGTTGTAAGCATATGGTTTCAGAAACTATTTCACTCCCCTCTCGGGGTACTTTTCACCTTTCCCTCACGGTACTGGTTCACTATCGGTAATTGGTTAGTATTTAGCCTTACGCAGTGGTCTGCGCAAATTCCGACAAGGTTCCACGTGCCTCGCCGTACTCAGGATACTGTCAAGAGATTTATACATTTCGCATACTGGGCTTTCACCATCTATGGCGTTGCTTCCCAACAACTTCTGCTATATATAAATTTTGTAACTCTTCATAGGTCGAACCTAATAGACAGTCCTATAACCCCAGTCTGACGACTGGTTTAGGCTGCTCCCTTTTCGCTCGCCGCTACTAAGGGAATCGCATTCGCTTTCTTTTCCTCTAGGTACTAAGATGTTTCAATTCTCTAGGTATCACTCTGCACAACTATGAATTCATTGTACAGTACTATCTGATTAAAGATAGTGGGTTTCCCCATTCGGACATCTCCGGATCAAAGCATATTTCCAGCTCCCCGAAGCTTATCGCAGATAATCGCGTCCTTCATCGTCTTCCAATTCCAAGGCATCCACCATACGCTCTTAATAATTTATTTTTAGAATATCCTATTGCAAGATAAAAATTATCTTATTTTTTTTAAAAGATGTCTATTATCCAGTTTTTAAAGAACAATTGCTCAGAGAAAACAATCCCTGAAAACTAAACAGAACAAAAGAAGTAATCCAATAAATCATCCATCTATTTTTTCTTGTTGTCTTGGTTTCTTATTAGAAACTAAACTCCATAGAAAGGAGGTGATCCATCCCCACCTTCCGGTAGGGATACCTTGTTACGACTTAACCCCAATCATCAACCCTGCCTTTGGCAGCTCCCTCCTTACGGTTAGGACACCGACTTCTGGCATTGCCAACTCTCGTGGTTTGACGGGCGGTGTGTACAAGACCCGAGAACGTATTCACCGCGACATTGCTGATTCGCGATTACTAGCGATTCCGACTTCATGAAGTCGAGTTGCAGACTTCAATCCGGACTGAGACTGACTTTTTGAGATTTGCTTGACCTCGCGGTTTAGCGACTCTTTGTATCAGCCATTGTAGCACGTGTGTAGCCCAGGTCATAAGGGGCATGATGATTTGACGTCGTCCCCACCTTCCTCTAGCTTACACTAGCAGTCTCCTTAGAGTCCCCAACTTAATGCTGGCAACTAAGGACAAGGGTTGCGTTCGTTGCTGAACTTAACCAAACATCTCACGACACGAACTGACGACAACCATGCACCACCTGTATCCTTGTTAACCTCTACTATATCTCTATAGCTTCGCAAGGTATGTCAAGACCTGGTAAGGTTCTTCGCGTTGCTTCGAATTAAACCACATGCTCCACCGCTTGTGCGGGTCCCCGTCAATTCCTTTGAGTTTCACTCTTGCGAGCATACTACTCAGGCGGAGTACTTAATGCGTTAGCTACAGCACTGCCTCATGGCAACACTTAGTACTCATCGTTTACGGCGTGGACTACTAGGGTATCTAATCCTATTTGCTCCCCACGCTTTCGTGCCACAACGTCAGTAATAGGCCAGTTAGCCGCCTTCGCCACTGGTGTTCCTTCATATATCTACGCATTCCACCGCTACACATGAAATTCCACTAACCTCTCCTATACTCTAGTAATGTAGTTTCCAAGGCGGTTAGGGGTTGAGCCCCTAAATTTAACCTCAGACTTGCAAAACCGTCTACGCACGCTTTACGCCCAATAAATCCGGATAACGCTTGCCACCTATGTATTACCGCGGCTGCTGGCACATAGTTAGCCGTGGCTTTCTGGTAAGGTATGGTCGATACTAAAATCATTTCCTATTCTAGCACTTCTTCCCTTACAACAGACCTTTACAATCCGAAGACCTTCATCAGTCACGCGGCATTGCTCCATCAGGCTTTCGCCCATTGTGAAAAATTCCCTACTGCTGCCTTCCGTAGAAGTTTGGGCCGTGTCTCAGTCCCAATGTGGCCGTTCATCCTCTCAGATCGGCTACGCATCGTTACCTTGGTAAGCCATTACCTTACCAACTAGTTAATGCGCCGCATCCCCATCAATTAGCGAAGCAAATGCTCCTTTCATTATTTATCATTGCAAATAAATAACATATGCGGTATTAGCTGTCGTTTCCAACAGTTATTCCCCACTAAATGGTAGGTTAGATACGTGTTACTCACCCGTTCGCCACTAAAGTATTGCTACTTTCGTTCGACTTGCATGTATTAGGCATGCCGCCAGCGTTAATCCTGAGCCAGGATCAAACTCTCAATAAAATTGTTTTTGTTAAAAGATGATGTCTGACTTATTTAATTTTTAATAAAAAATTGACGAATTAATTCTTGTTCTATTTAGTTTTCAAAGATCGTTTTTTCTAGTTTGTAACCCATTTATTTTTGGGACAATAATAATAGTACAACATGCCATAATTATTGTCAACCTAATTATCATAAAAAAGCATTATTTTTTTAAAATTAAAATTATTAAAATTTTTTATAAAATTAAAAAAATAAAATATTATTTATTCTACTAAAAATTTAATAGTAATATAATCACTTTTAATTGTTAATTGATATTGACCAATACCAATAAAGTCATACAACTTTAAAGCAAGATTTTTAAATTTTTTATTACAATCATTATTTAAAAATAATATTTTTTCAATATTATTATTTTGTAAATCTTTCACTAATTTTGAATTAATCGTTTTATTTTCTGGTATTGATCAGTAATATTCTTTTGTTAATTTATTATAACTAGTTAATTTACCATAATTTGTTCCATCAATATCTGCAAAAATTACTGATTTATTTTCATTAAATGTCAAATGACCCGATTGAAAGGCAATAATTTTTAAAGGTCCAAGTTTTTTATTAAAATTAACACGATTAATTGCACATAGTGCCTGATGCACAGTAAATGTTGATTGATAAGATAATAAAGGGTAATCTTGATTAAAATGTTCATTAAGTAATAATGTTTCATAATCTAGTTTATATTTAAGAATAATTTTTAGTTCATTAACAACTAATTTGTTATTTTCAATGAAATTTGTAACTAAACATGGTATTTCATTAAAATTTGGAAAAATACGATTAAATACTTTATTACTTGTAACCTCATATAATAATGATGCTATTAATAAATTGTCATAATGATAATTAATTAATTTAGTATCTAATTCTTGACTTAATCTTAAATAAAAATAATTAACTATTTGATAATCATTTAAAAATAAGAATTGTTTTAAGATATTTTGATTACGATTAGTATCATTATCATGGGTTTGATAATTTTTTATTTTTTTTGCTATTCGTAAATAAAAATCATTTAAAAAATTATAAAATTCTTGAATTGTCAAATCATAATCAATTAATATTTTAAAAATAGCATTATCATTATAAAGTTGATAGTATGATTGAATTACCAAATAATTTTTTTTCGCGATTGATATCATTGCTTTAAATTAGTTAAAATGACGTTTTGACTTCTTTGTTCTAAAGTAATAGTACATCCATAAGGTAAATTAAAACTATTAGGTAATTATTTATTAACATTGATAATATGTGAATTTGAAAGATTTTTAATACCAATCGTTATGTCATATTTTTTATCAATATTAGCAATTAAATCATAAACCTCTAAACAATGTTTAGTTTCTGTTTTTCTCAATCCTCTTCCTAATTGTTGCAAATATACTGTTTTTGAATTAGTTGGTCGTAATAAAATAATAGTATCAATTTCAGGAATATCAATTCCTTCATTAAAAATATTTACTACACATAAATAATTAATAATTCTATTTTTAAAATCATTAATTATTTTACTACGATTAGTTTGATTTTTACTTGTTAAAAAGTCTGCTTTTAAGCCCTGATTTTGCAAAAATCTAGCAACAATTTGTGCATGAGTAATGTTAATACAAAAAATTAAACAAATCCGATTTTGTTCAATTAAACTTATCTCTACATTTAATATATTTATTTCTTACCCTCTATTCATCATTTTTTTCCTTTCAATCTAAACTCATTTATTTTAAAATAAAAACTATATTAAGTTTATAATAATTATAAATTAATAATTTTTAATTTTAATTTTTAAACTTACTTTGTATATCCTTTTTTAGTTATTTACTTAATTTATATAAAAAGATATTAAAAATGAGAGTATTATCTCTCATTTATCTTTTTAATAAAAATTAATATTTCAAAATTATATGATTAACAGTAAAACTATATAAATATAATCTGTTAAATTCTAACTAAAGGTTACACCTTGCAAGTTAATATTCCATACTCGATCACGGAAACATTTAACTGTATCAATGCTTCAATTAATGCTTACATAAACATTTTCTTCATCATGTCAAATATGAATATAACCATGTAATTCAAGAAAGGCTCCTCAAAATCCACCATCATAATAATAACTAAGCTCAAATATATTTTTGTTTCTATCATTATTAATATCATTAGTATTAATACTTAATTGCGAACCTTTTAATTTTTGATCAGTATAAGTATTACAATAAAGACTAAAATACGAATTATCACCAAAACTTAATTTACTAAACTTATTAGAAAAACTATCTCAATCTGGTGCATAATTTGTTCAATTAGATAATAGAGTAATATTGGGGCTGGTTCAAGTACTTTTTAATGAACCAACACTATTAGTTTCACTATAATTATAATTTAGTTGATCATTATTAATAATACTACTATCAATAGTAAAATCAGCAACTATCTTCCCTTTATAAATAGTTTCATCACCACTAATAGTTACTTGTTGATTAGTAATATCATCTTCACTAAATTTAATTGCATCTAACTTTACATTTGGATTACTTTTACTAATCGCAGTTTTAATTTCTTCAATATTTGGTTTTGATAATCCATTAGTTTTAATTGTTCCTAAATTTAAATTTTTAAAAACATCACTTAAAAGTTCTGTTTTATCACAATCATAAGTAACAACAATACTATCATTGCTATAAAATTTACCATCACCATTAATAACTGCACTATTATCAGTAATTTTATCAACTATAATTTTGCTTACATCAAGATTATAGTTAGCGGTTTTAAGTGCTGAAATTAATTGTCCTTTACTTGGTTTGTTTTGTCCAGGAATATTAAAAGTTGGTAATTTATTATTTAAAACACTATTGAAATCAATAAGTAAATTATCAATTACTACATTAGGACCAGTGTATACATATTGATTAATAGATTTAATAGTAACACTATTATTTTGCAACGTTACTTGAATAGCATTCATATTTAAGCTTGAATATTGTTTTTTCAATGCACTATTAACATCTTCTAAAGTTATTACTTTTCCTATAATAGCAATTTTATCTAATCCCTTATTAATAACGTCTTTAAGAGCAATTCTAATATCAAGATTTAAACTTAGTATTACTTTACCAGTATATTTTTTTTGATTTGTACTAGTAATAGTGGCACTATTAGTAGAAGTAATTTCTATTGCAATAAAAGAAGTATCTAACTTTTCTTGGTAAGTATCACGTAATGCTCTCATTACATCATTATTTGATGGTATATCATGACCACTAGTCTTAACCATTAAATCTTTTTTATTAATAATAGTACTTAAATCAACACTATCATTAGTACTAAATGTAACTGTTACCTTACCAGTATAAAGAGGAATAATATCATCACCCGTAATACCTGTAATAGTTGCTTCTTTATTAGAAATAACGTCAATTTTAAGGCGATCCATTTCTAAATTAGAATATTTTTCTTTAATACGACTGTAAACAGCTTCCACAGTAGGTTTTTGACCACTAGTACTAAAATTACCAATGGATGCTCCATCAACAATTATTGTTCTAATATCAATAGTTTGGATTTGATAAGTAATTTTAATTTTATCTTGATTATAAAAAATACCATCACCAACAACAAAAGCATAATTAGTGGTTTTATTAATAATTTTAATATTATCAGTATGAAGTTCATGATTTAAAATAAATAGTTGTGATTTTAATTCATAATCTGTAGGTATTGTTCCTCGATGTTCCTCTGGTACAATTTTTAAATCTGTTTGTGTTAAATCTTTTTTTAAATCTTTTTTGAATATAGTTAGATTATTACATGCCGTTGTACTAGTCTATTTCATCATCATTATAACTTGATAATATTTGTTTTAATTCTGTTAGTCTTGCTAATATTTTCATTCTACTAGGTGCTAAATCTCATACATTAATTGTTGGAAGACTACTTGCACTAAATTGACTACCATTATTAAACTGAATAGTAGCATCAACATTAAATTCAATTGGTGTACGATTAAATACTCAATGTTCAGCAGTTACAAATACCATATCTCTTAATGTTTCTTTAATTAATTCATCTTTAAAACTATCAAAAGGAAATTTAGATAAAATAAAACCAAGATAAGCATTAATATCATTTTGAGCACGAATAGCAAAAGTTGTAAATCAATCATTAACATTTGGTCATGTTTTTATATATTGCTGTGGTGTTTCTGTAATTTTTCCAGTTAATGGATATCAGTTATTATAATTTTCTAAACTGACACCAGTTCAAAGTTTATTAATCATATTTTATCATTCCTTAAAAAATGCTTGTTTATAATGATGAGTATGTTTTTTTGTTTTTCTATGTGTTATATGTTCAATTTCTTTTTGTATTTTATTTTTGCTTTTTCTTAATTTTTTCTTACTTTTTGCTATAACTTGACTATATGCAAATTTTTCTAAATGATGTAATAATCCCGTACCAAATAAAGTATTAACTGAAAATTTTAAACCAACATTTTTAAATGATTTATTAATATTTTTCATAGGATTATCGATAATATTAACAACTTTATAATAAGTTCTCGTAGTTCTTAATATTATTCTATATGTCTTAAAACTATCTCTAATTATTTGTTGAATAATTGGTGGAGCAAATGCTATTGATTTTAATCATTTATTTTGATTAACTCCATAACCAATGTATCAACCACTATATCAACGATATCAATGAAATGGATGTATTTGTGTAACAAAAGTTTCTGCTTTAATAATACTATCGACAACTACAATAGGCTTATATTTAGAATTACGATGATAAATAGTAATTGCACATTTATTTAATGACAAAGGTTGAATTTTACAACCCATAAATACTGGTGAATTTAATGGAATTAATTGCGCATGCTGAATTGCTCTTTTTTCTGCACTAGTAAATAAATCAGTTGCTTTTTGTTTTAATTTATTAATCTTTTCAAATGCTTTTTTTTCTAACTTTTCAAATTTTTCTTGTAATTTATATATACTTTCTCGTATTTTTTCAAAATATGTTGTATCTTTTCAAAACTTTTTTAAACCTTTTTTAAAATAAAATCTAATATCAAAATATTTAAAAATTTTATTCAGTCTTATAATATTTTTATTAATTAAGTCATTTTGAATTCAATAAAATTTATGAGCATTAGCACGAATTTTTTGTAAATCTAAAATTAAAGTTTTTCCATATCTATTTTCTGTTTGTATTGTATGAACTAAATTTAATCAATCATGTTGATTCATTTCTAATGCTTTTTTTAAATCAGTATTATATTTTTTTAAAAAGTTATTTGTTTTTTCGATATCTTTAATTTTAAATTTTGGAGTTAAATGGGGACTTAATTTTATTAATGTATTTTGTAATAATAAGTGTTCTTTTAACTTTTGTGTTTCTAATTTTTGAAAATTATTCTTATATTGTCTTTCAGCAACATAACCTAAATCTCGTAATATTGTTTCACGATTAGGACTAAAACTATAATTCATTAAATAACGTTTATTACCAATAATTTTATCTGTTAAAATTTCTTTTCCACTTACTTGACTAATAATTTCTTGTAAGTTTTTTACTTCTTTAATTCCAACTTGTTCTAATGTTTTAGTTTTTTGTGCTAATTTAATAAATTTAGTTGTACGATAACCACGACTAATTTTATTAAGTCCAGCAAATGCAGGAAGTATATTAAAGAAAGTATTTAATTTTGTTACATTTCCTTTTAAATAATCATAAACTTGATTAATAGTAAAATCAGTTAAAAACTCTACACCAACAGCACTAATACTAGCAACTAAATCACTTGCACCTAATCCAAGTGCAAAACTTTCACTTAATCCACCAGTAAAAGGAGCAAGTGCTACTGCTATTACTTGTACACCAATCATTTCTAAAATTTCTCATCAAAAACTTTTATTTTCTTGTTGTTTACTTATTCTAGTATGTTTGGGTTTATTTATGTTTAAAAGTATTGCTGTATTAGTTGTACCGATTGGCATGGTATTAATTTCCTTTATTTAAGAGTTATTTTAATTTGATTTGTTGTTCCTTTATAATTTAAGTCATTAACATTTGCAGTAATAGTTATATATAAGTCACCGGCTTTTTGTTTTTGATTACTTACATTAGTTTTTCCTTGTGCATCACTAAAATATTTAATAGTTGGATTTGTTAAATTTGGATTTAATGATTTAAGTTCATTAGTACTTTTTATTTGTGTATTTAATTCACTATTATTGTTATTAACATTTGCAGTAATATCAATTGTTAAACTTGTAATTTTAGTTTTTAAATCAGTTTTTTCTGTTTTAATAACTCCACATAACATTCATCTTGATGTTGTTTCATTATTAGAAATATATGGTATTGCTTCTCCAACAACTTCACCAGCAACTTTATATGCTCTTCCTGCTTTATCATCTTTAATAAAATCTACATAAATAACTGTATTTTCTATCATGTATCTTTTCATTGCTCTTGGTGTTGCTAAAATAAAGGTCATTAATTGTTGTTCATTTTTATCATTAGTAAAAACCATATAGTCATCAAGAACGATTTCACATAATACACCTTTTACATATAAATTATTTCCATTTAAACGTAATTGTTGTGCCAACTGATTATCAGTAATTAAACCTTTATTATCTGCTAAATAAACTAAACTATCATAAAGACCATTAGTAATAAAAAATTTACTATTTGCAATATTTCTAAATTGAAACAAAGTATTTCAAGCAGATAACATTGATTTTAAATAGCCTACTGGTGTTGTATCTTCAATATCGATTTTAGTAGCAAATTTTGCAATTGCTTGTGTATCATTAATTGCCAATTTATCTGCTAAATCATTTGCAACTTCATATTGCATACTATCTAATAAATTTTGTCCATTATTTGCTTTTAAATCTACATCTGCAATAATTTCTCCTGCAAGATATTTTTTAGTTATTTTTTTACTAATTTTATCTGTATCAACATATGGTAATTCATATCTTTTACTTTTATCATCTCAAGCAATAATTTTAACTTCTGGTTTTTTTGGTTTTTTAACAATAAACTCAATATTTACTGAGTCAACAATTTCAGTAGGGAAAAAGTTTGCCCATGGACTATTTGAAATTTTAAAAAACTCTATAAATTCTTGTGCTTCTACTAATCTCTCTGTATTGTCTAAATTTTGATTAAATGGTACTGACATTTTATTTCTTCCTTTCGTTTATAAATAATTTTTCTTTTTATAATTAATTAAAAAATTTTCTTTATCATTTGGTTTATTATTAATAATTATTTGTTTATTGCCACCTGTATTAATTGTTTCTTTAAATACTGGTTGTTCTTTAATCATTTTTTTAATAGTTTCTTCAATTTTTGAATTTTCTAAATTATTAGTTTTAAATTTTAAATAATCATAAAATTCAGTTTTAACTTGATATTTTTTAAGGGAGCATACCGATGTTGTCAATAATATTCAAATTTGTCTTTAAATTATAAGTTTAGACGAGAATAATTTAGACTTCAATATGCAATTATAAGTTAATCTTAACACTTCAAAAATATTAGTCAACAATAATACTTACTTTTATAACTCAAAAATTCTTATTAAAGTTTTCTTTAATAAGTTTTATTTTATTTTTATTTATTTTTTAAATTTAAGTTTTAATTTATAATAACTGGATAATTGTATTTATTTGATAACATTTAAAATTAACCATTTTTGTATACATATCAATGTTATAAGTTCTATCACCAATCATATGCTTTAAAATTTGTTTAATATTAGTTTCAGTAAAGCAACCAATATTTTCAACTAATGCTTGGTTTAATACACCATCTTTTGCATTAATAAAATAATCAACTTTTAATTTTTTATATTGTAAAGTTAATGATTGTAAAAAATCAATTAATTCATAATATTGACCTTTGTCAAATAAATTTATTGCATTTTGATAGTGTAATTTAGCAATTTGATTTTTTCTTCTTCCTGCCATTATACCAAGAAATAAAACATGAAAAGCATGAAATTTATCTAAAATAAATTTAGCATTTAAAATTGTAGCAGTTTTTCTAATTCATTTTGCACTATCTCCACAAACTATTAAATTTGCTTGGTCAAAGTTTTCAAAAAATAAATTACCATATTTTTCTATTAATTTTGCGGTTTTTTCAGCACCAATTTCTGTTTTTGAAACTCTTATTTTACATACAGCTCTTTTATTAATTAATTTTCCATTTTTCTTTTTACCAGTACACATTACTATTAATCTCATCGAACATTTTTTACAATTTTTAGTATTGTGTTTTTCATTAAACTTAAATTTTCGATGACCATCATCAATATTTACATATAAATTTTGATTTGGTTGTAATGGTATTTTGGGAATATTTGCTTTTGGTAATTCAAATTTTTGATATGTTCTACAAACTGTACTATTACTTATTAAATCTTCAATAAAAGTATCACAAACATCACGATACTTTTTACCATCAGCAAAATATTTTAAAATTTGTTTAATAACGTTAGGTGCAAGTTTACTATATTTTTTAACACCAAGATAATTATCTAATAATGATACGTACTCCATTTTTTGTGTTTTTGTGTTATAATGTGTACAAATACGTCGTTTATAAGTTAATAAACCTTTTTTTGCTTTTAATTTTCGTTGTCTAAATCTATATGATTTATATTCAGATTTATCACATATACTTCATAAATAATCATCTATTTTTGCAAATAATTCTTCTGTTTGTTTTAAACTTAATTCATCTTGATTAAAATCATGTTTGTCTCAATCAAAATGATTTGCGAATGGTAATATAAACATTTTTAATGTTCCTTTCTAATTTTTGTTTGTTAATAATTTAAGTTTAATTTTTTTTAAAAAATAAGGAGTAAATATGGCTTTTATTAGTAGTTATGGACAATTAAATAAAAAATATAATCTTAATTTTAGTGATAATAATTATGGTTTTAGTTGAGATATTTTTAAAGAATTTGTTGGTGATGAATGAGCAGAATATTTTACTACTAATTGTTTTTATCGTTTTGTTCCAACAGCACGTGGAACAAGAAAAACTTGAAACTGTTTAGCATTTGATTTATTTATATGTTGTAATTTTAGAGATAGTAGTGTTCAAGAAGTAAGAAGATATGAAAATACTCATAGTGAAACTACAATTGGTGCTTTAATGAATGTTTGTCAAGTTTTATTAGATACATATAATATTAATTTATTACCTAATAATCCACATGGCATTAAATGAAAAATTACTAAGGATGGGGGATGTATTATCTTTCCAAGTAATCAACAAATTGACTTTATTGGTTATGCTAATGGTAATAAGATTTTTGGAAAAGAAGCAGGTGGGTCAAGTTTTTTAGGTTCAAGAACAGATGAAATTATTATGGCAGAAGAAAAAGAAACATTAACTGAAAAACAATTAACATATCGATATGAACGTTTACAAAACTCTATGTTTAGAAGTAATCGTATTAAAGTATCAAATAAACCTATTAAAGAGTGAAGTTGAACATTTATTGATAAAAATATATATAGTTCTACCTTTGGACAAAAGATTACTCGTTATTTTTATAAAAGTTTTTTCATTACTTTTACATGTAATCCTTATGATAAATATCATCCATTTTATTTAAAATACTGTACACCATTTTTACCATTAAATGATGAAGTCATGAAAAATCTTAAAAAAGTTGGTAAAGTTTATTATGAAAATAAAGATATGTTTAGTGGTTTAGGTTTATTTGTTTTAAGATTTACTATTCAACCATTTTGAAATAAATTACCTGACATTCAACAAAGAACATTATTAGAAATGGAAAAAAGTAATCCAGATGAATATAATACTGTTTATTATGGTTTTGAATTTTTAGATAGCGATGCAACAATTTTCCCATTTCAAAAAACAGTAAAATATTGACAATCATATGATTTAAAACAATTTTATAATCAAGAAAAAGAAATGTATAAATTTGATTTTTATAGTGTTGGTATTGATTGAGCTACGGGATCAAAAGACCATACTGTATTTATGGTAGTTGGTTTTAAAAAATATAATAATACTGGTTATTATGATGCTTATATTATTTGTGAATTAGTAGTTACTCCAAATGATTTTATAAATGAAAATGAAAAAATTAATGCTTATGTTAATGAAATTTTAGGATTAATGGATAATTTTGAAAATTTTGAACAAGCAATTTATTTTTATGATGATAAAGCAAGAACAGCAATGGATTGATTAAATCAAAAATTAATTGATGAACACAATACTATTTTAATAACACAAACCGCTATTAAACATGCTTCAAATTTAAATCAAGAAGCCGGATTAACTAATAGAGTAGTTTGAATGAGAAATATTATGAGTTATGGAAACTTTTATGCAAATAAAGATGATTTACCAAAAACAACTCAATGTTTAGAAGAATTACGTTATGACCAAACCAAAACTAACATTCCTGACAAAAATATGTATCAAGACCCTTATGATGCATTATTTTATGCATTATATCCATATAAAAATGTAATTAGGGGTAAAAATAATGCTACTGTAAAAAAAAGTATCTTCACATTTGCAATATAATAAATAAGCGCAATACAATTAATAGTATAGGTATCAAAAAATAAACACCTTTAATTTAGGCGTTATTTTGCTTTTAAAAGCATACTTGTAAAAATAATCAAAAATAGTACAATTTAAAAGTAAAATCAAGGAAAAAAGGAGATATTTATTATGAAAACATGAATAAAAACAAATTTTCAAAAAATATCATTATCATTTGCTGTAATAACTGGTGTTACCGGTTTAATCTTAGGAATAGTTTCATATAATAAAAATAATCAATTAACATATTTTTATGATTACGACCATGAAGCACACTGGGGGGGCAACTATTTGAGCAAGACCAGTAAGTAATAAACATAAAATTACTCTTTACTGAGCATCAAATAAATTAACTGATGATGCAGTAAAATGAGATGGTATTTATCCAGATGGATATTTTGATAATTAAATTTCTAAATTTATATAAGAAATATTTTCATTATATTTATCAAATAAATTAATATTATTTAAATTTATTTCTTGTTTATTTGTTACTAAAATTAAATCATAATTACCAGCACCAAATAGTCCGCTAACTTCAATTGATTTAAGTTATTAATTGGATTTTCAATTTGTAATTCAAATTCACTATTATTGTCAATTTGTAAAACTTCTTTATAAAATTCTAATTTAGAAAATAATTGTGATTTATTTGAACCATATAAATTTAAAGCATTTTCGGTTTTATTTTTATTAATAATTAATCTTGTAAAATATTTTCCATATTCACCATTACCTAATGTTCAATCTGCCGGAATTAATGATGGTATATTATTGCTTTCTAATTCATTAGTTATGGATAGTCAGTTAAATTGATTATCATCTAATTTCAATAATTCATTTTGACTAATGTCATTGTTTTTTAGTTTAATGTTATTGATATCTGTAAAATCAAAATATACAGATTTTAATACTACTTTTATATCTTTAAATTCTCAAATCTTATCAGGTGTAGAATGTATAGGATTTGATTTTAATTCAAAATAATAAGGTAATAATAATTTATAGTCATCATTTAAACCGTTATTAATAGACATGGTTGAATAAATATTTTTTGATAGCATTATAACTATTTGTTTTAATATTTTAACTTGTGGTAAATTTGTATAGTTAGGATAATCTAATTCTCATTGTTTAAATAAATTAGTAATAACTTCATTTGGTTTTTGTCCTTCAAACTTAGCACGAATTTTATCTAAATCATTCATTTCTTTTAAAACATTACTTAATGATGCACCATCAAAGTTTCTATTATAAGTATATGTATAAGTTAACATATCTAATAATACTTTTTGTAAACTATCAATTGGTGGTCTATCTTTTATTTCTAGTTCAACATCATGAAATTTATTTGTTGTAGAAATAAATAAATTATAGTCACTTACTAAAAATCATGACTCTAATTTTTTATCTTTTAATTCTAGTTCATCAGATAATGGTCATACTTTTGAATTTTTAGAAACATCATAACCAATTTTAGCATTAGTTACTCTTGCATTATTAATAATTTCTTTTCTTGTTTCTCTACCACCACCAATAGCAATTAAATCTAAAACTGATTTTTCTTGTCCTATAAATTGTTTTGCTAAATTTCAAGGTAATATTTGTTCACTAAATCATTGTTGTAATATTCTAACTTTTGGTTGAGTTTCAATAGGCATTGATAATAGCGGAAATGCTATCTTATCTTTGACAAATAACTTTGGGTATACCTCCATATTGTCGACTTCACCAAGTACCTTTATATTGCCAAAAATCATGCTTCTAGGTGCTTTAATTTTTAAACCAATAACTTTGGTGTCTTTATCTAGTGGTTTTTGTAATTTAATAATAATTGGATAACCATCTCTTGTTTTAAAGTCTTTAATTTTAATAATAGTAATACTTTTAGTACTTCTAGTTTTTGGATTTTGATAAGGTTCTGAATAATTATTAATAATATATAAATTATCAATATTATTTTCAGTTAATGGTTCATTTATACTAACTGCATATAACTTAAATTGATTTAATAAATTTATTTCTTGAAATATTACATTTTTAATATCAGTCATACTATATTCAATTGTATTGTCATTAATATTAGTACTTGCTCTTTGATTTAATTGCATAGTAAAATCAGATGTTTCAACAGCAGTAGTTTTTAATACTTTATCAATATCAATAAAACCTATTTTAATAGTATTTGCTGAAAATCTTAAACTATTATTTTCATTATTTTTAAATAAACGTTCAATTTCATAAATATAAATTTTTCTTTTTTTAAATTCATCGTATGCTCTATTAATATCAGGGTCACTAGTAGCACTCATCATATTAGTAAAATCATAAGGAATATTATCAATTAAATAATCATTTTCTATTTCTGCTTGATTAAGTTTAGTTTGTTTCTGTGGAAACTTCGTTTGTGGTTTGTTGTTGTTTTCCATTGTTTTCTCCTATTAATTGGTTATTTTCTGGATTAAATAATTTTAATTTAACTGTTAAGTTATTAATTTCTTGTTCATCATTAATATTAAATGTTTTACTATTTAATAAATCTTTATCTAAACGTACTAATATTTGAATAAATTTAAGAATATCAATATTAAATTGTCATAATTTTTGTTCAATATAATTAATAGTTGAAATATTTACCGCTGTACTTTCGGGAACCGATTGTTGTGCTGATTTCTTTTGACTTGGTATATGAATACCACAACGTTTAAATATTTCATTAATATTTCAATCATATATCAGTTAAATTTTTACCTTTAAAATTACTACTTGTCATATTAATATTTTCACTTTTTTCATTATTATCACCAGTAGTTTTTCAAATATAGTTGTTAGTAACTAATGTTCTTACGGCTTCATCCATTGTAGATTTAGCATTACCATAAGTTTGGTCAAAAATAAACTTTGGTGAATTTAAAATAGTATCTAAAACAATTTGTTCATAAATAACATCTAATGCTTTAATTTTATCCATTACTTTATTACAATCTGCTAACTCATTTGCTTTATTTCTCATAATTGCTATTGGAATATAATTAATATTTAATGTTTGTTCTTGTTCTAAATTAGGATTATTACTATATTCTTTAAAAGGTAAAGGAAATTGTTTTTTATTATCACTAATACTATAAATTGCACGATTAATAGTTACTTGTTCATTATTTAATTTATAAACTTCAAATAATCTTACTGTTTGTGCATTTTGTTGATAACTATCATAAAAAATAGTACATTGAATTAATTTACCAGTAATATCATAAATTCTTTGCTGTATATCTACTACTTGAAAATATAAATCATCATTAGCAATATAAATTAAATAACCACTAATTCCTAATTTGCTTAATTTAAAAATAGAATTTCAATTCTTTCTATAAAATTCTTGTTTAATTAAATATTGTTTAATAGTTTCATTATTAATATCCAATGGAGCATTATATAAATTAGCATTATTTTCAGCAACAAAATCAGTAAAATAAGTCTCATGATTAAAATCATTAAAACCAAAATAACTTAAAATAGAAGTGTGTGTACTTTTATTTTCTAAAAAAATTAATTTAGATTTTTCTTCATTATTATTAATATTTGTTTTATCTTTTCTTGGTCAAAAAGGTTTCATTTTTTTCTCCTTTCTAAAATATTTGATTAATTTTTAAGACAATTTTTACTATAATAAATATAATTAAACCAGCAACAGCAGAAGATAATAAAACTCCAATTAAACTTAAAATAATTTTTATAATTTTTCAAATCATAATTTTATTCCTGTAATTCTTCTAATTTTCATGTATTACCTTTATCGCTACCTTTTAAAGAATAAATAGTAATAAATTTTGAGTGTTGTACTGATAAAACTAAGACATTAGTATTATTGTTAAAAACTTCTATTGGTACACCTGCTATTTTTGTATTAGTTATAATAAATTCTTTAATTGCAAAAACATTATTATATATATTTCAAGAATAATAAACTTTATATCTTTTATTAACTATAAAATCATAAGTAATTTGTCAATTATCTCATTTATTTTTTTCTCTTATTCCTACTTCTTTTCAAATTGAACTACTTGGAGGAATTGGAATTGGTTGTGGTTGTTTTTTGATAATTTCATTAATAGCACCAGCAACAGTTTTATCAGTAGTTTCTAAATTAGGAATTTCAGTACCAATAGTATTTATAGAAAAAGCATATTTGAATTGGTCTTTATCCATTTTATTGTCTAATTTTTTATCTACTTCTTCTTTTTTATAATAATCAGTTAAATCAGTTTTCCCGCAAGTAGCACTAATTTTATTATTTTCATCAATTTTAATATTTTCACCAGCAATTAACTTATCTTGTTTTTTATCTAATAATTGATTTGTTTCTAGTTTTGTATAATAATCATGTTCAGTATTTTCTTCTGCTATAAATTCAGTTGGTGTATCTATTCCTTGATATTGATATATTTCTTCTATATCACCAATTAAATTAATTTTTCCACGTTCAGGATAAGAATTACCGCCACCACTAAATTCTTTCTTTTTATTGTTATAGTAAATTACATCATCTACGATATTATAAAGAAATGAAAATTAAAGATTTATTAAAAAAATCACAATTTCATTTAGTAAAAGATTTTATTTATATATTAGAATGTATTATTTCTAATTTAGAAATAGAAATTAATGAAGGAGAATAAAATGATTGAAAGAATGTCAGAAGAACATATATGTGCTAATCATAAACCTAATAAATGTATAGTCGCAACTTATCAATATCAAAGAGAACAAGCAGTATTAAATCATTTATTAGAAATATATAATAAAGGTATTAAAAATTATTTTAAGGAAAAAAATAAGGAGAATAAAAATGGAAACAAATAATTATACTTTAATAAAAATACTTCGCTCTTCAATAAGTCCAATTTGTGCAATGATTGGTACAAGTGCTTATTATGGTCAAGTGATTGCAAATCCAGTATTAGGTTCAATTAATAGTTTATTATTTGGTAAAAAATTAGGTTTAGATATTTGAAATTTAAATCAAAGACATTCTTATAAAACTAAATTATTAAATAGTTCTAAAAAAATATTATTAGGATTAGGAACAATTGGAATAGTTAATTATGCTAAATTTACTAATACTACAAATCCTATAGAACCAACTACAACACCTATTCCTATAACTACTACTAGTACTACAACAGTTGACCCATTTCCACCAGATTTATTATTAAGCAATCCCAATACTACTGATAATCATTTAATGGATTGAGATACATTTATTAGTCTTAATTCATATGGTATTGCTAATTTAGTTGCTGGAATTACTGAATTAATACCAAGTAAATTTGAAACTATACGTAAAATAGCCAATATGGCTACTGGTGGAACATTAATTAGTAGTGGTGTTGCTATGGGTATTAATAATGATTTTAATAATGCTTATGCAGTACCTACCATAATTGCTGGTGCAAGTGAAATAATCCATAATTTATTACCTATGGAAACCACACATCATAATGAAGAAATGCAAGAAACAGCATTTAATAATGAAACTGCAAATCTTATTAATGATAGTATAAGTCAATATGGTGCTACTAGTGAAATTAGTGAATCAAATTTAAGATGAGATTATAGTCATATGAGTTTATAAATAAATAAAAATGCCTATTAAAGGCATTTTTTTATTATTAATAAATACTTTTTATTTCTGGTTGTTTATTAATAGAATTTAATTTACTTTGTAATTTATTAATTTTATTTTGTTTTTTAAGTGCTTTTTTATTAGGGTCTGTTAAAGATTTGCCAAATGCAACTAATGCTTTTCCTAATTTAATTAAAACATAACCTCCATTAATACATAAATTAGCAACTATAATAATTGTTGTAGTATCCATATTAATCACCACCTTTCTTTAAAATATTTGATTAATTTTTAATATAATTTTTACAATAATAAATATAATTAAACCAGCAACAGCAGAAGATAATAAAACTCCAATCAAACCTAAAATAATCTTTATAATTTTTCAAATCATAATATTATTCCTGTAATTCTTCTAATTTTTTAAAAATATAATCTCTACCCATACCCCACATTATTCTATTGTTATAAATATTAATTTCAGTTTGTTGGTTATTGTTATTATTTGCTATTCATAAACTACTTTTTACAACGCTTGTATCTAATTGATAATAAAAATTAATTATTTGTCAACTATAATTTTTATTATTTTCTTTAGTTGTATAATCACCATAACTTATATATATTCTATAATGTGTTTTATCTTTAAATATATATTTTATATAATTTTGATTATTATTATTTTTATCTGTTATAATTTATCCTACTTCTTTTCAATTTGAAATATTTGGACTTGGTGTTGGATTATTTTTTAATTCAATATCATAAGTATTATCTACTTCATTAATATTTAATGTTTTACTTTTAATTTTTGGTATTCTTTTATTTAATTCATTAATAGCACCAATAATAGTTTTATAAAATGTTTCTAATTCTGGTATATTTTTAGTTTTTAAAATTTTTACAATACCATTTGCATTTAAATGAATTTTATTACCTAATTCTTTTGTATTTGTTCCATAAAATTCATTTTCATCAAAAAGAGTATTTGCAAGATAAAAAGCATTTGTAAGTAATTCAATAATATTTTCTTTTTGTTTTTTATCTTTAAATATTCTATTATCTAAATCATTAATTTTATCTTGTTTATCATTTACTTTATTATCTACATATTTTTTATTTGGTATATCATTATCTTCTGTTAAATATGGATTATTTTTATATGTAAATGTTTGACCACCAGCAATAGCAATATCATTTGTAAAATGTAAACTTACTTTTTTCTGTTCTTTATTATCAAATATTCTATTTTCATCAACTGAACTACTATTTACTTTAATTTCATTAATAGCACCAACAACTGTTTTATTAGTAGTTTTTAAACTAGGAATTTCTTGACCAATAGCATTTAATTGAAATGCTACTGGAAACATTGCTTTTGTATCTTCTAATTTTTTATCTACTTCTTCTTTTTTATAATAATCAGATAAATCTACTTTACCACCAGTAGCACTAATTTTATTATTTTCATCAATAGTTATATTAGTACCAGCAATTAATTTATCTTGCTTTTTATCAACATATTCTTTAGTTGTAGCATCACTTAAAAATGTAGGAGTACCAACATCAATAATTCTTTTACCATTAACATCAATACCTTTATCATCTTTTGGCTTTATAAAATTAGGATTATCTTTATCAACTTCTCATAATGAATCAATATTACTATCAACATGAATTTTTAATTTAGGTATAGTATCAGTAATATCATCTATTTTTATACCAGTACCAGCAATTAATCCTTCTTTTCGTAAAAATGTTTTATTACCAGAATCTCAAGTAATTACTCTAGTATCACTTTCATCAAAAATATTAGGTGTATTAAAATTATCTGTATTACATGAAATAGGATTATTAATTGCTTTTCTTGGAGTATGTAAATTTGCTTGTTGTAATAAATTATATACTTCCATTAATACATAATCTGGTTCACTTGGTGGACTAATACTACTTGATAAACCATTACCACTAATTGATACACTACTTCTTATAAATGCCATTCCATCAGTTAAATAATATATAGTCATTCTTGCTGTTGCTCTTTTAACTAATTGTTGTTGAGTTTCATTAAGATTTTTAAATCCTATTACTTCAATTTGATTACCAGTAATAGTATTAATTCGCTCACTTGATATAGCAATAGACATAATAGTAAAATCAGTTTTAGTATTATCAATAGTAGTTTGGTCAGCATCTGGTATAAAACCATATATAGTTTTTAAATCATCTTTTGTAATATAATTTAAATTTACATTTCAATCAATATTATTTTTGTTTTCCATAATCTTTAAACCTTCCATATCCTTGTACTGCTTGTGATTTATTAACTACACCAATAACTGATTTATATTTAGATTGTTGAGTAACTTTTTTATTCATATTTTTAACATTAGTTCTGGCTCTTTGTTCTCTATCAGATTTTGATAAACCACCGTGATAATATTGATTTTGAAATATCTTATTAGCACCAGTACCATAAGCACCTGTTGCTTTACACATATCAATTCAAGTTTCTCTAGAAACCATAAAATAATCATAACTTTTAGATAAATTAGTTCTATAAGTTAATGTAGCAATACCATAAGTACCCGACTGTTGTTGTATTACTGGAGTTCATATACCACCCGCTAATGCACTACTAGAAAGATTTACATAAACTCCAATCATACTATCATAATCTTGTTCAGTTAAAGAATTCATTATTATTTCTTTACCTTTATCCATTAATGACTTACCATTTAAATATTGTTTTTGAATATGTTGTAATTTAGCAATATTATTATTAGTAATATGTGTCATTATTTTTTTATGAATTACTGGTAAATTTGTTAATTTTTGTAAAACTTGTTGAAATTCAGATAATTCTTTTTGAGATTTACCTTGTCCTAATACTTTTGACATTAATTGATTTTTTAATATTCCTGCTGGATTTTTTAAAAAACTATTAAATAATGAATTATTTTTTTTAAATTTTTCTATTAATTCAGCAGTTTGTATATCACTAACAGCAGTTTCTAATATCATTCTTAAAAGTAATATAATAAGCATTTAAATTACTTCTTTGTAAAAGTTACTTGTAAAGAACCATCATATAAAGTTTTACCTTCAACATTAGCACTTGTTGCTGTTAAATCTGAAAAATTAGCATTACCTTTAACATAATTAGGATTTTTAGCAATAACTGCTTTTTCTACTTCATCTGCAGTTGGAGCATCACCAGCCATAGTTATTTTTCCTAAATTCGTAAACTCAATTGCTGTTGCAATATCTATACTTGAAGTAACTGTAAATCCTTTAACTAAATCTGGTCTTAATGCTTTACCTTCTGAAACTAAAAACTTATGAAAATTCTTAACATTACCATTACTTTGTAAAACAAAAGTATTATCTTGACCACGATTAAATGGAAATGCTAATGCTTCTTTATGTACTAATACAGCATCACATCCTAAAAAATTAAATGATTCTTGTTTATCAATAACTCCAGCAGGATAATTTCTTCCTAATCATGGACATTCTATAATTTTAATACCACCAATTTCTACAATTTTACCATCTTTTAATGCTTGTGAAGCACTATCACTACCTAATGTAGTTGTTGATAATAATACTAATGGTTTAAAAAAACTAGATACTCATAATACATAATCTTCTTCATCTGTACCAATATATTCATCAGTAATTCTTGCTTTTAATGTTGCTAACGTATTTGATATTTTTAATCATAATAACATTCTATAATCATCTATTTTTGGATTACTTGGTAATGCAATATTAATAATTCCATTATCTTTGGCTGTTTTAACTGCTAATGATAATAATTTTGCAACTAAATATATTTCAACAGATTTTGCTTTTGCATCAATTCAACTTGATGCTAAACTATCTGATACAAGAACATTACCATCTTCATATTTAGCACCTAATAACTTTAAATCTAATGTTTCTTCTTCAAAATTAATTTCTTTCTTTTTATTTAAAAGAATTTGAACTGTATTCACTGCTGTTAGATTATTTGCTCCAGCACCAGCAGTATAATCTTCAGTAATATTTCTTTTAGTAATATTATAAATAGCAGTACCAGCATCTAATTGTTCTCTATTTTCTACTGTTGCATTAATTAACGCTACTCTTTTTGATAATAAAACTTTTAAATTTTTAATATATTTAACTGATAAATCTAATTTCCCAGTTGGATTACTTGGGTCATTAATTGTTGTTGATTGTGTTGTAATAATTGCCATTTTATTTATCTCCTTGCGCTTCTAATTCTTCTATTTTTAAATATTCTCTAGTAGGTTTAATTTCTCAAACTGATTGTAATTCTAATAAATCACTTGTTACTTGTACTATAAAATCTATTTGTTCATGATGATAAAATTTTAATTCATCATATTTTGTTATTATTTTCTTAATATCATCTTCTGTAGATAAACTTAAAGAATTTAAAGTTTTATCATAACGAAGATTTATATTTTTATATTTTTCATTAAATTCTTTAATAGTCATATTAACCTACCATTCCTATTTTTCTAGTATCTACTTCATCTTCTTTATTTTCTTTAAATTTATCTTTTACATCTAAAGAAGAACTAATATTTGTATCTTTATTTTTATTAAATAAATGTGGAAAATCTTTATTTAATAATGATAATTCTTCTTCAATATCTTCTTTATCTCCAAGATATCTTTTTAATAAATCAATATTTTCTTGTGATAAATCATATTTTTTATAACTTTTTGAATGTCTAATTTCTCTATCTTTATCAGTTTTTTCTTTATATAAAGCATTATATTTTTCTTCTAATTCTTTATATTTATCTTCTAAAGTTGGTTCTTTAACTTCTTCAGTTTCTGATTCTTTTGATTCACTTTCTAATGGTTTTAATTCATTTTCTTCGCTTTTTGATTCATTTTCTGTTGAATTTGATTCAATTTCTTCTTGTTCATCTTTTTCTTTTTCTTCCATAGTATTACCTTCTTTCATTTCATCTTCATTTAACATAATTACCACCACCTTTCTAAGTTGAACTTTTTGGATTAATTACCAATGATGTAGTTTGTAAGTTTCAATTGGCATTAGTTTTAATATGAGGTAATCCCATGCTAAATGTAAAAGTTACAATAAATTGATATCTTAGTACTATATATTTATCAAAACTAATATAAGCCACTATTTTAAATCAAATTGATGAAGCAATTGTATTTTCTCGACTTAAATTATCATTTGTTCATAATAAATCATTAACATAAGTGCTATTAATATTATCTGTTGCTTTTAAAGTTGCTGATTGACGAGGATATTTATCGTGGGATTTTTTTTCATTAATAATATTAAATGTTCAATTATCTGTAGCATCATTATGATTCCCAGAATTATTATCATAATAATTAACATGTGATTCAAATTGTGGATTATTTTCATTAATATCTTTTAATTCACTTAAATTAATTTTTATAGGTGTAAACCAATTTTTTGAATTTGTTACTGTTTCATAAATTGCGTTCATATTAAAATTAAAATTAAATGTTATACTTTCATAATCTTCTTTAAATTTATCAAAACTATCATAACCATAATCTTTAAATGAAAATAATACTGCTTTACCATAACCACTTAATTCATCATTTATATCAGGTCTCATCTGATAAGGATAATTTGGTCTTATATCATATGAACCTTTAATACTATTATTAATGCCATATTGACTTTGATTACTTAAATCGATAAATATAGGGTGTGCTCTTTCTATTAATGGGGGTGGTTGAATTGCTTGTGGATAATTAAATGGTTGGTCAAATTTAAAAGTATTATTTGCTAAAATAAATGTATTTTGAATTAATCTACTATTATTACTTGCTTTACCAACTGTTTGATAAGTACCACTTCAAATACTAAAATTATCATTAACAGCACCATTTCTATTATCTGGCATTGAATAAAATGTTATTTTAAAATTACTTTTACCAACAACTTTAATATCAATCATATCAATTGCTCATTTAACAAGATTTGTATTAGTAAAATTTGGAGCATTTAATAATGGAATTGAACTATCTTCTTTTGCTAATAATGAAATTGTATCTTTACCACCAGCACCATTTTGAACTAAATTTACAGTATCATAAATTCCTTGTGAAGAAATACTTCCATCATTAATATCAAAATTTTGTAAATTAATCATATCAGTTAAATTAAATGTAAATGATGTCATATGACTTGCTGTTCCAGCAACTGCTTGTATAGCATCTGGAGTATCATTTCTAAATACATCTAATGGAATTAATGCTGGATTAGTACTTTGTGAACTATATAATAATGTTGTATAAAAATTATATAATTCAGCAGAAATTAAGCCATTTATATAAGGAAATTGAGGTATTAATAAATTACTTGATAATTTAGCACCAATATCTAAACCACCAACAAAAGCATTCATAAATGACCCAAATATAGGTATAGTATTAAGATTAATTTTAATAGTTTCTCTAACTGTTAAAGGTATTTCACTAATAGGATTATAAATAAAATAATGTAATGCATTTATAGTATTTAATTGCTTAAATTTATTATTATTCATATTATAATGAGTATTACCAATAAATTTTTTATTATTTTTATTATAATATTGAAAATATGGATTACCAGCAGTTGCATAATTATAATCTTCTATTTCAGCACCATTTAAAAAATTATTATCTCAATAATTTACTAATCTATTTGATACATCAACTTTATTAGTATTTTTAGTTTTTTCAACATTAGTTCTTAAATGACCTTCATAATGTTTAGTTGCACCATCATCATAATTTGGTGCAATTACTTTTTGTCAATCTTGATAACTATCCATAACACTCTGACCTTGAACAGTTAAAACATAATTTGTTTCTGGTAATGCTTGAAAACTTACTGGGTCATAAGTTGAACATTGATATTGTCATGGAAATAATAATTTACTTGGATATTGTCGATATTTATGTTGTTTAGTATTAATAGGATTATTATCAATATCTCTACCTCATAATGCTATTGAAATAGGTTTTACTGAACCATAAAATGATATTTGACAATGAGTAACTGGTAATGATGTTAAATAATTATCATCCAAAACAATATTATTATTTTCATCTAATGCTGGTAATGCTACTGGGTCAGCAGGTGCACCTAATTGCACATATTGATTAATTGCTAATCCACTATGTGCTAATTTATCATTTAATGAACTAAAAGTACATTGAATATAAGCCAATTCTTTATTTTCTGGATTATAAGTTTTAGTTGCAACTTCAAGAATATATCATTGTCTATCAACTTTAATTGATTTATCAGTATTTATAACTTTATTAATTTCTGGAATCATATATAACTTATATAAATTTGAAACAATATTATTAATAAAACTAAAATTCTTTTTTTCATTTGGAATATTAATAACTACATTTTTAATTGCTTGTTCTTGAATAAAAGCATTATTTGCTGGAGTTGCTGAATAAGTAATACCTAATTGGTCACTTACAATATTTCCATAAAATACATCACCAATTTGTAATTGTTTATATGCTTCATCTGGATTATCTTTATTTTGAATAGGATAATAAGAATGGTCTCAAACTGCTTGTATTGCTTCTCTTCCAGTAAAGATTTTACTAAATGAAGTATAATCATTAGGTATTGAAGTTGGTGGTTTATAACCCGTTTCTGTTGAATTTATAGCACCTAAAATAATAGTAAAAGGACATACACGAAATTGTAAATCTTTATTTTGTGTAAAATCTTTTTCAATTTCACCTGTACTTTTTCATACAGTTTTAATTAATTGATGATTCTGTTTTGGTGTCATTCCCATTTTTAGTTTCTCCTAAAAAAGTATTATTAAATTCAATTTCTTCTTTTTGATATTTTCTATTTTCATTAATAATTTGTTGTGCTTCTTCTTCACTAACACCATATCTTTTAACTATAATTCTTTTAATATTAGTAATTCCTAATCTTAATTCTGCTTCATCAATTTCAAGTGATTTTAATCTATCTGTAATAGTATTTTCTTTAATTTCAAATGTTCATTTTGATTTATCACCATCTAATCCCATTAATATAAAACATCTTTGAAATATTTCATTTCAATCACTTTGATTTAAAGTTCTTTTAATTCTTGTAGTTTCCATATCTCTTGAATTAGTAATTAATACTTCTGCTTCAGTTTTTTGACTAGTAGTATCATTTACTGGACTATATCCACTACCTTCAAATGCTTTATCAATAATAAATTGAATAAATTCTGCATATTTATCTAATATTGGACTACCTTGTAATATTGCAATTGGTGGTGTTCCACTAGTACTTCCTAAACTTCTTAAATTTGCTTGTAAAATAAATTTACCTATTAATTTCTTTAAATCAAAAGCAGTTTTAGATTGATTTATTTCTTGTTCAGTAATATCTAAAAATACACGAGTAACATTATATTCAAGTTCATGTTCAATTGATTCAAATGTTTTATTTAATAATTTTTGTTGTTTTTTAATTGGAGTCATATCTGGATAATAATCACCAATAACTCCACCAAAGAAATTCTTTTTAGGTAAATTTTGCATAAATTTAACTGGAATAATACCTAAATTATGATTTTCTAATTAAAGGTAATTGTAAATCTTTACTTATTTTTTCTTGTAAACCATCTAAAGTAACATAATCACTTGTAAAATATCTAATTATTTGATTTTGAGTATATGTTGTTTTAACATAAATACTTTGGTCATCATACTGTACTCTTGACCATGTTGATGCACTATATTCAGTTTCTAATACTCTTGCAACTCTTGATTGAGCATATGGCTGAGCAAAATTTAATGATATTCTACCAGTTTTACTTTTATCAATTTGAACAATACTATAACCATAACCAGATTTAATATGACAATCTTGATAAAACAAACTATCAAAATTATTTCATTCTTTTATTTTTTCAATTGCTCTTTTATATTCTTCATGTTCACTTGTTAAAGTATAACCATTACCCCATAATAATTTACTTGCATGATTTGCTATTATTTCTTGAAGATTAATCATACATCACTTAGGAATTAATATTTCAGTATTATGATTATTCATATGTTACTTCCTTTCAAAATAAGGATTTATATTTGCACTTAAATTTCTAATATATGGCTCAATTGCATAATCAAATGCATCACGTAAATGGTCATTACCAGCTAATGGTATTTGTTTAATACTTTTAGGGTCTCATACAGCCAATCTAAATTCATCTAATAATGCTTGTGCATTCATACTAATATTTAAGCGTTCTGATGCCATTAAAGCCACATTTTTACCTATTCTAAACTCAAGTCTTAATTTCACACAATCTTTAAAATATAGCCATGAATTAACTTGATATTTAATTGCTGTATCATTTAACATTTCAATAAATGTATAATTACTAAAATCACAATATACAGTTAAACCATATTCATATAACAAATTATTTTCTTTTGCTAATTTAATATAAAACTCAACTACTAATCTTGCTAATTGTTTATTATCATAACGAATTAATTTATTTTCTATTTTTAAACAATCAATAACATTAACAAATTTAAAATCATAATCAAAACCTATTAATAAACATGCTAAAGCATCATCTTTAAATCCATAATCTAATCCAGCACTAAATCTATAACTTGGTTGTAATAATCTACTAATCTTATGAATTAAATGTGAATATATTCCACCAGATTCATAACCTACTAAACCATGACTTCTTACTCTTGCAGATATTGGGTCTAGAAGTTCTATTTCTAATAATTGTTGTTTATCACTATCTTTTAAATGAGTATTTAATTTTCAATTTTGATAATGATAAATAGTATTATCAATAATAGTAAATTGTTCATATTCATTAATAATTTGCTTTTCATTTTGAGGACAAGCATTTATAGTTTTTTTAATAAATTCATTTAAAATACTTCAAGGATTACAACTTTCAATTTCTAATAATTGATTTGCACCACGAATAGCATCTTTTAAATCTTGATAATCATTTTCAGTAATTTCATATCTTTCATCACTTCATATAATTACATAATCATATAAATAATTACTTGCTAATCCAGTTAATTTAACATTACTATTATCTTGTGAATGTAAATATTTACAAGTTATTTTACTACCATTAAATTCAATAGTTTTTTTAGTTTCACTAATAATAAAATTAATACTAGGATATGTTGCTCTAATAATTTGTTTTAATTCTTGTCAACTATCATTTAATTGTTTTGACATATTACGAATTAAATAAGCATGAATATTAATATTTTCTAACATTAATAAAATTCCAAGAAATTCAATATCACTAAATGTTTTACCTGATTTACGACTACCTAATTGTTTAATTTTATTAATATTTAAAGGTTGTTTTAAATACATTCTTTTAGCAATATCTAATAAATAACCAAAATTACTTAACATTTATTCTTACCTTTATTTTCTAAACTAATTGCTATAGGGGCTGTATTATCACTACTTTTTATATCAATTTTTGTAGATAAATGATATTCTTTCACAAATGCTCTTTCTAAATATCATGCAGTATTATTTGCATTTGCTTTTAAATATCTTTGTGTATTAATATGGCGTATTTGTAAATATGCTCAATTAATTTGTTGTAAAAAAGTATTTCTCTTTTTTTGTTTTCAACTATAAAGAGTATTTTCAGTAATATCTAAATAAACTAACATACCAATTTTAGTAGGTACTTCTTCAGTTTGTTTACAATGATTAAAATATTCTTCTAATTTTTCTCTTAATGCTTTTGCATCATTAAAAATTGTTCTTATTTTTATTTTTTCTTCTTGCACATAAAAATCTCCTTTCATATGCTTTAAAAAACGAAAAATTATGATATAATTAATATAATCTTTAAGTTAAGTGACCGAAAAAACTAACTTATTAACTTTATTAATTACTTCATATATTTTTTATTTAATTTTTATAATATAATTATAACAAAAAATAGCATTATACTGCTATTTTTTTATTTTTTATTCTTTTATTTTTAATTTTTTTTATTAAATAATCTATTAAACATCACATAATACCTAGTCCTATTACACCTACACCTATCAATAATCATTTAGGGTCTTGGCCATGATGTTCAATATTTGTTAAGTACTGTCCTATCATTTTTTATTTTCCTTTTCTATTTATATTTTTCTTTATTGTACATTATTTTATTAAAAAAGAAAAGATAACTAATAAAAGTTATCTTTTAAACGTAAATAGAATTTTCAAGTTATTAAACGTTTGTTAATATTATACTCTAAAATCTGAAATCACTAATATTTTAGCAAAATATTTTCAAAAAATCCATGATTTTGATGAATATTTTTTTCAAAATAGAAATAAAAATCAATATAAAATTGATTCAAGAGTTAATAGAACAGTAAATACTCCAATTGGAATAGGAACTTTTAGACAAAGAGTTTATTGAGATACAATTAATAAACAATATTATTATCCAATTTATGAAGAATTTGGTATTAAAAAAAGAGCAAGAATTACTAATGATTTATATTTTGATATATTAGATAATTTAATTGAAAATTTAATAAGTAAAAAAGGTTATTTTAATATTCAATCAGAATTTAAATATACTTCTTTTTCTAAAAATCTTATTTCAAGAATTTTTAAAAATGCAAAAATTGCAAAATGAATACCAGAAGAAAAATTTAAAGTATTAGATAATGAAAAATTAAATATATGTGCAGATAATGCTTATATAACTTGTTGAGATGAAAATGGTTTAAAACAACAATATTGTTGTAGACTTTTAACTTATAATTTAGGAAGAAAAGAAATTTATTCATATAGAAATAAATTAGATAAGAAAATAACTTCATTTATGTTATTTAAAACTAATAATGCACCAAAACAAGAAGAATTACATAATTTTACAATACAAACTATTAATAATCATTATGATATTAAATTAAATATATTTGCTATTAATTGAGAATATAATAATTATAATTTAGTAGTTGCTGGTGATGGTGCATTATGAATTAGAGCAATGGCTAGTTGATTAGGTTGTTATTATATTTTAGATAAATATCATGCTTTTAGTTATTTATGAAAATCTTTTGTTAATGTTCGTGGTAAACATCAAAAGAAAGCACTTGATTGAACAAAGTATTTAGATGTAACAACTACTTTTTCAAATGGTAATTATAATGGATTAATTACTATTTTAGAAAATAATCATAATAAAGTTACTAAAAAAACTTATAATTATTTTAAAAATAATGAACAAGGAATTATTAATCAAAATGCTGATTGAAATATTGGATGTTCTGCAGAAAGTGATGTATATCATTTTTTAAAATCTTTAACTAATGGAGCAAAAATATATAATTATCAAACATTAAATAATATGTTAATAGCAAAAGCAAATTATTTAAATTATAGAAGTTATCTTAATAGTACTTAAATTAATACAATTTAATATTTTTAAAAACTAATTTTAAGATTAGAATTTTTGTGTTATTTAAATGTAATTTTGTAATTATATTTTTTAACATTTTTAAAATTTATGGTATAATTTAATTAACAAATCATAGAATTTTCAAGTTATATTGTAAATGTTATTGAATTCTATGGGTTAAACTTATACGTCCTTTGACAACCCGTCCATATTAAAATTAATCATTTTTATAAAAAAATCACTTAATAATTAAGTGATTTTTTCTTTAAATATTAATTTTATAAAGTTTTTTTATTTTCATTTTTTTCTTATTTTCGATTTCTTGTTGTTGTCTTTCTTTTTCAGCTTTTTCGGATTCTTTTTTTAATTTATTAGCTGCAATTTTTTCTTTTATTCTTGCTATTTCTTTTTCTCTTTTATTTTTTTCATCCATAAAAATCCCTTTCTCACTACTTTTTTGGTATATTTATTCTTATACATCTAAAATATCCAAAATCAGTGTACATTTTTTAGAAAAAAAATAAATATAAAATATTAAAAAAGTCACTCTTTTTAAAAGAGTGACTAAAAATTAAATTTAAATAGTGCTTTTAATTGAATGGCATTGGATGGTATATTCCTGTACTTGTTGATGGTTGGTTATTTATATCATTTGCAAATTCATATGGATTGTCAATAGAAAATTCTTCTATTGATGTTTCGTCATCAGTTTCTTTTTCATTTGATGATTTTTCTGATTCTATTTGTTGTGATAAAACTTCTTCAATACCAGAATCTTCAAATTCTTCTTCCTGATATTTTTTAAACAATTCATCAAAAGTTGTGAATTTCCCATTGTTTTCTAATTTTTCTAAATGTTTTTCAAGAAAAACTGCTTCTTTTTTAGTAAATCCACAACAACTAGTTAATATTGCTGTTATTTTTTTTATAGTTATTGGTTGATTAAATACATCTTTATAAAAATCAGAAATAGCAAAAGCAATTATATCAATTGCTGTTACACCAATTGAAAATCCTAATGTTGTTCATCTAACAAATTTTTCATAAAATAATTTTGTGGCTTTTTGAAATCCATATTCAGTAACTAATGCAGCTTCTGTTTTAACAGCATTAACAGTACAAGTGACTGATAAAAATAAAGGGATTGCCATTAATATTTTTTTATATCTAGTTTGTTTTTCAACTCATTTTGAAAGTTTTTCAGGACAAAGATTAGTTGGAATTCCTAAGTTTGTTAAACCCGATTTAAAAATATTATTAATTGGTCTCATAACAAAATAACGACTTATATTTGCTGCTAAAGCACCTGTAGTAAAAATGTCTTTCGTGATTCAATCATGTAAATTAAAATCTTCTTTAGAAGTATTTTCTGATGAACCAGTTAGAATAATATGACTACCTGCCCATGTTAGTGTTTCTAAAGTTAAATTAACTAAAAGATTACGTCCTCAATTAGTTACTAATGCTATTGGTTTATTATTTTGTTGTTCCATAGTTTTAATTGTTTTATTTGCTAAAGATATTACTTGTTTAATTTCAATATCATTATTAGCATTATTATTTTCTGTTTGTGAATTAATAATTAGTTTTTTAATTCGTTCAATTTCTTTTTTAAAATTTGGATGATATTCAAATTCTGTTTCTACACAATTTTCAATTTGATTAAATTTCTGTATTAAATCATTAAGTATGGAAATATTTGAAAAATATTTCATTAATTTTTGATGGTCTTCTTCAAATAAAAGTGTTTCAAATATTTCTTTATATTTTTCAAAGTCACTGGTATTAAATTGATTGATTTCAATGGGATTTGTTTTGTTTTTTTTATTAAAAAACATCTCGTGATCAACTTGAAGCTGCTGAAGTGAAAAATGTGCCAAGTGCAGTATCAAGTAATACCATAACATAATTTTGTCAATTTCAAAATATAGCATCAATATAATCTTGGGATGTGTGTTCTTTACCATCAATGGGAAAATTAGAAACTACTCTTTGTAAATTTTTACCAGTAAGTCCAATATAAATTTCTAATAATCCTAAAAATTTATATGCAATATTTCTTATTATTCCTGGTTTTGTTTGATCAATAAAATTTTGTATTATTGTTAAATATTTATATAATTTTAATAAAACATTTAAATCTCTATTATTAGAATTTTCTTTAAATAATTTTAATTGTTCATTAAGTGAGTTGGTATTTGTTATAAATTTATTAAGATTATTAATAGTTTTTATAGTAATACCTTCTAAGAATTGATCTTCGGGTGATAATCTTCTTTCTTTTTTTTGAAAAGTTTTTAAATCTAAATTATCATCAATATATTCATCAACATCATTGTATTCTTTTTTATATATTTCTATTAAAGTTTATTTTTAATAATTCTAAAATCACTATAATTACTGTTCCATTTTTTTCAACAAATGTTAGTTTTTGTCAGTATTGATTGTTATTAATGGTAATAGTGCTTTCATTAAAAAAAGTTAAACTATCAAAGTTATTTTTAATTTGGGTTTCATATTTTCAATTTCCATTATCATCGAGTTTTTTTGTGTTGTTCCTCCATAACGACTACTACAATTTATTCAATTATTTTCTTCACTATCTTCTATTTCGATGATTGTACTTGAACTATTAAGACTTTCAGTACTACTTGAATTACTATTATTTATAGAAGATTGTTGCTGGGTAATTCCATAATTAGTATGTTTATTTTTTTCTAATAAAGGTTTTTTTTCTTCTTTTGGCATTTTATTTTCTCCTTTAAGTATAAAAGTCCTATTTTGTTTATAAAAACAAAATAGGACTTAAAAATATATTTAAACATATATCTGATTTGGATTATATCATTTATTTAATAGTTTTTAAATAAAAAATATCTTTTTATATATAGTTAATAAAAATTAAGTTTTTTATTTATTTAAAAAATTCAGTAAATGATTTTTTGCTATGACGTTCAAGAAATTTATTAAATTCAATTGTTTTTTCATTTTTAATTTTTTCTAAAAATATATTAACTTCTTTTCCAGTACCTAATGGAATTGTATTAGTGTCAATACCTTTTATTTTTTTAATTTCTTCTAAAAATAAATAACGACTAATAATAGTACTACAAGCGATAGCTAAATACTTACTTTCTGCATTAGTAACAAATTGAACTTTATCTTTAATAATTTTATTACGATTATCTTTCATATTTTCAATGTATTTGTAATATGTATCTTCATTAATATATTGATCAATAACTATAGTATCATATTGAATTCTATGTTGTAACATACGAACTAATGCTTGATTTTCTCCTCAGGTTTTAATAATATTGGGGCTATAACCCGCATCAATTCATTGATTATATTTACGATTGTTAATGATTACTGACTCAAAAATAATTGTTTTCATAATATCTTGTGCTAATTCAATAAATTTACTTTGTGATAAGTCTTTATAATCGCGAATGTTAAGTAAACGTAATTTTTCTAAATTACCCGAACCAATATAAGAACTAATAATAACAAGTGGACCAAAAAAATTATTAATACCAAATTCAGCATTGCCAATGACTAGTGATTGATTTTCATCAAGTTGATTTCAAATTCTACGATATTCTGCAATAATATCCTCTTTAGTACCTTTAAAAATAACTTTTTCTTGATAAATTTCAATTGTTATATTATGATATTGAAATAATTCATAACTACTATTTTTATTATCAACTTTATAGTTTTGGTAGTGTTCTTTAATTAATGATTTTTGTTTTTGATTTAAGTAAAATGTCATTAATATACCACCATCTTTTCAAAATTTATTTGATTTATTGAAATTAATATCACACTTTCTTTCATATTAATTATATAATAAAAACAAGGATTTTAGGGTTTTAACCTTTTATTTTATATAAGGAGTTAACAATGCGTAGTGTAGGTATAGATATTATTGAAGTAAATCGAATAGAAAATATTGAAGAATTTGCTAAAAGAATTTTAAGTAAGAAAGAAATTATACTTTTTAATCAATATTCTTTACAACGTCAACAGGAATTTTTGGCAGGAAGATGAGCATTAAAAGAAGCAATTTTTAAGGCATTACCACAAGAAAAGTTAACATTTAAAAATATTGATATTAGTTATAATCAATATAATCAACCAATAACTATCATTAAGAATTATCAATTACTTTTATCTTTATCACATAATGAAACTAATGCAATTGCAATTGCAATTGTTATTTAATAAAAAGAAAGTAAGGTGTTTTATTAAAATGTATATGATTGATTTAATCTCTAAAAAGAAATTAGGACAAAGTTTAAATAAAGAAGAACTAAAATTTTTAACAGAAGGTATTGTCAATGAAACAATACCAGACTATCAAATTAGTGCTTGAGCAATGGCTGTTTATTTTCAGGGAATGACTAATGATGAATTAGTAGAATATACAAAAGCCGTTATTAATAGTGGTGAAACCATGGATTTATCACAAATTACTGGTTTTAGTATTGATAAACATTCAACTGGTGGTGTTGGTGATAAAACTAGTTTAGTATTTGGTCCATTAGCTGCTGCTTGTGGATTAAAGGTTGCAAAAATTTCTGGAAGAGGATTGGGTATTACTGGTGGTACTATTGATAAACTGGAAATAATTCCAAATTTTAAATGTGATTTGGAAATATCAGATTTTATTAAAGTTGTTAATAAAGTTGGTATGAGTATTATTAGTCAAACTAGTAATTTAGTGCCTGCTGATAAAAAATTATATGCATTACGTGATGTTTCAGGAACAGTTGATTCATTGCCATTAATTGCTGCTAGTGTTATGTCTAAAAAAATAGCAATGGGTGCTGATTTAATTTTACTAGACATTAAATGTGGAAAAGGTGCCTTTGTTCAGGATATAGTAACTGCAAGAAAGTTAGCAAAATTAATGGTACATATTGGTAAAGCTTTTAATAAAAAAATTTATGCTATTATTAGTGATATGAATAAGCCTTTAGGACAAACAATTGGTAATGCATTAGAATTACAAGAAGTTATTTTAAGTTTAAAAAATAAAGGACCAGAAGATTTGAAAATTCTTGTTAGTAATTTAGTAGCTTTAGCCTTATTGGGAGCTAAAAACGTAAAAACCTTAAAAGAGGGTATTGATAAAGTTAATGCTATGTTTACTAGTGAAAAACCACTACAAATTTTTTATGATTTTGTTAAAAGTCAAGGTGGAGATACTAAATATCTTGATAATATTGATAAATTACCACCAGCTAAATATATTATTAAAGTTAAGGCACAATTATCGGGCTATTTAGATGTTACTAATAATTATGCTTTAGGTGAATTATCAGTAATATTAGGAGCAGGAAGAACTACTAAAACTGATATCATTGATCCAGTGGCAGGAATTTATTTAAAACAAATTCATGGTCAAAAAGTTGAAAAAAATAGTGTAATTATGGAACTCCATACTAATAAAGATCAACATTTTCATCAACAATTTTTAGATTTGGCAATTTCTACATTTCAGATTACTAATAAAAAATACGATATTAAACCAATAATTTTAGAAATAATAATGTAATTTAGTTTAAAATTGTTTATAATGTTACAGTATTTTAAAAAATATTAATTAAATGAAATGATAAGGAGCGTTTTTGTGAAATCTTTATTGAAATTACTGGGCACACTTGCTTTAGCAACAACACCAGTTGTAACAGTTGTTGCTTGTGGTAGTGAAAATAATCAAATGACTCCAAGGGATATTCTTAATTTTGCTGCCTCTTTTGTTACTGATAGTAGTGTGCAAATTAAGGCTGATCTTAATTTATCAGATGATACCAATATAGGAGAAATGAAAGGTAAAATTTTTAGCGAATTAGATACTTCTGTGCAAACAGCTATTGGTAACTTTTTCTCTAGTAAACTTAAAGAAAGTACCAATGAACATCCAACAAATTGATATCACCCTGATGCACATGTCAAAATTATGGACTATGTTCCAAAAAAAGATAATGATAATGATGAAAAAGACAAACCTAAGTTTGTTTTACCAACTGGTAGTGAATTAGTCAATGGTCATTTATGAGTAAAAGCGGAAATCTCTTATTTAAATTTACCATCAGTTACTAAAGATATTAAAATTACAATTAATAATGATACAAGTCATACTAATGATCAAAAAAAAGCTGATGCAATTAGAGACTTTATTAAAGAAGAAATTACTAAAGGTAATCTAAATATTAATGTTGAAAATTTACCAATAACTGGAGAAATTAAAGGAGCAGAAAAAAAAGAAAAAGAAGAAATTGCTAGAACTCAGTTATCATATATTAAACAAAATTTAAATGTTGCCATTAAAGATAAAGTTCAATATTCTGGTTTAAGTTTAAGTTTTGAATTTTCAGGTGATTTTTCAAATGTTCCTAAATCAACTTTATTTAAAATGACAGATCCAACGGTGACCAATAATGATGATAAATCAATTGTATTTAATGGTAATGTTAGTAATATTACTATTGATTTCTTAGTTGGTAATGATGGTAATTCTACTTTTAATACTGGTGATATTGAAAGTACTACTGCTATTAAGATTAACCAAACTTTTGTTGATGCAACAACACAAATTTCAAAAATATTTTCTGACTGAACAGTTGATACAGTAAAGGAATTACCAAAAGCTTCAGATAAGTATTCAGATTATGACAAAGATGGAAAAATAAAAGAACAAGTTATAACAAATGGTTATTTTGCTAATATTAATAAAATTTATAGTATTCTTGTTCCTAAATGAAATAATGTAATAACTATTACTAATCCTGAAAGTAGATTTAATCTTAATCCTAATGAAAAAAATGGTTATTTTAATTTAAACTTTAAATTAGAATATGATCTAAATAAAGTCTTTCCAGATATAAAGACAACTTCAAAATTTGAAATATCTGCTGAAAATATTCATATTACGTTACGTGAAGTTAAATAATAATATTTAAAAATATAATAACTTTTAAAACTTATTTTAATCATTAAAAAATTAAAAATAAGTTTTTTTTATTTATTAAAGATTAATCAAGTACTATTAAATTAAGTTATAATTAATATTAATAAGTATAAAATGATATTGAGGGAACGAGAATAATGTTACAACCAGTAATTACAATTGAATCTTTTCAAGGACCAATGGATTTGCTTTCGCATTTAATTAAAGAAAAAAATATTGATATTTTAGATTTAAATCTAAATGATGTTACTAACCAATATGTTCATTTTATTAATGAAGAATTAATTAAAAACATTGATTTAGTAAGTGAATATTTACCGATTGCTGCTTATTTATTAGAATTGCAATCAAAACAATTATTACCAAAACAAGAACTAGTAGTAGATAGTGCTTATGAAAATGAAGTTAATCGTCAAAAATTAATTGCTCGTTTATTAGAATATAAAAAATTTAAAGAAATAAGTAATTATTTTAAAGAACAGGCTGTATATAGAACCCAATTATTAACAAAAGCACCTAGTGATTTAAAAACATATTTAGTTGATGAAATTACACCAATTTTGGTAAAAAATAATGTTAATAAACTAACACAAGCAATGTTAAACTTATTTAATAGACTACAAAATGAAAATAAATTACCAGTTAATTTAGCATTAAACTTAATTTCAGCTGAAGATCGAGCTAAAGAAATTAAACAGTTACTGAAAAAAAATCCCAAGCAACATTTTACTTTAGAACAATTATTTTTTACTAAAACATTAACTTTACATTATTTTATTATTACTTTTATTGCAATTTTAGATCTTGCAAATCATCAAATGTTACATATTATACAAACTAATACTTTTACTGAAATTACAGTAATTTATCGAGGTGAGAAAAATGAATAATAGCAATTGAAAAACAAACGAAAGATTAGCAGTTTTACAAGGTTTATTATTTATTGCTGGCAATGAAGGTCTTGATTTATTAACACTTGCTGAATATTTAGAATTAACAAAAAAACCAAAAACTGTTGAAAATTTAATTGCATCTTTACAAATGAAATTAAATGATGATGATACCAGTGGTTTAAGTTTAATTAAAGTTGGTAATATTTATAAATTAACAACAAAACCTATTCATTATAATCGCTATCAAGTATTAAAACAACAACCTTTAATACGTTTATCACAAGCAGCTTTAGAAACACTAGCTATTATTGCTTATAATCATCCAGTTACTAAACCACAAATTGAAGATATTCGTGGTGTAAATTGTGATTCTATTATTTTTAAACTAAAAAGTTTAAATTTAATTACCGAGATTGGTCGTAGTGAATTACCGGGAAAACCAATTTTATATGATTTAACTGATGAATTTATGGATCATTTTAATATCGAATCTTTAACTCAATTGCCAACTTTGCCTCAATTTAATAACCAAAATGATGAACAAGAAATCTACAACTTTACTAATGAATAATGATTTAGAACGCTTGCAAAAAGTTATTGCTAATTCTGGAGTATGTTCACGACGAAAAGCAGAATTACTAATTATTAATGGGCAAGTAACAGTTAATGGGCAAATTATTACAACGTTAGGTTTTAAAGTTACAAGTAGTGATGTTATTAAAGTTAATAATCAAATTATTAAGCAATCTAATCATATTTATTTAGCATTTTATAAACCACCTAATTGTTTAACAACAGTAAGTGATCCTAAAAATCGACCAACGGTAATGAATTATTTTACTAATATTAATAGTAGAATTTACCCAGTCGGTCGTTTAGATTTTGATACTTCAGGTTTGTTGTTAATGACTAATGATGGTGAATTTACTAATGCTATTATTCATCCTCGTTATAAAATAGATAAGGTATATGAAATATTGGCAAGTGGTATTTTGTCATCAAATGCTATTAAAAAACTACAAGACGGTATTATTTTATCAACTTCATTTACAACTTCTCCTGCTATTGTTAAAATAATTTATAAAAATATAAAAAAAGAAAATACTTTACTACATCTCACTATTCATGAAGGACAAAATCAACAAGTTAAACGTATGATTAAAGCAGTAGGAAGTAGAGTAATTACTTTAAAGCGTTTACAAGTTGCTAATATTACTTTAAAAGATTTAGCAATGGGTGAATATCGTTATTTGACAGAAGAAGAAGTAACAACATTGATGAAATTGAGTCAAAAGAGTTAAAATAAAAGAATAATTTATTTTTTAAATATAACAACTTTTTATATTTTCTGGGTTTGTCTTTATATCAAAAACCTTATTTATTTCAATAATATTATCAGCAAAATCTTTTGCTGTTTTTATTTCGTCTTGTAATTTTTTATTTGTAATAATATCATTTTTAAAATTTTTCAGTATTTCAATAAGATTATTTAAGTTTTGAAATTTATTTATTTCTTTAGCAATAGCGTATTTTTGTTTTTCACAGATTTTAATACCGATATCTATTCAATCTTGTAATTTTTTTATTTTTCATTTTTGATTTGGAGTTATTAATGGTGGATTTTGATAATTGTTAATTGCATGATACATGCTTGTGTTAAAAACCATTATTCTTAATCCATTATTACTTAATTCTTGGTGAAAATATTTATTTAAGTTACCTTTATTATTTAAAAGATAATTAATAGCATTATGTGTTCCGCGATCTCAATTTCTTATAATTTTTTGAAAAAAAACTCAACTTTGTATTATTGGATTTATAGGTCTTTGACTTTGAAGAATAAAATATTTAACACTTCTGAAACGAATACTTTCTGATGTAGTTAGAATTACTCCTATTAATGAGCATTTAATTTGATTTTCATTTAAGTTAGAATTTGTTAACAATAAAAAATCATTATGTATTGTTTGTCAAGAATAATTATTATGTGCCTGGAGTCCATTACTTGCTACATAACTTCCTACAAAAGGTAAAGATTGGCAAAAAATATTTTTTATATTAGGATTTATTAATGTGCTGTCTTCAAAATAATAATAAGTTGTTTCAAAAGTAAATCCTTGTAGGTATAAACTTTTTGAACAAAAAAATAATTTTAACGTTTTTTGTTCAATATTTACAGTAATTGAAAAGTAATCATATTGTGCTTTTTGATTTATATAATAAAACTCTGAGTTAGCATTTGAACCATATGTATTTGGCATTTTTAATAAAATAGTTTCTATATATAGTTCTTTAATAATATGATTTAATTTTTTAAAAAATATTATAGGATTATCATTTAAAACTTCTAAAATTGTTATTGTATGAAAAATACTTGAGTTGATTATTTCTTCTTCATCAAATTTTTCTTTTTCTTTTCAATCTTTTTTTTCAAAATTTGATTTTTTTGGCATATTTAATTTTCCTTTCAAAATAAAAACCCATTTACTTTTTATGAAAGTAAATGGATTAAAAACTAATATTTAGTTATATACAGTATAGAAAATAAAAAAAATTTGTCAACTTTAGAATCTTTTATATTATTTCAAAATAGGTCAAATTTCAAAAAAAGTAATAATAAAAACTTTAATAGTGTTAAAAGCATTTTTTATGTTTTTTAGATAATCATTTATTATTATTATTTATAGTTTATTTTAAAAATTAAAATAAATGAATTTTTTTGAAAGGAAAAAAAATGAAAGAAGAACATTTAAAAGAGATAAATGAAAAAATATTAAATATAAAAAAATTATATAAACGTAATAATGAAATTTTAAATGAAATCATATTTAATAGAAATAACTATTGTGACGAAGAGATAGATATGATAAAAGATTCAATTTTAGAACAAAATTATAATTTTCAAGAAATAAAAATTCAACTTTTAGAACATCAAAATTTTTTATTAAGTAAAAATATAAATAATGAATTCTTAGTTAATAATCTTGAGTTAGAATTATCAATCAATAAATTTTGATATAAATTTTCTATTAAACTTTATAAAAAAGAAAAAGAAATAGTTAAATATTGAAAAGAACAGTATTTTGAATGTTATAAAAAACAATTTTTTGTAAAGAAAAACTTAGAAAATGATAATAAAATATCAAATTTTGTTATTAAAAAAATTAATAAAGATGTACAAAATATTTCGATTTCAACTCCTTCATTAAAAGTACATACATTAAAAATGTAAAATATATAACAAGCTATTTTTTAATAAAATCATTTAAAAATCTAGAATTTAATTTTTTTTAAATTATGATATAATCACTTTAAAATAATTATTAATTTTTTACAATATTTAAATGAGGTATATATATGAAAAAACCATTATCATTTATGGGTGCATTATTATTATCAAGTGCAGTCTAGATATTGAAAAAATTGACTTAAAATCATTTTATACTAGAAATCAAGTTGATGAATTAATCAAAGAACAAAAAGACTTTACATTATCAAAACAAATTAAATTATATGATGATTTAGTTGATGATAATGAAAATGAAATATATAGAGGTCCTGTTAGTAAATTTATTAATAAAGGTTATGTTGCAACTGATTATGATAAAGAAACTGAAACTATGATTTTAGATTGACCTGATGAAATTGGTACATTACCACCCGAAGCATTACAAAATAATCCACAAATTGGTGATTATACACATGCACCAACTTGTGATTTTTCTGCTAAACAACAAAAACGAATTACTACAAATGAAAATGAAATTACCAAATTAAATAGTGAATTAATTAAAACAAACGAAAATATTAATGATGTTAAAAATAATTGATTTAATATTGAAACTAGTCCATTATGAAAAAAAGTTGAAAATAATAATATAGAAACATTTAAATGATATTTTATTAAAATCAGTTATCGATATTCAACAGAAAATGACTTTATGAAATTTTATAAAGTAATTAAAATTTATTTAAATCATGTTTTTAATGAATTTGAATTGTTAAATGTTGATTCCATGACGTATAGTGAACAAATCCAAAATAAAAGAATTTTAAATACCGGAACGATTTACTATAACAATAAAAAGAAAGAATTTAGTGGTGGTGGTAATTCTTATCCTGAACATGGAAAAATTAATTTAATTGGTGATATAGAAGAAATATATCAATATCAAGGAATAGATACACCAACTGAATTTATAGCAGAGAAAAATACTGAACGTGATTATTATACAAAAATAGAAACTAATAATTTATTAGATAAAAAGCAAAATAAATTAACTGTTGGCGAAAATATTAAAATTGATGAAGTAACTAATACTATTAGTGCTATTGGTGGTAAAACTGATTTATCTGATTATTATAAAAAAGAAGAAATAGATAAAAAATTAGAAGATAAAATGGATAAAGACCATTTTAAATATGCTTTTTCTATTAATACTATTGGTACTGAAATTCCTAATTTAGAAACTACTAATAAAACTATTGCTGGGGCTATTAATGAAATATTAGAAAAACAACCACAACCAAGTCCAAGTGGTTCAAATTGAAAAGAAGTAGGAACAAGAGAAAAAAATAAATGAGATAATTGACAAATTACTTATGTTTTTCAAGAGAATAAACATTATAAAGTTTATTATTCTTGAAGTATATATAATCCAGTTTATACTATTCAAGAATTTATTATAACTAATAAAAAAATTGCTGGTGTACAAATACAAACCTTTAATGATAGTGCTAATATAGTAATTTTATCAGTTCAACATGCAAAATGGATTACTATTTATAGTGGAAAAGGTAATTTAAAAGGTAATGTATGAAAATTAGAAGAATTACAGGAATAATATTATGATTTGAAAAATTATAAAAATTATTTTAAGTTTAATTGGAGTTCTTTTATCGTCAGCAATAGCAGGTTTAATTATATTTATTATAGTAAAAGTTGTATTAAAAATTAATCAAATATTTTAAAAAAAGGTGGTGAATATTATGCTAGGTAGATTTTTAAAAAAAGATAAAAGTACTAATAATGAAGAAAAAACTAAATTAACTTTTTTAAAAGGTAAAAGTACACATGCTTCTATTTTAAGTTATTTTGGTTTTAATGATTTTAACCATGAAACTTATTTTACTGATTTTGTAGCAGAAAATAATGCTAATTTATATAATGCTCCATTAGATATTAATAATGAAGTTATTACGAAATATTTAATTCAACAAGAATTTTATAGAAAAAATTGAAACTCTATTTTTAAATTAAGTAAATTAGGAATTAGTGGTTATTTAATTTTTATTGCTAATGATGATTTATATTTTCAAGTAGTTGATATACAACAAAGAATATATGATATTACTGGTAAATTAATTCAATGTACTATTTTTTATGATAGTTACGAACAAAATGCACAAACAGTAAGATTATTCGAAGTTTATACATTAAATAATGAACAAGTAATAATTAATCGTGCAATTTATAGTATTAGTGATAATAAAAAACAATTTCCATTAGATTTTAAATCATTTATTAATAATCCTAATCTATTACAAGAACAAACACTAAATATTAATTATATACCAATATCAATTATGCGAAATAAAGCAAATGAGTTAGCAGATTGTGATAAAGTAATGGATAAAATTAAAGCATTAGATGTTATTTATGAACAAATTGTTTTAGATACCATTTTAAATTCACCTAAATTTATATTTAGTCAAACTTATGGTAATGTTCAATCAACATTAGAAGAAGCAGTAAGAACATTAGTTACTAAAAATTATATTTTTAAAAGTGGCGGAGATAGTAACGAACAAAATGAAAATATCAATATGACAAATAGTAATTTTAAAGGTAAAAATTTAACTGATATATATGATTGAAATGTTAATGAAATATTTAAACGTTGTGGTATTCATATACCAAGTCAAAAGAAATCTGCACAACAATCAGTTCCCGAAAGTACAGCAGTAAATATTTCAACTATTAATTATATTGAACAAAAATTATGACAATTTAATATTGATATTCTTAAATTTATTCAAATATTAGTAAGTGTTGATAAAGACTTATTAAATAGTAAAACCTTTAATATTAATGATGAACAAGAAATTAATAACTTAACCGTGAAATTAAAATTATTTAATCCCGAAAATAACCAATTAATAGGAGAGAACAATGGAAAACAACAACAAACCACAAACTAAGTTTCCACAGAAACAAACTAAACTCAATCAAGCAGAAGTAGAAAATGATTATTTAATTGATAATATTCCTTATGACTTTACTAATCTTATGAGTAGCAAAGGTGACCCTGAGCTTAAAAGAGCATATGATGAATTTAAACTAAGAACTTTATATATTTATGAAATTGAAGGTTTAATTGCTATTGGTGGTGGAAGTGAAACAAGAAAAGAAATTATTAATAATGCAAAAGTAACATATGCTAAAATTGGTAAATATGATGGACCATCACCAGTACCGAAAAAATTAGCTGATTTTGAAATGAAAAAGAATGAACAATATACATTATATAGTCATAGAGAACCAAACCCACCATATCCAAGTAGATATATTGCTATTGAGTTATCACAGAATTTTAATGACATTGAAATTGAAATAAATGATAAACCACCAATTGATAGTTTACAACAGTTATTACTAGATATGCTAAGTTATACATATAACTACAATAGAAATTTTGAAGGTGCTAAATATAATGATAAAACTGGTAAACCCGATAATGATATAGCAAAATTAAGAGCAAAATTTGAAGGACAAAAACCCGAAGAAGTAATAACCAATTTGTTTAAACAATGAGAATTAGATTATCCAAATTACATAAATTTACTACAAGTGAAAATATTTAAACAAATATTTATAATGTTATCAAAATATATTTATTCAAGTATGTCAATTAATAAAGGTTTAAATGATGATAATAAAATTTTATTACCTTATTTTTTTGAATTAAAATCAAAACCAATACATCAAAATGAAAATAAAATTTGAGAGTATAAAGATATAAAAGTTATATTACACTCTTCATATTTTGATTTGACTGATATTAATAATATCAAATTAAAAAGTAATGATATTAGTCAAAATGAATTATTTAAGTTAGATGATAATCAATTTAATTGATTATCTATAACTAATGAATTAGAAAGTAACAATATACCTTCATTAATTCCTGCTGATTGAACACTTGGTAATGGAGAATACGGAAAATACTTTACAAGAACAATTATTGAAAAAAATAAAATTGAAAATGTTTTAAATTTATATGGTTCAAATAAATCACAATTATTTTCAAAATTAGAATTTTATAAAGAAATTTTACAAATTGATAATAATAACGAATTTGAATTACAAATAGAAAATCCGATTAATAATTTAAATCGGATTGAAATTAGTGGCATATTTGGTGCTGGAAATTATGATTTAATTTTAATGACAGATAAGCAAGAAATAAATTTACAAAATATTAATTTATTTGATAAATATAACGAAAATATTTCTTATATAAATTTAGAGATATAATTATTCAAAATAATTATTTGTATAAGTACCATCTCATTTTACATCTTCATCATGATGTTTAAATTTAGAAAAATATAATTCAGTTTTATTCGGACTATCTCATTTATTTCATCAAATAGTTGTTATTCCTAATACTCTTTCGCCGTTTGGTTCTAAATAGGAATTATCTATTTTATGGGTAAGCACCCCCCATGATTAATCCTATTGTTCCAGTTGTTGCACCAGTTAGTGCTAATGCTAATGTTATTTTACTTAAATTTGTTTTTATTCATGTTTGCATATTAAATTACTCCTTTTTTATAAATGAGGTGCAATTGAATTTATTTCATAAATTTCTGCACCTGAATAATATTCATCACCTAATTTATTTATTGCTTCATATTCTCAAAAAATATTTTTATTTTTATCGTAAAATATACTAGCTTGTAATTTCAAATTTTTATGTAAATTTGATGAATTTGAAATTAACATTTCATTATTTAATTCTTGCAGTTTATATAATATACTATTGTCTAAATCTTCTTCAAGTTTCAAAAATTCTTGTCAATTATCTCTAGGTAAAAAACATCTTATTAATTCTGGGTTTTCTTCGTCAATTTCATTAAGATGAATTCCAGTTAAAAACTTATCAGATAATATTTCATTTTTAAAATTAAATAGTTGTTTTGCTTTTTCTTTTATTGCTTTTTCTCTAGAAGTTCATTTAGCAAAAATTGCTAAACATAAAGAATCATTAGATTTGCAAATTTTTTCATAACTTATAAATTTTGCAATGATGTCTTTTTCTGCTTCTGTTCCATCACCACTACCTTTGTATGTTTTTGTTAAATCCAAATTCAACATTGTTAAATCTATAGAAAAAAAATATCATAATTTTGTACTTGATTTATTTGCATAATGTTTATCTAAATAATAAATTTTTGATTTATCATTTTTAACATCAATTCCAGTTTCCTCAAGCATCTCATTAATTACTGTTTGATAAGGGTCAAGATTTTCAAGACCTCCAGTGATAGTACCATATTCACTAATTTGTTTATCTTTAAATAATGGATTATTTTCTATAACTAGTAAATAATAGTATTCATTGTTTTTAATAACATAAGGCAATATAGCAACTCCTTGGTTATTACATCAAGGCTCTTCTACACCATGCATAAATTCAACTTTAATAAATTTTAAATATTCTTGATTCATTAAATTACTCCTTTAATTTTTAATTTTACTTATAAATTGTACTATTTTTGATTATTTTTACAAGTATGCTTTTAAATACAAAATAAACGCCTTTAATTTAGGCGTTTATTTTCTGATACCTATACTATTAATTATATTGAAATTGTTTATTATATTTTAAATATGAAAGTGGTTTTTTTAAACAGTTTTGATTTAATTTTAAATTACACTTATATATGTATATAATAAACAAGTAAATTAATTTTTTAAATATATTTACAATAAATTTAGATTTTTTTAAAATAGTTAGGAAAAGTAAATGTGAATTTTAATTATAAATGAAATTTTAGAGAACAAAGTGCAAAAATTGATAAATTAGTTTTAAAACATATAACAAATAAATGAGAAAAAATAGATTGAAGAATAAAAAATACAAGAGATAAAAAGAAATATAAAATTGTTGATTATCAATATCGAACGAGAAAAACTATACATGGATTAGTAACTTATAAAAGAAGAATTTATGAATATTTTAATGAAAAATTACAAAAATGAGTTCGTGTTTGTTTAGTTGATGAAATACTAGAACTGCCAAAATATAAAAGAATAGGTGAAGATATTGAACAAACTATTATAGAATATTTTGCTGATGGAAAAAGATACAGAGATATTTGAGATATTATAAAAAAAGCAAATATTAGTCTTAGTTCTATTCATAGAGTTTTTAAAAATTTAGAAGTAATTGAAGCAAATCCAGTAAAAGTAAAGTTAGAAAAAAATCAGCCTATTTTTGTAGCAATTGATGATGGTCACCGAAAATTTTGAAATTTTAAACGTAAAGGTACAAAACATTCTATGCGATTAATAGTAACATATACAGATAATATTAATCATAAAGTACAAAATAAAAGAGTAAAGGCAATTATAAGACCAACAAAAACAAAAATTGGAGTTAAAAAAACTGCTGAATTTGTTAAAGAACATTGTCAAAAATTTTATGAAAATATTGAACAAGCAAAAATTATTATTTGTGGTGATAGTGCAGGATGAATTAAAGAAGTTGCTGATTATTTAGGTGCACAGTTTGTTTTAGATAAATTTCATTTAATTAGAACATTATATCTTGGAATAATCGCTGGAAATAAAGAAAAATATTTAGAAGAATATAATCATTGTAAATATTTAATTAATAATGGTCAATATGAACAATTAATTAACTATTTATATAATCAATTAGATAATCATAAAAAATTAAAAAAACAATACTTTAAAAATAATAAAGAAGGTATTGAAAATCAAGGTGCAAAGTGAAATATTGGTTGTTTTACAGAAACTAATATTTGACATGTTTTAAAAGAAATGCTTGGTAATAGAACATATAATATTTTAATTTATATTAAAATGGTTATTTTTAAATGTAATAAGATAAATTTAGAAACATAGCTTTAATGTATGTAATAGTTACTTATTATTTCACAATTTTGAATAGCATCTCAAAAATTATTATTTTTTATTTTTACTTTTAAACCAATAATGAAAAAAGTTAATGATAAAATTATAATTATTAAAATTGGTACTAAAATTAGACAAAAAATCACTCCAATTTGTAATTGAATTCAACTACAATAATTTCCATTACATTTAGTTATTGAACATACAGATTTGGGAGAACAACCTAAAATATGGATTATACTGGTTGTACTTAATATTCCAAATCCATTTTTTTCTAGGTTTATATATTTTTTCGTTAATAAATTGTAAATATGAGAATGATAATCACAAGAACCTATAAGAGTTAAACCTATAATCATAATTAAAATAGTAAAAATAAATAATAATACAGTTATTAACTGTAATTTTTTAAGTGCTTTAAGTTTCATTTTTAAATTCTCCTTAACTTTACTTCATAAGTTTAACATTTAACAAATTTAATTATAAGTATTTTAGTTGCAATTTATTGAAAAAAAATATATTATTTAAATACAATTTCATAAAAATCCAAATTATTTCTTGTCTAAAATATAATAAGACTATATAAGATTTAATTTATTCCGGATTTTTGACAACCGCCCTTTTAATATTTTGGTTTTCTTTTTCATTTTGAATTATTATCAACATTACGTTTAAAATCATTTCTATTATTATGAGATGAAAAATTTAATTTAGTTGGTACTTTAACAACATTTTTAGGCAAATCTCAACCTGTAGTATCTAGTAAAGTAATTTCATGATTTTGATAATATTGAATTTCTTGAATTTCATTATATTGAACTCTATTACTTACTAAAGTAATAGCAGTTCCTTGTGCTCCAGCACGAGCTGTTCTACCAATACGATGAGTATAGTATTCATATTCACGTGGAATATCATAATTAAAAACATAATCAATGCCATTAATGTCAATTCCTCTAGCAACAACATCAGTAGCAATTAATACTTTAACCTTACCATTTTTAAATTGTCTCATTGCTTCCATACGTTCTCTTTGACTTTTATCACCGTTAATAACAGCACATTTAATATTATTTTGTTCTAATAATTGTGCAATTTTGTTAGTAAAATCTTTTGTATTTGAAAAAACAATACTTAATTGTGGTTGTAATTTTTGATATAAAGTAACTAATGCAGTTTCTTTTGTTATATTACGACAATCAAAATAATATTGTTTAATATTTGCTTGTTGTAATTTTTGACTTTCATCTTCAACAGTAATACTAACTGGATTATTTTGATAATCATCAGCAATTTTTAAAACTGGTTTTGACATTGTTGCTGAAAAAAGGACAGTTTGAATATTTTGTGGTGAATTCTCAAATAAGAAATCAATATCTTTTTTAAATCCCATTTTTAACATTTCATCTGCTTCATCTAAAACTAATGTTTTAATTGAATTTAATCTTAAACTACCACGATTAATATGATCAGTAATTCTTCCTGGTGTTCCAACAACTATATTACTAGTTCTTAAATCATATAATTGATTTCTAATATTAACACCACCACATAATAAAGCAACATTAACACCATTTAAAAAATAAGCATATTTTTTTACTTGTTTAGCAACTTGGATTGCCAATTCTCTAGTTGGACAAACAATAATGGCTTGATTACGATATAATTTTATATCTAAATTATGTAATATAGGTAAGACAAAAGCAGCAGTTTTTCCGGTTCCGGTATGACTTTTTCCAATAATATCTTTTTTTTGTAAAGAAACTGGAATTGTCTTCTTTTGAATTGGTGTTGGGGTAGTATAACCTCATTTAGCAATAGCAGCAGTTAATTCTTGTTTTAAATTTAGTTCTGTAAAACTCATATATTTCTCCTTAAAAATAAATTTTGAATAAATTTAGAAAAAATGATAATTATAACCTGAAAAATAACCTCTAAAAGAGAATTATTTTAAAAAAGGATTAGTTTTATTTATTATTTATATATAATATACTTACTTACATTTTAAAGTATTAATTCATCTAATTTTTCTAAAATTAAAAGTTGTCAAATAATTTCATGATATTATTTATTTCTTTGACATCATTAACAACTTTTTGATATTTTTTTATCAATCATATCTTAAAAGAAAATTGCGAATTAATCAACAACTTAAATATAATACACTATTTTTAATTAAATGTAAAGATAAATTTTTAGAAATGAAAATATAAAAATAATAATTAAAATACTATACAAATTTTTAATTTTAATCAATTTAAAAATTTAAATTATATTAGAAATTTTTTATCATAACAAAAAAATTTGAAAAATAATATAAATTATCAAACATTAGTATCTGCTTTTTTAATAATTCAATTATCAAATAAAATATGATTATTTTTATGATTCTTAATCATTCCAGTTAAAAAACTAGTGTTTGCATAACGAATAGTTAAATAATTATAACCATGCATACCACCCGCATTTCTTTTAACTTTAAATGTATTATCATTTACTTTTTCCACACTAGTTCTATCACTTAAAGTAGGATTTTTTGCTCCTTTTCAAAGACCATTTAAAGTAACTGAAATATTACCTTTAATAAGATCTTCGGTTGTAGCTTTAGAATTTATTTTTGAACTAATATAGTCACTAATATCACTCATTTTTTTATTATTTTGAACAAAGTCATCAAAATCTCCAGGATTCATATATATTGTTAAATTATTATCAGTAGTTATATCAATACGCCCTTCAGCGCAAATGCACTTTTTGTATAAAATATTTTACCTAATGCTGTTGCTGTTTGCTCTGCTCATTCACCTTGCGTTTGATTAGGATTAATATTAATAAAATCTAAAGTCATTGGTGTTAATCTTAATCCTGAAATGCTTCAATCACTAATAGTGATTTTTCCAAAAGCATTAATTTTCTTTTTTTTCTTCAGGCACTCCTTGTTTTCCAACAAGTCACTTAGTAATCTCATCTGAAAAAGCTGTTGCTGTTGGTGATAAATAATTTTTCAAAGAATCAATTGCTTCATCAATTGTAGGTTTAGTAAGCGCTTCATACATATGATCACCACTAGCATACACATCATTTTTTTGAAGAACTTCTGATTGAGCATTAATATCAACTTTAGTAATATTAACTTTATTGTTATTAAGTTTTCCAGTAATTAATTCTTTTGCTTTTTGTAATAAACTTTCACTATCAGTAGTGGCGTTTTCCATTTCTATCATAAAATCTTTTAATACTTTTGTTACATTACCAGTTGAAGCTTCAATTAAATCTTTTAAATTAGCGCCAGTATTAGCGTAATTAAAATCAAAAATATTAGATACTTCAATTTCTGTCTTTTTGTTACTTTCATCTTTATAAGATAATTTTAATTTTAAATCTGTAGTAAGTTTATATCACATTGTTATCTTATACGTTTCTGGATCATAATTTTCAATACCAAAATCAGCTTTTTCCTTAGTTCAATTGAATTGTTTATTTGTCATTGTTGTTCCATTAAAATCAATTTTTAAAATTTCATTAGTAGTTATATTATTAAATAATGGTTTTAAATCAGATGGTTGTAATAAATAATCTTCAATAATAAAATTTGTAATATCTTCTTGAAGCCTAGTTAAAAATATATCTTTTATTTCATTATCAACCAGACTGTCACTATCTTTAGATAAACTATTTAAATTATTAGTAATATCTTTTCCAAATTCACCAAATTCATCTTCAAAAGTTAAATTCTTATATTCACTAATTAAATTTGCAAGTCCTAAACTAATTTGCTCTTTAGCTTTTTTTAATAATTCTTGTACATCAGCATTTTCCGATACTTCATCATCAGTATCAGAACTATTACCATTTCCACATGCCACTACATTTACTGCTAATGGTGCTGTTAATCCAAAAATTGCTAATAATTCTAATATTCCCTTCACTCTAGTACCCTCCTAAAATTTCTTTTAATATCTTTTATCAAGTAATAGGGGCTTTGCCCCTCGTTGCTTCGCAACTCACCCCAGCGGGGCTAAACCCCGCGGCCAACCAACCAAGGTTCTGGTTGGCTCCGACCAATAATATAGGTTTAAATTTTTCAAAATACTATAATTTTTATAAAAATGGATTTGTTTTTTTTGAAAATTTATCAAAATTTTCTTTTTTTTCTGATTTTATTTTTAATTCTTGCATTTGTTTTTCAATTTCTTTTTTAAGTCTTCTGTCTTCTTCTTTTTTTTGTAATTCCATTCGTTGTTGTTCTCTTCTTATACGTTCCTTCTGTTCACATTCTCAGGCTTTTTCATGAGCTTTTTGTTCTTCTGCTTTTCTTCTTTCACGGTCTCTTTTTTCTCATTCTTCTTTGACTCTTGCTTCTTTTTCAGCTCTTTTTAGCTTTTCTTTTATTTTTTTTCTTCTTTTTTCCTTTCTTGTTGAAACTCATTATATTTCTTCATATCTTCTTTTTTTTGAGCTTTAGCTTTATCATTAAATTCCTTATATTGTTCATTTTTTTTTCACATAATTTAATCACCTTTCTTTTTCAAAATAAAAAACTCATTTATTTTTAAAATAAAATAATGAATTAAAAACTTATATTAAGTTTATGAATTTATTTTAGCATCTTTATTTATTTTTGTTAGAATGTTTATTTCTATAATAACAAGCACGACATACAGTATTTTTAGTTTCTTTCTTTTCAGTCTGTAATATATTATCCAACTTATCTAATCCTACTGCTTTAATATCATCAACAGTAAAATCTAATGCTTGTGACTGTTCATAGTCTTTAACACTACTTAATTCACTCTTTAACGAATGAATATAATTTAAAGCACGACTATTATATCTTTGTAAATAAGACTTAGGAAATCATAAACTAAAAGTCATAGTTTCACCACTATAACTGGGTGGTAATCCACCACGTTTAATTATTCGCTTTGTTTGTCTTTTAGATAAAACAATTTTATTATAATCATCAACATTAGTATAAATATTAAGTTTAAACTTAACTAAAAATAATAAAATACGCATTCTTTTAACTTGAACAATATACTCTACTTTTTCACGTGCTTGTTTTGGTATTCTATCGGGGTGTTGTTCAATCATATACATAATTCCATTAAAATTATGACCTATCAATTTACAAAACATTCCTAAACTTTCCTGTGTTTCTTTAAATTCGGGTGACAAATCATTACTATTAATTTTTAAACCTAATTCATCAAAAACAAGCATATCATTCTCTTTAAAAGCATAATTACTATTTAATTGATTAAACTTAAAAACATCATCATAAGAACAGCGATAACTATATTCATTACGTACTTTAATAGGAATAGGACTAACTACCCTACCCTTATGTTTTTGTGCTAAACAACAAGCAAGGGCAGATTTACCAGTACGTGGTGGTGCTGAAATAATATAACTACCTACACGTTGTAATATCTTTATATTTTTTCTAGTTATTAAAAATGGATATAGTATTATTAATAATAAAATTCCTAAAAGGAAATAACCATATCAAGGCATTATTTCAACTCCTAACCAACTAAAAATCCTACTGCTTTTAAAAATACTCATAAAGTTAAAACTTGTTCTAAACCACTAGTAAAATCAACATTTAAAACAGAACTAATAGTATCATCAAAAATACGTCTCAATAATCCATCAAGTTTAGTAAAAAATTCTCTTAATGGTTCAACTGGTAAAACTTTACCAACAACACCATAAAGTACTCATCTAAAAGCATTACGCAAATGACCAAAAACATCATATCAACTAACACGCTCATACTCAGGGTTAAAAGGACTATTTGGTGGAACTGGCATAACTTTTTCACTTGAAAAAATATTAACTTGACCAAGATTTAACTGTGGTGACATATAAGAATATGAATCGCCGTGAACATCAAAAAATACTGTTAAATGTTTTAAATTTGGTACACGAATAGGCAAAGTAACAAAATTATATAAATGTTGCTGATAAATATTATTATCAACCTTACCTTTAAAAACATACTTTGTATCACCAACATAATCTAAAAAACTAAAAGTAAAATTAGCAGTAAAAGTTTTAAAACGTTCATATTCAAAATAAAACATAAATCCTTGAATATAAAAACTCAAAGGTTTATCAATTTCAAAATTTAACTGTGTTTGAAAATTTATAACTCTCCTATCGTTATTAACAAAATTCAAATGATTAGTATTCTTTTCTGAAACATAATTATGATTAAACATAATACGTGAAAATTCATCCAATTGTTTTCTATTAAAAGTATAAACGCCAGACCCCATATTTATCTGTTGTTTTGGAACACCAACTGTATCACTATAATAAGAACATATATAAGTACCCTGATTACCAATATATTCACCACTAACTAATTTTAAATCCGGTTGGTCAATGTCAAAATAAGCAGAATTTCATGGAATTGTTGCTCAATCATTAAAATCATTATACTTAACGTGTTTAACCATTTCTTTTGTAATATCATAATTAACAACATTAGGGTCATTTGAAACAATTAAACTAGTTGGTGCTTGAACAGAAGTATTTACAACAAAAAATATTTTTGCAAACTTAAATCACATAATTATTTACCAAATAAACATTTTAAAATTCACCATGAACCATAAAACAAAACAAATCCAATAAAAAACTGTGTACCATAAACTACTAAATTTCATAAAATAGTAGTAAAATCATCAACTGGCTTACCTATAAACATAGTTCAATAATCAACTATACATTGATGTATTTTATTATAAATTTCTAAAACACTCATACTTAACACCTACCCAAACAATGACCTAAAAACAAATTTAATAACACGATAAATAAAATTAAAAAATACACCTAATACCAACCAAAAAGTCAAATTAAACAAAATATAAACTTCATTAGTAATGTTTGGTTGATTTAAAAATATTTGAATATCTTTACTAGAAAATATAAAAATAAAATGTAATATACTAAGAACAAAATTAGACATAATTAATCACCAATACCAAAATCACGAGTTGAACTACCAGTAAACTTATTACCATCAGCACCACCTTTAAACTTACCTTGTTGTTTATTTCTTGTTTTTCACTTTTTCAACACGTCTTTGATAACTCTTAGCAATTTGTTGACCAGTACCAACACCCAAAGAAACAGAACTTTTACCAATGAACTTAACAGCATATCCTAAACCTAATGTTGGTAACATCAATTCAGGTAAAATAACCCTAAATGCAAATCTAAGCAAAATCAAAAATATCATTAACGTACCTAAATTAAAACCTAAATCACCAAGTGGAAAACTAAAAAACTTCATAAAAATTGAAGCAAATAATTGCATAACAGTTGTAATAAAAGGTATAAACATAATTTCACATCCTAATGTCTTGTAAATCTAAATAATCCTAAAATTAAATAAAATACAAAACTAACATTTATTAAAGCAAGAATAGGCAAAGGTAAAGTGTATAAACTATCATAAAAAAACGACTTAATAAAAAGTGTCACAGTATGTAATCCAGCAAAAGAACTTAAATACTGCATATAAATAGTTTGTACCAAAGTATTAACAACTGGTAAAAGTCTACCTAATAATGGTAAAACAAAAACCAAACTAAAAAATAACTTTACCATTTGCTTACTCCTTTCTAATTACTAATGAGTTCCATGGATAATATGACCAACAAACTGCTTAATAAATACAAGAACCATAAATACGATTGAAATTAAAACTGGTCAATTTGTAAGTGTTCCACCATCGCCAGTAGTAAATACTCAACCAAAAATATAAGTAAAAGCATTTAATAATTGTTGTCCAACACCACCTATCATGGTTAATAATGCTGATAGTCCAGCGGGCATATTAATCACCCCCTTTCTCTAATTCTTTTTGTTGTTTTTCCATTTCTAATTTACGTTTCTTCTTTTCAAAATCTTTACGACAAAAAGTACAATCAGGGTCATTTTCTTTTTCCTTTACATGTTTTTTATGTTTGAATTTCTGTATACCCTCATGTATTCAATTACGACAAAATCAAAGTATAAGACAAAACCCACCAATATATAAAGCATATTTTATAATCTCCTTAAAATCCATTTTAAACACCACCTAACGTATAAGCATAAGAATAATCCCAATTTAAACTTGCTCTATCTAAATTAATCTCAGACATACTATCATCATTTAAATCAACATCAACCATACTATCATTTGTACTTTGATAATCACTAACACTAGCATTAATTAACCTTGCTCTTTCATCAGTAAATACTTCTTGTAACTCTGTATTATTATGTGTATTTCCTAACGGTAACAATAAAGTATTTATAATCTCACTTGCTCCGGCAATAATAGTAGGAATAGCAAAATAATTATTAAAATTATTATTAATACCCATAGCAACACCACTACTAATCAAACATCCACCAGTACCCATATTTGCTATCTTTCTTATATTTTGAAATTTATTAGGTATTAACTCAGTTAAGCCACTAATAACATTTGCTATACCAAAACTATTTAAAGATATATAAGTATCTCAGTCTACAAAAGGCTTATCAATTACTGGCTTAGGAGTTGGTATTGGTGTAGGAATTGGTAGTTCAGTAGGACATGGTGGTCAAAAACAAGGTTCATCTCTTAATAAAGAAACTGACTTATCTACATACTGAACAAAATTAGCATAATTAATTAAACCAATTGTTCCTAAACCTAAAAATATCTTTTTATAACTATTAATAACTTTATTTCTAGTAGTAGGTCTTTGATTAATATTCCATATATCAATTCCTAACTTTTTACTAAATAATAATGAATTAATAGAACCTAATATTGGGTCTTTTAAATATTGACCATAATAAGCACTTACGCCAACCATAGCACTTAAAGGACTTAATCCAGTTCTTAAAATTTTAATTAAAGTATAATTACTAGTTTGCTCTAATTCATTAGGCATAAATAAAACTCCTTACTTTATATAATAATAAGGAGCATATATATACTAATTTGTATAACATGGGAGCAAAGTACACAAAAAAGTATATATATACTCCCTATTTAGTTTTTTTTAAAATATTATTTTAAATGTTTAATAACAGTCTTTCTTTTAATCTCACTATATTTAAACTTTTCTTCATCTTTACCAAGATAATTAAAAGAATGTAAAAGTAAAGTTTGAAATTTAATTAAATCATTAACAACCGTTTCTAATTCTTCAATACGTTTTTCTAAATCTTGCACTTTTATATACCACCTTATTTTTTTATTTATTACATTTATGATTTTTATTTCAACAATGATAACATTTATTACAATCAACACAAATTAAATTTTCAAGCATAGTTAATATCATTGAAACATCAAAATTACCATAAGGCTTTAAAAATTTTGTAGTACATTTTTTATTACTACAACGAAAATTAACAAATTCATCTAATAAAAAATCTAAAAACTTTTTTTCATCAATTCCATTCATTTTTAAATAACTTTCAACATTTAACATTTTAAACCTACCTTAATTTTAATTTTCTTTTAACTGTAATTGTTTTTTTCTCATTGATTTATTTAACGCTATATTTAATATACAATTAGGACAATAATAATTTTTAGTATATAAATTTTGTAAAACTTTTTTAGGACAAATAACTTGGTCACAAAGTTTACACATATAAATTGCTAAATGAAATGCTTGTTCACATAAACAATTATCATTTTTAACCATAATTATTTATCTTTTCATTCAATAATATCTACAATAGTACCGGATAAATCTAATTTTAAATCATAATAATTACCAACTTTAAAACTAAGTTTATGTAAATATTGTGTAAAATCATTAACTACTAACGGGTTATATCATTTATCCCGTACTTTACCGGTAGGTATATTTGTTTGTTTATTAATTTCTAAAAAAGTTAAAACATCAAATTTCAAATTTTGACCTTGATTATTTTTATCAGGTATCATTCTATTTTTATCAATATTAACCAATTGAACTTTAAACATAAAAATTGCCAACTTCTTTCTATATAAAATATAAATTGAATTGGCAAACAATTATAAATAACTAAATTAAAAATATACAACTATAAAATTAATTTAATAAATAAAAAGTTCTTATATTAATATTTAACTATTCCTGGTAGGGAATTGTAAACCAATTCAAATAAGTTAAATATAATTTAAAAACTAATCTAAAATATATTTACTTATAAGTAGATAATATCATAATTAAATAAAATATCAATAAATATAAAACAAAAAGTAAAGACATTTACTACCTACCAGAACAGCAAATATCTTTACCACAATTAAAGTATAACAAATGTACCAAAAAATACAAATATTACAAAAAAAATATAAAATTAATGTAAAATCCGTTTATTTAAAAATATTTTTTGAATTTTGCTTTTATCAAAAATTTTATAAATAAAATCTAAAATATCATTTTTATTAAATGTATTTTTTAATCAATACCTAAATCGTAAACTTTCTAAACTAACATAATAATTAAAGTCTTTAAAATAATCACAATTTGCAACATAATCATAACTTCCACCAATTAAATTGGTAACACCTTGTTCATTTGGTTTAGTTTTAAATAAATAAAATTCTTTTGCTTTTGCACATGCTTGTACTAATTCTTGTAAACTTAACATTTTAGTTCCGCGAACTACAAGCGGATTTCTACAATTTCTACTAAATGAATATGCTTGAACACCAACATCTTTTTGATTTAATGATTTAATATTTTCTTGTACTTTTGTTACATATTTACTCAAATATTTAACTACAAATTCATTTGTTCCTTTATGTACAACCTTTAAATCAATACCTTTATTATTACCAGCATGTGTTCATCATGTAGTTATCATACTATATGGTATTTTACGATTAAATAATATATGAAAATGAACTGCACCACGCTTTTGATATTCATAAACATAAAAATATCTTAATTCACCCAAATGTTTAGCACGTTTAGGGTCATTTCATCAACGTTTTAAACGTTTAAAGAATAATTGTAAATCATGTTTTGCTTTTTTAATATCAGTTTCATTTTTATGATAAGTTAAAGTTAAAAAACTCAAAACTCTTGCATTATAAAAATTATGTAATGCTTTTTGAACTAATTTACATTTAGTACGAACATTATTATTTCTTAATTTAGTATTATTACCAATATTCTTTATACCTAATTTATTTCTCTCATTTTTTAAAATATCAATAGGCAAAACAACATTCTTAACATAACAAGCATAAAAAATTTTTTTAACATAAAAATTGTATGAAATATTCATCTATAATCAATCCTGGTAGGAATTTTTGATAAAATTGAATGATTTATAAATAAATATAAATCTTTATATATATTATCATAAAAAATAAAAAAAAGTATCAAATTTGACACTTGCGGTGAAAAATGATACTTAACTAAAGTTTTAGTATATTCTATAATATTTATAATTAAAATGTTGTGAATATATTAAGTTTAATATTTATGTAAACTAATAAGTTTATAAAAAAAATAAAGTTTAATTTAATAATCAAAAAATAAGCATTGTAATCATAATTATTAGATTATCTTTTATATCAAAATTTGTTAAATTTTATTACTTATAATTAAAATGTTCAAATAATATTTCTTTTTTTAATACAGTTTAATAATAAATATTTTTTCATTTTCATTAAATTATATTTTATAAACAAAAAAAATAATTGATTATAATTGATAATATGTAAAGGAGAAAAAATAATGGACAGATTACTAGAAACCACAACGAAAACTATAGAAAAAACTAAAACCAAAAAGGCAAGTTGATTTAAGTTATTTAGATTAATTATAATTAAAATTAGTTACAGTTTTATTACAGCATTTTTATTTTTATTTTCAATAGTAATTTCGGTATTGAGCATTAGTGTTTTGTTTTTTTTAAATTTATCAATAGAAGATTTTATTATTGATTTACAATATTATATTATGATTTTTTATAGTATATTTTTATTTATTTTTATTTTATTAAATGCTATAAAAATTTTTGGTACTCAATTTGAAGATAGTTCTTTCTTATTATTACTTACTAAACCTTATACAAGAAATGTTATTATTTTAACTCAATACGCTGCTTTATTTTTTATGAGTTTAACTTTTATTTTCATAAATATTATTGCTTTATTAATCTTTGGCGGGATTTGCGGAATTATTATAAAAGTTTCTTATTTAACTTTTTACGTATTAACGATCCTAAAGTTTTTTGGCTTTTGCTCTTTATTTGCTGTTTTAGTTACTATTGGTGTAGTAACAATGTTAGCTTTTACTCCATCACAAACAGTTTTTTTAATTTTTGTTATTTTCTGTAGTCTATTTTTATTAGGTGGTTTGCCTTACTCATTAACCAAAATAAATAGTGACATTATTAAAATTAATTTTGAAAATAATATCCAATATACTGTTAGTGAAATCAAAGAAGCAATTTTATTTAAACAAAATTTAGAAAAAGGATTAATTAAATATCCAAATTTAACAAAAGCTATTTTTGATTTTTATTCTAATCTTAGTGATCAAGAATTAAAGGATATTAAAGAAAATAATGTTATTAATAAGCGTATTGATTTTTATCAAAAATTAGGATTTATTAAAACAAATCCTACTGTTAAAACTCTTAGTGGTAAAACAACCTCTTGAAAACCACCTGAATTTCAAAATAAAAATATATTTATGAAAATTACTTTTAATAGTTATTTTAAAAACTTAGATGAATTAAAAAACAATGTTGATAATAATCAAATTACAGAAGACTTAATTAATATAATTAATGATTATGATAAAAAATATAATATTGATTCATTTATGGATCTGCAAAGCGGTAAAGCACCTTCACTATTAACATACGATACTGATATTAATAATACTTATATACAAATTACAGGTCCAATATTAGAACAACCTGTTCCACTATCACCCAAGGAAATTAAAAATATTTTTATTGATACATATGCATATAAATTTGATTTTCGTAATGAATTTAATAAAATTTTTTATAATCCTGTTTATTTTTTAGTTAGAACAACCGAAGAATATATTTATAATCAAATTTATATTTATCGTCAGATTACTAATAATTCTGTTACTAATGATAAAAATTATAAAAATTACATTAGTATTGCAAATAGTTATCAATTTATCAATGCAATAAATTTTATTGAACATTGAAATCAAATTTGGACTTATTTTATGGACTACTATGGTGATTTTTGATTTGAACCTTATGCAACATCTAGTATCGATTTTGATACACAAAAAAATACTTTATTTAGTTATCCTGATTTTAAACTAACATTAAATAATAAAAAAATAAAAACCGATAACATTGATTATTTTCAAAATAATAAATCAGTTCTTGAAATATATTGTGGATTTTCTATCATTTTATTCTTACTTTCTTATTTAATGTATAATCGAAAAATTGTTAGTTAGGAGAAAACTTATTATGGGAACTACAGAAGACATTATGATTAGTGTCAGAAACTATAACAAAAAATTTAAAAAGTTTAATATTAGTAATATAAATTTTACTGTATTTAAAGGAACTATTCATGCTTTGGTTGGTCAATCTGGTAGCGGAAAATCCGTTTTATTAAAGTCTATCATTGGTGCAATGCCTAGTAACAGATACAGTGGTACAATTAAGGTTAATGATTACAAAGCAGGAAGTGCAAAATCAAAATTAAGCTTAGGTTATTCCTTAAATTTAGAAAACTTTCCACAAGGTTTAACAGCTTATAATTTTCTAAAATATTTAGGACAAACAACTACTATTACCGATAGTGCTTTAGAAGTTAATTTACAAAAATTATTAAATAATTTTAATTTATGAGAACATCGTAATAAGGGTTTAAATTCTTTCTCTTCAGGAATGAAAAATAGAATTATGCTAATTCAAGCCTTAGCACATGATCCAGAATTAGTAATTCTTGATGAACCTGGTGCAAACTTAGATTCAGAGTCACGAAAATATTTTACAAATGTATTAAAAAGATTAAAAGAAGAAGGTAAAACTATTTTCTTAACAACTCATATGATTAACGAGGTTAAAGATATTATTGATGATTGTACTATTATTGATTTGGGAAAAATGCTTTATAGTGGACCAATAGCAAAATTTGATGTTGGCAAAATTTTTATTTTAACTACCAACAATTTACCATTAACAGCCACTATATTAACAAAATATCAATATCAATTTAAATATCTTAAAGATTTAAATGAAATCTTAATTCGCTTAGATACACAAGAAAAAATTGATAATCTTAGTTCAATTTTAAATAAATATAAAATTGGTATTCAAAATCTTTATGAAAAAGAAATAGATTTATCACATTTAAAAAATTTTTTATAAAATAAAAAAACAAAAATTTAACTATAAAATTTCTAATCTTTTTAATTTCTCATAGTATAAATTATGGGAGGTTCCCAAAAACGTAGGAAGATAAATTACTAGATAAATAAATTCTTTTGAATATTACCATTTCAAAATGATGATAGACAAATTAAATTCTCTTTTACCCTTAAATTTATATTCGACGTATTTTAAAAAATATAGATTTTATAAGATAAAATAAAAATTATTCTCAAAGGAAAAAGACAAGAAATAATCTTGTCTTTTTTTGTAATTGTAAAATTTTAAAATTTTTATTATTAACACCCTTTAAATATCTACTACACGCAGTGACCAAGTAGGAGAAAGTTAATAATTAATAACCCTCTTTAACACTATTATCAACACGTGTTAGGGAATTAAAACAGTGAACTACAACACAGTTGTTAAAAATAGTGGCCAAAACATGTGGACTTGCATGGATAAATAAAAAGTGGAGTGATACCTAATAAAATATACTAACCAGTAATGGTAATTCTTGGGGTGGGAGCGAATTGGAAACTAGTATATATAGACCTACTAGGGAACCTACTATATTAATTCTATTCTTTATTTAACCAACCTTGCCACCCCCCAGTGAGCAAGCGTTGGTTTTATTTTTTTTGAAAATTTTTTTGGGCGAAAAAATAAATTTCAAACTTGTAAAAAAAATTGAGCGGTGCCGGTTCAATTAAAATATTAATTTGTTTAACACAAATTAAATAAATATTGAATCGAATGCCTCGATTTCTTTTTAAAATTTCACAATTTATTTTTGAGCCCAGAATTTCTGGAATGAATAAAACTAATAGTATTAATAATATAAAAATAAAAATATATATTCTTTATGCTACAAGCAACAGAATATATTAGAAAAGAAAGTAAAAATGGAAGAAAAAGAAAAGAAAGAATTAATAGAACAAAAAATCAAAATAGCAAAAAAACATCAAAAAAAGTGATTAAAAATAAAAATAATTATTACTTTAATTTCAACTTTAATTGGATTAATAATTTTATTAATTACTGTAAGTAAAAATTAAAGAAATAAATAAAGTTATGAATATTAATGAAAATAAAAAATGTGAATTAAGAATTTGTAAAAATAAAGTTTGAAAAGATTGTATTAATAATTCTACTAAAACTATTAAATATAAAAATTGACCAATACCTTATTTAATATGTGACAGTTGTTATCACAAACTACCTAAATACCTTAAACAAACAGCAAAAATAATTGAAAAGGATATTTTGATTATGAATAAAACTAAAAAAAGAAGAAAAAGATGTGTTGAATGTAATGAATTATATGAAGATAACAAAATCAATATGCTTTATCACTTTAAAACAGAATTAGAAGCAGAACAACATAATACTAAAAAATATGAAGATAATTATGATATTGAAAAACATTTAGATTATACAAAATCATATGGATATGTTTGTGATTGATGTAGAGATGATTAATAAATGCAATACGAATTAATCATTGGTATTGACCCTGCTGGTATTGGTAATAATGGAATTGTTATATACTCAAATGAAACTAATAATATTATTTTTAATGAAACATTTAAAGCAAAAACAGTTTTAGAAAGTAAAAATATATATAAAGAATATTTTAAATTAATTAAAAAACAATTTAAAAATAAAAAAATATTAGTTATTGTAGAAAATTTCTTTTTAAGTTCAAAACAGTTATTAACTAATCCATTAGCAACACCAAAAGTTATTGGTGCTTTAATGATATTAGTACAAGATGTTATGAACTGAGATTATCATGAAAATGAACCAAAAAACAAAAATAAAATAGAAGATTATAAAGGAAATATAAAATTTACAAAACATGAACAAGATGCTTATAAACATATTCAATATTATTTAAGGAATTATAAAAATGAAAAATAAAGAAAATTACGTTAAATTAACAGTAAAACTTAGTAATACTATTGAAGTAAAATATCATGAAAAAGGTAATAAACAATTATATTATACTGTTCGTGGTCAATGAAATGGATTAAACTATGTTACTTTAATTTTTAATAACCCAAAATTTTATAAACGATGTATTTTATTAAACAAAAATGATGAAATTATAGTAACTGGTCAAATCTTTAATACTTTAAATATTCCTAAAAATCGTGCATTTTGTTCAATTAATGTTAAATGATTTAAAAAATGAAAGGAATAAATAATGAATTTTGATGAATGATACATGAAAAAAATAAAAGAAACTTTAAAAATTATTGAAAGTGATAGTTATAAAGAAGAACTAAAAAAACATAATGAAATCATTGAAAAACATAAAAATTTAATGAAAGAACTAAATAATGAATAAAGAAAAATTAATTAATTATATTAAAAAACAACAAAAATTCTATAACGGTACAGAAATAGATTTGATACTTGATATTTTATTGTAAAAAATAATTAATGGTGAATTTAATAATGAATAAATGTAAAAAATGTAATAAAAGAATCTGATTAAGTAAAAATTGATGTATGACATGTTTAGAAATAATAGTTAATAATTTAAATAAAAATAAGGAGAAATAGATAGTGAATAAAGACCAAGAAATTATTAATGAATATAATAAAAAACGTAATAAAGAAATAACTGAAGAACATTTATATAATATAGAAAAATTAAGAGAAGAGTTTAAACAAAAAGTAATTAATAAATATAATGAAAAATTAATTATCTGATTGAATAAGCAAATTAGTATTTGTTTATGTGATTCATTAAAAGAAGCAGGTAAACTTACTGCTTATTATAAATTAATTGAGTTTATAGAAAATGGAGAACTTCATTAATGATAATATTACCTACTTTGTTTGAAAATAAAGATGAAATTGAAATATTATCACCATTTCCAAAAGCAATTCATACAAGTAATGATATTAGAGCAATTATTTTAAGACAATATCCAAATGTTAAATCAAAACACATAATTGTTTCTGACCCCGAAAGTAATGTTGCATTAATAGTTGGTGATAATGATGTTTATCAAGGTTGAATTAAAGTAACAGTTAAAAAATTAGAAATTAAAGGAGAATAAACAAATGCAAAAGGAAAAAATTAAAATTAGAAATTATGAATTTGAATTAAATTCTTATGTAGTAGATTCCTTATTAGATGTTATAAGAGAACTGATAAAAACAAATAAAGGAGAATAAATTATGTTAGATGAAATTTTAAAAGTAATTTTTGATAGAGCAGATAAAAAAGAATTAATTAATATGATAGAAAGATTAATTCTTTGTACTAATAATAGAAAAGAAACAAAAAAATGACTTATTAGAGAATTTGATAAAAATAATTATGTTTTAGAAAAATTATTACAATTAGAAATACAAGGAGAAAAAAATGGAAACAAATAATTATACTTTAACTAAATTAATTAGAACTGGTATAAGTCCTATTTGTGCAATGATTGGTACAAGTGCTTATTATGGTCAAGTAATTGCAAATCCAATATTAGGTTCAATTAATAGTTTATTATTTGGTAAAAAATTAGGTTTAGATATATGAAATTTAAATCAAAGACCAAATACAAAAACTAAATTAATTAATAGTTCTAAAAAAATTATTTTAGGTTTAGGAACAATTGGTTTAGCAAATTATAGTAAATGAACAGAAAATAATATTAATCCTATTATTCCAACAACACCAACTCCAATAACTACTACAACTACAACAGAAGGTCCTCCATGATTACTATTAAATAAACAAGAAAATCAGTCATTAATGGATTGAGATACATATATTAGTTTAAATGCTTATGGTATATCAAATCTTATTAGTGGAATTCTAGAATTAATACCTAATAAATTTGAAGCAATAAGAAAAATTTGTAATATGGCAACTGGTGGATGTTTAATATCAAGTGATGTTGCTATGGGTATTAATAATGATTTTAATAATTCTTATGCAGTACCTACCATAATTGCTGGTGTAAGTGAAATTATCCATAATTTACTTCCAATAGAAACAAATCATAATAGAGAAATGCAAGAAACTTCATTTACAAATGAAACTGCAAGATTAATAAATGATAATAGATTTACTATTAATAGTGAAACATCAAGTCAATATGGTAGTGGTAATATAAGCGAAGCACTATTAAATAATGATAATGCTTCATTAAATTGAGATTATAATCACATGAGTTTATAAAGGAGGTGAAAAATAATGAATAAAGAAAAATTACTTGAATATTACAATGATAAATTAAAACAACATGAAAAAGATTTACAAGAAATACGACTGAATGAAGGTATAGCTAAAAATATTTTAATAGACACAAAATATATGATTGAAAAAATTAATAAAGGTGAATTTGATGAATAATCAAAAATAAAAAAATAAAAAATTGAAAGGAAAATATAAAAATGAAAGAATTTTTAAAAGCACTTGAAACAATTGGAATAAGCACTGGTATATTAATTTGCAGAGAAATTATTGTTTTATTAAAACGATTTATTACAACTCCAAAACATGTTAGAGCAAATAACAAAATTATCAAACATCAAAAAAAATTAGCAAAATTAAATGAAAAGATTAATAAAGAAAATAAATAATAAAGGAGAAAAATAATATGACAAAAATTGAATTTAATGAAAAATATAGAAAACAAGATATCAGTATTGATAGAGATTTTGATTTACATATTGATAATTGTTTTAAATTTTCTGATATCAATACATTAGAAAATGCTGTTAATGATTATAAAAAACTAATAAGTGAAATGCCACAATTAGTTAAAGATTGATTATTGGGATAAGATTAGGAGAATGTTAAATGTTAGAAAATGAAAATAATGTTCAACAAACAACTGAACCTTTAACTGAAAATAATGCTCAACAAGAAATAGAAAATAAAGTTAATGAAGCAGAAAATAAGTTAAATAAACTTAATCAAGAAATTAAAGAAAAAGAAATAATTAATATATTTAAAAAATATCAAGTTAAAAGTGAATTTTATGATTTTTTAAAATTTAAAACTAATAATTTAGAAAATTCAAAAATTGAAGAAACTATTAAAAAAATCATTAAAGAACAACCAGTATTTAAAGAAACAATTAATACAGGTGGCAAACCACAAACAATAATAACAAATCAACCAAGTTCAATAAAAAGTACATTATTGGATTATAAAAAAAATAATAATTTATAACAGAAAGGAAATCAAAAAATGGCAATACAATTCAATAAAAATTTAGATAATACCGAAAAATTAGTAGAAGCACCAGAGTTTATAGAATTTTATAAACAATCAAATTCACCATGAGCAAGTTTTTTTCCTATCGAAATGGTTAATTCAACAAAAATTGAATTTATAGTTAAAAAACCAAAAAATTCAGAAATTAAAGTATTAAAATGAAATGATAAAAGCAAAGGATTAGATGTTAGTTATGCTGAAACTATTAAAATTTTAAAAGAAATTAAAGAAGAAGCAGTTGCGGGTGAAATAATTGCTAATGTTGATTTAAATGCTGAAAATGGACAAAATTTATTAAATACAATGCAATATGAAGTTGCTAATGACTTAGCAGATTATTTAGCAAATAATGATACAAATGTAATTGCAAAATATGCAACTAAAATAGACATTACTGATAAATCACCAGTAGGATATTTAAAATCAATGTTAGATGCTTGAAATACTTTATTTCAACTAAGAAATAGTAATAATTGTCGTTTTTTTATTACTAATAATCTTTATGATAGTATTGTTTATTTAGCTAATAATAAAGGATTAATTACTGATAATCAGATTGCTCAACAATTAAGATTAAATGGAAATGATTTATATATTAAAGGTGTACTATGTCAAATTGTAATGGATGATTATATGACATTTACTGATAATAATGAAACTAAAATTATGTCTTTTGTTTTAGCAACACCAAGAGCAATGAAAAGATATATGTTACAAAATACAGTTGTATATGTTCAAGATATTGCTGATGGTAAAGTTGGAAGAAGATATTTAGTTGGTGGAGAAGTAACTGGTGAATCAATACCCTATATAACAGATGAAGAAACAACTTCACGCTGAATGTTATGTGCAATTGTTAATAATGATAAAAATGATTTAAAAACTAAGATTACAAATTTAACAACTGATATTACTGCAAATGGTAATAACAATAACAATGAATTAAATACAGAAATAAAAAGTACTAATGAACTTAAATCATTAAATCCAAATTTAACAAATCCAACTATTAAATATTTTAGTGATGCACAAGGAAAAACTAATGTAAGTAATCAAAAACAAAAAGCAGGTGACTTATATATAACTATTACTGCAAATATTAATGACTTAAATTATAAAGGAACAACAAATCCAATTAAAATAACTCTTAAATAAAGGAAATTAATATCATGCCAATTGGTACAACTAGTACAGCAATACTTTTAAACATAAATAAACCAAAACATACTAGAACAAGTAACCAACAAGAAAATAAAAGTTTTTGATGAGAAATTTTAGAAATGATTGGTGTACAAGTAATAGCAGTAGCACTTGCTCCTTTTACTGGTGGTTTAAGTGAAAGTATAGCACTTGGATTAGGTGCAAGTGATTTTATTGCAAGTACTATTAATTTTGGTATTTATGCTACAACTGATTTTACTATTAATCAAGTTTATGATTATTTAAAAGGAAATGTAACACCATTAAATACTTTTTTTAATATATTACCTGCATTTGTTGGAATTAATAAAATTAGTCGTGGTTATCGTACTACTAAATTTATTAAGTTAGCACAAAAAACTAAAACATTAGAACAAATTGGTGTTAAAGAAGCAAAAAATTTACAAGAAATTATTAGTCAAGTAAGTGGAAAAGAAATTTTAACAGATAAAATCATTGGTAATAAACGTTATTTATTTAATTATAGTTTGGCACCTAATCGTGAAACAATAACACAAAATTTAGGTTATGTTGCTGAAAAACAATTTAAAAATAATTTTAAATCTTTAAAATCACAACAAATAAAAGAATATTTATCATTACAAAATACATTAATAAAATTAAGTCCACAATTAACTCCAAAGTTTAAAATTAAAGATATTGAAAAAGCAAATAACTTTTTAAAAAAATATAATACTGAATTAAAAGAAGTATTAAAAATGAACCAACATGATTGATTAAATTTAGTTCATACAATACATACAGAGAATAGATATGGAAAAACTTTAATTTTAGATTTACAAAAAATTCGTGCTAATGCTATTAAATTTAATTTTAAAAATAGTTCAATTCATAAAATTGTTTTAAATGCAAATAAAATTTTTAAGTATTTTGATATTAGATTTTATTTAAAAAAAGGTTTAAATAAATTTTGAAAAGATACACCATATTTTGAAAAATTACGAGAAAGTATATATAAATTACAAGAAAAATTTGAAAAATTAGAAAAACAAGCATTTGAAAAAATTAATAAATTAAAAGAAAAAGCAACAGATTTATTTACTAGTGCAGAAAAAAGAGCAATTAAACATGCACAATTAATTCCACTAAATTCACCAGTATTTATGGGTTGTAAAATTCAACCTTTATCATTAGACAAATGTGCAATTACTATTTATCATCGTAATCCTAAGTATAAACCAATTACAGTTGTTGATAGTATTCTTAAAGCAAAAACTTTTGTTACTCAAATACATCCATTTCATTGATATCGTTGATATAGTGGTTGATACATTGGTTATGGTGTTAATCGTAATAAATGATTAAAAGCAATAGCATTTGCTCCACCAGTGGTGCAACAAGTAATTAGAGATAGTTTTAAAGTATATAGAGAAATATTTAGAACTATTAGAACTTATCATAAAGTAGTAAATGTTATTAATAATCCTATTGAAAATATTAATAAATCATTTAAAAGTGTTGGTTTAAAATTTTCAGTTAATACTTTATTTGGTACTGGACTATTACATCATTTAGAAAAATTTGCATATAGTCAAGTTGTAGAAAAAGGTAAGAAAAAATTACAAAAAGAAATTATCCATATATCACATAGGAAAACTAAAACAAAAACTAAACATTATAAAAAAGCATTTTTTAAGGAATGATAAATTATGATTAATAAACTTTGAACTGATGTCAGTCTTGAAAATTATAATAACTGATATCCATTAACTGGAAAAATTACAGAAACTCCACCGCAATATATAAATACATGACCTAATGTAAAAGACTGATTTACAACTTTTGCTATTCGCGCTCAAAATGATATTAATGCTTATCTTGATTTTATTTTATCTAAATTTCCTTTTGATAGTTTTAAAGATGAATTAATTAAAGAAACATTAAGAGATATGGTTTATGTAATGGTTGAACATTGAGTATTTAATCGTACACCAATTGAATTTAATGTTGATGCTACTATTCAATTCAATAATGGTACATCATTTAATGCAAGTAGTATTCCTACAATTAATGTTTGAGATTTAGCACCAAGTAGAATGAAAATATGAGCAAGATTAACAGAATTAAAACAAGTATTTTCAAATTATAATCAAGATGAAATAGATATTGAAAAAATTGACTTAAAAGTATTTTATACTAGAAATCAAGTTGATGAATTAATTAAAGAACAAAAAGAATTTACATTATCAAAACAAATAAAATTATATGATGATTTAGTTAATGATAACGAAAATGAGATATATAGGGGTCGTGTTACAAACTTTATAAATAAAGGTTATGTTGCAACTGATTATGACCCAAAAACTGAAACAATGATTTTAGATTGACCTGATGAAATTGGTACATTACCACCAGAAGCATTACAAAATAATCCACAAATTGGTGATTTTACTCATGCTGCGACTGCTGACTTTTCTGCTAAACAACAAAAAAGAATTACTACTAATGAAAATAGTATTAAATTATTAGAAAATAAAGTTGATATTAATAAACAAAATATTGATGATATTAAAAATAATTGATTTAATATTGAAACTAGTCCTTTATGAAAAAAAGTTAAAAATGAAAATATTAAAACAGATATATGATATATTATTGATTGAACATATTATTTTATCGATAGTAAACAACTTATTATAAGTAATAATAAATTAACTAAATCTAATATAAGAATTACTAATCATCAAATAGAAAATAGACAAATAATAATTGAAAAAATTGATGTTAATATTGACAAAGTAATGTTATTATATGATGATAATTTAATAAAATTTATTGTTGCTAATAGCACAAAAAAGTATACACCAATAATTCATAATATATATCAATATCAAGGTACTGGAACACCAACTGAATTTATAGCAGAAGAAAATACTGAACGTGATTATTATACAAAACTAGAAACTAATAATTTATTAGATAAAAAACAAGATAAATTATCTTTAATTAAAGAAGATATTACTTATAAAGTTTTACAATATAGAGAATTAGGAACTGGTTTATTTACGGGTGATTTAGATATTCCACCAACTAAATTTATTAAACAATGAATTAAAGATAGTGGTGGTGGAGTTGACCCAACTAAATATTATACAAAACCAGAAATTGATAAAAAATTAGAAGATGTAAAGTCACAATTCCCTATTGCATTTCAATTGAATGCTGTAAGTCAAGAAATCCCTAATTTAGAAACTATTAATAAAACTGTTGCTGGTGCTATTAATGAAAATAAAGCAAATATTGATAAAAAACAAGATAAAGAAATATGAAAAGTAATAAGTAAAAGTAAAAATAATCGTGAATGAGATACGTTTGAAATTAATTTTAATACTGTATATAGAGTAATTATAACATTAGATGAATTACCAGTAAATCAAGCAAATATAAAGCATAAAGTAGAATTTAAAACTGGTAATTATTTAGGTGGAGATTATTTACTTGCAAAATTTAAAATTAAAGATGAAGATGTAATATTAACTTTAACTGTTAGAGAAAGTAGTTTTAATTGTAGTTTATATTTAAAAGGTGGAGATATTAATTATGGTGCTATTCTTTCATTAGAAGAATTACAAAATACAATTAAAGTTGATGTTACACCAAAAATAAAAATTAATTCAAAAAGTTTAGAAACAAATGAAGTTGAAGAAAATTGTTGAGATATTGAATTACCAGATAATCCAACACCAAGTCCAAATAATCAACAATGAAAAGATGTAGGAACAAGAAAAAAAATAAATGAGATAATTGACAAATTACTTATGATTTTATAGTTAATAAACATTATAGAGTTTATTATTCTTGAAGTATATATAATCCAGTTTATACTATTCAAGAATTTATTATAACGGATAACAAAATTGCTGGTGTACCAATACAAACCTTTAATGATAGTGTTAATATAGTAATTTTATCAGTTCAACATGCTAAATTGATTACTATTTATAGTGGAAAAGGTAATTTAAAAGGTAATGTATGAAAATTAGAAGAATTACAGGAATAATATTATGTTTTTTAAAATTATAAAAATTATTTTAGGTTTAATTGGAGTAATTCTATCATCAGCAACTGCTGGTTTAATTATATTCATTATTGTAAAAATTATATTAAAAATTAATCAAATATTTTAAAGAAAGGTGGTGAATATTATGCTAAGTTTATTTAAAAGAAAAGAAAAAAATAATATTAATGATAATCAAAGTGAAAAATTAAAATTTTTAACTAATAAAAATAAAAGTACACATGCTTCTATTTTAAATTATTTTGGTTTTAATGATTTTAACCATGAAACTTATTTTACTGATTTTGTAGCAGAAAATAATGCTAATTTATATAATGCTCCATTAGAAATTAATAATGAAACCATTAAACAATATTTAATTCAACAAGAATTTTATAGAAAAAATTGAAATTCTATTTTTAAATTAAGTAAATTAGGAATTAGTGGTTATTTAATTTATATTGCAAATGATAATTTATATTTTCAAGTAGTTGATATACAACAAAGAGTTTATGATATTACTGGTAAATTAATTGAATGTACTATTTTTTATGATAGTTATCAACAAAATGCACAAACTGTAAGATTATTCGAAGTTTATACATTAAATAATGAACAAGTAACAATTAATCGTGCAATTTATAGTATTAGTGATAATAAAAAACAATTTCCATTAGATTTTAAATCATACATTAATAATCCTAATTTATCACAAGAACAAACATTAAACATTAACTATATACCAATAGCAATTATGAGAAATAAAGCAAATGAACAAGCAGATTGTGATAAAGTAATGGATAAAATTAAAGCATTAGATGTTATTTATGAACAAATTGTTTTAGATACTATTTTAAACTCACCTAAATTTATATTTAGTCAAACTTATGGTAATGTTCAATCAGCATTAGAAGAAGCAGTAAGAACTTTGGTTACTAAAAACTACATATTTAAAAGTGGTGGAGATAATAATGAACAAAACGAAAATATCAATATGACAAATAGTAATTTTAAAGGTAAAAATTTAACTGATATATATGATTGAAATGTTAATGAAATATTTAAACGTTGTGGTATTCATATACCAAGTCAAAAGAAATCTGCACAACAATCAGTTCCCGAAAGTACAGCAGTTAATATTTCAACTATTAATTATATTGAACAAAAATTATGACAATTTAATATTGATATTCTTAAATTTATTCAAATATTAGTGAAAATTGATAAAGATTTATTAAATAGTAAAACATTTAATATTAATGATGAACAAGAAATTAATAATTTAACAGTTAAATTAAAATTATTTAATCCCGAAAATAACCAATTAATAGGAGATAACAATGGAAAACAACAACAAACCACAAACGAAGTTTCCACAGAAACAGAAGCAAACTAAACTTAATCAAGCAGAAGTAGAAAATGATTATTTAATTGATAATATTCCATATGATTTTACTAATATGATGGGTGCTACTAGTGACCCAGATATTAATAGAGCATACGATGAATTTAAAAAAAGAACAATTTATATTTATGAAATTGAGCGTTTATTTAAAAATAATGAAAATAATAATTTAAGATTTTCAGCAAATACTATTAAAATAGGTTTTATTGATATTGATAAAGTATTAAAAACTACTGCTGCTGAAACATCAGACTTTACTATGCAATTAAATCAAAGAGCAAGTACTAATATTAATGATAATACAATTGAATATAGTATGACTGATATTAAAAATTTAATATTTCAAGAAATAAATTTATTAAATCAATTTAAGTTATATGCAGTATCTATTAATGAACCATTAACTGAAAATAATATTGATAATTTATATATCATTAATAACTATTCACAACCTTATCAAAATCCAAAAACAAGAAGTACTAAAAGTATTACTATTATTAAAATTAAAGATTTTAAAACAAGAGATGGTTATCCAATTATTATTAAATTACAAAAACCATTAGACAAAGATACCAAGGTTAAAAGTATAACTTTAAAATTTCCTAAAACAATGTTATTTGGCAATATAAAAGTAAATGGTGAAATTGATGGATTAAAAGTATCACCAAATTTATTAATTGCTGATGATAACCAATTATTTCCATTATATGCTTTACCAATTCAAACTCAACCAAAAGTTAATATTTTACAACAATGATTTAGTGACCAAATTTTAGAGTGAAATATTGCTAAAAATTTCATTAATCAAAATTCTATTTTAGAATATTTAGATATTGGTGAAATTATACCTAATCCACCATCACAAGAATTTAAACACGTTAAAAAAATTGAATTAAAAAATGTTGAAACAATCGTTACTAATGAAAAAAACCAACAAACTAATATTCAAAAAGAAATGAATTTTATTTTTTCAAAAAATGATGAAAGTAGTTATATTTCAGCAGATACTGATACTTCATGTGGTCCTAACTGTCCTAGATTATTAGAAAATAAAAAGTGAACTATTAAAGTTGCAGAAGGACAAGCAACTGCACAAACACATTGAAAAATCAATGAAATTGATAGTGTAGTTTTAACTTACGATAAAATTAAACCAACTACAACATTGGGAAAATTATTAATGGATATGTTAGGTTATACTTATAATTATCAAGCAAATTTTAAAGGTTATGACCCAAAATATGATGCAAATCCAGATGTTAAAGAAACACCTGATATTACAAAATTAAGAAATGAGTTTGAAAATCAAAAACCACATGATGTAATTAATAATTTATTTGAACAATGAAAATTAGACAATCCTAATTTTATTAATAATTCAAAAGTAAAAATTTTTAAACAAGTAATTATGATGTTATCAAATTGTATACTTTCTTATTTATCAATTAATAAAGGTTTAGATGATGACTATAAATTATTATTACCTTATTACTTTGAATTAAAATCAAAACCAACAAGAAAATCAAGTCATGATAGATGAAGTTTTGATAATGTTTATGTTGTTTTAAAATCTGAGTATTTTGATTTTACTGACCCTAATAATATTAAAGTTAAAAATAAGAATATTAGTCAAAATGAATGATTTAAACTAAGTAATAACCAATTTAATTGATTATCATTAACTAATAATCTAGAAAGTAATAACATACCTTCATTATTACCACAAGATATTAGTTTAAATAATGGTGAATATGGTAAATATATGGTTAAAAGTATAATTAATAACGTTTTAGAGTTATTAAAATTATTTAATAGTCAAAAACAATATTTTTCAAGTTGAGATTGATTTAATTTCGTGCAAAAAGATTATTTTAGTAATGAAATTAAATTCAATATAGAAAAAGAAATTTCTAATTTACATAAACTAGAAATTTCCGGAATTTTTGGTATTGGTAATTATGATATTCTGCTAGAAACAGAAAGTAAAACCATAAATATTAATAATATTCAATTATTTAATTCAAATGATGAAACATTATCTTATATTAATATTGAAATTTAATTATTAAAATATCCATTAGGATAAGTACCATCTCATTTGATATCTGTTTTATCACCTTTTTTATTTGCAAAATATAATGAAATTATATTATGGTCATAACGATGTTCTCATATAGTTGCCCCCCCAGACTGCTGTATGGTCGGGTTTTAAATAAAAACTTAATTTTTGTCTTCCGTCTTTACAAGCAAGACCTAATGCTGTTGCTGAAATAATAAATAATACAGTCATAAATGTAGATATACCAATAAATATATTCCTTTGTGTTTTTCTTTGTTTTGCTATATTTTTAGCATAATGTAATTCAGAATTTTGTTCATTCATGTTTAATTACTCCTTTTTTCTTAATTTTATTTCTAAATTGTACTATTTTTCATTATTTTTACAAGTATGCTTTTAAATGCAAAATAACGCCTAAATTAAAGGCGTTTATTTTATGATACCTATACTATTAATTATATTGAAATTGTTTATTATATTTTAAATATGAAAGTCGTTTTTTAAAAAGTTTTGATTTAATTTTAAATTACACTTATATATGTTTATAATAAAAAAGTAAATTAATTTTTTAAATATATTTACAATAAATTTAAAATTTAAAAAAAGTTAGGAGAAAAAATATGAGTTTTAATTATTTATGAACTTTAAAAGAAGCAACAAAAAGAATGTATCAATCATTTAGAGATGATGTAAAAAATCAATGAGAAAAAACAGATTGAAGAATCTTAAAAGAAAGAGATAGAAAATATATCCCCGTTAAAATTAAAACAAGAACTAGAAATACTATCAATGGTCTTGTTACTTATAAATGTCGTGATTATAAATATTATGATGAACAATTAAAAAAATGAGTTCCTATTTGTTTATTAGATGAAAAATTGCAATTACCTAAATACAAAAGGACTTGTCAGGATATCAAAAATAATGTTATTGAACATTTTGCAGATGGAAAAAGGTATATTGACATTTTACATACTATGAAACAAACAAAATTTAGCACAACAAGTATTAGTAGATTATTTCAAGAATATCAAGTTAGTAAATTAGATGTTCCTAAAATAAAATTAGAACCAAATCAATTTATTTATATTAGTATTGATGATGGACATCGAAAGTTTTGAAAATTTAAACGAAATTCTGGTAAATATTCAATGCGTTTAGTGTTATTTTGTACAGATAATGTTAATCATAAATTAGTTAATAAAAGAGTAGATGTAATAATAAGACCAACAAAAACTAAAATTGGAGTTCAAAAAACTGCTGAATTTATTTTAGAACAAGGAAATAGATTTTTTGAAAATTTTGACCAAGCAAAAATCATTATTTGTGGTGATAGTGCAGAATGAATTAAAGATGTTGCTAATTATTTAGATGCACAATTTGTTTTAGATAAATTCCATTTAGTTAAAAAGTTGTATGTAGGAATTATTGCTGGAAACAAAGGAAAATATTTTGAAGAATATAATACTTGTAGAAACTTTATTGAAAATGGTCAATATGATGAATTAATAAAGTATATGAATGAAATATTAAAAAATCATAAAAAATTAAAAAAACAATATTTTAAAAATAATAAACAAGGAATTGAAAATCAAGGTGCAAAATGAAATATTGGTACTTTTGCTGAAAGTAATATTTGATATATTTTAAAAGAAATGCTTGGTAATAGAACATATAGCATAGATATTTATATTAAAATGGTTATTTTTAAGTGTAATCTTGTCAATTCTAAAACATAATCAAAATTTTTATTTTTATTAAAATATTAAAAACTTATTAATTAAAAGTTAATAAGAATTTTTGTTGTGTATTTATATTAAATTTTCTTATTGATTTTTTAATATTTGTATTTTAATTGAAATTAATTTAATTTAGTAGTAATATTTACTTACAATTGCATATAATTACAATTATTTCTTGTCTATAATTTAAAAGAAATGTTTAAAAAGTAATTATATCCTCCGTTTTTGTTACCGTCCCTATAACCTATAATTATTTATAAACTTAATATAAGTTTAATTATTTTAAATAAATACCTTTACATTTTAATAAGGAGAAAAAATGCGAAAAGTTAATGAATGAATAAATAAACATCAACATGAATTTAAGAAAACACTTGAAGAAAGAAATCAAATAAAAATAAATTGAGAACAAGAACACAAAATAATTAATAATTTAAGAGAAGAAATAAACAACAAATATAAAAAAACTAATTTAATAAAAAAATAAGTTACTCTATAGAGTAACTTATTTTTTGTTAACTATTACATTTTGCTAATTTTGCTTGATGTTCTAAATTAAAAGTAAATTCACTATTCAATTCTACTTGTAAATTAGGATTTGTTTTTAAACGAAGTTTATATTTTTTAGAGTAATAAGCAAAGTATCAAGTTATTGCAAAAATCACATTACTTAAAATAAATACTAATTCAATAACCATAGCAATTATTGCACTTGAATCAGTTGCTGTAACTGCATCATAAATAATAGAATAATAATGTCAAACGAACATTAAACCTAAAGTTACCAAAATAAATGGAAAAGTAATTTTTTCATATCAATTCAGTTTTAATTTTTTATCTAATGCTAATTTTAATACTGTAATTAAAACCATGATATAAATAAACATTGTAATTACAGAAAAAGCTGATGATAAATTAGCAACATTAAAAGCTGATGAATATTGTTGATCAGGATGTGAAACTAACCAAATTCCTTTAATCAAATCAGGAATAACTAATCATAAAATTAACATAACAGATGTTACTATTAAATTAATAACTGCTGCTTTAACAGGAATGCCATCTTTATTTAAATTAAATAACTTATTAGAAATATATCCTTCTTTAGAAAGTGGCTGTAATGTGGTACCACCATATAAAGCATTTTGCATTGCGATATTAATTTTTAAAGCTAACCCACTAATAATCATTATAATTGGACCACCATAGATAATTATTTTGCTTGTAAAAGGACTTCACGCACCCATATTCATATTTTGCACAAAGACGCTATATCCTAAAAAGAAAATTAATGAAATAACAACATAGAAAACTGTCATAATTATCATAATTAAAGTAATACCTTTACCAATATTTTTTTCAGGGTTATTAACATTTTTACCTGCTGTTGAAAAAATTTCAAAACCAGCAAAGAAAAAGAAACATGAAGTAAAAGTATTCATAAATCCAGCAAAAGAAAATGTACTCTCAGTAGTTCAGTAATTTCAATTTGATGAACCATTAGTTATTGCTAAACTAATTCCAGCAATAACTAAAAATCCGGCTGTTAATCACTTAATAATTGATGTTGTATGTGCCATTTTTTTATATATTTTAATCCCAGCAAAAATAACAGAAGCTGAAATCATATAAATAAAAATTCCAATGAAATCTAAATATAAATCAGAAAATGGTCCTCAATTACCACTATATCATTGTGGTTGACCATTACTAATAAATTCTGGAGAAAAAGTTCCTCTAATTAACATCATTACTTGAATTGTCACAACAAATGGTAAACAAGCATATTGCATAAAACCTACTAATCAACCTCAGAATCTACCAAAAGTTGTCCTAACATAGATATATGCACCACCATTATTATCAGAATTATGAATTCTAGATAATTTTGCAAAATCTCATGCACAATTACCCGCCACAAAACCAATTAATAAATACACTCATATTGCATTAATTCCAATTGAGTTAGGTTTTCCAATATTAGATAATATTGCAAAATTACCAATAAAACCAATTCCTACTGCATAATTAAAACCTAATCAAACAAATTCTTTTAACGATAATCGTTTATGAGATTCATCACTCTTCATTTTTTTTCCTCCTTAATATTTTTAAGATTAATTATAACATTTAAAAAGAAAAATAACAAAATATTTTTCATTAAATATTTTGTTATTAATTAAATTAATGATATATATTCTAATTTTAATGATAATAATTATTAAAACCATTTAAGTAAATAACAATCTACTATGTCTACTTATTGAAAGTTGATTTTGCAAATCAAGATTATTTATTGAAGTTATTTCATCTTGTAATAAAGGAATTATTTCTCCTTTATGATGCTCTTTTTCGATTTCTTTTTGATGTTGATCTAAATCTTCATTACTTGCATTATTAATTAGAAATACTGTTTTCATGCTTATTTCTGTTTGATAAAATTGTTGATCAATAGTAACTAACTCTGTTAAATTATCTAAATTACTTTCTGCTATTGTTTTATCGATTTGTGATTTTAAAGCAAATGGTTTATTATAAACAAAACCAAATCCCATTGAAACAAAAATAGCACAGGCTAAAAATAATAATCATTCATTTCCGACAAAATTATCTTTGGCATTTACTAATACTTTTTCTATACTTTGTAAATGAAATGAATTTATTTCATTTCAATCAATATTATCTATACGTTGTTGAATTTGACTTTTTATATTTTCGACTATTACTGGCAAACTTTTATATTTAAAAATATATTCAATTTCTTCTTTAGTAACTTTACTGAAAATACTACATATTTCGATTATTTTACTAAATGCTATTTTATTATCTTCTATTACTTTTATTGAATCCTTTTTTAATTGTTCAATTAAAATTTGAAAATCTAAATTTGAAATTTGCCTTCTTTTTATTACTAACATTTCATGCACTATTTTTATATTTGGCGCTACTTCATGACCATTACGACGATAAGGGTACGGATATTTCATAACTATTTCAGCTGAAGCACCACCAAGTACAGATCTAAGTCAAGAATATATATATTGTGTATTTTCAACATCTGTTATATAACCAGTAATATTAAGTTTGGTTATTCCTGTAACATTTTCTCTATTAAAAACTTCCATTGAAATAATAAAATCTTTAAAAAAAACGGAATTAAAATCATTCATAATATGTCCTGCTTCATGTATACAACTTTTAATTTTACCATCTCATGTTTTAATGTTAAAACTATTACCATTTATAATTGATGTAAAATATTGTTTTTTCAATGGTGATAATTGCACTAATTGACTTGCTTTAAATTCTAAAATTTGTCATAAATAAAATGAACTTACTTGTTGTTTTGTCAATGATCTAATTTGTAGTGGTAAAAACTCTTGAATTTGTTTTTCTATAAATTCTGAAATTTGTTCTTCTGTAAATTTTGAAATTTGTTCTGGTTTAAATCATGAAATTTGTTCTGGTTTAAAAAATTTAATTTGTATTGGGGTCAATGCTTTAATTTGTTGTATTGTAAAAAATTCAATTTGTTCTCTTGTTAGTGATTTAATTTGTTCTTCTGTAAATTCTGAAATTTGTCATGTTCATAATAATAAAATTTGTTCTGGTTTAAATCATGAAATTTGTTTAGGCATCAATGATTTAATTTGTTTTTCTGTTAATGCTTTAATTTGTTGTATTGTAAAAATTTGAATTTGTTCTTTTGTTAATGCTTTAATTTGTATTGGGGTCAATGCTTTAATTTGAGAAATTGTTAATAATAAAAAATGTTCTAGGGAAATTTTTGCAATTTGCTCTGGTGCTATTTCTGAAAGTTGTGCCGATGTTAATCAAAAAACTTCTCATAAAAATAATTTAGTTTTTTCTGGTGTAAATTTATTAATTTGTTCTTCTGTAAAAGATTGAATCTGTTTTTGTGTAAAATACTGGACTTGTTCTGAAGTAAATCATGGGATTTGTTCTAGTTTAAATCATGAAATTTGTTTTGGAGTAAATGCTTGAATTTGATATGGTTCAAACGATTTCATTTGTTTTTCTGTAAATGATTGTATTTGTTTTTCTGTAAATTCTGAAATTTGTCATGATTTGAATCATGAAATTTGTTCTGGTTTAAATCATGAAATTTGTTCTGGTTTAAATCATGAAATTTGTTTTTCTCTAATTATTGTAATATCTCATACTTGAATGTTTTGAATCTGTTTTTTTGTTAATTCTTGAATTTGTAATAAATTTAATTCATAAATTTTCATTATATTTATATTATCAATTGAATTAGTTTCCCTTTTAATTCTATTTAAATTAAAATCTAATATCGTTGTAATATTTTTATTATCAATTAATAATTGATTTCTTGTTATCATTTCATTATTTGTCATAGGTATATCATGTGTTTTTTTATTTTGTTGTTCAAAACTAAAAGCAGTTAATGTTCATGCTTTAAATCAATAATTTATATTAAAAATTTTCATAATATATACTGTCCTTTCTTTTTAGAGATAAAAAAACCACTTACTTTCAAAAATAAAGTAAAGGGTTAAAAATTTATATTCTTTTAATATTATTGTAATAATACACTATTTTAAAATAGTGTTATAAATAATACTATTAATTCAATTTTTTATAAAAAGATAACTTTTAAAAACATATTTAAAAAATATTAATAATATTACTTAACTAAAATAAAAATTATTTACTCATATTTTAATTGTTAACAGCACCAAGATGATATATAATGATTTATTAGAACCAAATTTAGATAGTGAAAATAGTAGTTTAGATTGAAAGGAGAGGAAATAAAAAATGTTAGAAAAAGAAACAAAAACAAATTTAACAGAAACAACACATGAAAAAAGAGTTAAAAATAGTGACTTTCTAATTAATGCTACTGACATTGTTAAAGTATACGGTGATAAAACGGTTTTAAATAAATTAAATATTCAAATTAAAGCTGGTGAGCGAATTGGAATCATTGGTGCAAATGGTAGTGGTAAGTCAACACTAACAGAAATTATTGCTGGTATTAGACATGCAACTTCAGGAGTTATTGAAAAAAAAGAAGGCATTGTTATTGGTTTTCAATTTCAAGAATCAAAATATCCACCAGGGATTACTGTTATGGATATGCTTACTTATTATTTAGAAACATTTAATATCGAAATCAATGTTGGTCAATTAAATGAATTATTAAATACCTATCAATTATCAGCTGCTAAAAATAAAAATATTATGTTTCTATCTGGTGGTCAACAACAACGACTTAATATATTATTAAGTGTTATTCATAAACCTGACTTGGTTATTTTAGATGAAGTATCAACTGGTTTAGATATTGAAGTTAAGGAAGAAATATTTGATTTTTTACAAAAAAATATTGTTGAAAAAAATGTAGCAATGATTTTAGTTACTCATAACATGAGTGAAATTGAACATTTCTGTACACGTATCATTTATATGCATGATGGTGACATTATTGAAAAACGGACTGTTAAAGAAGTCGTTAAAGAATATGGTTCAGTTCATAACTATACATCTCAACAATTTCAAAAATATAAAAAACCTACTATTGCTGCAGAAAAAGAAGCATTATCTAAGAAAAAAGGTCAGCAAGATCCAAACAAAATTGTAAATGCCGCAAAAACACGCACTTCTAAACAAATACCGTTATTGAATTTAATGTTTAAATATTATCTAAAAGGCTTCTTTGTCCCATTTTTTCTAATTGTTTATCCAATTCTAATTTTGGGAATTCAAGGAGAATCAATACGGCATACTGGTGCTGATGTTGCTAGCACCATTACTGCTGTTAAACAAATGATTGCTGGTATTGCGATTGTTAATATTATTTCAGTTGGAATATTTATTATTCCTCAAACAATTATTGAATTTAAATTATCTGTATTACTAAAAAGAATTGGTGCAACTAATATTCATCCTTTATTTTTTGTTACTGCTGTAATTATCATCGGTGTATTTGCTTCAATAATTTCTTTCTTATGAACATTATTATGAGGGGGCATTTACTTTGGTGGTACGTATGGCTGAAGTGTTATTGCTCTTCCTACTCAAATTGGTGCTTCTATTCCATGAATTATTATTATTTTTATTACTACTATTGGTTTAGGAATAATGTTAGCATCACTATTTAAGACTATTACTTCATTTATTGCTGTTGCCAACGTATTATATTTACCTGTTGCTTACTTAAGTGGCTCAATTATGCCTATTGATTGAATTACAAGTAGTAAAGTATTAAATATTATTAGTTATTTCTCACCATTTAAATACTCTACTTTGCCTTACTTTGAATGTTGAAATGGAACATTTAAAATGACATGAGAAATGTATTTATATGGAGGTATTAGTTTAATAATACTAGCAATTTTTATGGGAATTGCTGCTCGCAAATTAAAATGACAAGATTAATAATCTAAATTTAAAAGTGATTGGGATTCCCAATCACTTTTAATATTTTTTAATTATTTAAATAATAATTCCTTACTTAAATCTAAACTTACTACTCATTGATAAGAGTTTATTATAATATCTAATGTAAAATTTAACATTTCAACAACATTTTCTAATAATTTTTCTTCACTATTAGCAATAACTAAATTTAATAAATTAGCAGTAGAACTATTATCAGAACCAATATTCATATAAGGAAGCATTAGAGTGACTTGATTTTTATTAACATAAATACGTGGTATTTTTTCTTGTGTATTTGCTAAATCAACCATTTTGCTCATTACTTTCGGCACTAATAACTTTCTTAACTTAATTGGATCACTATAATCAAGAGCAAATAACTTTTCAAATGCTGCTGATTCAAGTTGATCACCACGATTTGAACCCATAATTCTTGAACCTAATGTTTCAGGAACAATCGTTGTTATTACATCTTGCATATCAATTAAACACGTAAAATAAAGATATCGATTATATGTAGTACTAGTAGTTGTAGTTTTTCCTGTCTTGTAAGTTCTAGTAATCTTTTCTAAGGTTGTTCCACAATTAAAATTTTTATCATTAATACTACCAATAATAACTTTTTAGTTCAAACACGATGATTAAAATCACTACCAATAACTAAGAATTTTTGTGGTACAATGGTAAAATTATTAGTAACATTAGTAATTTCAACTGCTTTAAAAGTAGAATTAACTGCCATTTTTAAATAATTAATATTATATTCTAAAAATTCTCGTTTTATTTTTTTAGAAAAAGTTTGTCCAACTGTTACTAACAATGTTCCAACTAAAATAAAAATAATACCAATAATAACTATTACTAAATAAAATGTGCTAGACACTTTTTCAGGTAATAAACTACTCAGAAAAATTATCCCTAACATAATAGTAAAAAAACCTAATGCCAAAATAATATAAGCAATAATTTTATATACATTGCTTATAAACATTCGCTTAAAGGAAGTATTTAAAATCTTGTTATAAATTGAATGTATATTTTCTTTAATAATTTTTAATTCATTCTCATTAAACTTTATAATACTATTATTTCTGCTCATTTTTCCTCCCATATATTAATTTATTAAAATAATTATACTTAAAATTATTATTTTTACTATCAACTTAACCATTAATATCTTATAATAACATTTAGAATACTAAAATATAGTAAGAATTTAGGAGAGAAAGATATGGAACTTACAATTAATATTTTATCTTGGATTGGAGCAATTTTAACTAGTATTGTTTTAATTCCTCAAAGTTTTAAAATAATTCGCACCAGAGATACAAAATCATTATCATTATATATGTATATTATTTTTGTACTATCAGCAATAACATGAATTATTTTTGCAATATTGTCTAATCAACCTGCTATTATTACAACTAATACTATTGTATTATTTTTTGCAAGTATTATTTTAATTCTAAAAATTAATAATATTTTTAGAAAAAAAGAAAAACCATAGTTTCAATTAGGTAATAAGAATTAAAGGATTTTCATTAATATATTTAATTCATCATTTAAAACCATGACTACCATTTTCATCAATTACTAAATTAGTGGTAATTTTTCTATTAGTTAATATTTTTTTTAATTCAATAGTATTACTTTCATAATTTGTTACTAATTTGCCTTCAAAAAACTTTGGTTCTTTTTTTCCTACCCATAGTTCAACTATTAAAGGTTGATTATTATTTAAAACTTTAGTTTTTAAATCTTCAATAATTTGTGAATTAAATCAAATTGCTGGCGAAAATAATAATAATTTTGTAAATTGTAATTTTGATAAATATAACATTTGTAAACAAAAATATGCTCCCAAAGAACAACCAATGGCATTTAAATTTTTAATTTTTAAATTAAACTTTTTAATAACAAATGGTATAACCTCATTAATAATAAATTCTAAGTAATTTTTACCATTACCACCAAGAAAATCAATGTTACTTTTTTTTAATTCAGGAAAATATTTTGTCATTAATATTTTTACATCATCATTGGTATAAGTTGCTAAATCATTAAAACGAGTCATATTATTGGTACTACCAATACCAATAAAAATACAATTACTATTATTTTCAAATAAAATATTACTATTACTATTAAGTAACATATCTTTACCATCAAAAACTAAATAAACTTCATAAGCAATATTTTGATCATAAATAGAAGGTAAAGTAATAATAATATCTTTATTAATGTTTAAAAATTTACTTTTAATATTTTCAACTTTTATATCATAATTATTCATATTTTTTCTCCTTAATTTATTGATAATTTCCTAACAAAGAATAATTCATTATTCTAATATAAAAATTAAAATTAGTTTGTTCTAAGCGCATAGCACATTTAACCAATTCATCTAAAATTATCAACTTATTAGTAAATAAAGTTTCATATGAAAAAAAAGCTTTTAAATTTAAATCAGTACTATCTTTTGTCAGCAATGTTTTTCTAGTTTCTAAATCCAACAAGTAAAATAACATTAATAAACTTCCAAACTCATAATTATTTTTTATGTTTGTTTCATTCTTAGTTAAATTAATAAAAATATTACCACTAATATTTACCAATCTTTTAATTATGAGCAAACTTTCTTTTTTCAAATTAGAATTATTTACCAAAAAATCAGGTAATACTACTTTTGAAGTATCATCAAACCAAACTTTTATTTGGTCTTTACATCCAAGTAATAATAAAAGTTCCTTGGCATTTTGATAATCATCTAACTGTTTTTCTTGACGCTTAAAAGTAGGAATTAAAGCAGAAATAGTTAATATAAAATTTGCAACTAATCTTAAATATTCTTTATAAGAAATTTTATTAAAATATAAATAAACACTTACTATTTTCATAAACATTAAATTTTGATTACTATTAAATATTAAGTTATAAGTATTACGATAATCTTTTGCTTTTAAATGACCTAATTTTTTTTTAATTTCGCGCTTAAAAAAATAATTACTTTTTAAAAGCAAAAGATGGTTAAATAATCGATATTCGGGAATCATTTTTTACTTCCAATCTAATTATATATTTTTAAATTTAATCTTAAAATAATTATAACATTGAAATAAATAAGTACATAATGTTACTTATTTATTATATTTAATTGCCAATAATATCATTGATAATTAATTATATTTAATATATAAAAATAAAAAGTTATTTTAAATAATAACTTTTTAAATTCATTTTTAACTAAAATCTTTTTTTCTTATAAAGAATTTATTGATTTCAAAGAAGAACTTAATTTTTCTTCTGCTTTATCTTCATTTGGCAAACTAAAACAAGATTGATTTTTTTCAATATCTGTTTCAAAACCAAGATCACTATATTGACTATTAACTCTTGAAATTAATTGTTTTTTACTAGAAAAAGGATTGTCTTCATCAAATTGCTTTGATATTTCATTTTCTGAAATAAAATTTAATTTATCAAAAATTTCTTCATTTTTTCATTTGTAATTTTATTAATCAAACTGACTTGTAAATTAATAATATTTTCAAAAATATTTAATTTTAAAACTTTAAGTGGTTTAATATTTTTTCCATTTTCATTTATTTCTTCTCTTAAATTTCTTGTTTTCAATTTTATTTCTTTAATTTCTTTATTAACTTTTTTGTTTCTAACATATTTAAAAATACCAAAAGTAAATACATTTAAAAAAGTTAGTTTTCAATTTTTTTCTGCTTTTTTTCTCTTAAATTTTTAATATCAAGTTCAAGTAAATCAATTTTATCTAATATTTCTTTATTTTTTTCTTGAAAATCAAATATTTTTTGTTCTAAATCCTTAATTTGAATTACTGAGAAACTAATACTATCAAATAATTCTGTATCACCATCTTCTTCAAAAGGATTTTTCTTAGATGGATATATAGAATGTTCTAATTCTTCAAAGTTTTTATTTTTTAAAATAAAATCTAATTGTTCAAATATTTCTTTATATCTCTTAACTTTATTTTCATATAACTGACCTTGTAAATCAATAATTTCTTTTAAAATATTTAATTTTGAATTTTTAAATGGTTGTGCATTTTTTTCATTTTCATCAATTTCTTCTATTAAAGCTTTTATATTTAATTCTGTTTCTTTAATTTGTTTATTAATATTTGAAAATAGTTGTATTTTTTTTGATTTTTTTAGTTTTTTTAAACGTTTAATTTTATTTTCTAAAGATTCAATTTGCTCAACTATTTATTCACTTTTTTTCTCAATAAAAAATATTTCTTTATCCAAGTCTTCTTTTGCTTTTTTTAATATATTAATTTTTTCAATTAACATTTTTTTCTCCTTTAAAAATTAAAAAAACCCATTTACTTATAAATAAAGCAATAGGTTAAAAACTATATTTAGTTTATAAACTAAATTATACTTACTTTTTTATTTTTAATTATTATTTTTATTTTTTTCACTAATATGTTTTAAAAAAAGTATTTTAACTAGTTAAAATACTTTGTTGTAAAATAGGAGGTACTGTAGAAAAACTTTTCGCGAAATTATTTATTAAATTTTGACTAAAACAACAACTTCCAAATATTTTAGCATCCTCTTCTTCCACTGATTTAGAAAGTACTTCAATATCACTGCCATCATCATCTTCATTAAAAGTACTATCGCTACTTGAAGATGTTATTGTAATTTCTTCTTCTGGTATATCTGATAATTGTCTTTCAAAATTGATACTGCTTGACTTTGAATATATTTTTATATTATCATTTTCTTGTTCTAATTCAGAAAGTACTTCAATATCACTGCCATCATCATCATTAAAACCACTATCTTTACTTAAAAATATATCATCTTCTTGCTCGGATTCAGAAAGTACTTCAATATCACTATCATCATCATTAAAATTTAATTTATTAACAGTAACATCTACTTCCATTTCTTCACTAAAGATAATTTTTTTATTTAAAGATACTTTTAACATATCATCTTTTTTCTCAGATTCAGAAAGTACTTCAATATCACTATCATCAGCACTATTATATCCAGAAGAATTTTGTTCTAATGAAGAATCATTATTAATAGGAACTACTATTTTTTTTGCTATTTGATTTTTTAAATTATCTAACTGTTGAAAAAATTCTTTATTAATTTTAATTAATCGATTGTTAACAAAAAATAAGTTTTTTAAAAGAATATTAGTTTTTTTAATAATTTTTAATTTTTTAATTTTTAACAATTTAATAATATTTTTATTATTATTTATCCTTTGTTTCAAACATTCTCTATTAATTTTTATTTCTTTAATTTGCTTATCAATATTTTTATTTTTATAATATTTAAAAATACCAAAAGTAAATACATTTAAAAAAGTTAGTTTTCAATTTTTTTGGTTTTTTTGTTTTTCTAGAACTTTAATATTTTTTCTAATACTTTAATTTTTCCAATTAATTTTATATTTTTATCTTCTTCATCAAATATTTGTCCAGTTAATTCATTGATTTCTTCATCTAATGTAAAAAATTCCTCCTCTTTGATTAATGAAATATTTAATTTTAATTCTGTATTTTTTTTATCAATATAAGATATTTTTTCATCTAATTCTTTAATTTCTTTATCTAATATTAAAAAAGATTCTTCTTTAGTTAATGGCATATATACTTCTCCTTTTTAAAAACAAAAGAACCCATTTGCTTTAAAAAAACAATGGGTAAAAACTTATATTAAGTTTATCAAGTATATAGGGACTACGTCCCTCGCCACTACGTGGCTCACCCAAATTATAGTCGCAGTAGGTTCACTGCGACTATAACTATTTTTATTTATCTTTATTTTTAGGTTTATCTTTTTTCTTTAAAATATTGTCTAATTTATCTAAACCAGCAGACTTAATATCAGTATAAGTCATATCAATACTACTTGCTTCTTTAAGGTATTTTTTAGGTGACAATTCACTTTTAAGTTCATGCACATAATGTAAAGCACGTGAATTATACCTTTTTAACCAGTGTCTAGGAAAAAATAAAGTCATAGCCATTGCTTCACCACTATAACTTGGAGGCATAATGCCTTTTTTAATCATTTTCTTTGTTCTACGTCGTGAAAACACTACTTTATTATAATCATCAATATTAGTATATAAATTAAGATTAAATATAACAACAAAGCCCAAAAAACGCATTCTTTTAACTTGCACAACATACTCTACTTTTTCTCTTGCTTGTACTGGTATTCTATTAGGATGTTGTTCAATCAAATACATAGTACCATTAAACATATGACCTATTAACTTACAAAATTGCCCTAAACTTTCTTGTTGATTTTTAAACTGTACTCCTAAATCATTAGAATTTATCTTTAATGCTAATTCATCTAAAATTATTAAATCTTCTTCTTCAAAAGCATAATTACTTGCTAACTGATTAAAAGTAAAAACATCATTATAATTAACCAAATAAGAATAACCATTTTTTAATTTAATAGGAAAAGGACTAACTACTCGTTTTTTATGAGTTTGTGCTAAACAACAAGCAAGAGCAGATTTACCAGTACGTGGTGGCGCTGAAATAATATAACTACCAACTCGTTTTAAAATTTTAACATTACGAATAGTTATACAAATTGGATAAATAATCATAATCAAACCTATAACTAATAACACATAACCATATCAAGGCATAATAAACTCCTAACCTATAATTAAACTAATTGCTCTAACAAATAATCATAAAGGTATAATATTTTCTATTCCACTAACAATATCAACATTTAAAGCGGTACTAATAGTATCTGAAAAAATATGTCGTAATAAACTATCTGTTGTAAACAAAAACTGTCTTAATGGTTCTACTGGTAAAACTTTACCAACAACACCATAAAGTACTCATCTAAAAGCATTACGCAAATGACCAAAAACATCATATCAACTAACACGTTCATAATCAGGGTTAAAAGGACTATTTGGTGGTACTGGAACAATATCTTTGGAAGAAAAAATATTCATCTGACCAAATTTAACATGCAAACCGTCACGATTAGTTAATGAAGATAAATCAAAATTAATCGTTAAATGTTTTAAATTAGGAACACGAACCGGCATAATAACAAAATTATATTTTCCTAAATTATAAACACTATCTTTATCATTTAATACACCTTTAAAATTATAACGAATATTACCCTCATAATCTAAAAACGAAAATGTATAAATAGAAGAAAAATAACTAAAATATTCAGCAGAAATATAAAACATAAAACCTTGTATATAAAAACTCAAAGGTTTTGAAATTTCAAAAGTCAACTTAAAACTTAAATTATTAGAAACATTATAATTCCAAAAAACTAACTCATTAAACTTACCAGTTTGTATATAATTATGATTAAATAAAATAAGAGATAATTGGTCTAAGTCTTGTTCTGTAAATCTATAATCTGTGGACAAATCACTAACTCGCCTATCAAAATTACCTACAACATCAGAATGAAATTGAATTGAATAAGGAGTAACAGTAGTTTTATGAACAACGGCAGAAACTAATTTTAAATCTGGCTGACCAACATCAAAATAAGCAGAATTTCAAGGAATAGTTGCTCAATCATTAAAATCATTATATTTAACGGGTTTAACCATATCGCTAGTTATAGTGTAATTACTTTCACTAGGTGCATTAGAAACAATTAAACTAGTGGGTGCTTGAACAGTACTATTTACAACAAAAAATAATTTAGCAAACTTAAATCACATAATTATTTACCAAATAAACATTTTAAAATTCACCATGAACCATAAAATATAATAAATCCAATAAAAAACTGAGTTCCATAAACTACTAAATTTCATAAAATAGTAGTAAAATCATCAACTGGATTACCTATAAACATAGTTCAATAATCAACTATACATTGATGTATTTTATTGTAAATATCTCAAACACTCATAATTAACACCTACCCAAACAATGACCTAAAAATAAATTTAATACTACGATAAATAAAATTAAAAAATACACCTAATACCAACCAAAAAGTCAAATTAAACAAAATATAAACTTCATTAGTAATATTTGGTTGATTTAAAAATATTTGAATATCTTTACTAGAAAATATAAAAATTAAATGCAATATACTATTCACAAAATCACTCATAATTAAGTACCTACAAACTTCCCTTTTTTATTTTCAAAACCCTTAGCCTTATTTCTTAAACGTTTTCTTTCATGTTGTTTAGCAATTTGCTTTCCAACAAATTTCGAACTACCTTTAATATTTTTATAACTTTGCTTTACAGTACCCGATGTAGAAACTGGCTGAATATCAATATTTAAAAAAACTGACATAGCAAACTTTATTAAAAGAATAAAAACAACAAAAGTTCCCAAATTAAAACCTAAATCTGCCATTGGCAAATTTCAAAATTTCATAAAAATTTGTCCAAATAATTCTAAAATTTTTGAAATAAAAGCAATACCCATAATAAACTACTCCTATATAATTTTTAATAATTTTAAAATTAATGAAAAAGTAAAAAGTACTAAAATAATTGCTAATAATGGTGCTGGCATAGAAACTATTTGTTGTGAACTATCACCAAAAATAAAACTTTTAATAACCAAAGATAAATTATGTAAACCAGAAAAATCAGTAATATAACTTTGTAAAATATTTTGAACAATATTATTTAAAGAAGGTAAAAGTTTACCTAATAAAGGAAAAACAAAAATTATTGCAAAAAATAATTTAATCATAACTATTACCTCCTAAAAATAACTTTAATTTTTTCTATCTAAATCCACGAATAATATGTCCTATAAATTCTTTAATAAATACTAAAACCATCATAAATATTGGAATTAATACCGGTCAATTTGTCATAATTGAGTCACCAGCAAACACTCAATTAAATACATAACTAAAAGAACTTAATAATTGTTGGCCAATACCTCCAATCATATTTAATAGTGCGGTTAAACCTGCGGGCATTCTAATCACCTCCCTCCTCTAATTCTTTTCTTGCTCTTTCTTTACGTTTTTGTTCTTTACAATAACAACAATCTGGGTCAATTACATTATGCTTTTTATGTTTAAATTTTCAAATTATCTTTTTAATAGTACCCTTAAAAGCCCAAGAAGTACCAAGCACAGCCAATATCACAACTATTCATTTAACCATTATTTTTTACCTCCTAAAAAATTATCAAAACTCATATTTTCACTTAATCTTTGTTCAAAATTTCTCTTTGCTTTTTTCTTATGTAACTTTTGTCTTGGCATATTTTTTCATTTATCTTTTTTCATTTTAAACACCACCTAATGTATAAGCATAAGAATAATCCCAGTTTAAACTTGCTCTATCTAAATTAATCTCCGACATATTATCATCATTTAAATCAACTTCAACCATACCGTCATCTGTACTTTGATAATCATTAACACTGTTATTAATTATTCTTGCTCTTTCATCAGTAAATACTTCTTGTAATTCAGTATTATTATGTGTACTTCCCAAAGGTAACAATAAAGTATTTATAATCTCACTTGCTCCAGCAATAATCGTAGGAATAGCAAAATAATTATTAAAATCATTATTAATACCCATAGCAACACCACTACTAATCAAACAACCACCAGTACCCATATTCGCTATTTTTCTTATATTTTGAAATCTATTAGGTATTAATTCAGTTAAACCACTAATAATATTCGCTATACCAAAACTATTTAAAGATATATAAGTATCTCAATCTACAAAAGGTTTATCAATTACTGGTTTAGGAGTTGGTATTGGAGTAGGAATTGGTGGCTCAGTAGGACAAGGTGGCCAAAAACAAGGTTCATCTCTTAATAAAGAAACTGACTTATCTACATACTGAACAAACTTAGCATAATTTATTAAACCAATTGTTCCTAAACCTAAAAATATTTTTTTATAACTATTAATAGCTTTATTTCTAGTAGTTGGTCTTTGATTAATATTCCATATATCAATTCCTAACTTTTTACTAAATAACAAAGAATTAATACTTCCTAAAATTGGGTCTTTTAAATATTGACCATAATAAGCACTAACTCCTACCATAGCACTTAATGGACTTAATCCAGTTCTTAATATTTTAGTTAAAGTATAATTACTAGTTTGTTCTAACTCATTAGGCATAAATAAAACTCCTTACTTATTTAATAAGGAGCATATTTATACTAATTTGTATAACATGGGAGCAAAGTACACAAAAAAGTATATATATATATATATATGCTCCCTATTTAGTTTTTAATTCTCTTTTTGTTGTAATTGTTCTTTTTGTTTAACCAAAGCAATATCTAATATGCAATTTGGACAGTAATATTTTCCAGTATATAAATTTTGTAAAACTCTTTTAGGACAAATAACTTGGTCACAAAGTTTACATATATACATTGCTAAATGAAAATGTTGTTCACAAGCACAATTATTAATTTTTGACATAACTTAAATCCTTTAAATAATTATTTAACAATTACCCTATAATAAATAACTATTTAGTTTTTAAATTATGTATGTCAATAATTTTTGCTTCTCATGTTATTTCAACATCATAATAAGAACCAAGACTTAAATTCATTTTAGAAAGTTTAATAAATAATTCACTATCATGTAAAACCCATTTATCCTTAGATTTTTCACCAGTTGATATTTTAATACCTTTATCAGTAACATAAAACGGCGAAAAAGTAAGTACATCATAATTTTTGGACTTACCACTTTTTTCATCTTTAATTACTTCATTACTTCTAATTTTTGTCAATTGACAAAGAAAATACATTTTAACCTCCACAGATTAGACTAATAATAGCCAGATTAATAATGCGAGTAACGAGTAATAAACATTATTATTTATAATATAACATAAAAAAATAAAAAAACAACAAAAAAAGCAAAAACATAAAGTTAAATCTGTGGTAAAACTTTACATCTTTGCTATTAACCATTATATATATATATATATATACATACAAGTGATTTTATAAAAATAATATTTTATTTTAAAGCAACTATTGCTAATATTATTGACAAAATAGATAAAACTAAAAATAATAAATCTTTTACAAATGAAAAGATTATTTTCGTTTTTTTCTTTTCTAAATATTTTGTTTTTAAAATTAATTTTGGTATTTGAATAATAGTTGAACAATAATTATTTAAAAATATACCTAAGTTATACTTATTATCAGAATAAATAAAATTTATAAAACTTGAATAATTTATTTCAAGTGCTTCTAACTTCAATAATTTATTTTTCTTATATTTTTGAAATTTATTTGCTACTTCATTATATAATTTATCTATTTCATCAAAAGCATCTTTTATATTTTTAATTTCAAATATATTTTGATTAAATTTTTCATCATTATTTAACATTAAGTTATATTCTTTTTTTAAGAAATACATTAATTTTTATTAATGCTTTTCTAAATTTAAGTTCTAAACTAGAATATGTAAGATAAATATTATCATTAATGAAACATAGAAATAAAAATAATTTTCATATTTCTAAATCATTACTTTTAGGTGCAACTAAGTTTACTTCTTTATAATCACATTTTGGTTTATAAGCATTATCTAAAAAATATTTTAAATTCTCATTAGACATAAAAATAATCAACTCTTTACAATTTTTCATAAATTATATCAAAATATTTCACTAATGTAAAATTCTTGGTATACCTTTAATAGCATTTCTAAAACGAATACTATCAATTGAAACATATTCATTATAATCTTTAAAATTATCGCCAAAAACAGTAGTATCAAAACTACCACCAAAAAGTATAGTACGACCTAAATTATCAATTTTCTTTTTAAAAAATTGTGTATGTAAGGCATTTACAGAAGCGTCAATTAAACGTTGATATAACATTATTTTTTGACCTTTAATTACTTTTGGATTAGAGCAATTACGAGAAAAAGCATAAGCACGCACACCTAAATCATATTGATTTTGAGATTTTATATCATTTTGCACTTTTACAACATATTTACTTAAATACTTAACTATATTTTCATTAGTACCTTTTTGAACAAATTTTACATCATTAAAACCAAATGGTCATCATTGAGGTAACATACTTTTATGTATTTTTCTATTAAATAGAATATGAAAATGAATAGCACCGCGTTTTTGATATTCATAAACATACATATATTTTAATTCACCTAAATATTTAGCACGTTTAGGGTCATTTCATCAACGTTTCAAACGTTTAAAGAATATAGCAATATCATGTTTTGCTTTATTAATATCTTGCATATTATCTTTATAAGTTAAAGTAACAAAACTTAAAACATTTGAATTATAAAAATTATGATATGCTTTATGTATTAATTTTGTTTTAGTACGAATAGTAGAATTACGCAACTTTTTATCATTAATACCTAAATTTTTAATACCTTGTCCATTACGTTTATTATTTAATATAGCACTCATAGGTAAAACTATATTTTTAACATAAGCACCATAATATACTTTTTTAATATAAAATTCTCTTGCATATATAAAACTCCACAGATTTTTTAATAATTTTATATACTTTAATAACAAAATAATCATAACATAAAAAACAAAATAATTAATAAATTATCTTGCGGTGAATTGTGTTACTTAATAAGTATAATATACTTTATTTTTTTATTTTTTAACTATTAATTTTAAAAAAATAGTTATATTGAACAAAAATATTGGATTATAAAATAAAAAATTATCTTTAAAATAATATAATATATTTATATTAGAAATATAGTTATTAACTAAATTCAATCATATACTAGTTATAATTACTTATTTATTTTATCTAAAACACCATTAATGTATTTATAAGCATCATTTGGACAATAAGCTTTAGTTATAATAATAGCTTCATTAATAATAATTTTTTTATCTGTTTTAGTATGGACAATTTCATACACTGCTAAAATTAAAATTGCTTGTTCAATTGGTTTTAAATTTTCAAAATCTCATCCTTGTTTTAAATTATTATTGATTAAATCTATTAAATCATATTCATAATCAATTATTTTATTTAATATCTCACATTGTTCAGTAATTAAACTCTTACCTTCTTCTTCAAAAAGAAATTGTTTAAACGATTGTTGTGATTGGCCTTCAAGGAAATATTGATATAATACTTCCATCATGCCAATTCTTTTATGATGCTGGGTTATCTTCTTTTGTTCTTGCATTGTTGATTTCTACTTCCTTAGTTTGAGCAATAAATATTATATGAATATTTAATAAAAATAAATTTAAAGCTGATTCAGTACGTCTTAAAATTAAATTATTAATTTTATTTTTTAAATTTACTAAATCTTCATTTGGATTAACAATTAATTTTATTCGCACAACAATATTATTATTAATAGCAGTAATATCATTTGTTTCTAACATTAGAACTTCAACATCTTCTAATGTTAATTGATAGTTATCATTAATTAATAACATATAAATAAATTTTTTAATAATTAACGAAGATAATTTTAATGTTCCAACTTTACTTTCTTCAATAAGTATTTCCATAATATTCACCTTTCTTAAGCGCGAGTTTTGTATTTCCCTTCATCTGTACTTACTACAATTTTATCACCATTATTAATAAACATTGGTACTTGTAATTGTAAACCAGTTTCTAAAATAGCTGTTTTTGTTGTATTAGAAACACTATTTCCCTTTACTCCTGGTGGAGCATCAACAACCGCTAATACTACCGAAGGAGGTAAATCAATACCTAATATTTCTAAATTTTTATAAACCCTTAATGATACTTCATTACCAGGAACTAAAAATTTTTTTTCTCATGATAAGCGTGATTGATCAATCCTAATTTCATTATAATCTTCATTATCCATAAAAACTGAATACATACCATCATCATAACTATAAATTGCTGGTCGTTTATCAATAATAGCTGGATAAACTGTATCACCACCAGTAAAAGTAATACTAATAATAGCTTGTGTTCTTAAATTTTTTGCTTTTACTTTCACATGCGCTTGTCCACGTCCACTTTTAGAATGTGCTGATTCAATAACTATTAAAATATCAGTTTTATTATGTAAAAAAGTAATTCCTGGTTTAAAATCATTAACGTTAATCATTTTTATTTTTTCTCCTTTCAAATATCAATTTCACGAGATGATTTTGTTAAAATTTGATAACCATCTTTGGTAACTAAAATATCATCTTCAATTCTAACACCACCTAAATTAGGAATATAAATACCTGGTTCAACAGTAATAACCATTCCCGGAACTAAAATAGTAGATTCATTTTTAATAACTCAAGGTGATTCATGAATTTCAATACCAAGTCCATGACCAGTACCATGAGTAAAATATTGTTCATAACCCTTTTCTTTAATATATTCTCTACAAATCTTATCAATTTCACCAATAGCTATACCCGGCTTTACAGCCTTAATTCCTGCCATTTGTGCTGACTTAACTATTTCATGAATTTCAATTAATTTTGGATTAACTTTACCAATCGCAAAAGTTCTAGTCATATCTGAACAAAAACCTTCATATACACAACCAAAGTCACAAGTAATTAACTCATTATTGCCAATTTTTTTATTACTAGCTTTACCATGAGGCATTGCTCCTCTTTCTCCAGAAGCAACAATAGTATCAAATGATGCTTTTGTTGCACCATTTTTAACAAATGAACGTAATATTATATCTTCAACATCTTTTTCACTAACACCAGGTCGGATAAAGTTTAAAACTTCATTAAAAGCCAAATCACCAATAGCACAAGCTTTTGCAATTCGTGCAATTTCGATTTCATCTTTAATCATTCTTAGTGAACTAACATAAATTGGAACAAATTCAATATCTTTAATTTCTTGCTTTCAACTTTCTAATTGAGCAATAGTAATATATTCTGCTTCAAAACCAATTTTTTTAATTTTTTGTGATTTTAATAAATCTTTCAATGAAGAAAAAATATTACTAAATTGAATGCATTTAACATTTTTGGCATTTTCTTTTCCCTCAGTAATATATCTTCCATCTAATAATAAATTTGCATCATTTTTGCTAATCAATAAATAACCTAACGTTGAAATAAAATCACTATATCAAAAGCGATTTTCGGGAGAATAAAATAACATAGCATCTATTTTATTTTTGGTTAATATTGTTTCAATAATTTCTTTTTTATTTAAATTTTTCATTTTAAATTCAATCCTTTTAATAAATCATTAATTAATAACTAAGTATATTGTACTGCAAATTAAAGAAAAGAAATAAGTAAAACTTATTTCTTTTCTTTATGTAGTGTATGTTGATTACAACGAGAACAATGTTTTTTTGTTTCTAATTTTTCAGGCTTAGTTTTTTTATTACGATCAGCAATATAATTTTCTTCTTTGCAAACTTCACATCTTAAAGTTAATCCATCACGCATTGTGCGCCTCCTTAATAATAATTGAGTTATATACAATACAATATTATTGCATAATTAAATAGTTAGTTCAATTAAATAAAGGAATTATTTTTAAACTTCCTTATATGAAAAAATGTTACTAATATTAAAAATAAAAAATATCAGTAACTAGGTAATTATTTAAATAATATTATTTAAAACACTTGATATCAATATAAGTCATCAGTTTTATACTGTGTAAAAATACTAACTGTTTTATTATATCTATTAATTTCGCCATTCATTCCATCAGGAATACTTTTAGTATTAACTTCTAAATTCTCAATTTTGTTTATATTTGCATCAATATTAAGAACATAATTTGTATTATTTAATGTTTTAACGAAAAAATTAGTTGAAGATTTACCCTTATTTTCTTGATTATTTAATAATTTTATTTCACTTATTTCATTAGTTAAATTTATTGTTTTTAATACAACTAATTCATTTTCAGAATTAAGATTTCTCTCAATTATTCTAACTGTCATTTTTTGTTGTCGATCAAATAAAAGTAATAATTGACTATTAATATTCAATAAATCATAATCATCAGAAATTTCAAAATTATATTTTCCTTTAATAACTTGACCTGATGAATCAATAATTTGAATATTTTTACTATCTTCTTTTAAAATATATGTTTTACTATTTAATCTAATAATATCAATTCCATAAAGATCTAATTCAGAATATGTATTACTTACATAATCATAAATTAATACTTGATTATTATCATCTTTAATTACTCAAACTTCCCTATTAGTTTTAAAAAAATATTTTGCTGTTCACGATAATTTATTAATAGTAAAATCGGAATTACTTATTAAAAGACTATAGTCTCCATTATCTGACTTAATAATAACTTCATCATCACGAATATAGTTAATTTCTTTTATTGTATGAAATAAAGAAACAAATTTTAATGGCATTAATTTTTGATCTTTTACTTCTCCAAGAGTAAGTATAGTGTGATTTAAAATTTTTGTTTCAATTAAAAATTTTGTATTACTAATTGCTGTTACCTTGCCATAAAGATTAAATTCTTTAAATATTTCTATTTTTAATGAAGTTAAAACACCATTAGAAGTTAATAAATACAGGTTTTTGGTAGATTTTTCTGTTAAAATTCCGTAATTTCCTCCTTGACCATTAGTGAATTCAGTGAATCTTACATGATCAGGATTAGAAATTTCTTGAAACTTCTTATCTTTATCTAAAAATCATAATTGATTTCCATTAATCACTAAACCAAGATTATTATTAAAAAAATAAAATTTACCTTTTTTATTCAAATTAATTAAAGAAATATCATCTTTATTTTGTTGAAGATTACATTTTAAATCTTGTAACTGATTAGCATTCGTACCTATTTATTAGTATTTAAAATACTACTTAAACTGCTAACAGTTGTTGCAAGTGTTAAAACACTTAATGTTTTTAATAATGCTTTCATGATGAAAACCCCCTTTTTCCCCATTAACTTCTTAAATTTAAGAAGTTAATTACATTTTAATTTTCAAAAAAAATAAATGCAATAAAAAATTAATATTAAAGTATTCTAATCTATTTTCTAAAAAATATTTTTTATCAAAACCATTCTCCTTTTTAAAATCTTTAATTTGACAAATTTTAAAATATGCTTATCAAATAACTTCTATTTACAATTAATTTATTTTCATAAAATTAATAAATCCATTACTTAAAACTAAAGTAATGGATTAATTTTTATATTAAACTAATAATATATTTATAATGTTATTTTTGGTAATTCTTTTCTAAAGATTAAATAATACATACCAGGTAATAAAATACCACCACCAATAAAATTACCAAATAAGGTTGGAAGTTGTACTTGATAACCAAATTGTAAAAAGTCATTAAATCCACTATGAATTCCATAAATATTAAACAAAGGTCCTAATCCTCAAGCATAAGAATTTGCTACAACGTGAGAAAAACCAGATAAGGCAAAAACCATAATTACTAATCCTATTAATAAAAATTTAGCAGTAGATGAACGAGTGGCATGAGAAATATAAACACTTCCTGCTACTAAAAAATTACATAATATACCACTAAAAAAGGCTTTTCATCAAGACATTACTAATTTATGATTAAAAATACTAACAGCATTATCCAAAAAAGCTTGATTATCAAAAAATCCTGCTCATCATGTAAATAATGAAAGAATAAAACAACCTATAAAATTACCAATTAATACTACTAGTAAGTTAATTAACATTCTTGTTAACTTAACTTGTTTTTTTATTAATGGCATAAATATCATGGAATTAGAAGTAAAAAGTTCACCACCCATAAAGACAATCATAGTAATTGCTAAAGTAAAAATAAAACCAAATGTTAAATTTTTAATACCATTATCACTTAATCCTCTACTACCAAAAATAGCCGCAATATAAGCAATACCAACAAAAAGTCCGGCCGCAATACCCATTAAAAAAGTTTTTAATAACGGACTTTGTGCTTTCTTTAATGCATACTTATAAACAGCAATATAAGTTTCAATACTTGTTAATGTTTCTTCATTATTCATATTTTCTACACTTGTATTCACGAATAAACTACTCCTATCTTTTATTTAATAGCAGCAAAAGCTGTTTCTAAAGTTTCTTTAATAATTGCACAAGATTTATCAAATGCCGTTTGCTCTTCTTTCGTTAATGGTAACTGAACTACTCTTTTTCAACCTTTTTCGTAAAGTATTGTTGGTACACCAATATAAAAACCTTGCTGTCCATATTCTCCTTGTAAATAAGCACCCGCTACTAAAACGTGATTTTGTCCTTCAAGGATATTTCTTACTAATAATGCCAATGCTGCACCAATACCATAAAAAGTTGCGCGTTTTAATTTAATAATTTTATAAGCTCTTTGTGCTACTTCTTTTCTTAATTCTTCTAAATCTTTTTCTTTAATTCTACCTTCAGTAATTTGTTGATAAATAGTTTTATTACCTACCGAAACCGAACTTCAAGGAATCATTGAAGAATCACCATGTTCACCAATTACATAAGCAGCAACTGACTTTGGATTAACTGCAATTTTTTCTCCAATTAAATATTGTAAACGTAAGGTATCTAAAATTGTACCAGAACCTAATACTTGATGATAATCAAATTGTGTAATTTTTTGATAAACAGTTGTCATTATATCAACAGGATTAGATGCAATAATAGTAACACCTTTAAATCCTGATTTTTTAATTTCTAAAGCAATGCTCTTCATAATTTTGGCATTATCTGCTACCATATTTAATCTTGTTTCACCATCTTTTTGTGGTCTTCCAGCAGTAATAACAATAATATCAGCATCTTTACAATCACTGTAATTTCCAGCCTTAATTGAAATAAAAGGATGATCTAAAGCTGCTTGACAATCAGCAAAATCAATCGCATTACCTTCAGCTATACCTTCAAAAGCATCAATTAATACATATTCTTGGGCTAAACCTTGATTAATGGCACTGTAAATAAAACTACTACCAACAGCTCCACATCCAACAAGGACAATTTTTCGTTTTGCCATATTTACCTCCATATTTTTTGCATTTCATGTAACAGTACTTTATCCTCGGCACTATTTTAATAACTTACTTTTTAAAATAAAAGTTACAATGATATGTAATATTTTTATTATGCTTTTTATATAAGAATGTTAAAAAAATAAAAATCTAATTAACAAGGACAAAAATTTATTACATTTTTATCTTACCACTATTTTTTCTTTTAAATTTTTGTTTTTCAATTAATAACAATCCCTTTTGGTCTAGTAAAAGCAAGTAACGAAGGACGAATACCTTGTACGCCAAGACCTGAATCCTTAACACCAACAAAAGAAAAGTGATCGGGACCACGTTGTGACTGATCATTAATATTAACACTTCCAACTTCTAATAATTTACCAATACTCATTGCACTATTAATATTAGTAGTAAAAACAGAAGCTTGTAAACCATATTGTGAATTATTTGTAATATTAATTGCTTCTTTTACTTCATCAAAAATAATAATTGGCAACAATGGTGCAAAAGGTTCTTCTCATGCTAAATTCATTTTTGTTGTTACGTCAGTAATAATAGTTGGTCACATTAAATTTTCTTTAAATTTATTACCAATTAAACAATTGGCTCCTTTATCTAAAGCATCTTTAATTAATTTTTTAGCATTATCAACTGTTGGTTGATCAATAACAGGAGTAATATCACAATCATCTGTGGGCAAACCAACAGTTAATTTTTCAACTTTTTCTTTTAAAATTGGAATTAATTTGCTACTAATTGTTCTTTGTACTAACAGTCTCTTAATAGCAGTACATCGTTGTCCTGAATAACTAAATGCACCTTTAATGATTTTGGTTGCTGTATCTTCAAGATCAGCATCATTAAGCACTATTGCTGGATCTTTACCTCCTAATTCTAAAATCAAATCAGCTTTTAAAGATTTCTGTGAAATACGATTACCAACAACAGCACTACCAGTAAAAGAAATAACATTAATTGCTTCATTTTCAACTAAACTATCACCAATTTCACTACCTTTACCACTTATAGCATTAAAAACACCATTAGGAATGTTAGCTTCTTTGGCTAATTTAGCTAAGTGTAATCCCACCAATGATCCTTGTGTTGCAGGTTTAAAAACAACACTATTACCGGTCACAAGTGCTGGAAATATTTTAGAGACTGATAAATTTATCGGATAATTAAAAGGGGAAATAGCAAGAACAATTCCTTTTGGTACGTATTCAAAAATAGCTAATTTGTTCATACTTCCTCAACTATCACCTGTATAAGATTCAGGATGAAGACGTAATGCTTCTTGTAAAGTATATTCAATATATTCAACTGTTCTATCAATTTCACTGCAAGCCGCTTTTGTGCCTTTAGCAATTTCATTGGTCATTAATTCAGCAAGTATTAATTTATCGCGAATAATTAATTGTTTTCAAGAATTTAAAAAAGAAATTCTTTTTAAAATAGGCATTTGTTCTCAATTTTTTTGAGCAAATTTTGCAAATTCATATACTTTTTTAATTTCAACTTTAGTTAAGGCAGGAACTTGGCCTGCTATTTTATTAGTAGTGGGGTTAATAACTGATATTCAATTACCATTTTCATACAACTCACCATTAATTAGAGATTGATATTTAATAATATTATTTGTCATCTATACTTCCTCCTTAAATCACTACTATAATAATTATAGCATTGATATAAGTCCTATCCTATTCACTCTTAACTAAAATTATTATTTAAATTTATATTATGAAAATCAAAAAAACTAATTCTTTAAAAAAGTTCATAATTTTCAATAAAAAAGTTTATTTTAAATACCATTGTTGCTTTCTTTTGTATTAAAATTTTCTGATATTGATGATATATCAGCATCAATAACATCAGTTTTTAAATCAATCACTAAATTATTACCACCAGCAATAATATCATCAGCAACTACTTTGCCAGTTCCTTCATTTACCTTGCTAAGATTAATGTCACTTGCTTTAATCACTAATCATTTTTCTTTTTTCGTTAATATATTAATAAAAGATGTTGCTGGTGATAAGAAGGTTTTAATAATACTAATACTTTTACTTTTAGGAACTTTTATTACTTTATTACCTTTTGTTGTTCGTGAAGTTTGTTCAATAGTATTGAATAACATTCGTTTAATTGTTCCAACTGATGTTAACATTGCATAAATATCATTACTATTACCACAAGCCATTCCTACCACTTCATCTTCTTCAGAATTAATTTTCAAAGCTTTAACACCTGTTGCAGTTTTAGTTAATAATGGAACTTTCGTTTCTAAATATTTTAAAGTCATACCCTTGCGAGTACTAATAACAATAAAATCATGACCGGTAGTACTATTAACACTAATAACACTATCGTTCTCTTTTAACTTAACATATTTGGCGGTTTTATTAAATCTAGTAGTTGCTAACTCTAAAAGTGGCATTCTTTTAATTAAACCATATCTAGTAGCGACTACTATATTTACATTTGGCTGTTCAAAACTATTAACTTGCGCAACACTAATAATTTTTTCATTTCCTTCAAGTTTACATAACGTATTAACATGAATACCATTATCTTTTCATTTATTTTCTTCTAATTTAAAAATTGGTATTAAAAAATAATTACCTTTATTTGTAAAAAATAATAAATTATTAAAATTATTGAACATTGCTCCACCAATAATAACATCATTTGGCTTACGTCCAAAATCTTGATAATCAAGATTTTGTAAAAATACTTTACTACTTATTACCTTAATTCAACCATCATAACTAATACTAACAAATACATTTTCTTGTCGCAATGTTGCTTTTTCATCAATTGTAATTTCAGAAATTTCACCTTGAATTTGTGATTTTCTTAATCCAGAAAAATGAGAATTAATTTGTTCTAACTCAGTAATAATAACTTGACGTAGTGAATTTTCATTATTAAGAATTTCTTGTAAAACAATAATTTTACTTTCAATATCTGCTTTTTCTAAAACTAATGATTGAATATCAGTAGCAGTTAAACGATATAAACGCAATTGTACAATTGCTTCTGCTTGAATATCAGTAAAATTAAAAGCTGATATTAAATTTAATTTTGCTTGCATACGGTCAGTTGATGTTCTAATAATTTTAATTACTTTATCAACTTCACTTAATGCAATAACTAAACCATTAACAATCTCTAATCTTCGTTCTAATTGTGCTAAGTCATATTGTGAACGCTTAGTAACAACATCAATTTGATGATTAATATAAAAATCTAACATATTAATTAAACTCATTTGTACTGGTTTTTTGTTAGCGATTGCTACTAAATTAAAGTTATAATAAATTTGTAAATTGGTATTTTTAAATAAATAATTTAAAATTTCTTGCGGTTTACTATCTTCTACTAAATCAATAACTATTCGTAAACCAAAACGATCCGTTTCATCACGTACTTCTTTAATACCATGAATTTTTGCTAATGTTTTAACATCATCAATTTTTTTAATCAAATCTTGTTTAATAACTTCAAATGGAATTTCGGTAATAATTATTTGTGGAATTTCACCTTCATTATTAATATGAGTTTTAGCACGAATTGCAATTCGCCCTTTACCAGAACGATAAGCTTCTTTAATACCTTTAATACCTTGAATAATTCCTCCGGTTGGAAAGTCAGGACCCTTAATAACACGCATTAATTCGCTTAAATTACATTGTGGATTATTAATTCTCATGACAATTGCATTAATTACTTCTTGTAAATTATGAGGTGGAATATTAGTTGCCATTCCAACAGCAATTCCAGAAGCACCATTTACTAATAAATTTGGAAAATAGGCAGGTAAAACTGTTGGTTCTGTTTCTGATTCATCAAAATTTTTAATTAAACTAACAGTATTTTTCTTAATATCCTTCAATAATAATTCTGAAATTAATGATAAACGCGCTTCTGTATATCGCATCGCAGCAGGATTATCACCATCAATTGAACCTTTATTACCATGCATTTGTACTAATGGTCATGCTACCTTTCACTCTTGTGCCATTCTACACATAGCAGCATAAACCGCTGTATCACCATGAGGATGATATTTACCAATTACTTCTCCAACAACACGAGCTGCTTTTTTATATGCTTTATCATTGGTTAAACCCAAATCATTCATAGCATGCAAAATTCGACGTTGAACTGGTTTCAAACCATCACGGATATCGGGCAATGCTCGTTCTAAAATAATATATTTGGCATATCGACCAAAACGTTCTGCAACAATATCATCAATAGGATAAGATAAAATTTGTTCATTATTTTGTTGAATCTCTTCTTTACTATTCATAACTTATAAACTCCTTTTTCTTAATAATCACTAGCTTCAAAAGAAATATTTTCTTCAATTCATTTTCGTCTTTTTTCTGGTTTATCACCCATTAATATTTGAATTTCTGTTTCTGCTGATAGAGCATCCTCAATAGTAATTTTAATTAATTGACGGACATTTGGATCCATAGTTGTTTCTCATAATTGTTCAGCATTCATTTCTCCTAAACCTTTATAACGTTGCAGGTCATATTTACCTTTAATTGTTTCAACTTTATCTTTTAATTCTAACTCATTTCAAACATATACATGTTTCTCTTGCTCTTCTTCTTTAAAAGAAATTTTAAATAAAGGCGGTAATGCAATATAAATATTACCCGAAGTAATTAAATCTCGCATATAACGATAGAAAAAAGTTAGTAATAAAATTTGAATATGGGCACCATCAGTATCGGCATCAGTCATAATAATGACTTTATTATAATTACAATTTTCAATACTAAATTCGTTACCAACACCAGCACCAATCGCATTAATAATCATACTAATTTCCTCATTATTAAAAAGATCAATTACTTTAGTTTTTTCGGCATTAATTACTTTTCCTTTTAACGGTAATATCGCTTGGAACTTACGATCACGACCTGACTTGGCACTGCCACCAGCGGAATCTCCTTCCACTAAAAATAATTCATTAATGTTAGGATTTTTACTTTGTGCAGGCACCAATTTACCTACTAAAAATTTTTGCGTATCTTTACTTTTATTACGCAATGATTCGCGTTCTTTTCTTAAAGCATTACGAATATCACGAGCCTTAATGGCTTTATCAATAATTTTTTTAGCAGCATCACTATTTTCGTGAAGTCAAAATGAAAATCTTTCATTAACAATATTATCAACAACAATTCTTGCTTCGGGCGTTCCTAATTTACCTTTTGTTTGACCTTCATATTGAATTAAATTTTCAGGAATACGCAACGAAACAATAGCAACCAAACCTTCTCGCAAATCATTACCTTCTAAATTTTTATCTTTTGCTTTTAATAATTCTTGTTTTCTTGCATATTCATTAATAGCTTTCGTTAAACCACTTTTAAAACCAACTAAATGACTTCCACCATCAACAGTTTTAACATTATTAGCAAACCCTACTAACGTTTCACTATAATCTTCAGTATATTGTAATACAATTTCAACGTCAATATTATTTTGTTTACCTTTTAAACTAACAATTGGTGATAAATTTTTTTTATCTTTATTTAAATATTGCATGAAAGCAACTAAGCCATTTTCATAATGAAAAGTTTCTTCAGTACCTGTCCTCTTATCAATTAATTGAATACTTAAATCATTAATTAAAAAAGCACTTTCACGTAAATGTTGTTCAAATAAATGAACATTTCAATCACAACCTAGAAAAACACGATGAAAATCAGGTAAAAATTGTACCCTAGTTCCTGTTTTATAAGTGCTACCAATCATTTTTAAACTTTGATCAATCTTACCACCATTTTTAAATTTAATTTCATGAATTTTTTTATCACGATGAATAGTAACAATCATTCAATTACTTAAAGCATTTACTACTGAAGCACCAACACCATGTAAACCACCCGAGGTTTTATAACTATTAGTGTCAAATTTTCCACCAGCATGTAAAACCGTATAAATAACTTCGGGAGTACTTTTTTTTGAAGCATGCATACCAGTTGGAACACCACGACCATTGTCTTCAACAGTAACTGACTTATCAAAATTAATAGTAACAACAATACTAGTACAAAAGCCAGCTAATGCTTCATCAATACCATTATCAACAATTTCTCAAACTAGATGATGAAGACCACGATTATCAGTAGAACCAATATACATTCCAGGTCTTTTTCTAACTGCTTCTAGACCTTCTAAAATTTGAATTGATGATTCATTATAAACACTGCTTTTTGGTTTATTTGCCATGAAAAAAACTCCTTACTACAATTTATTTCATTTTCATTTTATCATATATTTATTTATTTAAAGATAATGTCGATAAAAGAACTAAATCAATTTTATAATTTAAAGTTAAAGGTTTCTATACAAAATTTAATATAATACATTTAAAATAAATATTTATCTAATAATTTTTAATTATTAATAAAACAGTTATAAAATAAATATAAAAAAACTATTAACTTTTAATTAATTTAAAAGTTAATATTTGAATCATAAAAAAAATAAATATAATAATCTTATAAAGATTATAGAATTTTATCGCTTATTTATTTTAATATTTACAAAGTAAATGGGTTTTTATTGTTAAAGGAGTAAAAAAATGAATGACGATTTAAATGAAAAATTAATAAATAGTGCTTGAAATGGTGATTTAGATACAATTAATATTTTACTGACAAATAATGGTGCTGATGTTAATTATTTAACTATAAATAATTTTAGTGCTTTAACACTAGCCGCCTGAAATGGACACTTAAATATCGTTAAAACTTTACTAGAAAATGGTGCTAATATCAATCATGCTAATATATTTGGTAATACTGCTTTATTATTAGCTGCTGAAAATAATCATATTGAAATAGTTAATACACTAATAGAAAATAACGCTAATATTAATCATGAAAATAATGGTAATGAAACTGCTTTATTATTAGCTGCTAAAAATGGACACTTAAATATCGTTAATGTATTAATAACACATAATGCCAATGTTAATCATATAAATGAAGATAATGATGAAACCGCTTTAATCTTAGCCGCCAGAAACGGACACCATGAAATCATTAATCTCTTAATCGATAATTTTGCTAATATTAATCATGAAAATCGTTATGGTGATACAGCTTTAATATGAGCCGTTAGAAACGGACACTTAAATATTGTTAATAGCTTAATAATGCAACATAATATTAATATTAATCATGAAAATATAGAAGGTTACACTGCTTTCAAGTGAGCCGCCAGAAACGGATATTTAGATATAGCTAATGTTATAATAGCGCATAATGCTAATGCTGATCATACAAATCAAATAAATAATAATGCTTTAGTATGAAGCGCGCGAAATGGTTATCTAAATATAGTTAATAGTTTAATAGTACATAATACCAATATTAATTATGTAAATGAAAAAGGTGATACAGCTTTAATATGAAGTACTTGAAAAGGTTATTTGGAAATAGTTAACACTTTACTAACAAAAAATGTTAATGTTAATTATTCAGATCAATCTGGTTATAGTCCTTTAATGATAGCTGCTGAAAATGGTTTTTTAGAAATTACTAATGCTTTAATAGAAAATAACGCTAATCTTAATTATGCAAATCAAAATGGTAATACAGCTTTAATGATGGCCAATAAAAATAACCATATAAAAATAGCATGAATAATCGAGCAAATAAATCAACTAAATCAACTAAAAGCAGAAAATTTAATAAATGCTAAAGAAATGATACTAAACATTAATAAGGCTTTAAATGAACAACTAAAAAAACTAATGAAATAAAAGATAATCAAAATGATAATGAAATTTGAAAAAATAATCAAGAAGAAATTATTGAAATCATTGATAACTATGAACATAATTTAAATCAAAAACTTAAAAATATTAATTCAGAACTTAATAATCATTCTCTAAAAAAAGATTTTATTAATATTATCAAGTTTGGAAAAGAAAATTATTCATTATTACATATAGCAGTATTAAATGATTGACAAAAATTAGTAACTTATTTAATAAATGAATGACCAGTTGATATTGATTATAAAGATAATTCAGGAAATTCGGCATGAAATCATGCTTGTATGTTATTACAATCAAAAAATACTTTGACTATTAAAAAAGAACATCAATTAACTTATAAAAATAAAGTATTTATAAAACAATTAATTCCTTCATCTACAAATTGAAATCCAATTGAAAAAAAGAAATTAATAAAAATGCCAGTGAAAATAGAAAAAAAATTATTGACTATTATATGCCAAAAGATAAAAATAGTATTGAAAGTTGAGAACATATTAGTAGTATCGATTTACAAATGCAAAATTCTTTCACAAACGAAAGCAATACCTTAAAATTTTCAATATCTTAAAACATTAAGATATTTTTTATCTAATTTTTGATATTTTTACATTAGTAACTTAGATAAATATCTTATTTACGTTATTATTTATTTCTTAATAATATATTATTCAAAACTATGTAATTCTTTTCATAGTTTTTCTAAAATTACTTTTGATTTAACTAATGATGAAAGTTCTGTTTTTGTAGCATTTTGCAATAATTGTCAAGTTGGAAATTGCTGTAATATTTTATTTTGTAATTGTAAACCAATTCCTGGTACTGATGATAAAACACTACTTATCATTGATTGACTTCGTTTTGTTTTATGATATTTAATTGCATAATTATGAACTTGATCTTGTAATTTACTCAAAAATAAAAAACAAGCATCAGTTTTAGGAATATTAATAATTTGCATTTTATCATTTATAATTTTATCAGTTTGATGTTTTTTATTTTTAACTAATCCAATAATAGGAATTGTTAAGTTTAATAATGTTAGTTGTTCTAATGTAGCACTAATTTGTGGTTTTCCACCATCAACAATAATTAAATCAGGAAGTGGCAATTTATTAATAACTAAGTGATGATATCTACGATAAATCATTTCACAAAAACGATGATAATCATCAATAATTTTTGGATCTAATAAAAATTTGCGATAATCATTAAAACTAGGATTACCATTCTTATAAACAATCATACCGCCAACACTAGCACTTTGTTGAAGATTAGAAACATCAAAAACCTCTAAATGATTTAAATTAGGAATTTTTAATCATTGTGATAATACTTTCATCATATTTAACGGTGCATTAAATTGATTAGTTTGTAAATAATTATTTCATGCGTAAATGGCATTGGTTTTTGCCAATGTTAAAATATGTTCTTTTGTTCCTTTAATTGGATTAATAAATTTTATTTGTGGAAATAATAATTTTAATTGTTTTAAATCAATATTTGATGGTAAATATATTTCATTTGGCAATGTATTTTTACTATATAGTTGTTGACAATAATTACGAATTAAATCTTGAATTTCTAAGTAATTATTTTGAACTATTTGTTCATCTTTAGCTTGCAATTTACCATTACGATAAAATAAAGTAATTAAAACAACCATTTCATCTTCAATTAAAAAATTAATAAAATCGCGATTTCCATAATCTTGAAACTCAACAACTTGTTGTGATAAAAATAAATCTATTTTTAATAACAAAATTTTAATACGATTAGCATTTTCAAATTGTAAGTTTTCAACACTAATATTCATATTATTAATTAATATTTTTTTAACAGCAGTAACATTCCCTTTGAAAAATTGATCAATTTTACTAATCATATCTTCATAATAAGTAATAGGTACCGATTTAAAACAAGCACCAGAACATTGCTGTAAATGATAATATAAACAAGGTTTACCAAGATTACCAGCACATTTTCGTAATGGAAAAATTCGTTCCAATAACTTTAAAATTTCACGCGCACCAGTACCATCGGGAAATGGTCCATAATAATGTCCCTCTTTTTTAGTAGCACTACGTACATAACGATATTGTGGATCACGATTATTAGTAATTTGAATATAAGGATATTTTTTATCATCTGCTAACAAAATATTATATTTAGGATGATGTTTTTTAATCAATGTTTGTTCTAAAATTAAAGCCTCTTTTTCATTAGATGTCGTAATGTATTCAACATCATGAATATCATTAACTAATAACATTGTTTTAAAATTACTGGCTTTATTTAAATATGAAGTTACTCGTTTTTTTAATGAATTAGCTTTACCAACATAAATTAAATTATTATGTATATCTTTAAATAAATAACATCCAGCAATATTAGGTAAAAGTTTAATTTTCATTTGTAGTAAAGATTTTTCTGCCATTAGTTCACCTAAATTTATTAACAAATTAAAAGATACTTTGATTTTAACATTAATATAATGTTTTATCCTAAAGTAAATTCTTAATTTTATTCATTATTAATTACTTATGATTCGTTATTAATAATAGTTTCGTTATCATTAAGAATTTCACGATTTAAAATACTATCTTCTAAACTTTTTTTAACTACCAGAGTACCTTTGCTATTACTCATTACATCTTTTTGTTTTTCAGGGTCAATTTTACCAAAAGGAGTTAAATAACTATTTTCATTAAAATAAACAATAGGCGAAGAAGGTTTATTGATAATGTCACTATTATCATTTTGTTTTATTTCATTTTGTTTTATTTCATTTTGTTTTATTTCTGCTTTTTTTACTGGTGATATAGGCGGTTCCTTCTTTGATTCCTTATTAAAACTATTTTCTTTTCTAAAAGATTTTTTAACTTGTTTATCAATTAATAATTTTTCTTTTTTTAACTTAATATGTTTTTGTTTTAAATCAGCATTTAATTTATTTTTTTGCTTTTTATTTTTATTATTAATAATAATTTGTTTAATAATTTGTTTCATTTTGCTAAAGAAAATAAAAGGTTTATTAAAAATAAATAAACAAGTTAAAGAAAAAATACTAATAAAGTTTGCAATTAAATTAGTAACAAAAAAACCATAATTAAAAATACCTATTAAAACATTACTAATAATGCCACCAGTAGCATATGCTGGAAAAAAGGTTTCAACACTAAAATCTTTAAAAGAAATTGGTGAAGCAAAAAAACCTAGATAATTATTTATACCATTTATATTTCATCATGTTTTAACGTATATTTCACTAATATTTAATAGGTTTAAATTATAATAACTAGTTCATAAATTATTCTTTCCTAAAATTATTAAAGTTAAAGTTTGCGTTGTCCAACAACTAATCACTAAAAATAAAAAATAAACAAAAATATACTTCAATTTAAATTGCATGCGATAACCAAAAGCTAAAGGAATAATCATTAAAAAAAGAAAGAAATAAACAGCATATTTCATTCACCCAAATAAAAAAGAAAAAAGAAAATCATCAAGTACTTTACCAATTATTGAAAATCTAGTTAAACTAACCATTAGGAAAAAGAAGATTACTAATAAGAAAAAAAGTAATCCAACTTCATCACCACGAGATTGAGATTTTGATATTTTAATGCCATTTTTAATCATAAGAACATCACCTCTTAACATTCTCCACAAAATAACTTATAAAAATAGTATAACATAATTGATATATGTAATATCTTTCTATAATCGATTTTTGATTTATTATTGCAAAAAACAATATTAATTTTTTAATACTTTTATCATAAAAAATGTATTATTTAAATTTCATATTCATTATTTTCTAGATTTTAAAAATTTAAAATAAATCATTTTTCTTATTTATATTTATTTAACAATTAATTTATATAATATTATATAATCATTGTAAACTTAATATAAGTTTTACCCGTTGCTTTATTTAAAGTAAAATGGGTTTTTATTTTCTAATTTTAAAGGGGACATAAACAATGTGGGGTTTTAATAAAAATAAAAAAGAAGAACAAGAAAGACAAAGAGAAGCTGAAAAACAAGCAGAACAACTACGAAAAATTGAAAGAGACCAAGCTAGATTAAAAGCCGAAAGAGAAGAAAGAAAAAGACAAAAAGAAGAACAAGAAAAAAAAGAAAAGCAAAGAGAAGCCGAAAAACAAGCAGAACAACTATGAAAAATTGAAAGAGACCAAGCTAGATTAAAAGCCGAAAGAGAAGAAAGACAAAAACAAAAAGAAGAAAGAGAAAGAGAAGAAAAAAATAGAAAAGCTGAAGAAGAAAGCCAACGTGTAAAAGAAGCAAATGAATATATGGAAAAACAAAGAATAGAAAGAGAAGAAAAACGAGAAAAAATTTTTCAAGAAAAATTAAAAGAAGATCGAGCTAAAGAATTAAGAGAACGCGCCAGAGCAGCTGAAGAAGATGAAAGACAAAAAGAGAACGTGCAGAAGCAGAAAATGCAGCAAAAATAAAAGGTAAAGGACATTATAATCCATGAAATTTTTAAATTTTAAATTTTTCTATTAATTTATATAATGTAGTTTACAAAGTTATTAGATTTTTAATTAATAAAATAAAAAATTTCTTCAACCAAAACTAATATACCAGTTGAAGAAATTTTTTTATTATTTTCAAATTCTCCAGCAATAATTTTCATGTTTTTTTACTAAATGCACTATAAATTATTTTAAATTGATTTTCAATAGCTTTTAGTAATTTTCTAAACTAGTTCTAATTTACTAAACATTATATAAATTTTAAAATTAGTTTAAATATGAAAAATTATATAAGTTAAGGTTAATGATATTATCATTAACCTTAAATTTCATTAACAATTGTTAAAATCATAGGTAACTTACCAGTTTCTTTTTTAATATAATCTTGTAAGTCATTTTTCATTTTAGTCTTAACTTCACTAAGACTAAAAGCATTATTAGTTTTATATTTTTCAATAACATTAATAATAATATTTTGCAATTTTTTCAACATTTCTTCATTATTAGTTAAATAAACAACACCACGCATTTGTGCATCAATTAAAGAAACAATTTCTTTAGTTTTACGATTTATTGTCACTCCTGTAATTAAAATACCATCACGTTGTAATTGTTTTCTTTCACTAATAACAATGGAACCAATATCACCAACACCAATACCATCTACATATACATCACCAGTTTTTATTAAGTTATCTGTTGTTTTATTAGTAGCATTTTTATCATTAAAACGAGAAGGACGTGCAACATACTGTTTAACAAAATTATCAATTAATTTACCATTTTCAAAAGTAATAACTTCACCATTATCATGAATTAAAGCATTGTTATGTAATACACCAGCATCAATGGCTGCTGCTTGTGCTGCTACAAAATCTTTATATAAACCTTTAACTGGCAAAAAATATTTTGGTTCAATAATATTAACCATTAACTTAATATCTTCATAAGAAGCATTTAAACTTCAAGCTTGTTTTTCTGATATATTAATAACTTTAACATCAGTACGTGCTAAGTCATCTAATAAGGCTGCATGAGCCAATTCATTTCCTGGAATTGGTGGAGTTGCTAAAATTATTGTATCTTGGGATTCAAGTTTTAAATAATCATCATTACCAATAGCAATTTTATTCATTCTAGTAAATAAACGCTCACCACTACCAGTAACAATAATTACTGTATCTTTAGTACCAATTGTTTGTGCTAAATTAATAATTTGTGATTTATCAATATTGAAAGCGTTTAAATCATTAACTTTTAATAAAATATCATATAAAGTTGCACCATAAACTGCAATTTTACGTTTAGAGTCAGTTTCTTTAATAGCATTAAGAATTTCACTAACACGATATAAATCTTGATCATAACATGCAAGAATAACCCTTCCTGGTGCTTCTTTTAATACTGGCTCAATAATAGTTTGAATTTTATGCTTAGGAGCTGTAAAAGCTTTTCTATTGGCACATGTTGCTTCACTAATTAATAATAAAACATCATTTTTAGAAACACTAGCTAAATGTTGAATATCAGTAGTAAAATCACTACGATGTTCACCATCAAAAATATAATCACCCGTATAAACAATTGTTTCATTTAATTTAATATTTTCACCATTATTTACAGTTAGAACAAAACCTAAACTACCTGGAATTGAAGTAGTTGTTTTAAATGTTTTAACAACAACATTACCAAATGATACTTTTTGTTCGGGTTCAATAGTTTTAATTATAATTTCATTTTGATTAATAAAACGAAAACGTTCTAATTTCTGCTTAATCATAAAATCAGTTAGTTTACTAGTAAAGATTGGAACTTTATACTCGGGTTTTATTTTATTAAAATCTTTTAAAATATAAGGTAGTGCTCCAAAAGCATCATCAGATGGTTTTGAAATAAATATACCTTGAATACGATGTTTATTTTCTTTTAAATATGTATAATCTGGAATAATAATATCAATTCCTAAAATTTCTCTTTCTGGGAGTCTAATGCCGGCATCAAATACAAATATCTTATCATTTACTTCAACAACATATAAGTTTTTACCACGTTCATCTAATCCACCCAGAGCAAATACTTTTATCTTTGCCATGTTTTCACCAGTTTTCTACTTTCTTTATTTTTATTTTATAAAATTTAATATCTTAGAAGAACATAAAAATTAAAACTTTAACTTAAATTCCCAAGATGCTGCTATATTATGTTATTAGTATTTTAACACTAATTTAATAATAAAACTGTAATTAATTTTCATTAAAAATAGTTTCAAATTATTTATCAATAATTTCTAAGCTAAGCTTACTATTATCTTCAACTTTAATTACTCGAACTTTAATTATATCATTGATTTTAACGACATTATTTAAATTATCAATACGTTTATTAAATTTTTTTGAAAATTCTGAAATATGAATTAAACCATCAATCTTATCTTGTAAATTAACAAAAACACCAAAATTAACAATTTTTACAACTTTACTATCAAATTCAGAACCGATTTTAATTTGAACAGGATTAACAATACTTTCAATAATTTGTCAAGCTTTATCAATGGCTGATTGTTCATTATGATAAATCATCAATCGTCCATCATCTTCAATATCAATTTTAACATTATCACAGTCGGTAATAATTTTATTAATAACTTTCCCACCAACACCAATAATATCACGAATTTTATCAATTGGAATTAACTTTTGAATAATTTTTGGAGCATTAGGTGCCAATGTAGTTCTAGGTTTTTTAATTACTTCATTCATGTTTGCTAATACTTGTAATCTCGCAATTCTGGCTTTTTCTAAAGCTTGTGTAATAATATTAAAATCAATACCAGTAATTTTAATATCCATTTGTAAAGCACAAATACCATTAGCTGTTCCTGCCACTTTAAAATCCATATCACCTAAGTGATCTTCTAATCCTTGAATGTCAGTTAAAATTGTAAAATCTTTTTCTTCTTTAATTAAACCCATGGCAATACCAGCAATTGCAGCTCTAATCGGTACACCACCAGCCATTAATGCCATTGATGAAGCACAAATTGCTGCTTGTGAAGTTGAACCATTTGATGCTAATACTTCTGATACTAATCTAATTGTATAAGGAAAATCTTTTTCAAGAGGAATAATTTGTAATAATGCTTTTTCACCAAGGGCGCCATGACCAATCTCACGTCGTGAAGGAACACCCATTCTTCCGGTTTCACCAACAGAAAATGGAGGAAAATTATAATGATGAATAAAACGTTTATACTCTTCTTTACCTAATCCATCAATAATTTGATGTTCCGCAAGTGCACCCAAAGTTAAAACTGATAAAACTTGTGTTTCACCACGAGTAAACATTGCACTACCATGAACAATAGGTAAAACATCAATCATACTTGTTAATTTTCTAATATCATCTGCTTTTCGTCCATCAACTCGTACATTATTTTTTAAAATCATAGTACGCATTGCTTTTTGTAATAATTGATCAATACTTTTGCGTAAATTATGAATAGTTGTTTCTTCACCAACATTTAAAACTTCTTGATTAAATTTATTTTTAAAACTTTGAAATGTTTCTTCAACTAAATTTTTAATCAAGTTGCTTCGACTTTTTTTATCAACAGTAGTACTAATTTTACTAATTTGTGATTGACAATTTGTTTCTACAAATTGTTCAATATTAACAGGAATTAATGCTAACTGTGGTTTAAATTTATTTGGTTTTAATTTTTCAATGATACTTTCTTGAAAAATTATTAATTTAATAATATGTTCATGTGCAAATTTTAATGCTTTAATCATATCTTTTTCTAAAATATCATGACATCCAGCTTCAACCATATTGATGGCATCTTTTGTTCCACCAACAATCAATTCCATTTTTGAATTTAATAATTGCTCTTGTGTTGGATTAAGGACAAGTTCATCATTTATTTTACCAACAACAACAGTAGCACTAGGACCCTGAAATGGCAAACTACTTAATCCTAAAGCAAGTGAAGTACCAAAAGCTGCATTTACTCTAACATCACAAGCATCATCTAACGCAAAAACATTATTTACAACTTGCACTTCATTAACAAAACCTTTTGGAAATAATGGACGGATTGAACGATCAATTAATCTAGCACATAGTGTTGCATATTCACTAGGTCGACCTTCACGCTTTAAAAAACCACCTGGAATCTTACCAACTGAATATAACTTTTCTTGAAAAACTATTTGTAATGGAAAAAAATCTTGATTATTAATAACTTCATTATATGATACAGTTGTTAATACAACTGTATTTCCATAAGTAATTTTTACTGATTTTTCTGCTAAATTAGCCATTGTACCTAATTCAACAATTAATTCATATTTTCCTTCTTTAAAAAGGAATTTTTCTTTTAACATTATTTACTCCTTAGCTTCCATTTTTTGTCGCAACTATGAGCATTATAGCATAATAAAATGTTAAAATAAGTTATAGAACAATTTTATTTTAGGAGGTCATAACTTATGTTTAAACATAAAATTCAAAATGAAATTTCAATTTCAAATAAAGACTTTGATAAAATTAAAAATAAAGCTTTAATTATTGATGTTCGTGATGTTGCTGAATATCAAATTTTAAAAAAAATAACAAATGATAATGGTGAACTTAATATTGTTAATATTCCTTACTATGATTTGATTAAAAATCCTAGTAAATATATTGAAAACAAAAATCAAGTGATTATAACTATTTGTAATGCAGGAAATCGTTCAACTGCTGCTGCACTAACACTCAGAGAATTGGGCTATACTAACACTTATGTTTTAATTAATGGTATTTATGGATATTACAAAAAATAACTTATTTCTCATTATTTAATTTAATAAGATCATTAATAGCAATACTTAAATTATTACAATAAGTTCCTAAGACTAAACTAACACTATCGTCTTGGTCTAAAATACCACGATTTTTAATTTTTTTAAGATTATTAAAATTAATTTTTGAATGATCAATAATCTCTACCTTAATTTTATTTGCTGTTGCTGTTGTCTCTTTAATATTATCAATTCCCCCTAAATCAACAATAAAATTTTGTAATTTAAATGGGAATTTTTGTGGTTTATTAATAGGTTTTGAACTACTTTCTTGTTGATTGCGTAATTTTTTAGCTGTACTAACATTTCATATTCAAATCCCAATACTAGCCACAGCAAATAACAATGCAATAACTAATAATACTATTTGTCAAATTGGCATGATTACCTTCCTTAATTAATATATTTTTAAATATTTTCTTAATCTTCTTGAATAAAAGCTTTTTTTACTTTAGCAAGTAAAGAATAATGATTAAGTCGATATTCTAAAACTTGTAACGTTAATTCTGATAATTTAATTGTTACCTTATCATTTAGTTTATCATTAAAATCAAAAGTATCAACAATTAATTTTCCAAAATCACTCAATTTACTATCTTTTTGAATATTTTTCAAAGTAATTTCATGATTTTCATCCAAAATTAGTGGTGAATTTAAACTGCGATAACTATTATTATCTACTGGAGCAATTTCATGAAATTGCATTAAGTTATGATTTGAAATTAAAACAGCACCACCAAGTGATTTCATTAAACCCGTCGAACCAGTTCTTGTTGCAATAACTAAACCAGAACCACGAAAGTTTTCAAATAATTGATTATTAATTAACACTTGACATGAAAGAGTTGTTGTTAAATTAACAAATTTAACTTCATTAATAGCATATAAAATCTTATTATTAATATTTACTTCTAATAATGAAAATTTATTTACTATTAAATTATTATCATTTTTATCAATTCACATTAATACTTTGTCAACTTCTGTGTTTAAAAAGTTTTCATAAAAACCAAGATTACCACATTTAAAACTAACAAACTTAACAGTATTGAGCATATTATTATAATCATGAACAGCTTTTAAAAATGTTCCATCACCGCCAATAATAAAAACAATATCTGGAAAAGAAGTATCTTCAAGTGCTTTAAGAGCCAATAACTTGGCCCTTAATTCCTTAGCTAATGATTGAGAATTCTCATATTTATTAGCAATAATTGTAAATTTATAATTTTTCATCATGTATTCCAATCATATTTCAATTAAAATATTTCACAAGAATCTTCAAATTCGTTTTCAATAGAACCACGTAAAAATAATTCAATCTCGTCTTCATTATAACCAATTTGAATACGTTGTTTATTTTCTTGAACAATAATTGGACGTTTTAAAACAGTTGGTGAAGTTTTAATTAAATCAAAAACTTGTAACATTGTTAACTTTTCAATATTAATAGCATGTGTTTTAATAAACTTTGCTCTTGTTGAAATAATATCACCAACACCATTTGGTACAAATCTTAATAATAATTTAATTTCAGTATCGGTCAATGGATTATGGATAATATTACGTTTAATATATGGAATTTTATGTTTATCAAAAAATTGAATAACTTTTTTTGAAGACAAACAACTTGGCGAAACATATATTTTAATCATGACAATACCCCTCTTTGCTTTTAGACTACATTTGATTTAAATACTCTTTTTTAAAATTAATATTTTTTTATCTTTAAAAGATAAAAGTTAATAAACTCTACATTACTATAATAATATATATTTCCACACTATCTTTGACCAAGCTTAGAAAATAAGTACATGAAAGACCTTTTCCGCTATATCCTTCACCCACATATTATATCATATTATTTTTTGAAAAATAGATACTTTTATTCCTTAAATTTTATAAAAAAATTTAACATATATTTTACTATCAAATTTTATTAATAATTTGAATTATAATATAATGAAATTATAAAATTAAATTTTCTTTATTTTAAAGTAAATAATTAAAAATAAATAATTTTTATGCGTAAAAAAACAAGGAGTTAACTAAACATGCCTATTCAAAATAATAACAGTAAATATTTTAAAGAATTCATAATTGGAACTATAATTAGTTCCACCGGAATATTATTAACTGGTCTTAGTTTATCAACTATTTTATTTTTTTATGATAATACAAGAAATGGAAAATCAATATAAAGATAAATTAAATACTATTTTAAATCCAAATAATTTAGTAGTATGCATAATGGGTTCTGTACCTTTAATTCATAGTTTAAACATAACACAAGTTGGTAATAAAAAAATAACAAATGCCACTAAAGGATTAGTAGAAAATATGCTAGTATCATTTTCAAAATCTAAAAATAGAACTCCTTTATTAGCAAATAATGATGTAACGAACATCAATAACTTTGAATTACAAAACCCAGTCAATAATATAAATAATAAAGTAACAATTAATACTTTATAAATATTTATCTTTTAAAGACAAATAAAATTTAATTTAAATAGCTTAATAAATTAAACTGATCTTATCATTTTAATTGATTCTGTTGTTATATCAATACCAGAATCGTTAGAATTACTCTTTTCTAAGAGTGGCTTTACTTTAGTAAATGGTTCTACTTCTGAAAGTTGTTTTTTTGTTTCAATTTCTACTTCTATCTTAAAATTATCTAAACTAGAATCTGAAATAGATGATTTATTTTCATTAATTTTTATTTTTAATTCACTTTCTCTTACTATTAGTGTTTCTATATCTTTATCAAGTTTATCTAAACTAATGGCATTTAATGAATTTAATTTATCACTTTTTTCTTTTTGAAGTATTTCTAAATCAGTTAATGGTTGCATATTTTCAATTGAAATATTTTTTAATTTTTCTCTTTGTTGTTTAATTTTTAGTATTGTATTTTCTAATAAAAATTGTTTTTGACTATTAGTCACTTTGAAATCTTCTATTTCTTTAGTACTATTCTTTTTGCTTAATTGTGCTTTTAATACTAGTCAATTTTCCTTTAATATATTTGTCTCTTTTTTATGTTTTAATATCTCATTAAACAAATCTTTTTCTTGTTTTATTTTTTTTTCATTTGCCATTCGTAAATCAATAATTTCTTTATTTATATTACTTCGATTAACAAATTCTTTATATAATTTTTTTTGAACACTTTTGTAATTACAAAAAATGCCAAAAGTTAATAGTGAAATAACACGACGTCAAATACTATCTCTTCAATCTTGTAAAACTATAATATTTTGAAAAATATTTTCTGAATCTTTTAGTTTTAAACTAATATTTTCTTCATTACTTTTAATTTCTTTTTCTAAACAAGAAATTGAATTAGTTTTTGCATCTATATTGTCATTTAATGTTTTAATATTTAAATTTATTTCATCTATTTTTGTGATTAATTGTTCTTTAGAACTTTCATTATCATTCAAAATAGATTGTATTTGACCTTTATTTGCATCAATGTCTGTTGTTAATTGTTCCTTGTTTTTTTCTAATCTTTCAATTTCTAATTCAATTTCTGATTTTTGTTTTATTAATGCAATTAAATTTTCTAAACTTTGTAATTCCGCTTTCAATTCTTCTTTTTTTAAAATTTCTTTTTTTAAATTTAATATTTTAGTTTTTTCTTCTTGTAATTTTGTCATATTTTCTTTTAATGCTTTTAAACTACCATTAAAAAAAGATGATTCTTGAATTATTTCTTTTAAATTAAATAATTCATTTCTAATTCTTTCTAAGGTTCTTCTGTTATCTACTTTGTCTAGATTTCTGTTTTTTATATCTTTATCAGTTTCTTTACTTTCAACTTCTAAAGTATATATATTTTCATTAACTGCTTTTAATTTATCAGTCATCTGATTAACATATTGTTCAATAAATGTTTTTTTATCTTCACTATCTTTGATATTTCTTAATTGACTTTCAGCTTTCTTCAATATATCTTCTAGTTGTTTTCTTTCAAATTCAAAACTTGCTTGTTTTTTGGCAATATTTTGTTTCTTGATTTCTAATTCCTCAAGTTTTAACCCAAGAGTTTGAAGATATTCTTTCACATTGTTTCGAACTTTTATTTTCTTTAAATATTTTTGTAAATCATCCTTATATTTTTCTTCTCCAAATAACATAAAAAAACTCCTTTATAAAAGTAAAAAACCCATTACTCTTAAAAAATAAAAGCTATGGGTCAAAAACTATTTTTAATTTATGTTTTTATTATATCAAAATCAAACAAATTTTAATATAATTAATTGAATTATTTAACTTTATCATTGATAATTAATTATATTAAAAAATTAATTTGGAGGAAGCAAAATATATGGCTCGTATTATATCTGGAATAACTAGCACTGGAAAATTAACTCTTGGTAACTACTTGGGAGCAATTAATAATTTTTTAAAATTGCAAGAAGAACATGAACTCTTAATATTTGTTGCAAATTTACATGGATTAACACTACCAATAAAAGCACAAGAATTAAGAGATAATATTAAAGATATTGCCGCTTGATATTTTGCTGCTGGTATTATACCAAATAAATCTCATATTTTTATTCAATCTGATGTTTTACCCCATAGTCAATTAGGATATATATTATTATGTAATAGTTATGTCGGTGAATTAGAACGAATGACACAATTTAAAGATAAAAGTCAAAAAATGACAAATCAACAAAATAAAACGATTAGTATTCCAACAGGTATTCTTACATATCCAGCATTAATGGCTGCTGATATTTTACTATATGACGCTGATTTTGTGCCAGTTGGTGTTGATCAAACTCAACATTTAGAATTGACAAAAACTTTAGCAACAAGAATGAATAACAATTATAAAACTGATTTATTCAAAATTCCTAAAATAATTATTGATAAACAAGCACAGAAAATTATGAGTTTACAAGAGCCTGAAAAAAAAATGTCAAAATCTGATACTAATCTAAAAAATACTATTTTTTTAAGCGATAGCAAACAAGAAGTTACCAATAAAATTAAAAAAGCAGTTACTGATTCAGAAAATATTATTAAATTTGATCCAGAACATAAGCCTGGAGTTAGTAATTTATTAACTATTTATGCTAGCATTACTAAAAAAGATATCAAAACTTGTGAACAATACTTCAGCAATCACAATTATGGTTTTTTAAAAGAAGAAGTAATTAAAGTAATAAATGATTTATTAGAACCAATGCAAAAAAAACACCAAGAACTTATTAATGAAAAATCATCACAATTAGCAAAATATTTAGAAGAAGGTGCAAATTTTGCTAATAATATTGCTACTAAAAAATTAAACTTTGTTCAAGACACAATGGGTATTAATTTTATCGAGAAAGAAAGATAGGAGGAAGAGACAATGTCTTTATACAATAAAAAACAAAAACATTTAATCCTAGTTGATTTAGATGGTACTCTATTAAAAAGTGGTGGTCGAGAAATTCATATTAATACTAAAAAAGCACTAATTGATGCTCAAAAACAAGGTCATATTGTTTGTATTGTCACTGGTCGACCTTATCGTGGATCAATTAAATTTTATCGTGAATTAGGTCTTAATACATTACTATGCAATTTTAATGGTGGCCATATTCATGATCCAAAAATCAAAAAATTCAAACGATTAGTTTTTCCAATTTCTGAAACAATTGTTAAACATATTTTAAATGAAGACTATATTTTTCAACAAATTGAAAACGCGGTTATTGAATATTACAACAAAGCAGTATGTTGAAAAAAAGATGATTTCTTTGAAACTTATTTTCATTTAGATACTATTGAAAATGATACTTTTACAATTAGTAAATTAATTCGTGATTGAAAAGGGAGCGCTAATGCCATTTTAATTGAATTTAAAGAAAATACTAATCTTGATCAAGTATATCGTGACTTGGAAAAATATTCAAACTCAATTAAGGTAAATACTTGAAATCGTTATGATAATAATAAACTAATCTTTGAAATTTCAAGTAAATTTATTGATAAAGGAATGACAGCTCGCATTTTGGCTCAATATTATAATGTTGATATTAGAGATGTTATTGCTTATGGTGATGAAATTAATGATAAAGAAATGTTGATGGAAGTTGGCTATGGTGTAGCAATGAAAAATGGTAATATTGTTATTAAAAGTATTGCCAATGATATTACTACTAAAACTAATGATGAGGGTGGCGTTGGTGATCATTTATCAAAATTATTAAATCTTTATGAAGAAAGTGAAATTTATATTTAATGGAAATGAAAATATATTAACTATTATTTCTATATTTGTAATATGATATAGTTTTTAAACATTAATATAAGTTTTTAACCTATTTACTTTATTTTTAAAGTAAATAGGTTTTTATTAAAAAAGTTTTTTATAAATTTAATATACTAAAATAAAAAACCTATTGTTTTATTTTTCAAAACAATAGGACATTAATTATATTAAACTTCTACTAAATATAAATATTTTAATACTATTAATACAAAAAACTATAAAACTTCTAAAGGCAAGAAGTCAAAAATTTCTGGGTGATTGGCACAAAACTTTAATTCCGAATCATTTTTTTGTTCTTCAATTTTAATTTTTAATTCATTTAATTGCTTTTTTATTTTAAGTAATTGAGCAGGTGCTGGTGGTTGTTTATCTCATTCATCAAATAATATTTTACCTGTTTTAAAAAGTTTTTCATACTGACATTTTAAACAACTATTTTGCTGTGATTCATGATCATGGATATTTTTGCCAAACATAAAATTACCTACTTTCCTCAATTCTTTTACTTAAATTTATTATACCAAATAATAAAAAAGGAGAATTATTTCTCCTTTTTAACTAGTAAAATGTTATAAAACCGTTGGTAAATAATGTAAGAAAAAACTATTTTCTAATTCTCATCCTCAATCACGCTGATTCTGAGGTGTTAAAATTCATCTAGCAAAACTTTCGGCAAAAAATTCATCATCAAGATTTATATTATATTTACCATTAAATCAGACACTACGACCATAATTACTATTAACTGTTATTAAACCAAATAATAATTCTTGCTTAATATTAGTTAATTTTGCTTGTTGACCTAAATAATCAATTAAATATCAAGTACGATCATAAATTTGTTTGTTATCATTGTTAACAGTTAGTTTATGAGAAACTGATGTCATATTAGTATTAAAATCACTATAACTGCTATCTGGTCACTTTCAATTAGCATTAAATGAATTTCTTTCATCAGCACTTAAACCAATAAAATTACTTAAAGCATGACCATATTCGTGAGTTGTAACACTAATTATTTGATCTGAAGATCAAAATCCCTCTTGAAATTGTTGATCAATTAAATTAATATTTGCAAATTCAGGACCATAACCCATACGTTGATTATCAGCTTCTGAATTAAAAGCAGTTCATGCTACTGTGCTATCACTTACAGCAACTGATGCTACTTTTTGAATTAGTTTAATAACAGTGTTTTTATGAAAAACTTTAGCAAAAATATTATAAAAACGTAATTGTTGTTGCTCTGCTAATTGTAATTGTTCATTATTTAAACCAGCTTTTTTATACATTTCAACTCAATTAACATCAATGGTTTTACCACCAATTTTAGTATGAGTTAAATCATATTGTAAACTATCATAATTACTTCAAATTACATCACTTTTATTATTATCATACAAGTTATTAAATTCATCAATACTTTCTTTACTTGCCATTTGATGGATTTTATATTCATATTTTTTTACCATCTTTGCATCTTCTGGTGAAAGTTTTCATTTTAATAAACTAGCATTAGCATCATGCTTATTTAAATAGACATAATGATCACTGTCTGGAGAAAACGTTAACATTAAACCATTAACTGTTACAAGATTTAATGCTGCAATCATAGTTACTAATTTAATACCTTTTTTCATAATTAACCTCCCCTTCATATCATAATTATAATTATGATTTTACATTGTAGCATTTAAATAAAAATCCTGCACTAACTATTCTCATTTATTTTTAATTTTTTTATTAGTAAAAATTTCAACTTCAAAAACAGCAAATTCTTTGCGAACCTTTATAACTTTAAATGAAAAATTTCGAAATTTTAAAAGTGGACTATTTTTCCTTACTTTCTTTACTTTTGTTTTGAACATATATCATTCTTGGACAGTTTGTTTATTATAATTTGGAGGTTTTCTTTTTAAATAACGTTTAAATAATACTTCAAGTTTTGAAGAACCATCAACACGAAACTTATGTGTTCCTATTTCTTGTATCAATCCAATTTCATCAGTTTCATCATAAATTTCACCAACTAATTCTTCAAGAATATCTTCAAGTGTAATAATACCATTAAAATCTTTTTTATCTTTATTATTGCAGACAATAGCCATATGCATTCTTTCGGTTTGTAAAATTTCCAATGCTTCATTTAACTTAGTACGCTTAGAAATAAAAATTGCTGGTAACATTAATTGTAATAAATCTGGATTTTCATTTTCTAACATATTAATAATAAATTCTTTAATATTTAAAATACCAATTACATTTTGATTAACATGATCTAAAACAGGAATTCTACTATATTTTTCTTCTAAATATAGATGTTTAATAACTTTAGGTGGCGTATCATCATAAATATATTTAATTTTACTTTTGGGATGCATAGCTTGAAAAACTGATTTTTCATCAAATTTAATTGCAGATTCAATTAAATCACGTTCTGCTTTTTCAAGAACTCCTTCTCTTTCAATTATTGAAATCAATTCAATAAGTTCTTGTTCAGAACTTGTTGGTTTTTTACTTTTAAATTGAAATAAAGTAACAATAAAAGTTATTGGATAAAAAATAATATTAAGAATATACAAAATATATGCATAATTTAAAGCTATTGTCTCAGGATGTAATTTTGCAACACTTTTAGGTATAATTTCACCAATAATTAAAACAACAATTGCTGAAACTAAAGTTGATATTAAAGGACCATAAGTAGGAGAAACATGAAAAGAATCAATAAATAATATGGTACTTAAAGTACCAATTCCAACATTAATTACTGTGTTACCAAGTAAAATTGTTGTTAAAGTTACATTATAATTTTTAACTAACTTAAATACAATATTAGCACGACGACTTTTCTTACTACGTAATTTACCAATAGATTTAATTCTTATAACACTTAAAGAAGTTAATGATGTTTCAGCAGATGAATAAAAACCACTTAAAAATAATAAAACTAGCAATATTATTAAATAAATATACCAATTACTGTCCATATAGAAAAAAAACTACTCCTTTTGATTTTTATATTGTTATTAAGATTATAACATAGTATACTTAGTACGTTATATTTAATTATTAATTTATTACTCATATAACTTTATGATATTATATTGAAGGTGATGAAAATAAATGCGTAAAAAATTTGAACTAATAGCAGCCTTAATAATAGGCACAACAACTAGTTTACAAGTTAGTGCTTGTACAGATGATTCAAAATATCAAGAATTTATTAGTGATGTTAATAATGGGCATGCTTTTTTTGGCATACTTGGTGCTGCTGATAATCCACTTTCTAAGCAAATTATTGACGGTTTACACACAATGCAAATCAAAAATAATAATGTGCCAAGTAAATGAGATAACTGATTAACAGAAAAGAAAACTGAAATAAACAGTGTTACTACTAATGGGACTATTGATATTAAAATTTATGAAAAATCTCCTTATGCCAACCCTAGTAGTGATATTGTTAACCAATTTTGAAATGATAAAAAAATTAGTTGACAACAACAAATTTATCATTGACTACTTGACCATAAAATTTCTGATAATAGTTCAGCACCTGTTGCTGATTCAGGTGTCAAGGAAATTCAAAATCCTGTTGATAAAGAAAGAGCATTTAAAGCTTTACCAATTGTTTTTATTGTTAATAAAGGTAAACTAATAACTGTTGGCCAAGAATGAGGAACTATTGATAGTCCAAATCAGTTTTTTGATCAACTAACAGCTTTAATCACAGGTAATCTATTAAAAACTGCTGCTAAAAAAACTATATAATTTTTAAAAGAAGATAATTATATATCTTCTTTTACTTTTTTATTTCTTAATATTGATTATTCCATTTTTTATAAATTAATTTAACTAAGATACGTGTTTATTTTTTATTGTATTTTATTTATAAGGTGCTAAAATTTTAGTAGATAAGCAGATTTAATAAAAATAACAATAATTCTAAACATTTCTAACTCATTACTTTAAAAAAAGTAATGAGTTTTATAGTTAAAAAGAGGTATCTAAAATGAATGATTTACTTATTAATAATACCAGTGAATTGGTAACTTTTAATACTAACAGTACAGATCCTACTAATATAAAAAATATTACTTGAAAAAATTCTATTCAAGAACACAAAAATAAAGTTGAACAAACATATCAAATTTTTTTAAAATCACAAGAATGAGGAAAAAAGTTAAGACAACAAATAACAACACCATTAACAACAACTAAAATTAAAAACAGACATAAAAAAAGAAGCACAAATATATTAGTCTCAACACTAACAACAGAACAAATACAAAGATTATCACCAAAACAAATAAAATGATTAACAAATTGACAAATTAAAGAACTTACAGCAGAACAAATACAAAGTTTTACAGTTCAACAAATACAATCATTTTTACCTGAACAAATTCAAGCATTAATGGTGCATCAAATTGAACAATTTACATTTTGACAAATCTCTGCTTTTACAAAAGAGCAAATGCAAACTTTCACAAGTGAACAAATACAAGCATTCACAATCAAACAAATTGAAATATTTACTAAAGAACAAATACAATCATTTACACAAAAACAAATGCAAACTTTCACAAGTGAACAAATACAATCATTTACACCTATACAAATGCAAACTTTCACAAATGAACAAATACAATCATTTACACCTATACAAATTCCATGATTTACTAAAGAACAAATACAATCATTTACACAAAAACAAATGCAAAGTTTCACAAGTGAACAAATACAATCATTTACACCTATACAAATGCAAAGTTTCACAAATGAACAAATACAATCATTTACACCTATACAAATTCCATGATTTACTAAAGAACAAATACAATCATTTACACAAGAACAAATTTCTTGATTTACAGAAGAACAAAAAGAAGTATTTTGACCAAAACAAGTAATCACAAAGATTAACACTATGGATTTGCAAACTCAATCAACAACAAGTGAATTTAAACCAAATTTACCAAAAATGTAAAAAAAGCTTGTAACTTAAAAGTTACAAGCTTTTTAAAAATTAATTTTTAAACAAATTATATTGATATAAAATTAAATTTTTGACTACTATTAATAGTAAAATCTCGTTTACCATTTTCATTTATTTCTTGAATATTAAAAAACTATCAAAACTAATACTATGTTTTAATATTAAAGTTCAGTATTACCAAAAGTATTATATGTTCTAGGAAATCCAATAACAACTACTTCTTGTAATGAATCAACTTCATTTTGCGTTATTTTTTTATATAAACCATTCTTTCATTTTTTAATAATATCACTAAAAAATAAACAAGTAAACTATTACTAAAATGATATAACTAACATAGTATCTTTACTAATTTTTTTTAATTTATCTATTTTACTTAAACTATTATTTAAAATAGTTTCTAAACAAAATTCAATCTTTAAAAAAGAAAAACTGTAAAAAAGAATTAAACCATCCTTTTTATTTTTCATTTTAACTATCTAATTTTGTTCTTGTAAAAATGTTAATAATTGCTGAATTGCTGAACTACGATGAGAAATTTTATTTTTATCTGCCAATGACAATTCACCTAAAGTAGCATGTACTACTGGAACATAAAATATTTGATCGTAACCAAAACCATCATTACCTTTTATCTCAGTAGTGATTTCACCTTCAAGTTTACCAATAAATGCTTTAGTAATCTTATGATCAAAATCAACATAAGCAATAGCAGAAATAAATACTGCTGCACGATTAGTTTCACCTTCCATTTGTTCTAAAATGTCTAACATTGCATCATGATAGGACATTTCTCCCTTTCATCGTGCTGAGTTAATACCAGGAAAATTATTTAAAGCTAATATTTCTAACCCTGAATCATCAGCAATTACAGGACCATTCACTAATTTTGCAAGTGTTGTTGCTTTTAAAATTGCATTTTCAATAAATGATGTACCTGTTTCATTAATTTCAAGAGGAGAATTAAGATCTAACATTGATTTGACATTATATCCCTTTGTCTGTAAGATACTCTTTAATTCATTAATTTTACCGATATTATTAGATGCAAACCATAAGGTTTTAGCAGTCATTAATAATCAATCCCTTCACGAGCAATTTGACCTTTTTCAAAATAATGTTTAATTGATTTAACTTCACTAATTAAATTAGCACATTGCTCTAAGGCAAAAGATGCATATCTACCAGATAATGCAATTTCAATATGTGATTTTTTATTTTTTAAAATTTCAATTAAGTCTTGTTCTTTAATCAAATTATTTTGAATACACCCTAAAATTTCATCAACAACAATAAGATCAGTATTATCACTTTGACTTAACAGTTTTAATCTAGTAAGACCATAATTAGTTTCTTGTTTTAATTTATTTTTTTCTTCTTCATCCATTTCTCAAAAAAATTTTTGCGAAGATTCATAAAAACTTTCAATTTTAAGTTTAGTATTTTGTTTTAAAAAATTAATTTCACCAGAAGGACGATTTTTTAAAAAACGTAAGTAACTAACATTAAGATTATTACCCAATGCTCTAATTACCATACCATTAAGAATTGAGGTTTTACCTCTTCCTTCACCTTTATAAATATGAATATAACCTTTTTTTAACATACTATCACTTACTTTCAATATTTTTTATTTAATAAATTGTATAATTTTATTACGGACAATACAAGCAAAATAGAGGTGTCATTTTGAAATTTAAAACTATTAAACCACCATATCAATTAGAGATATTAAAAACAAAAGGTTTAACCAATGACTTATTTTTAGTAAATAAACATTTTTTTTAAAACAATCTAAAGATATTTTGCAACCTTTTTTGAATTTTACAAATCAAATTAATGTTATTAAATTAATTAAATCAAAAAAATTTACATTACCTATTAATGAAGTCAATATTAATAATAATAAACTATTAACCTTAATGCCATATTATCATAATTTAATTAATTTAAGCGAACAAATAATTAATAAACAAATATTAGAACAAATTTCATCATTGGTAAAACAACTACATAATATTAAATTTGATAATAAATCATTAATTAAAACTTGAAAAGGTTTAGAACAACTTAATTTATACTGTAATTTAACTACTAGTAATCCTTGCTTAGAAAAAATAACCAGTGAGGTAATCAAATGAATTGCTACTTATCAACCAACAACAATTGTTTTATCTCATAATGATTTAACATTAAATAATTTTGTTAAAAAAAATAATTGTTGATATTTAATTGATTGAGATTTTGCTTGTTGAAACGACGAATTATTTGATATTGCCTCTTTTGCTTCTGAAAGTTTAACTTCTGAAACCGAAATTAATACTTGATTTAATTGTTTTAATTTAAATAATGAACAAATAATTATTGCTAAAAAATGAATGAATTATCAAAATTTAATTTGATATTATTGAGCTTGTTATTTATACGAACAAACTAATTTAAACATATATAAAGAAATTAGTGAAAGTAAATTAACTAATCTATTAAAATAAGTTATTTAAATAATTCATCATTTTAAGCCTGATTATGTAGTTTTAACTTCTTAACAAATTGAACCATAATTAGGTAATTTATTAGTAGTCTGTTTTTTTTGTTCAATTTGTTTTCCTTGTAAATTTATTTCTACTATATTATTAACAGCTGAAATGTTTGATTCTATTTCAATAACTATACATTTATTATTTGAAGCGTGTTCTTGTAACAATGGCATTCTTTCATCATTTACAATTTGACAATTATCATTTGAAGTAATATTTTTTTGTAAATTTTCTTTATAATCACAGTTTGCGCAAATTTCATTATTATCTTTTATTTGATTTATAAATTCTTTTACTCAATATTTCATTATTTATTTACTCCCTTTTTTCTTTTTTATTTTTCATTAGCATATACAATAAAATTAAATTTTATTGGAAATAGTTTTTAATAAATAGTATTTATAATGTTAATAATTATTGTAAATATAAAGAATATCACAATTATTATGGCTTTAATAATTTACTACTAGAATTAGCAAAATATTTAATTGTTTCTATTAAATCTTTATCCACTTGTTTTTTTAAATCATCTAAATTAGTAAACTTTAAATTATCACGAAGAAAATCTAAAAATCTAACTTTAATGATTTTTCCATATAAATCTTGATTAAAGTTTAATAAGTAAGTTTCAACTAACGGCTTATTATTACGTAACATAATTACTGTCATACTTTGATATCATTTATTATCTACTTCAGTAAGCGTAATATAAGTAGCAAGACCCGGTAATGCATAGTTTGTTAATAACGATAAATTAGCAGTTGGAAAATTAATCGTTCTAGCCTCTTTAATACCATGAACTACTTTACCACTAATTGTATATGGCTCTTGTTGTAAACAAAGATTAGCACTACTAATATCTTTATTTTGTAAAAGTTGTTTAATATAAGTTGAAGAAACTTTGTTATTATTAACAATAATATCATTACAAAGATAAACTTGTAATGAAGATTGTTGTAATGTTTTAATATTACCTTGCCCTTGATAACCAAACCTAATATTTGGATTAACAACTACTGCTTTAACATTATTTGCCAATAATCACGAAATAAATTGCTCTGGTGAAAGTGTTGCTATTTCTTTACTAAACTTAATTTCCCAATAATAATCAAAATTGTATTTAGCAATTGTTTTAATTTTATCTTCATTACTTAATAAAACCTCATTATTTTTATTACTAATTACACTTTGTGGTTTTCTATCAAAACTAATAATACATGTTTGATAATTATTTATTGTTGAATTAACTAATAATTGTTTAAATAGGGCTTGATGACCTTGATGAATACCATCAAAAAAACCTCAACAAGCAATAATTGGTTTAGACATCAATTTTTGATTTTGAATATTTAGATTTTTCAATTTTAATATCTTCATTACATTTAAAACCTCGTTGGCTTACGTATAAATTATTTTTTTGATTACGATAAATAGCTAATGGCAAATGTTCAGAATTAACAACTAAAACATATGGCTCATTAGTGCTATCAATAACTAAAGGTTTACCATCAATAACACTTTTACTATTATCAACAACAATCGCTGGCATAATATTTTTAACACCATCATAAATACTAATATGATTTTTACTAACTGTTTCTTCATTAATAACATCTAAATTTAGGGCATTACTTAAATCAAAACCCGATTGATGAATTCTTCTCAAATAAGTTAAAGTTGCTGATGTATGTAAAATTCTAGCAATGTCAGTAACCAAAGCTCGAACATAAGTTCCTTTTGAACATACTACTTCAAAAGTAACTAAATCATTATTAAAACTAATTAATTTTAAAGATTTAATATAAACCTTACGTTTTGGTAATTCAACAGGAATATTCTCACGAGCATATTCATAAAGTTTTTTACCATTAATTTTAACTGCTGCATAAGCAGGAATTATTTGCTCATATTGACGATTATTATAAAATTCAAGTGCTTTAACAATTTCTGATTCTTTTAAATCAAGATGTGGTTTTGATTCAATAATTTTACCAGTAATATCGCCGGTGTCGGTTTTTAAAAATAGTTGCATTTTTGCAATGTAAACTTTATCACTTTTTAAAATAAAATCACTAATTTTGGTTGCTTCATTCACAAGTACTACCATTAGTCCTGTTGCTAAAGGATCTAACGTACCTGTATGACCAATTTTATTTAATTTCAAACGTTTTTTAATAACAACAAGACAATCTTGTGATGTCATAAATGAAGGTTTATCTATTAATAATATATAATCTTTTAACATGCGTTTCACCTACTTTACTTCTTTATCAGAAGTTACTTCTTGATACTTTTCAACATGTTTACAATTTGGATAATTAGTACACCCTAAAAATTTTCGATTTTGTTTTGAAGATTTAACAACCATTCAACCATCTGTACATACTAAACAAGGTTTAATTTTTTCTAATTGTTTTTGAATATATCGACATTTTGGAAATGCTGAACAACCGTTAAATTTACCATATCTTCCTGTTCTTTGCACAAGTGGGGCACCACAAAGTGGACAATCTTGATCTAATAAAACCGGTTTAATTTTAAACTCAGTCATTTTATCAAAAGCATCATCAATCCTTGGTTCAAACTTAACTCAAAAGTCTTTTACCACTTGATGCATATCAAAATTACCATGAGCAATTTGATCTAATTGAGTTTCAACTTGTGAAGTATATGTCTCATTAATAATATCATAAAAAAACTCTTGAAGTTTATCATTAGTTAAAAGACCTTTCTCAGTAGCTTTAAAAGACTTATTTTCAATAATAACATAACCGCGTTCTTTAATAGTGTTCATAATTGGATTATAAGTCGATGGTCGACCAATTCCTAGTTCTTCTAATGTTTTAATTAATTTAGCTTCTGTGTATCTTGGTTTTGGTTTAGTAAAGTGTTGCTGTAAATTTACTGACTCAACTTTAATAATTTGATTTTTTTCAAATTTTGGTAAAACTAAAAGTTCTTCATTTTCAAGACTTTCTACATCAAGCATTAAAAATCCTTTAAACTTGATTTGTTGTCCTGTTAAACGAAATTGATAATCATTATTTTTAAATAAAACAGTAGTACTAATTAATTGTGCTGGTGCCATTAATGAACTAAGGGCACGAAAATAAATTAAATTATAAAGTTTTAATTGATCTTTATTTAAAAAATCAATAGCACGTTTATTATTCATTGTTAAATCAGTTGGTCTGATTGCTTCATGAGCATCTTGCACATTTTTTTTATTAGTCTGTTCTTTCTTCTGTCCAAGATATTGTTCACCATATTCATTAACAATTAATGTTTTGGCATTTTTAATAAATTTATCATTTAAACGTATTGAATCAGTACGAGGATAACTAATAAATCCAGTAAGTGTTCCATTAACATCAATTCCTTCATACAATTGCTGAGCAATAAGCGTTGTTTTAGCAGTACTAAAATTTAATTGTGTTGATGCTGCTTGTAATAAACTACTAGTAGTAAATGGATTTAATGAATTACGCTTACGATTTTGTTCAGTAACAGAAATTACTTGATAACTATCACTTAATGCATTTTTAATAGCAACTGCTTCTTGTTCATTATTAATAACTAACAGTTCTTCTTTATATTTTTCACAATTTAATATTATTTTTTTTTGATAAGTACTATTAATTGTTCAAAATTCTTTACTAATAAAATTAATAATTTCACGTTCTCTTGTTGCTATTAATTTTAATGCTACTGATTGTACTCTCCCTGCACTACGTGAACCGATCTTCTTTTGTAATAGATTACTTAAGCGAAAACCAATGATACGATCAACCATTCTTCTTGCTTCTTGACTACGAACTAATGGTAAATCAATACTATGTGGAGATTTAAATGCTGTTAAAATTGCATCTTTAGTAATTTCATTAAAAGTTATTCGTGATGATATATTACTTGTTGCTAATACTTGATCTAAATGATAAGCAATTGCTTCTCCTTCACGATCATGATCGGTTGCTAGATAAACATGAGTAATACTTTTTAATTTACTTTTTAATTCTTTTACCTTTGGCATTTTTTTGCGATCAATTTTGTAAATTGGTTCAAAAGTTTCTAAATCAATTCCCAAACCATATTGACCTTTAATTGCTAAATTACGAATGTGTCCATCCGAAGATAACACTAAATAATCATTACCTAAATATGATTGTACTGCTTTACTTTTAACTGGAGATTCCATGATTACTAATTTTGATGGCATCTTATATCTTCCTCTATATATAATTTATTAGCTTTATTCAAATACTATTTTGTAATATATATAACTTTAACGCGAAAGTCAATATTTTTTTGGATATATGCTTTTTTATAAAAATTTTAAATAACTTATTAACAATTAATATATAAATTATGCTATATTTATTTAGTAAAAATTTAATATAAGTTTTTATCCTATTTATTTTTGTAAATAAATAGATTTTTATTTTGATTTGAAAGGAACATAAAAATGAAATTTTTAAACACAAATGAGAGCGAAATTAATTCTGAAATACTTTCTAATTTATTACAATCAATACTTCCAAATAATCCTCTTACAGTGGGACTAGTATGTCTTGCTGGTGGAATTGGTTACTATTCATGAAATTTTTACAAAAATAAAAAACAAGAATTAAATATAAAAGTAATACAAAAAAATGATGAAAAGAAAACTACATTAAACTCAAATAATCTAACAAATCAATCAAGTAATATAAGTAAATATGAATATAATATGATATTAGATGATGCAACTAAAATTAATCAAATAATTTTAGATAATAACAATAGCAAAAATGTTGAAGAACAATATGATATGCTAAATGATGCTAAATCAGAAATAAATGTTGAAGAACAATATGATATGCTAAATGATGCTAAATCAGAAATAAATGTTGAAGAACAATATGATATGTTAAATGATGCTAAATCAGAAATAAACAAAGAAGATGAATGGGTAATAATTGATAATCAATCTAATGTAAAAAATACTATTCATAAAAATATTTTATAGACTATATTTTATAAAATATTAAAAAGAAAAAAAGTTAAAAGAATGAGTTTAATTAAAATTAATTAAAACTCATTCTTTTTAATTTATTTATAAAGAAGAACCTACATTATTTTTAGTTTCTAACATTGTCTGATCTAACATACCATTATTACAAGTTTCTGAACTAGTAAATATTGATAAAGTTTCTTTATCATCATTATCATGTTCACTATCAGTAGTACCACCACTTTCTGATAATGATCGTGAATAATTACTAAATGATGAACTACCATCAGTAACATCACCACTTTCTGATAATGATCCTGATTGATTACCATTAACAGTATTATTACCACTCACTAGAATATTGCTATTACCATTTTGAGAAAAACTAGGAATTTGCAATAAAGTAGGAATTTCAAAACTACCACCATAATTTCCTAATTTTAATTCAAATTTCTTGACACCAGCAACAACAATACTACCATTATCATTATCAATTTTATATTTTTTATTTTTAATTGTAATTTTATATTTTTCTAATAATTGCTTAAGATCTTTTTCATATAACATTGGGATTCCTATTTTTTTTGCATTTTCTAAATCATTTTCATTAATAACATATTCTCCTACTTCAAACTTAGAAGGTAATTCACGATATCATTTGATTTTAAATTGATTTTTTTCTAAAAGTGCAAGTAATTTTGCTTCTAATGTTATTATTCTAATATTTATTTCTTTAAGTTTTAAACTCATTCCATGCTTATTTTCATAATCATTAAATTGTTTTTTTAATTTTTTTAATCTTTGACTTCAAATATCTATACTAGTATTTAGTTCTTTATTTACTTTCTTTAAAGAACTAGTTTTTTTAATTATTTCATCTTTTTTTGTTTCCATTATTTCTTTACATTTTTGATTTTCTTCTGCAAGTTGTTTTTTTAAATTTTCTTCATCACTTACTTGTATTTCTTCTGCTTTATTATTTTCTAATGAAATTTCAGTTTTTGACAAAGGAAAAACTTCTTTAATTATTTCTAATACTTTATTATTACTAATATTATTGTTGGCATTACCCACCGTCTTTATTAAAAAAAGTATCATTTCCATTTTTTCTTGACTTAATTGATCGCATTCATTTTGTAATTTATTTATAATGGTATTTCAATCTTGAAATAATGAATAATATTTTTCTCTACTGAAATGTCCAAAACTAATATTTTTAAATTGTTTTCTCAATTGTTTTCTTCTCAATTCTGTTTGTTCAACATCACTGATACTATTACTACATAAATTTCTAACTATAAATTCTTCTTTTGTTATATTATTTATTTTACTTGTAAGCTGTTTTCATTGTTCTCTGGCATTAGTAAAACGATTTCATCAATGTGGTTCTATATTTAATACTTCTTGAATTAGTCAAACATTATAAACACCAAAAATATTAAATGATTGGGTACGTAAAGAATCAATTTTTGCTTTTAATTCTATTTCTCTTTTTCTTCAATCTAACGCCTTTTGTTTAATAGTATTAATAGTCATCTCAGTTGCTAAATCATTAAAATTAGTAATTTCCTCAACTAAATTTTGATAAGGAATATGAATATTTTTTTCTTCATTAATAGTACTTTCTTCTTTTTCTTTTTCTAATTCTTTTAATTCTAATTCTATTAGTTTTAAATTTTGCATTTCAGTAATACTTGGACTATTTATTAAAGTTTTTTGTCTTCCTCTATTTTGATTTTTTTTGGCATTTACTTTCTCATCCTATCTATATATTCTCGAATTTTCTAATTGTAAACTTTAAACTAAAAATAAACCAATGCCTTACTTTTATTAAAATTAACTAAAAATAAAAAAAACTATAATGAGCAAACACTCATTAAAGTTTTTAAGTACTATTTTTAGTTAATGTGAATAATTATAACATCAAAAAAATAAATGAAAACATTTTTTTAAAATTTATCATTATTTAGTGACAACTTCCTATTAGTTATCAAGTAAAATTTTCCAAAAGTAAAAGAGAAATACAAATTTATAATTTAAATTTTCAACATTTTTTAAAAAATAATTAATGAAAAAAATAAAAGTTTCATATAACACACTTTATAATATATTAATCAAAAAAAATTACTTATAACTAACAAAAAATTATATAACAAATTTTAATGAATTAATTTTTAAATTTTGGTAATTTGTTAGGATTATCAATTCCTGAATTAACACTAAAATTTTTATGTTCTGTTACTTTTTCTACATTTCATTTTGAAAGATCTTGATTAAAATCTTTAGCATTATAAAACATATAACTCATATCTTCTACATTAGATACATTTCATTCTGATATATCTTGATTAAATATTGAAAATCAATCAAAAACATTGCTAAACATAAAACCCATAGATTTTACTTTTGAAGTATCTCATTTTCCAATATTTTGATTAAATTGCTTTGCACCTTCAAACATAGCTGACATATTTGTTACATTAGAAGTATTTCAATTTGAAATATTTTGTTTAAAAGATATAGCACTAGAAAACATACTACTCATATCTTTTACATTTGAAGTAATTCAAGATGAAATATCTTGATTAAATTGCTGTGCACCTTGAAACATACATGACATATTTGTTACTTTTGAAGTATCTCACTTTGAAAGATCTTGATTAAATAACATAGCACCATAAAACATACTACTCATATCTTTTACATTTGAAGTATTTCAAGATGAAATATCTTGATTAAATTTTTCAGTAAAACCAAAAGCACTAGAAAACATATTTTTTAAAGATGTTATTTCTTGTGGTAATTGATTAGGTACTTTCTCAACTGTTACTGGCATTCTGACAACTTGAATTTCTTCTTTCTCATTTTTATAAAATCCAATTTGAACAATTTCTTTAGTTTTTATAAGTAATAAATCATGTGCATTAGTTGTTTGTTCTTTTCCATCTTCATCAATGTAAATTGTATCTTGTTGAGTTTTATTTTGAATATAGTTAGTTGTAATATTATTTTTTTGTATAGTTGAGTTTAAGAAATTCGTTAAATTTCCTGCGGTTGTTGCAAGTGTTAAAAAACTTAATGTTGTTAATAATTTTTTCATAACTTAATTCTCCTTTGGACTCTATCCTTATAAATTTCTCATATTTCCCATTTTACTTTTTTTATTTGATTTTTTGGATTCAATATTTTATACAAGTTAATAATACATTAAATTTATAAAAAGTTATTAACTAATTAAATATTGTAAATAAATACTTACTTTTTTAAATTTAACTATTTAATAAAAAAATATTTACATAATACAAATTAGTTTTTATTTAAAAATAATCTTTATTACATAAAATATTTTATTTAATGACACACTCTAATTATATATAGATAATATTCAATATTTTTTTACTTTTTCTTTCTTCTTTTTAATACAAATATTGGAATAACAATTGCAAAAAATATTAAAGCAGTAAAACCAATAGTAATAATCATACATATTCTATTTATCTTTTTTTTGTATTGATTTAACTCTTGTGGATTAATAATTTCATAGCCATAATAACTTATAATATTACGTTTACGAAATTTAAAAATAACAATATTAATCATATGAATAAAGAAAATAACACCTAAAATAATTGTTAAAGTTATTGCATCTTTAATAATATCAGGAACATTAACTGTTCATTTTTGAATAATAAAAGTTAATTTCTGACCACTAATCAAAAACATAATGCCAATAATAATACCAAGAACAATATAACTACTAATACTTATTCAATTAATAATTATCAAGTTAGCATGAATTTTACGATAATTTCTAATTATAAAATTAGGAGGTAATAATGACCCTTTTAATGTTCTTTCAATATATAAATCCACTTCTCTTCTTAATGTCACAAATTCAATAATATTAATTAAAATAATAGTAAGAGCAATAATTGCTAATGGAATAGTAATTACAGTATGAGGAATAATTTTTATGTTAATCATACCAAAATATAAACCAATAAAAGTTGAAGCAATAATTAATGTCATAACACCAATAAATAATAAAATTAATTGTTTTAGCTTCTCTGATTTAATTTCTCTGCTAATTGGTTTTGGAATTTTAAAACTATTTTTATAACTAACTATTTCCATAGTATTAAATGTTTGTGGTTGATCATAATACATATCTTTTTCTTTAGTAAAGTTTTCATTGATCGGCACTGTCTTTTTTTCTTGTAAAGGTATTATATAAGAACTAGTAACTTGTATATTTTTACCATCATATTTTTTTTCATTATAATCATTTTCATTAAAATCAGAATTATGAATATTTTCTTTATTTTTATTAATTGGTGGTACAACATTGCTAAAATAAGTGTTATTATTAGTTGATTTTTGATAACCTTCTTTATCTGATAACCTATTTTTTTGTGAAAAAAATTTATCAAATAATTTAAATTTTATTTTAGACATATACATCACCTACATTTAATTAGTTAAAATATTTTTTTGTCTTTTTAGAAATATGTTTACTTGAATAAAATTTTCTTTGTAATTTGGCAATTTCATGTTCAATTTCCAAAATTTTATCTTCAAATTGATAATCTTTTTCTTCTAAACTTAAGTATCCTTTAATAGAAATCCTTTTGCGTAAATACATTATTAATAAAATTGATAATAATAACAGAAAAATCAAAAGTGCTAACCCACCCATTGAATATAAAAAAGTAGTAATTGGAATCTCAAAACCTAAAAACTTAATGGTATTAGTACTACTATCATCACTTACTACTGCTAACACTAATTTCACCTCATACATTAGTATATAAATATTATAACAAAAACACCAAATCTAATTAATATTATCTATTTAATAGTTTATTTTATGTTATAATAATTATTTTAATAATAAAAAAGAATATTATTAATATTCTTTTTCATATGTTCATCCTTCGCTACGTAAATATTTTGCTGCAACAAATTGTGCAAATATTGCTAGAAACAGGCCAAAGAAAGTAATCAATAATAAAACTGTATAATCAAGAATTGGACGATTAATTAAAAATAAATCTTCTGGTGGGCGCTGTAACTCTAAAATAAATCTAATTAAATTTCATCCAAAAAAGTAAAGTCCCATTTGAACACCTGCATGCATCATTCGATAATGATGTGGATTATTTATTTCATAAAGTTTTTTGCTTTTATTTATATAATCATTAATTTTCTTACCAGAAGGTTTGACTTCTGCTAATGCTTTATTTACTACATTTTTTGGTACTTGATTATAATAGTAAACTTTATTTCACATTTTAGTTCAAGTCAAATGTTTTGGGTCACGATTTACTTTATTTCAATATTTTGGATTAAAAGTTATTTTTCCTCAGTATTTAAAATTATTTTTAAAATCAAATTGAAACTTATCTGGTTCTACTTTTCATGGCTTTTTACCAAATCATTTACCAAGATTTGGAACAACAAGTGTAATCACTAATCATAATCCTAAATTAGCAATTGATTCATAAAGAAATATTGGTGCACGATAAACAATTTCACCATTAATAGTTTCTGGAGTGCCACTTGGTCCACCATTTAATTTAAAACAATTATCACGAATAAAAGCAGGTAATCATGATAATGAATCATAACTTACAACGTTACCAAGTAATTCATGATTAAAGAAATTACCTCAACGTCCTAATACCTGTCCTAATAAAATATTAGGAATAATTAAATCACCATATATTCATAATGATATTTTATACTTACGACCAACAAAGTAAAAAATAATTGCACCAGCAATAATTCCAAATAAAACACCACCATGAATAGACATCCCTGGTTTTCAAAATGCAAATTTTTCAAAAAAACTAATTGACTTATTAGGATCATCCTTGCCAAGAAAACTAGCACCAAATAATGAAGCAGGAATAATAAATATTATTGATCATGCTAAAGAATCAGTAGGAACACGATAACGTTTAAATTTTACTCAAGAAGCAATAATTGAAGCAAAAATACCCGACATAATAGCAAATGCATAAACATGAAACCATCCACCATAAGTATCAGTAATGCCGTGAGGTCCAACAAAATCTAAATTTAACATAACAAACACCTCACTTACAAGACCATCTTTTAATATAGAATACCATAATAGAATACCATAACTAACTAAGAATCACAATATAAATAAAGGCAAACAATATATATTACATATATAATTTTGATAAAGTGTAATTGTAATTCACATTTTTTTAGATTTTTTATTGTATATTATTTTTTGCAAATATAAACTTAAATTAAGATTTACCAAAAAACAAATACAAAAAATAATGTATTTTTGCTAAATCTTAATTTAATTTTAAAAAAAAGGAGGGAATAAAAATGAAATTTAAACAATTGTTATTATTAATTACCACTGTTACAAGTTTAGGGATGATATTATCAAATAATAAAATAATTAATAGCAATCAAAATACTACTTTTTTAAATAAAAACAATGTTTCTAAAATTAGCTTTAACAAAATGACAGGCACTACTGGTGAAATTAATAGTTTAACTTTTAAGGGGGAACAAACTTATGCCGTTAATAGTGAAGGTATTGTTTATAAAAGTGACAATGGTCAATCTTTTGAAGAAATAAATTTACTTAATTATGATTATAAAATAAAATCACTAATTACAACACCTAATGGCACAATTTATGTTGGAACTTATAATGAAAAAAATAATGAATTAAAAGTTTATATTCTTAAAAATGATCAACTTGCTGAAAAATATACTTTAAGTTCATATCAATTATTAGCAATGACTTTTGACAAAGAAAATAATATTTATATAGGAACAAATCAAGGGGTATATACTAATTCAAGTCCAACAACTGAATTAGAAAAAATAGATGGGGCAACAGGTAGCATTACAGTTTTAAAAACAACTAAAAATGGCTTAATTTATGCTGGTAATACAGAAGGAATGATTTTTAAAAGTATTGGGGGTAATCCTTTTAATTTAGTTGAGCAACTAAAAGATGGTGGTATTACAAGTATTGCTGTTGATAATAAAGAAACAATCTTTGTTACTAACAACAGTAAAAAAGTTTATTATAAACGTGTTACTATTGCTAATTTTTTACCATATAAGCAAACTTTAGAAACAATAAATACAACAGTAATAACTTTTGGAACAGGGGTTTTAGTTGGTGATAAAGATGGTAATATATGAAAAAGTTATCAAGAAAAAAACTTCACTTTATTCTATGAAAATAAACTTAATTCAATTAATGAATTGATTTATAATTCTAATAATTTTACTATTTATGCAACAACTACTGATGGAATATATAAAAATAAATAATCTAATTTAAAATAACTAATTTTAAGTTAGTTCTTTTTTAAAAAAATTGTAATACTTATTGAAAATTTAATAGTAAAATTATAAATCATTTTAATTTTTTATAATTTTGTTTATTCATAAAACATCTCTAATATTTTATTAGAGATGTTTTTAAAGATACTTTATAAATATATTAAACTTATATATTTGCTTGTAAATTTGATTTATATAAAAAACTATTACTATTTTTTAACTTTAATTTTATTTCTTTAAAAAAATCAAATCTTTCTTTTTCTTTATAATCATTAGAAAATATTTCTAAAGTTTCAGCATCAGATTTTTCATAAAAATGATATATATTATTGAATACTTGCTCTTGTGTTTCTTCTTCTTTTATTACTCGATATATAAAATTAAGAACTGAACACATTTTTCGATATTTATTATCTTTTCTTAAAGCATTATTAAATTTTTCTTTTTGTTTAGTATTTATTTTTGATATTTTTGAACTATTTTTAACGTTTGTTATATCAATTTCTTCATCGACTAAATAAACTATTTGATCTAAAAAATTTAATACTAATTCATCTACATCTTTTGATTTATATTTTTTTAAGGTTTCTAAATAAGTATCTGCTAAATTAATTGCTAATAAATTTAAAAAATTATTTAAAACTTTTGTTTTTAAATTTTTATTGATATTTAAATCCATTATCAAAACTCCTTAAAATCACCTTCAATAGAGTGATTATATCAATTTTAACCTCATATTTTTGTAAATACAATATTACTTTATTTTTTTACCTTTAATTCGTTTTCTTTTAAGTTCCAATTCTAATTTAGGATTATTATCATGTTTTAAATAATAATTTTGTCTATTTATAGTTAATTTATTTTCTAATATTAACCCTAATCTTTTAGTTTTTTCTTCAGCTAATTCTTTTTGTAATTTTCTGTCTTTTTCATTTTCAAGTGATTCACGTTTAAATCTAGAATCTTGTAAATCTTTTTCATGTTGTCTTTGCTTTTCTTTATCAATTAATTTTGCTTCAATCTTAGCTCTATTTTCTATATACTTTTTAATACTTTTAAAAATAGAAATTGGGTTCAAACAATCAATTATTTTTAATAAAATTTTCACATAACCCCCTACTCCCCATTTAAGTAATTATTATTAATATACTTATTATAAATTAAAATTTTATCAATTTCTTAGGGAATTGTTTTTTTATTATATCATTTTATTTATAATTTTTATAAATAAAATGATATAATAAAAAATATAAATAAATTATTTATAAAACTTTGAAATGGGGAATATAAAATGATTAATAACATAAAAAATATGATTAAAAATTACTCTAGAGAAATTGAGTGTCACGCAATAATAAAAAATAATTTAGAAAATAATCATTTAAAAAGTCAAGAGAATTTAATTAATATTGAAATGCTAAAAAATTACATAAAAATTAAAATGGAAATAATTGCAGAATTAAAAAAATACTATATATTTAACATAAAATTGTGAGAAATCTCATTTTTATTTCAAAATATGCTTTATGAAAATAAAAAATTAATTGACTTAAATAGATCAATTAATTTTTTATTTTCAAATAATCCAATTTAGAAAAAAACAAAGCAAATATTTATAACTTTTTTATTAATTTTCTTCATCTATTTTTAAAACAGCACGAAATGCTTCTGGTGGTAATTCAACATTACCAATCGATTTCATTTTTTTCTTTCCTTCTTTTTGTTTTTCTAAAAGTTTTCTTTTTCTTGTAATATCACCACCATAACATTTAGCAATAACATCTTTTCTAACTGCTTGCACAGTTTGACGAGCAATAATTTTATTATTAATAGCAGCCTGAATAGCAACTTCAAAATTTTGTTTTGGAATTAATTTTTTTAATTTTTCACATAAAACACGCCCACGATCATAAGCAAAATCCTTATGAACAATAACAGATAATGCATCAACAATATTACCTGCTAATAAAATATCCATTTTCACTAATTTACTTTCCTGATAACCAATTAATTCATAATCTAATGAAGCATAACCTTTTGATATTGATTTTAATTTATCAAAAAAATCAATGACAATTTCATTCAGTGGCATATTATAAATAAGAGTTCTTCGTAAATTATCAGCATATTTTAAATCTAAATAAGTTCCGCGTTTATCCTGACATAATTGCATCAATGCACCAACATATTGTTCTGGTGTCATTATTGTTACTTGCACAAATGGTTCTTCTACACTTTTAATTGTCTGCACAGTTGGTCATTTTGCTGGATTATCAATTATTAACTTTTCACCATTAGTTAAATTTACTTCATAAATTACAGAAGGAGCTGTTGAAATTAAAACTAAATTATATTCACGCTCTAAACGTTCTTGAATAACATCCATATGTAATAACCCTAAAAAACCACAACGAAAACCAAAACCTAATGCTTGTGATGTTTCAGCAGTAAAAATTAATGAGGCATCCGATAATTGAATTTTATATAATGCATCCTTTAATTCTTGATATTTATTAGTATCAATTGGATATAAACCACAATAAACCATTGGTTTTAAAGTTTTATAACCCGGTAATGGTTCATCAGCAGGATTAATAACACTAGTAATCGTATCACCAACATGAATATCACTAATTATTTTAATTGCACCACTAATTCAACCAACTTCACCAGCTGTTAACATTTCTCTCTTTTCTTCTTTTGGTGTGCGTACTCCTAATTCAGTAATTTCATATTCGGCACCAGTTGACATCATTCTTACTTTATCGCCAACTTTAATTACACCAGTTTTAATTCTAATAAATGCCATCACTCCACGATATTTATCATATAATGAATCAAAAATTAAAGCACGCAATGGTTCATTATCATCAGCATCAATTGGATAAGGAATATATTTAATAACTGCTTCTAAAACATCGCGAATATTAATACCTGTTTTTGCAGAAATTAAAGGCGCATAATCAGCAGGTAAACCCAATACTTTTTCAATTTCTTCCTTAACTTTTTCTGGTTCAGCACTTGGTAAATCTATTTTATTAATAACAGGAATAATTTCTAAATCATTATCTAATGCTAAATATACATTTGCTAAAGTTTGTGCTTCAATACCCTGAGCAGCATCAACTACTAAAATGGCACCTTCACATGCTGCTAAACTACGCGATACTTCATAAGTAAAGTCAACATGACCTGGAGTATCAATTAAGTGAAGCAAATAAGTATGACCATCTAATGATTGATATTTAAGTTGTACACTATTTAGTTTAATTGTAATGCCACGTTCACGTTCTAAATCTAGTGAATCTAACAATTGATTTTTCATTTCCCTTTTTGAAACAGCATTAGTTAATTCTAAAATACGATCAGCCAAAGTTGATTTACCATGATCAATATGGGCAATAATTGAAAAATTTCTAATGTATTTTTTATCGATACTCATAATATTATTTATTCACCTATCTTTTGCTTATAAACTATTTACTATGTTTTAGTATACCAAAGTTTAAATAAAATTAAATCGAAAGTTGCAGATAATGTTATAAATATATTAAACTATCACTTAACAATATATGAAAAGATATATACATAAATAACTAGTTTTTAAAATCATGTAAAATTATAATAACAAAAAATAAAAGGAGGGGGGTTGTTAATAATATGAAAAAAATATTAACAACATTAAGTATTTTAGCAATTACAATTACTGTTGGAAATGTAAATAATGTTAATTTAAATAGTAGTTGGCAACAAAATGTACATATAATTAATAAAACTCAACAGGACACAATTTACATTGACAAAGATGGAGAACAAATAACAACTAATGAAACAGATTTATCAAATATAAATAGCAAAGAAATTGTTCAAATTGGATTTTATAAAAACATTATTAATCAAATTCAAGTGGTTAAAATGCCAAAAACAATTCAAAAAGTGCCAGATCAATTACCATCAGAAATAACATCATTAAAACATATGTTTTGAGATGCTATTGTCTTCAATCAAGATATTTCAAAGTGAGACATTTCAAAAGTAACAGATTTAAGTCTTATCTTTCAAAATGCCATTGCATTTAATCAAAGTCTTGCAGATTGAAATACATCAAATGTAATAAATATGAATTCAATGTTTGCTGATGCTTTAACATTTAATCAAAATATTTCAAATTGAAATACTTCTAATGTAACAAATATGAATAAAATGTTTTTTAATGCAAGATCATTCAATCAAAACCTTTCAAAATCAAATGTAAAAAAAATAATAGAACACAGTAATTTTGCTACTGGCTCAAAAATTTATAATCCCAGTAAATTACCAAAATTTAAACAATAAAAAAATTTAATAAGAAAAAGATAAGGTGGTAAATAATTATGAGAAAACTGCTAAGATTTATATTATCTTTAATGGTTGCAACACCAACAAGTATTAGTTTAGTTGCTTGTGGAGGAGCAGTATATCCTGTACATAAAAAAGATTTAAAAGGTTTATCTGATAACTTAGACATTACAACACTTGATAATAATGTAAAAGTTTTTAAAGTTGAATTAATTAATAAATTAAGAAAAAAAACATTTTCAAATTTACAACTAAGCGATGTAAAAATTAGTAAAAATAATAATATACCTCTACAAGATGCTGATATTAAAAATAGAAAATTAATTATAAAAATAATTGCATTAAGTACTTCTATAAACTTTACTGGTGAAAAAACGATAAATATAAATATTACAACCACACAAGAGAAAAAAGACTTAAATTTACTTATAGCAAATCAAAACCTAGGATTTATTAAAATTTTAGCAAAAAATTTAATTCCAACCAAAGAGGAACTTTTAATTGGTATCAAAAGCATAAATTATGATGCTAGTATTTTAACTATTAATGATTTTAATATTAAAGGGTCTATTAATACTACAAGTGCTATAATTGAAGGAACTGGTGACTATAAAGGTGAAATTACTTTAAGTTATAGACAAGAATTTGATTTTAATATATGAAATTTTCTAGATATTCTTGTAATGGGTCATATGAAAAATAAAGGTTATTGATTGGAAAATATGAAACTTAATATTAAAAATAATGAAATTTTATCAAATGATAAAATTTCATTAATAAATTTAACTAAGACCTTTGAAACTTCTGAACAAACAGAACTTAAAAATAATACAAACCTTGAACAACAACTTAGTACACAAGAATACGATAAAGAAGTAACAAATACTTATTCTGTTACTAATACATATGATGTTGGTATAAGTGAAAAAATATCAATACCTTTTGAAGAAACAACCTTTAATTTTAACTTTAGCCATAGTACCACAAATACAAATTCTGAATCAGTAACATTAAAATATCCATCTCAAAAAATAAATGTATTACCTCATAAAAAGGTAAATATAGATTATGATATATTTTTAAATAATACTAAATCTGACTATATTCTAACTTTAAAATTAGATAAGAGTTCAACTTTTTCTGGAAATTTATATTATTGAGAAGATAATGTTAATAAAGGTTGACAAACATATAATTTCTATGAGCTTCTAACAGAATTAAATAAAAATCAATTTGCTAATAATTGTTTAATGTATGCTAATAATAACGAATTATATTATTCTATTCCATTAACCTTATATGGTAAATCTAATGAATTAGATGTTACAGTCAATCCAGAACAACCAATTTAAAGTTTATATAAAATATTTAATTCAAAAATAACATTTTTTAAAATAAAACTGCTCAATTGAGCAGTTTTTTTAAATATTTTTTTATTCACTAAAGATTTTTTTATTCAACTTTAAAATTATTAAAACAACACCAACAAAAGAAAATTATTATGAAAATCATTAATAAGTGCTAAAAATATATAATTTATATCAGAAAATTATTTTTAATTAATTACTAAATTATTAAAAATAACTAAAATTTTTCTAGATTTAAAAGGAGAAAGAAAAAATATGAAAAATATAAAAACTTTATTTAAATTAATGACAGCAGTTATTTTAACAACAGTTAGTACAGGCTCACTCATTGCATGTCAATCAGATGATATTCTAAAAATGAATATGCAAGTACAAAAAGATTTTAATTTTTTAGATTCAAATAATAATTCAACAATCAAATTAGATATCTATCAAAATAATATAACTAAATTAACAAAATGAAACTCTATTCAACTAAACAATATTACTGCCAGCAATTTATTAGAAAATGATAGCGAAACTACTAAAGCTAAATCTGCTGATGCTGCTAACTTTTTAGTTGATATTTTAAAATTAAAAGCAGTTAGTGGTCAAGGAAAATATAGACTTTTTAAACATAGTGATACACAATCCATTAAGATGAAAGTTAAATCTTACTCACCAATAATTAATAAAAAAATAGATCATACAGATTATATAATTACAGGTGGTACAGTAACTATATTTTTTTTAAAAAATAATAAACAATTATCTGACAATTATTTATTAAATATTTTATCCAAACCAAATGATGGTCTTGTATTACCTAAATTACCAACCACATCTAAGGTATCATTAAATAACTTTAATGATATTCCAGAATTTAAAATTGGACAACCTAAATCAAAATTATTAGTTGATACAGATTTAACAAACTATCTAAAAAGTCCAATTTATTCTTTAGGAGAAAGAATTGCTGATCTTATGAAACAAGGTGACCACTTTAAAGTTAAAGTAAGTAAGTCCGTAAATGATGGAACTTATTTTGCAAAAGGTGATGTTATTAAAGTAAAATTTTCAATTGGTGAAATTCAATTTAATAGTGAATATACGCTAACTATTATTTAAAATAAAAAAAATGAATAATTATTATATTCATTTTTTTATTATTAATTAAATATTAAAAATAATATTTCATTATATTAATTTATCTATATTACTGATGTTAATCTCTTTGTTTGAGATTTACTACCTTCAATAACACTATTATTTTCTGATTCATTTATTTTTTCTACTATATATGTAATAGCAGAAACCGTTCCCACTGCAATAATACCACCAGCAAGTGCAGGAACAATAACAGGCGCACCACCAGCTCCAATCATAATACCACTAATAGCAGCAGAAAGAACAGTAGTTCCAATAACTGTTTCAGATGGTGTTGGATCGATTATATGATTTTTAATTACTTTTTTTAACTTAGATATTTTTTTAAAACTTTTTTTAATTTTTTTATTCATAAAACCTTTTTCTCCTTATTTTAATTAAAAACCCTTTACCTTAAAACTTAAGTAAATGGGTATAAACTTATATTAAGTTTATAAAATTATACCATATTGTCTATATTAGATATAAATAATGGATAATAAGTAAAGAATACACTTATTTTACAATTAAATACCATTACAAAACAAATTTAAATAAAAAGATCAATTGATCTTTTTACTTTTAATAATTAAAATAATTTATTATATGTCAATTATTCATAATTAAATTAGGAAGTGACAAAATGTTAAACTTAAATAAATTAGAAGATTATATATTTGAAGTTTTATTAATTTTTAAAAAATCAAAAAAAATAATTAACAATTTTGATTCTGATTATTTAATTGAAAATATTATTATTAATCAATTTTCCAAATTCTTTAATGAACTAAATTTTCAAAATATAAATACTATGAATCTAAGAAGTTTTATTGAATCAGAAATTGATGGAACAGCACAAAATATAAGAAATTTAAACAAAAATTTAGGGCTAGAATATATAGAAGAAAAGATTCTTGATGAACACCATAAAAAACTAAACTATAAACTTTCAAATAGAAACTCATTAAAACAATTATTTAATGAATGAATAGAAATTAATAGTTTTTTAAATAATTTAAAATCTAAAAAAATTAATATCAGAAAATTAGAATTTGGAGATAAAAATGAACAAATTATTAACTATGCCAATAATTTATATTCAATAAATGAAAGATTTCTTAAAAAAATAAATCAAGTAATAATAAATAAAAAAGAAAAAAAGTGAAAATATACTTTAGATTATTTAAAAATATTAATTGCAACCAATATTAATAATTCTAATTTAAATAATCTAAAAAAATATATTGATATAAATAAAAAACTTATTGATGAAATAATAAATTTTGAAGAAAATAACAAAATACCTTTCAGAAATGACCCAGAGCATAATAAATTTATTACAAACTATTCTTATAAAGAATGTCTGTTTTATCTTTTTATTCAATCATTATTTTCTCTCTTCATCACAAAAATAATTAATTTAATACCAAATATTTTATGATCTTTTGAATAACTATTCTAAAACAGTTATTTTTTTATTTTTTAAATAATCAAATTCTTGATCATTTCAAAAACTATAATTTGATCTAATTTTATTTTTACTAAGAGCATAATAAAGTGGAATAGCAACAAAATAAGCAAAGATAGCTTGAATACTATCAGTAATTAATTCATTAACTGTAATAGCATAATCTTGATAAATTACTAAATAAGACAATGGGTAAATAAATAGTAAAATAGCAGCAAAAAAGAAAGTATAAACAGTACTTCATCAATATTTATTAATTAATAACTTAATAACAAAAAACATTAAAATTCTAATAAAAATTGTAATAGGAATAACCACAATTTTAACACCACTAATTAAATCAAAAATGCCACCCCAATTGGTTCTGCAAATAACAGCATTGGCCCTTCAAAAAAAGCACAATAATGGAATAAAAACAGCATCAAATAATTGCAAAGTAGAATTTCCACCAAATAAACTAGTAATTGCTCAACCAAAAAGAAAAGTTGAACAATAACCAATTGTTACTAATAAACCAGTAATAATACCAGTCATTGCTAAATATTTAATTGAGCGAAAACGATACATCTTTTCCTCCTAGATTACCAAAAAATATTAGTTATTTTTTTACTATTTAAAGATAAAACCAATTGCAATTGGATTAATTTTAGAACCATAGTAACAAGCTGCTATAATTTCTTTTTTACCTGCTGGTTGAATAACTTTAATTACTATGTTATTAGTTTTAGTGGCAACAATAATACCTAATTTATTTATTGCAACAATTGTTCCTGGCAGAGCATTTGATAATTCATTAGTTACTGCTACTTGATGAATTTTGTATATATTATCATTCAACGTAGTATAAGCAATTGGTGTATTATACAATCCACGAACATGACATGAAATTAATTGTGCTGAAAGATTTCAATTAATTTTTTCATCACTTCTTTTAATATTTAAACCAAAAGTTACTTTATTTTCATCTTGTTCTTGTTCTTCAATTTCATTATTAATGATTTTTAATAAATATTTTATTAACATATTTTGTGCTAAAGTTATCAACTTATTAACTAAAGAAGTATATGTATCCTCAATACCAATTGAAACTTGTTCTTGAACATAAATTGCTCCTGCATCCATTTTACTTACCATTTTCATTAATGTAATACCAGTAGTTTGTAATCCATTAATAATTGCTCATTGAATAGGGGCACCACCACGCAATGATGGTAATAATGAAGCATGAATATTTAAACATTTATATTTTGGTAAATTTAAAATTGCTTTTGGTAAAAATTGACCATAAGCACAAGTAAGAATAACATCAATATTTAATAATTGTAAATCTTTTAAACTTTCAATAATATTTTCGGGTTGGAAAACAGGAATTTGATATTCTTGTGCCAATTGTTTAATTGCTAAAGGAACAACTTCTTGTTTACGACCAATTTTACGATCTGGCTGACAAACAACACCAACTATTTCAATTTCATTTTTCATTGTTAATAACAATGTTTTTAAAATATTTTCAGAAAAAAAAGAAGAACCCATAAATAAAATTTTAAATTTTTTCATAATTTTCGCCCTCAATTTTTGCTTTGTACATTTCAATAATATTTTTTACATGTCAGAATAATACTACCATACCTAAAGTATCTTGAGCACAATATTTTAACATATTTTCACGAAAATTATGAATTCAATTAGTTAAACTAATGTTATTTTCAACTCTTCTACGAAAAACTTCTGATGCCATATCTCCTTTTTTAATAACTAATCCTTCATAAGAAAAGGAAGGTTCAAATGCTGGTAAAGTTTTTTTAATTGAAAGAGAACCATAAAACTGTTCTTTATAAATTTTAAATTCTTTAAAAAAATCTTGTAAATCAATAGTACCATCATGAATTAATGATAATTTATTTTTATATTGAGGGTAATAATAAGCTAATTTTTTAAGAACAGATTTCTCAAATGATTGATTATAAGCAACATACGTACCCTTACCATGAATATTAATTAAATCATAACATAATTTTTTTGTTAACATTTCTCTTGGATCATCATTGCCATCTGCTAAAAATTCATAATGTTTAATTGATTTATAAGTTTTAAAATCAAAATCTGGTGCTAATAACACATGGACAGAATATTGAAAAGGAATTTGTTGATATGGTTTACTATTTTTAAACTTAGGTATTGCAGATTTCATAGTCTCAAAATCATACATATAAATTGGATATTGGTACTTTTTGTATTCAATTTTTAAATCAACAAATTTATTGCCATCAATTAATTTTTCACCATTTTTAATTACATCATATTGTCTTAAATGTAAATTAGACTTTGTTAAAAATGGTAATAATCTTTCATCATTAATTTCTAAGAAATCTTCTTCATAATATCACAATGCTTTCTTAGTTTTTCTTAAACGATATAATTCAAAAATAGTATTATGAATAGAAAAATATTTAAAAATATGAGGACAAAATTGATTACTATTTTCATGACAATAAGGTAAAGTTAATAATTTAACTATTTCGTCAATATCACTAATTTTAATAATATTCTTAATATTTTCATATTGTAATTTCAAATTATTATTTAAAATTTCATCTTGAATTGATTCAAAAAGACTAAAACTTTTTTTAGTATTTGGACTTTTTTGCCAAGTTGATCCATTAACAATAAATAATTCATTTAAATCTATTTTTTCTTTCTTAACATAATTATTATTTAAATACATAATATAAGTATTAACTACTTTAATTCCACATTTGGTTAAAATATCATACTGATAAAGTAAATCTCACATATGTTCTTCTTTAACTCAAGTTACTGCTTTTACTTCAATTAAATCCCAACCATCATTATTTCGCTTTAAAATATCACACTTAGTAACACAACCCTGATATTCAAATCTTGGTTCAAATAAAACATCATACTCTTTATTATTAATAATTTCTATAACATTACTACCCAGTTCAGACTCAAAATTAAAACAAGAATATTTTACTTTAAAATATTCTTGAGCATAGTGCCCAGTTTCAATACCATCTGCAATTGTTTCACCAAGATAAAATTCAGAATCATCTTCTTCATTATAATTATTTTCAAATGTATCATCGTCTAAATCAGAAATAGTAATTAAATTAGATTTAAATTTACTACTTGTTTTAGTATGCGTTAGTTCAACAAAATTTATTATCTTTTTCTCTTCAATTAAATGCTTAGCTAAAGCATAATTTTTTGCATTTAAAAATCATGAAAGTTTTCGACAAATACGGAAATGCTTATAATCATCTTTATAAATTTTCATTACATATCACCCAATTGCCTACTTTAAAATAAAGATTTATTTATCTTTTCATCCAGAAAATTTATCATGAATTGCAATTTTAGGTTTTTCTAAATTTTTAGCACGTTTTTTATTTTCTTTATTTTGTAAACGTTCTTCTTCAATTGCAAGTTTAACGCCTTCATTTTCTTTTTTAATTGCTGCTTTTTCTTCTGCTGTCTTTCTTTTTATTTTAATTTTACCACTACGTTTTTTTGACATTTCAATTTTCTTAAGTGTTTCTTCTAAATCTAATTCACAATTTACTTTTCAAATTGTTTCAAATTCTTTCTTTGATAATTGTTTAGTAAACCCTTCTACCTCAAATGCTTTAGTTGCAAATAAATCATTTTTCTTAGAATCATATAATTTTACAATTACATCAAAAACATCACGATAGCGATATTCTTTACTACTACGTGAAACTACTTGTTCAAATTCTACTGTTTTATGTTGCAATTTTAATTCATCACGCATAAAGGATTTAATAATATTTTTTACTTCTTTTTGACGTTGTTTTTTCTCTTCTTTTTTCTTCTTTTTTGCTGAAATTGTTGTAAAAATAAAAATTATTAAAACTACTCCTATAAGCGCTAACATTCATCATTGACTAGATAAATTTCCCATTTTTTATTCCTCTTTTTTGATTTATAAATTTTCCTCGATTACTGCTAATAGTTTAGTTGGACTCATCGGTGAAATTGTTAAAATTAAATTAACATCTTTTTTAATTACAAAATAAAGATGTGTTTTATTTACTCTAATATATTTAAAACTTTTTGTCTCTTCAATATCATAAGACTCATTAATCAATTTTAAACAATATTCACGTAATTGGATATCATTTAAGTCTTGCAATTTTAATCTTGTTCTAATCCTACCAATACTATGGTAAGAAAATTGATAAGGGTTACGAAAATAGTAACTCATTTATTTACCACACCTACATTTATCATTAAAGTTTTTAAACAAATAATTTACATTAAAAGTGTAAAAAAATTAAAATATACTATTAACAAAAAGCTAACACATTAATTATACTGAAAAAATAAAAAATATTATACAACATTTATGATTTTTGTTATAATTATTTTTGTTGTAATTAATCTATAAAACATGTTCAAAACAAAAAAGGAGAAAAAATGGCTAACATTGCATCACAAATTAAAAGAATTAAAACAAACCAAAAAAGAAATGAAATTAATAAAAGTTATAAATCTAAAGTTAAAACTGCTTTAAAAAAAGCTGAAATATCAATAAAAAACAAAGCAGAAAATGCTGCAGTACTTGTTAATGAAGTATGTAGTTTAATTGATAAAGCTGTTGTTAAAGACATTTATCACATTAATAAAGCTGCTCGTCAAAAATCTAAAATTATGACTAAATTAGCAAAAGCAAAATAACTATAATTTATTTTAAAAAGAGACACTATTAATAGTGTCTCTTTTTAAAATATAATTGATATTTTTAAACTAAATTTTTGTTTTAATAAAATACCAAATTTAAAAACTATTTAGCTAATAATGTAAAGTTAGAACTTGATGCTCTAATCTCAGCAAAAATTTTATTTTTTTGAAATTCATCTGATGTATCCATAACTATAAAAATACTAAAATTACTAATATCTAATTTATTACGATCAAATGTACTGTGAATTTTATAAATAGAGGCACCATTTTTAGTAATAATATTAATAATTTCGCTAATAGTACTATTATTAATTTTACCGTTAACTGAAAAAGGAACTCGTCGATGTGAACTAATTAAGGCGCTATTAATAATTGTTCCTAATGTAGTAATATCAACATTACCACCACTAATTACACAAACAACATTTTTATCTTTACCAATGATTTTATCTAATTTACCAGAAAGAATAGCAGCAACACTAACAGCACCACTACCTTCAGTTACAATTTTACATTTTTCTAATAAAAATAACATTGCTTGCGAAATTTCTTCTTCGCTAACAGTAACAACTTTATCAACATTTTTCTTTAAAATATTAAATGTTAATTCTCCTGTTTGTTTAACAGTAATTCCATCAGCAATTGAACTTTTACCTTGAATTTTAAATGGTTTTCCTTGTTTTAAAGCTTGATTATAAGAATCAACATTTTGTGCCTCAATCCCAATAAATTTAATATTTGGATTTTTACTTTTTAAATAAATTGAAATACCACTTAAAAGTCCTCCTCCTCCAATTGGAACTAAACAATAATCAATTTCTTTACCCATTGCATTCATTTGCTCATATATTTCTAAACCAATTGTACCTTGACCAGCAATAACAAAATTATCATCATATGGATGAACTAACGTTAACCCTTCTTCTTTTTCAAGTCTTAATGCTTCAGACATTGCATCATCAAACATATTACCACAAAGTTTAACAGTACATTTAGCACCACCAAATTCTTTAGTAGCAGCAATTTTGGCTAGTGGTGCTGTTAAAGGCATAACTATCTTGGATACTAAATTTAAACTTGAAGCTGCTAAAGCAACTCCTTGTGCATGATTACCAGCACTAGCAGCAATTAAACCCTTTGCTTGCTGTTCCTTTGATAAATTAAGAATTTTATTTAAAGTTCCTCTAATTTTAAAACTACCTGTTTTTTGTAAATTTTCTAACTTTAAAAATATATTATTACCAGAAAATGAAGAAAGTTTATCTGCTTTTATCAAACTTGTCTTACTAATTTTATCTTTAATTTTTGAATACGTTTCTTCAATTACTTCTTCACTTACTAAATTTTCCAAAATGGTTCCTCCTGAGTTTCTATCTAATTTCTCAAATATAATTAATTATACAATATAATAACTTTTATTTATAAAACAACAAAAGTAATCATTAATAGTATATGGTTTTATAATTAAATGGGATTTGAATTCATAAATGTTGATTTAAAGCATATGTTAAATTGCTATACTACATAATCACTATTTTCAAATCTATATTATATATACATGAAAAACAAAAATTAAAAAATATTTTTCCAAAATATTTAGAATTAATACTGTTTATTTTATTGTTACAAATTTCAATAATTGCTTTTTAACACTTAATTATAGTACAATCTAATGCAGGAGGTATTATATATGGAAAATAATGAACAAAATAAGAAAAAAATAGATAAATCTCGGCCACTAGTAGAAATTTTAAATCTAACAAAGGAATATAAAAATAAAATAGCATTAGATAAAGTTAATTTAACTATTAATCCTGGCGATCGAATTGGAATCATTGGTGCAAATGGTAGTGGTAAATCAACTTTAAGTGAAATTATTGGTGGTATTCGTAAACCAACATCTGGTGAAATAATTCGTCAAGAACATCTAGTAAATGGTTTACAATTTCAAGAATCTAGATATCCGGCCGGAATATCTGTTATGGATATGATTAAATATTATTTACATACTTTTAATATTTCAATGAAAGAAGATGAACTATTAGAGTTACTGAAGACATACCAATTACTTGGAATTGAAAATAAGTTTATTCAAACACTTTCGGGTGGACAACAACAACGTTTAAATATTTTACTTGCTGTTATTCATGATCCTGATCTAGTTATTTTAGATGAAGTTTCCACAGGATTAGATATTGAAGTTCGTTCAGAAATTTTTGAATTTTTTAGAAAAAATATTATTGACAAAAATAAGACAATGATCTTAGTTACTCATAATATGAGCGAAGTTGAAGAATTTTGTGAAAAGTATATTTACATTCATAATGGAATTATAAAAGAAGCAGGAAATGTTAAAGATATTGTTAAAAAATATGGTTCAGTTCATAACTTTACATGAAAAATGTTTGATAAAAATAAAAAAGCTGATTTAAAAAAACAATATGAAGAAATAAAAAAAGAAAATGCTGAAATCAAAAAAAATAAGAAAAAAAATAAATGAATTCATAAAGCCAAAATGCCCGAAAAAAGTCGACCATTAATAAACTTAATGTTTAAATATTATTATCGAGGATTTTTTGTACCCTTCTTTTTAGTTTTATTTCCAATTCTAATGTTGTTCTTAGAAGGTTTTGCTTTTAAACAAATGGAAGGTGATACTGTAAAAAGTTTACATACTTTAGTTGGTTCAATTTCAATGTTACAACCAATGGCAGTAGGAATTTTCATTATTCCACAAACAATTGTTGAATTTAAAAATAGTGTTTTAATGAAGCGAATTGGAGCAACAAATATTAAACCAATTTTCTTTGTTCTTTCAGTTATGATAATTGGATTTTTCTTTATGATAGCGACATTCTTATGATCTTTATTATGAACTGGAATTATGTTTGGTGGTACTTATGGGTGAAATAATATAGTAACAGCAAATTTTATTGGAGAATCTATCCCATTTATTATCTTAATTTTCTTTTCATCAATGGGTTTAGGAATGTTATTGGCCTCAATTTTCAAATCAGTAACTGCTTTAGTTGCAGCATCAAATGTAATTTATTTTCCGGTTGCACTTTTAAGTGGGGTATTTTTCCCAGCTGAGTTAATTAATAGTAGTCCCGTTTTAAAATACGCAACTTACTTTAATCCATTTAAATACGCTATGGATCCATTTATTCAAGCTTGAAGTGGAACAAGTTTTACTTTTACAACAACTTATGGAATATATCTAGGAGTTGCGGCTTGGATTGATTGGTATTTACACAATAGTTGCAAGTTCAAAATTACGTTGACAAGCATAAGATATTAAATCTAATAATTAAAAATAATAAAATAAAAAAGGACTAAAAGTCCTTTTTTATTTTATTATTTAAATAAATCACTATTACGTCAAAATTTATGATCTTTTGTATCTTTTTTATTATCATTATCTAAACTATCATCAAAAAGTGATGGATCGATTTCATAGGGTTTACCACTTAAAGCATTATTAATAGCATTTTGATATTCCGAATTGGCTCTCATAATTTTATTACGATCAATTTTTGGATTAAGAATAGCAATAACTAGTATAATAGCAATTGGTAAAATTGCTGTTGCTGCTGTAATATATGTTAATATTTGAAAAGCTTTAAAAGTTGCTAATCCTTTTAATCAAGGTAAAGCATTAGGATTAATTTCATTACCTTTATCTAAAAAAGAAATAAATGTTCTTAATAATGAATCATTTGTTGTCATATAAATTAAATTTGAAATTGTATAAATTATTCAAAAAATTAAAATAACTATTAAAAAATATGATGTTCGATATAAATCACGACCTAATTTTGGTGGTTTTAAAATTGAATATAAAAAGCCTCCATTTAAAACTATTGTTGTGACAATAGTGAAAACTATAGTTTTTGATTGTTGTGCAAAATTATAATAAACAGGTAATGTACTATTATTTTTAATTTGAAAAGTACCTGCTATAAAATAAGTTAGTATATAAGTAGCTATTGCTAGCACTGTTGTTAATAAGAAAAAAGCTGATAATATTTTCTTTAAAAGTGGAATATATTTTGGTTTATTCATATACGGGTAAAATTTAGGATTTGTGGCGGGATGTTGCGGTAATACACCTAACTTCGCTAAATTTGCTAAACTATTATTATCAAGATTATTAATATTTAAATTATTACCCAGATTTCCAATGCCACCAATATTAGGATTTGTATCAACATTATTATCAACATTCTGATTATTTGGAGTAACACTTGGCTTAACCTCAGTAGCATCATCACTAAAATTATTTAATGCAGTAATTTGATCATTTAATTCATTAAAAGTATTATTATCAAACTGTCTTATTCGTTCAAGACTTTCTTTTTCCACAGTCTTACAAATATTAGTAATTGTAACTATTAATAAGTTACGCTCTTCAAGAATTTCAATACGATTTTTAGGAGAACTTTTAGTAATACTCAAACTACGATTTACCAAATTAGAAATTAACTGCAAAAATTCTATTGCATACTTTTTATCTTTTAATTCTTTTTCAAGAAAAAATAAATTAGAAATTTGTAATTCTAAAATTTTTAAAAGTTCTTCATTAGCAAAAATAGATTTTCTAACAATTAAATTATTTAAACTGTTATATATAGTACTTGATATTTCATAGTATAATGCAACATTTAAATCTTCTTCTGAGTACACTTTTTCAGTTTTTTTCTTTGTAACTCTTTTTACTTTTGGTTTAACCAATGTAATGTCACTATTTTCTTCTACTAACTTTTTTTCTGTAACATCAGTATTTTTATTACTTTTCATTATATGTATCACCTCTTGAGTTTAAAACATCTATAATTATATACTAAATATTCAAAAAAAATAAATCAATTGCAATATTTTTATTAAACTTTCCTTTTTTGATATTGTAATCTAATTCATATAATTTTAACAAAATATTATTAATATTTAAATTAATATTTAAATATTGTTCTAATATTTTTACTTGAAACTTAGAAATATTTAATATATTGGAAATATCTTCATTACTTTTTTTTTGTTTAACTAAAATTTTGATATCTCTAATTAATTCTAATTGATATACAAGAATATTAATCAATTTAATTTTATCATAATTAATAACATTATAATAGTTATATTGTCTTCAAAAATTGTTATAATCTTTTTTTAATATATATTCAACAGTTTTAAAAATATTTGTTTCAAAATATTTAGGAACCACCTCAATAATAATATCTGAAGTTATTTTTTTTCCAATTAATCTTAATTTTGATAACTCATTTAAAATAATACTGACATCATTTGGCAAGTATTCTAAAAGAAAATTAGTTGCTTCTTGAGTAATGTTAATTTTAAAACTATTGCAAACTTTATTAATTAATAATAATAATTGTGATTTTGTATAATTTTTAATTTTGATAATATTAAATTGTTGAAATTCTCTACTAATTTTAAAATCAACATTTAAACTTTTAATAATTATCATTGTTTTTTGATTATGATTAAGCAAAGCATTAACAAATTTTTTTTCTTTAATATATTTTTGTCATAAATTACTGCTATCATTAATTACGATTACTTTATTTTCTTCAAATATACTCATAATTTGAATTTCATTAATAATATTAACAATTGTATCCTCTTGTAATTCATATAGATTATAATCATAATTTTCTTTTTTATGATTTTTTTTAATTAATTGTTCAATATTTTTTCTTACTAAATACTCATCTTGACCATGAACAATATAAACCATGTTTCCAACCTCACAAAATTATTAATATATTTTATGTTAATGTTATAATATCATAATGTTTCATATATAATCACACTTTTATTTTTTCCTCAATAATAAACTTTTTTAAGATTATTCAGTGTTTCAATATTTGAAAAATACTTTCGTTTTTGATAATATTCCAAATTTGAACTTTTATCTTATATAGTAATTATTATATCTAATGTTTTAAAACATTATCACTTTTCAACTAAATTATAAAGATCTTCAGCAACCGCTTGATGCACTAATGTTGTTGGATGAACTTCATCAAAGAAGAAATAATTATTTAATGTTTCTTTTGTTGAACCATTAACATATGTTGCTGTAACAGCACCATCTAATGCCATATGAGCATAATCAGATTCAATTGCATTTTGAGTAATATTTTTACCTTCTTGTTGAAATATCAGTGCATATTTACTTAATTCTTCTCTTAAACTAAATCTTCTAATAAAATTAGGATAATTAGTTGTATATAAAAATATCTCGTGATTTCAAAGTGTTTTATAAGCATCAGATAATTGTTTTGCTAAAACTTGCGATTTAGTTCCATAATATTTTGGGACAAGACTAAAATCTGGAACATCAGTAGCAACAATATGTTGGATGCCTTTATTAATTAATTCTTGAATTATATCTCCTTCTTTTATAATTGCATTATAAATAATATCAAGTCCTTTATAATAGTTACCACTATCAATAGCAGCCAACATATCATTATTTCCTGATTCAAGAAAGACTAAATCATCACTTTGTAAATCTTGATGTTGAGATAAAAAAGCAGCCATTTGATGTTGAAGGCTAAAACGATTTGAATAAAATGTTCCTGTTCATGAATCATTTTCAGCTGCAACAGCACCCCCAACCGCATAGTTATTACCAAATTGCTCATAAGTTGCTGCATCATTTAAAATCGTATATTTTCATCCTGCTTGTAAGTTTAAATGTAATTTATTAGCTAAAATTTCAGCTGCAACCTTACCATTACTGAAAGAGCGATTTAAATAATATGGATCTCCTAATTCTACTTGAGCGACTCATCAAGGTGCTAATGGTGATTTTTGGACAAAGTCACTCCCAGCTCCAACAAAACTCCCAGTATCAGAAAGACTATCACCAAGAATGTATAATTGATAATAATCAATAACTGTTTTTTCTTCCTTAATATTGGATGTAATAGTAGTTATTAACATTTAAGGTAACAACAAAATTTTTAATAAATGATTTATTTTTTTCATATTTTTCCCCTTTTGTTTTAATTATATATTTTTTAGTTTCTTTTCTAAAAAGTAATTTTCTTTTAATTATTCAATACTTTTTACTAAATATTCATATTGAACATGAATAATATAAATACTATTTCTAATCTCACAATATTATTATATCAGTTTATATTAACGTTATAATACCATAATGTTTCATATATATTCTTATAATCACAATTTTATTTTTTCCCGAATAATAAACTTGAGAATTAATTTTTTTAAGATTATTCAATGTTTCAATATTCGGAAACTGTCTTCGTTTTTGATAATGTCCGGAAATTAATGCTATTTCTGGATTAAGAGTTTTTAAAAAACTAATAGTTGATGAAGTTTTTGAACCATGATGAGGAACTTGTAAAATATTAATTTTACTTAATACATGGGTGTTAACTAATAAATTTTCGGTTTGTTCTTCAATATCACCAGTAAATAAAATTTTATAATTATAAACTTTTAATAACAAAACTAAACTTTTATTATTTTCAGAAACATATTGCAAATTAAAACCATAAACTAAATTATGAATTGGATTAAAACCATCAATAATATATTGCGATAATTGATTGGTATTTTCATAAATTTTATCTATTTTTAATTTCATTTTCAAAAATCCAATATTACTAATATGTTCTAAATCATGATGAGTTAAAAATACTGCTTTTAAACTATGAATTCCTTTTGCTGAAAGATAATTATAAATAGTTGGATTATTTGGTTTTAAATCTTCTGTGCCCGCATCAATTAAAATAGCAGATTTATTATAAGGACTAGTTAATAAAAAGCTCATAGCATTACCAACATTAATCATCGTTAATTCATAATAAGGTTTAATAATACTATTCATTCATAATGTTGAAAGTAAAACAAAATTAATAATAATAACTGTTAACATTCTTCAATTAAAATATCGTCAACAGTTATAAATAACTATTAAAATTAAAAAATAAAGTTGTAAAATTCAAATTTCAATTTGAAAAGTCGGAATTCAAATATTACTCATATTTATTAACTTAATAATAATAATTAAAAAATTTAAAATTGGAGAAACAAAAAAACTTAAAATTGAATTTAAAAATAAATTTAAAAATAAAATAACATCACAAAAAATAATGATTGGTGTAAAAAATAATAAATATGCAACAGTTAACAAACTAAAACCATGATTTATTTGTCACTGAATAGGAATAGTGAATAAAAATAAAACAATATTAATCAATAATAATCTAATCCAATAACTATATTTTTTAAATTTATTATTAATAAATAAAATCAAAAAAGTAATACCAAAAGAAACTTGAAATCCTAAAAGATAGAATTGTAAAGGTCATAAACAAAGACAACAATAAGCACTAAAACTAAGAATAGAAATTGGATGAATAGTTTTTTTATTAAATTTTAAAATACAACTAAAAATTAAAAAAAATAATGCTTTCATTGCTGCAATAGATCAATTAAGTAAATATAAATAAAAACATAAAATTGCAAAGCAAATTAAAAGTTTAATTAATTCATTTTTGATAAATCAAAAACTTTTTTTTAAAAAAACAAAGAAAAAATTAATGTGTAAACCACTAACAACAATAATTGGAGTAATACCAAACTTATTAAAAATGGTAAAAATAGATTTATTTTCTTCGGTTTGCTGACCAAATAATAATAATTTAGTTCAAGTTTTAATTTCCTTTGGAAAAGTATTTATATAATTAAAAAAAATACTTCTAAGAGTTTTTCCAAAAACAACTTTTACTTTATTTTCATTAACTACTATTTGTTTATTAACATTATTAGCATTTAAAAATAATTTAAAATCAAACTCATAAAAATTATTAATAGTTTTTAAATCTTTAGTTTGACCTTTAAAAATAAGTGTATCATCTAATTGGGCATTAATAGTATACTGCATATTATTAATATAATAATGTGATAATAAATAATATTTTTTTCATCCTTCTTGTATTATCAAATAATTTGGATGGGTTTCTACTACTTTCAAATTAACATTTTCAATATTTATATGTTCATCTTTTTTAAAGTTAATGTTAACTAAGGAAGTAAAAGTAAATACTAATAATAAAAAGAAATACTTATAAAATGATTGCTTTTTAAAAAAAATAAAATACAAAATAATAATTATTATTAATAATAAAACTAAACCACTAAATATCGTAAAACTTGATAAAAAGAAAACTAAAAATATTAGAAATAAAACTAATAAAGCATGATAAGTAAACATCATTAAAAACTAATAAATTTATGCATCAATTGTATATATTTTCTTTTTGTAGTTATTAATAATTTTTCTAAATTCTCTAACAATTGTTTTGCATTTAAATTTTTTTTATTAAATAATAATAATACTTTTTTGGCATCTTGACTATTTAAACCTAAATTAATTAAAGGCTCTAAAGTAATAGTATAACGGGAATAATATTTAATAGCATTATTTCTTGGTGATAATATTAATTTATAATTTTCACTAATATTTTGATTTAGATTTAATGCTAAAATGTCAAAATAAACATTAGAAATATTTAAAGTATTAATTAAATTAATAATACTTATTTTTGAATTAAGAATTTTAACATAATATTTATTTCGTATACATAAATCTTCTCTAATTGGTAAATGTTCTTTAATTTCAACAGTAATAGTAATAATTTTTGTATCATTTTTTTCCTTACTAACTATTTCATTTTCATTAAAATTTTTAATCAACTTTAATACAACTAATCCATTACTTGCAAGAAAAAGAATTGTCAATGTTATAATTAATAATCTCATTTAATTTCACCTCAATAATTATTAAAAATGAGATAAGCAATTTCCTTTTTTTATTTTTTTTAATATAATAAAATAAAAAAGATAATGCAAAGGCTGATAATAATGACAAAAATAAAAACTGATGGTAAGAAATGAGAAAATAATTTTATAAAAATAATTAAAAATAAAACATTTATTAAATGATGCAAATATAATTCTATTATATTAATATTAGGAACTTCATTAATACTAAATATTATTTATATCCCAAAATTCTTAAATGGTACTACTAATCAAAATAGCGTTACTACTAATATTGAAATTACAGCTATCAACGGCAAGGAAACTATTCTTGAAAAAACTAATTATATTACTACTTTTAATACACTTGGTAATTTACTAAGTGCTTGTTCTAATGATTTTACTGTTGAAAAAAGTCAAATTGGAAGATTTTTGGTTGCTGTAAAAGGTAAAAAAGGTACTCAAGAAGATAAAAAATTTTGATACATTGAGCACTGAAATGGTAAAGAATTTATTGATTTTTCAGTAGGTATCGATGATATTAAATTGGAAAATAATGAAATTTTTCAACTTGAATTAAAATAAAAGTTTTTTATAATTCTTTAATCTTGGCATTGATTAAAATTTTTTGATTTTGATACTTTTCTAATTTCTGCTTTTCTATTTCAACTTTTGTTGGTGGTGCCTTTGCTAAAAATTGTTGGTTACTTAAAATATCTTTACTACGTTTTATTTCATTTTCAATATAAACTAATTCCTCTTTTAATTTTGCTAATTGTTCTTCTTTATTAAATAAATTTGAAACATTAATTTCTATTACTGCTGAATTAATAATTTTAATTATTTTATTATTAACAGACAACGGACTATCACTAATAGTAACAATTTGACTATTAGTTAATTGTAATAAATAAGGATTTAAAGTATTTTTTTCTAATTCAAAAAAAGAATTAGTCGTATTGATATGAATAGTTAACGGTAATTTTAAAGATAAATTAAGTTCTTTACGAATTTCTCGAATATTACCAATAATTTCAATTAATATTTCAACAAATTGAGTTACATCTTTTGTTTTTTCCATAACTTTAACTTTAGGAAACTTATTTGTTAAAATGCTATTTTTATACCCCATTTCTTCATAGATTGCTTCTGTGATAAAGGGAATAAAGGGATGAACCATAATAATAATTTGTTGTAAAACATAATATAATGTTTGTAATGAGTTACTTTGTTGCTCTTGATTTTGTAAATTAACTTTATTTAATTCAATATATCAAGAACAATATTTATTTCATATAAAATTTGATAGTGTTTTAACTACTAAAACAAATTCATATTTTTCCATATATTGCTCTACATAAATAATCAATTGATTAAGTTCTTGTAAAATTCATTGATCAATAAATGATAATGAATTATTATAGACAATATTTTCATCCAATTGAAACTTATCATCAATATTCATTAGTACATAACGTGCAGCGTTTCATAACTTATTATTGAAATTTCAAGCTGACTCAACTTTAGTAATACTAAATCTTAAATCTTGACCTGGAGCACAATTGCTAACTAAAAAGTAACGTAAAGCATCCGCACCATACTTTTTAATAACTTCCATTGGATCAATTCCATTATTTAATGATTTTGACATTTTTCTACCTTGTTCATCACGAATTAAACCATGAATTAAAACATTAGTAAATGGTTTTTGATTAGTAAATTTTCAACCCATAAACATCATTCGTGCAACTCAAAAAAATAAAATATCATAAGCAGTAACTAATACTGATATTGGATAATATTTTTGCAAATCAACATTTTTTTGTGGTCAACCCAAGGTTACAAAAGGTCATAAACCGCTAGAAAATCATGTATCTAATACGTCTGATTCTTGAATATAATCGTTAATTGGTGATGGTGGGTTAGTATCAACATAAATTTTCTTAGTTTTTTTATGATATCAAACTGGAAGCGAATGACCTCATCACAATTGACGAGAAATACATCAATCTTGAATATTATTTAATCACTGCAAAAGTTGTTGTTCAAATAATATTGGATGAAAATCAATCTTTGTTTTCTTATTTTTTTGTTTATCAATAATCATTTCAACTAATGGTTTCATTTTTATGAATCATTGTTGTGATAAATATGGTTCAATAATAGCGTTACTTCTTTCTGAATAACCAACTTGATGAAGATGGTCTTCAACCTTTACAACTAAATCTTCTTTTCTTAATTGTTCAACTAATTGTTTACGACATACCATTCGATCTTGATTAATATATGATTGTGCTAATTCATTCATAGTTCCATCAACATTCATACAAATAGGCATTGCTAAATTGTGACGTAATGCAATTTCATAGTCATTAGCATCATGTGCTGGTGTGCATTTCATAGCACCTGTTCCAAAATTCATATCAACATAATCATCAGCAATGACTTTAATTAACATTTTATTAGCCGGATTAACAACCATTTTACCAATAAATTGTAAATAACGTTTATCTTTACTATTTACAACTATACACTGATCAGCAAACATTGTTTCTGGTCTGGTAGTAGCAATAGTAATAAATTCACTACTATTTTCTATAAAATATTTTAAATAATACATTTTTCCTTTTGTTTCATGATAATTTACTTCAATATTAGAAATAGCGGTTTTTAATTCTGGATCTCAATTTACTATCTTTTTTCCTCGATAAACTAAACCTTCTTTATATAACTTTACAAATACTTCATTAACTGCTTGCTTAACATTTTCATCTAAAGTAAATACTTCATGCGAATAATCTAATGCTAAACCAAGTTTTGCTCACTGTTTTCTTATGTTTTGTGCATATTCTGTTTTTCATTTTCATGCTTGTTGTAAAAATTTATCTTTACCTAATTCTTGCAAATTAAGTTTTTGTTCTTCTTTAATACGTTGTGCAACTTTAACTTGCGTGGCAATGCCAGCATGATCCACACCAGGTATAAATAAAGTATTAAATCCTTGTAAACGTTTATAACGAATTAATAAATCTTGGATAGTACTATCTCAAGCATGACCTAAATGTAAAAGTCCGGTTACATTAGGTGGTGGTAAGATAATAGAAAATGTAGGATTAATAGAACTAACATTTGCCTTAAATAATCCAGATTTTACTCATTGTTCATAACGATCCTTTTCAATTTCAATATGATTATATTTTTTGTTTAAATTTCTATTCATTTGTTATACTCCTTTTTTTTAAAATAAAAAAACATTCCACAAATAGGAACGTTTTTTAACGCGGTACCATCCTAATTCATTTACAAAGTAAATGCACTTAATTATTATTTAAATTACTAATAATATAAGTTACCTTCAAATTAAACTTGCTTAGTTTACAGCAACCACTAAGTCTCTAAATTACCATTTAATTTTACTCTTTTATATTTTAAATTAATTATGTATTTTATTTTACATTGTTAATTTTAAAAAACAAGACATTTGAGAAAAGAAAAAATCTAAATATTAAAATTATCTTTTTTAACAACAGGAGTTGATGTTTTCATAGACTGCATGCAGTCTAATTTATTTTTTATATTTTGATCAAAATCACACAATAAAGGAGTATCATCTTTTTTTATTGTCTTTTTTTGATATGCTTGTTTTTCTAATAATTTTATTTTTCTTTGTTCTGGTGTTAAGTTATTTCACCATTTTTTTGCCTCATTTTTAACAACATCTACTTGTTTGGGGGTTAAAGTATTTCATCATTGTTTTGGATTTTTGATTATTTGTTCTCTTTGTTGATTAAATCAATCAATAACTTTTTGATAATCTTCCTTGAAAATTGATTCTTCATGTATTAAAACTTCATCTAAAATACTAGATAATATTTCACTATCCTCTAATATCTTTTGTTCATCATTTATAGCTTTTGATTTTGACTTATCAAAATCAATAAAAATTTCTTTTATTTTAATATTTTTTCACTTTTCAATTTCATCTCTTTTATTAAAAATTGCATGAGGTATATTAATTTCATAATCATAAAAAAAGTTTTTTTATTTCATGCATAAGTTAATCCTAATTTTTCATAAAATTCACCGACAGTAACATTAGTTGGATCTGATAATAAAATAAGGTTTTCGATATTATTGCTATGACATATCTCAAAAATTTTGTAAATAAGTAAACTACCATATTGTTGCTTACGATATTTTTCTTCAATAAATATACTTTCTAAAATATCTTCTTTTTTTTCTAAATCAATAATAAGTATTGCGTCACCGATTTTATTATTAAATTCATCAATTAATAATAAACTTTTTATACTTGGATTATTTAAATTATTCGTAATAATAACTTCTCTGCCGTTTGCCATATTTTAACTTCTTTCTAATAAACTCAATATAAAACTTGACTTTAAACGCAATAAACCCAATATATAATATTTTTTTTAATTAAATTAATTTAATAAAAACAAAAAAACTAATATAGATAAAACTATCTATACTAGTAATTAACAGTTATTAAATTAATTTAATAATATCATAAAAATATCTTTATTTTAAAAAAATAAACAAATTGTATGTAAATTAAAATATATTATATAACTTTTGTATTACATTTAAACTTACTAATAACATAAAAAATTTTTCCTAATATTTATATATTTTTATTTTTAACATAAAATTTAACACTTATTGAATTTATTTTTAAACGAATTAAAATATAATTAACTTCTTAAACTTAAGAAGTTATTGGAAAAAACAAAAAAAGGAGATTTTTTAGTGAAAACATTAATCAAAACATTAAGTATTTTAATACTTACAACAACCACAGGTAATTTAACTAGTTTCTTAAACACTATCAAACAAAATACTAATATTACAACTAATTATATTCAAAATAAAACACAACAAGATACAATTTACAAAGATAAAAATGGAATACAAAAAACAACTAATGATAAAGATTTGTCAGACATAGAAAGTAAAGAAATTGTTCAAATCGGTTTTTTTAAAAATGGAATTAGAGAAATTCAAGCTGTTAAAATGCCAAAAATAGTTGAAAAAGTACCAGATCAATTACCAACAAAAATTACTTCTTTAAGTAATATGTTTGCTAATAATCTAACATTTGATCAAAACATAGCTTCTTGAAATATATCAAATATAGTAGATATGAGTTATATGTTTTATGATGCAAAAAAATTTAATCAAGACATTTCCGGTTGAGATGTTTCAAATGTAACAAATATGATGGGAATGTTTTGAAATGCAAAAAAATTTAATCAGAACCTTTCAGCATGAAATGTAAAAAATGTTATTAATTTTGATCTTTTTGCTACTAATTCAGGAATTGATAGCCGCAGTAAATGACCAAAATTTAAGTATCATTTTTTTTAAAAATAAATCAAAACAAGCCTAATTAGGCTTGTTTATTTTGTAAATATTTTTTATAATTTTAAATAATTTGTTTATAAACAAATCTTTTTTCTTATTTACTTATTTACGTCGATATTTATAAGCCATAATTGCTCCAAATATTAATGCTCCAATTCAAAGTAAACTAACTAAAATCGGTATTCAGTAATTATCAAAAAGTGCTGCATTGATTAAATCATTTGGAGTACCATAATTATTTCATCCTCTATTCATAATAGAAACAGGATAAGAAAAAGGAATAATTTTAGCAATAATAACTAAAACTGGTTGTCCTTTAATGGCTACATACGGAATATATTGACCCGATAAAAATGATGTTGGCAAATATAATAATAAAGCAAAAGCATTAGCAATTTTAAAATCAGAAGCAAGAATACCAACCATTATTCCTACTGCTGAACACATAATTGATGAAAGCAGAATTGCTAGTAATATATAACCTCAATTAATTAGTTCTCAATTAATCTGATTATGATATAAAGCTGCACCAATTCCTAATGTTCAAAAACTACCAATAAAAATTAAAATAACATGAAATATTAAAATACTACTAATAAATTGTCATGGTTTTAATGGTGTTGCACCAATTCTTTTAATAATTATTGATTGTTTAAAATCAGAATATGTCATTGATAAAGTAACAATTCCTAATACTGGTGAAGCTGACATCACTAACCCCGGTAATACTGTTTGTGCAGCATTTGGGTTACCGGGTGTTAATACAGCAACTAAAATTGTTAACATAATAATAGGGAAAATAAAACCAAAGAAAATACTATGGAAAGATTTCTTAAAATAACCAAATAATAATTGAAACATTGCTAGCATTATTTTTTTTCCTTTCTCGTAGTTATTTCTAATGGTGTTTCTGTTTTTTCTAAATAATATTTTAATAATGAACCATATTTTTTAGTAACTTCAACAACAGTAGTATCATCAATAATTTGACCATCCTTTAAAAAAATAATACGTTTACATAAAGCTTGGATTTCATCTAAGTTATGACTAACTAAAATTAAAGTAATGTTATTCAAACTAATTTGTTCTTGTAAAAAATTAATAATATCAATTCTTGTTTTAACATCTAAACCAGTTGAAATCTCATCACCAATATAAATTTTTGGTTGATGAAATAATGATAAAAATAAATTAACTCTTTGTCTTTGACCACCCGATAAACTATTTACTTTACGTTTGTATAATTCTGTTAATTGAAACTTATCTAACATACTATTAAAAATTTCGGGTTTTATTTTATCTAAATAAATCTTATGATAAAAATTTATTAATTCTTTAACTGTTATAAAGTTAGGATAAACTTGATCTTGAAAATTTATTCCAACAACATATGGAATATCTTTTTTATTAAAGTTATATTCAATTTCTCCTGTACTTGCATTTTTAGTATTACTAATAATCTCACATAATGTGGTTTTACCAGCACCATTAGCACCAAAAATAGCAACAGAACTACCACTCTCAATTTCTAAATTAATAGATCCGAGTACAACATTACCATTATACGACTTCGTAATATTTTTAACCTTAATTACTTTCATAATTGCTTCCTTTCATATTATTTTAAACTTTATAAATAAGTATAGCATTAAAAAAATCTAATTTTATATCATAAGAACCAACATTTTTTTTAATTAAAATTTTTTTTAATATATTTAATTTTAAGTAACATTTTAAATGTTACTTAAAATTTTTATTTGAATACAAAATTCCTTCAGTTCCTGCAGCATATAAAGTATTTTCTGAATTAATTGTTAAGGCAAGAATATGTTCATTATCATTATCTATTCCTAACATATTGCAAAAAATAGATGATTTTTTTACTTTTTTATATATTTGATTTGAATCAACACCAGCGAACAAAACACCATCTCTATCAATAATTAATCGTTTAATTTCATGACCTGTATTTAAAATTTTAGAATACATACTTCCACTATTAATTTGATAAATATTACCATTATCAGAACCAGCAAAAATAGTTCCAATAGTATCTACGACTAAACTTTTTATTGACCCAGCATCATTTTGTTCTTTAATTAATTGAAAATCATTTACACCATTACTTTTATAAATTTTACCATGATTATTAGCTCCAGCAAAAACAGAACCATCTTCACCTATTGCTAAACTATTAATATAATCATGTGTTCCTAACATATGATTAACGTTACTATTTTTATCAATGCTATACACACCATCATCATTCCCAACATAAACAATGCCGGTTTTTTTATTAACCGCTAAAGCTCATATTCAATTTGTTGAATCTGGCAATAAAATTTTTTCAAATTTATGTATTCCATCACTTTTATAAACAGAACCAGAATCAGTTCCAACATAAACATTATCTTCATTATCAATTACTATATTTCTGGCAGTTTTACCAGCATCTAATCCTTCTATTAAAGTTTCTACTCCTGTAGTACTAAGTTTATAAACTCTATCTTCTTGTGTTCTAAAAATATTACTTTGTGAATCAACACCCAAAGCATAAATTTTTTCATTTGCTATTTTTTTATTTAATAAAACAGATGAATCAGATAAATTATGAAATGTAATAGAATCTAATTTTATATCATAAGAACTACCACTAGCACAAAACTGAGAAAAATTATGACCTGCATATTGACAATAAATATTATTATCATCGTGCCATATACATAAATATATATGAATTCGATTTTGAGCCATAAAAATTCAAAAATTATTTTCAAACTTAAAATTAAAAGTATCATTATTTAATACTACAGGATCATTAAATGGAGGAGCAATATACTCAGGAATAGATTTATTAATTTTATTAGTCATTAAACTTAGATTATTGTTAATAACAGGACCATTAGAATTAGTTAATTTAATATAAGAATTATTAAATGAAAGGCTAGGTCATAATAGACAAAATTCTTCTCATCTTTTTGCATATTTTGTTCAATTAATTAAAGTGTAGTTTTCTGATTTAAAATCTTCTCAACTATTAGTTCCATCAAATGATTGAGAATTAAATATATTAATATTTTTACTTAAATTCGTATTATTAAATTTATTATCATAAATTTCAATTACATTATTATCTTTATCAAAAATATAATTAATTGAATAATCTCTTGCATCATTAGAAAAGGGCAATTCATTAATTAGTTTATAAACTTTTTCTTTATCAACAATTAAATTAATAATCTCATTAGTTAAACTTTTATTAAAACTATTTTTAATACTAATTTTACTAATAAAATCCTTTCCTAAACTATCAGCTACACCTTTAGTAATTTTATTTTCGTGTACTGCTTTAACAATATAATATAAACCTAATGTTTCATTTAGATTATTACTGTGTTCAACTTTATCAGCACCTACTTGATTTGAAATATCAATATGACTATTTAATCCTCCAAATTGAATATATTGTCAATCATTATTATCACCTTCAAAATAATTATTATCATAAATACTTTCATTAGATATATTTTTTTTATCTTTAGTTTTTGTCACTTTTTTATAGTTAATCATTTCTTGTTTTGTATTTTCAATATTTAACTTATCCTTTTCTAAAATAAGTGTAGAATCATAATTTAAATTACCATCATTATCAACAAAAAAACTTCTCTAGCATTAAATATCATTGCTCAACTTATAATTAGCATGATTTGTATCATAACTGTAAAATTTTTGATCTAAATTTGATTGATTAGTAATTCAATTACTATTTGTTAAATAATTATATTGATTATTAAATAAATGAGTTAAGGGCTCATTTGTTGATTCTTTTTTTGGTAGTAAGGAATTTTTTTTAACAACATTATTATCCATTTTATTACTATCATTATTAATAATGATACTATTAATAATGTTACTTGTGAAAAGTAATGATGCTAAAGTACTTATTGTAAATATACTTAATATTTTTTTCATAGTTTTGCCCTCCTAAGAAATAGAACAACAAAATGGTTTAACATTTGATTTAACTTCATCATAAATTGGATCGGTATTTATTTTTTCATAAATAGGTTGTTCTTCTACTTTTTTTGTAATATTTGATGGTTTAATTTCATTAGTTTCTTCGGTCGTTACTTTCATATTATTTTCACTTGTTTTATTTCTTGGTGGTAATTGTGGAGGAACATTATTACCAACTGAACTCAATGAAGTTGTTTCATCTTTTACATTTTCATAAATAAATTTTTCAAAAATAGTTTTTTCTTTTATTTCTTCATAAATATGATCATCTTGATTAAAATATAAAGGATTATCAATTGAACTATTTTGATAATTTAAAAACATTTTAATAGTCTTAAATAAAAAAATATTGTCTTCTTTTAGTTTTTTCATCTCTTCTTCTATATCAAGAATTTCTTTTCTTAATTTTTGTAATTCTTTATTTTTCTTTTTAAAGTACTTTTTAAGATACTTATTATAAAATTTTCTTATAAACTTTAACATTTTCTTTCTCCTTTTTATAAAAAAATAAAAAAATTTTAAAACAATCATGCTTTTTTTATTTTTTTATTATTTCTTAATTTCTTTTTTAATTCCAAAATGATTTTATTAGTTCTGGTGTTATTACTATTTTTATATATTTACTTAAACTTATTTTTAAAATTCTTTCAAAAAACAAAAATTTCTTATAATAAAGGTATGTCAAAATTTTTAATGTCCGTATTTATTTAGTTATTTAAAATTTAATTATTATAAAAGTTTAATTATAACTAAAAATAAAAAAATCATTACTTCTACCATCCTCTAAAATCACACCAGTAACTATAATAATTGTATATTAAATACAATAAAAATAAAACGATAAATATGAATTTATTTGCTAAAATATAATAAAATTTTTTTAACATTTTTTAAACAAAATTTATTAAAATAAAATCTATTATTAAAAAGGGATTTTTATATTATCCATGTGGTTCAAATGTCGGATGAGGTACATTTTCTACTTTAGAATTAATAATATTTTTATTTCAAGGAATTACTTTATAAAATACATAAGCACAAATAAAATCAGCTGATTTACTTAAACACGAAATCATAATTACCATTTTAATACTTAAGTCAGTTCACTGCAATAAAGCAAAAGTAATAAAAATATCAATAAATCAAATTAAAAATAGATCAGCAATACTAATAATTAAAGTATAGCCACCAGCATAAAGAAAACTAAATAATGGTTGCATCATATTAATGAAAAAATAAGTTACTGCTGAAAAAGCCATATATCAAACTGCAAGTTTCATAGCATTATTAGATAAATTTGGAAATAATACTTTTGGAACTCAAAAAGCACTACCCAAAATAATTAAAGCAATAACAGTTGAAATAGCAAAACTCAATTTTAATATCTTGTTAGCATTTTCTTTAGCCAGTACTAGTTCTCCTGAACCTAACTTGCTACCAACAGCATATCCAACTAAAGCATTATATCCCCTAAAAGTAGAATAAAAAATAGCAACAACACTACCAACAATTTGCACAGCGGCAACAACTTCAGTATCACCAAAATGAGAATATAAAGCTGTTAACATTACTACTGAAACACCAAATAATACTTGACTAGCAAATAAAGGAATAAAAGTAATAATATATTTTTTATGTAAATCTTTTGTAAATTTAAAAATATTTCAATTAGGAGCATAAATTGGTTTTTTATAAATTAAATAACCTAACAATATAAAACATTCTACTGCTCTTGAAATAATTAAACTTATTGCTAATCCTTCAATACCTAATTGTGGTCCCCCACTATATGGTAATGATAAAATACAAACTAAAAATGTATTTAAGAGTAATGAGCAAATAGAAGTTATCAATGGTGTTTTAACATTACCACATGTATTCATAGTAATTGACATAATAAAAGCAAAACCTAACAATGGGTAATTTCAAGCAATTAATTTACTATATTCTTCAGCAATACCAATAGCATTTTCATGAGAATTATCTTCAGCACCAAGAATTACTCCCATAATTTGTTTGCTAAATAATTCTAATATTACAACAAAAAATATTGAAAAAATTAAAGTATAAAATAATTTTATATTAGTAGTTTCTTGAATTTTCTTCTTATCTTTAATACCTAAATATTGAGCAGTAAAAATATTACCGGTAGCAACGATAGCAAAAAAGATATATCAAACCATATCATAAATATTACTTGATGATGCAACTCCAGCAATAGCATCATCATTTCCAAATTGACCAACCACAAAATTATTCATTAAGTTTATTAATGTTTCAATTAAAGATTGTGCACAAATTGGAATCATAAATAATAATGCCATTTTATAAAAGTTTAAATTATCTTTGTTTAATGTTTTCATATTATCTCACCCAATTTAAAAATTTAATATAATAAAAAAATATATTAATGTTATTATTTAATATTTTGTTATATTTTTAACGAATAATTGCTTGAAATTTTTTCTTTAATATTTCTTGAATAATACTTATTTGTCCACTTACTTTTGTTTCATCTAATTGTTCTTCTTGACTATTAAATTTCAAATTAAAAGTTAATGAGTGTTGATTTTGTGATTTTAATTTTTCATCATTATAAAAATCTACCAAAGATATTTGTTCTAAAAAATCAATATTTGCAAATATTATAGCATTTTTTACATCAGAAAATTGAATATTACTATTAACAATAATTGATATATCACGACTTAAAGCATTAAATTTTGATCAAAGCTTAAATTTAGAAACTACTTTTTGTTGTTCTTCTATGATTTTAACTAACTTACTACAATTAATTTCTGCTAAGAATATTTTTTCAACATTCATTATTTTTTCAGTTTGTGGATGCAGTGCGCCAATAGTAGCAATATGTTCTTGCTCATAAAAAATATCTGCGCTTAAATACGGATGCATTAAAGAATTATTATTTGTTTTATAAACAATAGAGTTAAATAAATTTGGCATAACTTTTGCTAAAAAACCATCTAAAAAACCTTTAATAAAATAATACGTACTATTAGTAATTCTATTAGTATTAATTTTTGGTCAAAAATTATCCATAATCATAAAAGCTAAATGATGATTATCATCAGTTTCATCACCTGTATAAATAGTTTCATCAGTAAAAATTTTTAATTGTGTTTCTTTACGTGCATAATTATATTGACAAATTCTTAATAAACTATCTGTCAAACTAAAACGCATAACTTCTCTTGTTAATGTCAAAGGTGCTTCTAATTTTACAGGTATTTTATATTTAAAAAAATTAAAATCATTTAATCTCTGCATACTTGTTAAACTATATGTTTTTACTTGATTAAAACCATAACTTGTTAAATGTTGTCTTCACTTCATCATTAAATTTTCCATTGCCGTTGGTGACTTAAATGATACATTAAATTGTGGTTTAATAACTGGTAATTTATCATATCCAAATACTCTGGCAACTTCTTCACTAAAATCATTAGCATTATTTAAATCACTACGATGATTAGGAACTGTTACTTTTAAAATTTCTTGATTTTTTGCATCAATTTCAATTTGACAACCAATAATAGTCAAATAATTAATTATTTCATTAACCCCAAAATTTGTACCTAAAATTTTATTAATAAAATTAAAATTAAAATTGATCACTTTTGTTTTAACTTGATAAGGAACATCATTACTAAAACCAGTAATTTCATATTTAACTTGTAATTGTCCTAAAATAAACAAATAACGTTGTAAAGCAATTAAATAATAATCAGGAACAACTGGTCTTGTTAAACGTTCTAATAATGTATTAATAAGAGCACCATGTCGCTTTGCTTGTTTACTCATTAAGGTAACATCAGGATTAATTGAAAATATAAAAACTTCTTTGGAACTTGGTTTAACTTCATATTCAATATTATGACTAACTCCTAAAACACTAAAAGCCAAATATTTATCATGTAATAAAATATCACCCTCTTTAATTTGCAAATTACCTTCTGGGTATGATTTAGGTGAAATATTTAAAGATGGTTTTTTTAAAACATCGGCACTAAAAGTAATTAAGGGTTGACCCAATTCTAACATTACTAAATGAATAATATCTTCTGATAAAGTTTTGGGTACAATATTTGCAAGTTGTAGTGTTCTTCTAATTCAAATTGGTGTTATTACAGATTTATCATCAAATTCAATCTTTAATGTTGCTAAAGCTTGAATTTTACCATTAAGAACACTAACTTGACTTTTATTATCAAATTTTCCTATACTACTAACTTCCATGTTTTTTAAAGGAATTTTAAAATAACCGCTTAATTCTCTAGCAATACTATAAATCCCCAAACAATCACTACGATTTACTGTTAAATCAATAAAAAAAATTGTATCATCTAAATTTAAATATTGTAATGGATTAATATTACCAACCATTGCATCATCTGGTAAATGAATAATACCACTTAATTCTTCTTTATTCTGAACAATACCACTTAATCCTAATTCTGTTAATGAACAAAGCATTCCTGAAGAAACAACGTCTTGAATTGTTCTTTCAACAATAGTAAGACCATTACCTAAAGTACTTCCTATCCTTGCTACAACAACTTTAATACCAATAACTACATTTGCTGCACCACAAACTATAGTTAACATTTCAGTGCCTACTGTTACTTCACAAATATTTAATTTATTTGATTTAGGATGTTTAGTAATTTTAGTAATTTGACCAACAACTAAGTTTGTATTACTGAACATTAAATTTTTTACTTGATCAACCTCAAAACCCAAACTATTTAAAGCATCAACGATTTCATAATCTTTAATGCTATTAATATTCAATCACTGCGAAATGATTTTACGTGAAACTATCATTTTATTTTATACTCCTTTTAATTTTTAAAATTGTTTTAAGAATCGAAAATCATTATTATAAAATAATCTGATATCGTCAATGCCATATTTAATCATAGTAATTCTTTCAATGCCTACACCAAAGGCAAAACCTGCTGTTGTTTCATCTAAACCAGCAGCAATAAAAACATTTGGATGAATCATACCAGCACCTAAAACTTCAATTCAACCAGTATACTTACATAATGAACAACCTTCTGTATTACATTTTGGGCAACTTACATCTACTTCAACTGAAGGCTCCGTAAATGGGAAATAACTAGGACGTAATCTTGTTTTAGTTTCCATACCAAAAAATTGCTGACAAAAATAATTTAATGTTCATTTTAAATTTGCAAAAGTAATATTAGATCCAACTAAAAACCCATCAACTTGCATAAATTGGTGAGAATGAGTAACATCATCATCATCTTTTCGATAAACATTTCCTAAACTAATAATAGCCGTGGTTTCTTTTGAATTTTTATCTTGCTCGCTAAGAATGCGTGCAGTCATATTTGTAGCGTGTGTTCTTAATAATCAACGATTAAGTTTGTCATTATTATTTTCAAGATAAAAAGTATCTTGCATATCTCTTGCTGGATGATCAAATGGTAAATTTAAGCGATTAAAATTATATTCTTCATTTTCTACTTCATTACCACTAATGATTTGATAACCCAAATTTTTAAAAATTTCAGATATTTCGGTAACAGTTTTTAATAAAGGATTGGTGTGACCAATATTAAAATCAATACCCGGTAGTGTTAAATCAATTTCTGAAGATTTAAGACGCTCATTAATGTTATCTTTCTCAATTTCATTAAATTTTTTTATTATATATTCATTAATTTCTTTTTTTAATTTATTAGCTGCTTGACCAATTTCAATTCTAAAATTATGAGGAAACTTTTCTAAAGATTTTAATATATTATTAATATCCGAATTTTTACCTAAATATTGTGATTTTAAAACTTGCAATTTATGTAAATCAGCAACTTCATCAATATTATTAAATGCTTGCTGTCTAATAATTTCTAATCTTTTTTTTAAATCGTTAACCGCTAACATTCTATTCCTCCATTAATTTATTAATATGTATAATTAAATTTTTATAATTCAAAATAAGTATAATTTATTTTAATATATTACTAGTAAATAAGCAATACGTTACTATTGCTACACTTGTTGCTAAATTTAATGATTCAACATTAAAAGAAGTTGGAATAAAAATATTACTATTAATTTTATCTTTATACTTTTTATTAATACCTTGTCCTTCATTGCCAAATAAAAAAGCATTCTTTTGCTTAAAGGTAATTTCAGATAAATTAGTACTATTATCTTCATGTAGAAATGTACCATAAATCATATAATTTGCATTTTTTACTTTTAATAAAAATTGATCAAAATTTTCATAATACACATTAGTATAAAAAATAGCTCCTTGACTTGCACTAATTACTTTGTGATTATATAAATCAACGCTTTCATTTGATAAATATACTTCAGAAATATTAAAAGCAGTAACACTGCGTAAAATATTTCCTAAATTACCTGGATCTTGAATTGTATCAATTAGAATAATATGAGAAGAATAAAAATAATTTAAAGGTTTAACAATATTACAAACGCCAATTATTGGTTGTGGTGTTTTTTGTTGTGAAATTTTTTTAATAATCATACTATTTACAACAATAACTTCAATATTATTACAAGTTTTTAATAAATTTGCATATTTGTCTAAATACTTCTCATCAACATATACTGCAAGTAATCTTTTTTTTAATAATGCAATACTAATTAAATGTTCTCCTTCAATTAAAAACTTTTTTTTAACATTGCGATGTTTTCTTTCATGTAATAAAACTAATTCTTGAATTATTGGATTTTTAAGTGAGGTTATTTGTTTCATCCATAACTCCTTGTTTTAATATTTTTTGACAATCTTGAAAATCTGGACAATATTGAGCAACAAAATTTCAAAATGTTTTTTTATGATGAGCATGAATTATATGCGTTAACTCATGAATTATAACATAATCAATTACAGCATAATCAAAATGAATTAATTTATAATTAAGTGTAATGATTTTAGTATTTGGTTGACAAACACCTCATTTATTTAACATCGAACGAATTTTTAGTACTGAAAACTCAATATTGATAATTTCTGATCAATATTGTAAGCGACTCATAAAAATATTTTTTGACTCTTCTTTTAAAAATTTTTGAATTTTAATTAATATTTGCTTATCATCTTGAATATTTGTGCATACTACCAAATTATTAAATTCAAAATAAATAATGGTTTTTTTTGAATGATACTTAGTAATTAATTTATATTTTTTACTTAAAAAATAAAGATAACTGTCATTATTATTAATAACAATATTAGGTTTTAATATAGTTTTCTTTTTTAAAATTTTAGGTAAACTTTTTAAAATGAAATCTTCAATTAATTTTTCTTGCATAAAAAATGGAGCACTAATAATAATTTGATCGTTGCGCACTTTTAAATACATATGTTTTTGTTGTTTATATGTAATAATGTACTCTCATTTTGTATTATTATAATTGAAAATTTTAACATTAGTCATTTTAATCTCCTAAATAAAACGATCACTTATTTCCATTAATAATTTTGTGATTGTCGTAAATGATTTATTTCATTTTTATAAATATAACAAGAAATAATGTCTTCACTATTAAAATTACATTTTTTACCAATTGTAAAATAAATATTTAATAATTCAAAAAAATCATTACTTGATTTTGATTTAAAAAGAGTTGTAACAAAAGCAAATAAATCAATGAATGCAAGATTAAGATCTTGATAATTTGTTTTTTCTGAAAAACTAAAATTTTGAAAATCAATATTAAGGCTATTACCGATACTAAGAATAAAATGAAGACTATCAATATATTCTTCAAGCATTACTGATTTTTCACTACTTGGTTTTGAACTTCAATATTTAAAACATCTTTGTTCATTTGCAAATTCACCTAATTCAACTAAAAGTGCTAAAAATCTAGAATTTAATGTTTTAATATCGCTAACACCACGATTAATAATTATTTTTTTATCTAACTCATTTTGAAGTTGGATAATTGTTAAAAATTGTTTTGAATTTAACATAATTAACTCACTTTCTTTTTTTAATTATTAATTAAGATTTCATTATTTTTTTATCTTTTAAATTTAATTTTTTATAAAATTTTGTAATTAATGATTTTTTATCTTTATAAATAGGATTAATTTTTGTTCCTTTTTCTAAATAAAAAGGAGATAAAGTTTTTATAATAAAAATATATGTTAAAACTAGTAATGAAATACCAACAACAGACATAAATGTAAAACGTAAAATTGGTAACCACACTGAAGTGTCTAATACTTTTTTACCAAAACTTGCTGTATAACCAGCATTACCAATAAATAAGTAATTAGTACCAAAAGAAGTATTAAAAATAAAAACACCACTACCAAATAAAGTTAAATATAATATACTTTTTTTGATATATATTTTGTCATATTCAATATGACCATATAAATATAAAAGTAAATAAGAAAAAAGAATAATAATATGAATAAAATAATAATTTCAATAAAGAAAATGCTGTGGACCAAAAACTCATTTTGTTTTATCTGGTAATAAAAATGCCAAAATAACAGGACCAATTAAAGGAAAAGTAATATTAAATAAACTTTTATTAGGAATAATTAATAGTATACCACTAGTAATATTTAATACCGAACATAATTGAAAAGGAAAATAATCATACCATTGATAATTATCACCATTCAATCCATGAACAATATAAAAACTAATATATAAAAGTATTTGAAAAATACCTAAACTACATTTAAAACTATAGCACTTACTTAAATTAGCATAAAACCTTTTAAAAATAAATAAACTAATTATCAAGAATAATGATATAGATAAGCCAATTCAATAATACATACCAAATAAAGGATTAATAACTGCTTGTGGATTACCATCAAAAAATCCAAGAAAAACAAATTGCATAATGGCCCCCTCTTTTTTTAAATTTCTTTCTTATTTTTATACTAAGAAGCGAATTTATTTTTTAATTTATATAAAATTATGCAATTAATTATTTTGCTAAAGCAGATTTTGATGCCAAAACTAATTTTTCAAATTCTTCTGGTTGATTAATTGATAACTCAGACAATATTTTACGATTAAGATTAATATTAGCTTTATTTAAGCCATCAATAAAACGTGAATATGATAAATCATAATTACGAACAGCTGCATTAATTCTTTGAATTCATAACTTGCGAAACTCACGTTTACAATTTTTACGATCACGATAAGCATATGCTAATGAGTTCATTACTTGTTCATTTGCTGTACGATATAAACTATGTTTTGCTCCATAATATCCTTTTGCTGCTTTTAGTATTTTTTTACGACGATGATTAGTTATATAACCACCTTTAACTCTAGCCATTTATTTTGTCACCTTCCTAAATTAAATCTTTTAAACGCTTATAGTCAGAAGCAGATACTTCACTTCACCCACGTAATTGACGTTTTTGTTTTGTTGTTTTATTTTGAGCTAAGTGAGAAACAAAAGCACCACTACGCATTCATTTACCACTTCCTGTTACTTTAATTCTTTTTTTTAAAGCTTTTTTTGCTTTCATTTTTGGCATATTTTACCTCCTATTGTTAATTTTCTTGATTTTTCTTTTTTGGAAAAAGATAAATAGTTTGTATATTTTTTTCTTTTTTATCAAAGTTTTTATCATAAATACAAATATCTTCTAATTCTTTATAAAATTTTGTAATTACTTCAAATCCTGCTTCAGGATTATGTAATTCACGACCACGATATTTTAATGTAACTTTTACTTTGTTACCATTACTTAGAAATTTACGAGCCTTATTTGCCTTTGTTTTAATGTCATTGTTATCAATAACAACACTTAGTCGAATTTCTTTTTCTTCAACAATTGTTAATTTTTGTGCTTTTTTAACTTCTTTTTCCTTTTTTTGTTGTTCAAAACGATATGTATCAAATTTAAACATTTTACAAACAGGTGGTTTAGCATTTGGTGATATACATAATAGGTCATATCCTAAATCTTCTGCTTTTTTTAAAGCATCATTTTTTTTCATTAAACCATAATTAGTACCATCATTACCAATTAATAAAAATTCATAAAAGGGAATATTACTATTTCATAAATTATCATTATTTTTAAAAGCCATACATACCTCCTTTAATTTGCATAAATAAAAGTGTGCTAAAACGCACACTCACCACTACAAAACTTTATTTTAAAAATAAAAATTTAAAGCATTGAACCTATAACAACTTAGCTATCAGGTGAGCGTAAAAACTACTTTCTTTATGTCAAGTATTATTATATTAGATTTTTAATAAATTACAAGATTTTTTTAATAGGTGTAAATCAACTTTTTGAGTTAATATAAGTAGGTTGATTATAAGATGTTTTTCAAATAGAATTAAGATTAAGATTAAAATTAAATGTTATACTTTCATAATCTTCTTTAAATTTATCAATATTATCATAACCATATTGATTTATATAAATACCAATACTATTATTAAATTTACCTTTAATATCTTCTAAAGTATGTGGTCTCATTTGATAAATATCAACAGTTGTAGATTTTAATGTACCATCAATATTATTATTAATCCCATATTGACTTTGATTACTTAAATCAATAAATATAGGGTGCGCTCTTTCTATTAATGGGGGTGGTTGGATTGCTTGTGGATAATTAAATGGTTGGTCAAATTTAAAAGTATTGTTTGCTAAAATAAATGTATTTTGAATTAATCTACTATTATTACTTGCTTTACCTACTGTTTGATAAGTACCACTTCAAATACTAAAATTATCATTAACAGCACCATTTCTATTATCAGGCATTGAATAAAATGTTATTTTAAAATTACTTTTACCTACAACTTTAATATCAATCATATCAATTGCTCATTTAACTATATTTGTATTAGTAAATTTAGGTTCATTTAATAATGGAATTGAACTATCTTCTTTTGCTAATAATGAAATTGTATCTTTACCACCAGCACCATTTTGAACTAAATTTACAGTATCATAAATTCCTTGTGAAGAAATACTTCCATCATTAATATCAAAATTTTGTAAATTAATCATATCAGTTAAATTAAATGTAAATGATGTCATATGACTTGCTGTTCCAGCAACTGCTTGTATAGCATCTGGAGTATCATTTCTAAATACATCTAACGGAATTAATGCTGGATTAGTACTTTGTGAACTATATAATAATGTTGTATAAAAATTATATAATTCAGCAGAAATTAAGCCATTTATATAAGGAAATTGAGGTATTAATAAATTACTTGATAATTTAGCACCTATATCTAAACCACCAACAAAAGCATTCATAAATGACCCAAATATAGGTATAGTATTAAGATTAATTTTAATTGTTTCTCGTACTGTTAACGGTATTTCACTAATAGGATTATAAATAAAATAATGTAATGCATTAATAGTATTTAATTGCTTAAATTTATTATTATTCATATTATAATGAGTATTACCAATAAATTTTTTATTATTTTTATTATAATATTGAAAATATGGATTACCAGCAGTTGCATAATTATAATCTTCAATTTCAGCACCATTTAAAAAATTATTATCTCAATAATTTACTAATCTATTTGAAACATCAACTTTATTAGTATTTTTAGTTTTTTCAACATTAGTTCTTAAATGACCTTCATAATGTTTAGTTGCACCATCATCATAATTTGGAGAAATTACTTTTTGTCAATCTTGATAACTATCCATAACTGATTGTCCTTGAACAGTTAAAACATAATTAGTTTCTGGTAATGCTTGAAAACTTACTGGGTCATAAGTTGAACATTGATATTGTCATGGAAATAATAATTTACTTGGATATTGTCTATATTTATGTTTTTTAGTATTAATAGGATTATTATCAATATCTCTACCTCATAATGCTATTGAAATAGGCTTAACTGAACCATAAAAAGATATTTGACAATGAGTAACTGGTAATGGTGTTAAATAATTACCATCCAAAACAATATTATTATTTTCATCTAATGCTGGTAATGCTACTGGGTCACCGGGCGCACCTAATTGCACATATTGATTAATTGCTAATCCACTATGTGCTAATTTATCATTTAAACTACTAAAAGTACATTGAATATAAGCCAATTCTTTATTTTCTGGATTATAAGTTTTAGTTGCAACTTCAAGAATATATCATTGTCTATCAACTTTAATTGATTTATCAGTATTTATAACTTTATTAATTTCTGGAATCATATATAACTTATATAAATTTGAAACAATATTATTAATAAAATTAAAATTCTTTTTTTCATTTGGAATATTAATAACTACATTTTTAATTGCTTGTTCTTGAATAAAAGCATTATTTGCTGGCGTTGCTGAATAAGTAATACCTAATTGGTCACTTACAATATTTCCATAAAATACATCACCAATTTGTAATTGTTTATATGCTTCATCTGGATTATCTTTATTTTGAATAGGATAATAAGAATGGTCTCAAACTGCTTGTATGGCTTCTCTACCAGTAAAGATTTTACTAAATGAAGTATAATCATTAGGAATACTAGTTGGTGGTTTATATCCCGTTTCTGTTGAATTTATAGCACCTAAAATAATAGTAAAAGGACATACACGAAATTGTAAATCTTTATTTTGTGTAAAATCTTTTTCAATTTCACCTGTACTTTTTCATACAGTTTTAATTAATTGATGATTCTGTTTTGGTGTCATTCCCATTTTTAGTTTCTCCTAAAAAAGTATTATTAAATTCAATTTCTTCTTTTTGATATTTTCTATTTTCATTAATAATTTGTTGTGCTTCTTCTTCACTAACACCATATCTTTTAACAATAATTCTTTTAATATTAGTAATTCCTAATCTTAATTCTGCTTCATCAATTTCAAGTGATTTTAATCTATCTGTAATAGTATTTTCTTTAATTTCAAATGTTCATTTATATTTATCACCATCTAATCCCATTAATATAAAACATCTTTGAAATATTTCATTTCAATCACTTTGATTTAAAGTTCTTTTAATTCTTGTAGTTTCCATATCACGAGAATTAGTAATTAATACTTCTGCTTCAGTTTTTTGACTTGTAGTATCATTTACTGGACTATATCCACTACCTTCAAATGCTTTATCAATAATAAATTGTATAAATTCAGCATATTTATCTAATATTGGACTACCTTGTAATATTGCAATTGGTGGTGTTCCACTAGTACTTCCTAAACTTCTTAAATTTGCTTGTAAAATAAATTTACCTATTAATTTTTTTAAATCAAAAGCAGTTTTAGATTGATTTATCTCTTGTTCAGTAATATCTAAAAATACACGAGTAACATTAAATTCAAGTTCATGGTCAATTGATTCAAATGTTTTATTTAATAATTCTTGTAATTTTTTAATTGGAGTCATATCTGGATAATAATCACCAATAACTCCACCAAAAAAATTCTTTTTAGGTAAATTTTGCATAAATTTAACTGGAATAATACCTAAATTATGATTTTCTATTAATGGTAATTGTAAATCTTTACTTATCTTTTCTTGTAAACCATCTAAAGTAACATAATCACTTGTAAAATATCTAATTATTTGATTTTGAGTATATGTTGTTTTAACATAAATACTTTGGTCATCATACTGTACTCTTGACCATGTTGATGCACTATATTCAGTTTCTAATACTCTTGCAACTCTTGATTGAGCATATGGCTGAGCAAAATTTAATGATATTCTACCAGTTTTACTTTTATCAATTTGAACAATACTATAACCATAACCAGATTTAATATGACAATCTTGATAAAACAAACTATCAAAATTATTTCATTCTTTTATTTTTTCAATTGCTCTTTTATATTCTTCATGTTCACTTGTTAAAGTATAACCATTACCCCATAATAATTTACTTGCATGATTTGCTATTATTTCTTGAAGATTAATCATACATCACTTAGGAATTAATATTTCAGTATTATGATTATTCATATGTTACTTCCTTTCAAAATAAGGATTTATATTTGCACTTAAATTTCTAATATATGGCTCAATTGCATAATCAAATGCATCACGTAAATGGTCATTACCAGCTAATGGTATTTGTTTAATACTTTTAGGGTCTCATACAGCCAATCTAAATTCATCTAATAATGCTTGTGCATTCATACTAATATTTAAGCGTTCTGATGCCATTAAAGCCACATTTTTACCTATTCTAAACTCAAGTCTTAATTTCACACAATCTTTAAAATATAGCCATGAATTAACTTGATATTTAATTGCTGTATCATTTAACATTTCAATAAATGTATAATTACTAAAATCACAATATACAGTTAAACCATATTCATATAACAAATTATTTTCTTTTGCTAATTTAATATAAAACTCAACTACTAATCTTGCTAATTGTTTATTATCATAACGAATTAATTTATTTTCTATTTTTAAACAATCAATAACATTAACAAATTTAAAATTATAATCAAAACCTATTAATAAACATGCTAAAGCATCATCTTTAAACCCATAATCTAATCCAGCACTAAATCTATAACTTGGTTGTAATAATCTACTAATCTTATGAATTAAATGTGAATATATTCCACCAGATTCATAACCTACTAAACCATGACTTCTTACTCTTGCAGATATTGGGTCTAGAAGTTCTATTTCTAATAATTGTTGTTTATCACTATCTTTTAAATGAGTATTTAATTTTCAATTTTGATAATGATAAATAGTATTATCAATAATAGTAAATTGTTCATATTCATTAATAATTTGTTTTTCATTTTGAGGACAAGCATTTATAGTTTTTTTAATAAATTCATTTAAAATACTTCAAGGATTACAACTTTCAATTTCTAATAATTGATTTGCACCACGAATAGCATCTTTTAAATCTTGATAATCATTTTCAGTAATTTCATATCTTTCATCACTTCATATAATTACATAATCATATAAATAATTACTTGCTAATCCAGTTAATTTAACATTACTATTATCTTGTGAATGTAAATATTTACAAGTTATTTTACTACCATTAAATTCAATAGTTTTTTTAGTTTCGTCTATTTTAGTTGCATATTTTGCAATTACATTTGTATCATTATTTGCTAAATAATCTGCTAAGTCATTAGCAACTTCATATTGCATTGTATTTAATAAATTTTGTCCATTTTCAGCATTTAAATCAACATTAGCAATTATTTCACCCGCAACTGCTTCTTCTTTAATTTCTTTTAAAATTTTAATAGTTTCAGCATAACTAACATCTAATCCTTTGCTTTTATCATTTCATTTTAATACTTTAATTTCTGAATTTTTTGGTTTTTTAACTATAAATTCAATTTTTGTTGAATTAACCATTTCGATAGGAAAAAAACTTGCTCATGGTGAATTTGATTGTTTATAAAATTCTATAAACTCTGGTGCTTCTACTAATTTTTCGGTATTATCTAAATTTTTATTGAATTGTATTGCCATTTTTTGATTTCCTTTCTGTTATAAATTATTATTTTTTTTATAATCCAATAATGTACTTTTTATTGAACTTGGTTGATTTGTTATTATTGTTTGTGGTTTGCCACCTGTATTAATTGTTTCTTTAAATACTGGTTGTTCTTTAATGATTTTTTTAATAGTTTCTTCAATTTTTGAATTTTCTAAATTATTAGTTTTAAATTTTAAATAATCATAAAATTCAGTTTTAACTTGATATTTTTTAAATATATTAATCATTTCTTTTTCTTTAATTTCTTGATTAAGTTTATTTAACTTATTTTCTGCTTCATTAACTTTATTTTCTATTTCTTGTTGAGCATTATTTTCAGTTAAAGGTTCAGTTGTTTGTTGAACATTATTTTCATTTTCTAACATTTAACATTCTCCTAATCTTATCCCAATAATCAATCTTTAACTAATTGTGGCATTTCACTTATTAGTTTTTTATAATCATTAACAGCATTTTCTAATGTATTGATATCAGAAAATTTAAAACAATTATCAATATGTAAATCAAAATCTCTATCAATACTGATATCTTGTTTTCTATATTTTTCATTAAATTCAATTTTTGTCATATTATTTTTCTCCTTTATTATTTATTTTCTTTATTAATCTTTTCATTTAATTTTGCTAATTTTTTTTGATGTTTGATAATTTTGTTATTTGCTCTAACATGTTTTGGAGTTGTAATAAATCGTTTTAATAAAACAATAATTTCTCTGCAAATTAATATACCAGTGCTTATTCCAATTGTTTCAAGTGCTTTTAAAAATTATTTCATTTTTATATTTTCCTTTCAATTTTTTATTTTTTTATTTTTGATTATTCATCAAATTCACCTTTATTAATTTTTTCAATCATATATTTTGTGTCTATTAAAATATTTTTAGCTATACCTTCATTCAGTCGTATTTCTTGTAAATCTTTTTCATGTTGTTTTAATTTATCATTGTAATATTCAAGTAATTTTTCTTTATTCATTATTTTTCACCTCCTTTATAAACTCATGTGATTATAATCTCAATTTAATGAAGCATTATCATTATTTAATAGTGCTTCGCTTATATTACCACTACCATATTGACTTGATGTTTCACTATTAATAGTAAATCTATTATCATTTATTAATCTTGCAGTTTCATTTGTAAATGAAGTTTCTTGCATTTCTCTATTATGATTTGTTTCTATTGGAAGTAAATTATGGATAATTTCACTTACACCAGCAATTATGGTAGGTACTGCATAAGAATTATTAAAATCATTATTAATACCCATAGCAACATCACTTGATATTAAACATCCACCAGTTGCCATATTACAAATTTTTCTTATTGCTTCAAATTTATTAGGTATTAATTCTAGAATTCCACTAATAAGATTTGATATACCATAAGCATTTAAACTAATATATGTATCTCAATCCATTAATGACTGATTTTCTTGTTTATTTAATAGTAATCATGGAGGACCTTCTGTTGTAGTTGTAGTAGTTATTGGAGTTGGTGTTGTTGGAATAATAGGATTAATATTATTTTCTGTTCATTTACTATAATTTGCTAAACCAATTGTTTCTAAACCTAAAATAATTTTTTTAGAACTATTAATTAATTTAGTTTTTGTATTTGGTCTTTGATTTAAATTTCATATATCTAAACCTAATTTTTTACCAAATAATAAACTATTAATTGAACCTAATATTGGATTTGCAATTACTTGACCATAATAAGCACTTGTACCAATCATTGCACAAATAGGACTTATACCAGTTCTAATTAATTTAGTTAAAGTATAATTATTTGTTTCCATTTTTTTCTCCTTGTATTTCTAATTGTAATAATTTTTCTAAAACATAATTATTTTTATCAAATTCTCTAATAAGTCATTTTTTTGTTTCTTTTCTATTATTAGTACAAAGAATTAATCTTTCTATCATATTAATTAATTCTTTTTTATCTGCTCTATCAAAAATTACTTTTAAAATTTCATCTAACATAATTTATTCTCCTTTATTTGTTTTTATCAGTTCTCTTATAACATCTAATAAGGAATCTACTACATAAGAATTTAATTCAAATTCATAATTTCTAATTTTAATTTTTTCCTTTTGCATTTGTTTATTCTCCTTTAATTTCTAATTTTTTAACTGTTACTTTAATTCAACCTTGATAAACATCATTATCACCAACTATTAATGCAACATTACTTTCGGGGTCAGAAACAATTATGTGTTTTGATTTAACATTTGGATATTGTCTTAAAATAATTGCTCTAATATCATTACTTGTATGAATTGCTTTTGGAAATGGTGATAATATTTCAATTTCATCTTTATTTTCAAACAAAGTAGGTAATATTATCATTAATGAAGTTCTCCATTTTCTATAAACTCAATTAATTTATAATAAGCAGTAAGTTTACCTGCTTCTTTTAATGAATCACATAAACAAATACTAATTTGCTTATTCAATCAGATAATTAATTTTTCATTATATTTATTAATTACTTTTTGTTTAAACTCTTCTCTTAATTTTTCTATATTATATAAATGTTCTTCAGTTATTTCTTTATTACGTTTTTTATTATATTCATTAATAATTTCTTGGTCTTTATTCACTATCTATTTCTCCTTATTTTTATTTAAATTATTAACTATTATTTCTAAACATGTCATACATCAATTTTTACTTAATCAGATTCTTTTATTACATTTTTTACATTTATTCATTATTAAATTCACCATTAATTATTTTTTACAATAAAATATCAAGTATCAAATCTATTTCTGTACCGTTATAGAATTTTTGTTGTTTTTTAATATAATTAATTAATTTTTCTTTATTCATTATTTAGTTCTTTCATTAAATTTTTATGTTTTTCAATGATTTCATTATGTTTTTTTAGTTCTTCTTTATAACTATCACTTTCAATAATTTTTAAAGTTTCTTTTATTTTTTTCATGTATCATTCATCAAAATTCATTATTTATTCCTTTCATTTTTTAAATCATTTAACATTAATTGAACAAAATGCACGATTTTTAGGAATATTTAAAGTATTAAAGATTTGACCAGTTACTATAATTTCATCATTTTTGTTTAATAAAATACATCGTTTATAAAATTTTGGGTTATTAAAAATTAAAGTAACATAGTTTAATCCATTTCATTGACCACGAACAGTATAATATAATTGTTTATTACCTTTTTCATGATATTTTACTTCAATAGTATTACTAAGTTTTACTGTTAATTTAACGTAATTTTCTTTATTTTTCATTTTTATAATTCCTTAAATAATATTGAATATGTTTATAAGCATCTTGTTCATGTTTTGTAAATTTTATATTTCCTTTATAATCTTCTATTTTATTTTTGTTTTTTGGTTCATTTTCATGATAATCTCAGTTCATAACATCTTGTACTAATATCATTAAAGCACCAATAACTTTTGGTGTTGCTAATGGATTAGTTAATAACTGTTTTGAACTTAAAAAGAAATTTTCTACAATAACTAATATTTTTTTATTTTTAAATTGTTTTTTAATTAATTTAAAATATTCTTTATATATATTTTTACTTTCTAAAACTGTTTTTGCTTTAAATGTTTCATTAAAAATAATATTATTAGTTTCATTTGAGTATATAACAATTCCATTATTACCAATACCAGCAGGGTCAATACCAATGATTAATTCGTATTGCATTTATTAATCATCTCTACATCAATCACAAACATATCCATATGATTTTGTATAATCTAAATGTTTTTCAATATCATAATTATCTTCATATTTTTTAGTATTATGTTGTTCTGCTTCTAATTCTGTTTTAAAGTGATAAAGCATATTGATTTTGTTATCTTCATATAATTCATTACATTCAACACATCTTTTTCTTCTTTTTTTAGTTTTATTCATAATCAAAATATCCTTTTCAATTATTTTTGCTGTTTGTTTAAGGTATTTAGGTAGTTTGTGATAACAACTGTCACATATTAAATAAGGTATTGGTCAATTTTTATATTTAATAGTTTTAGTAGAATTATTAATACAATCTTTTCAAACTTTATTTTTACAAATTCTTAATTCACATTTTTTATTTTCATTAATATTCATAACTTTATTTATTTCTTTAATTTTTACTTACAGTAATTAATAAAATTATTAATCCAATTAAAGTTGAAATTAAAGTAATAATTATTTTTATTTTTAATCACTTTTTTTGATGTTCTTTTGCTATTTTGATTTTTTGTTCTATTAATTCTTTCTTTTCTTTTTCTTCCATTTTTACTTTCTTTTCTAATATATTCTGTTGCTTGTAGCATAAAGAATATATATTTTTATTTTTATATTATTAATACTATTAGTTTTATTCATTCCAGAAATTCTGGGCTCAAAAATAAATTGTGAAATTTTAAAAAGAAATCGAGGCATTCGATTCAATATTTATTTAATTTGTGTTAAACAAATTAATATTTTAATTGAACCGGCACCGCTCAATTTTTTTTACAAGTTTGAAATTTATTTTTTCGCCCAAAAAAATTTTCAAAAAAAATAAAACCAACGCTTGCTCACTGGGGGGTGGCAAGGTTGGTTAAATAAAGAATAGAATTAATATAGTAGGTTCCCTAGTAGGTCTATATATACTAGTTTCCAATTCGCTCCCACCCCAAGAATTACCATTACTGGTTAGTATATTTTATTAGGTATCACTCCACTTTTTATTTATCCATGCAAGTCCACATGTTTTGGCCACTATTTTTAACAACTGTGTTGTAGTTCACTGTTTTAATTCCCTAACACGTGTTGATAATAGTGTTAAAGAGGGTTATTAATTATTAACTTTCTCCTACTTGGTCACTGCGTGTAGTAGATATTTAAAGGGTGTTAATAATAAAAATTTTAAAATTTTACAATTACAAAAAAAGACAAGATTATTTCTTGTCTTTTTCCTTTGAGAATAATTTTTATTTTATCTTATAAAATCTATATTTTTTAAAATACGTCGAATATAAATTTAAGGGTAAAAGAGAATTTAATTTGTCTATCATCATTTTGAAATGGTAATATTCAAAAGAATTTATTTATCTAGTAATTTATCTTCCTACGTTTTTGGGAACCTCCCATAATTACAAATGGCCCCATAATAAATAATACTAATAATGAACTAGTAGCAGCACCAATTAGCATTCGAATTGGTAATGAAAATTTATTTTCATTACTACCAAGTGCTTTAACAATTTTTTCATTACATAAATATGTTATACCAATTCCTGGTATTGTACTAAGCAAAAACCCACTACCAATAATACCCACTTTTTCTCATATATTTAATCCTTGATAATTATATATTAATTGTTGTCTACTATCTTCTGATATTCTTTCTTGTCTTATCATAATTTACTCCTATTTTTCTAATTTGAGTTAATAAAATTAATTATTAATATCTTAACATAAAAACTAACATTAATATTTTATTAAACAATTAATTAATATATTTAATATTCTAAAATAAGAATAATAAAAACTAATTAATGGAAATAAGTTTATTAAATAATAAAATAATTAAAGCTTCTTTTCATTATTAATATACTCTCATATATTATCCTTTCAAAGTTGCTAACATTACAGCTTTAATAGTATGTAAACAATTTTCTGATTGTTGAAATACCTTTGATGCAGAAGATCGAAATACTTCATCAGTAACTTCTAATTCAACTGTTCCACCATATTGTTTAACAATATCTTGAGTAATTTGTGTATTACCATCATGAAAACTTGGTAAAGAATGTAAAAATATAACATCTGATTTTGCAATTTTCATTTTTTCATCATTAACTTGATATGGCATTAATTCTTTAATTCGTTGTTTTAATAAAATTTTATCTTCACATACAGATGTTCAAACATCAGTAGCAACTACATCAGCATCTTTACTTGCTGTTTTATAATCTTCTGTTAAAATAATAGAACCACCCGTTTCTTGAGCAATTTCTTGACATTGTTTTAATAGTTGAGGATATGGTCATAAATTTTTATTAGTACAGATTACTAAATTCATTCCTAATTTTGCACTAATAATCATATAACTATTAGCCATATTAAAACGAGCATCTCCAAAATAAACAAATTTAATACCTTTAACATCTTTATTTTTTTTACACTCTTGAATTGTCATAATATCAGCTAACATTTGTGTTGGATGATATAAGTCAGTTAAGCCATTTCATATCGGAACACCGGCATTTTCAGCTAATTCTTCAACATCAGTTTGTTTATATCCACGAAATTGAATACCATTATAAATTCTACCAAGAAATTTAGCGGTATCAATAATTGATTCTTTAACTCCTAATTTACTACTAGTTGGATCAAAATATGTTGAATGCATTCCTAAATCACAAGCAGCAACTTCAAACGCGCTTCTTGTTCTTAATGAATCTTTTCGATATAATAAAGCAACACTATAGCCTTTTAATGGCTGTTTTTCTATTCCTTTTTGTTTTGCAATTTTTAAAGTAGCAGCTAATTCTAATAAGTAATAAATTTCTTCTGAAGTAAAATCTAATAAACAAATAAAATTTCTGCCTTTTAAATTAATAGCCATGATATGTTTTCTTCCTTTCAGTTCCTAATATCTTTATTTAATTTAACATTAATATACAATATGGGCAACACTCTGGCCACATGACAATTCAGAATTAGTAATTTCATAAACATGGATATGTATTATTATATTTAATTTTTAACTCAAATTTATTAACAGCAAGTAATTATTTTGTTAATAAATTATTGAACTGAAAGTTGTTTTAAATATTTTTCTAGTGAAATAATATATTCTTTTTTAGAATTCCATTCTTTTAAAATTTGATTGATTAAGTAAGAACATATTTTTTTATCTTGGATAATACTCATTACAACAAACTTTTTAATATAAAATACTCCAATACCATTTCTGATAAAAATTTTAGCAAGTAATAAAACTATTTTTAATTTATTAATTTCTGAATATATATTAATAGCAGACTTACTTTGCATTCAGTATTCTCCTTAACTTAAAATATTCTTTTTTCTCTCTCATAGTTAACATTTAAAACCTTTTTTTATATTTTTGCAATAAATATACAAAAAATTACTAATGAATATGTATATATTAAATTAATAAGTGTATTTTATTGTATATTTAAAATTTAAAACTATCAAAATAAAATTTTAAATATACAATAATAAATGAAAATGAAAAATATTAGTTTAGTAATTAAATGTAAAATTAAAAAAACAAAACTTTAAAACTTACTAAAATAGAATATTTTATAAAAGTTTTGAAAATAATGTTTTATCAATAAAACTTAATATAATTTTAAATTTAAAATTTGTACCTAAATTATAGGTACAAATTTTTATTATTTCTCATTTTGCTGTGTGTACATCACAATACGTAAAATAAGTTGTAATATTTCATAAATCATACGAATCAAGTAATAAATAAACTTAATTTGGAAAATTCAACTAATAGCACGTATTTCTTTTTCATTTAAAATACCAACAAGATTTTGACAAATTTCTTTTCTTGATTTAGCATAAAAAATCATTTGCATTGAAGAAAAAAGAATTAATAAAATACTACCTAAAATTGATAAAACAATTGAAAGTATATTTGCGCTCGCTGCTGATAAAGTAATTCAAGAATTAGCAGGTGAAAGAGCAAATAGAATAGCAAGTGCAAAAGGAATTAAAACAAAAAATAATGTTATTTTACGAGAAAAATCTCATCAAAAAGTATTAAAACGACTACTATTTGAACTACTTACTGCCCAAGTACTTTCCATTGCCATTGCTAAAGTATAAATAGAACGACGGTGATAAGTTCATGGTAATAGTCTTAAAGTAAAATTACCATTATTAAATAAATATGGCCTTAAATAAAAAAACCTAGGTTCAACAGTAATACTATTAATATTACCAAATCCCTTAAATTTTATTCTTTTTGCATTAATACCGTATGTTTTTAAATATTTTTGAGATAACTCGCCACCAGTTAAATTAGCACTATTTTCACGATGGAATCAAGAATACTTAATTCAAGTGAAAAATCAAATCATAGTAACAACAAACAAAATTACACCAACAATAGCTAATAAGCTTGCTAAAACAATTAAACTAGTTGATCAAGTCTTTGGATCATTTGGATTAACTGAGGATAATAATAAATTAGTCATAATCTTCTCCTTTCTAACTATTTGAATAGAGTCTACAATATTATAACATAGTATTATTCCACCACGAAAAGAAAGTTATAAACTTCTTGATCACCATCAACAATTTCATATTCAATATCATAATCTTCATCTAAAATTTTTTTCATAAAATTAATTTGATCTTTTGAATAACCTTTACCTTTAAAAATAGTAATTATTTCTGCACCATCTCAAATTAATTTAGTAAACAATACTTTAATTACATTAAATAAATTTTCATTTGAAGCAATAATTTTTTCTTTACCATCTTTATTACGAAAACTAACAGCAGAAAAAAAGTGTTTTTTTCCAATTTTAATACCATCTATTTCAACATCACGATCAGCAACTGTTACATAACCAAAAGCAGCATATTTAATTTCACTTCACATATTTTTATTATTTTCTTTTGCACTTAATTCAGGATTGAAATTTAAAGCGGCACGCATACCTTGAGCAATATTTTTAGCAGGTAATACAAAAACTTTTGATTTTTTTTCTAATTTTCTTGCTTGTTCTGCTGCTAAAAATAAATTACTATCATTTGGCAAAATAAAGACATTTTTTGCATCGACAATTTCAATTGCCTTTAAAAAGTCATCTGTTGATGGATTAATTCTTTTTGAATACATAATAATATTGTTAACCTTTAATTCATCTCTAAAAAAGGTTTCAATTCCTCTACCAGGAACAGCAGCAATTAAAGCAAATTTATTATTTAATTTACGAATTGGTTTAATAGTTTGTGTATGTGCTTTTGCCTGTTCGGTCATATTTTCAATTTTTACTTTTAAAATTTCACCAAATTTCTGAAAATAATTTAAAATTTGACCTGGTTTTAAAGTATGAACATGAACTTTGATTAAATCTTCATCATCTACTAAAACTATTGATTGACCATCCATTGTTTCTAAATCAGTTCGTGTTTTGCTTAAATTAAAATCTAACTTACTAACTTTATTTAGTTTTACAATAACTTCTGAACAATAACCAAAGTTTTCTTGATTTAAAACCATTTCTAATTTTGCTGTATCTTGTTGTTCTAATTTTTTCTTTGGTGAAATAGCTTTACCGTGCTTTAAACCATACACCATACCTTCAACAATATAAACTAAACCAGCACCACCCGAATCAACAACTCCTACTTTTTTTAAAATTGGCAATAAATCAGGTGTTCTTTTTAATGATTCATTCATTCCTTCTAGTAATTTTTCAAAAATATAAAGCGAATCTTTGCCTGTTATTTCTAATTCATTAATATAATTAGCACCATCTTTAATAATAGTAAGAATAGTACCTTCTACTGGTTTCATAACTGCACGATATGCATAATCTTGCGCACTTTTTCAAGATTTTAATAAATCCTCATTACTAATGAAATCATTTTTTAAATCTTTTGTTTTTATAGTTTGAAAAAAACCACGAAAAATTTGAGATAAAATAACTCCAGAATTACCACGCGCACCCATCATTAAACCACGAGAAAAAGTAGTAGCAAATGTTTTTAAACTATCATATTCTTTGCCATTTAATTCTTTTATACCATTCATCATTGTTAAATTCATATTTGTTCCAGTATCACCATCAGGTACTGGGAAAACATTTAATTTATCAACTTCAAAATGATGATTATAAAGATTATTAGCACCGCTAATAAGCATAACTTTTAAGGTTTTAATATCAATTTTTTTCATTTAATTTCACCTTATATTTTCTTTTATTCTTCAATTAAATCATGAACAAAAATGTTAAGTACTATATAGTCTTGATGTTTAATAATCTTTTCAACAATATATTTTAAATTTTTCTGAGTTTGATTCATAATATTTCAAATATTATTATTAAAAAAACAAACTATATTAATATCAATAATTCAACCTAAATCAGACTTGTTAACTTTAATTCCATAATTATTATTTTTTTCATAAATATTGGCAACACCTGGTACAGATAAAATACTTTCTGATAATGCTTTTTTAATAATGTTCATAATATCTTTATCTTTCTCCACATAATCACCCCTATTATATTAATAATAAATTAAATTTATATAAAATAAAATCTCTTATAATTTTTATAGTCTTTTATATTATACCTAATATAATATATCAAGACAATAATAATCTTAAAGATAAAGATATTATATATTGATAATGGTTTTTTCTATATAAAAACATAATTAAGAAAAACTAAACTACCTAATTATTAAATATAAAATACTATCTATAATTTTAAAAATTAATATTAATATTACTTTTAGTAAAGTAATACAATAATAATTAAATAATTACTTATTCTTAACTGTCTTATTTTTATACTTAAACATTATATAATAGAAAATAATAAAATTTAAAATATATAAAATACTAACTAACCAAAAGTATAATTAATAATTAAACTATACTTCAAAAATTTACTATATAAATTTTAGGAATTTTTGTGTTTTTAATCGTAATCTTATTTTTTGCAGAAATTTCAATTACAATTTTCATAATAACAATTACATATTTCAATAAATTACCTCCTATTTTATATAAAAAGATTATCACTTTTTAAAATAAAAATTAATTTAATGATAACGAAAATATATTAACTTCTTAATAACTAAATTTAATGTTCAACCACTTATTAACAATTGTAATTTTATATAATATAAAATAATATTTAAATGTTAACATTCAAAAGTGTTAACTATAATAAGTATTGAAATTTTATATACATAAAATTTAATGATTTTGAAAGGAACAATAATATGTTAAAAATATCTACTAATTATTTACCAGATCCCACTGAATATGCTAAAGTTTTTTGTGAATATATATTCAAAACTTTAATAGAAAAAATTATATATTTTTATACAACAGTCAATGGGTTTCTAGATCAAAAATTTATTACATTTTTGACTAATGAAAAAATTGCTAATGAATTTAATAAAACAAAAAATATGGATTTAGAAACATTAATAAAAGAATTTTATGATACACATCATAAAATTAAAATTCCACTAATAACAATAAATAAAAAATTAACAAAAGAAATTGAAAAAGAAGTAAGTGAAGTATTTAATAATACAACTACTTTAACTATAATTTTTTATAAAATTTGTATAAAAGATAACGCAACTAATAGTGATATTAGTGATTTTTTTATTGAAAAATATACAAAAAAAATTATTAATACTTTTAAAAATCTCTATTATATTTTTTATTACTATAACTATATCAAACATTTTAGAATTAGAGATAACAAAAAAAAGAAACATATTTCAACAAAAAACTATCAAGATAATTTAAATATACAATTAATTAAAGAAATAAAAAAAAGTCTTGAATATGCCATTTTAATAATAAACAAAATGGATACAAATATTTATAAGCGAAATTTAAAAATAACACCAGAAGAAAATTTACAAAAAAAAGCACAAGATGCAGAAAATGAAAAATATGATGCATCATATTTACATAAAAAAACTAATGCTAATAATTGTATACTTTCATAAACGTTTTCTTTAATCTTTATTTTCTGTTACGTCAATAATAACTTCACTATTATCATCAAGAATTTCTTTAGTTATAAATTGACCAACGCTTTCAGCACCAGTTTTATCAGCAACCGTTTTTAAACGACTTAATTGTTTTTCCAACGGAACTAATGTTTTATTAATGCCAACATAAAGATCGTGATTTTCTACTAAACACTGTAAAAAATTATTATTTAATAACTGAATATGAACGGAAATATTATATGTATGATTACTATTTCTTTCAATACCAACTTTAGCAATCATATCTTTTTTAATATATTTAGAATACTTTTCTTGTAAATAATTAAAATTTTTATCAACAGCAATTTTAATTTCATAAGTAATATTAATATTTTTTCCATGGACAATAACTTGCATGATTAATTGCTCCTATCTTTTAATTATTATATACATTTTCCCATAAACAAATAAATTTTAAAAGATAATAGTGTAATTAAATTTAAATTATTAACAACTAAGCAAAATACCAATTATATTTATAATATGCTTAATATCATCTTCAGTTAAATTAATGATTAATACTCTATTTTTTATCTTTTCATGATTTTTGTTTTAAAAAATTTTGTTTTCCATTAAAAGTAATAGCTGTTTTTCAACGTGGATAATTATTACCTTTAGTAATAGCATTAGTATTATTCATTGGTTGTAAATTACTAATATCAGAAGTGCCTCCATGAAATAAAGGTCGTTGATGTATAATAGTTCAATTATAACTTTTAGGATCATCATTAAGTTTAACATTACTAATAAAGTTATTTTTAAACATTAGCGCACCCGCATAGTCTTTTCGATATAACTGTGGATTATAATCATCAATAATTTCTCCTTTATTTCATACTTCTTCAATTTGTTGTGGTGTTCAAGTTACTTCACTATTAACAACATTACTACTGTTATTACTACTGTTATTACTACTGTTATTAGTTTGAACAGGATTTGGATTACTAGTTACTTGATTATCAAGTAATTTTGATTGTGGAAGTGCACCTCCACCAGTATTATTAATAACTATATTTATACCTTGTGTTGATTTATCATGTTCATTAAAAAATCGATCTGTAAATGATGGTCCAATAGTTTGTTCACCAAAAAGAGAATTTTGTTCAACACTTGCGGGTATTTCTGTTGCTGATAAAGCATTATTATTTGTCAATGATAATGCTTTTTTTGATTTATTTCTTAAATTAGCCATTATTAATCATAAAGAAAAAAGTACTAAAAAGAAACTACAAATTAATGCAAAGCCTCAAGGTAAAATAAAAAATAAAACATTAATAATTTTTTTGTCCATAACATAACTATAAATTTTTTTATAACCATAACTTATTAATAATCCTGAACCAATAAGTAAGACAAGCGAAATTACTACTACTATTAATGCTCATACTAAAATTATTATTCCATATTTATTTAAAAAAATAAATGGAATTGTAATAAACACTAGAGTAATAACCGAAAAAATTAAAGTAAAAATTGTTAAAATCTGAAAAGTAAGAGTAAATGTAATGCCTTTACTATTAATTACTTCAGTTAAAATTGCTAAAATCTCATTAACATTAGTACGATAAAGTATAAGTCATAATACTCAACTTATAATCAAAGTTATTGCCATTAATCCCGAACTAACAATAATTCCTCAACGATTATGAGAATTAATGTTTCTATAATTCTCTGCTGACACTTCCATACTAAAACCTCACAACTCTAAAATCTCATATATTAAATTCTATCATAAATGATGATTAACATGTTTAACGACAATTATGAAATATAAATGAAAATATAACCTTTATAAAAATACTTCTTGAAAATTAAAATTTAGATTTAACTTAATAAAAATGTATCATAATATTTTTAATAAACTTTAAATTTGCAACTTTCTTGCGAATAATTTTTTGTTAAAGATTGTTGATTTTGTGATTCTGATTTATTAATTTTTTCAATATTTAATCTTTCATCTAATGATTCATCTTCAAAAAATTTCCTTCTACTCTCTTTTTTTGCTAATCTATTTTTTTCTAAAATATCAAATAAACTTTCTACTTTTAATGTACCATTTAATTGAGATTGTACTAATGTTTTATCTGTTTCTAACGTGGTAGTCATTTCTAATTTTGCAAGGTCTAACTGCTTAGTTAAAATATCTTGTTGTACCCTACTTTTTTCTAGACTTAATTGTTCAAGTTCTTTTTCCCTAATCAAATTTTCTGCTTCTATCTTCCTTTTTTCTAATTCTATTTTTTTATATTCTATTTGTTTAGTTAAAATAATTAATTCTTTTTCATTTATTTCTAACTTTAATTGTTCAAGTTCTTCTTGCTTAATTAAATTTTCTGCTTCTAATCTTTCTGCTTCTAATCTTTCTTTTTGTATTTCTGATCTTATTTTACTAATTTCTAATTCCTTATTTAATTTTTTATTTCATTCTTGAAAAAATTTTTTGACATTTTTTCTTCTTTTTCTTTCTGCTCAAATTGAAAGTGTATTACCAATTATTACACTTCCAGAAAAAATAGATATTGGTATTAACCCAACACCACTTACAAACAAGCCAGTAATAGCAGCAGTACTTATAACAGCTTGAATACCAGTTTTTCAATAAAATTTTTTATTTTCTTTATCTAAAGTTTTTTTTGCAATAACAACAGTTTCATTATTACAATCATTTAAATTTTACAATTCTGTTTTCATATCTTTTATCCTTTTCAATTGTTTATTTACATTTTTATATATATGTACTTATTTTTTTATGAATTGATAATGAACAATTATTACTTGTTTCTACATTTACTACTTTTGCTAAATTTAATTCTTGAGGGATCGGTGATGAAGTAATATTTAAACTAGTTATGTTATTAAGTTTTGCTAATTTTTCTCTTGCTTTAACTAATTCAAGTTCAACTTTAGTTCTTTCTAATTGTTTTTTAAGAATTTTTGCTCCTACTGTTTCTAATTGTAATTCTTCTAATTTTCTCTGAAGAATACTTGATTTTTCATTATTGTCATCTTCTAATTCTACTTTCTCTTGTTTATTTTGTTTAATCGTAGCTTTAATAACTGCACCCATCATAGCAGCAGATGTACCTGCACTAGCTGCTATTCCTAAATCAGAACATTGAAAGCCATCAATTCCACCAACCGCTAATGTTACTACTGTAGCAGTACCGGCAGTTATTATAGGTAAATTTTTTACAAAATTTTTTTTAAATTTCTTTCGAAAACTTTTTTTCTTGATAGTGAAGGTTTAACAACTTCCACTACATAATTATTTTCATCTTGCATTGAAGAAGCAAATGAAGATTTACTAATATCCATTTTTATTTCTCTCTTTCTAATCTATGAAAAATATCCTTCTGATTAATATAATTTAATAAAAAACTAATATAAATAAAAAATACTTATATTAGTAATGAACATATATTAAATTATTAATAATACTATCACAAATATTGATTTTAATAAAATTTAATATTTCATTTTATTACTAAAATAATTTCTTATAATAAATATTACAAATAAAGTAATTTCTCGTTTACAAAAAAATATTAGATATAATACTTGTAAACTAAAGATATAGTTTTTGACCTATTGTTTTATTTTTTAACAAATAGGTTTTTATTTTAAAAGGGGGACAAAATGAAAACAATTAAAAAAGAACAAATATTTACTAACAAAGCATATTTAATAAATTATGAAACTGTAGAAAAAATTAAAAAACAATTACTAAATTTAAAAGGAGAAAAAATAAAACTTATTGAAAAAAGTGAGAAAATTGAAAAAGAAATTAATAATTATCAAAAAACTATTCAATTTTGAATTAAACAAAATAAAGAAATAGAAGATAAAGTATTTCAATTTAATATTCAAATCTATAAATTAAAGGAACAAAAAATTAACAAAATTAAAAATTTTTTTATTAATCTTTTTTCATTTGGAAAAATAAATAAAAATAAAAGTATTAATAGTTTAATTGAAACAGAAGAAATAAATTGTGAATTATTTAAAAAAACAAAATTAAATAATCAACAAAAAATTAATATTTTAAATTCAAATTATATTGAAAAACAAACAAAATACGCAAATTTAATAACTAATATTAATCAAATAACTGAACATGAAAACAAATTATTAGAAGATAAAAATAATTTGTTAAATAATAATAATAATTTATTAATTGATTTAATAAATCAAAAAGAACAGCAAGAAAAAGAAACAATTGTCGAAGTCAATGAGCAAATGGTTGAACAATTTGAATCAGAAATATTTCAACTTAGTGAAAAAATTTGTGATTTGGAAAATCAATTATTATCTAACAGTAGTGATGAAGGCTTTAATTCAAAATCTACATCAACAGATTCTTTAAATTCAGATATTTCAGTACCTCTAAAAATACAACCAAAACCACAAATATCTAACCCTATTAATAAACAAAAAGAAAAAGACATCCCTTGAGAACAAACACTACGTAAATATGAAAATGATATTCCAACAAAAAATTATAAGCAAAGAATAAAGCCAACTAATTCAAGAATAATAAAATTTTAAAAATTAAACATATTTAGAAATTAGCAATATCAACTTTATCTTTTGCTTTTGGTATATCAATTACTGGTGGAGATTCTGGATATACTTTATTCATACTACTTGCTAAATTTCTTACTCATTTACCACGATGATAAATAAATAAAGAAATAATCATTTTAATAACATCACAAGAACGCATAATAGCATAAATATAAACAATATCTAAAGGACTATAATGTACCTCAATAAATAAAATTAATATTGAAAAACATCAAGTAAAACAACTATCAACAAGTAAAACAGTAATTGCTAAACCACCAGCACGAAATGCATAAATACAAGTATACAAAATAGTATAAGCACTAAAAACTATAGCATCAACACGCATCATTCAACTAGAAATTCGTAAGGCTTCTGTTGTTGCATTAAATAATAATTGTGGTAAAAAAAATGAAGATAAAACTAATAAACCAGCAAAAAATAATGATACAAAAAAGCCTAACCTAATTAAATGTTTAGCATTATATTTAGCACCAATCAAATCATCGGCACCTAAACGATTGGCAATTAACACCGAAGAAGCAATACCAAATCCAATATATAAAGTATAGAACATGGTATTAATCGTGGAAGCAATTGCCGAACCACTTAATGCTTCAAAGCTTCATTGCGAAATTAATCTAATAATCATTGTCGTAGCAACTGCAAATAATAAATCATTTAACATTAATGGCCATGTTTTAATTATAATTTTTTTAAATAAATCACCCCTAATCTTAAACATTTTCAAAACTTTTGGTTGAAATTCATATTTCTTTCATATAATAAAACTACTAATTAATGCCAACTGAGAAATTCTCGCTGTTAAAGTAGCAACTGCTGAACCTCGTGCTCCAATTCCTGCAACTGCACAAATACCATTAATTAATAATAAATTTAATAAAAAGTTAATAAATACTGAAACAAAAGTTAATATTAATGGAATATAACCACGTTTTGTTTCACGAAATACTGAAACAAAAGCAAAGTTTATTCCTAACAATGGATAAGAAAAAACAATTCATTGATTATAATCAATACCTTGTGCTGTTGCTAAAGATGCTGAATGAAATTCATAATAACGTAAAATAATTTGTACAAATTGGGGATCGTTTTTATCAATATTATGAACATTCATAAAATTAATAAGTGAATTTTCATCAAAAGCATGATTATAATTTAAAATGTCCTTTAACTCATTAATATCATTAAGAGTTAATCCTTTAGCAGCACATAATTGATTAAATTTATCCAATGCACTACTAGGACTAGTAGTATAAGAAATTAAATATTCACCCACTGTATAAGATAAAATAATAACTATCACTCCAATTAAAAATCCAAAAATAATTCTCATTCTTACTGTTTGTCTTAAAGAACCATATCTTCCAGCTCCATAAAATTGAGCACCAAAAATACTAACACCGTTGATAAAACCTCCCATAACGGCATAAATAATAACAAAAATTTGATTAGAAGCAGTAACTCCCGAAACAGCAATTTGTCCTGCTGAATATTGCAAATGATAAAAATGTTCTAAACCATTATCTTTTCATCAACTTCAATTATCTCAAAGTCCTAATGAAGTAAAAATATCCCTAATATGTTCATTCATTGGCTTTAAATCACTAATAAAACTATCCTTTAATTCTCCAACCATAATATTATCTAGTAAATTCATTGATGCTGATAATATTTGTTGCAATACTGCCGGAATAATAATCATTAATGCTAATAAATACCATTTTTTAGTAGCAAAAAAATTACTAATTTTATGTGGATTTGCTCTATTATTAATTTTAAATCCACTAATTTTCATAATTTCACCCTTATCATTAATTTGCTCTATATTATAATAATAATTTTACATCATTTAAATAATGAGGTTTGAAATTTAATATATAAAAAATACTAAACTGCTAAGTAAAATCTCTACGATTAAATACTAATCATGAAGCACTCAATAAACCAATACCAAGCAAAACATACACAGTCAATAAAACTGGAAAATTAAGAATTTTACTATTAGTTGCTTTATTGGTATCAACTTGATAATTTGTGTTAACTTTATTAAAACTAACTAAATAAGGATCTGCTGTCATAGCATACTCACTTGGATAAGCAAAGATTGAACTTTGTTCAGTCGATATTCCATCTCAAATATATTTTAATTGATAAAAAATATTTAAATAACGCATTGCTTTAACTTGTGATGTCTTAGTATTAAGAGCATCATATTGTGATTGAGAAAGAGATGTATTTAAACCCGTAATCATAAGATTTACTGAATAATCAACATTATTGCTACCAACACCATTTGATCTTTTGGGACCAAGGTTATCTAGTCCAACTTTTTTACCTGTCATTAATTCTTCAAAACTTTGTTCTTTTCATTGACGAAAAGCATTACTAATATTGTAAATATGAGTAACTAAGTCCTTAGGAGCATCAGTAGTTGGTGGAGTACTAGTACTACCATTCTTAATTGCTAATACTATTGTTTGTTCTTTTTGATAATCATAATTATTAGGATACTTAACTTCTTTAATATATGTATCGTAAATACTAAACATAGCCTTTTGAATAGATTCAATAGTAGTTGTTGGGTCTTTTCTATATACGTCATTAATTCAATCAATATCAGTTTTATCTAATTTAGCTTTTACATTATTATAAACTGCTAATGACTGTGAAACAACATAATATGTAGGATCAAATGTTACTAAACCATTAATTAATGTCGCAAAAATATTGAATAAAGCAGCCATTCCAATCATAATTGCAACTAAAGCCTTAGCATTTAAAATTAATGAAAATAAAATAGCAATTGAAGAAATAATTAAATCAAAAATAATAGCAACACCAAATAAAATTCATAAATAAGGAAATACCACATTATAAATAGTTGAGCTACCAATGCCAGGAATAGTAATAACAAAACTAGCAATAAAAATAGATAAAAATAAATATAAAATAATTACCACTTGTAAAGATAATAACTTTTCAGTTCAAATTCTAGTTCTACTAACTGGCTTTGATACTAAAATCAATAAAGTACCATCATCAATTTCATCACGAAAAACTTGTGTTGCTTTAACTGAAATAAATACAAAAATCATAATTGATAAAAGTACCGAGAACGATAATACTTTTCATTGTGGTACATAAAAATTTAATGCTTGATCATAAGTTAATTGTTTTATTGCTTCAGAACCCACAAATAACGAAATTAAAGACCAAGATAAAGCAAGAAAAATTAAAGTTATAATAAAAATAATTCAAGTTGAAGGAGTAGCAATCATCTTTTTAAAAATATAACGAAATATTGGCATTATTTTTCTCCCTTCTTATTTTTATCATTAGCTTCCATAACAATTCGTTCATACATTGTTTGCAAATCAACAGTATATGGTTTTAAATAAGTAATGATGATATTAGCACTTAAAGCAATTGCTAATACTTCTGCAACTTGTGCTTCAGTTTTAATATTTACCAATAAACGATTTTCATTAACATCTACTGAAAATTTTTTATCTATTAATAACTTCATTAATTTATTATTGTTATTATTAGAACTTATTTCATATAATGAATCAGTTTTATTAACCAATCCTGTATAAACAACTTTACTATAATTTAAAACAGTAACTTCATCGGCTAAATTTTGTAATTCAGATAAAATATGTGATGAAATAAAAACAGTTTTACCTTGTTCACGAAGCTTTCTTAAATCATTAAACAGTTCTGTTCTTGCTGTTGGATCAAGATTAGCGGCTGGTTCATCTAAAATTAAGACATCTGGATTATTTAATAGTGATTGTGCTAATAACACCTTTTTCTTCATACCCGAAGAATAAGCATTAGGGTTGCGTTTTTTAAATTTCCATAAATCTAATTCCTTTAAAATCATTTCTGTCTTTTCCTTAGCAATTTTATATTTCAAACCACTAATTTGTCCCATTGAAATTAAATAATCATAAGTAGTAATTCGTTTAGGAAATCTTGCAGCTTCTGGAATATAACCTACTTGTTTTTTTGCTTCAACTGTTCATGAACGCTTACCATGAATAATTAAATCACCGTGTGTTTCAACCATAGCGCTAATTAAACACTTAATAGTAGTAGTTTTACCTGATCCATTTGGACCAATAAAACCATGAATAGTACCTTTTTTAACTTTAATAATAGCATTATCAACAGCTTTAAATTTTTTAAACTGTTTAGTAAAATCACGAATTAAAACTGCATATTGAGCATCTTCGGGATTAACTATTACATTACGGTTATAATGATTACGTCAGTTTTTAAAATATGATTTAATAAAATTTAGAAATTTATGTTTTTCTTTTGATTTAGCATTAACATCATCTTCAACTAAAGAACTATTAATAACTGGTTTTAATATTTCTTGTTTTTTCATACTCATTCTCCTAACTACTTAAATATAATAATTACTATATGGTTAATATACTTAATACTAATATACTGATATATTATATATTAATTTATAATTCAAAAATAAAAAAAATTAATAATATAAAACATACTAAAAAAAATAACAATTACTAAAAACCTATCACTAATTAAAATATCTGATTAATCATAGGTTTTTAATATAACTTTTTATATTCTTAATAAATCAATTGATTTACATCTTTATTATAATTTTTAATTTGATTTAAATAAAAAAAAATAAACAAAACTGTTTATTTCATAATTTCACATATAATGGTGGGACTAAATGGACTTGAACCATCGACCTCACGCTTATCAAGCGTGCGCTCTAACCAGCTGAGCTATAGTCCCAAAAAGAGCAACAGAGATATTATATATTTGTTCAAGCACGATTGCAATATATAATAACAATATTTTATTTAATTTTTATTTAATATTCTTATAATAAAAATTTATATTTTTAAAAGTAAAAAAAATTTTTTGTATAATTTATTCATACAAGGTTTTTTATTAAGAGAGGATTCAGAATGACAAAGATTAAAATACATATCTTAAAAATTGAAAAATGAAATCAAAATTTAGGAAAAGAAGCAACACTAAATGATGATGATATAAAAGATATAAATGAGAATGAAAATATAGAGAAAATTAATGATGATATTATTGCAAAATCACCTACGTTTTCATAATCATATTTTTATTGTATATTTATTAAAATTTTTAATAAAAAATACTAAATATGAATTAAGTAAAATGATATAATTTATATATAATTTACTTGTTAAATTATATAAGTTTGAGAGGTAAAAAAATGAATGGCAATAAAAATGAAATGAAAATAAAACTCAAAGAAATTTATTTATTAAAATATAAAACAAATCAAAGTGATGACATAAAATATAAAGCATTTGAAACATTAGAATTAGCAACACTATTTCATCTAAGTTTTAAAGAAATAGTGACAAAATTTGGATATCCTAATCGCGAAATTATTCACTATGAAATTATTGTAATACCATTTAATTTAGATGCAAGTAGAATATTGAATCAAATTAATAAATCAAAATAATATTAAGAAAATATTTGAATATTTTCTTAATATTATTCATTTATATAATTAATTAAAACTTTGCTTATACAATCAATAATTGTAAAAACAATATAAATTTGTTATCATTTTTACATAAAATAATATAGTTCTTAACTTATTATTTTTATTATCTAAAAATGTTTTTTTATATTTAAAGAGGTATCAAAATGAAAAAAGTTAAAATATTACAGTTAACAACTATAATATTATTTGCAATCACGGTTTTAATTACAATTACTGGTTTATACTTAATTTGATTTAGTAACTTTTATTTTAAATTCGATAATAAGGAACAATGTCATTCAAATTTTAAAGATGGATATACAATATTAAAACATTTTGGTTTAAATTATACTATTAGCACTTCGGCAAGTTCTTTCTGTAACTTAAATCATTTTCCTGATAATTACTATCCTTGAATTCAATTACAGATTGGAGTTATCTTTTGTATAATTATCGTTCCAATTTTATTATATACAGTATTTCTATTCATAGTAATTATTTTTATTTTTAAAATAAAAGAAAAAAATAATAATTTTTGAGATGCAATCGAAAATTGTGAAATTATTAATAATTACTATGTTCATTAATTTTTATTAATATACTTTATCTTATTAATAATTTAAAAACTAAATATTTTCTAAATATTATAATATTTTTATTATAATGTTTTTTATTTTTTTTAATAATTTTATTTTATTCTTTTAAAAAATAACTTCCCTTGATAATTTTGATTAGTTTTATCACTATAGTTTTTGCTTCCAATATATAAATTATTATCTGCAAGTAATAAACTTACTACCGCACCATAATCTTTATTTCAACCAAATACTTCAGTAAAAGTAATACCACCATCAGATGACTTATATAATCCACCTTTAAAAAATTTATTATCAATAACTTGAACTCTACTTCCAACATATAAATCATTATTAACAAAAGCTAAACTTCAAATCTCACCATAATTTTTATTATTTCTTCAACCAATAGTTTCTGTTATTTTTTCTCCTTTAAGAGAAAGTTTAAATAGTCTACTTTCATATAGTTGATTTCTACTTCCAATATATAAATCATTACCAAAAACTATTAAACTCCAAACTTCACCATTATTTTGATTTCATTTTTTTAACAATTCTAATATTCCATTAGGCTTAAATATTAATAAATTTCCAGTATATGTACCAGTTTTAGTACCAATATACAAATCATTATCAATAACCGCTAAACTTCTAACTTCACCATATGTTTCAATTCAATCCTTAATTTCTGATACTTTTTTATTAGATTCAATCATAAATAACTTACCATAACAATCAGAAGTTCTTGTTCCAACATATACATTATTACCCATAGCTACTAAACTATAAACTTCTCCTGTTATTTCTGATATTTGTGTCAAAATATTTTGTTCAGGAGAATATCTAAAAAGTCCATTAGCAAAAGTTGCTACATAAACAGTTCCATCATTAGTAACAACTAAACTAGAAATATAACCATTAATACCACTAATTGGTGTTATTATTTTGTCTTTTGTATTACTTGCATTATCTTTAATTTTATATACACTATTACTAGTTCCGACATATAAATCATTATTTATATTTAATAAAGTTGATATTGCACCATAAGATTCAGGTCAATTAAAAATATTTAATTTTTCTTGATATACCCCCTCATTTTGAACTAATATTTCAGAAATTGCTATAATACCCCCGATTAATCCACCAGCCAAAACTGCCCCACCAACCATTCCTACAATAACTTTTCTTTTTCTTTTAATTTCTTTTGGCATAAATTAAAATCTCTCCTTAATTTTATTAAATTTTTTGTAAATTAATTTTACATTATTATTAAAACAAATTATTGATATTCTTATTTTACACATATATAGTGTTTATAATAAAAACACCTCTAATTTATTTAAAGAAATACAAATTTTAAAAAAAAGAAAGTTATATAAATAAAAAAGTAAATTATAAACAAAAATAATATATAAAATTCTAGTAATACTATAATAATAAAAAAATATTAGATAATAGTAATAAAAAAAGAGTCTGAGACTCTTTTTTTATTATATTAACGTTTTGAAAACTGCGGTGCTTTTCTGGCTGCTTTTAAACCATATTTTTTACGTTCTTTTTTACGTGCATCACGAGTTAATAATCCAAATTGTCTTAATAATACTCGATAATCTTCTGACACCTTAACTAAAACATTAGATAAAGCTAAACGTGCTGCACCAGCTTGACCAGTTCTTCCGCCACCTTCAACTTTGATATTAATTTCAAAGTTTTCTAACGTATTAGTTACTTTTAAAGGTAATAACATATCTTGAACTAAGATTTCTTGTTCTAAATATTTTAAAGGCTCAAAACCATTAATTAATATTTTTGATTGACCAGTATTTTTTAAATGAACACGGGCAGTTGACGTTTTACGTCCGCCTGAACTTGAATAAGTTACGGGTTTATTAGATGTTGTCATAAAAGTCTACTCCTCTTGGCCTAATATTAAAACTTCGGGGTTTTGGGCTTGATGTTGATGTTGATCATGGTTATAAACATGAAGATGTGTAAATTGCTTACGACCTAAGGTAGTATTTGGTAGCATACCTTTAATCGCTATCTCTACTAATTCAGAAGCATCTTTAGCAATCATACTTTGTGCATTACGTACACGTAATCCACCAGGATATTGTGAATGGTTATAATACTTCTTATCTTGTAATTTATTACCTGTTAATTTAATTTTGTTTGCATTAATAATAATGATATAATCTCCACAATCTAAATGTGGTGTAAATGAAGGTTTATTTTTACCACGCAATATCATTGCAACTTTAGTTGCAAGACGTCCTAAAATTAAACCACTGGCATCAATAACATATCACTTTTTTTCAATGTTACTGAAATTCATTGTTGTTTGACGCATTTTTTTCTCCTTACAGTGTAATTTTTACCGGGACTACATTGCTTAAAGCATTAATAATTATATAGAAACTTATTTAAAAAAACAAGTATTATCAAAGATTTAATAATTATTTTTACACAAAATTATCGATTACAAAATAAATAATTAAAAGTTATAACTAACTCTTATAAAAATATTTATTTTTTAAAAATATAGTATTATTTTCTAAAAATAATTACATTAAACATTTTTTTATTATATATTATTTTTTTCAATTATAAACTTAAATTAAGACTTATTTAAAATACTTTTTAAATAAGTCTTAATTTAATTCTACAAAAATACAAATTAAAAAATATATACCAAAATATATCATTATTTAAACAATAAATTAAAAACTAAAAATAAATTAAAAGGAGAATAAATAACTATGAAAAATTTAATAAAACTAATGACAACATGTTCTTTATTAATGACAAACATAATCTCAACATTAAGTAATGCAAATTATAATACAAGTAATTTTCAAAATAATTTTTATACTTTAGGAGACAGTTTATCAGATGTAGGAGCATTGGTTGGTGCAGGAAGTCAATTTTTTCAAAATATTCCCCTCCCAGAGGAACTTATGAAATCTCATGATGTACAATTAAAACCTCCTTATTATCAAAATCGATCTTGATGTAATGGCCCTGCTGCAACCGAATTAATTAGTAAAAAATTAAAACAAAAAGTTACAGCTGGATGAGACTTTATAGCATTAAATGGTCAACATTTTTCACAAATAGGTACTAACTACGCTGTTGGTGGAACATTTATAGAAAAAGTTTATGGTCTTGAAGGTTTATTTTTAAATAAATTTTCACTTGATGAGCAAATAAAATCATTAATAAAACAACATAGTGATTTTTATAATGATGATTTAGTTTTTATAAACATTGGAACTAATGATTTAATGTGAATAATTGATCATAACATTACTGATATTGATAATGCTATTAATAAAATTATTAATAAACTTGATGAAGATTTAACAGAATTAATTAATAAAAATATTAAAAAAATAGTTATAACAAATATTGCTGATATGGGATTAATTCCTAACTATAAAGAAACTATTAATCAACAACCAATGACAAATCTTGTAAATAAATTTAACTTAAAATTAACTGAAGAAATTAAAAAAGCAAATAAAAACTTTGAAAAAACAAATATTAAAGAGTATGATGTTTTTTCAAAATTTAATAAACTATTTGAACAATTCAAAAATAGAGGAAGTCAATACCAAGATTCAAATGCTACTAAAATTGATATAAATACTCTTGGAAAAAATGGAATATTACAAACTCAATATGTTTCTGGTGCAAACTCACAAAATATTGATAACTATTTTTTTTAGATCAATTTCATCCAACAAAATGAGTTCAAGAACAAATTGCTAATGATTTATACAAATTTTTATACAAATTTAATAATAAAAATCTATTTGAAGTAGATTATCGTCCTGCTGCACATGATTGAATAAAAGTAAAAATTAGTTATGATAACTTTTTACATATCCAAAATATCTATAATACTGAAAAACAAGAAAATTTTAAACAATTATTTTTTAAAATTATCAATAAATTTGCAAAAGAAGACGATACTGGATTGGGTGGTAGTATAAGTCAAGATGATATTTATACAACAATAAAAGTTATTATTGATCATTTTCAAGAAATAAATAATTTTTTTAAAAGACTACCAGAAGATCAAGGAATAAGGCTTGTTACAAATAGAATTGGTTCATGAGATAAAAATGATAGTATGGGTGTTTTTAGTCAATAAATAAAAAATGGTATTAAAAATAAATAATTAAAAATTTTAATCAAGTTTACTCATAATAATTAACATTAAATATTTTTTATTGTATATTAATTTTTTCACATATAAACTTTAATTAAGATTTATCAAAACTATATTGCTTATCTTTAATATCATAATTATGAACTTAAATAAAAATTTTATTATAAATTAAAAGTAAATATTTTTAAATAAATCTTAAGATAATAATAAAAAGTTATATAAATTCATAAATATAAGTTTAAAATAATAAGTCTATCAATTATATTTATCTAAAAAATATTAAAAGTAAATAAAAAGGGGGTTTTATTAATGAAAATATTATTAAAAACATACAAAACACAACAAGATACAATTTACAAAAATAAAAATGGAGAAGAAATAAAAACTAATATAGAAGATTTGTCAAATATAGAAAGTAAAGAGGTTGTTCAAATTGGTTTTTATAAAAATCAACAAGGTGAAATTCAAGTGGTTAAAATGCCAAGAATAATTGAAAAAGTACCTGACAAACTACCATCAGAAATAACATCATTGCAAGAAATGTTTTCTGGTAGCTCAAAATTCAACCAAGACATTTCAAACTGAGACACTTCAAAAGTGACAAACATGACATCAATGTTTTCTCTTACACAATCATTCAATCAAAATATTTCAAAATGAAATGTTTCAAATGTAACAACTATGCATAATATGTTTGGTGGTGCTTCAAAATTCAATCAAGATCTTTCAAAGTGAAATACTTCTAATGTAACAAATATTAGTTACATGTTTTACTATGCAAAATACTTTAATGGAAATATTTCAAACTGAAATACTTCTAAAGTAACAGATATGAGTTACATGTTTTGTAACGCTCTTGAATTTGATAAAGAGCTTTCAACATGAAATGTAGAAAAAGTAACAGACATGCGTAGTATGTTTGCTGGTGCCGAAAAATTTAATCAAAACATTTCCGGTTGAAATGTTTCAAATGTAACAGATATGAATTTTATGTTCTATGACGCAAAAAAATTTAATCAAGATATTTCACAATGAAATGTAGAAAAAGTCATAGAATATATTGACTTTTTCTGGAATTCAGGAATAACTGATGACAAAAAATACCAAAATTCAATAACTAACTTTTTTAAATTAAATACTAAATTTTATTATATAAATTTAAATTATTTTTTAAAAAAATAATAACTAAAATTTAATGATATTTAATTGCAAAAATGAAAAATAATATTTGACAAATAACATTACTTATCCTATAATTAACAAGCATTCACGAAAGCAGCAAATAAGTATTATTAAGTTGCAAATAGTTTACCCTCAAAGATTATTCTTTTTATTAGTAGAATTTTCTATTAATCTTAATAGTAACCAGTGCTGTTCTGGCGAATTGTAAACTATCTTAATGAGAACTTATTAAAGTCTCTTTGTGTTTGTATACATTCCAAGGAGGTTTTTATTATGTCAAGATATACTGGTCCGGTTTTTAGAAAATCAAGAAGATTAAACTTCTCAATTCTTGAATCTGGTAAAGAATTTGCAAAAGGAAAAAAGCGAACATTCGCTCCTGGACAACACGGTCAAAAAAGAATTAAACTTTCTAACTATGGATTACAATTACAAGAAAAACAAAAAATTCGTTTCACTTATGGTTTAAATGCTCGTCAAATGAAAAATTTATTTGATGAATCAAAAAAAACTCATGGTGTTACTGGTACTAACTTGTTGGTATTCTTAGAATCAAGATTAGATAATATTGTTTTTCGTTTAGGTTTATCTTTAACAAGAAAAGGTGCTCGTCAATTAGTAAATCATGGTCATGTTTTAGTTAATGGTAAAAAAGTTAATATTCCTTCATATCGTGTTAAAATAGGAGATAAAATTACTATTACTGAAAAAGCACAAAAAAATGCAAAAATTATTGAAGCATTAAGCGCTAATGCTTCAACATTACCATTTATTGAATTCAATAAAAAAACATTTATTGGTACATATGTACGTCATCCACTACGTGACGAACTAAATACTGATATTAATGAAGCATTAGTTGTTGAATCATATGGACGTGCTTAAAATTAATAATTAATTTAAAATCTGTTATCAATTGATAACAGATTTATTTTTTAGATGGTAAATATCAATAAAAGCATTTATTATTTTTTTTATTTTTGAAAAAATAAAATATAAATTAATTATCTATTAATCAATTTCCTTAAAACAAAAGTACCAATTAATTTTCTACAACTACTATGTCAATTAAATTAAATGATATAATGTTAATTATAGATGAGTAAAGGAAGAATAAAAATGATTAAAAATGAAATTTCTGAAAAAATAGTTAGTATTACTTTTGTGATAGCTGTTATGATAACAGCTATTGGCTGATTAGGAATTAGTAAAAACAAAAAGAAATATTTAATTTTATGAATAGCTATAATTCCTTTAATTTTTAGTAACATATTTTCATTTTTTACTAAAAATTATTATGATAATATTTTACTAATATCAGTATTAACGATATCTTATTTAATTTATATAGGTTTTTTAATCATTAGTACTTATCGATTTATTAAGACAAAAGACAAAAAAGAAAGTAATAATAAACAAGTAGAAAATACTATTGATTTAATAAAAAATAAAATATTGTAAAAGTTACCCCAAAGGGTAACTTTTATATGTTCTCTATAAATAATGAACTTAATATAGGTTCATATATTATATAACATTATGAAAACTATTTGAACCATTACCATTATTAGGAATATGTTCTTGATTTGCTGCATCAATAAAATTTTGTTGTCTTGTTAATGGACCATTTTCTAAAATTTGATTAATTCTTGTTTGTAAGTCAGGATTATTAGGTTCTTTATATTTATTAGCATTCTTTCATCTTGAATTTGGTGTTTCAATTTCTTCTTTTCTAGTAACTAATTCTTTATATATTTCTTCTAATTTTTTAAACTTTTCTAATTCATCAACATTATTAAGAGCATTTACTATTTCTTTTAATAGTTGGATATTAATTCGATGTTGAAGTGACATATAAAAAGGATTATAAGAAACAGAATATCCTGCTTTACTTTCTGCATTATAAATTTTCTCTTCAACGTCTATATAGTCATTAATATTATTAATTATTTTACCTATATTTATTCTGAAACTGTCAATCATATTTTTCTTATATTCTTTAGGTGTGTTTTCTAATGTTTTTCTTAATAAATCATCTAACATATTCTTTATCTTCCTTTGCTTATTAAAATTAACTTAATAAAAATCCTAATATAGAAAATATCTATACTAGGAAAGAACATTTATTAAATTACTAGGTAATAATATCATATTTTTTTTTAAAACACAAAGAAAAATTACTACTCCAGTTATAAGTAAAAATTAAATTCCTCAACTATTTTTTTATTTTTATTAAAACGGATTATAAATATTTTTTAAATTTTGAATAATATGTTCTCTTACTATTACATCTTTAATTGAATTAGTAAAAGCAGAAATTTTAGGCTTTAAAAGATTATAACGACCCATATTTTTTGGAAGTGTAGTATCTATTCTTGGCATATCTTTTAAATTATTATCAAATACTTGTACTACTTCCGAATATAAATTAAGTATATTAGCATAAGCATTAAAAACTAATACCATATCATTAACATCTAAAAAATTATCAACTCCGTGTTGTTGCAAGAGTTCTATAATTATTTTTTTATTAGCATTGATATCACCTGTTGATTCCATTTCTTTTAGAGCATTAGCAATTTTATCGGTTTCATCTACTCTTAATATACCTATCATTTTTAACTTTTCAACAGTACTATAACATTCCTCATAAGTTGTATTATTTTTTAATTCATTTATACTCTGCTTTAATGTTTCACTATTTTGATATAAATCAATAACAGTGTTAATGTCTGTTACATTAACATTTAAAAAAGGAAGATTATTATCAATACTACTAAATATTTTATGAGTAACAGAAGTTGTTGGTATTTCATTTTTAATAACACCATAACTTAATAATTTATTACCGAAAACACTAGTACCCATCATAATTATTATGATACTACCTAAAATACTCATTCTAATAAAATTAATTAAAATTCCCGCTGTAGCATTTATTGCTTTGTGTTCAATTTTATTTTTATTAAAAAGTACAAAATATAAAATAATATAGATTATTCAAAATAAAATATTAATACCAATAATTCAAACAATAGCATATATCAAAAATCCAATATTATCAGTTAATAAATTCTTAAATGAAGCAAAACTACCGCTAAGGTCACTAAACCATGGTGATACCATATTTTTAAAAGAATCTATTAACATTGGTTTAAATGCCAACATTAAACCAATACTAAGTAAATTACCAGCGCTAATAAATGTTAATGCTCTTCCCCCAATAAAAAAGCCAGTAACAATACCAAAAATAATAATAGCAAAAATAATAATATCCCATAATAATGGAGAAACATTAATAAATATCATATTTAAATACCCTTCCTTATTTATGAACAACTATAAAATAATGACGCTTACCTTTTTTAATAACTGTTACTTGATTATTAATTGCGTTTTTTTTACTAATAAGAAAATTTATATTGGTAATTTTTTCACCATTAACAACAATTGAACCTTGAATAATTAGTTCTCTTGCTATTCTTTTTGAATTACAAATTTGATTATTAACTAAAAAATCAATTATTTGTTCATTATGATTAAGATTAAAATGTGGTACATCTTTTAAAACCTGTAAAATCTCAGATGATTTCATTTGATGAATCCGGTCGTGGAAAAAAGCATTAGTAATATTAATAGCACTAAAATATCCATTTAATTTATGAATAAATACTGTTAATAAAGCTGCTAAAATCTTTTGTCCATAATGTTGCTTAACATCACTGTTATGAATTACTAAAATTTTTGCTATTTGTTCTTCACTAAATAAAGTTAAAGAATTAAAAAAAGTAGGCAAATCTTTATCTTCTTGATTAAATAAAAATTGATATAACTCATAAGGCGAAGTTTTTTCACTATTTAAAAATATAGCACCTTTTTCGCTTTTACCAAATTTTTCACCATTAGATTTAGTTAATAAATTAATAGTAATACCGGCAGCATGATGTTCATCACCTTTTTGTTTTCTAATTAAATCTAAACCGGAAGTAATATTTCCTCATTGATCACTACCACCAGATTGAATATAACATTGCTCTTTTTCATATAAATGATAAAAATCATACGCTTGTAATACCATATAAGAAAATTCAGTATAAGAAATTCCAGAATTTAAACGATTAGCAATCATTTCTTTGCCTAACATTTGATTAACATTAAAATGCTTACCAATATCACGCAAAAAAGTTGTAATTGTTAGTGGGCCTAATCATGTTTGATTATTAATAATTTTAATTGGTTTAATTTTATTGTTTAATGTTCCCAATGGTAATTTTAAAAATGTAATTCAAGTTTCTACATAACTATCACAATAATTTAACAATTGTTTAAAGGAAAGATTATTTAAATCACTTTTCATAGTAATTCACTTTTGATCAAAATTACAAATTTCATATAAAGTTTTTAGTAATGATGCTGATAATCCTAATTCTTCTCAAGGTAAGGGCAATGTTTTTAAAATACTACTTAAAGTCTGTTGATATTGATTATTTGGATTAATACTTTTAATAATCATCTCTAATGTTTCATATTCTTTATCATTTAATAAATTACATGTTTTAATTAATTCTAATGATGTTAAATTATCAATATTTTCATAACTTAATAATGTCACTAACTGCTCTTTTATTTTTCTAACATTAGTTTGTAACACATTTTCATCTAATAAATTACGTTCTTTATTTTTACCACTTGGATCACCAATCATTGCCGTTGTACCACCAATAACAGCAATTGGTTGAAAACCAAATATAGCAAAACGATGCAATAAAATAATTTGTAGTAAATTACCCAAATGTAATGAATCATTACTTGGATCAAAACCACAATATATTCCTTTTCCTAATTTTCCTGCATTAATTACTTTATCTATGCTACTAATATCTTTTAAGATATTACGTCATTTTAATTCGTCAATAATATTGGATTTTATTATATTATTCATAGCATCTCCTATTTATTTTCATCTAAAATATCATCAACTAACAAATCAATAGTTGTAATAACTGTATCGTTATTATTACTTGCATTATTGTAATTAATAGATGTAGTTTCTTTAAATATTTTATCGCGAAATTCTAGATAGCGCGATGGTAAACTATCATATATTTGTTGTTGTTCTCTATTTTTTTTAATTTGTGCAATTCTAGTATTATCAAGATTACTAGAATTATTATACGCTACTTCTTTTTCACGAAAAATATTTTCTTTAGTTTTTTTATCAACATATTGCTCAATAGTGCTAGAACTGCTATCAGCTTTTTTAATATTAATTGGAATCGTAGTTATTTTTTGATGATTAAGACCAAATATAGGTGAAATAATACTACTTAACTGATAAGGTTCTTTTTTAGCATTATCAACATTAGTAGTAACATTTTCAATTTCAACTTCTGTATTTTCTATTGTCATAATAACTCCTTAATGATAATCAATAATTAAATTATAACATTTTAATGATTAATTATTCCTAATATAAAGTGAATAATTTTCATAATCTTCATTAAGATAAAAAAATTACTAGTGAATATCAATTAATTTTATAAAAAGTACTAATACTTTTCTCAAATTTATTTTTAATAAAAAATAAAATAATAAAAAAGTAGTACTTATTTATAAAGTACTACTAAAAGTGTATTAAATTGATTTTATTCAACACTAAATGTGTCATATAAATTTGAAGTATCAATATTATCAAACCCTACAGCAAAAAACTCACTAATAGATGAATCCAACCCATTAATTATTTTTAAGATTGCAACTAAAGATACGTTTCTTGTTCCTCTTTCAGCATCAGAAATATAATTACGATGTAGGCCGCTTGCTTCTCCAAGTTTCTCTTGTGAAAATTTTCTACCTTTTTGATTACGTAAAGTTTTCATTCGTTTTCCAAAAGCATTCAATAAATCTTGACGACCTTTGCTTAAAATTTCTTTCTTTTTCATTGTATGGCCTCCTCTTATACTTTTTATTATTAACTTACAATGTTTCTTGATACTTTTTCTTAATTTCGCGAATTAAATGATTAACCCCAGACTTAGTAATGACAAAACCAGTTTCTTGATAGTAAAGTTCACCCAATTCTGAAAGTGATGCTTCAGGATTTTTTAATCTTAAATTTGAAATAATTTGAGCTTTTAATGACAACGCTTTGAAAAGTTTTTTATCCTTTAAAACAGAAATCATTATAACTTGCTGGTCTCCAGCATTTAAAATTTTTTGTTGATTAGAAATATCAATATTATTAAAACGATTAATATTATTAAATAATTCTCGTGAAATGCGTTTATCTTCAAAAGCGAAAACTGCTTGTGGACAATCAATTATTTTTAAAAAGTCAGAAATTACATTAGATTTTTTTAGATAAAGCACCGTTTTATTACGACGTTTTATTGTTTTAAAGTTTAATTTAAAAATTTGTAATAAAATATTTTTAATTTTTTTAGCCAACATATCATTATGAAATTGTAATTCCAAATGGTAGTTAGGTGTTGAAGGAGAATTGATACTGCCAACTACAAGGAAGATTCCTGCGATATACGCTCTTATACAATGCTCTTTTATTATATGCTGGTGCATAGCTTCTTTCTCAATAAAAAGATATTTATCTTGAAGCATTAAATCATTAATAATAAAATCAATTTTATTATTAATACGAATATTATACACCTTTGGACGCTCAAATTTATTTAAAACATCCACCATAACTATCAATTTTACATCTTTATATTGATTTTTTAAAAATTTATATATTAACCTAGTGGTTTTGTTATGAAAACTATGAATAATAATCTCATTATTTATTTTATCTGAATTTGTAATCTTACCATTAATAAGCGAATATGCTGATAGCAAAGATTTCTGACAACAATTTTTAAAACTTTTTTGACAGATTTCATCTTTTACACTTGTTGTAAATGATATCATTACTATCACCTCAATTGTACACTTTATTCATTAAAATTATCAATAAAATTTATTAAATATTGTGCTGCAATCGCTCCATCGTTAACAGCAGTTACTATTTGTCTTAAATTTTTAGCAATTACATCACCAGCTGCATATAATCCTGGGATTTTAGTTTGACACTTATCATTAACTATAATATAACCATTGCTATCACAAATATCTAAATCTTTAACAAATTTTGTAACAGGATCAGAACCAATATAAGGAAATAAGGCATCAGTAGTAATTTCACTAATTTCCTTAGTTTTAATATTTTGAATTTCTAATTTACCTACTTTTTTCTTATCCTCAGTACCTAATACTTTTAATACAACATGATCAGTTATTAAATTAATATTTTCATTATTTTTAACTTTATTAACGGTTTTATCATCAGCACGAAATTGATCACGACGATGAATAAGATTAACTTTATTAGTAAATCTTGTTAAATATAAAGATTCTTCACAAGCAGCATAACCACCGCCAACTACACTAATAATTTTATTCTTAAATAAAGCACCATCACAAACAGCACAATAAGAAACACCACGATTAGCATATTCTTCTTCACCAGGAACACCAATTTTACGTTCTAATGAACCAGTAGCTATAATTACTCCTTTAGCAATAAGAACATCACCACTACTTAAAAGGACTGTTTTAATTTTATGATTTTCACTATCTGTAATTTTAATAACCTCATCAGTAACAAATTCAACTTGTAGTTTCTCAACTTGCTTTTGCATTTTTTCTGATAATTCAGGCCCTAAAATATAATCATAACCTGGATAATTTTCAATTTCAGAAGTTTTAATCATTTTTCCACCAACAATATATTTTTCAATAATCACAGTTTTAAGATTTGCTCTTTGTGCATAAATAGCAGCTGTCATTCCTGCTGGACCACCACCAATAACTACTAAATCATAATCATATTTATTTTCTTTATTAGTATGATTTTTCATATAATCATTCTCCTTTACGAAATCTTGATGGTGCAATAATTTGTGCAAATATTACTAAAATAACACCTAAAATAATTCACATTCCAGAAACTATCATTGAAGTTGAAACATTGGCTATTTTCATAATGTCTCTATTATCACGAAGTGGTTCTAAAATCATTCTAATAATACCATAAAAGACAAAGTATAAACTACCTGATACTCCTGCATACGTTACTCGATAATTATTAGGATTATACATAGTATTTAAAGATTTAGAATGTGGTTGCATATTATATTTAATCTTTAAATATCATTTTTTTATCTTTGATTTAACTTTTGAATGTGTTTTAACATCTTTTCAAGGTATTTTTTCAACACTTTTAACACTATTCTTATTGGGTGTAAAATCAAAATATGCTTGTTTTCAACTTTCATATTTAAATTTACGATATCCATGAATTTTTTTAATAACCGTTCAAGGTTTTAAAAAATCTTTTCCAACAATTGGATTAGTCTTTAAAGGCGAAATAAATTGCGAAGAATCTAATTTTCATGGTTTTTTACTAAATATTTGTCCTGTTTTTGGTACAAAAAACGTTAAAAAGAATCAACCAAATAATGAAGATAATGAAGATAATGACTCATATAAAAATAAAGGTTGACGATAAACAGCAACAGGATCTCGATTATCGCTATTAAAACCATAATGTAAATGATTATTTATTCATGTTGGTAATCAACTGAAAGGATGACCAACATCAGTTCCTAGTAATTCTTGATTAAAAAAATTACCTCATCTACCAATCGCTTGACCTAATAAAATATTTGGAACAATACAATCAATAAAAACTCACATTGAAATTTGTAACTGTTTTGAAGTACGATAAAAAATAAAGAACCCTACTATCATTCCAACTGTAACGCCTCCTTCAATTGCCATACCACCTCTTCAAACGGCAACTACATCAAGTGCATTTTCAATTGTGCTAGTATTATTAAGAACATATCATGCTCTTGCTCCTATTAATCCTGCTAATGCAATAACTAATGTTCCTCATTCTAAAGTTTTAGTTGGAATATTACGACGATATAATTTTATTCATGAAGCAATGACAGCAGTTAAAAAACCTATTGCCATTAATACTGAATAAATATGAATTCCCGTTCCCGGAATATCGGTAATTAAACTATTGTATCCATCATCATTAATCATATTTTTTCCTTTTTGATAATTTAATAATTAAATTATTTCTTTTTTGTTAAATTTCTAATTATTTGTTTTTGAAAACTAGCAGTAGCGTCTTGACCTTCATCTTTTAACTTTAAACTAATAACTGCTGCTTCAATTAAATCAGCTAAATTTCTTCCTGGACTAACAGGAATAATTATTTTAGGCACTTTAATTTCAAAAAAAACATCAAAGTTATTATGATCACCAAGTCGATCAACTTTAGTTCAACCATCATTTTCAATTCTAATTAAATTAATAATTAAATTTACTTGACTCTCATGCATTATACCATGATATCCATACATTTTGGTAATATCTAGGATACCTATTCCTCTAATTTCAATTAAATTTTTAATAATCGGATTAACTTTTCCTACAATTTTATTGTTGACTTTTAAAATATCAATACTATCATCGCCAACAAATAAGTGCCCATTACGTAATAAATCTAATGTTGTTTCTGATTTACCAATACCACTTTCACCTGTAATTAGGACACCATAACCAAAAATATTTACTAGAGTACCATGTAAACGTTTAGATTCAGATAAACGTTCAACAATATACGTAGAAACTGTTGCTGCAAATTCAGAAGTAAAAAATAATACTTCAATAATTGGAACTGTTGAATTAATCGCTTTAGCACAGTCACATAATTCTTTTTTAAATTTAAAATTAGGTGTTACAAAAATAGCAGGAATATGATCTTCTAAAATATTACTAAAATGGTTCTTAAATTCTGTTTTTGGTAAAGAAGAAATATATTCGCTTTCTTTACTGCTTAATAAAATTATACGACGACTACGTGAGATTTGTTTAGTTTTAAATCCTGTTAACTCTAAACCACCACGATTAGTACCAATATTAGTAATAATTCTTTTTTCAATTGGAATTTTGGGATTAATATATAAAATTGTTAAATTAAATTTTGTTATTATTTCGCCAACACTAAGGTTTTCCATACTTAATTTCCTACCTTTTATAATTAAAATTTTTGATTAATTTTAAACATAATATAATTATATATAATATATCAACAGAAAGTTTATTATTAACAAAAAATATACATAAGTTTCTAAAAACATTAAAAAAACTATTGAATAATATAATAAAAAATTATTAAACATTTCATTATCAAATAAAATTATTATGATATAATTTTTTAAAAATTGTTAAAAATTAAAATATTAGAAATTGGTGTTAACTTTTTATGAATAGCAACTATATTCCTTTTGAATTAGTATTAAAAAATATTATCTCATCATCTATCAATCAAAATTTAAATCATATTTATGAAACTATTGATAAAAATAAAAATGAAAAAAATACTGGTGATTTAGTTTCTGAAAAATGAGATTATCATTTTATTAATTATTTAGGACAACTAAGTCCAATTGGAAGTGGTACGCCTCCACAATTACCATCAAGAAATAAAATATAAATAAATATTACTAGTTAATATTATCTAAAATTTGAATAATAGTTTTAACTATCTTTGCAGCATTTTTTTCATTCTTAAGAACATGTAAATAATCTTTTAAATATTTAAAATTTTTTATATCATTTTCTATTTTTATAAATATTTCTTTAGCAGCATAACCAGTTGAAGCTATAGGAATTATTATTTTATTTTTATTTCTAGCAATTTCAAATTCATTTAATACACCTTTTGATAAAACAATATTATTATTTTCATCCATTTTATTACCAAAAATAAATAGTACAATGTCTGCTTTATCTATTAACTGATTACGATATTCTGGTCAACCTTTTTTAAGTTGTTGCGGAAATGGTCATACATCAAGAATTTTATCCAAAACAATACTATTTTCTTTAGCATACTTAACAGCACCACTTACTATTTCATCACCAACGCCGATTCCAAATGCATTTATTATTTTCTTATTTTCTTTACATAAGAAATTTGATAAATCAAATACAAATTTTTTACTTTTCTTTATAGTACCAAATTCTTCATAATTATTAGCTATACCCGAAATAAAAATATTTCTCTTCAAATTATTATTAGTTGCAGAATTAAATATTTCTGCTTTTGAATCGCAATAATTGTTTAATAATAATGTTTTAAAATTAATGTTTTTAAAACAATTGTGACTTATAGAATTGAATAACTTACCATAAATTGTCAGAGAAAAAGAATCGTTTGAAAACCGTAATTCTGTTTCAGGAATAAATTTACTATATAAACTATTTTCTCCTATTGTTCCATCACCAACACCATAATATTTATCATTAATATCCAAATTAAGTGCAGTTAAATCAATTGCATAATAATATCATACTTTAGTGCTTATTTTTGAAGCATAATGAGTACCTAAAAAGTAAATAGGTGTATCTTTTGTTAAAAAAAACCAGTTTCTTCTCTCATTTCATTATAAACTGTTTCCAAAGGATTATTATTTTCCACTCCACCAGTAATTGAACTATATTTACCCAACTTATTTTTATTAAATAAAGGATTACTCTCACATGTTTGCATAAAATAACGACTACCATCATCTTTAATTATAAATGGTAATATTGCAACACCTTTGTTATTACATCAAGGTTCTTCAACACCATGCATAAAGTCTACTTTAATTAATTTAACTCATTCTTTTTTCATATTTATTTTTTTCCTTTATAACAAAATTATAACTCTTATAAATAAATATTTCTAATTAATTCTTATTATCATTTATTAATTTAATTAATTCTTGAGCCATAATATTATGTGCTCATTTATTAGGGTGAATGCTATCAAAAAAGAAATAATTATTAATATTTTCTTCATTAACACCTTCATTGAAATGAGGAACAATAATACCATTATTAATTATTTCACTAAAATCAGTAGTAACTGCTGCATCAATAATATTGTTATTAATATTCAAACTTTTAAACTTATTAATAGCATTTGTTATCGCTGCAAACATATCATATTTAATAATATTTTTTTTATTTTTATTTAATTCTTCAATAACACTATCTAACATTTTATTAAAATTAGTAGTTAAATTTAAAATACGTTCCTTATCTTTTTCTTTATTTTTAAATAAAGGGATAATACTCATATTAGGAACATTACATAATAAAATACGTTGAGCACCCTTATTTATCAATTTAGTTAAAGCATTTTTTATTAACTCAACTGCTTTATTAATAATTTCTTCTTGGTCGTTTAATAATGATTGTTTAAAAGCATATAAAATATCATTACCACCAAACTCTACTAAAATTATATCATTGCTATTAATATGATGCTGACTAATTAAAGCATCTACTTGATGAATAATATCAAAATGATTAATAACAAAACTTTCTACTGTTAATTCTTTTTTTCTACTAGCTAAAGCTCCACTAACTGCATAATTATTACCAATTTGCTCATCAGCAAATAAAAAAAGGTCAAATCTTCAAGCAGAAGTTAAATTTATATGCAAATAATCGGCAATAATTTGTGCTGCCACAGGACCATTAGAAAAAGAATTTTTATAAAATGGTGGTAACATTTTAACTATTTTAGGTATTTTTAAATGCTTAAAAAGAGCTGTAAAACCACTTACTAATGCTCCTGTGTCTGATAAACTATCTCCTAGAACATAAAAATTACCTTTTATTTTTTCATTATCATTCATGACTTCTCCTTCTAACAATAAACTTAAACTGAAAATATCTTAACATAATTGATTTAGCTTGTCATAGTACAAAATAATGGGAGGTTCCCAAAAAAGTAAGAAGATGAATTACTAGATAATTAACTTATTTCCAGATGAATTATTTTAAAAATCATTAAAATTAGACAAAATTACTCTCTTTTCTTAAAACATTAAATTTATATTTTATATTCGACGTATTTAAAAAAAATAAAATATACATTTTATAAGTTAAATTAAAATTATCAACAAGGAAAAAGACAAGAAATAATCTTGTCTTTTTTTGTAATTGTAAAATTTTAAAATTTTTTATTATTAGCACCCTTTAAATATCTACTACACGCAGTGACCAAGTAGGAGAAAGTTAATAATTAATAATCTTCTTTAACACTATTATCAACACGTGTTAGGGAACTAAAAAAGTGAACTACAACACAGTTGTTAAAAATAGTAGCTAGCATGTGGACTTGCATGGATAAATAAAAAGTGGAGTGATACCTAATAAAATATACTAACCAGAAATGGTAATTCTTGGGGTGGGAGCGAATTGGAAACTAGTATATATAGACCCGGAGTGGGGACCAACTATTATTCTTTATTTAACCAACCTTGCCACTACCAAGTGAGCAAGTGTTGGTTTTATTTTTTATTTTTTTTTGAAAAATTTTTGGGCGAGAAAATAAATTTCAAACTTGTAAAAAAAATTGAGCGGGACCGGTTCAATTAAAATATTAATTTGCTAAACGCAAATTAAATAAATATTGAATCGAATGCCTCAATGTTTTTTAAAATTTCACAATTTATTTTTGAGCCCAGAATTGCTGGACTGAATAAAACAAATAGTAGTATTATTAATAATCTAAGAATAAAAATATATGTTCTTTATGCTAGAAGCAACAGAACATATTAGGAAAGGATTATTATGCAAATAGAATTTAAAAAAGAACAAATTGTTAAAGATAAACCACAATCTATTCTTATTGATTATGTTGAATATAAATTATCTCTTCCAAAATGAATGATTAAAAATAATTCTTTTATTGTTGATAACAGTTACACATATTGAGTTTTTAATTTAGAAAATATTAAAAAAGAATTAAGTGGTAATGAATTAATAAAGTTATTAGAACCATATATTAAAGACCAAAAAATAACTGTTAATAAACCAACTGCTCCAAAAGAATATTATCTTAATGATATAAAACTTGAACAATTAACATTTTATGAACAGCATAATAGTTGATTTATGGGTGAAATAACAGATAACAAAACTAAAATTACTAATCCTTGTTTTAAATATAACATTACGTGAGAAGAAAACAGAAAAGGTTTTAAAATAAATAATCCATATAAACATGATGATTTACCAATTAATTATATAGTTACTTCTTATAAGGAAATTTCAACTCATAATGAAAAAGTATTTTTGTTGAACATGTAAACAAAATAAATTAGATTATTTATTCTTTAATACTAATGATATAAAAACAAGAAAATATTTTTTAAGAGATAAAAATAGTAAAGCAATTTGTTATGACTGTATTTTAAATATTAGGTTAAGTAGGAGGTATAAATATGAATAAAGAAAAAATACTTGAATATCTTAAAGATGAATGAGAATGAAATAAAGAAATGAGAGACGATGAAAAAGTAACTAAACTTTGAAAAAGTTGTTTTAATGGAAGATTAAATCTTATATCTCAATTAAATCAAAAAATTAAAAATGGTGAATTTGATTAATAATGCAATATGACTTAATTATTGGGATTGACCCCGCTGGTATTGGTAATAATGGAATTGTTATATATTCAAATGAAACAAATAGGATTATTTATACAGAAACATTCAACACAACACATGTTTTTGAAAGTAAAAATCGTTATAAAAGAATATTATCAATAATCAAAGAACAATTTTTTGAAAACAAAATATTAGTTATTGTAGAAAATTTCTTTTTAAGTTCAAAACAATTATTAACTAATCCATTAGCAACTCCTAAAATTATTGGTTCATTAATGGTATTAGTACAAGATGTTTTCAACTGAGATTATCTAGAAAACCAACCAAAAAATAAAAATAAAATAACAAATTATAAAGGAAATATAAAATTAACAAAACATGAACAAGATGCATATAAACACATTCAATACTATTTAAGGAATTATAAAAATGAAAGATAAAGCCAATTATGTCAAATTAACAGTAAAACTAAGTAACACTATTGAAGCAAAATATTACGAAAAAAGTAATAAAGAATTATATTATAGTGTTCGTGGTCAATGAAATGGTTTAAACTATGTTACTTTAATTTTTAATAATCCAAAATTTTATAACCGATGTATTTTATTAAACAAAAACGATGAAATTATTGTAACTGGTCAAATTTTTAATACTTTAAACATTCCTAAAAATCGTGTATTTTGTTCAATTAATGTTAAATGATTTAAAAAATGAAAAGAGTAAAAAATGATATGATGAGAAATTTTATTAATAGCACCAATATTAATAACAAGTATAACACTAATAATATTTTTAATATTTATTATTAAAGAATTAAAAAATGAATATAAAGTATTAAAAATATTAAGTGAAATTGCTAATCAAATTGAAAATAAGGAGAATAAATAATGAAATGTTTTCTTTGCATGCATGGAGAAATATATTCTCCAAAAACCTTGTATAAAATAAAAAAATTGAAAAAAATAATTTACCAAGATAGAGATATTGATAGTGAAGATTTTAAGAAAAGATATGAATATCTTTTAAAAAAATTAGGTGATGGTGATAATCAAATTATTTGAATAAATTTATTAATAAAGCAAGAAAGAAATAATAGAAAGGAGAATAAATAATGAATAAAGAAGTATGTTGTGAAGATTGTTGTGTATGTGATAAAAAACATGATTTATTTACTTGTGAAAAAAACTGCTGAGAAAATGTATGTGAACATTGTTATCAAGGTGATAAAGAACATAGAAATAAAGTTGATGAAATTAATAAATCAAGACATAAAAATTGTATTAATAAAGAAAGATTTATGCAATATCTTAAAAACACATATCGCTTAAACGGATATTATGAAGAAGTTTATAAACCAATTAAAACCAGAATTAAAGACCGGTGATTTGATAATGACTAATTATTTACTTTCAATTGACCCAAGTATTAAAAATACTGGATTTACTTTATGAAAAAAAGTTTATTTACATGATAAATATGATTTTTGAAATTGAAAACCAATATTTGTTAAAAGTTATAATTTAAAAGAATATGATGGACAAAGAAAATTTTATTGAGATATAAAAGTTAATGATAATGAATTGGATTTAATTATTGAACGTGGTACTTTTAATTCAAAAAATGGTATTGGTTATGAAACTCAAGAACATTTACGTGGTTTTATTGTAGGACAATTTAATAAATTATTAACAAAAGATATGTTAATAAGTCCAAGTGAATGAAAGAAATGATATGAACGTTATGACCCACCTATTTTTTGATTAAGACCTTGAGATAAAGAACTAAGTATATATGTTGCTGAAGAAATTATTAAAGAAAATAATTGAAATATAAAAATATCAAATCATGATGAAGCAGATAGTTTATTAATTGGTTGATATTATTTAAATAAGGAGAATAAATAATGAATAAAGAAAAATTACTTAAATATATGAAAGATATAATTAAATGAACTAAAAAAATTAATTATACAAACTCTGATTTGGACAAAAATATTTTAAATTTATTAATTGAAAAAATAGAAAAAGGTGAATTTGATAATGACTAAATTAACAGATTTATTTGGTCAAGATAAAATAGAAATATTTTCACCAAATCCCAAAGATTTAACAGATAGTAATGATATAAAAGCAATTATTTTATGAAAATATCCTAATGTTATTGCTGAATATTTAGTTGTTTCTCAACTACATGCAAATACTGCTATTTTAGTTGGTGATAACGTTCACTATACAGGTTGAGTTGAAGTGTTTATTAAACCAAAAAATGAAGGAGTAAATGAAAATGCCAAATGACACGAATGTACAATCAAATAACTATACTTTATTAAAAATAATAAGAATTGGAATAAGTCCATTATCAGCAATGATTGGTACAAGTGCTTATTATGGTCAAATTATTGGTAATCCAGTATTAGGAAGTATTAATGCTTTATTATTTAGTAAAAAGTTAGGAATTGATATATGAAACTTAAATCAAATGCCAAGTACTAAAAAGAAAATATTAAATTCAAGTAAAAAAATATTATTAGGTTTAGGAACTATTGGTTTAATTAATTATGCAAAATTTACAAAAATCAATCCTAATCCTGAACCACCACCTTGATTAACAACTACTACCACAGAAACACCACCATGACCATTATTATTAACTAATGATAATAAACAACAAATGGATTGAGATACATATATTAGTTTAAGTACTTATGGTATATCAAATCTAATTGGTGGGTTAAGTGAATTAATACCTAATAGATTTGAAGTAATAAGAAAAATATGTAATATGGCAACTAGTGGATGTCTAATTTCAAGTGGTGTAGCTATGGGTATAAATAATGATTTTAATAATGCTTATGCAGTACCAACAATAGTTGCTGGTGCAAGTGAAATTATACATAATTTATTACCTATGGAAACTACAAATCATAATCAAGAAATGCAAGAAACATCATTTACAAATGAAACAAGAAGATTAATTAATAGTGATGCTATTAGTAATAATAGTGGAAGTAGTGATGTTTTATATGAAAGATCAACTACATATGATAGTTTATAAAGGAGATGATAACTAATGAATAAAGAAAAATTGATTGAATATTATAACAATGAAATTCAGACATATAAAGAAAGAATGGAACAATTAAATAAAGAAATATCTTTATTGGTAACTATTATAAGTAATTCAAAATCAATGATTGAAAGAATTAATAATGGTCAATTTGACGAATAATTAAAAATAAATAATTGAAAGGAAATAATTGAAAATGAAAGAATTTTTACATGAATTAATTATTATTGGAACAAGTGTAGGAACATTAATTTGTAGAGAATTAATTGTTTGATTTAAAAGATTTATTACAACTCCAAAACATATTAGAAGAAATAATAAAGTGATGAAACATCAAAAAAAATTAGCAAAACTTAATGAAAAAATTAATGGAAAAGAAAATAAATAATAAAGGTGTGATTTAAATGTTAGAAAATGAAACTAATGTTGAACAAAATACTGAACCTTTAACTGAAAATAATAATTTACAACAAGAGCAAGAAATTAAGATTGTTGAATTAGAAAATAAGTTAAATAAACTTAATCAAGAAATTAAAGAAAAAGAAATAATTAATATATTTAAAAAATATCAAGTTAAAAAAGAATTTTATGAATTTTTAAAATTTAAAACAAGTAATATAGAAAATTCAAAAATTGAAGAAACTATTAAAAAAATGATTAAAGAACAACCACTATTTAAAGAACCAATTAATACAGGTGGTAAACAAGAAACAATATTAACAAATCAAGAAACTTCAATAAAAAGTAGTTTATTAGATTATAAAAAGAAAAATAATTTATAAAAGAAAGGAAAATTTAAAATGCCAAATCCAGTGCCATTTAAACAAAATTTAGATAATACTACAAAATTAGTAGAAACACCTGAATTTATAGAATTTTATAAACAATCAAATAGTCCATGAGCAAGTTTTTTTCCAATTGAAATGGTTAATTCTACAAAAATTGAATTTATAGTTAAAAAACCAAAAGACCCAACATTCAAAATACTTCATTGAAATGATAAAAGTAAAGGATTAGAAGTTGGTTATGTTGATACTGATAAAATTATTAAAGAAATTACAAAAGAAGCTAGTACAGGAGAAATGATTGGTGAAGTTGATTTATTTGCAGATAATGGGCAAAATTTACTAGAAAGTATGCAATATGAAGTTGCTAATGATTTAGCAGATTATTTAGCAAATAATGATACAAATACAATTGCTAAATCTGCCAAAAAAGTAATCATTACTGATACAACACCAGTAGGATATTTAAAATCAATGTTATCAGCATGAAATACTTTATTTCAATTAAGAAATAGTAATAATTGTAAATTTTTTATAACAAATAGTCTTTATGATACTTTAGTTTATTTAGCAGATAATAAAGGTTTAATTACTGATAATCAACTAGCACAACAATTAAGATTAAATGGAACAAATTTATATATTAAAGGTGTATTATGTCAAATTGTTATGGATGATTATATGACATTTAAAAATACTGAAAATAAAAATCAAATTATGAATTTTGTTTTAGCAACACCAAAAGCAATGAAAAGATATATGTTACAACAAACTAGTATATATGTTGAAGATATTAAAGATGGTAAAGTTCCAAAAAGATATTTAGTTGGTGGACAAGTAACAGGAGAATCTATTCCTTATATGTCAAACTCAGAAACAGAATCAAGATGAATGTTATGTGGTATTGTTAATAAAAAATATTTAAGTGAAGAAATTACAACATTAACAACTAATATTACTGCTGATACTACTAAAAAGAATAAATTATTAGATACAACAATTAAAAATACAACTGAACTAAATAATTTAAATCCAAATTTAACAACTCCAATTATTAATTATTTTAGTGATGCCCAAGGTCAAGTTGATGTAAGTAATCAAAACCAAAAAGCAGGAGATTTATATGTAGTAATCACTACTAATGACACTGATAAAAATTATCAAGGTTCAACAAATCCTATAAAAATAACTCTTAAATAAGGATAATTATTATGCCAATTGGTACAACTAGTACAGCAATACTTTTAAACATAAATAAACCAAAACATACTAGAACAAGTCAACAACAAGAACATAAAAGTTGATGATGAGAAATTTTAGAAATGATTGGTGTACAAGTAATAGCAGTAGCACTTGCTCCTTTTACTGGTGGATTAAGTGAAAGTTTAGCACTTGGTTTAGGTGCAAGTGATTTACTTGCTAGTATTAGTGCTGTTGGTGTAGAGTTTTTAACTGATTTTACTATTAATCAAGTTTATGATTATTTAAAAGGAAATGTTACACCATTAAATACTTTTTTTAATATATTACCTGCATTTGCTGGACTTAATAGAATTAGTCGTGGTTATCGTACAACTAAATTTATTAGTTTAGCAGAAAAAACTAAAACATTAGAACAAATTGGTATTAAAAAAGCAAAAAATTTACAAGAAATCATTAGTCAAGTAAGTGAAAAACAATTTTTAACAGATAAAATTATTGGAAATAAACGTTATTTATTTAATTATAACCATGCTCCAAATCGCGAAACAATAATACAAAATTTAGGTTTTGTTGCTGAAAGACAATATAAATAATGGGAGGTTCCCAAAAACGTAGGAAGATAAATTACTAGATAAATAAATTCTTTTGAATATTACCATTTCAAAATGATGATAGACAAATTAAATTCTCTTTTACCCTTAAATTTATATTCGACGTATTTTAAAAAATATAGATTTTATAAGATAAAATAAAAATTATTCTCAAAGGAAAAAGACAAGAAATAATCTTGTCTTTTTTTGTAATTGTAAAATTTTAAAATTTTTATTATTAACACCCTTTAAATATCTACTACACGCAGTGACCAAGTAGGAGAAAGTTAATAATTAATAACCCTCTTTAACACTATTATCAACACGTGTTAGGGAATTAAAACAGTGAACTACAACACAGTTGTTAAAAATAGTGGCCAAAACATGTGGACTTGCATGGATAAATAAAAAGTGGAGTGATACCTAATAAAATATACTAACCAGTAATGGTAATTCTTGGGGTGGGAGCGAATTGGAAACTAGTATATATAGACCTACTAGGGAACCTACTATATTAATTCTATTCTTTATTTAACCAACCTTGCCACCCCCCAGTGAGCAAGCGTTGGTTTTATTTTTTTTGAAAATTTTTTTGGGCGAAAAAATAAATTTCAAACTTGTAAAAAAAATTGAGCGGTGCCGGTTCAATTAAAATATTAATTTGTTTAACACAAATTAAATAAATATTGAATCGAATGCCTCGATTTCTTTTTAAAATTTCACAATTTATTTTTGAGCCCAGAATTTCTGGAATGAATAAAACTAATAGTATTAATAATATAAAAATAAAAATATATATTCTTTATGCTACAAGCAACAGAATATATTAGAAAAGAAAGTAAAAATGGAAGAAAAAGAAAAGAAAGAATTAATAGAACAAAAAATCAAAATAGCAAAAGAACATCAAAAAAAGTGATTAAAAATAAAAATAATTATTACTTTAATTTCAACTTTAATTGGATTAATAATTTTATTAATTACTGTAAGTAAAAATTAAAGAAATAAATAAAATTATGAATATTAATGAAAATAAAAAATGTGAATTAAGAATTTGTAAAAATAAAGTTTGAAAAGATTGTATTAATAATTCTACTAAAACTATTAAATATAAAAATTGACCAATACCTTATTTAATATGTGACAGTTGTTATCACAAACTACCTAAATACCTTAAACAAACAGCAAAAATAATTGAAAAGGATATTTTGATTATGAATAAAACTAAAAAAAGAAGAAAAAGATGTGTTGAATGTAATGAATTATATGAAGATAACAAAATCAATATGCTTTATCACTTTAAAACAGAATTAGAAGCAGAACAACATAATACTAAAAAATATGAAGATAATTATGATATTGAAAAACATTTAGATTATACAAAATCATATGGATATGTTTGTGATTGATGTAGAGATGATTAATAAATGCAATACGAATTAATCATTGGTATTGACCCTGCTGGTATTGGTAATAATGGAATTGTTATATACTCAAATGAAACTAATAATATTATTTTTAATGAAACATTTAAAGCAAAAACAGTTTTAGAAAGTAAAAATATATATAAAGAATATTTTAAATTAATTAAAAAACAATTTAAAAATAAAAAAATATTAGTTATTGTAGAAAATTTCTTTTTAAGTTCAAAACAGTTATTAACTAATCCATTAGCAACACCAAAAGTTATTGGTGCTTTAATGATATTAGTACAAGATGTTATGAACTGAGATTATCATGAAAATGAACCAAAAAACAAAAATAAAATAGAAGATTATAAAGGAAATATAAAATTTACAAAACATGAACAAGATGCTTATAAACATATTCAATATTATTTAAGGAATTATAAAAATGAAAAATAAAGAAAATTACGTTAAATTAACAGTAAAACTTAGTAATACTATTGAAGTAAAATATCATGAAAAAGGTAATAAACAATTATATTATACTGTTCGTGGTCAATGAAATGGATTAAACTATGTTACTTTAATTTTTAATAACCCAAAATTTTATAAACGATGTATTTTATTAAACAAAAATGATGAAATTATAGTAACTGGTCAAATCTTTAATACTTTAAATATTCCTAAAAATCGTGCATTTTGTTCAATTAATGTTAAATGATTTAAAAAATGAAAGGAATAAATAATGAATTTTGATGAATGATACATGAAAAAAATAAAAGAAACTTTAAAAATTATTGAAAGTGATAGTTATAAAGAAGAACTAAAAAAACATAATGAAATCATTGAAAAACATAAAAATTTAATGAAAGAACTAAATAATGAATAAAGAAAAATTAATTAATTATATTAAAAAACAACAAAAATTCTATAACGGTACAGAAATAGATTTGATACTTGATATTTTATTGTAAAAAATAATTAATGGTGAATTTAATAATGAATAAATGTAAAAAATGTAATAAAAGAATCTGATTAAGTAAAAATTGATGTATGACATGTTTAGAAATAATAGTTAATAATTTAAATAAAAATAAGGAGAAATAGATAGTGAATAAAGACCAAGAAATTATTAATGAATATAATAAAAAACGTAATAAAGAAATAACTGAAGAACATTTATATAATATAGAAAAATTAAGAGAAGAGTTTAAACAAAAAGTAATTAATAAATATAATGAAAAATTAATTATCTGATTGAATAAGCAAATTAGTATTTGTTTATGTGATTCATTAAAAGAAGCAGGTAAACTTACTGCTTATTATAAATTAATTGAGTTTATAGAAAATGGAGAACTTCATTAATGATAATATTACCTACTTTGTTTGAAAATAAAGATGAAATTGAAATATTATCACCATTTCCAAAAGCAATTCATACAAGTAATGATATTAGAGCAATTATTTTAAGACAATATCCAAATGTTAAATCAAAACACATAATTGTTTCTGACCCCGAAAGTAATGTTGCATTAATAGTTGGTGATAATGATGTTTATCAAGGTTGAATTAAAGTAACAGTTAAAAAATTAGAAATTAAAGGAGAATAAACAAATGCAAAAGGAAAAAATTAAAATTAGAAATTATGAATTTGAATTAAATTCTTATGTAGTAGATTCCTTATTAGATGTTATAAGAGAACTGATAAAAACAAATAAAGGAGAATAAATTATGTTAGATGAAATTTTAAAAGTAATTTTTGATAGAGCAGATAAAAAAGAATTAATTAATATGATAGAAAGATTAATTCTTTGTACTAATAATAGAAAAGAAACAAAAAAATGACTTATTAGAGAATTTGATAAAAATAATTATGTTTTAGAAAAATTATTACAATTAGAAATACAAGGAGAAAAAAATGGAAACAAATAATTATACTTTAACTAAATTAATTAGAACTGGTATAAGTCCTATTTGTGCAATGATTGGTACAAGTGCTTATTATGGTCAAGTAATTGCAAATCCAATATTAGGTTCAATTAATAGTTTATTATTTGGTAAAAAATTAGGTTTAGATATATGAAATTTAAATCAAAGACCAAATACAAAAACTAAATTAATTAATAGTTCTAAAAAAATTATTTTAGGTTTAGGAACAATTGGTTTAGCAAATTATAGTAAATGAACAGAAAATAATATTAATCCTATTATTCCAACAACACCAACTCCAATAACTACTACAACTACAACAGAAGGTCCTCCATGATTACTATTAAATAAACAAGAAAATCAGTCATTAATGGATTGAGATACATATATTAGTTTAAATGCTTATGGTATATCAAATCTTATTAGTGGAATTCTAGAATTAATACCTAATAAATTTGAAGCAATAAGAAAAATTTGTAATATGGCAACTGGTGGATGTTTAATATCAAGTGATGTTGCTATGGGTATTAATAATGATTTTAATAATTCTTATGCAGTACCTACCATAATTGCTGGTGTAAGTGAAATTATCCATAATTTACTTCCAATAGAAACAAATCATAATAGAGAAATGCAAGAAACTTCATTTACAAATGAAACTGCAAGATTAATAAATGATAATAGATTTACTATTAATAGTGAAACATCAAGTCAATATGGTAGTGGTAATATAAGCGAAGCACTATTAAATAATGATAATGCTTCATTAAATTGAGATTATAATCACATGAGTTTATAAAGGAGGTGAAAAATAATGAATAAAGAAAAATTACTTGAATATTACAATGATAAATTAAAACAACATGAAAAAGATTTACAAGAAATACGACTGAATGAAGGTATAGCTAAAAATATTTTAATAGACACAAAATATATGATTGAAAAAATTAATAAAGGTGAATTTGATGAATAATCAAAAATAAAAAAATAAAAAATTGAAAGGAAAATATAAAAATGAAAGAATTTTTAAAAGCACTTGAAACAATTGGAATAAGCACTGGTATATTAATTTGCAGAGAAATTATTGTTTTATTAAAACGATTTATTACAACTCCAAAACATGTTAGAGCAAATAACAAAATTATCAAACATCAAAAAAAATTAGCAAAATTAAATGAAAAGATTAATAAAGAAAATAAATAATAAAGGAGAAAAATAATATGACAAAAATTGAATTTAATGAAAAATATAGAAAACAAGATATCAGTATTGATAGAGATTTTGATTTACATATTGATAATTGTTTTAAATTTTCTGATATCAATACATTAGAAAATGCTGTTAATGATTATAAAAAACTAATAAGTGAAATGCCACAATTAGTTAAAGATTGATTATTGGGATAAGATTAGGAGAATGTTAAATGTTAGAAAATGAAAATAATGTTCAACAAACAACTGAACCTTTAACTGAAAATAATGCTCAACAAGAAATAGAAAATAAAGTTAATGAAGCAGAAAATAAGTTAAATAAACTTAATCAAGAAATTAAAGAAAAAGAAATAATTAATATATTTAAAAAATATCAAGTTAAAAGTGAATTTTATGATTTTTTAAAATTTAAAACTAATAATTTAGAAAATTCAAAAATTGAAGAAACTATTAAAAAAATCATTAAAGAACAACCAGTATTTAAAGAAACAATTAATACAGGTGGCAAACCACAAACAATAATAACAAATCAACCAAGTTCAATAAAAAGTACATTATTGGATTATAAAAAAAATAATAATTTATAACAGAAAGGAAATCAAAAAATGGCAATACAATTCAATAAAAATTTAGATAATACCGAAAAATTAGTAGAAGCACCAGAGTTTATAGAATTTTATAAACAATCAAATTCACCATGAGCAAGTTTTTTTCCTATCGAAATGGTTAATTCAACAAAAATTGAATTTATAGTTAAAAAACCAAAAAATTCAGAAATTAAAGTATTAAAATGAAATGATAAAAGCAAAGGATTAGATGTTAGTTATGCTGAAACTATTAAAATTTTAAAAGAAATTAAAGAAGAAGCAGTTGCGGGTGAAATAATTGCTAATGTTGATTTAAATGCTGAAAATGGACAAAATTTATTAAATACAATGCAATATGAAGTTGCTAATGACTTAGCAGATTATTTAGCAAATAATGATACAAATGTAATTGCAAAATATGCAACTAAAATAGACATTACTGATAAATCACCAGTAGGATATTTAAAATCAATGTTAGATGCTTGAAATACTTTATTTCAACTAAGAAATAGTAATAATTGTCGTTTTTTTATTACTAATAATCTTTATGATAGTATTGTTTATTTAGCTAATAATAAAGGATTAATTACTGATAATCAGATTGCTCAACAATTAAGATTAAATGGAAATGATTTATATATTAAAGGTGTACTATGTCAAATTGTAATGGATGATTATATGACATTTACTGATAATAATGAAACTAAAATTATGTCTTTTGTTTTAGCAACACCAAGAGCAATGAAAAGATATATGTTACAAAATACAGTTGTATATGTTCAAGATATTGCTGATGGTAAAGTTGGAAGAAGATATTTAGTTGGTGGAGAAGTAACTGGTGAATCAATACCCTATATAACAGATGAAGAAACAACTTCACGCTGAATGTTATGTGCAATTGTTAATAATGATAAAAATGATTTAAAAACTAAGATTACAAATTTAACAACTGATATTACTGCAAATGGTAATAACAATAACAATGAATTAAATACAGAAATAAAAAGTACTAATGAACTTAAATCATTAAATCCAAATTTAACAAATCCAACTATTAAATATTTTAGTGATGCACAAGGAAAAACTAATGTAAGTAATCAAAAACAAAAAGCAGGTGACTTATATATAACTATTACTGCAAATATTAATGACTTAAATTATAAAGGAACAACAAATCCAATTAAAATAACTCTTAAATAAAGGAAATTAATATCATGCCAATTGGTACAACTAGTACAGCAATACTTTTAAACATAAATAAACCAAAACATACTAGAACAAGTAACCAACAAGAAAATAAAAGTTTTTGATGAGAAATTTTAGAAATGATTGGTGTACAAGTAATAGCAGTAGCACTTGCTCCTTTTACTGGTGGTTTAAGTGAAAGTATAGCACTTGGATTAGGTGCAAGTGATTTTATTGCAAGTACTATTAATTTTGGTATTTATGCTACAACTGATTTTACTATTAATCAAGTTTATGATTATTTAAAAGGAAATGTAACACCATTAAATACTTTTTTTAATATATTACCTGCATTTGCTGGACTGAATAAAATTAGTCGTGGTTATCGTACAACTAAATTTATTAAATTAGCACAAAAAACTAAAACATTAGAACAAATTGGTGTTAAAGAAGCAAAAAATTTACAAGAAATTATTAGTCAAGTAAGTGGAAAAGAAATTTTAACAGATAAAATCATTGGTAATAAACGTTATTTATTTAATTATAGTTTGGCACCTAATCGTGAAACAATAACACAAAATTTAGGTTATGTTGCTGAAAAACAATTTAAAAATAATTTTAAATCTTTAAAATCACAACAAATAAAAGAATATTTATCATTACAAAATACATTAATAAAATTAAGTCCACAATTAACTCCAAAGTTTAAAATTAAAGATATTGAAAAAGCAAATAACTTTTTAAAAAAATATAATACTGAATTAAAAGAAGTATTAAAAATGAACCAACATGATTGATTAAATTTAGTTCATACAATACATACAGAGAATAGATATGGAAAAACTTTAATTTTAGATTTACAAAAAATTCGTGCTAATGCTATTAAATTTAATTTTAAAAATAGTTCAATTCATAAAATTGTTTTAAATGCAAATAAAATTTTTAAGTATTTTGATATTAGATTTTATTTAAAAAAAGGTTTAAATAAATTTTGAAAAGATACACCATATTTTGAAAAATTACGAGAAAGTATATATAAATTACAAGAAAAATTTGAAAAATTAGAAAAACAAGCATTTGAAAAAATTAATAAATTAAAAGAAAAAGCAACAGATTTATTTACTAGTGCAGAAAAAAGAGCAATTAAACATGCACAATTAATTCCACTAAATTCACCAGTATTTATGGGTTGTAAAATTCAACCTTTATCATTAGACAAATGTGCAATTACTATTTATCATCGTAATCCTAAGTATAAACCAATTACAGTTGTTGATAGTATTCTTAAAGCAAAAACTTTTGTTACTCAAATACATCCATTTCATTGATATCGTTGATATAGTGGTTGATACATTGGTTATGGTGTTAATCGTAATAAATGATTAAAAGCAATAGCATTTGCTCCACCAGTGGTGCAACAAGTAATTAGAGATAGTTTTAAAGTATATAGAGAAATATTTAGAACTATTAGAACTTATCATAAAGTAGTAAATGTTATTAATAATCCTATTGAAAATATTAATAAATCATTTAAAAGTGTTGGTTTAAAATTTTCAGTTAATACTTTATTTGGTACTGGACTATTACATCATTTAGAAAAATTTGCATATAGTCAAGTTGTAGAAAAAGGTAAGAAAAAATTACAAAAAGAAATTATCCATATATCACATAGGAAAACTAAAACAAAAACTAAACATTATAAAAAAGCATTTTTTAAGGAATGATAAATTATGATTAATAAACTTTGAACTGATGTCAGTCTTGAAAATTATAATAACTGATATCCATTAACTGGAAAAATTACAGAAACTCCACCGCAATATATAAATACATGACCTAATGTAAAAGACTGATTTACAACTTTTGCTATTCGCGCTCAAAATGATATTAATGCTTATCTTGATTTTATTTTATCTAAATTTCCTTTTGATAGTTTTAAAGATGAATTAATTAAAGAAACTTTAAGAGATATGGTTTATGTAATGGTTGAACATTGAGTATTTAATCGTACACCAATTGAATTTAATGTTGATGCTACTATTCAATTCAATAATGGTACATCATTTAATGCAAGTAGTATTCCTACAATTAATGTTTGAGATTTAGCACCAAGTAGAATGAAAATATGAGCAAGATTAACAGAATTAAAACAAGTATTTTCAAATTATAATCAAGATGAAATAGATATTGAAAAAATTGACTTAAAAGTATTTTATACTAGAAATCAAGTTGATGAATTAATTAAAGAACAAAAAGAATTTACATTATCAAAACAAATAAAATTATATGATGATTTAGTTAATGATAACGAAAATGAGATATATAGGGGTCGTGTTACAAACTTTATAAATAAAGGTTATGTTGCAACTGATTATGACCCAAAAACTGAAACAATGATTTTAGATTGACCTGATGAAATTGGTACATTACCACCAGAAGCATTACAAAATAATCCACAAATTGGTGATTTTACTCATGCTGCGACTGCTGACTTTTCTGCTAAACAACAAAAAAGAATTACTACTAATGAAAATAGTATTAAATTATTAGAAAATAAAGTTGATATTAATAAACAAAATATTGATGATATTAAAAATAATTGATTTAATATTGAAACTAGTCCTTTATGAAAAAAAGTTAAAAATGAAAATATTAAAACAGATATATGATATATTATTGATTGAACATATTATTTTATCGATAGTAAACAACTTATTATAAGTAATAATAAATTAACTAAATCTAATATAAGAATTACTAATCATCAAATAGAAAATAGACAAATAATAATTGAAAAAATTGATGTTAATATTGACAAAGTAATGTTATTATATGATGATAATTTAATAAAATTTATTGTTGCTAATAGCACAAAAAAGTATACACCAATAATTCATAATATATATCAATATCAAGGTACTGGAACACCAACTGAATTTATAGCAGAAGAAAATACTGAACGTGATTATTATACAAAACTAGAAACTAATAATTTATTAGATAAAAAACAAGATAAATTATCTTTAATTAAAGAAGATATTACTTATAAAGTTTTACAATATAGAGAATTAGGAACTGGTTTATTTACGGGTGATTTAGATATTCCACCAACTAAATTTATTAAACAATGAATTAAAGATAGTGGTGGTGGAGTTGACCCAACTAAATATTATACAAAACCAGAAATTGATAAAAAATTAGAAGATGTAAAGTCACAATTCCCTATTGCATTTCAATTGAATGCTGTAAGTCAAGAAATCCCTAATTTAGAAACTATTAATAAAACTGTTGCTGGTGCTATTAATGAAAATAAAGCAAATATTGATAAAAAACAAGATAAAGAAATATGAAAAGTAATAAGTAAAAGTAAAAATAATCGTGAATGAGATACGTTTGAAATTAATTTTAATACTGTATATAGAGTAATTATAACATTAGATGAATTACCAGTAAATCAAGCAAATATAAATCATAAAGTAGAATTTAAAACTGGTAATTATTTAGGTGGAGATTATTTACTTGCAAAATTTAAAATTAAAGATGAAGATGTAATATTAACTTTAACTGTTAGAGAAAGTAGTTTTAATTGTAGTTTATATTTAAAAGGTGGAGATATTAATTATGGTGCTATTCTTTCATTAGAAGAATTACAAAATACAATTAAAGTTGATGTTACACCAAAAATAAAAATTAATTCAAAAAGTTTAGAAACAAATGAAGTTGAAGAAAATTGTTGAGATATTGAATTACCAGATAATCCAACACCAAGTCCAAATAATCAACAATGAAAAGATGTAGGAACAAGAGAAAAAAAATAAATGAGATAATTGACAAATTACTTATGATTTTATAGTTAATAAACATTATAGAGTTTATTATTCTTGAAGTATATATAATCCAGTTTATACTATTCAAGAATTTATTATAACGGATAACAAAATTGCTGGTGTACCAATACAAACCTTTAATGATAGTGTTAATATAGTAATTTTATCAGTTCAACATGCTAAATTGATTACTATTTATAGTGGAAAAGGTAATTTAAAAGGTAATGTATGAAAATTAGAAGAATTACAGGAATAATATTATGTTTTTTAAAATTATAAAAATTATTTTAGGTTTAATTGGAGTAATTCTATCATCAGCAACTGCTGGTTTAATTATATTCATTATTGTAAAAATTATATTAAAAATTAATCAAATATTTTAAAGAAAGGTGGTGAATATTATGCTAAGTTTATTTAAAAGAAAAGAAAAAAATAATATTAATGATAATCAAAGTGAAAAATTAAAATTTTTAACTAATAAAAATAAAAGTACACATGCTTCTATTTTAAATTATTTTGGTTTTAATGATTTTAACCATGAAACTTATTTTACTGATTTTGTAGCAGAAAATAATGCTAATTTATATAATGCTCCATTAGAAATTAATAATGAAACCATTAAACAATATTTAATTCAACAAGAATTTTATAGAAAAAATTGAAATTCTATTTTTAAATTAAGTAAATTAGGAATTAGTGGTTATTTAATTTATATTGCAAATGATAATTTATATTTTCAAGTAGTTGATATACAACAAAGAGTTTATGATATTACTGGTAAATTAATTGAATGTACTATTTTTTATGATAGTTATCAACAAAATGCACAAACTGTAAGATTATTCGAAGTTTATACATTAAATAATGAACAAGTAACAATTAATCGTGCAATTTATAGTATTAGTGATAATAAAAAACAATTTCCATTAGATTTTAAATCATACATTAATAATCCTAATTTATCACAAGAACAAACATTAAACATTAACTATATACCAATAGCAATTATGAGAAATAAAGCAAATGAACAAGCAGATTGTGATAAAGTAATGGATAAAATTAAAGCATTAGATGTTATTTATGAACAAATTGTTTTAGATACTATTTTAAACTCACCTAAATTTATATTTAGTCAAACTTATGGTAATGTTCAATCAGCATTAGAAGAAGCAGTAAGAACTTTGGTTACTAAAAACTACATATTTAAAAGTGGTGGAGATAATAATGAACAAAACGAAAATATCAATATGACAAATAGTAATTTTAAAGGTAAAAATTTAACTGATATATATGATTGAAATGTTAATGAAATATTTAAACGTTGTGGTATTCATATACCAAGTCAAAAGAAATCTGCACAACAATCAGTTCCCGAAAGTACAGCAGTTAATATTTCAACTATTAATTATATTGAACAAAAATTATGACAATTTAATATTGATATTCTTAAATTTATTCAAATATTAGTGAAAATTGATAAAGATTTATTAAATAGTAAAACATTTAATATTAATGATGAACAAGAAATTAATAATTTAACAGTTAAATTAAAATTATTTAATCCCGAAAATAACCAATTAATAGGAGATAACAATGGAAAACAACAACAAACCACAAACGAAGTTTCCACAGAAACAGAAGCAAACTAAACTTAATCAAGCAGAAGTAGAAAATGATTATTTAATTGATAATATTCCATATGATTTTACTAATATGATGGGTGCTACTAGTGACCCAGATATTAATAGAGCATACGATGAATTTAAAAAAAGAACAATTTATATTTATGAAATTGAGCGTTTATTTAAAAATAATGAAAATAATAGTTTAAGATTTTCAGCAAATACTATTAAAATAGGTTTTATTGATATTGATAAAGTATTAAAAACTACTGCTGCTGAAACATCAGACTTTACTATGCAATTAAATCAAAGAGCAAGTACTAATATTAATGATAATACAATTGAATATAGTATGACTGATATTAAAAATTTAATATTTCAAGAAATAAATTTATTAAATCAATTTAAGTTATATGCAGTATCTATTAATGAACCATTAACTGAAAATAATATTGATAATTTATATATCATTAATAACTATTCACAACCTTATCAAAATCCAAAAACAAGAAGTACTAAAAGTATTACTATTATTAAAATTAAAGATTTTAAAACAAGAGATGGTTATCCAATTATTATTAAATTACAAAAACCATTAGACAAAGATACCAAGGTTAAAAGTATAACTTTAAAATTTCCTAAAACAATGTTATTTGGCAATATAAAAGTAAATGGTGAAATTGATGGATTAAAAGTATCACCAAATTTATTAATTGCTGATGATAACCAATTATTTCCATTATATGCTTTACCAATTCAAACTCAACCAAAAGTTAATATTTTACAACAATGATTTAGTGACCAAATTTTAGAGTGAAATATTGCTAAAAATTTCATTAATCAAAATTCTATTTTAGAATATTTAGATATTGGTGAAATTATACCTAATCCACCATCACAAGAATTTAAACACGTTAAAAAAATTGAATTAAAAAATGTTGAAACAATCGTTACTAATGAAAAAAACCAACAAACTAATATTCAAAAAGAAATGAATTTTATTTTTTCAAAAAATGATGAAAGTAGTTATATTTCAGCAGATACTGATACTTCATGTGGTCCTAACTGTCCTAGATTATTAGAAAATAAAAAGTGAACTATTAAAGTTGCAGAAGGACAAGCAACTGCACAAACACATTGAAAAATCAATGAAATTGATAGTGTAGTTTTAACTTACGATAAAATTAAACCAACTACAACATTGGGAAAATTATTAATGGATATGTTAGGTTATACTTATAATTATCAAGCAAATTTTAAAGGTTATGACCCAAAATATGATGCAAATCCAGATGTTAAAGAAACACCTGATATTACAAAATTAAGAAATGAGTTTGAAAATCAAAAACCACATGATGTAATTAATAATTTATTTGAACAATGAAAATTAGACAATCCTAATTTTATTAATAATTCAAAAGTAAAAATTTTTAAACAAGTAATTATGATGTTATCAAATTGTATACTTTCTTATTTATCAATTAATAAAGGTTTAGATGATGACTATAAATTATTATTACCTTATTACTTTGAATTAAAATCAAAACCAACAAGAAAATCAAGTCATGATAGATGAAGTTTTGATAATGTTTATGTTGTTTTAAAATCTGAGTATTTTGATTTTACTGACCCTAATAATATTAAAGTTAAAAATAAGAATATTAGTCAAAATGAATGATTTAAACTAAGTAATAACCAATTTAATTGATTATCATTAACTAATAATCTAGAAAGTAATAACATACCTTCATTATTACCACAAGATATTAGTTTAAATAATGGTGAATATGGTAAATATATGGTTAAAAGTATAATTAATAACGTTTTAGAGTTATTAAAATTATTTAATAGTCAAAAACAATATTTTTCAAGTTGAGATTGATTTAATTTCGTGCAAAAAGATTATTTTAGTAATGAAATTAAATTCAATATAGAAAAAGAAATTTCTAATTTACATAAACTAGAAATTTCCGGAATTTTTGGTATTGGTAATTATGATATTCTGCTAGAAACAGAAAGTAAAACCATAAATATTAATAATATTCAATTATTTAATTCAAATGATGAAACATTATCTTATATTAATATTGAAATTTAATTATTAAAATATCCATTAGGATAAGTACCATCTCATTTGATATCTGTTTTATCACCTTTTTTATTTGCAAAATATAATGAAATTATATTATGGTCATAACGATGTTCTCATATAGTTGCCCCCCCAGACTGCTGTATGGTCGGGTTTTAAATAAAAACTTAATTTTTGTCTTCCGTCTTTACAAGCAAGACCTAATGCTGTTGCTGAAATAATAAATAATACAGTCATAAATGTAGATATACCAATAAATATATTCCTTTGTGTTTTTCTTTGTTTTGCTATATTTTTAGCATAATGTAATTCAGAATTTTGTTCATTCATGTTTAATTACTCCTTTTTTCTTAATTTTATTTCTAAATTGTACTATTTTTCATTATTTTTACAAGTATGCTTTTAAATGCAAAATAACGCCTAAATTAAAGGCGTTTATTTTATGATACCTATACTATTAATTATATTGAAATTGTTTATTATATTTTAAATATGAAAGTCGTTTTTTAAAAAGTTTTGATTTAATTTTAAATTACACTTATATATGTTTATAATAAAAAAGTAAATTAATTTTTTAAATATATTTACAATAAATTTAAAATTTAAAAAAAGTTAGGAGAAAAAATATGAGTTTTAATTATTTATGAACTTTAAAAGAAGCAACAAAAAGAATGTATCAATCATTTAGAGATGATGTAAAAAATCAATGAGAAAAAACAGATTGAAGAATCTTAAAAGAAAGAGATAGAAAATATATCCCCGTTAAAATTAAAACAAGAACTAGAAATACTATCAATGGTCTTGTTACTTATAAATGTCGTGATTATAAATATTATGATGAACAATTAAAAAAATGAGTTCCTATTTGTTTATTAGATGAAAAATTGCAATTACCTAAATACAAAAGGACTTGTCAGGATATCAAAAATAATGTTATTGAACATTTTGCAGATGGAAAAAGGTATATTGACATTTTACATACTATGAAACAAACAAAATTTAGCACAACAAGTATTAGTAGATTATTTCAAGAATATCAAGTTAGTAAATTAGATGTTCCTAAAATAAAATTAGAACCAAATCAATTTATTTATATTAGTATTGATGATGGACATCGAAAGTTTTGAAAATTTAAACGAAATTCTGGTAAATATTCAATGCGTTTAGTGTTATTTTGTACAGATAATGTTAATCATAAATTAGTTAATAAAAGAGTAGATGTAATAATAAGACCAACAAAAACTAAAATTGGAGTTCAAAAAACTGCTGAATTTATTTTAGAACAAGGAAATAGATTTTTTGAAAATTTTGACCAAGCAAAAATCATTATTTGTGGTGATAGTGCAGAATGAATTAAAGATGTTGCTAATTATTTAGATGCACAATTTGTTTTAGATAAATTCCATTTAGTTAAAAAGTTGTATGTAGGAATTATTGCTGGAAACAAAGGAAAATATTTTGAAGAATATAATACTTGTAGAAACTTTATTGAAAATGGTCAATATGATGAATTAATAAAGTATATGAATGAAATATTAAAAAATCATAAAAAATTAAAAAAACAATATTTTAAAAATAATAAACAAGGAATTGAAAATCAAGGTGCAAAATGAAATATTGGTACTTTTGCTGAAAGTAATATTTGATATATTTTAAAAGAAATGCTTGGTAATAGAACATATAGCATAGATATTTATATTAAAATGGTTATTTTTAAGTGTAATCTTGTCAATTCTAAAACATAATCAAAATTTTTATTTTTATTAAAATATTAAAAACTTATTAATTAAAAGTTAATAAGAATTTTTGTTGTGTATTTATATTAAATTTTCTTATTGATTTTTTAATATTTGTATTTTAATTGAAATTAATTTAATTTAGTAGTAATATTTACTTACAATTGCATATAATTACAATTATTTCTTGTCTATAATTTAAAAGAAATGTTTAAAAAGTAATTATATCCTCCGTTTTTGTTACCATCCCAAAATAATTTTGCAAAATTAGAAGTACAAGAATTAAAAAATTATTTATTATTACAAAATGAATTAATAAAGTTAAGTCCACAGTTAACTCCTAAATTTAAAATTAAAGATATTGATAAAGCAAACAATTTTTTACAAAAATATAATACTGATTTAAAAGAAGTATTAAAAATGAACCAACATGACTGATTAAATTTAGTTCATACAATACATGCAGAAAATAGATATGGAAAATCTTTAATTTTAGATTTACAAAAAATTCGTGCTAATGCAATTAAATTTAATTTTAAAAATAGTTCAATTCATAAATTAGTATTAAAAGCAAATCAAACTTTTAAATATTTTGATATTAAATTTTATTTTAAAAAAGGTTTAAATAAATTTTGAAAAGATACTTCATATTTTGAAAAAATAAGAATAAATATTTATAAATTACAAGAGAAATTCGAAAAATTAGAAAAACAAGCATTTGAAAAAATTAATAAATTAAAAGAAAAAACAATTGATGTATTTACAAGTGCTGAAAAGAAAGCAATTAAACATGCACAATTAATTCCATTAAATTCACCAGTATTTATGGCTTGTAAAATTCAACCTTTATCATTAGATAAATGTGGAATTACTATTTATCATCGTAATCCTAAATATAAACCAATTGTAGTTATTGATAGTATTATCAAAGCAGAAACTTTTGTTATTCAAATACATCCATTTCATTGATATAGATGATATAGCGGTTGATATATTGGATATGGAGTTAGTCAAAATAAATGATTAAAAAGTATTGCTTTTGCTCCACCAGTTGTACAACAAATGATTAAAGATAGTTTTAAAATTTATAGGCAAATATTAAGGACAATTAGAACTTATCATAAAGTAGTTAATGTTATTAATAATCCTATTGATAATGTCAATAAATCATTTAAAAGGGTTGGTTTAAAATTCTCAGTTAATACTGTATTTGGTACTGGATTGTTAAGACATTTAGAAAAATTTGCATATAATCAAGTTGTAAAAAAAGGAAAGAAAAAATTACAAAAAGAAATTATACATATATCACATAGAAAAACTAAATCAAAAACCAAACGTTATAAAAAAGCATTTTTTAAGGAATGATAAAATATGATTAATAAACTTTGAACTGGTGTCAGTTTAGAAAATTATAATAACTGATATCCATTAACTGGAACAATTACAGAAACACCACGACAATATATAAATACATGACCAAATGTTGATGATTGATTTAAAACATTTGCTATTCGTGCTCAAAATGATATTAATGCTTATCTTGATTTTATTTTATCTAAATTTCCTTTTGATAGTTTTAAAGATGAATTAATTAAAGAAACTTTAAGAGATATGGTTTATGTTATGGTTGAACATTGAGTATTTAATCGTACACCAATTGAATTTAATGTTGATGCTACTATTCAATTTAATAATGGTAATCAATTTAGTGCAAGTAGTACTCCTACGATTAATATTTGAGATTTAGCACCTAGTAGAATGAAAATATGAGCAAGATTAACAGAATTAAAACAAATATTTTCAAATTATAATAATGATGAAATAGATGTTGAAAAAATTGACTTAAAAGCATTTTATACTAGAAACCAAGTTAATGAATTAATTCAAGAACAAAAAGAATTTACATTATCAAAGCAAATAAAATTATATGATGATACCATTAATGGTAATAAAAATGAAACATATAGGGGACCAGTTACAAATTTAATAAATAAAGGTTATGTTGCAACAGAATATGACTCAAAAACTGAAACTATGATTTTAGATTGACCTAATGAAATTGGAACATTACCACCTGATGTTTTACAAAACAATCCACAAATTGGTGATTATACACATGCACCAACTTGTGATTTTTCTGCTAAACAACAAAAACGAATTACTACAAATGAAAATGAAATTACCAAATTAAATAGTGAATTAATTAAAACAAACGAAAATATTAATGATGTTAAAAATAATTGATTTAATATTGAAACTAGTCCCTTATGAAAAAAAGTTGAAAATAATAATATAGAAATATTTAAATGATATTTTATTAAAATCAGTTATCAATATTCAACAGAAAATAACTTTATGAAATTTTATAAAGTAATTAAAATTTATTTAAATAATGTTTTTAATGAATTTGAATTGCTAAATGTTGATTCCATGACGTATAGTGAACAAATCCAAAATAAAAGAATTTTAAATACCGGAACGATTTACTATAACAATAAAAAGAAAGAATTTAGTGGTGGCGGTAATTCTTATCCTGAACGTGGAAAAATTAATTTAATTGGTGATATAGAAGAAATATATCAATATCAAGGAATAGATACACCAACTGAATTTATAGCAGAAGAAAATACTGAACATGATTATTATACAAAACTAGAAACAAATCAATTATTAGATAAAAAACAAGATAAGTTAATTGCTGGTGAAAATATTAAAATTGATGAAAATAATAAAATTAGTGCTACTTGCGGGAAAACTGATTTAACTGATTATTATAAAAAAGAAGAAGTAGATAAAAAATTAGACAATAAAATGGATAAAGACCAATTCAAATATGCTTTTTCTATAAATACTATTGGTACTGAAATTCCTAATTTAGAAACTACTGATAAAACTGTTGCTGGTGCTATTAATGAAATTATCAAAAAACAACCACAACCAATTCCAATTCCTCCAAGTAGTTCAATTTGAAAAGAAGTAGGAATAAGAGAAAAAAATAAATGAGATAATTGACAAATTACTTATGATTTTATAGTTAATAAAAGATATAAAGTTTATTATTCTTGAAATATATATAATAATGTTTTTGCAATTAAAGAATTTATTATAACTAATACAAAAATAGCAGGTGTACCAATAGAAGTTTTTAACAATAATACTAATGTCTTAGTTTTATCAGTACAACACTCAAAATTTATTACTATTTATTCTTTAAAAGGTAGCGATAAAGGTAATACATGAAAATTAGAAGAATTACAGGAATAAAATTATGATTTGAAAAATTATAAAAATTATTTTAAGTTTAATTGGAGTTTTATTATCTTCTGCTGTTGCTGGTTTAATTATATTTATTATAGTAAAAATTGTCTTAAAAATTAATCAAATATTTTAGAAAGGAGAAAAAAATGAAACCTTTTTGACCAAGAAAAGATAAAACAAATATTAATAATAATGAAGAAAAATCTAAATTAATTTTTTTAGAAAATAAAAGTACACACACTTCTATTTTAAGTTATTTTGGTTTTAATGATTTTAATCATGAGACTTATTTTACTGATTTTGTTGCTGAAAATAATGCTAATTTATATAATGCTCCATTGGATATTAATAATGAAACTATTAAACAATATTTAATTAAACAAGAATTTTATAGAAAGAATTGAAATTCTATTTTTAAATTAAGCAAATTAGGAATTAGTGGTTATTTAATTTATATTGCTAATGATGATTTATATTTTCAAGTAGTAGATATACAGCAAAGAATTTATGATATTACTGGTAAATTAATTCAATGTACTATTTTTTATGATAGTTATCAACAAAATGCACAAACAGTAAGATTATTTGAAGTTTATAAATTAAATAATGAACAAGTAACTATTAATCGTGCAATTTATAGTATTAGTGATAATAAAAAACAATTTCCTTTACCTTTTAAAGAATATAGTAATAATCCTAATTTAGAACAAGAACAAACATTAAATATTAATTATATTCCAATAGCAATTATGAGAAATAAAGCAAATGAGTTAGCAGATTGTAATAAAGTAATGGATAAAATTAAAGCATTAGATGTTATTTATGAACAAATTGTTTTAGATACTATTTTAAATTCACCAAAGTTTATTTTTGACCAAACTTATGGTAATGCTAAATCTACAATGGATGAAGCCGTAAGAACATTAGTTACTAACAACTATATTTGAAAAACTACTGGTGATAATAATGAAAAAAGTGAAAATATTAATATGACAAGTAGTAATTTTAAAGGTAAAAATTTAACTGATATATATGATTGAAATATTAATGAAATATTTAAACGTTGTGGTATTCATATACCAAGTCAAAAGAAATCAGCACAACAATCGGTTCCCGAAAGTACAGCGGTAAATATTTCAACTATTAATTATATTGAACAAAAATTATGACAATTTAATATTGATATTCTTAAATTTATTCAAATATTAGTACGTTTAGATAAAGATTTATTAAATAGTAAAACATTTAATATTAATGATGAACAAGAAATTAATAACTTAACAGTTAAATTAAAATTATTTAATCCAGAAAATAACCAATTAATAGGAGAAAACAATGGAAAACAACAACAAACCACAAACGAAGTTTCCACAGAAACAAACTAAACTTAATCAAGCAGAAATAGAAAATGATTATTTAATTGATAATATTCCTTATGATTTTACTAATATGATGAGTGCTACTAGTGACCCTGATATTAATAGAGCATACGATGAATTTAAAAAAAGAAAAATTTATATTTATGAAATTGAACGTTTATTTAAAAATAATGAAAATAATAGTTTAAGATTTTCAGCAAATACTATTAAAATAGGTTTTATTGATATTGATAAAGTATTAAAAACTACTGCTGTTGAAACATCTGATTTTACTATGCAATTAAATCAAAGAGCAAGTACTAATATTAATGACAATACAATTGAATATAGTATGACTGATATTAAAAATTTAATATTTCAAGAAATAAATTTATTAAATCAATTTAAGTTATATGCAGTTAGTATAAATGAACCATTAACTGAAAATAATATTGATAATTTATATATTATTAATAATTATTCAGAACCTTATCAAAATCCAAAAACTAGAAGTACTAAAAGTATTACTATTATTAAAATTAAAGACTTTAAAACAAGAGATGGTTATCCAATTATTATTAAATTACAAAAACCACTAGATAAAGACACCAAAGTTATTGGTTTAAAAATTAAAGCACCTAGAAGCATGATTTTTGGCAATATAAAGGTACTTGGTGAAGTCGACAATATGGAGGTATACACAAAGTTATTTGTCAAAGATAAGATAGCATTTCCGCTATTATCAATGCCTATTGAAACTCAACCAAAAGTTAGAATATTACAACAATGATTTAGTGAACAAATATTACCTTGAAATTTAGCAAAACAATTTATAGGACAAGAAAAATCAGTTTTAGATTTAATTGCTATTGGTGGTGGTAGAGAAACAAGAAAAGAAATTATTAATAATGCAAGAGTAACTAATGCTAAAATTGGTTATGATGTTTCTAAAAATTCAAAAGTATGACCATTATCTGATGAACTAGAATTAAAAGATAAAAAATTAGAGTCATGATTTTTAGTAAGTGACTATAATTTATTTATTTCTACAACAAATAAATTTCATGATGTTGAACTAGAAATAAAAGATAGACCACCAATTGATAGTTTACAAAAAGTATTATTAGATATGTTAACTTATACATATACTTATAATAGAAACTTTGATGGTGCATCATTAAGTAATGTTTTAAAAGAAATGAATGATTTAGATAAAATTCGTGCTAAGTTTGAAGGACAAAAACCAAATGAAGTTATTACTAATTTATTTAAACAATGAGAATTAGATTATCCTAACTATACAAATTTACCACAAGTTAAAATATTAAAACAAATAGTTATAATGCTATCAAAAAATATTTATTCAACCATGTCTATTAATAACGGTTTAAATGATGACTATAAATTATTATTACCTTATTATTTTGAATTAAAATCAAATCCTATACATTCTACACCTGATAAGATTTGAGAATTTAAAGATATAAAAGTAGTATTAAAATCTGCATATTTTGATTTTACAGATATCAATAACATTAAACTAAAAAACAATGACATTAGTCAAAATGAATTATTGAAATTAGATGATAATCAATTTAACTGACTATCCATAACTAATGAATTAGAAAGCAATAATATACCATCATTAATTCCGGCAGATTGAACATTAGGTAATGGTGAATATGGAAAATATTTTACAAGATTAATTATTAATAAAAATAAAACCGAAAATGCTTTAAATTTATATGGTTCAAATAAATCACAATTATTTTCTAAATTAGAATTTTATAAAGAAGTTTTACAAATTGACAATAATAGTGAATTTGAATTACAAATTGAAAATCCAATTAATAACTTAAATCGAATTGAAGTTAGCGGACTATTTGGTGCTGGTAATTATGATTTAATTTTAGTAACAAATAAACAAGAAATAAATTTAAATAATATTAATTTATTTGATAAATATAATGAAAATATTTCTTATATAAATTTAGAAATTTAATTATCAAAATATCCATCTGGATAAATACCATCTCATTTTACTGCATCATCAGTTAATTTATTTGATGCTCAGTAAAGAGTAATTTTATGTTTATTACTTACTGGTCTTGCTCAAATAGTTGCCCCCCCAGTGTGCTTCATGGTCGTAATCATAAAAATATGTTAATTGATTATTTTTATTATATGAAACTATTCCTAAGATTAAACCGGTAACACCAGTTATTACAGCAAATGATAATGATATTTTTTGAAAATTTGTTTTTATTCATGTTTTCATAATAAATATCTCCTTTTTTCCTTGATTTTACTTTTAAATTGTACTATTTTTGATTATTTTTACAAGTATGCTTTTAAAAGCAAAATAACGCCTAAATTAAAGGTGTTTATTTTTTGATACGTATACTATTAATTGTATTGCACTTATTTATTATATTGCAAATGTGAAGATACTTTTTTTTACAGTAGCATTATTTTTACCCCTAATTACATTTTTATATGGATATAATGCATAAAATAATGCATCATAAGGGTCTTGATACATATTTTTGTCAGGAATGTTAGTTTTGGTTTGGTCATAACGTAATTCTTCTAAACATTGAGTTGTTTTTGGTAAATCATCTTTATTTGCATAAAAGTTTCCATAACTCATAATATTTCTCATTCAAACTACTCTATTAGTTAATCCGGCTTCTTGATTTAAATTTGAAGCATGTTTAATAGCGGTTTGTGTTATTAAAATAGTATTGTGTTCATCAATTAATTTTTGATTTAATCAATCCATTGCTGTTCTTGCTTTATCATCATAAAAATAAATTGCTTGTTCAAAATTTTCAAAATTATCCATTAATCCTAAAATTTCATTAACATAAGCATTAATTTTTTCATTTTCATTTATAAAATCATTTGGAGTAACTACTAATTCACAAATAATATAAGCATCATAATAACCAGTATTATTATATTCTTTAAAACCAACTACCATAAATACAGTATGGTCTTTTGGTCCCGTAGCTCAATCAATACCAACACTATAAAAATCAAATTTATACATTTCTTTTTCTTGATTATAAAATTGTTTTAAATCATATGATTGTCAATATTTTACTGTTTTTTGAAATGGGAAAATTGTTGCATCGCTATCTAAAAATTCAAAACCATAATAAACAGTATTATATTCATCTGGATTACTTTTTTCCATTTCTAATAATGTTCTTTGTTGAATGTCAGGTAATTTATTTCAAAATGGTTGAATAGTAAATCTTAAAACAAATAAACCTAAACCACTAAACATATCTTTATTTTCATAATAAACTTTACCAACTTTTTTAAGATTTTTCATGACTTCATCATTTAATGGTAAAAATGGTGTACAGTATTTTAAATAAAATGGATGATATTTATCATAAGGATTACATGTAAAAGTAATGAAAAAACTTTTATAAAAATAACGAGTAATCTTTTGTCCAAAGGTAGAACTATATATATTTTTATCAATAAATGTTCAACTTCACTCTTTAATAGGTTTATTTGATACTTTAATACGATTACTTCTAAACATAGAGTTTTGTAAACGTTCATATCGATATGTTAATTGTTTTTCAGTTAATGTTTCTTTTTCTTCTGCCATAATAATTTCATCTGTTCTTGAACCTAAAAAACTTGACCCACCTGCTTCTTTTCCAAAAATCTTATTACCATTAGCATAACCAATAAAGTCAATTTGTTGATTACTTGGAAAGATAATACATCCCCCATCCTTAGTAATTTTTCATTTAATGCCATGTGGATTATTAGGTAATAAATTAATATTATATGTATCTAATAAAACTTGACAAACATTCATTAAAGCACCAATTGTAGTTTCACTATGAGTATTTTCATATCTTCTTACTTCTTGAACACTACTATCTCTAAAATTACAACATATAAATAAATCAAATGCTAAACAGTTTCAAGTTTTTCTTGTTCCACGTGCTGTTGGAACAAAACGATAAAAACAATTAGTAGTAAAATATTCTGCTCATTCATCACCAACAAATTCTTTAAAAATATCTCAACTAAAACCATAATTATTATCACTAAAATTAAGATTATATTTTTTATTTAATTGTCCATAACTACTAATAAAAGCCATATTTACTCCTTATTTTTTAAAAAAAATTAAACTTAAATTATTAACAAACAAAAATTAGAAAGGAACATTAAAAATGTTTATATTACCATTCGCAAATCATTTTGATTGAGACAAACATGATTTTAATCAAGATGAATTAAGTTTAAAACAAACAGAAGAATTATTTGCAAAAATAGATGATTATTTATGAAGTATATGTGATAAATCTGAATATAAATCATATAGATTTAGACAACGAAAATTAAAAGCAAAAAAAGGTTTATTAACTTATAAACGACGTATTTGTACACATTATAACACAAAAACACAAAAAATGGAGTACGTATCATTATTAGATAATTATCTTGGTGTTAAAAAATATAGTAAACTTGCACCTAACGTTATTAAACAAATTTTAAAATATTTTGCTGATGGTAAAAAGTATCGTGATGTTTGTGATACTTTTATTGAAGATTTAATAAGTAATAGTACAGTTTGTAGAACATATCAAAAATTTGAATTACCAAAAGCAAATATTCCCAAAATACCATTACAACCAAATCAAAATTTATATGTAAATATTGATGATGGTCATCGAAAATTTAAGTTTAATGAAAAACACAATACTAAAAATTGTAAAAAATGTTCGATGAGATTAATAGTAATGTGTACTGGTAAAAAGAAAAATGGAAAATTAATTAATAAAAGAGCTGTATGTAAAATAAGAGTTTCAAAAACAGAAATTGGTGCTGAAAAAACCGCAAAATTAATAGAAAAATATGGTAATTTATTTTTTGAAAACTTTGACCAAGCAAATTTAATAGTTTGTGGAGATAGTGCAAAATGAATTAGAAAAACTGCTACAATTTTAAATGCTAAATTTATTTTAGATAAATTTCATGCTTTTCATGTTTTATTTCTTGGTATAATGGCAGGAAGAAGAAAAAATCAAATTGCTAAATTACACTATCAAAATGCAATAAATTTATTTGCCAAAGGTCAATATTATGAATTAATTGATTTTTTACAATTATTAACTTTACAATATAAAAAATTAAAAGTTGGTTATTTTATTAATGCAAAAGATGGTGTATTAAACCAAGCATTAGTTGAAAATATTGGTTGCTTTACTGAAACTAATATTAAACAAATTTTAAAGCATATGATTGGTGATAGAACTTATAACATTGATATGTATACAAAAATGGTTAATTTTAAATGTTATCAAATAAATACAATTATCCAGTTATTATAAATTAAAACTTAAATTTAAAAAATAAATAAAAATAAAATAAAACTTATTAAAGAAAACTTTAATAAGAATTTTTGAGTTATAAAAGTAAGTATTATTGTTGACTAATATTTTTGAAGTGTTAAGATTAACTTACAATTGCATATTGAAGTCTAAATTATTCTCGTCTAAACTTATAATTTAAAGACAAATTTGAATATTATTGACAACATCGGTATGCTCCCAAAATATTTTATAGATTAGAAAGAGAGAAATAAAAATGCCCGATTTTAAAAGATTGAATTCAAATGTGTCTTCATCATCTGAATTAGAAATTAATGATAATGAAAAAGCAAAGAAGTCTAGTGGAATACCATCACCAAAGAAAATTAAAAATAATGTTAAAAAACAACTTAAAAAAAATATGCCTATTATAGGATCTGTTGCAGTTGGTGGAGGATTATTATTAGCAGGTACTCCTGTAGTAGGAGCATTAGCAGCAACAGCATCAGCTGCTGTTGTCACTTCTATTGTTGATAGAAAACTAGAAACTAATAAAGCAAAAAAAGAAAGTAAACAAAAAAATGAAATATTTAAAGAAGAACAAATGGAATGTTTCAAATCAAAATTAGCAAGTCAAAAAGCACAATATGATTATGAAAGAAAAACATTTGAAGTGGGACTGCTTGAAAAAGAAGTAGAAAACAAAAAATTAAAAATTGAATTAAAAATGTTAGATGATCATTTAGAAAAACTAAATAATAAATCTAATAGAGAACCATTGTCTGAATTAAATCCCAATATTAATCAGTTTAATAATAGTATAGTATTAGGTGCTAATAGTTTAGAAACAAATATAAATAATAGTGATAAAACAACATTAAGACCAAGTTTAGGTTAAAGAAAGGTAGAAAAATTATGTTTGGATGATTAGATGATATTGCCAAAGGAATAGAAAATATTGGAAATGATATTGGTAAAGGTGTAGAAGGTGTTATATCAGATATTGGCTCGGGTGTAGATAATATTGGTTCAGATATTGGTAAAGGACTGGAAGATATTATATCAGACATTGGTTCAGGTATAGAAGATATTGGAAATGATATTGGTAAAGGATTAGAAGAAATTGGTAAAGGTGTAGATGATATTGGTTCAGATATTAGTGGCATTTGAGAAGATATTTCAAAAGGATTTGAGGATTTTACAAAAGACGTAGGAAATTTTTTTGAAAAAGGTTGACAAGGGATAGAATCATTTTTTAGTGATTTATTTGAAGGATTAGACTTTTTACTTTATGCTGTACCAATAGTTATTGGAGGAGCAATTGCTGCTGCAATAAGTGTCAAGATTTATAAGGTAATAACTAAACTGCAAAAAGATAAACTAGTACGAATGAATCTTAAAGATGCGCAACGTCAAAGAAAACTTAATAAAAAAAATAGTCCATTATTAGGAACACTTAGTGATAAAATTGTAAAAAGTAAAGATAAAATTAAAAAAAGAGAAGATAAACTGCAAGAAGCAGAAAATAAGCTAAAAAATTTAAAAGCAAAAAATCAAAGATTAGAAGAAAAAGAACTTAATAAACAAGTTAAAATAGCTAAAAAGTTAAAAAAAATTAATAATTTTCAAAATGAAGTAAATGATAGTGAACCGTTAATTACTAAAAATAATTCTTCAACTTCATTTTCATTATAATATTTTTCTTATTTAAAAAAAGATTGCAGTTGCAATCTTTTTTATTGTCAACAATATAATATTTTATTCATAATATTATTTTTAAAAATTATATTAAGTTAGTTGTTAAAGAATGATAATTAATAAATGAATTTTGTAAAAAATGAAGTTTTATAAGTAAAAATATAGTTACTCTAACTTATCAATGTTATAATTTATCAAAGGAATAACTAATATTAATTTATGAAAATTTAGATAGAAAGGTGCTATTGCCATTAATATGTTTTTTAAAAGTGTAAAATTCAAGAAGACAAATGATGATTTTGAAACAGATGATAACTCTGAATCAGAAGTTAATATAGAAGGAAAACAAGAAATAATTACACCTTTTAAACAGTATAAAAGTAAAGATAGTAAAAATCTTTTTGCTAAAAAAATGTTATTAAAAAGAAAGCAATTAAAATTAAATAGTAAGAAAAAATTTAGTGTTCATGATTGAGGGATTGATAATACTAATTATGTTTTTATTGATTTTGAAATTGCAAATTCGAATAAAACAAGTGCTTGTCAATTAATTATGATAAAAGTAACACAAGGTAAAATTGTCAAAACTTATAGTTCGTTAATTAAACCACATCCTGAAGAATTTACTTTTTCTCATGTTCATGGAATTACAAATGAAAGCGTATCTTTAATGTCAAATTTTAAAGAATTATGAGTAGACATTGTTACTTTTTTTACTGAAAATACTGTTGTTATTGCTCATCATGCTAACTTTAACATTAATATCTTAAGATCATTAATAAATCATTATGATTTAGAGTGCTCTAATTTTTTTTACATTTGTTCAGTTAAGTTATTTAGAAGAACATATGATTATCCTAATAACCGTTTAAGTGCTCTTGCTCATAGTAATCAAATTAAATTTGATCATCATGATCCATTGGCAGATGTTACCACTTTACATAAATTAATTAATATACATTTCAGTGAACATTACCATTTAAAAACTTTATGTAATAATCTTAATATTAAAATGGGGAGATTATTTGGTGATTCTTTATCTTAATTAATATAAGATGTATTTTTATATATAAAAATACTTTTTAAGTTTAAAGGTATAGTAAATAAAAATTTGCAAATTTAAAAATTAACATTATAATTATACTTATGTAGGGATATTAAGATAAATTATTTAAGTCAAATTGTATACAAAAGAGGTTACAGTTATGGAAAAAGAAATAGATGTTGCATATGTTTTATCACCATTGGATACAGTCACTAATGTTAATGACAAAAGTGTCTTTTCAATAAAAACACATCTTGTGCTAATAAATAAAATACTTAAAAGTAAGTAATTACTGGTTTTAAATTAGTATTAATGATTACTAGTTAAAACAGTTGCTATTTTTAAGTGCAGCACTAATTCTTTAAATAATATTTATATCTTGTATAAAATATAATGAATTATAATCGAGAAGATTATTAACTAAAATTCAATTTTTATTTAATAAAAGTCTAAAAAGTACATGAATATTTTGCTTGTTTATGATAACATTACTAAAGAAATTAAAAATAAAATTTCTTATTTTTGATGTCATTAATTTTGATATGTAATATTTTATGAAATGGAGGTGAAATCAATGAAATATGACTATGAAATTATTGTAATTGGTGCGGGTCATGCTGGTGTTGAAGCGGCATTATCTTCTGCACGAGCAGGTCATAAAACTGCTATTATTACTCTTGATAAAACTAAAATTGCATTAATGCCATGTAATCCTTCTATTGGTGGACCCGCCAAAGGAGTTGTGGTTCGTGAAATTGATGCACTTGGTGGCGAAATGGCTAAAGCAGCAGATGCTACTGCTTTGCAAATGAAACTATTAAATCATTCACGTGGTCCAGCAGTTTGAGCTATTCGTGCTCAATCTGATAAAATTGCTTATTCACAATATATGCAAAATGCAATAAATAAACAAGAAAATTTAACAATTTTAGAAGTTATGGTACAATCATTAATAATTGAAGAAAACACTGCTAAGGGTGTTATTTTAGAGAATGGCGAAAAAATTACAAGTGAAATTGTGATTTTAACTACTGGTACTTATATGACAGCTTTAACTTTACAAGGTCATAATAAGAAATCAGAAGGACCAGATGGTCAAAGAACAAGTAATGGTATTTCTGAACAATTAAAAATTGTAGGCTTTAATATGATACGTTTAAAAACAGGAACACCACCTCGTATTAAAAAAAATAGTATTGATTTTGACAAAACTAATATTGAACTAGGTAGTGATTTACCTTTAGCATTTTCACATGAAACTAAAAATTTTTTACCATTAGCAAAACAATTACCTTGTTATTTACTTTATACAAATGATAAAACTCATACCATTATTAATAATAATTTAGATAAATCACCAATGTATAATGGTGAAGCACAAGGTACTGGACCACGTTATTGTCCAAGTATTGAGGATAAGGTAGTACGTTTTGCTGATAAGCCTCGTCATCAAATTTTCTTAGAGCCAGAATCACTTGCTTTGGATTCAATTTATGTCCAAGGTTTTTCAACATCATTGCCAATTGATGTGCAAGATAAAATGTTGAGAACGTTACCTGGTTTAGAAAATTGTGAAGTATTAAAATGAGCATATGCTATTGAATATGATGCTTTTGAACCAACACAATTATGACCAACATTGGAAACTAAATTAATTAAAAACTTATTTAGTGCTGGTCAAATTAATGGTACTAGTGGTTATGAAGAAGCAGCGTGTCAAGGTTTAATAGCCGGAATTAATGCCCATTTAAAAATAAAAAAAGAAAGACCATTAATTTTAAAGCGTGATGAAGCATATATCGGAGTTTTAATTGATGATTTAGTAACAAAAGGAACAGTTGAACCTTATCGTTTATTAACTTCTTTAGCTGAACATCGTTTATTATTACGAAATGATAATGCTCAAACAAGATTAATTAAGTATGGTTATCAAGTTGGCTTAGTTAGTGAACAACGTTGATCACAATTTAATATTCAACAAACATTAATGTCCAATATTGTTGAAAAATTAAAAACCATTAAAGTTAGTCCCAATTCAGAAGTTGCTAAGTATATTATTAATAATAATTTAGGTCCAATTCCCGATAATCATATTATTGCTTATGAATTATTAAAACGCCCAGGTGTCAAATTATCAATGTTTACTTCACAGTTACCTTTAATAAATGATTTACAATATCATGAATTAATGGAATTAGAAATTACAATTAAATATTCAGGGTATATTAATCAGCAACTAAAAATGGCGCAACAAACTAATAGTTTAGAAAAAAAACAAATTCCTAGTGATATTGATTATGATTTAGTAGAAAGTATTACTGGTGAAGCTAGAGAAAAATTAAAGCGCGTTAGACCATTAACAATTGGTCATGCTACAAGAATTTCTGGTGTTAGTCCTGCTGATATTCAAGTTTTATTATTTTTTTTAAAACGCAAATATCCAAATTTAAATATTTAATAAATTAGCGATCTTTTAATTAAGATCGCTAATTTTATATATTAAATATTTTACTTGCATTTTAAAGTTCAAAGAAGATTTTGATTTATGATGATCAAAAGAAATTAAACAGTAATAAAAATTGTAAATATGACACAAATTTAAGAGGTGATAAATTTATGAATAATGAAAAACAAAAAGAGTATAAGAAAAAGTGATATCAAAAAAATAAAAAAAAATACAAGAATATCAACAAAGACCTGAAGTGAAAGCAAAAATGAAAGAATATGCTCAAAGACCTGAAGTGAAGGCAAGAAAAAGAAAATATGATCAAGAGTGATATCAAAAAAATAAAGATAAAAAACGAGAATATGAGCAAAAACCTGAAGTAAAAGCAAAAAAGCAAAAATATGATCAAGAGTGATATCAAAAAAATAAAGAAAAAATGAAAGAATATGCTCAAAGGCCTGAAGTGAAGGCAAGAAAGCAAAAATATGAACAAAAATCTGAGGTAAAAGCAAAAAAACAAGAATATGCTCAAAAGCCAGAAGTGAAGGCAAGAAGGAGAAAATATGATCAAGAGTGATATCAAAAAAATAAAGATAAAAAACGAAAATATGATCAAAGTTTCAAAACCAAAGTAAGAAGAAAAAAATATGCTCAAAAACCCGAAGTAAAAGCAAAAAAACAAGAATATGCTCAAAGACCTGAAGTGAAGGCAAGAAAAAGAAAATATGATCAAGAGTGATATCAAAAAAATAAAGAAAAAATGAAAGAATATGCTCAAAGGCCAGAAGTGAAGGCAAGAAAGCAAAAATATGAGCAAAAATCCGAGGTAAAAGCAAAAAGGAAAATATATAATCAAAAATGATATCAAAAAACTAAAAAAACAAAACAAGAATTACAATTTAATAATAATTATCAAAAAGAAGTAATGGTAAATGCAATCAACAAATTAGCTGATGAATATCCTCCTGCTGCACATGTTTTAAGTGAAAATCAAAAAATTTGAAAATCTTATTTATAAAATAAAAATAAATTAAAAAAATGAATTGATAAAAAATAAATCTAATTCTTTTTCATGTAAATCATATATAACAATTTTCTTTTCACTTAAAATAAAATTAAGTTGTGATATATAATTTTTATCAATTAATTTAATTAAAATACTATCAGTATCTTTATTATATTTAAATTGAAAATTATATAAACTTAAAAGTGATGATGCTACAAGATTATTGCTTGTTTTTAAAACAAAAATTTTACCAACCCCAAATTTATCAATTGGTCCAGTATAAATTAATTTACCATATTCAATAATAGTACAATTATCAATAATATCTTTTGTTTCATCAATCATATGAGTTGTTAATAAAATAGTTTTTCCTTCTTTTTTTAAATCTTGTAAAACAGAAGTAAAAAATTTTCTTGATTCTGAATCTAAATTAGCTCCTGGTTCATCTAAAATAACTAGGTTTGGATCATGTGCTAGGGCAACAATTAACATAATTCTATTTTTCATTCCTGAAGAAAATGAATTTAAAGATTTATTACGTGATTCTCATAAACCAAAATTTTTTAATAATCTTTCTAAATTTATTAGTAATTTACTTTCTGAAATTATTGTTGTTTTACCTAAAAATTTCAAAAAATTATAAGCACTTAATCCTTGAGGAAAATTTTCTATATTCAAAGAATAACCTAAACTATTTTTTGAAAAAGTTGTTCCCGCTTTATAGCCATTAATGGTAATTAATCCTTCGTAATTACTTTTTGGAATAGCACCAATAATTGATTTTAACAGTACTGATTTACCACTTCCTGAACGGCCAACTAAAGCATGAATAGTTCCTTCAAATACAGTAAAGCTAATATTATTCATGTGAAATTTCTTAAATTTTTTACTATAGTTTTGAACATTAATTAAAATTTTATTTTTATCATTTGTTGACATAAATACTCTCCTAACTAACTTATCCAATATTCTTTTTTAAGAAAAAACAAAATGATAAGAAAAATAAAACAATACACAATACACCGTAAAATAAACTAACAATCAAATTATTTTGTATGCTTGTAGTATTATTAACATCAATTTTATATTCGCTATTTAAATGAAAAGTAAAATCAGGATAACTAAATAAAGTATTTTTTTGAACATTAAAATCAATACTTGATAAAGCTAATGGTTTAAATCAAAAATTACCATAACATCCCATATAATTTGTTCACATTTGGTTTCAGTGCTCAATAAAATTAAAATAGTTAATCAAAGTATATAAATTCATATTATTTTTAAATGCAATAAAATTTTCATCATTTAAAACTTTTTCTGATTTAACTTGATAATAAATTCATATTTGATTATAAATGTAATCTTCCACAGTTCTTAATAAAATATAAATTGGATTAAAAAAAAGATTATCATATTGGTTACGTAATGGACTGCTAAATTTAACATAATATCCACCATCTTTAAAAGCTCTTGTTCAATCATCACTAGTTAATGTTTTTTTATTACTACCTTCCTCAACATAAGATTTAGCAAGATCATATTCTAACAAATCAGGTATTTTTGATTTTTGTAAATAACAAAAATTATTAATTTCAAATTCATTATTATAATCTTCATATAATTGAAATAAATCTTTTTGAGTATCTTTATTAGATTCTTGAATCTTTTGTTTTAATTCTTTTAAATTAATAAAGTATTTATTAAAAACTAAAACTATTTTAACTGTTTTGCCATTAAAATCATTATGTCCATTTCAAACATCAATTTTACCTTCCATTTCACCACTATTAAATGAACTATTTAAAAGAAATCCTTCTTTTTTATAAAAATCTTGTCTTTTACTAATAACTTCTTTTTTATTAATATCTTGTAATTCATCAATTGTTAAACTATTATAAAAATCAGCAATATCTTTAGTTAAATTAGGATAACGAATTAATTCCATTTTATAATATTTATTAAATAACATTGCTTCTTTAATTTGTTTAACCAAATAAGGTCCAACACCTTCTTTAAAAGAAATTGGTAAATTTTCTGTTTTATTTAATATCAAAGAAGAAGGTAAACCACCCAAAAGGAATAAACTACAAAAAATAACAAATATTAAAAAAACCTTTTCTGATGAAAAAAACGCTAACATAGCTACCGATCCATTAGTTACTAAAATTGAGAAAAAAAGTAAAAAAAGAAATAATTTTAAAATAATTAAAATATAAAATTTAATATATATTATTTTTAGAATTACCCCTATGATGCCTCCAAAAACTAATAAAGTAATAATATTAGATACTATAAAAAATAATGAAGATAAAAATAACACGAAATATTGTGAAAGGATAATTACTTTTCTTGAATATGGCCTTGTTAGTATTAGAAGAAAAGAATTATCTTCAAATTGTGTACCAAATAACTTAATAGAATTCATTAAAGCAAAAATAAAAAGAAAAATGCTATACAAAATCATAATATAATATTGAAAAATAATGAAAAAAGTATTTGAACTTAATTTCAAAGTAAAAAAAACAATCACTATTGTTAAAGATATAAATATTGATAAAATAAATAAAAAAACTGTAATAAAAGAATAATAAACCTTAATAAAAATAAACTCTAATAATTTACCTAAATTTGCTTTTTCAACCATACCTCTCTTAAATAACCTCTCAATGTATTAGTTTATAATATTTTTATTTAAAAAAACAATTTTATTAATTTAGAAACAACAATATATACTAGCAATTATATAATCAATATTAAGCATAATATGAAACATTTCTTAGTAGAATTTTACTATGTTTTATATAATAAATCTTGTTTTAATAGTATTAAATACAGTAAATGTTAAATTTTAAAACTAGTTATTATTTTAAAAATAAAATAAGTAAAAACATAAAAAAACTTATAAAAAATCACTAAATATTATACTATTGGTGTTTATTATAAAATTTTAAAACATAATATAAAAAACAATTTTAGAATAATATAAAATGAAGTAAATATATTCAATTCAACAATTTAAATATGTCTTTAATTTATTAAATTAAAAACATATTTTATCCAAGTTTGATTTTAATAATATTATGTTTTAAAACAAAAAATAATCATTTTTTATTACTAATTTCAATAATAGTTGTATTGAATATATTTAAATATATAAAAAGATTTATTTAAGGGGGTATAAATTATGAAAAAATTATTAAGTATTTTGGGGGCAATAATTTTAAGTACTACTGCTACTACAAATATTATTGCTTGTGGTGGAAATAATGATGAACCAATACCAGAAGAGCATGGTAAAGAACAAAGTGATACTAATTTATTAAAAATAGCAGAAGAAAAAATTAATAGTTTATTTGGTGAACTAATAAAAGACAAAAAAAATATTTTAAGACCAGATAACTTTGGTAGTTCTGGACAAGAACTATTAACTGAAATTAATAAAATTATTGATAACCAAGAAATTACTAATCAAGATTTAACTAAACATTTTTATGACATAATTAAAGAAAACATTAGTAATTTTGGTGCTGAACTACGTAAGGATTCTAACTTAAAGTCATTATTTTCTGGTATTAATATTAATGAAATTTTAAAGTTAAATACTGATAAATCAAAAATTACTAAAGTTGAATTTAATGAATGAAAAAATAATAATGCTTTTGGGATGGATGATTATAATAAAGAAAAGTATCACATTGAATCTTGAAATCTTTTAAAATCAAGTTTAAAATTTGATTTAAAATGAAAGGATTTTGATGGTAATACATTAGATCGTGAATTAAGTATAGATTTTTTTGATATAAACTTTATTAATCAAAATGCTAATACTGAAGGCGTAATTGAAAAAGTAGCAAGCAAAATTGAAGATAATTTAAAAGATTATACTGTTGAAACTACTTTAGATTTAAAATGAAATATTTCAAAATGATGAAATAGTAATGAGTTAAAAGAAAACATTTTAGAAAAGATAAAAACAAAATTGGGAGCTAAATTTATTGCTCGTGATCAAACGAAATTTCATAATTATCAATTGCCAAATAATAATAATAATAATTGAAGTGTTACTAAAGAAAAACAAAATGATTTTCAAAGTATGGCACAAAAAGTATTTTTAAATCAATCAGGTTCTGATGTTAAATCAATTTTTACTAATAAAGCTAATTCATATGCACAAACCTTTGAAAACAAATTTGAAAGTTGAAAATATAGAAGCAAAATTACTTCAGATCTAGATAAAGTAAGTTTGTTCGGAGAATTTGAAATTAATAGTTGAACATATCATAATTTAACATTAAACCCTATTAAAATTCCTGTTGTCATCCGTGATACTATGTCAACACAAAATCGAATTAATAGTACTGCTGATAAATTAGCCAAATTTTGTTCTAAAGATGGTATTTGAAACAATCGCCTTACTATCAGTAAGTTTGAAGGTAACTTTACAATGAAAATGAATAAAAATGATTTTAAAGCTTACGAAAATAATAATTTTAGTGATACTTTAAGATATTTACAAGATAAAACTACTGATTTAGCAAAAAAGAATGGTTTTTTTCAAAATAATGATTCACTAGAATTAATTAATTGTCATGAATTAGGGCAAAAAGGTCTTAGATGACAAAACACGCAATTAAAATCTAAATTAAAAAATAATAAATATATTATAGATAATTTGTCTTTAGGTACCGTTGATATTTGAATGTATTTTAATGGTTATGTTTTATCTTTAGCGTATTCTTTTGCTCCAACTTATGCGGTAATAGAAGGTGATGATAATAATGTTTGAAATTAATATATAATTTAAAAAAATTATTAAACCTTAAAGATAGATAATACAAAAATTAGTAGTTTTTTAATTGAAAAATTACTAATTTTATATATTAAATATTTTTTTAAAATGAAATCTTTTTTGATTTTAATTTTTAAAATTTAGAATAGATTGCATTTATGATGAACAAAAATAAAAATCGTAAATATGTTCAAATTTAAGGGATGATAAATTATCAATAATGAAAATCAAAAAAATTGAAAATCTTATTTATAAAATAAAAATTATATAAAAAGTATTAACTATATTAACTATAATTAATATGTTGGTAACACAACACATTTATTAATTTTTTAAATTTAAAAACAATTAATTATCAAATAAAATTGACTAAGTAAAATAAAAGGAGTAGTAAGATTTATGAATAATTCAACAGAACAATCAAGAAATGAACCAACACATTTATTAGAAGAAAATATGACAAGCACAAGTACAAGTTGTTGACAAAAAGAATTTGGTTGTTGTTGTATTACAATGTTATCATCATCATTACTTTCAACAATGGGCTTCGGTGTTGGTGCAATATATGGTTTATTAAAAAACAATGATGCTAGTAATGTCAATAGTGTCGGTATAGGACTTTTCTTATTAGGAGCTATAACAGGACTTAGATGTGGAGTTGCAATTAATGACTGGTTAATAAAAAGAAATAATAATGAGCATCAAAATAATTTCAACAGTGGTTATGATAATGAGGGATTTTTACAGGAAGTTACTATAATAGATAAAGATGCTAGACCATTAATAATTTCTTCAATTTTCGGGAGCGTACCGAAGATGTCGATAAATAAAAATTTTTAAAAATAACTCCTTTCTTTTTTAAACTATTAAATTAAAAAATAAATGACAAAAGACGAGAATAAAATTCTTGTCTTTTTTTGTAATTGTAAAATTTTAAAATTTTTAATAACCGTCTTTAGCACTATTATCAACACGTGTTAGGGAACTAAAAAAGTGAACTACAACACAGTTGTTAAAAATAGTAGCTAGCATGTGGACTTGCATGGATAAATAAAAAGTGGAGTGATACCTAATAAAATATACTAACCAGAAATGGTAATTCTTGGGGTGGGAGCGAATTGGAAACTAGTATATATAGACCCGGAGTGGGGACCAACTATTATTCTTTATTTAACCAACCTTGCCACTACCAAGTGAGCAAGTGTTGGTTTTATTTTTTATTTTTTTTGAAAAATTTTTGGGCGAGAAAATAAATTTCAAACTTGTAAAAAAAATTGAGCGGGACCGGTTCAATTAAAATATTAATTTGCTAAACGCAAATTAAATAAATATTGAATCGAATGCCTTAATGTTTTTTAAAATTTCACAATTTATTTTTGAGCCCAGAATTGCTGGAATGAATAAAACAAATAGTAGTATTATTAATAATCTAAGAATAAAAATATATGTTCTTTATGCTAGAAGCAACAGAACATATTAGGAAAGGATTATTATGCAAATAGAATTTAAAAAAGAACAAATTGTTAAAGATAAATCACAATCTATTCTTATTGATTATGTTGAATATAAATTATCTCTTCCAAAATGAATGATTAAAAATAATTCTTTTATTGTTGATAACAGTTACACATATTGAGTTTTTAATTTAGAAAATATTAAAAAAGAATTAAGTGGTAATGAATTAATAAAGTTATTAGAACCATATATTAAAGACCAAAAAATAACTGTTAATAAACCAACTGCTCCAAAAGAATATTATCTTAATGATATAAAACTTGAACAATTAACATTTTATGAACAGCATAATAGTTGATTTATGGGTGAAATAACAGATAACAAAACTAAAATTACTAATCCTTGTTTTAAATATAACATTACGTGAGAAGAAAACAGAAAAGGTTTTAAAATAAATAATCCATATAAACATGATGATTTACCAATTAATTATATAGTTACTTCTTATAAGGAAATTTCAACTCATAATGAAAAAGTATTTTTGTTGAACATGTAAACAAAATAAATTAGATTATTTATTCTTTAATACTAATGATATAAAAACAAGAAAATATTTTTTAAGAGATAAAAATAGTAAAGCAATTTGTTATGACTGTATTTTAAATATTAGGTTAAGTAGGAGGTATAAATATGAATAAAGAAAAAATACTTGAATATCTTAAAGATGAATGAGAATGAAATAAAGAAATGAGAGACGATGAAAAAGTAACTAAACTTTGAAAAAGTTGTTTTAATGGAAGATTAAATCTTATATCTCAATTAAATCAAAAAATTAAAAATGGTGAATTTGATTAATAATGCAATATGACTTAATTATTGGGATTGACCCCGCTGGTATTGGTAATAATGGAATTGTTATATATTCAAATGAAACAAATAGGATTATTTATACAGAAACATTCAACACAACACATGTTTTTGAAAGTAAAAATCGTTATAAAAGAATATTATCAATAATCAAAGAACAATTTTTTGAAAACAAAATATTAGTTATTGTAGAAAATTTCTTTTTAAGTTCAAAACAATTATTAACTAATCCATTAGCAACTCCTAAAATTATTGGTTCATTAATGGTATTAGTACAAGATGTTTTCAACTGAGATTATCTAGAAAACCAACCAAAAAATAAAAATAAAATAACAAATTATAAAGGAAATATAAAATTAACAAAACATGAACAAGATGCATATAAACACATTCAATACTATTTAAGGAATTATAAAAATGAAAGATAAAGCCAATTATGTCAAATTAACAGTAAAACTAAGTAACACTATTGAAGCAAAATATTACGAAAAAGGTAATAAAGAATTATATTATAGTGTTCGTGGTCAATGAAATGGTTTAAACTATGTTACTTTAATTTTTAATAATCCAAAATTTTATAACCGATGTATTTTATTAAACAAAAACGATGAAATTATTGTAACTGGTCAAATTTTTAATACTTTAAACATTCCTAAAAATCGTGTATTTTGTTCAATTAATGTTAAATGATTTAAAAAATGAAAAGAGTAAAAAATGATATGATGAGAAATTTTATTAATAGCACCAATATTAATAACAAGTATAACACTAATAATATTTTTAATATTTATTATTAAAGAATTAAAAAATGAATATAAAGTATTAAAAATATTAAGTGAAATTGCTAATCAAATTGAAAATAAGGAGAATAAATAATGAAATGTTTTCTTTGCATGCATGGAGAAATATATTCTCCAAAAACCTTGTATAAAATAAAAAAATTGAAAAAAATAATTTACCAAGATAGAGATATTGATAGTGAAGATTTTAAGAAAAGATATGAATATCTTTTAAAAAAATTAGGTGATGGTGATAATCAAATTATTTGAATAAATTTATTAATAAAGCAAGAAAGAAATAATAGAAAGGAGAATAAATAATGAATAAAGAAGTATGTTGTGAAGATTGTTGTGTATGTGATAAAAAACATGATTTATTTACTTGTGAAAAAAACTGCTGAGAAAATGTATGTGAACATTGTTATCAAGGTGATAAAGAACATAGAAATAAAGTTGATGAAATTAATAAATCAAGACATAAAAATTGTATTAATAAAGAAAGATTTATGCAATATCTTAAAAACACATATCGCTTAAACGGATATTATGAAGAAGTTTATAAACCAATTAAAACCAGAATTAAAGACCGGTGATTTGATAATGACTAATTATTTACTTTCAATTGACCCAAGTATTAAAAATACTGGATTTACTTTATGAAAAAAAGTTTATTTACATGATAAATATGATTTTTGAAATTGAAAACCAATATTTGTTAAAAGTTATAATTTAAAAGAATATGATGGACAAAGAAAATTTTATTGAGATATAAAAGTTAATGATAATGAATTGGATTTAATTATTGAACGTGGTACTTTTAATTCAAAAAATGGTATTGGTTATGAAACTCAAGAACATTTACGTGGTTTTATTGCAGGACAATTTAATAAATTATTAACAAAAGATATGTTAATAAGTCCAAGTGAATGAAAGAAATGATATGAACGTTATGACCCACCTATTTTTTGATTAAGACCTTGAGATAAAGAACTAAGTATATATGTTGCTGAAGAAATTATTAAAGAAAATAATTGAAATATAAAAATATCAAATCATGATGAAGCAGATAGTTTATTAATTGGTTGATATTATTTAAATAAGGAGAATAAATAATGAATAAAGAAAAATTACTTAAATATATGAAAGATATAATTAAATGAACTAAAAAAATTAATTATACAAACTCTGATTTGGACAAAAATATTTTAAATTTATTAATTGAAAAAATAGAAAAAGGTGAATTTGATAATGACTAAATTAACAGATTTATTTGGTCAAGATAAAATAGAAATATTTTCACCAAATCCCAAAGATTTAACAGATAGTAATGATATAAAAGCAATTATTTTATGAAAATATCCTAATGTTATTGCTGAATATTTAGTTGTTTCTCAACCACATGCAAATACTGCTATTTTAGTTGGTGATAACGTTCACTATACAGGTTGAGTTGAAGTGTTTATTAAACCAAAAAATGAAGGAGTAAATGAAAATGCCAAATGACACGAATGTACAATCAAATAACTATACTTTATTAAAAATAATAAGAATTGGAATAAGTCCATTATCAGCAATGATTGGTACAAGTGCTTATTATGGTCAAATTATTGGTAATCCAGTATTAGGAAGTATTAATGCTTTATTATTTAGTAAAAAGTTAGGAATTGATATATGAAACTTAAATCAAATGCCAAGTACTAAAAAGAAAATATTAAATTCAAGTAAAAAAATATTATTAGGTTTAGGAACTATTGGTTTAATTAATTATGCAAAATTTACAAAAATCAATCCTAATCCTGAACCACCACCTTGATTAACAACTACTACCACAGAAACACCACCATGACCATTATTATTAACTAATGATAATAAACAACAAATGGATTGAGATACATATATTAGTTTAAGTACTTATGGTATATCAAATCTAATTGGTGGGTTAAGTGAATTAATACCTAATAGATTTGAAGTAATAAGAAAAATATGTAATATGGCAACTAGTGGATGTCTAATTTCAAGTGGTGTAGCTATGGGTATAAATAATGATTTTAATAATGCTTATGCAGTACCAACAATAGTTGCTGGTGCAAGTGAAATTATACATAATTTATTACCTATGGAAACTACAAACCATAATCAAGAAATGCAAGAAACATCATTTACAAATGAAACAAGAAGATTAATTAATAGTGATGCTATTAGTAATAATAGTGGAAGTAGTGATGTTTTATATGAAAGACCAACTACATATGATAGTTTATAAAGGAGATGATAACTAATGAATAAAGAAAAATTGATTGAATATTATAACAATGAAATTCAGACATATAAAGAAAGAATGGAACAATTAAATAAAGAAATATCTTTATTGGTAACTATTATAAGTAATTCAAAATCAATGATTGAAAGAATTAATAATGGTCAATTTGACGAATAATTAAAAATAAATAATTGAAAGGAAATAATTGAAAATGAAAGAATTTTTACATGAATTAATTATTATTGGAACAAGTGTAGGAACATTAATTTGTAGAGAATTAATTGTTTGATTTAAAAGATTTATTACAACTCCAAAACATATTAGAAGAAATAATAAAGTGATGAAACATCAAAAAAAATTAGCAAAACTTAATGAAAAAATTAATGGAAAAGAAAATAAATAATAAAGGTGTGATTTAAATGTTAGAAAATGAAACTAATGTTGAACAAAATACTGAACCTTTAACTGAAAATAATAATTTACAACAAGAGCAAGAAATTAAGATTGTTGAATTAGAAAATAAGTTAAATAAACTTAATCAAGAAATTAAAGAAAAAGAAATAATTAATATATTTAAAAAATATCAAGTTAAAAAAGAATTTTATGAATTTTTAAAATTTAAAACAAGTAATATAGAAAATTCAAAAATTGAAGAAACTATTAAAAAAATGATTAAAGAACAACCACTATTTAAAGAACCAATTAATACAGGTGGTAAACAAGAAACAATATTAACAAATCAAGAAACTTCAATAAAAAGTAGTTTATTAGATTATAAAAAGAAAAATAATTTATAAAAGAAAGGAAAATTTAAAATGCCAAATCCAGTGCCATTTAAACAAAATTTAGATAATACTACAAAATTAGTAGAAACACCTGAATTTATAGAATTTTATAAACAATCAAATAGTCCATGAGCAAGTTTTTTTCCAATTGAAATGGTTAATTCTACAAAAATTGAATTTATAGTTAAAAAACCAAAAGACCCAACATTCAAAATACTTCATTGAAATGATAAAAGTAAAGGATTAGAAGTTGGTTATGTTGATACTGATAAAATTATTAAAGAAATTACAAAAGAAGCTAGTACAGGAGAAATGATTGGTGAAGTTGATTTATTTGCAGATAATGGGCAAAATTTACTAGAAAGTATGCAATATGAAGTTGCTAATGATTTAGCAGATTATTTAGCAAATAATGATACAAATACAATTGCTAAATCTGCCAAAAAAGTAATCATTACTGATACAACACCAGTAGGATATTTAAAATCAATGTTATCAGCATGAAATACTTTATTTCAATTAAGAAATAGTAATAATTGTAAATTTTTTATAACAAATAGTCTTTATGATACTTTAGTTTATTTAGCAGATAATAAAGGTTTAATTACTGATAATCAACTAGCACAACAATTAAGATTAAATGGAACAAATTTATATATTAAAGGTGTATTATGTCAAATTGTTATGGATGATTATATGACATTTAAAAATACTGAAAATAAAAATCAAATTATGAATTTTGTTTTAGCAACACCAAAAGCAATGAAAAGATATATGTTACAACAAACTAGTATATATGTTGAAGATATTAAAGATGGTAAAGTTCCAAAAAGATATTTAGTTGGTGGACAAGTAACAGGAGAATCTATTCCTTATATGTCAAACTCAGAAACAGAATCAAGATGAATGTTATGTGGTATTGTTAATAAAAAATATTTAAGTGAAGAAATTACAACATTAACAACTAATATTACTGCTGATACTACTAAAAAGAATAAATTATTAGATACAACAATTAAAAATACAACTGAACTAAATAATTTAAATCCAAATTTAACAACTCCAATTATTAATTATTTTAGTGATGCCCAAGGTCAAGTTGATGTAAGTAATCAAAACCAAAAAGCAGGAGATTTATATGTAGTAATCACTACTAATGACACTGATAAAAATTATCAAGGTTCAACAAATCCTATAAAAATAACTCTTAAATAAGGATAATTATTATGCCAATTGGTACAACTAGTACAGCAATACTTTTAAACATAAATAAACCAAAACATACTAGAACAAGTCAACAACAAGAACATAAAAGTTGATGATGAGAAATTTTAAAAATGATTGGTGTACAAGTAATAGCAGTAGCACTTGCTCCTTTTACTGGTGGATTAAGTGAAAGTTTAGCACTTGGTTTAGGTGCAAGTGATTTACTTGCTAGTATTAGTGCTGTTGGTGTAGAGTTTTTAACTGATTTTACTATTAATCAAGTTTATGATTATTTAAAAGGAAATGTTACACCATTAAATACTTTTTTTAATATATTACCTGCATTTGCTGGACTTAATAGAATTAGTCGTGGTTATCGTACAACTAAATTTATTAGTTTAGCAGAAAAAACTAAAACATTAGAACAAATTGGTATTAAAAAAGCAAAAAATTTACAAGAAATCATTAGTCAAGTAAGTGAAAAACAATTTTTAACAGATAAAATTATTGGAAATAAACGTTATTTATTTAATTATAACCATGCTCCAAATCGCGAAACAATAATACAAAATTTAGGTTTTGTTGCTGAAAGACAATATAAAAATAATTTTGCAAAATTAGAAGTACAAGAATTAAAAAATTATTTATTATTACAAAATGAATTAATAAAGTTAAGTCCACAGTTAACTCCTAAATTTAAAATTAAAGATATTGATAAAGCAAACAATTTTTTACAAAAATATAATACTGATTTAAAAGAAGTATTAAAAATGAACCAACATGACTGATTAAATTTAGTTCATACAATACATGCAGAAAATAGATATGGAAAATCTTTAATTTTAGATTTACAAAAAATTCGTGCTAATGCAATTAAATTTAATTTTAAAAATAGTTCAATTCATAAATTAGTATTAAAAGCAAATCAAACTTTTAAATATTTTGATATTAAATTTTATTTTAAAAAAGGTTTAAATAAATTTTGAAAAGATACTTCATATTTTGAAAAAATAAGAATAAATATTTATAAATTACAAGAGAAATTCGAAAAATTAGAAAAACAAGCATTTGAAAAAATTAATAAATTAAAAGAAAAAACAATTGATGTATTTACAAGTGCTGAAAAGAAAGCAATTAAACATGCACAATTAATTCCATTAAATTCACCAGTATTTATGGCTTGTAAAATTCAACCTTTATCATTAGATAAATGTGGAATTACTATTTATCATCGTAATCCTAAATATAAACCAATTGTAGTTATTGATAGTATTATCAAAGCAGAAACTTTTGTTATTCAAATACATCCATTTCATTGATATAGATGATATAGCGGTTGATATATTGGATATGGAGTTAGTCAAAATAAATGATTAAAAAGTATTGCTTTTGCTCCACCAGTTGTACAACAAATGATTAAAGATAGTTTTAAAATTTATAGGCAAATATTAAGGACAATTAGAACTTATCATAAAGTAGTTAATGTTATTAATAATCCTATTGATAATGTCAATAAATCATTTAAAAGGGTGGGTTTAAAATTCTCAGTTAATACTGTATTTGGTACTGGATTGTTAAGACATTTAGAAAAATTTGCATATAATCAAGTTGTAAAAAAAGGAAAGAAAAAATTACAAAAAGAAATTATACATATATCACATAGAAAAACTAAATCAAAAACCAAACGTTATAAAAAAGCATTTTTTAAGGAATGATAAAATATGATTAATAAACTTTGAACTGGTGTCAGTTTAGAAAATTATAATAACTGATATCCATTAACTGGAACAATTACAGAAACACCACGACAATATATAAATACATGACCAAATGTTGATGATTGATTTAAAACATTTGCTATTCGTGCTCAAAATGATATTAATGCTTATCTTGATTTTATTTTATCTAAATTTCCTTTTGATAGTTTTAAAGATGAATTAATTAAAGAAACTTTAAGAGATATGGTTTATGTTATGGTTGAACATTGAGTATTTAATCGTACACCAATTGAATTTAATGTTGATGCTACTATTCAATTTAATAATGGTAATCAATTTAGTGCAAGTAGTACTCCTACGATTAATATTTGAGATTTAGCACCTAGTAGAATGAAAATATGAGCAAGATTAACAGAATTAAAACAAATATTTTCAAATTATAATAATGATGAAATAGATGTTGAAAAAATTGACTTAAAAGCATTTTATACTAGAAACCAAGTTAATGAATTAATTCAAGAACAAAAAGAATTTACATTATCAAAGCAAATAAAATTATATGATGATACCATTAATGGTAATAAAAATGAAACATATAGGGGACCAGTTACAAATTTAATAAATAAAGGTTATGTTGCAACAGAATATGACTCAAAAACTGAAACTATGATTTTAGATTGACCTAATGAAATTGGAACATTACCACCTGATGTTTTACAAAACAATCCACAAATTGGTGATTATACACATGCACCAACTTGTGATTTTTCTGCTAAACAACAAAAACGAATTACTACAAATGAAAATGAAATTACCAAATTAAATAGTAAATTAATTAAAACAAACGAAAATATTAATGATGTTAAAAATAATTGATTTAATATTGAAACTAGTCCCTTATGAAAAAAAGTTGAAAATAATAATATAGAAATATTTAAATGATATTTTATTAAAATCAGTTATCAATATTCAACAGAAAATAACTTTATGAAATTTTATAAAGTAATTAAAATTTATTTAAATAATGTTTTTAACGAATTTGAATTGTTAAATGTTGATTCCATGACTTATGGAGAACAAATACAAAATAAAAATATTTTAAATATTGGAACTATTTACTATAACAATAAAAAGAAACAATTTAGTGGTGGTGGTAATTCTTATCCTGAACTTGGAAAAATTAATTTAATTGGTGATATAGAAGAAATATATCAATATCAAGGAATAGATACACCAACTGAATTTATAGCAGAAGAAAATATAATAATAATGAAGAAAAATCTAAATTAATTTTTTTAGAAAATAAAAGTACACACACTTCTATTTTAAGTTATTTTGGTTTTAATGATTTTAATCATGAGACTTATTTTACTGATTTTGTTGCTGAAAATAATGCTAATTTATATAATGCTCCATTGGATATTAATAATGAAACTATTAAACAATATTTAATTAAACAAGAATTTTATAGAAAGAATTGAAATTCTATTTTTAAATTAAGCAAATTAGGAATTAGTGGTTATTTAATTTATATTGCTAATGATGATTTATATTTTCAAGTAGTAGATATACAGCAAAGAATTTATGATATTACTGGTAAATTAATTCAATGTACTATTTTTTATGATAGTTATCAACAAAATGCACAAACAGTAAGATTATTTGAAGTTTATAAATTAAATAATGAACAAGTAACTATTAATCGTGCAATTTATAGTATTAGTGATAATAAAAAACAATTTCCTTTACCTTTTAAAGAATATAGTAATAATCCTAATTTAGAACAAGAACAAACATTAAATATTAATTATATTCCAATAGCAATTATGAGAAATAAAGCAAATGAGTTAGCAGATTGTAATAAAGTAATGGATAAAATTAAAGCATTAGATGTTATTTATGAACAAATTGTTTTAGATACTATTTTAAATTCACCAAAGTTTATTTTTGACCAAACTTATGGTAATGCTAAATCTACAATGGATGAAGCCGTAAGAACATTAGTTACTAACAACTATATTTGAAAAACTACTGGTGATAATAATGAAAAAAGTGAAAATATTAATATGACAAGTAGTAATTTTAAAGGTAAAAATTTAACTGATATATATGATTGAAATATTAATGAAATATTTAAACGTTGTGGTATTCATATACCAAGTCAAAAGAAATCAGCACAACAATCGGTTCCCGAAAGTACAGCGGTAAATATTTCAACTATTAATTATATTGAACAAAAATTATGACAATTTAATATTGATATTCTTAAATTTATTCAAATATTAGTACGTTTAGATAAAGATTTATTAAATAGTAAAACATTTAATATTAATGATGAACAAGAAATTAATAACTTAACAGTTAAATTAAAATTATTTAATCCAGAAAATAACCAATTAATAGGAGAAAACAATGGAAAACAACAACAAACCACAAACGAAGTTTCCACAGAAACAAACTAAACTTAATCAAGCAGAAATAGAAAATGATTATTTAATTGATAATATTCCTTATGATTTTACTAATATGATGAGTGCTACTAGTGACCCTGATATTAATAGAGCATACGATGAATTTAAAAAAAGAAAAATTTATATTTATGAAATTGAACGTTTATTTAAAAATAATGAAAATAATAGTTTAAGATTTTCAGCAAATACTATTAAAATAGGTTTTATTGATATTGATAAAGTATTAAAAACTACTGCTGTTGAAACATCTGATTTTACTATGCAATTAAATCAAAGAGCAAGTACTAATATTAATGACAATACAATTGAATATAGTATGACTGATATTAAAAATTTAATATTTCAAGAAATAAATTTATTAAATCAATTTAAGTTATATGCAGTTAGTATAAATGAACCATTAACTGAAAATAATATTGATAATTTATATATTATTAATAATTATTCAGAACCTTATCAAAATCCAAAAACTAGAAGTACTAAAAGTATTACTATTATTAAAATTAAAGACTTTAAAACAAGAGATGGTTATCCAATTATTATTAAATTACAAAAACCACTAGATAAAGACACCAAAGTTATTGGTTTAAAAATTAAAGCACCTAGAAGCATGATTTTTGGCAATATAAAGGTACTTGGTGAAGTCGACAATATGGAGGTATACCCAAAGTTATTTGTCAAAGATAAGATAGCATTTCCGCTATTATCAATGCCTATTGAAACTCAACCAAAAGTTAGAATATTACAACAATGATTTAGTGAACAAATATTACCTTGAAATTTAGCAAAACAATTTATAGGACAAGAAAAATCAGTTTTAGATTTAATTGCTATTGGTGGTGGTAGAGAAACAAGAAAAGAAATTATTAATAATGCAAGAGTAACTAATGCTAAAATTGGTTATGATGTTTCTAAAAATTCAAAAGTATGACCATTATCTGATGAACTAGAATTAAAAGATAAAAAATTAGAGTCATGATTTTTAGTAAGTGACTATAATTTATTTATTTCTACAACAAATAAATTTCATGATGTTGAACTAGAAATAAAAGATAGACCACCAATTGATAGTTTACAAAAAGTATTATTAGATATGTTAACTTATACATATACTTATAATAGAAACTTTGATGGTGCATCATTAAGTAATGTTTTAAAAGAAATGAATGATTTAGATAAAATTCGTGCTAAGTTTGAAGGACAAAAACCAAATGAAATTATTACTAATTTATTTAAACAATGAGAATTAGATTATCCTAACTATACAAATTTACCACAAGTTAAAATATTAAAACAAATAGTTATAATGCTATCAAAAAATATTTATTCAACCATGTCTATTAATAACGGTTTAAATGATGACTATAAATTATTATTACCTTATTATTTTGAATTAAAATCAAATCCTATACATTCTACACCTGATAAGATTTGAGAATTTAAAGATATAAAAGTAGTATTAAAATCTGCATATTTTGATTTTACAGATATCAATAACATTAAACTAAAAAACAATGACATTAGTCAAAATGAATTATTGAAATTAGATGATAATCAATTTAACTGACTATCCATAACTAATGAATTAGAAAGCAATAATATACCATCATTAATTCCGGCAGATTGAACATTAGGTAATGGTGAATATGGAAAATATTTTACAAGATTAATTATTAATAAAAATAAAACCGAAAATGCTTTAAATTTATATGGTTCAAATAAATCACAATTATTTTCTAAATTAGAATTTTATAAAGAAGTTTTACAAATTGACAATAATAGTGAATTTGAATTACAAATTGAAAATCCAATTAATAACTTAAATCGAATTGAAGTTAGCGGACTATTTGGTGCTGGTAATTATGATTTAATTTTAGTAACAAATAAACAAGAAATAAATTTAAATAATATTAATTTATTTGATAAATATAATGAAAATATTTCTTATATAAATTTAGAAATTTAATTATCAAAATATCCATCTGGATAAATACCATCTCATTTTACTGCATCATCAGTTAATTTATTTGATGCTCAGTAAAGAGTAATTTTATGTTTATTACTTACTGGTCTTGCTCAAATAGTTGCCCCCCCAGTGTGCTTCATGGTCGTAATCATAAAAATATGTTAATTGATTATTTTTATTATATGAAACTATTCCTAAGATTAAACCGGTAACACCAGTTATTACAGCAAATGATAATGATATTTTTTGAAAATTTGTTTTTATTCATGTTTTCATAATAAATATCTCCTTTTTTCCTTGATTTTACTTTTAAATTGTACTATTTTTGATTATTTTTACAAGTATGCTTTTAAAAGCAAAATAACGCCTAAATTAAAGGTGTTTATTTTTTGATACCTATACTATTAATTGTATTGCGCTTATTTATTATATTGCAAATGTGAAGATACTTTTTTTTACAGTAGCATTATTTTTACCCCTAATTACATTTTTATATGGATATAATGCATAAAATAATGCATCATAAGGGTCTTGATACATATTTTTGTCAGGAATGTTAGTTTTGGTTTGGTCATAACGTAATTCTTCTAAACATTGAGTTGTTTTTGGTAAATCATCTTTATTTGCATAAAAGTTTCCATAACTCATAATATTTCTCATTCAAACTACTCTATTAGTTAATCCGGCTTCTTGATTTAAATTTGAAGCATGTTTAATAGCGGTTTGTGTTATTAAAATAGTATTGTGTTCATCAATTAATTTTTGATTTAATCAATCCATTGCTGTTCTTGCTTTATCATCATAAAAATAAATTGCTTGTTCAAAATTTTCAAAATTATCCATTAATCCTAAAATTTCATTAACATAAGCATTAATTTTTTCATTTTCATTTATAAAATCATTTGGAGTAACTACTAATTCACAAATAATATAAGCATCATAATAACCAGTATTATTATATTCTTTAAAACCAACTACCATAAATACAGTATGGTCTTTTGGTCCCGTAGCTCAATCAATACCAACACTATAAAAATCAAATTTATACATTTCTTTTTTTTGATTATAAAATTGTTTTAAATCATATGATTGTCAATATTTTACTGTTTTTTGAAATGGGAAAATTGTTGCATCGCTATCTAAAAATTCAAAACCATAATAAACAGTATTATATTCATCTGGATTACTTTTTTCCATTTCTAATAATGTTCTTTGTTGAATGTCAGGTAATTTATTTCAAAATGGTTGAATAGTAAATCTTAAAACAAATAAACCTAAACCACTAAACATATCTTTATTTTCATAATAAACTTTACCAACTTTTTTAAGATTTTTCATGACTTCATCATTTAATGGTAAAAATGGTGTACAGTATTTTAAATAAAATGGATGATATTTATCATAAGGATTACATGTAAAAGTAATGAAAAAACTTTTATAAAAATAACGAGTAATCTTTTGTCCAAAGGTAGAACTATATATATTTTTATCAATAAATGTTCAACTTCACTCTTTAATAGGTTTATTTGATACTTTAATACGATTACTTCTAAACATAGAGTTTTGTAAACGTTCATATCGATATGTTAATTGTTTTTCAGTTAATGTTTCTTTTTCTTCTGCCATAATAATTTCATCTGTTCTTGAACCTAAAAAACTTGACCCACCTGCTTCTTTTCCAAAAATCTTATTACCATTAGCATAACCAATAAAGTCAATTTGTTGATTACTTGGAAAGATAATACATCCCCCATCCTTAGTAATTTTTCATTTAATGCCATGTGGATTATTAGGTAATAAATTAATATTATATGTATCTAATAAAACTTGACAAACATTCATTAAAGCACCAATTGTAGTTTCACTATGAGTATTTTCATATCTTCTTACTTCTTGAACACTACTATCTCTAAAATTACAACATATAAATAAATCAAATGCTAAACAGTTTCAAGTTTTTCTTGTTCCACGTGCTGTTGGAACAAAACGATAAAAACAATTAGTAGTAAAATATTCTGCTCATTCATCACCAACAAATTCTTTAAAAATATCTCAACTAAAACCATAATTATTATCACTAAAATTAAGATTATATTTTTTATTTAATTGTCCATAACTACTAATAAAAGCCATATTTACTCCTTATTTTTTAAAAAAAATTAAACTTAAATTATTAACAAACAAAAATTAGAAAGGAACATTAAAAATGTTTATATTACCATTCGCAAATCATTTTGATTGAGACAAACATGATTTTAATCAAGATGAATTAAGTTTAAAACAAACAGAAGAATTATTTGCAAAAATAGATGATTATTTATGAAGTATATGTGATAAATCTGAATATAAATCATATAGATTTAGACAACGAAAATTAAAAGCAAAAAAAGGTTTATTAACTTATAAACGACGTATTTGTACACATTATAACACAAAAACACAAAAAATGGAGTACGTATCATTATTAGATAATTATCTTGGTGTTAAAAAATATAGTAAACTTGCACCTAACGTTATTAAACAAATTTTAAAATATTTTGCTGATGGTAAAAAGTATCGTGATGTTTGTGATACTTTTATTGAAGATTTAATAAGTAATAGTACAGTTTGTAGAACATATCAAAAATTTGAATTACCAAAAGCAAATATTCCCAAAATACCATTACAACCAAATCAAAATTTATATGTAAATATTGATGATGGTCATCGAAAATTTAAGTTTAATGAAAAACACAATACTAAAAATTGTAAAAAATGTTCGATGAGATTAATAGTAATGTGTACTGGTAAAAAGAAAAATGGAAAATTAATTAATAAAAGAGCTGTATGTAAAATAAGAGTTTCAAAAACAGAAATTGGTGCTGAAAAAACCGCAAAATTAATAGAAAAATATGGTAATTTATTTTTTGAAAACTTTGACCAAGCAAATTTAATAGTTTGTGGAGATAGTGCAAAATGAATTAGAAAAACTGCTACAATTTTAAATGCTAAATTTATTTTAGATAAATTTCATGCTTTTCATGTTTTATTTCTTGGTATAATGGCAGGAAGAAGAAAAAATCAAATTGCTAAATTACACTATCAAAATGCAATAAATTTATTTGCCAAAGGTCAATATTATGAATTAATTGATTTTTTACAATCATTAACTTTACAATATAAAAAATTAAAAGTTGGTTATTTTATTAATGCAAAAGATGGTGTATTAAACCAAGCATTAGTTGAAAATATTGGTTGCTTTACTGAAACTAATATTAAACAAATTTTAAAGCATATGATTGGTGATAGAACTTATAACATTGATATGTATACAAAAATGGTTAATTTTAAATGTTATCAAATAAATACAATTATCCAGTTATTATAAATTAAAACTTAAATTTAAAAAATAAATAAAAATAAAATAAAACTTATTAAAGAAAACTTTAATAAGAATTTTTGAGTTATAAAAGTAAGTATTATTGTTGACTAATATTTTTGAAGTGTTAAGATTAACTTACAATTGCATATTGAAGTCTAAATTATTCTCGTCTAAACTTATAATTTAAAGACAAATTTGAATATTATTGACAACATCGGTACGCTCCCTTATAATCTCCTTTATTTGTTTTTGAATATTTTTTTTATTATAAAAATATCCAATAAAAGTATATATTTTTAAAATAAAAATGTATAAAAAATAATAAAAAATTTCTTTTTTTAAAAAAATATTATTAAGATTTTATTCCTTAATTAAATTTATATTATTAAAAAATTGTTAGTTCACTAATTGATTATATTAATACAGATTTTACTTTATTTCAATTGTGATTTGCATTGATTGAAGATTGTTGGTTTTGGTAATTTATTGAAATTTTAGTAGATGAATCAAAGTTTTTAATATTTTGATTTTCAGAAATGTTATTTGAGTTTTGATTTAATATTTCATCATTTATTAAGTCATTTGCTTTTTTATTTTTTTTATTATTTAATTCTTGTTTGAATAATTCATATTGTGTTTCTAATCTAGTTTCCAATTTATCACTTTTTAATTTTTTAATTATTGTTTCACGTTCTTTTTTGTTTTTTTCTTTTTCTTGCTCATTTTCACATATTTGGTTAGAAAATCATGATTCATTTTTTTTGTTCAATTTGAAAATATTCATGAAAAAGGCTTAAATATCAATCCAAAAATACGATTTATAATTGGTATTTCCGAAACAATCGTAGAAATTAATTTGAAGACAAGTCATGTACATCTTGATATTAAAGATGGCTTTATTTTTACATTTTTTTGATTGTTTAGAAAATCTTTAATTGATATAAATTGACAATTAGTATTATTATTTATTGGTGAAATGTTCTCAATTATTACTGTATCTTTTTTATATTTATTAATATTTTCATAGTTTTTTATTTGATTAATAACTTGTATATCACCATTTGTAAGTTCTTGGAAATGCATTATTTTTTCAGTAATAGAATTATCAATATGTTGAAGTTACGAAATAATTTATTATCATATTAGTAACTTATTTCCAAAAATGAATTATTTGAAAAATAATGAAAATTAGACAAAATTACTCTCTTTTCTTAAAACATTAAATTTATATTTTATATTCGACGTATTTAAAAAAAATAAAATATACATTTTGTAAGTTAAATTAAAATTATCAACAAGGAAAAAGACAAGAAATAATCTTGTCTTTTTTTGTAATTGTAAAATTTTAAAATTTTTAATAACAATCTTTAGCACTATTATCAACACGTGTTAGGGAACTAAAAAAGTGAACTACAACACAGTTGTTAAAAATAGTAGCTAGCATGTGGACTTGCATGGATAAATAAAAAGTGGAGTGATACCTAATAAAATATACTAACCATTAATGGTAATTCTTGGGGTGGGAGCGAATTGGAAACTAGTATATATAGACCTGTTGTAGGGACCCATTGTATTAATTCTATTCTTTATTTAACCAACCTTGCCACTCCCCAGTGAGCAAGTGTTGGTTTTATTTTTTATTTTTTTTAAAAAATTTTTTTGGGCGAGAAAATAAATTTCAAACTTGTAAAAAAAATTGAGCGGGACCGGTTCAATTAAAATATTAATTTGCTAAACACAAATTAAATAAATATTGAATCGAATGCCTCAATGTTTTTTAAAATTTCACAATTTATTTTTGAGCCCAGTTTTCATGGAATGAATAAAACGAATAGTAGTAGTATTAATAATCTAAATATCAAAATATATGTTCTTTATGCTAGAAGCAACAGAACATATTAGGAAAGGATTATTATGCAAATAGAATTTAAAAAAGAACAAATTGTTAAAGATAAACCACAATCTATTCTTATTGATTATGTTGAATATAAATTATCACTTCCAAAATGAATGATTAAAAATAATTCTTTTATTGTTGATAACAGTTACACATATTGAGTTTTTAATTTAGAAAATATTAAAAGAGAATTAAGTGGTAATGAATTAATAAAATTATTAGAACCATATATTAAAGACCAAAAAATAACTGTTAATAAACCAATTACTCCAAAAGAATATTATCTTAATGATATAAAACTTGAACCATTAACATTTTATGAACAGCATAATAGTTGATTTATGGGTGAAATAACTGATAACAAAACTAAAATTACTAATCCTTGTTTTAAATATAACATTACGTGAGAAGAAAACAGAAAAGGTTTTAAAATAAATAATCCATATAAGCATAATGATTTAGCAATTAATTATATAGTTACTTCTTATAAGGAAATTTCAAATCATAATGAAAAAGTATTTTTGTTGAACATGTAAACAAAATAAATTAGATTATTTATTCTTTAATACTAATGATATAAAAACAAGAAAATATTTTTTAAGAGATAAAAATAGTAAAGCAATTTGTTATGACTGTATTTTAAATATTAAGTTAATTAGGAGGTATAAATATGGATAAAGAATATTTAACTAAAAGAGAAACGATTTGCATACCAGACAGTGATGATATTGAATTTAAAATAGGGCTAATTAAACTGATTGATGATTTAAAAAAAGATAATTTAGTTTGTGGTCATAAAGAATTTATTGAAGAATGTAAATATTGTTGATGTAATTGTGATTTAGAAATTATTAAAACGGTTATTAGAGGTTAACTTAATTAATGCAATATGACTTAATTATTGGAATTGACCCTGCTGGAATTGGTAATAATGGAATGGTTATATATTCAAGTGAAACTAATAATATTGTTTTTAATGAAACATTTAATACATTAACTGTTTTATGAACTAAAAATATGTATAAAGAAAAATTGCAATTAATTAAAGAAAAATTTATTGATAAAAAATATTAGTTATTGTAGAAAATTTCTTTTTAAGTTCAAAACAATTATTAACTAATCCATTATCAACACCTAAAATTATTGGTGCATTAATGGTATTAGTTCAAGATGTTTTTAACTGAGATTATTTCGAAAATCACCCAAAAAATAAAAATAAAATAACAGATTATAAAGGAAATATAAAATTAACAAAACATGAACAAGATGCTTATAAGCATATTCAATATTATTTAAAAAATCATAAGAAAATATTGATTTTTGATAATTATTTAAGGAATTCTAAAAATGAAAGATAAAGAAAATTATGTCAAATTAAAAGTAAAACTGAGTAACACTATTGAAGCAAAATATTACGAAAAAGGTAATAAGGAATTATATTATAGTGTTCGTGGTCAATGAAATGGATTAAATTATGTTACTTTAATTTTTAATAACCCAAAACTTTATAGACGCTGTATTTTATTAAACAAAAATGATGAAATTTTAGTAACTGGTCAAATCTTTAACACTTTAAACATTCCTAAAAATCGTGCATTTTGTTCAATCAATGTTAAATGATTTAAAAAATGAAAAGAGTAAAAAATGATATTATGAAAAATTTTATTGATAATACCAATATTAATAACATCTATAACACTAATAATAATTTTAATATTTATTATTAAAGAATTAAAAAATGAATATAAAGTATTAAAAATATTAAGTGAAATTGCTAATCAAATTAAAAATAAGGAGAAAAAATAATGATTAAACAAAAATTAATTGATTATATTGAAGAGGAATGAAATATTAATGTACATCATTGTGATTGTTGTGATTATTCTTATGAAAATGATAAACCAGAAAGAATTATGAAATTACTTGAATTAATAAGAAATGGAGAATTTGATAATGAGTAATAATAAAAATGAATTAAAAATTCCTAATTTTATTAAAAGTAATAAAGAATAATAAATGTGGTTATGGTAGATTTTATGCACATAAATGTAATAACTTTTGTAAACAAAAACAAAATAAAAGAGTTAGAAAAGAAAAGTTAAATTATGAATAAAGAAAAATTAATTATTTCTATGAAAGAAAGAATAGATTTATTAAATAATTCATTAATAGAATATTCATCCAAACTTTATGAGTTAGAAAACTGAATTATAAGACTTGAAAGAGGTGAATTTGACTAATGATAATATTACCTACTTTGTTTGAAAATAAAGATGAAATTGAAATATTATCACCATTTCCAAAAGCAATTCATACAAGTAATGATATTAGAGCAATTATTTTAAGACAATATCCAAATGTTAAATCAAAACACATAATTGTTTCTGACCCAGAAAGTAATGTTGCATTAATAGTTGGTGATAATGATTTTTATCAAGGTTGAATTAAAGTAACAATTAAAAAATTAGAAAATTAAAGGAAAATAAAATGCCAAGTATAGAAAATCAATCAAATTATACTTTAACTAAATTAATTAGAATTGGAATAAGTCCAATTTGTGCAATGATTGGTACAAGTGCTTATTATGGTCAAGTGATTGCAAATCCAGTATTAGGTTCAATTAATAGTTTATTATTTGGTAAAAAATTAGGTTTAGATATTTGAAATTTAAATCAAAGACCAAATACTAAAACTAAATTAATTAATAGTAGTAAAAAAATATTATTAGGTTTAGGAACAATTGGATTAGCAAATTATAGTAAATGAACAAAGAATAATATTACTCCAATTATTCCAACAACACCAATGCCAATAACTACTACAACTACAACTGAGAGTCCTCCATGATTACTATTAAATAAACAAGAAAATCAGTCATTAATGGATTGAGATACATATATTAGTTTAAATGCTTATGGTATATCAAATCTTATTAGTGGATTAACTGAGTTAATACCTAATAAATTTGAAACAATAAGAAAGATTTGTAATATGGCAACTGGTGGATGTTTGATTTCAAGTGGTGTAGCAATGGGTATAAATAATGATTTTAATAATGCTTATGCAGTACCTACCATAATTGCTGGTGCAAGTGAAATAATCCATAATTTATTACCTATTGAAATTAATCATGATACTGAAATGCAAGAAACTTCATTTACAAATGAAACTGCAAATCTTATTAATGATAATAGATTCACAATTAATAGTGAAACAACTAGTCAATATGGTAGTGATAATATGAGCGAAGTTCCATTAAATCATGATAATGCTTCACTAAATTGAGATTATAATCACATGAGTTTATAAAGGAGGTGAATAATTTATGAATAAAGAAAAATTACTTGAATATTATAATAATGAAATTCAGACATATAAAGAGAGAATGGAACAATTAAATAAAGAAATTGCCTTATTAGTAAGCATTATAAGTAATTCAAAATCTATGATTGAAAGAATTAATGGTGGTCAATTTGATGAATAATTAAAAAATAAATAATTGAAAGGAAAATATTGAAATGAAAGAATTTTTACATGAATTAATAATTATTGGAACAAGTGTTGGAACATTAATTTGCAGAGAAATTATTGTTTTATTAAAAAGATTTATCACAACTCCAAAACATATTAGAAGAAATAATAAAGTGATGAAACATCAAAAAAAATTAGCAAAACTTAATGAAAAAATTAATGGAAAAGAAAATAAATAATAAAGGTGTGATTTAAATGTTAGAAAATGAAACTAATGTTGAACAAAATACTGAACCTTTAACTGAAAATAATAATTTACAACAAGAGCAAGAAATTAAGATTGTTGAATTAGAAAATAAGTTAAATAAACTTAATCAAGAAATTAAAGAAAAAGAAATAATTAATATATTTAAAAAATATCAAGTTAAAAAAGAATTTTATGAATTTTTAAAATTTAAAACTAATAATTTAGAAAATTCAAAAATTGAAGAAACTATTAAAAAAATAATTAAAGAACAACCAGTATTTAAAGAAACAATTAATACAGGTGGCAATAAACAAATAATTATTAATAATAAAACAAATGATAAAGAAAATTTTTTAATTAATTATAAAAAGAAAAATTATTTATAAACGAAAGGAAGAAATAAAATGTCAGTACCATTTAATCAAAATTTAGATAATACAGAGAGATTAGTAGAAGCACCAGAATTTATAGAGTTTTTTAAAATTTCAAATAGTCCATGGGCAAACTTTTTCCCTACTGAAATTGTTGATTCAGTAAATATTGAGTTTATTGTTAAAAAACCAAAAAAACCGGAAATAAAAATTATTGCTTGAGATGATAAAAGTAAAAGATATGAATTACCATATGTTGATACAGATAAAATTAGTAAAAAAATAACTAAAAAATATCTTGCAGGAGAAATTATTGCAGATGTAGATTTAAATGCAAATAATGGACAAAATTTATTAGATAGCATGCAATATGAAGTTGCAAATGATTTAGCAGATAAATTAGCAATTGATGATACACAAGCAATTGCAAAATCTGCTACTAAAATAGATATTGAAGATACAACGCCAATAGGATATTTAAAATCAATGTTATCTGCTTGAAATACTTTGTTTCAATTTAGAAACATTGCAAATAGTAAATTTTTTATTACTAATGGTCTTTATGATAGTTTAGTTTATTTAGCAGATAATAAAGGTTTAATCACCGATAATCAGTTAGCGCAACAATTACGTTTAAATGGAAATAATTTATATGTAAAAGGTGTATTATGTGAAATCGTTCTTGATGACTATATGATTTTTACTAATGATAAAAATGAACAACAACTAATGACTTTTGTTTTAGCAACACCAAGAGCAATGAAAAGATACATGTTAGAAAGAACAATTATTTATGTAGACTTTATTAAAGATGATAAAGCAGGAAGAGCATATAAAGTTGCTGGTGAAGTTGTTGGAGAATCAATACCTTATATTTCCAATAATGAAACAACATCAAGATGAATGTTATGCGGAATTATTAAAGCAGAGAAAACTGATTTAAAAACTAAAATTACAAATTTAACAACTGATATTACTGCAAATGTTAATAACAATAATAGTGAATTAAATACACAAATAAAAAGTACTAATGAACTTAAATCATTAAATCCTAATTTAACAAATCCAACTATTAAATATTTTAGTGATGCACAAGGTAAAACTAATGTAAGTAATCAAAAACAAAAAGCAGGTGATTTATATATAACTATTACTGCAAATGTTAATGATTTAAATTATAAAGGAACAACAAATCCAATTAAAATAACTCTTAAATAAAGGAAATTAAATGCCATGCCAATTGGTACAACTAGTACAGCAATACTTTTAAACATAAATAAACCAAAACATACTAGAACAAGTAACCAACAAGAAAATAAAAGTTTTTGATGAGAAATTTTAGAAATGATTGGTGTACAAGTAATTGCAGTAGCACTTGCTCCTTTTACTGGTGGATTAAGTGAAAGTGTAGCCCTTGGATTAGGTGCAAGTGATTTTATTGCAAGTACTATTAATTTTGGTATTTATGCTACAACTGATTTTACTATTAATCAAGTTTATGATTATTTAAAAGGAAATGTAACAAAATTAAATACTTTCTTAAATTTATTACCTGCATTTGCTGGACTTAATAAAATTAGTCGTGGTTATCGTACTACTAAATTTATTAAACTAGCACAAGAAACTAAAACATTAAAACAAGTTGGTATTAAAGAAGCCAAAAATTTACAAGAAGTTATTAGTCAAGTAAGTGGAAAAGAAATTTTAACAGATAAAATTATTGGTAATAAACGTTATTTAATGAATTATAGTTTTACTCCTAATCGTGAAACAGTATTACGAGATTTAGGTTATGTTGCTGAAAGACAATATAAAAATAATTTTCAAAAATTAGAAGCACAAGAATTAAAAGATTATTTATTATTACAAAATACATTAATAAAATTAAGTCCACAATTAACTCCTAAATTTAAAATTAAAGATATTGAAAAAGCAAATAACTTTTTAAAAAAATTTAATACTGATTTAAAAAAAGTACTATCTATGAACCAACATGATTGATTAAATTTAGTTCATACAATACATTCAGAAAATAGATATGGAAAAACTTTAATTTTAGATTTACAAAAAATTCGTGCTAATTCTATTAAATTTAATTTTAAAAATAATGTTATTCATCAACTTGTTTTAAAAGCAAATCAAAGTTTTAAATATTTTGATATTAGATTTTATTTAAAAAAAGGTTTAAATAAATTTTGAAAAGATACACCATATTTTGAAAAAATAAGAGAAAGTATATATAAATTACAAGAAAAATTTGAAAAGTTAGAAAAACAAGCATTTGAAAAAATTAATAAATTAAAAGAAAAAGCAACTGATTTATTTACTAGTGCAGAAAAAAGAGCAATTAAACATGCACAATTAATTCCATTAAATTCACCAGTATTTATGGGTTGTAAAATTCAACCTTTGTCATTAGATAAATGTGCAATTACTATTTATCATCGCAATCCTAAATATAAACCAATTACAGTTGTTGATAGTATTCTTAAAGCAAAAACTTTTGTTACTCAAATACATCCATTTCATTGATATCGTTGATATAGTGGTTGATACATTGGTTATGGTATTAATCGTAATAAATGATTAAAAGCAATAGCATTTGCTCCACCAGTGGTACAACAAGTAATTAGAGATAGTTTTAAAGTATATAGAGAAATATTTAGAATAATAAGAACTTATCATAAAGTAGTAAATGTTATTAATAACCCTATTGAAAATATTAATAAATCATTTAAAAGTGTTGGTTTAAAATTTTCAGTTAATACTTTATTTGGCACTGGACTATTACATCATTTAAAAAAATTTGCATATAGTCAAGTTGTAGAAAAGGGTAAGAAAAAGTTGCAAAAAGAAATTGAGCATATAACACATAAAAAAACAAAAAAACATACTCATCATTATAAACAAGCATTTTTTAAGGAATGATAAATTATGATTAATAAACTTTGAACTGATGTCAGTCTTGAAAATTATAATAACTGATATCCATTAACTGGAAAAATTACAGAAACGCCACAGCAATACATACAAACATGACCTAATGTTAATGATTGATTTAAAACTTTTGCTATTCGTGCTCAAAATGATATTAATGCTTATCTTGATTTTATTTTATCTAAATTTCCTTTTGATAGTTTTAAAGATGAATTAATTAAAGAAACATTAAGAGATATGGTTTATGTAATGGTTGAACATTGAGTATTTAATCGTACACCAATTGAATTTAATGTTGATGCTACTATTCAATTTAATAATGGTAGTCAATTTAGTGCAAGTAGTACTCCTACGATTAATGTTTGAGATTTAGCACCTAGTAGAATGAAAATATGAGCAAGATTAACAGAATTAAAACAAATATTTTCAAGTTATAATGATGATGAAATAGATATTGAAAAAATTGACTTAAAAGCATTTTATACTAGAAATCAAGTTGATGAATTAATTGAACAACAAAAAGAATTTACATTATCAAAACAAATTAAATTATATGATGATTTAGTTGATGATAATGAAAATGAAATATATAGAGGTCCTGTTAGTAAATTTGTTAATAAAGGTTATGTTGCAACAGATTATGATAAAGAAACTGAAACAATGATTTTAGATTGACCAGATGAAATTGGAACATTACCACCAGAAGCATTACAAAATAATCCACAAATTGGTGATTATACACATGCACCAACTTGTGATTTTTCTGCTAAACAACAAAAACGAATTACTACAAATGAAAATAATATAACTAAATTGAATGATGAATTAACTAAAACTAATGAAAGTATTGATGATATTAAAAATAATTGATTTAATATTGAAACTAGTCCATTATGAAAGAAAATTAATAATGATGATTTTTATTTAGATAAATGAACTATAATTCTTTGAGTAATTGATTTACAAGATAAAAATGATAAAAAAATAGTTAATACTCTTAAAAAAGAAATAAAATTTTTATTAAATAACAATGAAAGTTATAATACAAAATCAATCATTCAAATAATATCATGAGAAGAAATGACAACAGTAGCAGATGCTACTAGAAGCGTAACTTTATTTTATGATTATAGTACAAAAAAAATTTTATTCGAAGTTTCTCCTACTCCTCCAACAATAGAATTTAATACAAATGTAATTAATCAAATTGAAGTATATCAATATCAAGGAACTGGAATACCAACTGAATTTATAACAGAAGAAGGTACTGAACGTGATTATTATACAAAACTAGAAACTAATAATTTATTAGATAAAAAACAAAATAAATTAATTGCTGGTACTAATATAACTATTGATGAAAATAATAAAATTAGTGCTTCTGGTGGTAGTTCAGTTGCTGAAAATAGAATATTTAATAATAAAGATGATAAAGAGAATACTACAAGATTAGTTAATGAAGTTATTAAAACTAATGTTGGTGGTAAAACTTTAATTTATAGAAATAATCCAGTTATAACTGATGATTTAGATATTCCAAATAAGAAATATATAGATGATAAAATACCTAATTTAGATAATTATTACATAAAAACAGAAGTAGATAAAAAATTAGAAGATACAGAAAAAAAGTTTCCAGTAGCATTTCAAATAAATGCTGTAAGTCAAAAAATTCCTAATTTAGAAACTACTAATAAAACTATTGGTGGTGCTATTAATGAATTAAAAGAAAAAATACCTAATTTATCTGATTATTATAATAAAACTGAGATAGATAAAAAATTAGCAGATTTTAAAATTATTAAATGAAAAGTAATAGGTAATAGAATTGATGATAAAACATGAAAAATTACATATGCACCATTATATCAATATATTTATCGAATATTTGTAACATGAGAAGTTGCAAATGAAAAACCATTAGACCAAGGTTATCAACAAGTTATATTTTTTAAATCACCAAGAGTAACGGGTACTGGTAATTGAAGAATTGCTTCGGGAAAAATTGGTAATAGTGATGCTACATTAAATATTAATTTTGATAATACAAATTGAACTTTAACTTTAAATGGTGGTAATGGTGGAGCAATTATTAATTTTGAAGTATTAGAACAAGCAGATGATAATGTTTATCAAATTAATAGTAAAACATTAAATATTATTTCACCTGAAAAAATTGATATAGAAAAACCTATTAAAATTAATTCATATAGTTTAGAAACTAATGAAATTAGAGAAAATGAATGAGATATTGAATTAAAAAATAATCCAACACCAAATATTCCACAATGAAAAGAAGTAGGAACAAGAGAAAAAAATAAATGAGATAATTGACAAATTACTTATGATTTTCAAGAGAATAAACATTATAGAGTTTATTATTCTTGAAGTATATATAATCCAGTTTATACTATTCAAGAATTTATTATAACTGATAAAAAAATTGCTGGTGTACAAATACAAACCTTTAATGATAGTGCTAATATAGTAATTTTATCAGTTCAACATGCAAAATGGATTACTATTTATACTGGAAAAGGTAATTTAAAAGGTAATGTATGAAAATTAGAAGAATTACAGGAGTAATATTATTTTTTTTAAAATTATAAAAATTATTTTAGGTTTAATAGGAGTAATTTTATCATCAGCAACAGCAGGTTTAATTATATTTATCATTGTAAAAATCATATTAAAAATTAATCAAATATTTTAAGAAAGGTGGTGAATATTATGTTAGGTAAATTTTTTAGAAAAGATAAAAGTAATATTAGTGATAATCAAAATGAAAAAGTAAAATTTTTAAATAATAAAAATAAAAGTACTCATGCTTCAATTTTAAATTATTTTGGTTTTAATGATTTTAATCATGAAACTTATTTCACTGATTTTGTAGCAGAAAATAATGCTAATTTATATAATGCTCCATTAGATATTAATAATGAAACTATTAAAAAATACTTAATTCAGCAAGAATTTTATAGAAAAAATTGAAATTCTATTTTTAAATTAAGCAAATTAGGAATTAGTGGTTATTTAATTTATATTGCTAATGATGATTTATATTTTCAAGTAGTAGATATACAACAAAGAGTTTATGATATTGGTGGTAAATTAATTCAATGTACTATTTTTTATGATAGTTATCAACAAAATGCACAAACTGTAAGATTATTTGAAATTTATACATTAAATAATGAACAAGTAATAATTAATCGCTCAATTTATAGTATTAGTGATAATAAAAAACAATTTCCATTAGATTTTAAATCATTTATTAATAATCCTAATCTATTACAAGAACAAACATTAAATATTAATTATATACCACAATATCAATTATGCGAAATAAAGCAAATGAGTTAGCAGATTGTGATAAAGTAATGGATAAAATTAAAGCATTAGATGTTATTTATGAACAAATTGTTTTAGATACCATTTTAAATTCACCTAAATTTATATTTAGTCAAACTTATGGTAATGTTCAATCAACATTAGAAGAAGCAGTAAGAACATTAGTTACTAAAAACTATATATTTAAAAGTGGTGGAGATAATAATGAACAAAACGAAAATATCAATATGACAAATAGTAATTTTAAAGGTAAAAATTTAACTGATATATACGATTGAAATGTTAATGAAATATTTAAACGTTGTGGTATTCATATACCAAGTCAAAAGAAATCTGCACAACAATCAGTTCCCGAAAGTACAGCTGTAAATATTTCAACTATTAATTATATTGAACAAAAATTATGACAATTTAATATTGATATTCTTAAATTTATTCAAATATTAGTGTGTTGATAAAGACTTATTAAATAGTAAAACCTTTAATATTAATGATGAACAAGAAATTAATAACTTAACAGTTAAATTAAAATTATTTAATCCCGAAAATAACCAATTAATAGGAGAGAACAATGGAAAACAACAACAAACCACAAACGAAGTTTCCACAGAAACAGAAACAAACTAAACTTAATCAGGCAGAAGTAGAAAATGATTATTTAATTGATAATATTCCTTATGATTTTACTAATATGATGAGTGCTACTAGTGACCCAGATATTAATAGAGCATACGATGAATTTAAAAAAAGAACTATATATATTTATGAAATTGAACGTTTATTTAAAAATAATGAAAATAATAGTTTAAGATTTTCAGCAAATACTATTAAAATAGGTTTTATTGATATTGATAAAGTATTAAAAACTATTGCAGTTGAAACATCAGACTTTACTATGCAATTAAATCAAAGAGCTAGCACAAATATTAATGATAATACTATTGAATATAGTATGACTGATATTAAAAATTTAATATTTCAAGAAATAAATTTATTAAATCAATTTAAGTTATATGCAGTATCTATTAATGAACCATTAACTGAAAATAATATTGATAACTTATATATAATTAATAATTATTCACAACCTTATCAAAATCCAAAAACAAGAAGTACTAAAAGTATTACTATTATTAAAATTAAAGATTTTAAAACAAGAGATGGTTATCCCATTATTATTAAATTACAAAAACCATTAGATAAAGATACAAAAGTTATCGGTTTAAAAATTAAAGCCCCTAGAAGCATGATTTTCGATAATATAAAGGTACTTGGTGAAGTTGACAATATGGAAGTATACCCAAAATTATTTGTTAAAGATAAGATAGCATTTCCCCTATTATCAATGCCTATTGAAACTCAACCAAAAGTTAGAATATTACAACAATGATTTAGTGAACAAATATTACCTTGACATTTAGCAAAACAATTTATAGAACAAGAAAAATCAGTTTTAGATTTAATTACTATTGGTGGTGGAAGTGAAACAAGAAAAGAAATTATTAATAATGCAAGAGTAACTAATGCTAAAATTGGTTATGATGTTACTAAAAATTCAAAAGTATGACCATTATCTGATGAACTAGAATTAAAAGATACAAAATTAGAGTCATGATTTTTAGCAGGTAACTATAATTTATTTATTTCTACAACTAATAAATTTCATGATGTTGAACTAGAAATAAATGATAAACCACCAATTGATAGTTTACAACAACTATTATTAGACATGTTAAGTTACACATATAATTATAATCGTAATTTTGATGGAGCATCATTAGACCCAACAAAATCACCAAATAAAATGGACATGTTAAGAGGAAAGTTTGAAAATCAAAAACCCGATGAAGTAATAACTAATTTATTTAAGCAATGAAAATTAGATTATCCTAATTATATTAATTTAGAGCAAGTGAAAATATTTAAACAACTAATTATTATGTTATCAAATAATATTTATTCAAGTATGTCAATTAATAAAGGTTTAAATGATGATAATAAAATATTGTTACCTTATTATTTTGAATTAAAATCAAATCCAATACATCCTACTAAGGAAGATATTTGACAATTTAAAAATGCAAAAGTGATTTTAAAATCAGCATATTTTGATTTTACAGATATAAATAACATTAAACTAAAAAATAATGATATTAGTCAAAATGAATTATTTAAACTAGATGATAATCAATTTAATTGATTATCTATTACAAATGAATTAGAAAGTAATAATATTCCATCATTAATTCCAGCAGATTGAACACTAGGTAATGGAGAATATGGTAAATATTTTACAAGAGCAATTATTGATAAAAATAAAATTAAAAATGCTTTAAATTTATATGGTTCAAATAAATCTCAATTATTTTCTAAATTAGAATTTTATAAAGAAATTATAAAAATTGATAATAATAATGAATTTGAATTACAAATTGAAAATCCGATTAATAATTTAAATCGGATTGAAATTAGTGGGATATTTGGTGCTGGTAATTATAATTTAATTTTAATAACAGATAAAGAAGAAATAGACTTAAAAAATATTAATTTATTTGATAAATATAACGAAAATATTTCTTATATAAATTTAGAAGTTTAATTATCAAAGTAACCTTTTCAATATTTTCCATTTCATTTAATATCTACATCATGTAACTTTTTATTTGAGCAGTATAAAGAATAATAAGAACCATTATACATATTAACTCATATTGGAGCATTACATAATACTACTGTATGGTCTGGTTTTTCATAAGAATTAAATTTGTTATTTTCATGGGTAAGCAGCCCCCCATGATTAATCCTATTGTTCCAGTTGTAGCACCAGTTAGTGCTAATGCTAATGTTATTTTACTTAAATTTGCTTTTATTCATGTTTTCATAATAAATTTCTCCTTTTTATTTTTTCTTAATTTTTCAGAAGTTTTTAATCATTTTGGTAATAATTCATGTTCTAAATTAATTGCATGATTTTCACAAAGAAAAAGACTAAATGTTGTTGATTTTAATTCTAATAAAACAATATTACTTCATTTGTTATTACAATTTTTACTTTGACAAACAACATTCATTTTTCAAAATCTTTTTTAAAGATTTTAAATTAGTTACAACTTTTAATGATTTTCCTTTACTATTTTGCATTTAAATTCTCCCTTTTTAAAATTTCTTTTCCTGTTTGACTAAAACTAACTTTGGGATTTATTTTTTTATTTTCTTGGTGAATAAACTCTGCTGCTTTTAAATTAACAAATTCTGTATGTAATTTTGGATATTTTCTTCATTTTTCTATTGTTGCATTTGGAATTCATTGATTACCAATAAAATCTGTAAATTTAATATTATGCTCATTACAAAAAATATCATATTTTTTATTAAAAAATTCTTTTCTTTTATTACAATTTATTATTAAACATTTATTTATTTTGCTCATTTAATTACTCCTTTTTTCCTTGATTTTACTTATAAATTGTACTATTTTTGATTATTTTTACAAGTATGCTTTTAAACTCAAAATAATGCCTAAATTAAAGGTGTTTATTTTGTGATACCTATACTATTAATTATATTGAAATTGTTTGTTATATTTTAAATATGAAAGTGGTTTTTTAAATAATTTTTATTTTATTTAAAATTACACTTATATATTTATATAATAATTAAGTAAATTAATTTTTTAAATATATTTACAATAAATTTAGATTTTTTTAAAATAGTTAGGAGAAGTAAATGTGAATTTTAATTATAAATGAAATTTTAGAGAACAAAGTGCAAAAATTGATAAATTAGTTTTAGAACATATAACAAAAAAATGAGAAAAATGAGATTGAAGAATAAAAAATACAAGAGATAAAAAGAAATATAAAATTGTTGATTATCAATATCGAACAAGAAAAATAATGTATGGATTAGTAACTTATAAAAGAAGAATTTATGAATATTTTGATGAAAAATTACAAAAATGAGTTCGTGTTTGTTTAGTTGATGAATGACTAGAATTACCTAAATATAAAAGAATTGGTGAAGATGTTGAACAAACTATTATTGAATATTTTGCTGATGGAAAAAGATATCATGATATTTGTGCTATTTGTAAAAAAGCAGGTATTAGTGTTAGTACTGTTCATAGAGTTTTTAAAAATTTAGAAGTAATTGAAGCAAATCCAGTAAAAGTAAAATTAGAAAAAAATCAACCTATTTTTGTAGCAATTGATGATGGACATCGAAAGTTTTGAGATTTTAAACGTAAAGGTATAAAACACTCTATGAGATTAATAACAACATATACAGATAATATTAATCATAAAGTACAAAATAAAAGAGTAAAAGCAATTATTAGACCAACAAGAACAGCAATTGGAGTTAAAAAAACTGCTGAATTTGTTAAAGAACATTGTCAAAAATTTTATGAAAATGTTGAACAAGCAAAAATAATTATTTGTGGAGATAGTGCTGGATGAATTAAAGATGTAGCAGATTATCTTGGTGCTGAGTTTGTTTTAGATAAATTCCATTTAATTAGAACATTATATCTTGGTATAATGGCGGGAAATAAAGGAAAATATTGAAGTGAATATAATAATTGTAAAGATTTCATTAATAATGGTCAATATGAACAATTAATTGATTATTTATATAAAGAATTAGATAATCATAAAAAGTTAAAAAAACAATATTTTAAAAATAATAAAAAAGGTATTGTTAATCAAGGTGCAAAATGAAATATTGGTTGTTTTACTGAAACAAATATTTGACATGTTTTAAAAGAAATGATTGTTAATAGAACATATAGTATTTTTATTTATATAAAAATGGTTATTTTTAAATGTAATCAAATAAATTTAAAAACATAATTTTACTTATTTTAAAATAAAAAATTAAAAAAACTTATTAAATTAAAAGTTAATAAGAATTTTTGTTATATATTTATGTTAATTAAATTATTAAAATGTTTTTATAATTTATAAAATTGAGTATTTTAATTGTAATATTTTTAAATTAGTAGTAAGATAAATTTACAATTTCATAAAAATCCAAATTATTTCTTGTCTAAATTTATAATAAGACTACAACGATTTAATTTATTCCGGATTTTTGATAATCTCCCGAAGAAAAAAAAGTTGTTATAAAATAAATTTTATTATTGATTGGTAAAATTTCTTCATGGATGTTTTTTATTTTTTTTAAGTCTTTATTTTTAATATTTTTTATTTCTTCTTCGAGTGTTAAAATTTGATCATCAAATTTTCTTTTTTCATTTAAAGATGTAGTTTTATTTATTTTATCATTTAATTTTTCAATTTCTTTTTCTTTTTTATTAATTTCTATATTTTTATTTTTAATATCTTCATTTAATCCGACTGTATAAGAAACAGGCAATCCCTTACTTAATGAATTTAGTGGTATAGATTCTTGTTCTAAAATTTTTTCTTTTTCATCTATTTCTGCTTCTAATTTAATCTTTTCTCTTTTTCAAATATTTTGTTCTCTAATTTGTTTTCTTGTAATATTTTTATTTTCTTTTGGACTATTATTTTTTAATTTTTCGTTTTCTTCAATTATTTTTCTTTTTTCTAAAATTTCTTTTTTTATATTTTTTTGTTGTTGTTTAAGTTCTTGTAATTCTTTTTTTTGATCTTGCAACTGATTTTTTAAATCTAAAATATCTTTATATTCATCTAAGATTGTTACAGCATTATATTTAAAATTGTCGAAGTTAATATTTTTTTGTTTTTCTTGTTCTAATGACTCAATTTTATTTTTAAGTTGCTGATTTTCTTTTGTTAGTTCTTTAATTTTTTTTGATTTATCTAATGATTCTTTTACTGATTTTGCATAAAGACTACTTATTTCTTCTAATTCATTAGCTGTTTCTTGCATATTTTCACTCTCTGTTAAAATAATAGAAACTGTCTCTGGATTTTCTATATGACTTTTTGATGGGTTATCATTAATTATTACATCTGTTAATTGATTATTAGTGTTATTAATTTTATTAAATTTAAATGTTAACCCACCATGTCTTTCTTTTTTTCTTCCTTTTTTATTTTTAAATGTAGAATTTGATTGGTTTAAAATATCTTTCATTTCTTTTTGTGCTGTTATTTTTTGAAATATTTCTGATTTATTTTTGTTTGCCATTTTAATACCTCCTTTTAACAAAAAAATCCATTTACTTTCCTATAAAAGTAATTGGTTAAAACTTATGTATACTAATAATAATTGTATATTATCAAATTTTATGTATTTTACAATTAATTAATTTATTATTAAAAATAAATATAAAGTATGTAAAATTTATATAAATAAGTCAAAGTTAATAGTAAATAATTTATTTTTTTTGTTTTTTAAAATCATTCAAAAATTAGAATTTCAAATAAATGATCTAGCAAAAGATATAAATAAGAACGTAAATGCGACTAAAAATAAAATTAAAATTCCTCATCATTACATTTTAGGAATAACAAAAGAAAATAACTTTGAAAATAATAACAAACCAAATATTACTATTAATAAAATTAATTGTCATAAATCCTTTTTATCTATATTCTTTATTATTTTTTTAATAAACCGTTTAATTAATTTGCAATAAATTGATTGTTTGATATTAAACTAAGATTTCTTGTATAATTATAAATAAGTATTATTAGTAGGTGGTTTTTATGTTTCGACGTTTTCTATTATTCACTATAATTTTGCCAACAATAACTACTATTAGTAGTAGTATTTATGCTTGTACTTGGAATTTACAACCAACAGTTTTATTAATAACAAGTTATCAACAAGCACAAAATCAAAACATTTATGACCGACTTGTTTATCAAAAGTTACAAACTTTTTATGGTAAAGATCATGTAGTAACATTGTTTAGTTCTCAAGATGATAATTATTATGCATTAATGTTGAGGAACTTTTTATCTACATATAATATCAAAAAAGTTTATATTTTAAATCCTAGTTTTCAAAAGTATATTCCACATCATAGTGAAACTAGTAGTTATTCTACTAAAAACTTAATTAGAGTATTACAACAATTTCAGAATGTTAAATTTTATTTTTTTAATAATATTATTGCTGATACGGTTAAAGTCACTAATAATATTTATGATATTAGATATAATACTGATAACGTAACTAGTAGCCATTTAAATTATGGCAGTAAAATTGCTGAACATTTTCAACAAAATGTTCAGGATGGAATAATAAATAAAAAATATAACTTTGATGTTGATGACAACGGTAAATTGATAGTTAGAATTGGTATTATTAATAATATTGGTATTGATTATGATCAAACTATTTTGAATCAATTTGCTGAGATAATTAATGGTATTGATAATCCAAAAATTACATATAAAATTATTTATGCTAATCCTCATGATAGTTTTGTAACAAGTAATATTTATAGTGCTGATAGTGTTGCCGGTGTTGGTCAGATTGCCCAATCATTATATGAAACACATGGTGTTAATTTTATTATTAATACTAATTATTGATATAACAGTATTATTGCTTATACTGCTAGGTTAATATCTTCCCGTCCAACTTATAGTAAAACTATTAGTTTTATTGGATCTAATGTCATTAATAATAATGATTATGTTTATGATGATATTAATTATTTAGCTTTTGGTTTTATGCCTGGTTTGGAAATTTTTGATGAGACATTTAACGAAGAAATTAATCCTAATTTTAAAATTATACCTAGTGCTTCAGAAAGTAAAATCCAAACTTATGGTGTTAATAACATTGATTTTACTAATCAGTATGGAGATATATAATTATGGAAAAAACAATATTGAAGTTACAAAAAATTAGTAAATATTATGATACTCGTGTTATATTTGAAAATGTTAATTTAGAAATAACACAAGAAATTCATGCCATTGTTGGTAATAATAGCGTTGGTAAATCAACGTTAATTAGAATGCTTGCTGGTTTTGAACAACCTTCTAAAGGAAAAATTGTTATTAATAGTTTAAGAAAAGGATGTTATTTTCCTCGTGATCCTAGTGAAATGCTTTATTTTAGAATGGCTTATGCTGGTCAAGAAGATTTTTTCTTAGACAATCTTACTGTTAAACAAAATATTATACTTGGTAATGAACCAACTATTGCCAAAATTTTTCCTAATTGAAAAGAAGCTGAATTTAAAATTAATAATTTAATGGAAAAATATAAAATTAAGCTTAATTTAAATAAGAGAGTATCAACACTTGCGATTGAAGAATTAAAAAAATTATCTTTGCTTCGTGCTTTATTCAAAGAACCTAAAATATTATTGTTAGATGAACCAACTGTTGGTTTATCTGATAGTCAAAAAGTAGAGTTTTGAATGATTTTTAAAACATTTCGTAATGAAGAAATAACGGTCCTTTTCACAACTAGAGATGAAGAATTTGCTAAAATGGTTGCTAACCGAGTATCTTGAATTGAAAACTTAAATATTGGTAAAACAAAAGTAATGAAATTAGAAGAAAATACTAAATTATTTACAACTAATTATTGAGGTAAGATTTTTAATTATAAAAAGCCAAAATCGATAAATTCAGTACCAATGCTTTATATTGATAATCTTTCTTTGAATAAACCTAATATTTCAAATTTTCATAAAATTGAATTTGCAATTCGCCCTGGTGAAATATATGGTATTTATGATTATGAAAACCTTTATAGCGAGGTTTTACTTGAAAGTATAGTACGTATGATTAAAACGCAAACAGGACGCATTTTTTTTCAAGAACAAGAAATAACTTATTTTAAACCGCAAGAAATTAGTAATTTAGGAATTGATTGAATATCTGGACATTATAGTAATACTGCTATAATTCCTGATGCCACTTTATTTGAAAATTTTACCTTTTGAAATTATAATAAAGAAAAATATGTAACTAAATCCGGAGTTGTCAAAACAGCCGTTGTTAATAAAAAGGTACGAGAAATTATTAAAAAATATCAAATATTTAACGATAATAATATTTTTATTAAAATTAATAAATTATCAAAAGGAGAAATGCAGAAATTTGTATTAGCAAGAAGTATTGAAGAGCAACCACAATTATTAATTTTATCTAATCCATTTTCTGATTTAGATGAAAATTCTTCATTATTAATTATTAAAAAGATAATAGAGTTACGCGAAAGTGGCTCAAGCATTTTAATTATTGATACTGATCCGTACTTATTACAATTATTGTGTCAACGAGTAGCAGTTATTTATCACAAACAATTTGTTTGTAAATTGGAAAATAAAGATGTTAAAGTTGAAATAATGAACAATCCAGCACTATGACATGATTATCCTATTACAAATGAAATAATTGTTAAAACTGATAAAATGTATCAATTACCACAAACAAAGTGAAGTTTGAAAAAGAAAAAAATAATTAGAACAATTAATTATTTGAAAAGACCATTTGTCAAAATTACTAGTTGAATTAATAAAAAAATGGAAAATATTAGGTCAAGGTTGGGTTAAAAGATGTTGGAAAATATTAAAAAATGAAATTTTTGATTAGTGGGTACATTATTATTACTAATAACTCTATTTTTTGTTAGTTTATTAATGCTATGTTTACAAGTTAATCCATTATCATTTTGGAAAACTATTTTTATTAATCCTTTAACTAATTTAGTAAGTTTTAGTAATTTAATTGAAACATATAGTATATTAATATTAACAGGATTAGCAGTAGCTATTACTTTTAAGTATCGTATTTATAACTTTGGAGTTAGTGGTCAAATGTTATTTAGTGCTATGGTAACATATGTATTGGCAGTAGCTATTTATAAGAGTGGTGGTCATAGTCAATGAATTACTCCTTTTCTTTTATTAATTGCAGTTTTAATTGGTGGTTTAGCCGGTTTAATTATTGCAATTTTAAAAACTTATTTTAAAATTCATGAAATTATTAGCACTATTTTATTTAATTTTATTGCTTGAGAAGGATATAAAGGTTTAATAGCCAGTAATGTTTATCATAACTTAAACATTCCAACGCAAATTACTAATATTAGATTTTCATTAATTAGTGGACCTTTTAGCATTAGTAATTTATTTTCTGCTGGTATTATTATTGCTATTATTGTCTTATTAATCGCAATTATTATTTTTAATAATCGCACTCTTGGTTTTAAATTAAACGCAATTGCTAAAAATCCCGTTGCTGCAAAATATGCCAGATTAAATCCTCAATATCAGGGTTTAATAATTTTACCAATTTCAGGAGCGATAGCAGGAATTGCTGGTTATCTTTATTTTTTAGGAGTTAATAATAATTTACCTTCGCTTTCTGCTCCAATTCAAGAAGGATTTTATGGGATAGTAGTAGCTGCTTTAGCGGGATATACACCAGGAGTTATTTTATTTTCATCATTTTTTATGAGTTTATTTATTAGTCCTATTGAAAATAATGCTTTTATGTATTTGAAAAATCCAGAAATTGCAATAATAGTATTATCAATAACCATTTACATTATTGGTATTTATCCTTTTATTTGGCATTACTTAACTCATTCTATTGCTATTAAAGAATATTTAATAAGACTAAAAAAGAAGCTAATATGAAAAAAAGAATTAATTAAGGATGAACAACAAAATGTTAAAATTGTTAATGTTGAATCAAAATCTTCAAAAATTTTTAAAAAAAAGAAAATATTTAAAAGGAAAAGGAGAAAAAAATAATTATGTTACTCTCATTTTCAACAATTTTAGTTAATACATTATTATTTGCTTGTCCATTATTATTGTTATGTACAGGTGGAATTTTAAATACTAGAGCAGGAATTGTTAATTTTGGTTTTGATGGTATTATGTGTACTGGTGCTGCTACATATTGTATAATTGTTTCACAATTAAAAAATAATTTTGGTGGTGGAGTTGCAATTTTGGCATTTTTTATAACTATTATCATCGGAATTGTATTTGGTTTAATTCATAGTTTAGCAACCTTATTGTTTAGAACAAATCAATTTTTAGTATCAATGGTTATTAATTACTTTGGTTATGGATTAGCAGTAATTTTACCATTAACATTTACTGGAGAAATAAATTATTCATTAGCAAGTATTTATATTTATCAATTTTCTTGAATTGCAATTTTGGTAACCTTTTTAGCAATTTATATTTTTGCAGCTATTTTGTTTTTAACTAAGCTTGGATTATACATTAGAGGAATTGGTGAGAATCCAACTGCAGTGGCTTTAAATTATATTCATGTTCGTCGTTCTCGATTTTATATTTCGCTATTTTCTAGTTCTTTAGCTTGTTTTTCGGGTGCTTTATTTGTTTATGTACTTCCAAGTACTTTTATTTATAGTAATAATTTTGCTGGTATTGGATTTTTAGCAATTGCTTTATGAATGATGGCACATAGTAGATTTTTTTTAACTTCTATTATTTGTTTTATTTTTTCTTTTTTATATCAGTATATTAATGCTTCACAAACATTTATAGTTATTAGTAATAATATTCCAAGTTGATTATGAGGAATGTTTCCATATTTAATAGCATTAGTATCATTAATGATTTTTCGTCCTAATACAGAATTGGTAAAAAGTTGAGCGCAACCTTATGTTAAAGCAGGTAGAAAATGACAATAAAATTATATGCTAGCAATATTTTAAAACCTTTATCAGGTTTAATAAATATAATGTTTTAAATGTTTTTTAATAAATTCAGTTTTTATTTTTATTCTGTATAATAAATTTATTAAGCAATGAAAAAGGGGAATTTTAAATTATGGTAAAAAACTTAAATGACAGTTTTGAGAAATTGATTGAACAGAACAATGACAGTTTAGAAAAAATATTAAAAAAAAGAAAAACATTTAAAAATAATGAGAAAAAAATAATTAATAAAATTTCTAATATTAACTATCAAAAAATTAATGATGATGAAGTAATAAGTTTTAAATCTAAAAAAAATAAATGTATAGTAATGTAAATTAGATTAAAGCATTTATTTTTTAAGAAAATATTTTTTATAATTTGTATAATAATTTTTTAAAAAAAGATTGTTAATTACTAGTATTTATTAATAAATTTATTAGTTGTTATATTTGGAACTTGGGTTTCATATTTTGTTATTTCTTCATGCAAAGATTTTGATCATTTAAGGTGTGAATTTAATGGTTTCACATTTTGTAATAATATAGATTCTTTATATTCTTGATTTCCACCACTAAGACTTTGTTTTTTTGTGCTTCTTGTTGGTAAATTTTTTTTGTTAAATCTTTTTTAGATTTGGTTTTTTGTTCTTGATTTTGATATTTATTAATTAATAATTTTAATATTTTTCTTTTTTCTGGACTTAATGCTTCCATTTTTCTTGGACTTAATGCGGGTATTTGTTCTTTTGTGAGTGCTTCTATTTGTTGATTTGTAAGTCAACTAATTTGTTCTCTTGTCAATCCTTCTATTTGTTCTGATGTTAGTGCTTGTATTTGTTCTTTTGTGAGTGCTTGTATTTGTTCAATTGTAAGTGCATATATTTTTTTTGAAATAATTAGTGCTGAGATTTGTTTTGTTGTGAAATATGGTATTTGTTCAATTGTAAATGCTGGTATTTGTTCTTTGGTAAAGGATTGAATTTGTTTTTCTGTAAAAACTTGTATTTGTTTTTTGGTAAATGATTGTATTTGTTCAATTATGAATCATTGTATTTGTTTTGAAATTATTCCATTTATGTATTTAATTGGAAACTCTTGTATTTGTTCTGGTGCAAATGATTGTATTTGTTCTTTTGTGAGTGCTTGGATTTGTTTTTCTGTAAATACTCTATTTTGTCTTGGTGTTAGTGCTTGTATTTGTTCAATTGTAAATCAACTAATTTGTAAAATAGTTAATGAGGGTATTTGCTTTGGTGTTAGTGCTTGTATTTGTTGATTTGTAAATATTTGTATTTGTTCTTTGGTAAATTCTGGTATTTGTTCATAATCAATTCATTGAATTTGTTGTGTTGTGAAAGCTTGGATTTGTGAAACTTTGAATTTCTTAGTTCATTGTGATGTAAACATTATAATTTTATTGTAGTTAAGTGAACTTATTTGTTTGGTTGTCAAAGCTTGTACTTGTGAGATTTTTAAATAATAAATTTGTGAATTTGTAAATCATTGGATTTGTTGTGTTGTGAAAGCTTGGATTTGTCTTGATGTTAAGATAATAGTTTGTGAAGTTTTAAATGACGCTATTTGATTTTCTGTAAAAGATTGTATTTGCGAGACTGTAAATGCTGGTATTTGTTCTTTGGTAAAGGATTGAATTTGTTTTTCTGTAAAAACTTGTATTTGTTTTTTGGTAAATGATTGTATTTGTTCAATTATGAATCATTGTATTTGTTTTGAAATTATTCCATTTATGTATTTAATTGGAAACTCTTGTATTTGTTCTGGTGCAAATGATTGTATTTGTTCTTTTGTGAGTGCTTGGATTTGTTTTTCTGTAAATACTCTATTTTGTCTTGGTGTTAGTGCTTGTATTTGTTCAATTGTAAATCAACTAATTTGTAAAATAGTTAATGAGGGTATTTGCTTTGGTGTTAGTGCTTGTATTTGTTCTTTAGTAAATATTTCAATTTGTTTGATTGTGAATGCTTGTATTTGTTTTTTAGTAAATCAAGAAATCTTATCTTTTGTGAATACTGCTATATGCGTTTCTGTAAATTGTGGTATTTGTTTTTTAGTAAATCAAGTGATTTGTCAAACAGTAAGTGCTGCTGCTTGTTCGCTTGTGAGTGCTGGTATTTGTTTTTTGGTTAATGCTTTTATTTGTATTTCTGTAAATGATGCTATTTGTTTTTTTCTAAGTCAAGTAATTTGTAAGTTTGTGAATCATGATATTTGTTTTTTGGTGAATCAAGAAATTTGTAAAGTAGTAAATGATTCTATTTGTTTTTTGTCAATGATTGAATTTGTAATTTTGTCAATATTTGGATTTGTTCAATGGTGAATCAAGTAATTTGTCATTCTGTAAATGCTTGTATTTGTCTTGGTGTTAAAATTACTATTTCTTCAGTTGTCAATCTCTGTAATTCTTTTTTTGTGAGTATTTCAATTTCATGTGTAGTTAATTTATTTATATTTTGTAGATTTATATCTTTTTTTTCTTCATTTATTTTAATAAATAGTACTTCTCTTTTCATTTTATTTATGAAATGTGGTTTATATGTATTTATTGATTTATTAAATAAAACCTTTGATAATTCTTGTGATTTTAGAAAATTTTGATATATTTCTTCAAGTTTGTTTTTATGTTCTTGGATAGGATTTGTTCAATTATTAATTTGTATACTGATTAGGTTTAATGAATTATTATTAATAGATTTTGTTAGTTCGTTTGAAAAATTAAGTAAAATTTTCATTTTTTTATTTTTCCTTTCAATGATATAAATTAAAACATAAAAACTCATTTACTTTAAATTAAGCAATGAGTTAAAAAACTTTTATAATTTTTTAATAATTCTTATTATATGTGTTAATTATATTTGAGTTTAAAGAAAATACAACGAAAATGATATTTTAAAGGTTTTAAATTATTTTTAGTAATATTTAATTTTGAAGGATAGTAGTTATGTGATAAAATTTCAAACATATACTAAAAAAACATTATAATTAAATATAAAAATATAATTAAATATAATTTAATTATTTAAAGCATTATATTTATAGTCTACTTTAAATAAAGTATTTTATTAAATGATTGATTTAGGAGTAAACAATGAATAAAAATTGAGCTATAGGTTTAACTAATTTAACTTTAACCCCAATAATGGAACAACAATTAAGTCAGTATTATAAAATTTTAATTGCTAAAAATAAAAAATATAACTTAACAACGATCATTGAAGAAATGGAAGTTTATTATAAACATTTCTATGATTCTCTTTTAATTAGTAATAATATCATTTTGGAGGATCAAAATATTTGTGATGTTGGTAGTGGTGCTGGTATACCAGGAATAATTTTAAAAATTTGTTTTCCCAAATTACAATTAACTATTATTGAATCAAATACAAAGAAATGTCAATTTCTAAAAACAGTAATTACTGAACTAAACTTAGAAAACGTTTATATAATTAATCAAAGAGCAGAAACATTTGCTCATCAATATCGTGAAACATTTGATATTGTAACAGCAAGAGCATTAGCACCGCTAAATATTTTAAGTGAATTATGTTTAGGATTAGTTAAAGTTGAAGGATTATTTATTGCTTATAAGGGTCTTAAAGTTGAAGAAGAACTTGCGTTGGCACAAAATAGTATTAACACAATGGGTGCAAAGTTAATTAATCAATTTACTGTTCAATTACCAAACAACTATGGTCAAAGAACAATCCTTCATTTTCAAAAATATAAATTATGTGCTTTAAAATATCCAAGACCTTATCAACAAATTAAAAGTAAACCTTTGTAAATAATATTAATTAAAATTAGTGTTAAACTTAATTAGTAGGATAAAATATTAGTCTATTAATTTAGAAAGGTAATTATTATGGGCAAAATTATTGCAATTGCTAATCAAAAAGGTGGAGTTGGAAAAACAACTACTGCTACTAATCTTGCTGCAGGTTTAGGTATAAAAAATAAAAAAGTGTTACTTATTGATTTGGATCCACAAGGTAGTGCTACTATTTCAATGGGTTTTGCTGCTGATAAAGTTGAACAAGATATATATGATGTTTTAGTACATGATGTTCCATTGGAAAAAGTAATTAAAACTGAAGTTTGTCAAGGAGTAGATTTATTACCATCAACCATTTCTTTGGCGGGAGCCGAAATATTTTTATTAGAGCAATCTCGTAATAAAAGAAATATTTTATTAGAAAAATTAGAACCCGTAAAGGAAGTATATGATTTTATTATTATTGACTGTCCACCTAGTTTAGGATTAGTTAATCGTAATGCTTTAGCTTCAGCTAATTCAGTTATTATTCCATTGCAAGCTGAGTTTTATGCATTAGGTGGTTTGGTACAATTATTATCTACTATTCGTTTAGTACAACAATTATTTAATCCCAATTTAGAAATTGAAGGGATTTTATTAACTATGGTTAATATTAGAACAACTTCTTCTGTTGAAGTTATCAAAGAAATTCAAAAAAATTTTAGAGAAAAAGTTTATAAAAATTATATTCCAAGAAATGTAACTCTAAGTGAAGCACCAAGTCATGGTAAAAATATTTTTAGTTATCGGCCACGTTGCAGTGGTGCTATTGCTTATCAAAGTTTAGTGAATGAGGTGTTAAATAATGTCTAATGATAAAAAAATCGTATTTCTGCTAAAGGCTTAGCATCAATTTTTGGTGAAGGTTTAAATGATTTGATAACTAACATTGAAAGTTCACCAGAAATTGCTAAAACTTTTTCACAAACTATTTCTCTTGCAAAAATTATTCCTAATCCATATCAACCGCGTGTAGTATTTAATGAACAAGAAATTAAAGAACTAAGTGATTCAATTAAAATTCACGGTTTAATTCAACCAATTATTGTTAAAAAAACGATAACAGATGGTGTTTTTCAATTAGTTGCTGGTGAGCGTAGAACTAAAGCTGCAAAATTAGCAGGTCTAACAGAGATCTCTGCAGTAACTATTGAAGTAACAGATCAACAATTAATGGAATTTGCTTTGATTGAAAATATTCAACGTGTTGATTTGAATGCTTTTGAAGAAGCACAGGCATATCAAACTTTAATTAGTAAAATGAAATGAACTCAAGAACAACTCTCACAAAAAGTTAATAAATCACGTAGTCACATTGCTAATACTTTACGAATTTTGCAATTGCCAGTAGAGATTTTACAAATGCTTCAACGCAATGAATTAACAATGGGTCATGTTAAACCGTTATTAAGTTTAGGCACTAATCTTAATTTAATGGTAACTATTGCTAAAAGGGCATATAGTGAACAATGGAGTGTTCGTAAGGTTGAAGATGTTATTAAGATGCAACAATTAAGTTTAAATCAAAAACAAAATGTTAATAAAAAGTCAGATCTTCATTTAGTAGCATTAGAAAATACTTTATCAAGAACTTTATATACTAAAGTAAAAATCAATAAAAAACAACTAATCATCAATTATAGTAATCATAAAGAATTAAATCGAATTTTAGAATTTTTAAAATTAATATAAATTTAAAATGAGTATAAATGTTTTAAAACATTTATACTCATTTTTTATCTTGTAAATTTATTTTATGATATTTCTCTAAAAGGAAATATTAATCCTGAATTAGTATAGATAATTAAGTTTGTAATAAAAACAAATAAGATAGACAAACCAATTGCAATTTTACTTATACCTAGTATGATTAATAACTTTTTTGATATATCATGAGGATAAGTTAAAAGTTTCTTTTCCATATTTTCCTCCTAAAAGTTATATTTATTTTTAAGCCTTACTTATTTATAATTATATACTATTGTAAAAGTTTTTATCATTATATTTGATGTTATAATGTTATTTAAAATAATTTATTTTAACATTGAAAGGAAAATTAAATATGCCAGAAAAAGATAAGAATACGTTATTTAAACGTATTATTTTTAGAAAATATAAAGATGAAATTGATTGAGTAAAAATGATTAATTGTTTGTTTAAAAAAAGAAAAATTTTTGAAGAAGATGTAGCAATTTTAACCGAGTTATTTAATGAAAAAAATAATGATTGATTAAAAAAGTTTAATATTTCTGAGGAAGATGCAGTAATTTTAACTAAATTATTTAATCAAAAAATTAATAATTGATTAGAAAAAGAACAAATTTCTGAAGACAATGTATTGGATTTAACTGATTTGTTTAATGAAAAAATGAATATAAATGATGAAACTACTAAAGTTATTGAAATTGCTAAGTTACTTAAAAAGGCAGAAGATTTAAATAGTATACATGAAATATTAGATGAACTTCCTCCACGTTATTTTCTTGTTGATAACTGAGAAGATACTGATGAAGAAGATATTGAAAATGAAAGTAAAATAATGACTTCAGAAAATAGCTGTTTAAATAAAGAAGAAACTGTATCTATTTCCAATAGTCAAAAAGCATTTTCTAAACAAGATATTATCGATAGTGGTATATGCTTAGATACTAGTTTATCTACTTCTGAATTATTGAGATCATTTACTGCTATTTAATTGTAATAGCATTAATATAAATAAATTAAAAAAACTAATTATACTAAAATTAGTAATCAAATTAAATATTAAAGATATTGAAATAGTTTTTAATTGTATTTTTTTTAAAAATATGTATAATCCTAAATATTAAAAGTTAATTTCTTTTAATATTATTTAATTTTAAAATTTAAAAGGTTATAACATACCACCTTGATTTTCAGATCAAGTTGGTATTTTTTGTTTTAAATATTTGAAATAACAATAATGAAATTATTATATTAATATTAAATTTAATAAAAAATAAGGGAGCATACCGATGTTGTCAATAATATTCAAATTTGTCTTTAAATTATAAGTTTAGACGAGAATAATTTAGACTTCAATATGCAATTGTAAGTTAATCTTAACACTTCAAAAATATTAGTCAACAATAATACTTACTTTTATAACTCAAAAATTCTTATTAAAGTTTTCTTTAATAAGTTTTATTTTATTTTTATTTATTTTTTAAATTTAAGTTTTAATTTATAATAACTGGATAATTGTATTTATTTGATAACATTTAAAATTAACCATTTTTGTATACATATCAATGTTATAAGTTCTATCACCAATCATATGCTTTAAAATTTGTTTAATATTAGTTTCAGTAAAGCAACCAATATTTTCAACTAATGCTTGGTTTAATACACCATCTTTTGCATTAATAAAATAACCAACTTTTAATTTTTTATATTGTAAAGTTAATGATTGTAAAAAATCAATTAATTCATAATATTGACCTTTGGCAAATAAATTTATTGCATTTTGATAGTGTAATTTAGCAATTTGATTTTTTCTTCTTCCTGCCATTATACCAAGAAATAAAACATGAAAAGCATGAAATTTATCTAAAATAAATTTAGCATTTAAAATTGTAGCAGTTTTTCTAATTCATTTTGCACTATCTCCACAAACTATTAAATTTGCTTGGTCAAAGTTTTCAAAAAATAAATTACCATATTTTTCTATTAATTTTGCGGTTTTTTCAGCACCAATTTCTGTTTTTGAAACTCTTATTTTACATACAGCTCTTTTATTAATTAATTTTCCATTTTTCTTTTTACCAGTACACATTACTATTAATCTCATCGAACATTTTTTACAATTTTTAGTATTGTGTTTTTCATTAAACTTAAATTTTCGATGACCATCATCAATATTTACATATAAATTTTGATTTGGTTGTAATGGTATTTTGGGAATATTTGCTTTTGGTAATTCAAATTTTTGATATGTTCTACAAACTGTACTATTACTTATTAAATCTTCAATAAAAGTATCACAAACATCACGATACTTTTTACCATCAGCAAAATATTTTAAAATTTGTTTAATAACGTTAGGTGCAAGTTTACTATATTTTTTAACACCAAGATAATTATCTAATAATGATACGTACTCCATTTTTTGTGTTTTTGTGTTATAATGTGTACAAATACGTCGTTTATAAGTTAATAAACCTTTTTTTGCTTTTAATTTTCGTTGTCTAAATCTATATGATTTATATTCAGATTTATCACATATACTTCATAAATAATCATCTATTTTTGCAAATAATTCTTCTGTTTGTTTTAAACTTAATTCATCTTGATTAAAATCATGTTTGTCTCAATCAAAATGATTTGCGAATGGTAATATAAACATTTTTAATGTTCCTTTCTAATTTTTGTTTGTTAATAATTTAAGTTTAATTTTTTTTAAAAAATAAGGAGTAAATATGGCTTTTATTAGTAGTTATGGACAATTAAATAAAAAATATAATCTTAATTTTAGTGATAATAATTATGGTTTTAGTTGAGATATTTTTAAAGAATTTGTTGGTGATGAATGAGCAGAATATTTTACTACTAATTGTTTTTATCGTTTTGTTCCAACAGCACGTGGAACAAGAAAAACTTGAAACTGTTTAGCATTTGATTTATTTATATGTTGTAATTTTAGAGATAGTAATGTTCAAGAAGTAAGAAGATATGAAAATACTCATAGTAAAACTACAATTGGTGCTTTAATGAATGTTTGTCAAGTTTTATTAGATACATATAATATTAATTTATTACCTAATAATCCACATGGCATTAAATGAAAAATTACTAAGGATGGGGGATGTATTATCTTTCCAAGTAATCAACAAATTGACTTTATTGGTTATGCTAATGGTAATAAGATTTTTGGAAAAGAAGCAGGTGGGTCAAGTTTTTTAGGTTCAAGAACAGATGAAATTATTATGGCAGAAGAAAAAGAAACATTAACTGAAAAACAATTAACATATCGATATGAACGTTTACAAAACTCTATGTTTAGAAGTAATCGTATTAAAGTATCAAATAAACCTATTAAAGAGTGAAGTTGAACATTTATTGATAAAAATATATATAGTTCTACCTTTGGACAAAAGATTACTCGTTATTTTTATAAAAGTTTTTTCATTACTTTTACATGTAATCCTTATGATAAATATCATCCATTTTATTTAAAATACTGTACACCATTTTTACCATTAAATGATGAAGTCATGAAAAATCTTAAAAAAGTTGGTAAAGTTTATTATGAAAATAAAGATATGTTTAGTGGTTTAGGTTTATTTGTTTTAAGATTTACTATTCAACCATTTTGAAATAAATTACCTGACATTCAACAAAGAACATTATTAGAAATGGAAAAAAGTAATCCAGATGAATATAATACTGTTTATTATGGTTTTGAATTTTTAGATAGCGATGCAACAATTTTCCCATTTCAAAAAACAGTAAAATATTGACAATCATATGATTTAAAACAATTTTATAATCAAGAAAAAGAAATGTATAAATTTGATTTTTATAGTGTTGGTATTGATTGAGCTACGGGACCAAAAGACCATACTGTATTTATGGTAGTTGGTTTTAAAGAATATAATAATACTGGTTATTATGATGCTTATATTATTTGTGAATTAGTAGTTACACCAAATGACTTTATAAATGAAAATGAAAAAATTAATGCTTATGTTAATGAAATTTTAGGATTAATGGATAATTTTGAAAATTTTGAACAAGCAATTTATTTTTATGATGATAAAGCACGAACTGCCATTGATTGATTAAATCAAAAATTAATCGATGAACATAATACTATTCTAATAACACAAACTGCTATTAAACATGCTTCAAATTTAAATCAAGAAGCATGATTAACTAATAGAGTGGTTTGAATGAGAAATATTATGAGTTATGGAAATTTTTATGCAAATAAAGATGATTTACCAAAAACAACTCAATGTTTAGAAGAATTACGTTATGATGAAACAAAAACTAATATTCCTGACAAAAATATGTATCAAGACCCATATGATGCTTTGTTTTATTCACTGTATCCATATAAAAATGTAATTAGGGGTAAAAATAATGCTACTGTAAAAAAAAGTATCTTCACATTTGCAATATAATAAATAAGCGCAATACAATTAATAGTATAGGTATCAAAAAATAAACACCTTTAATTTAGGCGTTATTTTGCTTTTAAAAGCATACTTGTAAAAATAATCAAAAATAGTACAATTTAAAAGTAAAATCAAGGAAAAAAGGAGTAATTTAATATGAAAACATGAATAAAAACAAATTTAAGTAAAATAACATTAGCATTAGCACTAACTGGTGCTACAACCGGAACAATAGGATTAATCATGGGAGGGTGCTTACCCATGAAAATCTAAACTTAAATATTATTTAACACCAGATGGAAAAGCAATATATGGAACAAGTATTATATGATGAAATAAAGCAATAAGCCCCAATAAAACAGAATTATATTTTGCATGAAAACCTACTAATAAAGAAGACGTAAAATGAGATGGAAATTATACTACTGGATATTTTAGTAATTAAATTTCTAGATTTATATAAGAAATATTTTCATTATATTTATCAAATAAATTAATATTTTATAAGTTTATTTCTTGTTTATCAGTAATTAAAATTAAATCATAATTACCAGCACCAAATATTCCACTAATTTCAATTCGATTTAAGTTATTAATCGGATTTTCAATTTGCAATTCAAATTCGTTATTATTATCAATTTGTGAAATTTCTTTATAAAATTCTAATTTTGAAAATAACTGAAATTTATTTGAACCATATAAATTTAAAGAATTTTCAATTTTACTTTTATCAATAACTACTCTTGTAAAATATTTTCCATATTCACCATTACCTAATGTTCAATCTGCTGGGATTAGTGACGGTATATTATTAGTTTCTAATTCATTTGTAATAGATAATCAATTAAATTGATTATCATCTAATTTAAATAATTCATTTTGACTAATATCAATATTTTTTAATTTAATATTATTGATATCTATAAAATCAAAATATGCAGATTTTAATGTTACTTTTGCATCTTTAAAATTTCAAACTTCACCACTATCTGTATGTATAGGATTTGATTTTAATTCGAAATAATATGGTAATAAAATTTTATTATCATCATTTAAACCTTTATTAATTGACATATTTGAATAAATATTATGTGATAACATAATTATCAATTGTTTAAATATTTTTACTTGCTCTAAGTTAATATAATTTGGATAATCTAATTTTCATTGTTTGAATAAATTAGTAATAACATCATCGGGTTTTTGTCCTTCAAATTTTTGTCTTAATTCTGCTATTTTATTTTTAGGATTTCCATTTTCATATATAGCACCATCAAAGTTTCTATTATAATTATATGTATAAGTTAGCATATCTAATAATACTTTTTGTAAACTATCAACTGGTGGTTTATCTTTTATTTCTAATTCAACATCTTTAAATTCATCATTTGTAGCAATACTTGTATATGTTGTACCTAATGCATCATGAATTTTTCATACTTCTTTATCTTTCAGTTCTCGTTTTTCTTTTAATGGTCATTGTCCAAAATCATGAGAACTTATAAAATAACCTAATCAAGCATTAGTTACTCTGGCATTATTAATAATTTCTTTTCTTGTTTCTCTACCACCACCAATAGCAATTAAATCTAAAACTGATTTTTCTTGCCCTATAAATTGTTTTGCTAATTTTCAAGGTAAAATTTGTTCACTAAATCATTGTTGTAATATTCTAACTTTTGGTTGAGTTTCAATAGGCATTGATAATAGCGGAAATGCTATCTTATCTTTGACAAATAACTTTGGGTATACTTCCATATTATCAACTTCACCAAGTACCTTTATATTGCCAAAAATCATGCTTCTGGGTGATTTAATTTTTAAACCAATTACTTTTGTGTCTTTATCTAATGGTTTTTGTAATTTAATAATGATTGGATAACCATCTCTTGTTTTAAAATCTTTAATTTTAATAATAGTAATACTTTTAGTACTTCTTGTTTTTGGATTTTGATAAGGTTGTGAATAATTATTAATGATATATAAATTATCAATATTATTTTCAGTTAAAGGTTCATTAATAGATACAGCATATAATTTAAATTGATTTAATAAATTTATTTCTTGGAATATTAAGTTTTTAATATCAGTCATACTATATTCAATAGTATTATCATTAATATTAGTACTTGCTCTTTGATTTAATTGCATAGTAAAATCAGATGTTTCAACAGCAGTAGTTGTTAATACTTTATCAATATCAATAAAACCTATTTTAATAGTATTTGCTGAAAATTTTAAACTATTATTTTCATTATTTTTAAATAAACGTTCAATTTCATAAATATAAATTGTTCTTTTTTTAAATTCATCATATGCTCTATTAATATCAGGGTCACTAGTAGCACCCATCATATTTGTAAAATCATAAGGAATATTATCAATTAAATAATCATTTTCTACTTCTGCTTGATTAAGTTTAGTTTGTTTCTGTGGAAACTTCGTTTGTGCTTTGTTGTTGTTTTCCATTGTTTTCTCCTATTAATTGGTTATTTTCGGGATTAAATAATTTTAATTTAACTGTTAAGTTATTAATTTCTTGTTCATCATTAATATTAAATGTTTTACTATTTAATAAATCTTTATCTAAACGTACTAATATTTGAATAAATTTAAGAATATCAATATTAAATTGTCATAATTTTTGTTCAATATAATTAATAGTTGAAATATTTACTGCTGTACTTTCGGGAACTGATTGTTGTGCAGATTTTTTTTGACTTGGTATATGAATACCACAACGTTTAAATATTTCATTAACATTTCAATCGTATATATCAGTTAAATTTTTACCTTTAAAATTACTACTTGTCATATTGATATTTTCACTTTTTTCATTATTATCACCAGTAGTTTTTCAAATATAATTGTTAGTAACTAATATTCTTACGGCTTCATCCATTGTAGATTTAGCATTACCATAAGTTTGGTCAAAAATAAATTTTGGTGAGTTTAAAATAGTATCTAAAACAATTTGTTCATAAATAACATCTAATGCTTTAATTTTATCCATTACTTTATTACAATCTGCTAACTCATTTGCTTTATTTCTCATAATTGCTATTGGAATATAATTGATATTTAATGTTTGTTCTTGTTGTAAATTAGGATTATTACTATATTGTTTAAAAGGTAAAGGAAATTGTTTTTTATTATCACTAATACTATAAATTGCACGATTAATAGTTACTTGTTCATTATTTAATTTATAAACTTCAAATAATCTTACTGTTTGTGCATTTTGTTGATAACTATCATAAAAAATAGTACATTGAATTAATTTACCAGTAATATCATAAATTCTTTGCTGTATATCTACTACTTGAAAATATAAATCATCATTAGCAATATAAATTAAATAACCACTAATTCCTAATTTGCTTAATTTAAAAATAGAATTTCAATTCTTTCTATAAAATTCTTGTTTAATTAAATATTGTTTAATAGTTTCATTATTAATATCCAATGGAGCATTATATAAATTAGCATTATTTTCAGCAACAAAATCAGTAAAATAAGTCTCATGATTAAAATCATTAAAACCAAAATAACTTAAAATAGAAGTGTGTGTACTTTTATTTTCTAAAAAAATTAATTTAGATTTTTCTTCATTATTATTAATATTTGTTTTATCTTTTCTTGGTCAAAAAGGTTTCATTTTTTTCTCCTTTCTAAAATATTTGATTAATTTTTAAGACAATTTTTACTATAATAAATATAATTAAACCAGCAACAGCAGAAGATAATAAAACTCCAATTAAACTTAAAATAATTTTTATAATTTTTCAAATCATAATTTTATTCCTGTAATTCTTCTAATTTTCATGTATTACCTTTATCGCTACCTTTTAAAGAATAAATAGTAATAAATTTTGAGTGTTGTACTGATAAAACTAAGACATTAGTATTATTGTTAAAAACTTCTATTGGTACACCTGCTATTTTTGTATTAGTTATAATAAATTCTTTAATTGCAAAAACATTATTATATATATTTCAAGAATAATAAACTTTATATCTTTTATTAACTATAAAATCATAAGTAATTTGTCAATTATCTCATTTATTTTTTTCTCTTATTCCTACTTCTTTTCAAATTGAACTACTTGGAGGAATTGGTTGTGGTTGTTTTTTGATAATTTCATTAATAGCACCAGCAACAGTTTTATCAGTAGTTTCTAAATTAGGAATTTCAGTACCAATAGTATTTATAGAAAAAGCATATTTGAATTGGTCTTTATCCATTTTATTGTCTAATTTTTTATCTACTTCTTCTTTTTTATAATAATCAGTTAAATCAGTTTTCCCGCAAGTAGCACTAATTTTATTATTTTCATCAATTTTAATATTTTCACCAGCAATTAACTTATCTTGTTTTTTATCTAATAATTGATTTGTTTCTAGTTTTGTATAATAATCATGTTCAGTATTTTCTTCTGCTATAAATTCAGTTGGTGTATCTATTCCTTGATATTGATATATTTCTTCTATATCACCAATTAAATTAATTTTTCCAAGTTCAGGATAAGAATTACCACCACCACTAAATTGTTTCTTTTTATTGTTATAGTAAATAGTTCCAATATTTAAAATATTTTTATTTTGTATTTGTTCTCCATAAGTCATGGAATCAACATTTAACAATTCAAATTCGTTAAAAACATTATTTAAATAAATTTTAATTACTTTATAAAATTTCATAAAGTTATTTTCTGTTGAATATTGATAACTGATTTTAATAAAATATCATTTAAATATTTCTATATTATTATTTTCAACTTTTTTTCATAAGGGACTAGTTTCAATATTAAATCAATTATTTTTAACATCATTAATATTTTCGTTTGTTTTAATTAATTCACTATTTAATTTGGTAATTTCATTTTCATTTGTAGTAATTCGTTTTTGTTGTTTAGCAGAAAAATCACAAGTTGGTGCATGTGTATAATCACCAATTTGTGGATTGTTTTGTAAAACATCAGGTGGTAATGTTCCAATTTCATTAGGTCAATCTAAAATCATAGTTTCAGTTTTTGAGTCATATTCTGTTGCAACATAACCTTTATTTATTAAATTTGTAACTGGTCCCCTATATGTTTCATTTTTATTACCATTAATGGTATCATCATATAATTTAATTTGTTTTGATAATGTAAATTCTTTTTGTTCTTGAATTAATTCATTAACTTGGTTTCTAGTATAAAATGCTTTTAAGTCAATTTTTTCAACATCTATTTCATCATTATTATAATTTGAAAATATTTGTTTTAATTCTGTTAATCTTGCTCATATTTTCATTCTACTAGGTGCTAAATCTCAAATATTAATCGTAGGAGTACTACTTGCACTAAATTGATTACCATTATTAAATTGAATAGTAGCATCAACATTAAATTCAATTGGTGTACGATTAAATACTCAATGTTCAACCATAACATAAACCATATCTCTTAAAGTTTCTTTAATTAATTCATCTTTAAAACTATCAAAAGGAAATTTAGATAAAATAAAATCAAGATAAGCATTAATATCATTTTGAGCACGAATAGCAAATGTTTTAAATCAATCATCAACATTTGGTCATGTATTTATATATTGTCGTGGTGTTTCTGTAATTGTTCCAGTTAATGGATATCAGTTATTATAATTTTCTAAACTGACACCAGTTCAAAGTTTATTAATCATATTTTATCATTCCTTAAAAAATGCTTTTTTATAACGTTTGGTTTTTGATTTAGTTTTTCTATGTGATATATGTATAATTTCTTTTTGTAATTTTTTCTTTCCTTTTTTTACAACTTGATTATATGCAAATTTTTCTAAATGTCTTAACAATCCAGTACCAAATACAGTATTAACTGAGAATTTTAAACCCACCCTTTTAAATGATTTATTGACATTATCAATAGGATTATTAATAACATTAACTACTTTATGATAAGTTCTAATTGTCCTTAATATTTGCCTATAAATTTTAAAACTATCTTTAATCATTTGTTGTACAACTGGTGGAGCAAAAGCAATACTTTTTAATCATTTATTTTGACTAACTCCATATCCAATATATCAACCGCTATATCATCTATATCAATGAAATGGATGTATTTGAATAACAAAAGTTTCTGCTTTGATAATACTATCAATAACTACAATTGGTTTATATTTAGGATTACGATGATAAATAGTAATTCCACATTTATCTAATGATAAAGGTTGAATTTTACAAGCCATAAATACTGGTGAATTTAATGGAATTAATTGTGCATGTTTAATTGCTTTCTTTTCAGCACTTGTAAATACATCAATTGTTTTTTCTTTTAATTTATTAATTTTTTCAAATGCTTGTTTTTCTAATTTTTCGAATTTCTCTTGTAATTTATAAATATTTATTCTTATTTTTTCAAAATATGAAGTATCTTTTCAAAATTTATTTAAACCTTTTTTAAAATAAAATTTAATATCAAAATATTTAAAAGTTTGATTTGCTTTTAATACTAATTTATGAATTGAACTATTTTTAAAATTAAATTTAATTGCATTAGCACGAATTTTTTGTAAATCTAAAATTAAAGATTTTCTATATCTATTTTCTGCATGTATTGTATGAACTAAATTTAATCAGTCATGTTGGTTCATTTTTAATACTTCTTTTAAATCAGTATTATATTTTTGTAAAAAATTGTTTGCTTTATCAATATCTTTAATTTTAAATTTAGGAGTTAACTGTGGACTTAACTTTATTAATTCATTTTGTAATAATAAATAATTTTTTAATTCTTGTACTTCTAATTTTGCAAAATTATTTTTATATTGTCTTTCAGCAACAAAACCTAAATTTTGTATTATTGTTTCGCGATTTGGAGCATGGTTATAATTAAATAAATAACGTTTATTTCCAATAATTTTATCTGTTAAAAATTGTTTTTCACTTACTTGACTAATGATTTCTTGTAAATTTTTTGCTTTTTTAATACCAATTTGTTCTAATGTTTTAGTTTTTTCTGCTAAACTAATAAATTTAGTTGTACGATAACCACGACTAATTCTATTAAGTCCAGCAAATGCAGGTAATATATTAAAAAAAGCATTTAATGGTGTAACATTTCCTTTTAAATAATCATAAACTTGATTAATAGTAAAATCAGTTAAAAACTCTACACCAACAGCACTAATACTAGCAAGTAAATCACTTGCACCTAAACCAAGTGCTAAACTTTCACTTAATCCACCAGTAAAAGGAGCAAGTGCTACTGCTATTACTTGTACACCAATCATTTCTAAAATTTCTCATCATCAACTTTTATGTTCTTGTTGTTGACTTGTTCTAGTATGTTTTGGTTTATTTATGTTTAAAAGTATTGCTGTACTAGTTGTACCAATTGGCATAATAATTATCCTTATTTAAGAGTTATTTTTATAGGATTTGTTGAACCTTGATAATTTTTATCAGTGTCATTAGTAGTGATTACTACATATAAATCTCCTGCTTTTTGGTTTTGATTACTTACATCAACTTGACCTTGGGCATCACTAAAATAATTAATAATTGGAGTTGTTAAATTTGGATTTAAATTATTTAGTTCAGTTGTATTTTTAATTGTTGTATCTAATAATTTATTCTTTTTAGTAGTATCAGCAGTAATATTAGTTGTTAATGTTGTAATTTCTTCACTTAAATATTTTTTATTAACAATACCACATAACATTCATCTTGATTCTGTTTCTGAGTTTGACATATAAGGAATAGATTCTCCTGTTACTTGTCCACCAACTAAATATCTTTTTGGAACTTTACCATCTTTAATATCTTCAACATATATACTAGTTTGTTGTAACATATATCTTTTCATTGCTTTTGGTGTTGCTAAAACAAAATTCATAATTTGATTTTTATTTTCAGTATTTTTAAATGTCATATAATCATCCATAACAATTTGACATAATACACCTTTAATATATAAATTTGTTCCATTTAATCTTAATTGTTGTGCTAGTTGATTAGCAGTAATTAAACCTTTATTATCTGCTAAATAAACTAAAGTATCATAAAGACTATTTGTTATAAAAAATTTACAATTATTACTATTTCTTAATTGAAATAAAGTATTTCATGCTGATAACATTGATTTTAAATATCCTACTGGTGTTGTATCAGTAATGATTACTTTTTTGGCAGATTTAGCAATTGTATTTGTATCATTATTTGCTAAATAATCTGCTAAATCATTAGCAACTTCATATTGCATACTTTCTAGTAAATTTTGCCCATTATCTGCAAATAAATCAACTTCACCAATCATTTCTCCTGTACTAGCTTCTTTTGTAATTTCTTTAATAATTTTATCAGTATCAACATAACCAACTTCTAATCCTTTACTTTTATCATTTCAATGAAGTATTTTGAATGTTGGGTCTTTTGGTTTTTTAACTATAAATTCAATTTTTGTAGAATTAACCATTTCAATTGGAAAAAAACTTGCTCATGGACTATTTGATTGTTTATAAAATTCTATAAATTCAGGTGTTTCTACTAATTTTGTAGTATTATCTAAATTTTGTTTAAATGGCACTGGATTTGGCATTTTAAATTTTCCTTTCTTTTATAAATTATTTTTCTTTTTATAATCTAATAAACTACTTTTTATTGAAGTTTCTTGATTTGTTAATATTGTTTCTTGTTTACCACCTGTATTAATTGGTTCTTTAAATAGTGGTTGTTCTTTAATCATTTTTTTAATAGTTTCTTCAATTTTTGAATTTTCTATATTACTTGTTTTAAATTTTAAAAATTCATAAAATTCTTTTTTAACTTGATATTTTTTAAATATATTAATTATTTCTTTTTCTTTAATTTCTTGATTAAGTTTATTTAACTTATTTTCTAATTCAACAATCTTAATTTCTTGCTCTTGTTGTAAATTATTATTTTCAGTTAAAGGTTCAGTATTTTGTTCAACATTAGTTTCATTTTCTAACATTTAAATCACACCTTTATTATTTATTTTCTTTTCCATTAATTTTTTCATTAAGTTTTGCTAATTTTTTTTGATGTTTCATCACTTTATTATTTCTTCTAATATGTTTTGGAGTTGTAATAAATCTTTTAAATTAAACAATTAATTCTCTACAAATTAATGTTCCTACACTTGTTCCAATAATAATTAATTCATGTAAAAATTCTTTCATTTTCAATTATTTCCTTTCAATTATTTATTTTTAATTATTCGTCAAATTGACCATTATTAATTCTTTCAATCATTGATTTTGAATTACTTATAATAGTTACCAATAAAGAAATATCTTTATTTAATTGTTCCATTCTTTCTTTATATGTCTGAATTTCATTGTTATAATATTCAATCATTTTTTCTTTATTCATTAGTTATCATCTCCTTTATAAACTATCATATGTAGTTGGTCTTTCATATAAAACATCACTACTTCCACTATTATTACTAATAGCATCACTATTAATTAATCTTCTTGTTTCATTTGTAAATGATGTTTCTTGCATTTCTTGATTATGATTTGTAGTTTCCATAGGTAATAAATTATGTATAATTTCACTTGCACCAGCAACTATTGTTGGTACTGCATAAGCATTATTAAAATCATTATTTATACCCATAGCTACACCACTTGAAATTAGACATCCACTAGTTGCCATATTACATATTTTTCTTATTACTTCAAATCTATTAGGTATTAATTCACTTAACCCACCAATTAAATTTGATATACCATAAGTACTTAAACTAATATATGTATCTCAATCCATTTGTTGTTTATTATCATTAGTTAATAATAATGGTCATGGTGGTGTTTCTGTGGTAGTAGTTGTTAATCAAGGTGGTGGTTCAGGATTAGGATTGATTTTTGTAAATTTTGCATAATTAATTAAACCAATAGTTCCTAAACCTAATAATATTTTTTTACTTGAATTTAATATTTTCTTTTTAGTACTTGGCATTTGATTTAAGTTTCATATATCAATTCCTAACTTTTTACTAAATAATAAAGCATTAATACTTCCTAATACTGGATTACCAATAATTTGACCATAATAAGCACTTGTACCAATCATTGCTGATAATGGACTTATTCCAATTCTTATTATTTTTAATAAAGTATAGTTATTTGATTGTACATTCGTGTCATTTGGCATTTTCATTTACTCCTTCATTTTTTGGTTTAATAAACACTTCAACTCAACCTGTATAGTGAACGTTATCACCAACTAAAATAGTAGTATTTGCATGTGGTTGAGAAACAACTAAATATTCAGCAATAACATTAGGATATTTTCATAAAATAATTGCTTTTATATCATTACTATCTGTTAAATCTTTGGGATTTGGTGAAAATATTTCTATTTTATCTTGACCAAATAAATCTTTTAATTTAATCATTATCAAATTCACCTTTTTCTATTTTTTCAATTAATAAATTTAAAATATTTTTGTCCAAATCAGAGTTTGTATAATTAATTTTTTTAGTTCATTTAATTATATCTTTCATATATTTAAGTAATTTTTCTTTATTCATTATTTATTCTCCTTTCTATTATTTCTTTCTTGCTTTATTAATAAATTTATTCAAATAATTTGATTATCACCATCACCTAATTTTTTTAAAAGATATTCATATCTTTTCTTAAAATCTTCACTATCAATATCTCTATCTTGGTAAATTATTTTTTTCAATTTTTTTATTTTATACAAGGTTTTTGGAGAATATATTTCTCCATGCATGCAAAGAAAACATTTCATTATTTATTCTCCTTATTTTCAATTTGATTAGCAATTTCACTTAATATTTTTAATACTTTATATTCATTTTTTAATTCTTTAATAATAAATATTAAAAATATTATTAGTGTTATACTTGTTATTAATATTGGTGCTATTAATAAAATTTCTCATCATATCATTTTTTACTCTTTTCATTTTTTAAATCATTTAACATTAATTGAACAAAATACACGATTTTTAGGAATGTTTAAAGTATTAAAAATTTGACCAGTTACAATAATTTCATCGTTTTTGTTTAATAAAATACAGCATCTATAAAGTTTTGGGTTATTAAAAATTAAAGTAACATAGTTTAAACCATTTCATTGACCACGAACACTATAATATAATTCTTTATTACCTTTTTCGTAATATTTTGCTTCAATAGTGTTACTTAGTTTTACTGTTAATTTGACATAATTTGCTTTCTCTTTCATTTTTATAATTCCTTAAATAATATTGAATATGCTTATAAGCATCTTGTTCATGTTTTGTTAATTTTATATTTCCTTTTATAATTTTCTATTTTAGTTTTATTTTTAGGATGATTTTCTAAATAATCTCAGTTCATAATATCTTCTACTAATACCATTAATGCACCAATAATTTTAGGTGTTGCTAATGGATTAGTTAATAATTGTTTTGAACTTAAAAAGAAATTTTCTACAATAACTAATATTTTTTTATCAATAAATTTTTCTTTAATTAATTGAAATTTTTCTTTATACATATTTTTAGTTCATAAAACAGTTAATGTATTAAATGTTTCATTAAAAACAATATTATTAGTTTCATTTGAATATATAACAATTCCATTATTACCAATACCAGCGGGGTCAATCCCAATAATTAAGTCATATTGCATTATTAATCAAATTCACCATTTTTAATTTTTTGATTTAATTGAGATATAAGATTTAATCTTCCATTAAAACAACTTTTTCAAAGTTTAGTTACTTTTTCATCGTCTCTCATTTCTTTATTTCATTCTCATTCATCTTTAAGATATTCAAGTATTTTTTCTTTATTCATATTTATACCTCCTACTTAACCTAATATTTAAAATACAGTCATAACAAATTGCTTTACCATTTTTATTTCTTAAAAAATATTTTTTTGTTTTTATATCATTAGTATTAAAGAATAAATAATCTAATTTATTTTGTTTACATGTTCAACAAAAATACTTTTTCATTATGAGTTGAAATTTCTTTATAGGAAGTAATTATATAATTAGTTGGTAAATCATCATGTTTATATGGATTATTTATTTTAAAACCTTTTCTGTTCTCTTCTCACGTAATGTTATATTTAAAACAAGGATTAGTAATTTTAGTTTTGTTATCTGTTATTTCACCAATAAATCAACTATTATGCTGTTCATAAAATGTTAGTTGTTCAAGTTTTACATCATTAAGATAATATTCTTTTGGAGCAGTTGCTTTATTAACAGTTATTTTTTGGTCTTTAATATATGGTTCTAATAATTTTATTAATTCATTACCACTTAATTCTCTTTTAATATTTTCTAAATTAAAAACTCAATATGTATATTTATCATCAGCAATAAAAGTATTATTTTTAACCATTCATTTTGGACATTGTAATTTATATTCACCATAATCAATAAGAATAGATTGTGGTTTATCTTTTACAATTTGTTCTTTTTTAAATTCTATTTGCATAATAATCCTTTCCTAATATGTTCTGTTGCTTCTAGCATAAAGAACATATATTTTGATTTTTAGATTATTAATAATCCCACTATTCGTTTTATTCATTCCAGCAATTCTGGGCTCAAAAATTTTTTAAAAAAAATAAAAAATAAAACCAACACTTGCTCACTTGGTAGTGGCAAGGTTGGTTAAATAAATAATAATAGTTGGTCCCCACTCCGGGGGTCTATATATACTAGTTTCCAATCCGCTCCCACCCCAAGGATTACCATTTATGGTTAGTATATTTTATTAGGTATCACTCCACTTTTTATTTATTCATGCAAGTCCACATGCTAGCTACTATTTTTAACAACTGTGTTGTAGTTCACTTTTTTAGTTCCCTAACACGTGTTGATAATAGTGCTAAAGACGGTTATTAAAAATTTTAAAATTTTACAATTACAAAAAAAGACAAGAATTTTATTCTCATCTTTTATCATTTATTTTTAATTTAAGGGTTTAAAAAAGAAAGGAGCTATTTTTAAAACTTTTTAGTTACCGACAACATCGGTACGCTCCCTTAGATTTTGAAATTAAAAAAATAGATAATGTAATAGAAGAATTTATTAAATTAAGTAATGAAGATAAAAAAACAGTTCATGCTTTATTACAAACACAGCAACAATGAGAAAAAAATATTGCTGATTGAAAAAATAAAAAAGAATTATCTGATACAGAACGTTTAGCAGGTATTAAAAAAGATAAAAAAGAATTAGAAAATGTAACTAAAAAAATCGAAGAAATTTTAGTTAAAAATGAAGAACATAAACAAAAAACACTTAATAGTTTACTTATAGATATGAAATTAGTTAATAATTTACAAATGTTAAGTTATTTACAAAAGAGTTTATTTTTAAAAAGTAAAGAATATTTAATAGCAAGTGATGTTTTTTATCAGGTACATAATTCATTTTCACTTCTTTCAATGCAAAATATTGAGAGATATGTAAAAAGTAAAAATCCAGATAACATTTCTCCTCCTATTGGTTCAATTGCTGAAATTGATAATTTACTAAATGATAATTTTTCTGAGTTTGTTGGAATATATAAGTTATTACCAATTGAATTTCAGAGTAGACCAGTCTATATTGTTTCTAAATTATTAAATCTTTTAGATAACTTTAAAAAAATAGAAATGAATAAACTTTTAGGACAAGAAATTATTATTGATGAAGAACATATGGCAAAAGTTTATCTTTCTCTATTAAACTTTTCAGATTATGAAGGATCTTTTTCACAATTTGTATGATTAAGCAATGATTTAGAAATAAAATTATCAAAGTCTGTAAAAAATAGTAAAGAATTTAAAGTATATAAACAAGAATTAGAAGATTTAAGGGTTAAATTTTGAAAATCGTATGATTTTACTACATTAATTAATGAATTAGTAAATGTTTATTTTCCTAGTGAAAAACAAGAAATTTTACCTAAATTTAGTTTAGAAGAACACTTTTTATTAGAAGAACAAATATTACAAACTAATATTCTTAAAGACAATGATAGTCATAATATAGCAAAATTAAAACTTATGAAAGCTAATAATATATTAAAAACAAATCAGAAACTATCAGAAGGTTTTCAAAAAGAATTATCTGATGCATTTCAAATTTCAGAAGAAAGAGCAAAAATAAATTTAGGTAAATGAGAAGTTAATGATATTATTGCAGTTAATAGTTTGGTTAATATTGATGCTATTAAAGAAAATGAATTAGTCTATTTTAAGGTTTTACAAAAAAATAGAGATAATTTTACTGTTATTATTCAATATTTAAATTCAAAAAAACATGAGACTATAAAATAAGAGATATTACAATTAATAATTGTAAATCATTTAATTTTACTTTTTCTAAAGAAAATCTAAACTTCCTAAGTCAAGAAGAAATCATTGATTCACAAACATTAATAAATGATTATATAACTTGAAAAGATAAAACAATACCAGAATATGTATTATTATTACTGGAAAAACTTAAAAAAATTAATGATCCAATTTTAGGTTTTGTAAAAGTTAATAACCAAAATTCTTTTAATTATTGAGAATGAGAAATTAATTTGCAAAAAATTAAAGAAAAATTATTAGAGATTATTGATAAAGAAATAATGAATGATAAGCAGTTAATAGAAGAAGGTCAATTGATACATTTAGAACGTTTAAGAAATAATGAAGATTTAAGATATGTTATTAGTAATAATATTTTAACGTTTGATTTTACTGAAAATAGTAAAGAAAAAATTAAAAGTTTAAAAGAAAATGTAAATAAAACAAGTGTTATATTTGATATTAGTTATCATTCAAATTTTTTAGGTAATTATAAGAAACAAACATCTGCAATTAATTTTAAAATTAATAGAGATAGTTCAATTGCAAAAAAAAGATTAGCAGCCATAAAAGAAGAGGTTAGCAAGATAAGAAATTCAGTAGTAGTAGTTAATAGTAAGATCAGAACCGTAGCTAATGATTTACGTGACTTACACAATAGTATTCTTAATCTTTTACAAACTAAAAAACAAGAATGGGAAACATTAAGTAATCATACAAATTTAAATGTTCAATTTCAAAATCAACGAGTAATAGCAAAATTAAAATTAGATATTGAACAACTTAATGAACAATTAGTTAATATTAAAGATAAAATTTTTAAATTAAGTGCCCAAAAAGTAGAAAATTCATTGTTTTATAATGATTATATAACTTTTATTAGATATTATGATCGAGTTACCGAAGATACACCTTCAGATATGAAAAAATATTTGTATTGAGATAAAAACTATCAAATTATTAAAAATAAGTTAAAAATATATAGTGGTTATAATAATTTTGATGATTATAAAACAGTGTCTTTAAATAAAATTAATAATATTAAAGATATTGACATTGAAAATTGTAAAAAATCTTTAGTAGAATTATCAAAAACAAAATTTAAAAAACTTAGTTGACGACAGAAAATAATAAATAAAATATCTTGAACATGAAAAAAAACAAAAATAGCTATTAAGACAGTTAAAGAAAATAATACAAAAAATTTTGGAACTTTAATTGTAAATTTAAATGATAATAAAACATCAATAGATGAAATAAGCGTACCTTATCAAAGACAAAGTATACCAGAACTATTACCAACATCTGAGCCTTGAGATGAATGAATAATTGAAAAAAACCTAAATTATCACGTTCAAATAGTACTGATAGTGCGATAAGTTCACTTTCTTCTGAATTTGAAGAAAATGATTATTCTATTATTGATATCGATAAAATATTAAGAGAACTTAATAGTTATAGTTTTCCACAGTATAGTGATTTAGAAAGCAGTACTGAATCATCTCGTCAAGAATTTAATCATTGTCTTACTAGAACAGCATCTAGTGATAGTGGCATTTGTTCTGGTCAGATTACTCCTAAACCAGTTAGTACAAATCCTTTTGATGATGAAAGCGATGATGAAGAACTTGCTGGTAATACTATTAATGAATCTAATAATTTAGTAAATACTGTACCATTACCATCCAAATCAACTTCAAAATTAAATTTTTCTTAATTGATAATTAATTTTATATTTTTCTTTATAATTTATATGATACGATGTAATCATATAAGTAAAAGAAACAGGTGTATATTATATGTTAACTGCTGGTATCGTTGGTTTACCTAATGTAGGTAAATCAACATTATTTAAAGCCATTACCAATTCACAAGTATTAATTGAAAATTATCCTTTCGCTACTATAAAACCAAATATTGGTAGCGTTCCAGTCAATGATTCAAGAATTTTAAATTTAATAAAAATCTTTAATCCACAAAAAGTTGTACCAACAATTTTAGAATTACATGATATTGCCGGACTTGTCAAAGGTGCTAGTAAAGGTGAAGGATTAGGTAATCAATTTCTTGCTAATATTAGAACAGTTGATGCAATATGCGAAGTTATTCGTTGTTTTGATGATATTAATGTTAGTCATGTTGAAAATAAAATTGATCCAATTAATGATTTTGAAATTATTGAATTGGAATTAATGTTAGCTGATCAAGAAGTAATAAGTAAACGAAAAGAAAAAGTTCGTAAAAAATCGCAAATAACTAGAGATAAACAAGGTATTGCTGAGGTAGCTTTATTAGAAAAAATTAATAATGAATTAAACAATGGTGTTGCTATTCGTAATCAAAAGTTAAGTTCAGAAGAATTACTAATGATTAAACCTTATAATTTTTTAACTGCTAAACCAATAATTGTTATTGCTAATATTAATGAAAAAGATTTAATAACTAAAACCAATAAATATGTTGAACAATTACAACAATATATGAGCAAAAAAAATATTACTGTAATTGTTGTTTGTGCTAAGACAGAATGTGAACTTTCTGAATTAGAAGCAGAAGAAAAAAAAGAAATGTTTAAAGAGTTAAATATTTTTGAATCAGGAATTGATCAAATTGTATTAGCAACTTATAAACTATTAAATTTAGGTACTTATTTTACTGTTGGACCCAAAGAAGTTCATGCTTGAACTTTTATTAAAGGAATGAAAGCACCAGAGTGTGCTGGTATCATTCATACAGATTTCATGAAAGGTTTTATTAGACTTAAAGTTTATAATTATCAAGATATAGAATTATTGGGTAGTGAAAAAAATGTTCAGGAAAAGGGAAAAATGAGAGTTGAAGGTAAAAATTATATAGTTGAAGATGGTGATATTTGTCATTTCCTTTTTAATGTTTAGTTTTAAGATAATATTAATTATAAAAAGGTTATAGTTTTGTTATAATTAATTTGAAAATATACTAGCAAGAAAGGAAAAAATTATTATGTTAAAAAGTAATTTACAAAATCCTGATTCTGACATTCAAGAAAACAATTATGTTCCAAATAAAAAAACTAAAAAGTTTGATGTTCTTAATAAAATAAAAGTTTCAAGGGCTTTACTTTTTTGATCACCAATTGTGCAAATTATTGGTAGTATTGCTTTTTTAATACTATTAATAGTTAATGCATTTGTTGGGCAAAAAATGGGGTTTGAATTTAGTAAACTGCAATTAGCTTTATCATTATCATATGTTGGAATTGCAATTTTAGTTAGTATTATTTGTTTTATGATACCAGCAAAGAAACTTAAAAAGAAATCTTCATTTAGAATTACTGCTATTTCAACATTAATATTATCAACATTAATGTTAAGCGGTAGTCTAGTTTTTTGATCAATACCAGTATTACTATTTTTTTCATTAATATCATTAATTGTATGAATATGTGAAGTAATAGCAGCGATTATTTTAATTTTAGTAGTTGAAGAATTGCCTAATGAAAAATAAAGTAGGTGAAAATAATGAAAATTAAAGATTTAGATAATATTAAAAACAAAGAAACATATTTTATTCCATATGAACAAAAGACTAAAAATGCATATTTTGTTTATTTGGCAATATCAATAGTTCTTTTTTTATCAGTTTTTATTTTTTCTTTATTTGCTGCTATTAATGTATCAAAATATAAATTATATAATGTAAAACTTACTGATTTTAATTATCCTATTTTGAATTTATTTTATGCTCCAATTGTTTGTTTAATTGCAATTACTGTAAGTATGATTTTATTAATATTTGCTCCTAGAGTAAGTATTGTCTCTTCAAAGTATAGCAGTAGAATGTTTTATACTGCTTTTTGATTATTAATTCTTAGTGTAATGTTAAGTTCAGAAGTACAATTAACTTATATTTCACAATCTGGAATATTATATAATGAAAATTATCATTGAATTAATCCAATTATTGCAAGAATATTTATTATTTTTAGTCTTTTTTTAATTTTGATTACACAACTATTTTTTTGAATTATGCGTAGAAAGTTTACATTTATGAACTCAGATTATAAAATTTATACTACTAGAAGTATGGAAAAAAAACAAAGACGAATTAGAAAACAAGAATTAAAAAAAATTAAAAAACAAGAAAAGGAATTTAGTAAAAAAACTTTGAATATTAAATAAGGGGGGGCAGATTTATGAGAATTCGTAATTGGTGGTTTATTAGTTTTTATTTATTATTAAGCACATTTATTATTTATGAATTATTTTTTTTAATTGCTTTGTCAAAAAATACAGCTTTAAAAGATTTATATTATTATGGTTTTGAAATTGCAGAACCTTCACCAAGTTTTAATCCTTCAAGTTATACTGCAATTTATTATTTACCAGTAATAGGTTTAGTTGTAAGCAGTTTCGGTTTGATTAGTTGTATTTTTACGGCAAGAGTTTTTCTTGAAAAATCTCCTCGTTTTAAATTTGTATTTTTAGTTGTAAACTTTATAATTTTTGTTGTTGGATTTTTGATAAGTTTTTCTGGTCAATTGCTTTATTGTGAATGAAGTAATGATAGTGCACAAATAATACCTAATAGAGGAGGAACGATTGAAGTACCAAGCTTTTATTATAGAAATTGAGTTTCTTCAACTATTGTTTGATCAATTTTTGGTTTTTATTTTGCATTACTTGTTGCAGCAGTTATTTTATTACTTAAATTAAATTTAATTAATGTTCAAACATATCACTTTTATCGTCAACGTATTGAAGCAGCAATTGATTTTGAACCAGAATTAAAACAACCATTACCAAGTTCTAATGAATTTGATCCAAATGATACACAGACTATTACAATTTTTCTTGATGAAGAAGTAAATGAAAAATTACAATCTAAAACTAATCGTAAAAAAATAATGAAATCCTCTAAAAATAATAATAAAAAATTAAATTCTAAAAAAAGACTAATAAAGTAGAAAAAAAGTTAATAAGATTAAAAAATCTTAAATTAAATAAAGATGGTGAAAATATGAAAATTCGTGTACGATATGCACCTAGTCCTACTGGGTATTTACATATTGGTGGTGCTAGAACAGCATTATTTAATTATTTATTTGCAAAAAATAACAAAGGAGATTTTATAGTTAGAATTGAAGATACTGATTTAGAACGTAATATTGAAGATGGAATTAGTTCACAATTAGATAATTTACGTTGAATGGGAATAATTCCTGATGAAACTATTGATTTACCAGGTAAATATGGTCCTTATAAACAAACTGAACGTTTAAATATATATATTCAACATGCATTAATACTAATAAAAGAAAAAAAAGCATATTATTGTTTTTGTACACCTCAATATCTAGAAGAAATGCGTAAGAAACAAGCAGATAAAAATATTTTAGCTTTCCAGTATGATGGAACATGTTTAAAATTAGAGCAGTCTGTAATTGAAGAAAATTTACAAAATAAAATTTCATATGCTATTAGAGTTAAAATTCCCACTAATAAAAGTTATAAAATTAAAGATTTAGTTCGTGGTAATGTTGAATTTAATTCAGTAGACTTAGGAGATTATATTATTATTAAATCAAATGGAGTGGCTACTTATAATTTTGCTGTTGTTATTGATGATCATTTAATGGAAATAAGTCATGTTTTTCGTGGTGAAGAACATTTGTCAAATACACCAAAACAATTAGTTATTTATGAATATTTTAATTGGAAAATGCCAATTTTTGCCCACTTAACATTAATTGTTAATAATAAACGTAAAAAATTATCAAAACGTGATGGTAGCATTATCCAATTTATTCATCAATATCGTAAAGAAGGATATTTGCCAGAAGCAATTTTTAATTTTATTGCTTTATTAGGATGAAGTTCGCATGAAGAAAAAGAAATTTATACTAAAGAACAATTAATTAAATTATTTACCCCAAAATATTTAAGTAAAGCACCAAGTATGTTTGATCCAGAAAAATTAGTGTGAATGAATAATTATTATATTAAAAGATTAAATGTTGAACAATACTTAGCTTTAGTTACACCTTTTATTAAAGAAAAATATAATTGAAATAGCAAAACTATTGAATGATGAAAAGAAGTATTATTAATTTATCAATCACAGTTAGAATATGGTAGTCAAATTAATGAATTGGTAAGTTTATTTTTTAAAAATAATTTTAAGGTAGATATAGAAGCAAAGACTTTTTTGAATGATAATGAATGTAACTTAGTTTGTACAGCATTTATTAAAAAGATTATTGATTGTAAAAATTGAACTAGTGATAATATTAAAAACATTATTAATGAAGTTAAAAAAGAAACTAATGTTAACGGTAAATTATTATTTATGCCAATTAGAATTATTACAACAGGACAAATGCATGGACCTGATTTAGTTAGCACCATTAAACTATTAGGTTATGATACCATTATTAATAATGTTAAATTAAATTTTAAATATTAAAGAAAAATAAATATTATTACTTATATAGAAAATATAATATTTGCTTTTGTTATAAATAAAAATTATAAAATTGTTCTTTTTACTCAAAATAATTACTAAAATAGAAGAAAAATTTTATATTATGTTACTATTAAAATAAAAAATTAATAATACCTAAAATTTATAAGATATTAATGAGAGGTTAAAATTTATGTCAAGCAATAATTATAAAGTAACTTTTATTCGTGACGCTATACACAAAAATATTAATATCAGCGAACCCGTTATTCAGGCGTTAATATCTTGTAAAGAATTTCAAAGATTAAGATGAATTAATCAACTTGGTGGTGTGCAAATTGCTTTTCCTAATGCAACTCATACTAGATATGTTCATAGTATCGGTGTTTACCATATATTAAATCGTGTTCTTAGTGAAGTTGAAGGTTCTTCTTTATTAACTAAAGAGGAAAAAACAAACATTAAAATTGCTGGTTTATTACATGATTTAGGACACGGTCCTTTTTCACACACTTTTGAAAAAATCATAAACCTTAATGTTAATAAAAAAGAAAATTTTACTCATGAAGATTATACTTGTGCTATTATTAATGATAATAGTACTGAAATTAACATGATTTTAAAACAATTTAATATTAATATTAATGCTATTATTGGTATCCTTAAGAAGGATTATAAAAATTATCCTAAATATCAAATTCAATTGGTATCATCGCAATTAGATTTTGATCGTATTGATTATTTAATGCGTGATGGATATTTTACAGGAGTTGGTTATGGAAGTATTGATATTGATTGAATTATTACGAATATGATAATTGATATTAAAGAGGGTTTAGTTTTTTCATACAAGGCAATTTCTGCTATTGAAAATTATTTAATCACAAGGTTCCATATGTATTCTCAAGTTTATTATCATAAAAGCGGAATTCTTTTTGATCTTAATTTACAAAAATTATTTTCAAGAATAACTGAATTATATTTTGATAAAACTTATTCATTTAAAGTCAATATTCATGATTTTATTGCTATTTTTGAGGGAAAAAGTGTTGAAATACAAACATATTTAAATTGAACAGATGCTACTTTAATTAAGTTAATGCAAGATATTATTAATTTTGAAAAAGATAATGAGTTAGTAAAAATATCAAAAGTAATTTTATTTTGTTTTAACTGAGAAAATGAATTGTTGTTATTAACAAGTCAAAATAACACTAATGTTATTGGCGTTAAACAAGATTTAAAAAATGTACTTTATTATTTTAAAAAAGATCCAATTATTATTAAAACAAAAAACGAAGAATATATTACTTTAGAAAAAATCTCACAAATTTTGCAAGATCCAATTAAAGCACCAAATACAATTTATTTTTTAAAAAAGAAATAGAAATTTAAAAGTATTATAAAATGAGGTAATTATGAAAATTTTAAAATCAATTAATAAAATTTTTGAGTATCCAAATATTTTAGATTTAACGCCAGGAGATTTTTACTTAAATTCACATGAGTATCATTTAGCAACGCAAGAAGTAATAGTGATATTGGGTGTATTAATTAATAAAGAAAAAATTGAAAATGCTATTAAAACTTTAAATTTTACTTGAATAAATTTTAAAGAAAAAGTAATTGTTTATTTTTCTATTTTTGCCTACCTTATAATAGGTAATGAATATAATGATTTAAAATCAGTTAAAATAAATCAAATTAAATTTAAAGATAATACGTTAAAAATTAAATTTAAAGAAACATTACTTACAATGATTAATAAGTTTCCAAGAACTTTGCATTTAACTAATGTTTTGGGTAATGATAATGATCGCGCTAATATGTATGCAGTTAACGCTATTTTAAATATTAAAAAAGGGATTGGATATGATAATTTTCATATTACTCTTTTTTCAGTATATCAATCGTTAGAATTAAAATTAAAGCATTGTTTAAGAAAATATATTCAAGTTGAACCTTCAGCTAGTAAGAAAAAATTTAATTTTCATAATTTAATACGATTGATTAAATTAATTAGTACTACAAGAGTTGAAAGTGAGGAAATGAGTAAAATATTATTAAACTTAAGAGAACGTTTGCGTTATTTTGAACAAATTAATCCTGGCGGTCAAGCAGCAAGATATGAAGCTGAGATAAATCATAATTATTTTCATAATTTAAATTCGTATATAATTAATGAACAAGAATTACTAAGTAATTTTGTCAAGGCTTTAAGTTTATTACAAGAATTATATTTAAAATTAATAGAATTATATAAAGATGATAATACTAAAGTTAAAATGCAAAAAAAAATTGATTTAGAATTAGTTAAAGTTTCAGGAATTAAAATCGAAGATGATCCAAAAAAAATTAATGATAAATTAAGAAATGTGCTTGATAATCAAATTTTTGGTAACTATCAAGAATTAATTGATTTAAATTACAATGATGTTGCTATTTTGGAATTTTTAATCAGAATTGGATTTATACAGTATGTTAATGATACAATTGAACAACTTTTATAAAAAAGTATTTATTTTTACTTTTTTATATGATATAAATTAAATTTATGAGTATAATATTTTAGATATTGAAAGGGGTCTGAACTGTGGACAGTTATGTTATTAATGAACTCACTACTATTATTCTTGATGCAGTAGCATTTGCAAATTATGAAATAGAATTGAATCAGGTTGTTATTGAAATTAATAAAAATAATGACTTAGGTGATTATTCTACATCAATAGCAATGATATTAGCAAAAAAATATAAACAAAAACCATTAGACATTGCTGAAATTATAGTTAAAAATATTCATCAGAAACACCCATTAATTAAAAAAATTGATTATATTACTCCTGGTTTTATTAATATTAATATTAATGTTGAAGTATTTAGTTTGTTATTAATGAAAATTATTAATGTGAAATCATTATATGGTCAATCTAATAAAAAAAATATTACTTATAATATTGAATTTATTAGTGCTAATCCAACCGGACTTTTACATTTAGGACATGCAAGAAATGCGGCTATTGGTGATAGTTTAGCTAATATATTAGAACATAGAGGATATAATATAGTTAGAGAATACTATATTAATGATGCTGGTAATCAAATTAATGTTTTGGCCAATTCAATTTTCATAAATTATCAAAATCTTTGTGGCAATGCTGTTGAATTACCAAAAGAAAGTTATCGTGGTTCTGAAATTTTAGCTGCTGCACAATCATTTTTGAAATTAAATGGTAATAAATTTGCAAATAAACCTTTTGATGAAACTTCTTCTTTAATTTTTAAAGAATTTGGTATTAATTATATGCTTTCAGAAATTAAAAAAGATTTAAAAAAATTTAAAGTTAAAATTAATATTTGATTTTCTGAATCATTTTTATATAAAGAAAATATTATTTCTAATTTAATCAAACAATTTGAAATGCAAGGCAATACTTATCAACTTGATGGTGCTATTTTTTTAAAAACTACTTTATTTGAAGATGATAAAAATCGTGTAATTGTTAAGAAAGACAAAACTTATACATATATGCTTCCTGACTTAGCTTATCATCATATTAAATTTCAACGTAGTGATATGTTAATTAATATTTGAGGAGCAGATCATTATGGCTATATTCCACGAATTAAAGCGGGATTATATATGCTTAATAATGATGCCACTAAACTTGATATTTTATGTATGCAAATGGTAAAGGTTATTGATAATGGTAAAGAACAAAAAATGTCAAAAAGAGCAGGAACATCAATAACTTTAAGACATATGATAGATTTAATTGGAAAGGATGCTTTACGTTATTTTTTAGTATCAAGATCAGTTGAATCACATCTTGATATTGATTTAGCACTTGCTAAACAACAATCTAACGAAAATCCTGTTTATTATGCTCAATATGTTCATGCGCGTATAAATCAAATTATAGAGAATTATCCAAAATTTGAAATTGCAAATAGTATTAATTTATTAACAGAACAAAAGGAAAAAGAATTATTGATTACATTAGATGAATATATAATTATTTTGCAAAAAATTGAAAAACAGCATCAACCACATTTGCTTACAAATTATATTCAAAAATTAGCTAAGTTATTTCATTCTTATTATAATAAACATAAAGTTATTAGTGAAGATCAACAATTAACAATTCAACGATTAACATTAGTTTTAGCAATAAAACAAATAATGGCAAATGCTTTAAATTTAATTGGTGTGGATGCGCCTAAAAAGATGTAAAAAATATATTTTTTATTATTTATAATATACAATTTAGAAGGTGATTAAGAAATGCAAAACAAACAAACATTAGTAGAAGTAGCATATAGTTTTTTATGCAAAAAGAAAAAAAGCAGTTTTAATGAAATTTGAACACATGTTAAAAAACAATGTAATATTTCTAAAGAAGATGAAGAAAAAATTGCTGGTGAACTTTATACTGGAATTATTTTAAATACCAATTTTTTCTTAAAAAATGATAAACTTTGATATCCACGTAATGAAGTCTCATTAGAGGAAATTAAAGAACATATGACAAGAGTAGAAATTCCAAGTAATACAAAAGAAGAAATTGATAGTACTGAAACAGTTACAGATAATGATGAAACTATAGATTTAAGTGAAAACGTAGAAGATGAAGATGATGATTTAAATACCATTAGTATTCAACCATTAGAAGATAGTTATGATGATGAATAATAATGATATTATTAATTAATATTTAGGAGAAAACTAATGAATTCAAAGTATATATTTATTACTGGTGGTGTTGTATCATCTTTAGGTAAAGGAATTACAGCAGCATCGCTTGGGCGTATATTAAAGCAAAAAAATATTAAGATTTTTATGCAAAAATTTGACCCTTATATTAATGTTGACCCAGGTACTATGAGTCCTTATCAACATGGTGAAGTATATGTAACTAGTGATGGTGCTGAAACTGATTTAGATTTAGGTCATTATGAACGTTTTATTGATGAAAATCTGACTAGAGACTCCAATATTACTGCCGGAAAAGTATACCAAACTGTTTTAAAAAAGGAACGCGATGGTTTTTATGAAGGGAAAACTGTACAAGTTGTACCACATGTTACTGATGAAATTAAAAAACATATTTTTAATTCCGCAATTAATAGTAAGGCTGATGTTATTATTACCGAAATTGGTGGAACAGTTGGTGATATTGAATCATTAGCTTTTATTGAAGCCATTAGACAAGTTAAAAACGAAAAAGGTCATGAAAATGTTATTGTTATTCATACTACATTAATTCCTTATTTACATTCGGTTGGTGAATTTAAAACGAAACCCAGTCAACATTCAGTAAAAGAAATATTATCATTAGGTATTCAACCTGATATTTTGGTTTGTCGTAGTGAAACTATGCCACCCGATCATATTTTTGATAAATTATCTTTATTTTGTAATATTAAACGCAGGCATGTTTTAGCAATTCCTGATTGTGATAATATTTATAAAGTGCCATTATCTTTAGAACAACAAAAAATTGATGAAGTAGTTTCAGAATTATTAAAATTAAATAAAACTAAACCAGATATGTCAGAATGACATACAATTGTTAAAAAGTTAGATAATATTAATCAAGAAGTTACTGTTGGTATTGTGGCAAAATATTCGAATTTAAGTGATGCTTACTTATCAGTAATTGAATCATTGAAAATTGCAGGTTATAGTCTTAATACTAAAGTTAATTATAAAATTATTAACGCTGAAAGTTTAGATAGTAAAAACATTAATTCTATGCTTTCTCCTTTCCAAGCAATAATTGTTCCTGGTGGCTTTGGTAATCGTGGTGTTGAAGGCAAAATCAATGCAATTAATTATACTCGAGTTAATAAAGTTCCTTTCTTGGGATTATGTTTAGGTATGCAGTTAGCTTGTATTGAATATGCTCGTAATGTATGTAATTTACAAGATGCTAATTCTACTGAATTTAATGAAAAAACTAAAAATCCTATTTTTGATTTATTACGTGGCAAAAATAAAAATGATCAAATCGGGGGAACTTTAAGATTGGGTAATTATCCAACCACTTTAATTAATGATTCATTAGCAAAATCTCTTTATAAACAAACTATTATTATTGAACGTCATCGTCATCGTTATGAATTTAATAATAGTTATAAAACATTACTTGCAAAAAATGGATTAATTTTTAGTGGTATATATAATAAAGAAGATTTGGTAGAAGTGATTGAGTTGCCAAAAGAAGTACATCCATTCTTTATTGCAAGTCAGTTTCATCCTGAGCTCACATCAAGAATTAATAAACCAAATCCTTTATTTTTAGGATTAATTAAAAGTATTATTAAAAAATAATGATAAAGTAAGAAAATTTAATTTTAAAATTGTTATAATTTTTATGAATTGTATATTCTCAAAATATATATGCAACTAGATTTTTTATGAAAATATATAATATAAGGTTATAATATTTTAAGAAAGAAGGAAAAGAAATGAATAAATTTGTTAGTGCAAAAAATATGATTGATAAAGCAAAAGCAGGTAAATATGCCGTTGCTCACTTTAATATTAATAATTTAGAATGAACAAGATCTATTCTTGAAGTTGCACAAGAAACTAAATCATCTGTTATTTTAGGTGTTTCAGAAGGTGCTATTAAATACATGGGTGGATTTAACACAGTTGCTAGTATGACTTTAGCGCTATTGAATGATTTAAATATTACTATTCCAGTGGCATTACATTTAGATCATGGTCAATCAGTAGATTCTTGTAAGAAAGCATTAGATGCTGGTTTTAGTTCTGTTATGTTTGATGGTTCTCATTTAGATTTTAATGAAAATATAAAAGGTACCAAAGAAGTAGTTGCTTATGCTAAGAAAAAAAATGCATCTGTTGAAGCAGAAGCAGGTACTATTGGTGGTGAAGAAGATGGAGTTATTGGTAGTGGTGAGATTGCTAGTGAGGAAGATTGTAAATCATTAGCAGCTTTAGGAATTGACTTTTTAGCAGCCGGAATAAATAATATTCATGGAAAGTATCCTAAAAATTGAGATGGTTTAAATTTTGATGTGTTAAAAAATTTATCAGTAGCTTCAAATAAGCCAATGGTATTACATGGTGGTTCTGGAATTCCAAAAGATCAGGTTAAAAAAGCTATTAATTTAGGAATTAGTAAAATTAATGTTAATACTGAATTACAAGAAGTGTTCGCCGCAGTTATTGAAAAATATGTTACGGAAGGAAAACTTAATGAAGATAAAGGGTTTGATCCTAGAAAAATTTTTAAGCCAGGAATGGAAGCAATTAAACTTAAAGCTAAAGAATTATTAACAGAATTTGGTTCATTAGGAAAATCTTAAATTAAGATAAATTTCAAATATGAAAATTACTTTTATTATCAATAACTTGTGATATTTTTTCATTACTTAAAATATCAATTATTACTTCAGCCTTAATAGCAACTTTCGCGTCTAACATATGACCACCAATTACGTTAAAATTATCATCACCAAAAGTAGTATGGCAATGAATAATTGGTTTATTTCTATCTTTTTCAATAATTAATGCATACTTATTTCCGATCATTTTTTTAATTTTCATAATAAGAATCTCACCTTTCTTTTAGCAGTATTTTAACATATTTATTAATAGCAATAATGATTAAATTTGATTATTATAGGAAAAAATATTTTTCTTTTTGTAATAAAAATTATTTTAAAAAGAAAATATATTAATTTTAAAATTAATAGGTATAATAAAACTAATATTTAAACTAAGGAAGTGATAAAGTTGAAAACTAATGGTTTAGTAATTGCTATTGGTAATGATCATACCGCTTATGAATTTAAACAACCAATTATTAAATTTTTACATACAGAAGGCTATCAAATTTTAGATTTAGGAACAAATAGCAGTGAGCCTGTTGATTATCCTAATTTTGGTTTTAATGTTGCTAATGCTATTGTTAGTAAAAAAGCAGATTTTGGTATTGTAATTTGTGGTACTGGTATTGGTATTAGCATTGCTACCAATCGTATTAATGGTGTTCGTTGTGCCCTTTGCTATGAAGAAGAAACAGTAAGATTGGCAAGACTTCATAATGACGCTAATGTTTTAGCACTAGGTGCTAGAATTATTTCTGATTATAAAGCAGTAGAACTTGTGAAATTATTTTTAAATACTAAAACAAGTGATGAAAAAAGACATCAATTAAGAGTTGCAAAACTAAAATAATTTTACTATTAAATTATTAAAGAGAGGATGTTTAAAAATGGATAAATCTTTTAATAAGGGTCTTGACCCAGAATTAAAAAAAATTGTGAAAGATGAATGACAACGTCAACAAAATCATATTGAATTAATAGCTTCAGAAAACTATGTATCACCAGCTGTACTTACACTTGCTGGAACAATATTAACTAATAAGTATGCAGAAGGTTATCCGGGCAGAAGATATTATAATGGTTGCGAAAATGTTGATAAAATTGAAAATTTGGCAATAGAGCGTTTTAAACAATTATTTAATTGTAATCATAAACCAGGTCAATGTAAAAAAGGTAATTTTCATGCTAATGTACAACCTCATTCTGGTAGTCAAGCTAATGCTGAAGCATATGCTGCTATATTACGTCCAGGTGATACTATTCTTGGTATGGAACTTGATGCCGGTGGTCATTTAACTCATGGTTATAAAATTAATTTTTCTGGTAAAATTTATCACGGTGTTAATTATGGTGTAAGTAAAAAGGATGAATATTTAGATTATGATGAAATTTTAAAAATTGCTAAAGAATGTAAACCAAAAATTATTGTAGCAGGAGCTAGTGCTTATTCAAGACTTATTGATTGATCAAAGTTTCGTAAAATTGCCGATACTGTTGGAGCATATTTAATGGTTGATATGGCGCATATTGCTGGATTAATTGCTGCTGGATTACATCAAAATCCTATTTGTTATGCTGATATTACAACAACAACAACTCATAAAACATTAAGAGGACCACGTGGTGGTGCTATTCTTTGCACCGAAGAATTAAAAAAGAAAATTGATAGTGCGGTATTTCCCGGTAATCAAGGTGGGCCATTGGAACATATTATTGCAGCAAAAGCACAAGCTTTTTATGAAGCATTAACGTCAGAATTTAAAACTTATCAAATGCAAGTAATTAAAAATGCTCAAGCATTAGCGAAAACTTTTCTTGATGCAAAATTTCATGTAGTGGCGGGTGGAACTGATAATCATTTATTAACTGTTAATGTTACTAATATTAACGGTTTAAATGGTAAAGAAGCTGTTGATATTTTAGAAAAGATTAATATTGTTGCTAATAAGAATGGTGTTCCCTTTGATCCTTTACCAGCTGTTATTACTAGTGGTGTTCGTTTTGGTAGTCCAGCAATGACAACGAGAGGTTTTAAAGAAGAGCAGTTTATTGAATTAGGAAAGATTATTATTAGTGCTTGAAAATTACCTAAGGGTATTAATGATGATGGTTTAAATGAATTAAGAAAAAAAGTTGATATGCTTTTAAATAAATTTCCCATTTATGAAAATATAAAATTACCTCAATAATAAAATAATTATTTTATGTTTGGAATATGAAAATAAGTTTTCTGTTAATTAACAGAAAACTTATTTTATTTTTTTGAATCTTTAATTTCTTTCATTTTTTCAATAAAATTATTATCATATTTAACCGAAGATTGTTCTTTAATAAACTTTATTAATTTTGAAACATCTTCATCACTAATTCATGGTGCTTGTAAACGATTGATATTATTTTGTCCTGGAGCTAAAAATAACATATCGCCTTTACCTAATAATTTTTCTGCTCCAGCAGTATCAAGGATTGTTTTTGAATCAATTCAAGATGCAACTTTAAAAGCAATTCTTGCTGGAATATTATTTTTAATTACGCCAGTAATTACATCTACTGATGGTCTTTGTGTTGCTATTACTAAATGAATTCCTGCTGCTCGACCCATTTGTGTAATTCGCATGATCCCTTCTTCAATTTGTTTGCTTGCTTGTACCATTAAATCTGCTAATTCATCAATAACAATAATATAATAAGGTAATTTATCAATTTCTTGACTTATTTTTTTATTATAACTTTCAATATCACGATTTCCATTTTTTGCAAATAGTTGGTATCGACGCATCATTTCTAAAATTACTACTTGTAATGCTGCTGGTGTTTTGTTTGCTTCATTAATTACTGGAATAATTAAATGTGGGATATCATTATAAATTGCTAATTCTACTCATTTAGGATCGATTAATATTAGTTTTATTTCATGAGGTTTGTATTGTAAGAGCAAAGAAATTAGTAAATCATTAATAAAAACTGATTTTCCTGAACCAGTACTACCAGCAATTAATAAGTGGGGCATTTCTTTTAATGAATGAAAGATGTAATCACCAGTAGTATTTCTACCAATACTAATTAATAATTTTTTATTTTTATATTTTTCGCTTATATTTTCAAATTGTTCTTGCATATTAGTTGGAACAATATTTTTATTACTAACTTCAATTCCAATCATTGATTTACCAGCTATTGGTGCTTCGATTCTAATATTATTATTTGCTAAAACTAGTTTTAGTTCTTCTTCTAAGTTAGTAATTTTGTTAATTTTCATTCCTGAAGTGATTGAAACCTCGTATTTTGTTACTGTTGTACCAATAGTAAAATCATTTACTTTTCCTTGAACAGAAAATTCTTTAAATAACTGATTAATTTTTTCTTTATTTTCTAAAGCATATTTTTCATTTTCTTCTTGCTTTTTTATTAGATTATCTGATTTTTTAGTTAATTTTAATGTTGGTAAAATATATTTTTGATTAATTATAGTTTGTTCAGGAAGAAAAGCTTTTGTTTTTTCTTGATTGTTATTTTGTTTTTCAATTTGATTAATAATTTTGTTTTGTTCTTTAACTTTTGTTTCATTATTTTCTAATTTTTGATTATTAATTTTGTTAATATTGTTATTTTCTTGTAATAATTCTTTATTGGTTTCTATATCAAAGTTTATTTTTTCGTTTTTTACTTTATTGTTTGATAAATTTTCTTTTGTAAATTGTTTAGTTTCTAATTTAGATTGCTTATTATTGTTTTTTGCTTGTTGTTTGTTTATTTTTAGTTCTTTTTTTAGATTATTGATTTTGATAGTATTATTTTGTGCCAAAGTAAGTTTTTTTTGTTTTTCTTTTGCTTTTTCTAATTTATTAATTTTTTGATCTTTTTGCTTAACTTTAAAATCTAAAATTGTTTCTTTGATATGATTTGAAATAGTGATAAATAAAATTAAGGGACGGTTAAAAAATAATCAACTAAAACAAATAATAATCATTAATATATTTAATATAAAATTAACAAAAAAAGTTGTGTAACCTAAAAATTCTAATATAGTATTACCAATTAATCCGCCAACAAGATAAGAGGGAAAGAAACTATCAATAGTTCAATTATTAAAGGAAATAGGTGATTTGAAAAATCCATGATAATTATTAAAAATAGTTGAATTTCATCAAGATTGATAATAATCATTAATTAAATTAATATGAAATTTATTATTAAATCAAATATTATCATAATGACTAATAATAGTAATAGTTTCAATTGTTCAAGCGCAGCATATAATAGTAGTAATTATTGCTCAAACAAAGGAAGCTTTAAATTTAAAATAATAATTAAAACAAAGTGGAATTAAAGATATATATAATAATATATAAATTAAATATTTGCTTCATCCAAATAAAAAAGAAAATATAAAGTCGTCTAAAAATTTACCAATTGGTAGTAGTCTTAATAAACTAAAAGTTATTAATAACAATAAAATTAGAGTACCTAATAAGATACCAATTTTATTATTATTGCTATTTTTAATTTGTTTAATTTTAATATTTTTAAAATCTTTCATAATTTTAAACTCCTAACTTTTCTATTTTAAATTTATTGGTTGAGTGATTGTATAAAAATAATATCATATATAGGGGTGTTTGTTACTACTTACTAACCATTTTAATAAATATTATTATGATGTGAACTATTAGTAATTTTTATTTATTTTTTTAAAAAATATACAATATATATAAATTAAAATATTATTAGTACTTTAATTGATTATATGGTTATATATAATAAACAATATCCATAGTTTAAATTTTGAAAAAGAATAAAAAATAAATTAAAAGAGAAAAGTAAAAATTAAAGATTGAAAGTGAATTAAAAAATGTATAATACTGAAATGAATAATAATGATTTAATGTTTATGATTATAGGTTTGCCTATAATAGTTATTGTTATAGGAGTTATTATAGTTTGTGTAGTTGCTTCAATTAATAGTAGTTCTAGACTAGATACAATTAATAATGCAATTGAAAAAGAAATAAAAGATTTTTTATTGAATAAAAATGATATAAATTATGTTTTTAAAAATGGTAATTTATATCAACAAATGAAAAATGAGGTAAAGACTGCAATAATAGATTTGAGATATAATAAATATACGTTTAATAAATCATATATTAATAGATCTGAAAATAAGATTAAACAAATACAACGTATTATTAATAAATATTATAAATTAGATAAAAAAAATATTATTGAAATTGATAATGAAGAAGTTACTAATAATATTATTTTAATAGAAAACAAAGAAATTGATAATGAATAAAATAAAGTTACCTAAATAACTTTATTAATAATATTATTGGATTGAATTCATTTTTATTTATTATTATGTTTGGATTTTATATAGCATATTTTATTATATAAGATATTTTAATATGACTGTTTAATGAATAATTATCTATTTAAATTAGCAGTTATATTAATTTTATTCAGTGTCGACTTTAATAATTTCAGTTTTTGTTTTTTGTTTAAATAGTTTATTATTAATTTTTATAAAATAGATTTTAATATTATTTCAAAAAGTAAAAATTAAAGTAAATAATAAAACAGTAATAGCTCCTAGCGTCAAGCCAATAGTTAGAAATATAAAAGGATTACTAATTATATTATTAATTAATTGATATAAAGCAAAGACCAAGTTAATTAAAATAATTGTTGGAATAAGGATTAAACATAAATATTTGAAACCTTTATTTCATTTAACTCATGAATATTGATTATTAAATTCTTTTAAACTATCATAACATTTTCAAATAAGGATAACACCAATTAATTCACAAATACCAATAATCATTTGTCAAATACCAGTAACTCATATTGCAAGTCCATCAATTAAAGGACTACTATTATTAAAGCAGAATATTAAACCAAGCATAAAACTACTAATAATCATTATTAATAATGCTTGATAACGTTTAATGCCATAACAACTAATTAGAGGATTAACAACGGCTTCAGCTATTGCTATTAATGAAGATATACCAGCAAAAAATACTGATAAAAAGAAAAGGAAAGCTAGGGTGTGACTTAAAAATGGAAGATGTGTTTGCTCAGTAATGATTGCAAAAACTTGTGGAAAAACTTGAAAAATTAAAGTTGGACCCGAAATAAATACTTCATCAATAGTTTTATGCTGATTATATGCAATTGCACCGATTCCTCCAAAAACAGTACATGTTGTTAATAAAGCAACAATAACAGTACCAACCATAATAATTAAACCTTTATTAGTATTACTAGTACCAATTGGCGCATGACTTGAAAAAATAATAATGACACCTGTACAAGTTGAAAGCATAAAGAAGGCTTGTCCAAAAGCATCAGTTCAAATGCTACTAGTTAATATTTTTTTACTATTAAAACTAAACATTGTTTTTAAACCATCTAGAGCACCAGGTAAAGTTAAAACATAAATCATCATCATTAAAATCATGATAAATAGGCTAGGAATAAAAATTTTATTTGCTAAATCAATCCCTTTAACAACGCCACCCAACAAAATAACACCAGTAATAATTCAAACCATAATTAAACTAATTAAAACTCAAATACTAATATTACCCAATTGACTAAAATTTTGTGGTACATCGTTGGAAGTTTGACCAATTAATTTATTTAAGAAAAATCCTTGTTGATTTAAACCAGGAAGAAAAGACATAACTATTGCCAATAATGATCAAGCGACAAGAACACTATAAAATACACCCATTATTCAAACAACTGCAGTTTGTAAAAATCCAAAGAAAGTCCCAGGAGTTTTTGCTAAATCTTTAAAAATTTCAACATGATTTTTACGATATTTATTACCTAAATTGATTTCAATTAATAAAATTGGTAAAGCACAGACAATTAGTGCAATAAAGAATGGAATTAAAAAGATACCACCATGTTTATTCATTTGATTTGGAAATCCCCAAATACTTCCTAATCCTACAGCAGCACCCAGTACTGACATAATAAATCCTCATGTAGTTATGTTTTTTTTCTTTTTGCCTTTCATATAATCAGTCCCTTTATTTTTAGATAGTATTATGAATTTTACACAATAGTGATCAAAGTTACAATATATATTAGTAATATATTTTTAATCTTTAGTTAAAAGTTATATTTTTTAAAACCATTAAAATTCAAATTTAAAAATATCAATGTATAATATTCTTAGTTATGTATATTTGATTTTTGTTTATTAGGAGGAAGATAGATGATAAAGATATTACTTACGTGTTCAGCTGGTATGAGCACTTTAAGACTAGAAGCAAATATGAAAGAGTATATTAAAGAGTTAAATTTAGATTATGAAGTGAAAGCATTAGGTGCTACTGAAGCAAAAGCATCTTTTGCTAAAGGTGAAAAATGGGATGTTGTTTTATTAGGACCACAAGTAAGTTATATGAAAAATGATTTTACTAATATTATTGGAAATGCTGCTCTTAATATTATTCCAGCAGCAGTTTATGCGATGGTTCAAGGTAAAGAAACGTTAGAATTAGCAATGAGTTTGTTAGAAATTAAAAAATAATACTATGAGCATTAAAGAAAAAGAGAAAAGTAATAATATTGATTTTGAAAAAATTTCACTTGAAATAATTTCTTTTGCTGGAAAAGCAAAATCTTTAGCAATAGAAGCAATTACTCTCGCTAAGGAAGGACAATTTGAAACAGCATTAAAAATGATTGATGAAGCAAACGATAATATTACTAAAGCTTTGCAATCACATATGAGCGTCATTGTTGAAGAAGGTAAAGGTTATCAATTACCTTTTTCAGTATTGTTTATGCATTCTGAAGATCATTTGTTAACAACACAAATGATGATTGAAATTAGTAAAGAATTTATTAATTTATATCAATTTATAAACAGAAAAAAATAAAAATAGGCATTTGCCTATTTTTATTTAAAGTATAAAATTAATCTTTTGGTTTTTTTTCAAAATCTTCTCCATCTTTTTCTAATCCTTTGATTGGACAAAGTAGAGGATAATTTTCTTTACAATAATCACAATGTCATTTTTTCTTTTTGAAAATTTCTTTAAATTTTTTAAACATTATATTTTTTCTCTCTTTCTTTTCATTATTTTTTTGTAAGTATATTTTATTCTTGTTCAAGTTCTGTTCATGAGCCAGTAGTGTTAGTTACTACTTTTCATCCTGTATTACTATTTTCGAATTTAGTTTTTAATTGATTAAAATTCTCAATAATTTTTTCAGATAAAGTATATAAATCTTTGTTTGAGATATAACCTTTTCAACCACTTGCATCTCATTCGGGAAATCTAGAAATAATATTAAAAATTTCAGTTTTATTTTTATTAGTATTTAAAATTTTTTGTCATTCATATCGACTTAATGCAATTTTTAAAGTATCATGTCATAAAAATTTATAATATTTTTCTATTATATTTTTATCGTGAGTATTTGGTGAAAATTGTGGCTTTTTACTAAACAAAGTTCCAAAATAGTAACATAGTTCAACTCCGTATGTATTGTATCCACGTATACTAGTTAAAGATTTAAGAATATTCATTAATACCTCTGATAATTTATATATGTTAGGTTTTGCTCAATTATTTCCTTGATAAGGAAATTTTATGGTATCGTAGTATATTTTTTCTCTTAATTTTTCAAGGTCATTTAAAGAAAAAAGTTTAAATCAACTATCTAAAGTACTACTTTTTATATAAATTAATGTTGCAGGACTTTTTGAATTTTCTTTTCAGACAGTACAAATTTTATCTTTTCCATCATATTTTATTGGTTCATTTTTTAAAATATTTGTAGTTTTAATTTCGGTGTTTAAAATAGAATTTAAGTTTCCAATTGATGATGAAACCGTTAAAAAACTTACTGCTGTTAATAGTGTTTTCATAATCATTCCCCCTTTTTAGTTTTTTTACTTTATATAAAAATTATTTTAATTATCTGTTTAAAATTTTACTATATTCTAAGTAAAATAAAATATAAACGATAATAAGTCAATTTTAAACATTGGATTTATTTGATAACTAAACTTTAAATTTTTTAAGAAATTTATTATAATTTTTTATACTTATAAAAATCAAAAAATAAGTATAGTATTTATATTGTTTTATAATAATTTTAATTATATAAAAGTTTTATTATTATTTTATTTAAAATAATATGGTATTGTATATAGAATGTTTTAAAGGAATATAAAGTTATGTTTAAATTAAAAGCGCCTTATAAACCAACAGGTGATCAACCTGAAGCAATTAGAAAATTAGTAGTAGCTATTAAAAATAATATTAAATACCAAGTATTATTAGGAGCCACTGGTACGGGTAAAACTTTTACAATGGCCAATGTTATTGTGCAAGTGCAAAAACCAACTTTAATTTTAGTACATAATAAAACATTAGCTATGCAATTATATGGAGAATTGAAAACTTTTTTTCCTGAAAATCGCGTTGAATATTTTGTTTCATATTTTGATTTTTATCAACCCGAGGCATATTTACCAAAAACCGATACTTATATTGATAAAAATTCTAAACAAAATCAAGAAATTGAAATGTTAAGATTAAGTGCTTTAAATGGTTTATCTATTAGTAAAGATGTTATTGTTGTAGCATCAGTAGCAGCAATTTATGGTGAACAAGAACCAACAGCATATAAAGATAACTTTTTTGAATTGAGAAAAGAACAAAAAATTAATAGAAAAGATTTATTATTAAGACTAATTAAAAATGGATATGTACGTAATGATATTACATTAGAACCGGGTAGTTTTAGTGCAAAAGGTGATTTAATAAAGTTAGCTCCATCTTGAAATGATCAATTTTATTTAAGAATTAGTTTATTTGGTGATGAAATTGAAGAAATAGCACGTATTGATACATTAGGCGCTAATGTTTTAGAACGTTTTCCCTTTATTACAATTTTTCCTGCGCAAAATTATATTACTAGTAAAAGTCGTGTTGATCAGGCAGTTATTAAAATTACTGAAGAGTTAAAAATAACATTAGCACAACTAAGAAAAAATAATATGTTAGTAGAAGCGCAAAGATTAGAACAAAGAACAGAACACGATCTAGAATCCTTAAAAGAATTTGGTATTTGTAGTGGTATTGAAAACTATTCTCGTCATTTAGAAAATAGAGAAGTGGGTTCAGCACCATATACTTTAATTGATTTTTTTCCAGATGATTTTTTAACAATTATTGATGAATCTCATATGACATTACCGCAAATTAGAGGAATGTATAATACTGATCGTAGCAGAAAAGAAACATTAGTAAAATATGGCTTTCGTTTACCTAGTGCTTTGGATAATCGTCCTTTAAATTTTAATGAATTTTCTAATAAGTTAAAGCAAGTTATTTATACTTCAGCAACTCCTGCTGATTATGAATTATCTTTAATTAAAAATGAAGTTGAACCCTTTAATGTACCAGTTCAACAAATTATTCGTCCCACGGGTTTATTAGATCCAACAATTGAAATTAAACCAACTAAAAATCAAATGGAAGATATTATTAATCAAATAAAATTACGAACAAAAAATAATGAAAGAGTATTTATTACTACTTTAACAATTAGAATGGCAGAAGAATTATCAAATTTTTTACAAGAACAAAAAATTAAAGTTGCTTATATTCATAATGAATTAAAAACATTAGAACGTACTAAAGTTTTGTTAGATTTAAGAAAAGGTGTTTTTGATGTTATTGTTGGTATTAATTTATTACGTGAAGGATTAGACGTACCAGAAGTGTCATTAATCTGTATTTTGGATGCTGATAAATCTGGTTTTTTACGTAATACTAAATCATTAATCCAAACTATTGGTCGCGCAGCACGAAATGTTAATGGTCATGTTATACTATATGGAGATATTAAGACAGAGGCAATGACACAAGCAATTGAAGAAACGCAAAGAAGAAGAGAAATTCAACTTGCTTATAATAAAAAACATAATATAGTACCAGTTACTGTTAAAAAACCATTGAGTGAAATCGTGAGTACTAGAGAATTAGATGTTGATTTAAAAATTTTAAATTCAAGTAAAGGTAAAACAAAAATAGCTGCTAAAACAAAGATAATTGCTGATTTAAGAGTTGAAATGTTACAAGCAGCTAAAGATTTAAATTTTGAAAAGGCAGCTTCACTTCGTGATTTAATTTTGAGTATTGAAAGTGAAAAATAAAGGAGTAAAATAAGTTGATCGATAAAGCACAAAAAGGTATTTTGATAAGTCCAAATACTAAAATTAATCCTCATATACCAACAATATTTTTAATAAAAAATTATATTACTAAACCTAAAATTTTTATTGGTGATTATACTTATTATCATGATTTTAATGGCGAACAAGCAGCTATTGATTTTGAAAATAAAAATATAATTTATCATTTTCCAAATATGATAGATGATGAATTAATTATTGGTAAATTTTGTTCAATTGCACAAGGTGTTTTATTTATAATGAATGGTGGCAATCATAATTATTCTGCAGTTTCAACATTTCCTTTACCATTATTTTATAAATCATTAAATTTATCAGAAGTTACAGAAAAAGATAAATTAGATAAATTTCCGATTAAATCACCAACAGTGATAGAAAATGATGTTTGAATTGGTCATGATGTGACAATCTTAAGAGGGGTAACTATTGGTAATGGGGCAGTAATTGCAGCTAAAAGTGTAGTTACAAAAAATGTACCTCCTTATGCTATTGTTGGTGGTAATCCTGCTAAAATTATAAAATATCGTTTTTCTAAAAAAATAGTTCAAAAATTACAAAATATAAAATGATGAGATTGATCTATTGAAAAGATTGTTGAAAATTCGGATTTGTTAAAACAAAATTTTTATAATAAAATATTACAAGAACTTGTAAAAGAAAGTAATAGTTTAAATAAAATAAAGGGGTAATAAAAAATATGAAAAAATATGGTTATTTAACTACTAAAATAGGTTTAATTGAAATCATAGTAGTTGCAGAACAAGTAATAAAAGTTAGCTTCGTTAATACTCGTCAAGTTGCTAAGGATAGTAGTAATATAGTGGTAGTTAATTGCTTAAAACAACTAGCAATGTATTTTGATAAAAAATTAAGTGATTTTAACTTACCAATAGCTTTAAAAGGAACTCCTTTTCAAGAATTAGTATGGAGTAAAACTTGTACTATTCAATTTGGGACAACTTTAACTTATCAAGAATTAGCGCAAAAGATAGGTTATCCAAAAGCAAGTAGGGCAGTGGGTTCAGCTTTAAGTAAAAATCCATTAGCAATTATTGTTCCTTGTCATCGTGTTGTTAATAAAAATAAGAATATTGTTAATTATCTTTATGGTGCTCATATTAAAAATTTTTTATTAGCACAAGAAAGTAAATAAGGTATAAGATTATTTTTTTATGATTGATTATCTTTTTTTGATTTTTAAAATTGTTAACAATTTTAACTACATAATTTTTAATATAGTAAACAGGATATCCTGCTAACATAACAGCAATTAAAATTAGTGAATTTCATAATGCTCACATATTATTATTTTGTGTACCATAATAATACATTGCCAAAAATGATCCAACAATAGCACTTATTGCTCCTAAATAACCAATAATAATGAAAAAGTAAAATCAAAAATTATTAAAAATCTTTTGGTAGTCTGGATGTTTGCGCCTTAAAAAGATAATGACTGAATTAACAATTAATTTTAAAAAACTAATAGCAATAATAAAGTAATTAGTTACTTCATACAATTGATTTCATAAAATATAAATTAAAGCAGCAAATATTAATAGTAACATAGCAGCTCATGGCATATTAGTTCTTTTAGTTGTTTTTTGAAAAAATTTAAACAAATCTTTTTCTTCACTCATTTTAAAAATTAAACGTGATTGATAAAGTAGAAATGCATTTAGTGAACCAACAAATAATAAAATTGCTAGTCCTGAAAAAATATAAGCTAAAACATGAGGAATATTAGGATTATTGATAATAGCATAATATCAAACGTTACTAAATCCATCATTTTTATCTAATCATGAAAGTGGTTCATTAATAGTTAACAAAGCAATTAATAGTATTAAATATAAAAAGATAATTAGTCCTGTTGCAACAATTAAAGCTCAAAGTACATTTTTTCTTGGATTTTCTACTTCTTCAGTAACATAAGTTATTGCTTCAATTCCTGAATAGGCAAATAGTGTCATTGTTGTTGCTGGTAATAAAACATAAGTTGCAAGAAAAATTTTTGATAAATCTTTTTGAACTATTTCACTATTAAAGCTATCTGTATTGCCATAAATCATAGCAATAAATAAAACAAAAGTAATTGGTAATCCTTTTAAAATTGTAAAAATAATTTGTGTTTTTCCAGAATTATTTTTAATAAATATTTGGACTATAGCTAATGCAAATAAAATTAAAATTCCAAATAATTTTATCAACCATTGGTTAGTAATATGAGCTAAAGTACCAATAATATTACCTAATGCTAAAGTAGCAGAAGCAACGGCAGTAGCACTAACTATTAAAACTAAAATCCATCCCAATCAAAACGAACAAGCCATTCAATTTGCTTTTTTTAATCAATAATAAGCACTTCCATTTCCTGGAAAAGAAATAGCAGTTTCTGCTAGTAATAACATTTCTGGCAAAATTAAAATACCGCCTAAAATTCAGGCACATATCATTAAAATCGGATTAAATCCACTTTGAAACGCTACTTGTCCAAATGAAATTAGTACTGATGATCCAACTGTGGCAGAAATTGCCATCATTAATATTACTCAAAACGAATACTTCTTTTTTAATTTCATGTCTTTTTCCTATCTCTATTTTTTTTATTTCGTATGTATTGATAAAACTTTTTATTTTATTAATGTAAGTTTGATAAGCATTTGGTAAGGTTTCAATATGATCAATATTTTCCAAAAATAAATAATCATAATTTTTATAATGGAGTTTAACTTGATAATTATGAATGACATTAGCCATGAAAAATGGGACAAAATTATCTTTTTTACCGTGAATTAATAAAGTAGGAACTTGAAAACCTGTTTTGCTTTTTTTTAATAAATCATATTCTAAAATATTTGTATTTGTAAATTTTTGATATCTTTTGGCTAAACCATTACTAATTAATCATCAAGGTTTTTTATAACGATATTGCATGACGTAACGAAATTGAACAAGTAGATTAGAGAATCCACAATCAGTAATTGCCCAGTTAATTAAATTGGTTACTTTATAATTAAATAAATAATAATTAATTGTTGATGCACCCATACTATTACCAATTAAACCAATACTGCTAACTTGATAATTATCTTTTATTCAATTAATTAAACAATTAATATTTTCAGCACAAGTAAGACCAATGTCACTACACTATATTGGCCATAAGTTTTACCGTGAGCAACACTATCAAAAGTTAAAATATTGTATCCTTCTTCATAAAATCATGACACTAATCTTAATGCTAAATATTTATTTTCTGTTCAACCATGAAAGCCAATAACTCATTTATCACTTTTCTTTTTTTGAATGACAGTTAGACAACTAATGTTTTGATTATTATCATTTTTAATGGTAAATTCTTGATAATTTTCTTTTTTTCAATCAATTGGATAGCCATATTTATTAAGATCTTTAATTTGACAATCATATTGATGATAATTAAAACTATTAATATCAACTGTTTGTTCGTTATTTATTTTAAATTTACCTTCTTTTTGATAAGAAAAGCAAAATTCTAAAAATTGTTTTTGATATTTTTTTGAATAAAAATAAACAAAAGGAAATAATAGAATAACTAATAAAATTTTGCTAAAAGAATAACAAAATTTTTTATAACCAGTTAATAAAATTTTTTGATTCACAGACGTGTTGATTACTGTCATTTTTTAAGCCTTTTCTAAACTACTAATTATTTTACACTATCTTATCAAATGTTTAAAATATTAATGTATGTTAATTTAATTATTTTAAAATAATTAAATTAATAATTTTTATAACTTAATTGTTTTTCAATTTTAATAATAATTTTTAATATTTAATTTTATTAATAATTGCTTTCTAGGAAAGTTTATTGTATAGTAATGTTTTAAGTTGTAAACTTTAAGTGAGATTTATTTAAAATTATCTTTAAATAAATCTTATTTAAAATTGAAACAAAATAATATTTTCAATAATTTTCATTATTAATAAAAATAGTATACGAGAATTTTAATAAAAAGGAGGATACTTAAAAATGATAAATGAAAAAAATAAGACAGTAGAAGAAGATAGTTGAGAAAGTGTTACTACTGTTAATGTTGATGATAGCGACTGTCAAGCAAAAATGGAAAAATTAAATAAAAAATTGCAAGAAACAGCTAATGAATTAGAAGAAATAAGTAGTCTTTATGCAAAATCAGTAAAAGAATCATTAGATAAATCAAAAAAAATTAAAGAACTAGAAGATAAAATTGATGAATTGGAAGAACAATTAAAAGCATGTAGAGAAAAAAATAAAAAATTAGAAGGTCTTGAAGATAAAGTTAAAAAATTAGAAGAAGATTTAAAAGAGTGTAGAGCAAAAAGAGAAGACTTGGAAAATCAATTAAAAGAATGTAAAGCAAAAAGAGAAGAACTAGAAGAACAATTAAAAAATTGTCAAGAAAAAAATAAAAAATTAGAAGGTCTTGAAGATAAAGTTAAAAAATTAGAAGAAGATTTAAAAGAGTGTAGAGCAAAAAGAGAAGACTTGGAAAATCAATTAAAAGAATGTAAAGCAAAAAGAGAAGAACTAGAAGCACAGTTAAAAGATTGCCAAGAAAAAATAAAAAATCAGATGAAGATTTAAAAGAATGTAAAGCAAAAAGAGAAGAATTGGAAGAACAATTAAAAGAATGTAAAGCAAAAAGAGAAGAACTAGAAGAACAATTAAAAAATTGTCAAGAAAAAAATAAAAAATTAGAAGAAGATTTAAAAGAATGTAAAGCAAAAAGAGAAGAACTAGAAGCACAGTTAAAAGATTGCCAAGAAAAAAATAAAAAATCAGATAAAAGTAAAGGACAATGAATTCCTGGTGAATATAAATGAATGCCTGTTGGATCAAAAATGCCAGAAGGTTGAGTAAAAGTAGAACTTGCTAAAGGTTTAACAATAGTTCAGAGTGATAAAGAAGGAAAAACATTAGGAAGTGTTGGAAAACATAATCATACATTTTTAAATAATGCTCAGGTATGAACCACTCCTGCTTCAGCAAGAATAGCTTTTATTAATGAAAGAACTTCAGGATCATTAGGTTCTAAATATGTACCATTCTTAGGTAGTTATACTCATCTTTGAGGAAGTAAAACAACTGCTGATACTGGAAAAGGTATCTCTAATACCGAGAATAATTTAGCTGCTGGAATATTTGCTGAACTTTGACAATATCAAGGAGAAAATAGTAGTAGTTAAAGTTAATAAAAAAGAAAGAAAAAAATAAGATAAATAAAGTTAATGGATAAATTTATATAATTTAAGTAAATAAAATTATTCCAATTATTTTTTATTAGAAAAAAATATTGGAATATAACATTTTTTAGTAATAATTAATTCTATTTTTTAAATTTTATTATAAAATGAGCAATTGCTGTATTTCATTTTTGAATATATATTGTTCATTTTTTTGTAATTTAAGTTTTTATATACTTTTTTTGCACTAAATAATTTTAAAATTTTAAATATTGATTTAGATAATATTTTAAACTAATTATAATTGATATTCTTTAGTATTAATTAGCAATAATGCTATTAAAGTTAACTATATATAGTATATAATTAATTAGAAAGAGCATATAAGTGGAGGAATAAATGACAGATAATCAAAAATATATTACTGTTAAAGGTGCACGTGAACATAATTTAAAAAATGTTAATATTAAAATTCCAAAGTATAAGTTAGTAGTTATTACTGGTGTCTCAGGAAGTGGTAAATCATCATTAGCTTTTAATACAATTTATGCAGAAGGAAGGCGAAGATATGTTGAATCACTTTCAGCCTATGCTCGTCAATTTTTAGGAAACAGTGAAAAACCTGATGTTGATGCTATTGATGGTTTAGCACCAGCAATTTCTATTGATCAAAAAACTACAAGTAATAATCCTCGCAGTACTGTTGGTACTGTTACTGAAATTTATGATTATTTGCGTTTACTTTATGCACGGATTGGAAATCCTTATTGTAATAAGGGTCATGGTCCAATTAGCACGCAAACTTTAAAAGAAATGGTTAATAAAATTAAAACGTTAGAAGATAATACTAATATTGAAATTTTAGCACCAGTTATTAATGCTAAAAAAGGTAGTCATCAAGATTTATTAGCAAAATTAAAACAAGAAAATTTTTTGCGAGTTAAAATTAATAATAAAATATATAGTTTAGATGAACCAATTGAATTGAATAAATCATTACGTCATGATATTGATATTGTTATTGATCGTATTAAATTTACCAATGATGATAATACTATTTCACGAATTCATGATGCTTTAGAAGTTGCTTTAAATCATAGTAATGGTTTAGCAAAGGTTATTTTATCGCAAACAAATGAAACGTGATTATTTTCTCAAAAATATGCTTGTAAAATTTGTGGATTTTCAATTCCCAGTTTAGAACCGCGTTTATTTTCTTTTAATGCACCAAGTGGAGCGTGTTTTGATTGTAAAGGCTTGGGAGTAAAATTAGAAGTTGACGAAGAATTATTAATGCCAGATTTAAAATTATCAATTAATGATGGTGGCATTGAGTATTATAAAAACTTAGTTGGTACTAGTAATTTAGAATGACAAAAATTAAAAGTTCTTTGTTATCATTATTTAATTGATTTGAATCAACCATTAAAAAATTTAACAAAAACACAACTTAATTATATTATGCGTGGTAGTGATGAAGCCATTACTTTTAGTATTACTTCGGCAAATGGTCGTAAATATCCTAATCATGATTATATTGAAGGCATTGCCACTTTAATTGAAAGACGTTTTTTAGAAACAACTAGTGATTTTGCCCGTGATTATTATCGTAAATTTATGAGTGAACGTACTTGTTTAACTTGTCAAGGAACAAGATTAAATGAATTTGCACTAGCAGTTAAAATTAAAGATGAAAATAATAAAGAAATGAATATTAGTCAATATACTAATTTAGACATCGAAAAAAGTTTAACATTTATGTTAAATATTAAATTATTACCTTATCAACAAGAAATTGCTAAATTAATATTAGTAGAAATCATTAATCGTTTAAGTTTTTTAACTAATGTTGGTTTAGGTTATTTAAACTTATCACGAATGGCACAAACTTTATCTGGTGGTGAATCACAACGAATTCGATTAGCAACTCAAATTGGTTCACAATTAACGGGAGTATTGTATGTTCTTGATGAACCTTCAATTGGTTTACATCAACGTGATAATGTTAAGTTAATTGAAACTTTAAAACAAATGCGAGATCTTGATAATACATTATTAGTAGTAGAACACGATGAAGATACAATGTGAGCAGCAGATTGATTAATTGATATTGGTCCAAAAGCCGGAATTTATGGTGGTGAAGTAATTGCTGAAGGTACACCACAGCAAGTTGCTAATAATCCTAATTCAATTACTGGACAATATTTAAATGGTGAAAAATTTATTGCATTACCTAAATCAAGAAGAAGTGGTAATGGCAAAGTTATTGAAATTCAAGAAGCACAAGCTAATAATTTACGTAAAATAAATGTTAAATTACCTTTAGGCAAATTTATTTGTGTTACTGGTGTTTCAGGAAGTGGTAAATCAACGCTTGTTAATGATATTTTATATACTAGTATTCAAAAGTATTTAGGTTTAAAGGGACAACGACCAGGAAAACATAAAGCAATAAAAGGGACTGAATTTATTGATAAAATTGTTGCTATTTCGCAAGAACCGATTGGCAGAACACCAAGGAGTAATCCTGCTACTTATACTTCAGTTTTTGATGATATTCGTGATTTATTTACACAAACACCAGAAGCAAAAATTAGAGGATATGCTAAAGGTAGATTTTCATTTAATGTACCGGGAGGAAGATGTGAACGTTGTTCTGGTGATGGTGTTATTAAAATTGCGATGCATTTTTTACCTGATGTTTATGTAACTTGCAAAATTTGTGAAGGAAAACGTTATAATAGTGAAACATTACAAGTTAAATATAAAGGTAAAAATATTTATGATGTACTAGAACTGCCTGTTGATTTAGCATTAACTTTTTTTGCTAATCATCCAAAAATCCATAAAAAGTTAGCAATGATACAAGAAGTGGGATTAGGATATGTAAAATTAGGACAACCCGCTACTGAATTATCTGGTGGTGAAGCACAAAGAGTGAAACTAGCTAAAGAATTACAAAAACGTGCTACTGGCAAAACTATGTATATTTTAGATGAACCAACTACTGGTTTACACGTTGATGATATTAAAAGGTTAATTGAAGTTTTAAATAAAATTGTTAATCATGGTGATACTGTTGTTGTAATTGAACATAACTTAGAAGTTATTAAAGTTGCTGATTACATTATTGATCTAGGACCTGAGGGTGGAAAATTTGGTGGTGAAATCATTGCTACAGGAACACCAGAACAAGTAATAACAAATCCTAAGTCTTATACTGGACAATATTTAAAAGCAGTTATTAATCGCGATTTGAATAGAAAATAATTAAAATATTTTCTGTAGTATTCTTGAATTTTAACAAAAGAAGTGGAGAAATAAAATGTCTTTAGAAGTAGTACCAAATTTAAAAGAAATACTTATAAATTCAACTATACAAAATGTTAAAAGTAATATAATAAAGTTAAAAGAAGCTTTTAGTACTTCTTCTAATATACAATACTTAGAATATTGATTTATTTTTTTTGAAAAAGATTTTTTTTAAAAAAATTTAAAAATAATGGAAAAACAGTATCAATGAATGCAAAAATTTTTAGTGAAAGTAAAAGATGAAGTATTTAATGATGAAAGAAAAGAACTTGAATTTCTTTCTTTTAAGTTTGAAAAAGAAAATTTTTTTCCATGAGATAAAGAACTAGAGTTTGAATTACTTGAATTTACTTTAATGTGAGAGGAACAAAAACAGAAGGAAAAGGGTAAACTTATTGATAAAATTACAGCATTAAAAATAGAATTAAATTGTAAATTAAGTAGTAAAAAATGAGAATTAAAAGAAAAATTATATAAAATTAATAATCAACAAGAAATTATTTTAAATTTTCATAATAATAGTCTTAAAAAATTAGAAGTTTTTCAAAAACAGAAAACAAGTAAGATTTTTAAATTTAAAAGTAAATTAGTTAAGTTTTTCACTTTTGGTTATTATAATTTTGAAATAAGATTAGTTAATAGAATAGAATGTGAAAAAGTTGTTTTAAATAATCAAAAAGAGCAACTTTATAAAATTGGATTAAAAATTTGTAATATCAAAAAAAGTTTGAATAAAGTTGAAATAAAAATTAGAAAAAAAAGACAAAGACTTAATTTATTTAAAGAAAATATTGTCTCTCTTGTTAAGGAAATAAATTCAATTAATGTACAAAATACTGAAATTTCAACAAACAATAGATTAATAACACAACTATAGTTATTCTTTTTATTTGTAATCTAAAATTGGAGAAAATTATTTCCATTTATATGATAAAATCTTACTTATATATAGACATGAAAGGATTTGTCACTTTGGAAAAAAGAGTATATTTTTTAAAGTTTAATAAAAAAATTCTTAAAATGGATTTAATAAGTTTTGGAACTGGTTTAATAGGTATTTTTTTGGGAATTCTAAGTATTTTAGCATTACAACCTTTTTGAGATAATGATAAAGCATCACTTTGAATAACTGTTGTTGCAATTTTTTTTGATATTACTAGTTTTACTTTAGCTTTTCTACCTTTTTTCTTAATGTTCCGTTTAATTAGATTAAAGAAAACTTTGATAAAACAAAATATGAAATTATATCGAAAAGATCAATTTAGTATTTCGCTTGATTTTATTAGTTTTTGTTTAGGTATTATTGGAACAAGTTGCGAAATTATTAGTGTTATTGTGCTTTTACCTCAATTTAATGATAATAAAGTTTTTTCATATCAAATTACTATTGTTGCTGTTGTTTTAAATATTATTAGTTGTATTACTTGTTTAATGGCAACATTAATTACTATTAATATTATTAAAGATTATAAACAAAGAGGAAATTCTATTATTTAAATATGATAATGTCCACTTTTAGCATAATTATTTTGGGACGGTAACAAAAACGGAGGATATAATTACTTTTTAAACATTTCTTTAAAATTATAGACAAGAAATAATTGTAATTATATGCAATTGTAAATACATCTTACTACTAAATTAAATTAATTTCAATTAAAATACAAATATTAAAAAAATGAAAAATAAAATTAATATTTATACACAACAAAAATTCTTATTAACTTTTAATTTAATAAGTTTTCAAAATTTTAATAAAAAAATAAATTAAGTTATGTTTTTAAATTTATTTGATTACATTTAAAAATAACCATTTTAATATAAATATTTATGTTATAAGTTCTATTACCAAGCATTTCTTTTAAAATATGTCAAATATTACCTTCTGTAAAACAACCTATATTTCACTTTGCACCTTGATTTTCAATACCTTGTTTATTATTTTTAAAATATTGTTTTTTTAATTTTTTATGGTTTTTTAATATTTCATTCATATATTTTATTAACTCATCATATTGACCATTTTCAATAAAATTTCTACAAATCTTATATTCATCTCAATATTTTCCTTTATTTCCAGCTATTATTCCAACATATAATTTTTTTAACTAAATGGAATTTATCTAAAACAAAACTTGCACCTAAATAATCAGCAACTTCTTTAATTCATCCTGCACTATCTCCACAAATAATTATTTTTGCTTGGTCAAAATTTTCAAAAAATCTATTTCCTTGTTCTTTAATAAATTCAGCAGTTTTTTTAACACCAATTGCTGTTTTTGTTGGTCTTATTATTACATCTGCTCTTTTATTAACTAATTTATGATTAACATTATCTGTACAAAATAATACTAAACGCATTGAATATTTACCAGAATTGCGTTTAAATTTTCAAAATTTTCGATGTCCATCATCAATACTAATATAAATAAATTGATTTGGTTCTAATTTTATTTTAGGAACATCTAATTTATTAACTTGATATTCTTGAAATAATCTACTAATACTTGTTGTACTAAATTTTGTTTGTTTCATAGTATGTAAAATATCAACATATCTTTTTCCATCAGCAAAATGTTCAATAACATTATTTTTGATATCCTGACAAGTTCTTTTATATTTAGGTAATTCTAATTCTTCATCTAATAAACAAACTCTTACTCATTTTTTAATTGTTCATCATAATATTTATAATCACGACATTTATAAGTAACAAGACCATTGATAGTATTTCTAGTTCTTTCTTTAATTTTAACTGGAATATATTTTCTATCTCTTTCTTTTAATATTCTTCAATCTGTTTTTTCTCATTGATTTTTTATATCATCTCTAAATGATTGATACATTTTTTTGGTTGCTTCTTTTAAATTTCATAAATAATTGAAACTCATATTTTTTTCTCCTAACTATTTTAAAAAAATCTAAATTTATTGTAAATATATTTAAAAAATTAATTTACTTAATTATTATATAAATATATAAGTGTAATTTTAAATAAAATAAAAATTATTTAAAAAACCACTTTCATATTTAAAATATAATAAACAATTTCAATATAATTAATAGTATAGGTATCACAAAATAAATGCCTTTAATTTAGACGTTATTTTTCATTTAAAAGCATACTTGTAAAAATAATCAAAAATAGTACAATTTAAAAGTAAAATCAAGGAAAAAAAGGAGTAATTTAATATGAAAACATCTAAAAATAATACAACAACATGATATGTAGATAATATAAACGGAGTTAGACAATCAATCACTTATAATGAAGAAGTATGAGAACATATAAATTTAAATGAAGTAGTAGAAGATAAAAAAATAAAAAACAATAAACAAAAACAAAATATCAAAAAAAATAAATGTTGTTCAAAACGTTGTACAATTTTATAAAAATATAAGTAAGGAGTAATTTAATATGAAAACATGAATCAAAACAAATTTTCAAAAAATAGCATTATCATTTGCTATAATAACTGGTGTTACTGGTTTAATCTTAGGAATAGTTTCATATAATAAAACTAATAATTATAAGTCATTTTTAAATTGAGATTATACAGTGACTTGGGGGGGCAACTATATGAGAACATCCAAGAGATGATAGTCATAAAATAGATTTATATTTTGGCATTAAACCAAAAAACGAAGGTGATACCAAATGGGATGGTATATATCCTGATGGATATTTTAATAAATAATCTAAATTTCCAAATTAATATATGAAATATTTTCATTATATTTATCAAATAAGTTAATATTATTTAATTGTATTTCTTGTTTATCAGTTATTAAAATTAAATCATAATTGCCAGCACCAAATATACCGCTAATTTCAATCCGATTTAAGTTATTAATCGGATTTTCAATTTGTAATTCAAATTCACTATTATTATCAATTTGTGCAATTTCTTTATAAAATTCTAATTTAGAAAATAATTGAGATTTATTTGAACCATATAAATTCAAAGCATTTTTAATTTTTGTTTTTTCAATAATTGTTTTTGTAAAGTATTTTCCATATTCACCATTTGCTAATGTTCAATCAGCAGGAATTAATTATGGAATATTATTACTTTCTAATTCATTGGTAATAGATAATCAGTTAAATTGGTTATCATCCAGTTTAAATAATTCATTTTGACTAATATCGTTATTCTTTAATTTAATATTATTTATATTTGTAAAATCAAAATAATTAGATTTTAATATTACTTTTGCATTTTTGAATTGTCAAATTTCGTCTTTATTAGGATGTATTGGATTTGATTTCAACTCAAAGTAATATAGTAATAAAATCTTATTATCATCATTTAAACCTTTATTAATTGACATACTTGAATAAATATTATTTGATAACATAATAACTATTTGCTTAAATATTTTTACTTGCTCTAAATCAATATAATTAGGATAATCTAATTTCCATTGTTTAAATAAATTAGTAATTACTTCATCAGGTTTTTGTCCCTCAAATTTTGCACGTAATTCTGCTATTTTATTGCCTAAATTATCTGGTTTAAAACCATCAAAATTACGATTATAATTATATGTATAAGTTAGCATATCTAATAATACTTTTTGTAAACTATCAATTGGTGGTTTATCATTTATTTCAATTTCAATATCATTAAAGTTCTGTGATAATTCAATAGCAATATATTTACTAGGATATGGTGGGGTTGGTTCTCTATGACTATATAATATATTGTTCATTCTTTTTCATTTCAAAATCATCTAATTTTTTAGGTACTGGTGCTGGTCCATCATATTTACCAATTTTTGCATATGTTATTTTTGCATTATTAATAATTTCTTTTCTTGTTTCAGTTCCACCACCAATAGCAATTAAATCTAAAACTGATTTTTCTTGTCCTATAAATTGTTTTGCTAAGTTTCAAGGTAATATTTGTTCACTAAATCATTGTTGTAATATTCTAACTTTTGGTTGAGTTTCAATAGGCATTGATAATAGCGGAAATGCTATCTTATCTTTAACAAATAACTTTGGGTATACTTCCATATTGTCAACTTCACCAAGTACCTTTATATTTCCAAAAATCATGCTTCTAGGCGCTTTAATTTTTAAACCAATTACTTTGGTATCTTTGTCTAATGGTTTTTGTAATTTAATAATGATTGGATAACCATCTCTTGTTTTAAAATCTTTAATTTTAATAATAGTAATACTTTTAGTACTTCTAGTTTTTGGATTTTGATAAGGTTGTGAATAATTATTAATAATGTATAAATTATCAATATTATTTTCAGTTAATGGTTCATTTATACTCACTGCATATAATTTAAATTGATTTAATAAATTTATTTCTTGAAAAATTAAATTTTTAATATCAGTCATACTATATTCAATAGTATTATCATTAATGTTTGTACTTGCTCTTTGATTTAATTGCATAGTAAAGTCTGATGTTTCAACAGCAATAGTTTTTAATACTTTATCAATATCAATAAAACCAATTTTAATAGTATTTGCTGAAAATTTTAAACTATTATTTTCATTATTTTTAAATAAACGTTCAATTTCATAAATATAAATTGTTCTTTTTTTAAATTCATCGTATGCTCTATTAATATCTGGGTCACTAGTAGCACTCATCATATTAGTAAAATCATAAGGAATATTATCAATTAAATAATCATTTTCTACTTCTGCTTGATTAAGTTTAGTTTGTTTCTGTGGAAACTTCGTTTGTGGTTTGTTGTTGTTTTCCATTGTTCTCTCCTATTAATTGGTTATTTTCGGGGTTAAATAATTTTAATTTAACAGTTAAATTATTAATTTCTTGTTCATCATTAATATTAAAGGTTTTACTATTTAATAAGTCTTTATCAACACTTACTAATATTTGAATAAATTTAAGAATATCAATATTAAATTGTCATAATTTTTGTTCAATATAATTAATAGTTGAAATATTTACAGCTGTACTTTCGGGAACTGATTGTTGTGCAGATTTCTTTTGACTTGGTATATGAATACCACAACGTTTAAATATTTCATTAACATTTCAATCGTATATATCAGTTAAATTTTTACCTTTAAAATTACTATTTGTCATATTGATATTTTCGTTTTGTTCATTATTATCTCCACCACTTTTAAATATATAGTTTTTAGTAACTAATGTTCTTACTGCTTCTTCTAATGTTGATTGAACATTACCATAAGTTTGACTAAATATAAATTTAGGTGAATTTAAAATGGTATCTAAAACAATTTGTTCATAAATAACATCTAATGCTTTAATTTTATCCATTACTTTATCACAATCTGCTAACTCATTTGCTTTATTTCGCATAATTGATATTGGTATATAATTAATATTTAATGTTTGTTCTTGTAATAGATTAGGATTATTAATAAATGATTTAAAATCTAATGGAAATTGTTTTTTATTATCACTAATACTATAAATTGAGCGATTAATTGTTACTTGTTCATTATTTAATGTATAAATTTCAAATAATCTTACAGTTTGTGCATTTTGTTGATAACTATCATAAAAAATAGTACATTGAGTTAATTTACCACCAATATCATAAACTCTTTGTTGTATATCTACTACTTGAAAATATAAATCATCATTAGCAATATAAATTAAATAACCACTAATTCCTAATTTGCTTAATTTAAAAATAGAATTTCAATTTTTTCTATAAAATTCTTGTTGAATTAAGTATTTTTTAATAGTTTCATTATTAATATCTAATGGAGCATTATATAAATTAGCATTATTTTCTGCTACAAAATCAGTGAAATAAGTTTCATGATTAAAATCATTAAAACCAAAATAATTTAAAATTGAAGCATGAGTACTTTTATTTTTATTATTTAAAAATTTTACTTTTTCATTTTGATTATCACTAATATTACTTTTATCTTTTCTAAAAAATTTACCTAACATAATATTCACCACCTTTCTTAAAATATTTGATTAATTTTTAATATGATTTTTACAATGATAAATATAATTAAACCTGCTGTTGCTGATGATAAAATTACTCCTATTAAACCTAAAATAATTTTTATAATTTTAAAAAACATAATATTATTCCTGTAATTCTTCTAATTTTCATACATTACCTTTTAAATTACCTTTTCCAGTATAAATAGTAATCCATTTTGCATGTTGAACTGATAAAATTACTATATTAGCACTATCATTAAAGGTTTGTATTTGTACACCAGCAATTTTTTTATCAGTTATAATAAATTCTTGAATAGTATAAACTGGATTATATATACTTCAAGAATAATAAACTCTATAATGTTTATTCTCTTGAAAATCATAAGTAATTTGTCAATTATCTCATTTATTTTTTTCTCTTGTTCCTACTTTTTTTCATTTTGGAACATTTGGTGTTGGATTATTTTTTAATTCAATATCTCATTCATTTTCTCTAATTTCATTAGTTTCTAAACTATATGAATTAATTTTAATAGGTTTTTCTATATCAATTTTTTCAGGTGCAATAATATTTAATGTTTTACTATTAATTTGATAAACATTATCATCTGCTTGTTCTAATACTTCAAAACTAATAATTGCTCCACCATTACCACCATTTAAAGTTAAAGTTCAATTTGTATTATCAAAATTAATATTTAATGTAGCATCACTATTACCAATTTTTCCCGAAACAATTCTTCAATTTCCAGTACCCGTTACTCTTGGTGATTTAAAAAATATAACTTGTTGATAACCTTGGTCTAATGGTTTTTCATTTGCAACTTCTCATGTTACAAATACTCGATAAATATATTGATACAATGGCGCATATGTAATTTTTCATGTTTTATCATCAATTCTATTACCTATTACTTTTCATTTAATAATTTTAAAATCTGCTAATTTTTTATCTATCTCAGTTTTATTATAATAATCAGATAAATTAGGTATTTTATCATCTATATATTTTTTATTTGGAATATCATTATCATCAGTAATATTAGGATTATCTCTATAAATTAAAGTTTTACCGCTAGTATTAGTTTTAATAACTTCATTAACTAATCTTGTAGTACTATCTTTATCATCTTTATTATTAAAAATCTTATCTTGTAAATTTTCTATTTTATCTTGTTTTTTATTTACATTTTCACTAATTCATTCTTTAATAACTTTATTAGGTGGTATTCCTAAATCATCACCAAATTTTCCCTCTGGTAATTTATTATATTTTAATTCTCCATATGTCATATTTTCATTTATCAATAATAATTTATTTTGTTTTTTATCAATTAATTCATCAACATATTTTTTTGTAGTCGCATCTTTTTCTTGTTCTGGTTCGCCAATATAAATAATTCTTTTATTATTAGCAGTAATTAATCTTTTTTCTTTAGGTTGAATAATATTAGGCGAATTAATGTCTACTTCTCATAATGATTCACCACTACCACCAGTAGCACTAATTTTATTATTTTCATCAATTTTAATATTTTCACCAGCAATTAACTTATCTTGTTTTTTATCTAATAAATTATTAGTTTCTATTTTTGTATAATAATCACGTTCAGTATTTTTCTCTGCTATAAATTCAGTTGGTGTATCTATTCCTTGATATTGATATATTTCTTCTATATCACCAATTAAATTAATTTTTCCACGTTCAGGATAAGAATTACCGCCACCACTAAATTCTTTCTTTTTATTGTTATAGTAAATCGTTCCGGTATTTAAAATTCTTTTATTTTGGATTTGTTCACTATACGTCATGGAATCAACATTTAGCAATTCAAATTCATTAAAAACATTATTTAAATAAATTTTAATTACTTTATAAAATTTCATAAAGTTATTTTCTGTTGAATATTGATAACTGATTTTAATAAAATATCATTTAAATATTTCTATATTATTATTTTCAACTTTTTTTCATAAAGAACTAGTTTCAATATTAAATCAATTATTTTTAACATCATTAATATTTTCATTTGCTTTAATTAATTCAGTATTTAATTTGGTAATTTCATTTTCATTAGTAGTAATTCGTTTTTGTTGTTTAGCAGAAAAATCACAAGTTGGTGCATGCGTATAATCACCAATTTGTGGATTATTTTGTAATGCTTCGGGGGGTAATGTACCAATTTCATCAGGTCAATCTAAAATCATTGTTTCAGTTTCTTTATCATAATCAGTTGCAACATAACCTTTATTAATAAATTTACTAACAGGACCTCTATATATTTCATTTTCATTATCATCAACTAAATCATCATATAATTTAATTTGTTTTAATAATGTAAATTCTTTTTGTTCTTTTATTAATTCATCAACTTGATTTCTAGTATAAAATGCTTTTAAGTCAATTTTTTCAACATCTATTTCATCATCATTATAACTTGAAAATATTTGTTTTAATTCTGTTAATCTTGCTCATATTTTCATTCTACTAGGTGCTAAATCTCAAACATTAATTGTAGGAGTACTATTTGCACTAAATTGAGTACCATTATTAAATTGAATAGTAGCATCAACATTAAATTCAATTGGTGTACGATTAAATACTCAATGTTCAACCATAACATAAACCATATCTCTTAATGTTTCTTTAATTAATTCATCTTTAAAACTATCAAAAGGAAATTTAGATAAAATAAAATCAAGATAAGCATTAATATCATTTTGCGCGCGAATAGCAAAAGTTTTAAATCAATCATTAACATTAGGTCATGTTTGTATATTGCAGCATCATAATCAGCAACTATTGATATAGAATTTTCAATTTTAGAGTTTTTAATAAAAAAATATTCACCTAAAAATTTATCTATTTGTTCTTTTATTGTAATGAAAAACTTAAAATCTTCTTTTATTTTTTCATTAAAATTTTTAAATTCATTAAATAAATTAATAATATCATTACTCTTTTTGGTTATATTCAATTTATTTTCAGTAAAACAACTATTCATTTTATTATTAATTTCACTTAATTTATCCCTTATTTCTTTTATATTTTTTTCAATTTTATCTTTAATTTTTTTATATCAATTTCTAACTTTAATTGTTCTTCCGTTAGTAATATTATTTCTTTTTTTTGGCTTTTAATACTACTTTCATTTTCCAAAATTTGTTTTTTATAACTTGAAATTTTTGTTTCTAAAATTTTAATTCTTTCTTTTGCATTTTTAACTTTATTATTATAATCGATTCATAATGCATCTCAATGCTTTTGTATGTTTGCATCACTTGAATTAACTTCAATTAAGGTTGATACTACTTCAACATATTTTATTTTTGTTCTCATAGTAGCTTGGAAATCTTCAATATTTTTTTGAGTTTCTTGAAAAGTATCTTTATCTATCTTTGTGATTTTTTCTTTAAACTCTTCTTTATCTTTTTGCAAAGCTTTAATTTCTTTTCTTATTATTTTTAATTCTTTTTGATCTTTTGCTATTTTTTCATCCAATGTTTGATTTCTAAGTTGATTATTAGTGCTACTTTTTGTTAAATGTTCAATATGACTTTTTAAGTTTTTTAAATCATCTTCTTTATAAGCTAAATCCTTTTCATATTTACTATTTTCTAATTCTTCTTCTGATAAAATATCTTGATATCTTTGTTTATAATTACGTTGTTCCTCAACACTTTCATTTATGAAAAATGTGAATTCTTTTTTAAAAATTTCTAAATTTTCTTTAAATTTTCTAATCTTATTTTCAATATCACTTATTGAAACATTTGTTGTCGCTATCTCTAGAATAATTTTAAACCTCTCTTTCTTTTCTTTCAAAAATAAAAAAACCACTTGCTTTAAAACTAAAGCAATGGCCAAACACTTTTATTTTTGTAATTACATTTTATAGAAATTATAATTATAGTTAAGGAATATACTTATTTATACTATTGAATATAATAAAGAAATTTTTATCTTTGATTCTTATTATTTTTAATGTTAAAATTATTCAAATTAAATATGTAAAATGTCTTTTATATATAAAATTATTAACAAGCAAAGTACGAAAAATTTATAGATTACATTTTATAAATAAAATAATATAAAATAATATTAGAAGGATATGGGCAAACAGATAGGGTTGATTTTTATGAACGCAAAAGAATTAATTGCAAGAGTATCAGATAAAACTAAATTTAACATTCAAGATATTGAAATAGTTTTTAATTGTGTAATTGAAGAAATTAAAAATATTAACCAACTAGGTAAAGTAATTACTATTCCTAATTTTGGTACTTTTAAAATCAAAAAAGTAAAACCCTGTTTACGACGAAATAGTAAAAATAATGGACAACACGTAGTTAGCAAATACAAATATATTAAATTTATACCTTATAAAAAATATAAAAAATATATTCGTTGTAAACCAAAACCAACAATACTAAATAATGTCGACTATTAAAATGTATGACCTAAAATGTGAGGAAAACCAATGAAACAAAGTAGTATTAATAGAATAAAATTAAGACAAAAAGTTAATATAAATTCAATTGAAATGTTTAAAGCATGCTTGCAATATAATTCACAATTTCAACCGAAAGTTAAAATTGAATTAGCAAAATGGCCAATGTATTTTGAATATTGAGAATACCTAGAAAAACATGAAAATATAATTCCTTTTTCAATTAAAACATCAATTGACAATTTAACATTATACGGTAATCTTTTAAAAAGTCCCCTTAAAAATGAAAATAATAATAAAACAATAATTCTATTACACGGAATAACTAATACAAGATTTTGAATATTTAAACAAGCTTTCATTTTTTTACGTGCTGGCTACAATGTTATTTGATATGATGCTCGTAACCATGGTGAAAGTGATGCATCACCAACAACTTTTGGTTTAAAAGAATCACAAGATTTACAAGACATTATTGAATACTGTTGTAAAACATATAAACAAGAAACTACTGCTTTAGGATTATATGGTTTTTCATTAGGTGGCGCAACAGTAGTAATGTGAAGCAATTTATATGCAAAACATAAAATTAATCAAAAAGTAAAATTCATTATTTCTGATTGTACATTTAGTCGCTTAGATCGTACCTATAGTGAAAAACTATACAACTATGCTTTCTTACCTACTAATTTAATGCTGAAATTAAGTCGTAAAAAAGCACAAAAAGCATTTGGTGTTGATGGTTTACAAGAAATACAACCAATTAAATATTTAAAACTAATACCTGATATGCCAATGTTATTTCTTCATGGTCAAAATGATCACTTTATTAACTACACTAATGCTAACGAATTATTTCAAGAAAAAATTCGCTATGAAATACCAAAAAAAAGTTCATTATACACTATCCTTGATGCTAACCACGGTCAAAGTTTTTTAATTGGTGATTTAGACCACACAGTTGTTAATGAATATAATTTAGTAACTGATAAGGGTATTAGTGACACTACTTTAGAATTTGTTCAAAAATGAATCAATACTTAAGATAAACACTATTAATTGATTTTTTTATTAAATATATATTATAATTAATGAGAGTGGAGAGATGATAAAAATGAAAATTAAAGTTATTATTATTGGTGCTGGTGCGACTGGGATGGGAGTTGCGAGTAAATTATTACGTAGTGAAAAAAATAGTGATAAAAACTTTGATATCCATGTTTATCAAGAAAAAAACTATATTTCACTTGGTGCTTGTGGTATTCCTTATTATATTGCTAATGAATTTAAAGATAAAAAACTTTTAAATGACCGTACAAAAAAAGATTTTTCAGAAAAAACTAATAATAAAAATAAAATTAAAATTCATTTAAATCAAAATGTTATTAAAGTCGATACAGCAAAACAAGAAATTCATATCAAAAAAACAATAGACGATAAAACTAAAGCAAAAGTTGTATCTTATCATGCCTTAGTTATTGCAACAGGAGCCAAACCAAAAATTCCGCCACCTTTTAGTCATGGTATTTTACCACATAATGTTTATAATGTTTTTACTAAAGAAGATGCCATAAATCTAAAAAAAGCAATGAAAAATGCTAAAAAAATAGTTATTATTGGTGGTGGATTTATTGGCATGGAAATGGCAGAAGCGTGCTTAAAACAAAAAAAAGATGTCACAATCGTTGAAATGAAAGATCGATTAATGGCAGACGTTGTTGATAAAGAATTTAGTCAATTAATTTATGATGAACTAACCAAAAAAAATATTAATCATAAAACTAAATCAAAAAACAATGCCACTATTTTACTAAACTATCAAGTTGAAGAACTAATGATGACTCATAATAATGTTAATGATTTGCGTTTAAGAAGTGTAAATGATAAAAAAAACGGAAAAACAATACCTTGTGATTTAGTAATACTAGCAGTTGGTTTTGAACCAAATACGAATTTTTTACAAAATAGCAATATTGAATTAAACAAAAATAAAGCAATTATTATTAACGAATTCTGTCAAATTCCTTCTAAAGAAAATCTTACAAAAAAGTTTTCAAATATGTATAGTGGTGGTGATTGTGCACAAATATATAGTCAATTTGATAAATCATCAATATATGTTCCCTTGGCAACTAATGCTAATAAAATGGCACGTATTATTGCTGATAATATTAAAAACCCAGAACATAAATATCCAGGAACTTTAGCGTCAAGTATTTTACGTGTTGGTAATTTAGAAATAACAAAAACTGGTAGTTTTGATACGATTGATAAAAATAAAATTGGTAGTGTTTATATTAAAGATTATGATCTACCAAGATACTTAAAACAATCTCGTCCTTTATACTTAAAACTATTTTATGATAAAACAAATTTCCAATTACTGGCAGCACAAATGGCAGGTTATAATCATTCCACATTAAGAATTAATGCTCTTGCTACTGCCATTTGAAATAAAATGGACATCCGTGATTTACAAAATTTAGATTTAGTTTATTCACCTCCTTTTGCTCGTACTAGTGATATTATTCATATAGCAAGCAGAAAAGTAACATCGTCATAACCTATAAAAAATAAAAAGAATGAGGTAGCAACTATGACAACTCTTAGTAATGACAATATTAACTTATTAAGAGACTTTGTTGGTATTTCACACTGACAAAGTCTAATCGGGATAATTGTCTTTTTTAGTATTATCCTAGCACTTTCTATTTTTATTAAAAAACTAAACCTAAATTTCCAATTCGTATTTTTACTGGAATGGGATTAGGACTAATTTTTGGTATTACTATCCAAGCTATTACTGGTTTTAATAGTCATAACATTACTTATCCTAACTTACCTGGAACACCAATAAAACCTAATCCTGACTATATACCCTGAGTTGCAGAAATTGTACACTGAATTGAATTATTAAAAACTATTTTTATTATTGGTATTACTATGTTAACTATTCCATTAGTATTTTTAGCTATCGCTAGAATTACTAGTAAAAAAATAGTAACTCAAAAACAATAACTAAAGTTTCAGGAGTTGGTATTACTATTTTATTAATAAATGTGGCTATTGCTTTTACTATTGCCTTTGGACTAGGAATTGCTTTCAAAATTGGGCAAGGTTTTAATTTAACTGATGGTGGTAATTACGATAAAACTACTGCCAAAACAATTCCCGAAATTATCATTAGTTACGTTCCTAGCAGCTTAATTGGTGTTTTTACTCAAACATTAATTATTCCAATTATTGTACTTGGTGCTTTAATTGGATTTGCAATTAAAAAACTAACTAAGCATAATGAAGAACGAATGGACAAAGCAAGAAACACTTTAGAAACAATGTGAAAAATTATTATTTCAATATTAATGATGTTTATTAAAATTATGCCATTTGCTGTTATGAGTATGCTAGCAACAGCAATTATTAATCAACCAATTGGTGCACTTGCTAATATTGGCATTATTATTGGGGTTGCTTATTTAGCACTACTTATTACTTTCTTATGACATTTATTATCATTATATTTATTTGGTATTAATCCTTATCGTTGATTAGTAAAAGCACAGAAACCAATTATTGCTGGTTTTACAACTCAGTCTTCTAATGCCGCTTTACCAATTGCTATGAATACCTTAAAAGAAGATTTAAAAGTGAAAGAAGAGGGTAGTGATACAGTAATGCCACTTTCAACAACAATAGGTTTAAGTGGCTGTGCTGGAGTACAAGCTGGAATTATTTTATCTTTCTTATGATTTAGTGTTATCCTTCCTGGTAATTTTCCCAACTGAACAATCGCTATTTTATTTATTAATGGTTTAATTGTAACACTAGTTGCTTCATTAGGAATTGCGGGAGTGCCAGGAACTGCTGCTGTTGTAACGGCTGGTGTTTTAGGTGGTCTTGGTTTTGGTAGCTATTATGCTGCTGTTTATGGTATTATTGGTGCCTTAGATGGTTTATTTGATATGGGCAGAACTGCAGTTAATATTTCTGGTGGTTTACAAGCTACTGTTATTGCTTCTCGCAATCAAGAATTAATTGAAGATGAAAAACTTTTATTAAAAAAATACCCTTTTAAGGGTTTACACATTTTAACAAAGAAAGTTGGAGCCAAATTGTTAATTAGATCTGAAAAAAATGATAAGATTCAAGCATTAAAAAAAGATACTAAAGTTAAAATTGAAGCATTAAAAAAAGTAAAAAATAGTGAGAATGATATTAAATTTTTAAAAGAGCAGTTAAAAAAAGATATTAAAGCAATTAAGAATGGCAAAGATGTATAATTTCCAACTATTATTACATTAAATATTTTTAGTAATCTATTTCATAAAGATATCACAAAACTAAATATATAATAGAAATTAAATGAGGAAAATAACTAATTTTTTGAGATGGACTAATAAAGATTAATTGATGTGCTAATATATTTCTACCTTCAATAATACCTTTTATTAAAGGACTTTTATCAAATCCTAATGTATAATCATTATCCTTTGATTAAAATCATTTTTTTCTTTATACATATCTTCTAATTGACTTAGTAAGATATTCATTTTTTTGAATTTTCTTTAAACTATCTGTAACATTTGCAATTGCCTGCTGTTTATTTGATGTTACTGGTTTAGTTTTCTCTGCAAAATAATTTTGCATATAAATATCTGAAATATTTGTTTGTTTAGTTATATCAATAATTATTGAACCTTGATAACTTTTATCATTAAAACTACTAATTATTTTTACATTTTATTTTAGAAATTTTTTGTCATTCTTATTTATTGCCGTGAATAATATTATATAATGGTATTTAAGTTCTATTTTATATAATTTATATGAAAGTAAATGAATTTAAAGGAGAAAAATAAAATGAAAAATTTATTAAAATTATTATCAATTTTAGCAATATCAACACCAATACCATTAACTGTAGTTGCTTGTGATACACCAGACTCAAAAAAAGATACAAAAATTGATATTTCAACAAAAATTCCTAATAATATAGATTTAGGGATATTAAAATTTAAAAAAAATATAAAATCTGAATTTTTAAATAAATTACAAGAAAAATTAATAACAATGTTAGGTTTAAAAACTATTACAAGTAATGACTATGATGTTTATATAAAAATTTTTGAAAAATATTTTTACTTTAAAGATTTATACTTTATTGATATTTTCAAACAAAATGATTTTTTAACTTTAAATTTAAATATTAAAATTGTTGCTAAAAATGGAACCAAATTTAAAGGAGAAAAAAATAATATTACAATTAGTTACTGCTTATTACAATCATGAACTGATTTAAACCAAATTACTAATATTGATAGTCCAAGTCAAATTGAGGCCATTGACCCGAATGCTGTTACAAAAGAAGAATTAGAAAATGCATTAGATTCAATCATCAATAATTCTGTACAAAAAATATGTTATGACGATATTGTCATCAAAGAACTTGATTATGTATATGATATAATAGATGAAGATTGCATTAATAGAATTACTACTATTGATTTATCAACTACTAGTAAAATAGTCAAAGTTAAAATTACTGCTCAATGAAATTCAATTGATTTTGTTGGAACGACTAATTTAATATCTGTCACTTTGCCAAAAGCTATTAAAATTATTAACTAATGTAAATTTTAAATCAAATATGAAAGAAGTCTATTGAAAATAAACAAAATTTGATAACATATAGTTGCTATCCAATATATAATTTTAACCCACTACTTTTATGCTAAAGTAAGTGGGTTAATTGTTTAAAAAGGGTAATTAAAATAGAAGTAATTGAACAACATATTTAGTTTAATTTCAAAAATAAGAAATGCAATAAAAAGAAAAAATAAAAAATCAAATGATAAAACAACTAATTTAATAAGTAATATTTTTGAAATAATGAGATTTTAAATGAAAAAAAGAAAACAAAAAAACTTAAAGTAACCAAGAAGAAATCAGTAAATTAAGAAGCAATATTAAGCAAAAATCAGGAGAAGATTAAAGACTTAATTATTTTAAATGAGAAATATAAAAAAATAAAGATGAAAATAATGAAAAAGTTGTTAGTAAATTTAAAATTTTAGAAAACCAAAGGCAAAGAAAAAGAAATTTTTTTATTAATTCAATTTTTACTAATAAAATCAAATCTATTTCATATTTCTCTATTTTCAAAGAGAAATTTTTCAACATATTTATATACTTTATCTTTAATTTTATTTTTTCAAAAATAAAATCTCCATTCTATTAAAGTAATTTATAATTAAATTATAAAATAAAATCAAAATTTTTTTCAAAAACTATTATGCTGTTAGTAAAAAATTATTTATTTTTTCAAAAACAACATTCATATTTAATTTCTTAGGTTTAAAAGAACCATTGTTATTAATTTTCATAAACATTTCTTTATATCACAAAGAAAGTTGTTCATAAAAATATTTATTTATTTTATCTTTGTTTTTAATTGTCATCATCATAATTTCATATCAATTTAAATTACATTTATATGGCTGAAAACCTTTTAAATCTCATTGTATGCAACATTCAATAATTAAAAAATCAGGAGTTGCAACAAATTCAAAATCATTGTATTTAGTATAACATTTAAATAATGAATTAACATAATGATTTCGTTTTTGCATTTCTAATTCTCATTTACATAAAAGTAAATTAAAGTAGTTGCGTTCCAAATCTAAAAATGGTTGCATTGCCATATTTGTAATTTTTTTATTTAAACAATGATCATACATTAGTAATTCCTTACGCAATGCAGTTAAACTCATATCTGGTGTATAACTAAATAATTCATACGGAATAATTCTCATTATTAATTTTCCATTCTATATTATTTAACTTTTACTTTATTTTGTTCTTTTTTAATTAATTTATTAACTAAAAGTCTAATTCCTTTATACACTTCTAATAATCACATTGGTATTGTTGATAAAGCAATACAAAGTAATCAATCAACTGCACGAAAACCAGCACCAATACCAAAAGCATTGCTAACAACAGGTGTAAAAATAATAAAAGTATTAATAGCAAAAGCACTAATCGCCGCAACTCAAATATATTTATTTTTTCAAGTAATCTTATTAAAAATACTTGTATTAGCACCTGAAACAAAAGAAAATGCATAAAAAAAAGGAGCATTAGTCATTATAACAAAAACAAAAACAAAACCTTCGCTATTATTTTCATGTAAAATTTGAGGTAAAAAATGAAAAGCTAATAGTAACAAGGTACTTAATATTATACTAACAATACCAATAAATCCTCAACTACCAGTAAGAATTCTATCATTCCGTTTTGTTGGTTTTCTAAGCATTAAATCAGGGTTATTAGGTCCCATTGACATTGGAATTGCAATAACAGATTCAACAATTAAATTAATTCATAAAATTTGAATTGGTTGCAATAATTCATTTCATCCAAAAATAGCACCAATAACAATTGAAAATACTTGGGCCATATTAGTAATTAAAATAAAAATAACAATTCTTTTAATTTTACTGTAAATATTACGCCCTTCTTCAATAGCATCAACAATAGTAGCAAAATTATCATCAGTTAATACTATTTGTGAAGATTCTTTAGCAACATCGGTTCCCGTAATACCCATCGCTACTCCAATATCTGCTGCTTTTAAACTAGGAGCATCATTAACACCATCACCAGTCATCGAAACAACCTTATTATGACTCTGTAATGCTTTAACAATCTTAACTTTATGTTCAGGAGAAACACGAGCAAAAACTCGATATTGATTAATATTAGCATTAAATGATTCTTCTGGAATATCATCAATTGTATTACCACTAAGTGCTTGTGTTTTATTTTCAATCAAACCTAATTCTTGACCAATAGCAACAGCAGTATTTAAATGATCACCAGTAATCATAATTGTATCAATACCTGCTTTTTTAGTTTTAACTAAAGAATCTTTAACTTCGTTTCTTGGCGGATCAATCATTCCAACTAATCCTAAAAAAGTTAAATTACTTTCAATTTCATTAATATTACTATAATCTTTCGTATTATTAACAGTTTTATAACTTGCTCCTAAAACACGTAATGCTGAATTTGACATTTCTTCCATACTTGCAATTATTTCTTTTTTAATTTGTGCAGTTAATACTACTCTTTCGTTATTAATAAGCGTATGAGTACAAATATTAATCATATTATCAACCGCGCCTTTAACAAAAACATAAGTTTCTTTATCATATTCATTAATTGTTGACATTAATTTACGATTGGAATCAAAAGGTATTTCATGAACTCGAGTATGTTTATCACTAAGTGCCTTTGTTGGAAACTTTAATGTTTCTGATCAATTAATAAGTGCTGCTTCTGTTGGATCACCAATAGTTTTATTTTTACTAACTTCACTATTATTACATAATACTAAACAATCTAAAAATAATTGTTCTTGTTTAGTTTTCTTTTTAAAGTCATTACTATCATTAACTGATTTTGTTAAATAATATTTTTTAACAGTCATTTTATTTTGTGTTAAAGTTCCGGTTTTATCAGAACAAATAATATCAACTTGACCTAATGTTTCAACAGCAGGTAAATGTTTAACAATAGCATGTTTTTTTGCCATTCTTGAACTTCCCAGTGATAATGAAACGGTGACAATAACTTGCAAACCTTCAGGTATTACTGCTATTGTTAAAGCAATTCCAAAAATTAAAGCATTAATAGCAGGTATTTTAATTAAGAAAAATTGTAGTAAAAACATAGCTAAACCTAATAATAAAGCAAAAACTGAAATTATTCTAATTAAAAAAGACATTTGTCGCGTTAATGGTGATTTAGGTTCTTTTTCTTCTTGTAATAACTTAGTTATTTTTCCAATTTCAGAAGTTTTTGCTGTTGCATAAACTAAACCAAGACCACTACCTGTCGCAATAGAAGTAGACATAAAAGCAAGATTAGTTCTTTCACCAATTGATAATTTTTCTTCAGTTAATGCTTCAGTAGTTTTACTAATTAAGGTTGATTCACCAGTTAAAAGTGATTCATTAGTACGTAAATTATAAGACTGAATAATACGCAGATCAGCAGGTACAAACACTCCCGCATCTAAATAAACCAAATCACCTACCACTAAATCTTTAGCATCAATATCGTATTTATTACCATTACGAATTACTACTGCTTGTGAAGAAACTAATTTCTTTAAAGAGTCCAAAGAAGCTGCAGCTTTTACTTCTTGATAAGTAGCCAAAGTAGCATCAACAATTACAATTAAAAAAACAACTAATGCTTCTTGTCATTGACCAATAACAGTAGCAATAATTGCTAATGCAATTAATACTAAAACAAATGGTTCAATAAAATGTGCTAAAACTATTTTTCAAATTGGCTTTTTTTTCGTAACTGGTAATTGATTAGGTCCTGTTTCTATTAACAATTGAGCTGCGGCTTCTTCAGTTAAACCTGTAACAAAATTAGTATTTAGTTTTTTTGCTAATTCCTTAGTTGTATCATTTCAAATCACAATTATTTAACCCCCTTTTTAAATTTAATCCATCATAATTCCTTTTCAAAATTTTTTATCATTAGATTGTGGGCCTAAAGCAGTTTGTGGTAATTTTTGAATTTTTAACATTTCTTCTTCTGTTAGTTCAAAACCCCCAATATCGGGATTACTAATAATTCGCTCTGGATTAGTTGATTTAGGAATAACTACTTGACCCAATTGTCAAGCTCATCTTAAAGCAATGTGACTAGTAGTAACCTTGTATTTATTTGCTAATTCTTGTAATAATGGTATTTCATCTGCTCTACCACCTAGCATTGTTCTTCATGAAGTAACAGCAATATTATTCTCGTAACAAAAATCTATTGTGTTTTTTTGATTAAAACCAGGATGTGTTTCAATTTGATTAATTGCTGGTTTTATTTTTATTTTTTTTAAAAAATCTTTTAATTGTGAACTATTAAAATTTGAAACACCAATTGCCCTAACTTTACCATATTCATAAAATTCTTCTAAGGCTCTTCAACATTCAAAACTTTGTTTAGTTGGTCAATGAATTAAACATAAATCTAAATAATCTAGTTTTAAACGAGTCAGGATACCACGCAAAGCATCTTTAGTAAGTTCATATTCATGATTGTCATTTCAAATTTTAGAAGTAATAAATAAATCTTCCCTTTTAACTTCTGGATTTTCTGCTAAAAAATCTTTAATTGCATTACCAATTATCTCCTCGTTTTTATAATATTCTGCAGTATCAATATGACGATAACCATTTTGCAAAGCACAAATTACTGAATTATAAATAGATTTACTATCAACCATTAAATATGTACCTAATCCAAATTGAGGAATTTTGACACCATTATTTAGAGTTATCGTTTTTTGTAAAATTTGTTCTTTTGTAAGTTTTACCATTTGTCTAATATCCTTTCAAACAAAATATTAATTATAACCCGCTGTAAAACGTTTTTTAATAAATTTTTGTTCTTTAATCTCATTAATAATAGCAATTGCAGCATCACCATAACTAATCTCACTTTTTCCTTCTTTATTAACAATTAAATGATTGTTACCAATTTTAAATTTACCTAAAGTTGGTAATTCTGGGTCATAGTATAAAGAAGGGCTAAAATATGTTCAATTAATGTCACTGCTACGATAAGTAGCTAATGCTTGAACTTGTTGTTGTGCATGTTCTTTTCATGCTTCAGGAAATGCACTTGTTTCTACTAATATTTCATTCTTATCATCTAACAAACTACCAGCACCACCAACAATTAATAACCTTTTAATATTTTGACATTCATGCATGATAGTAATTAAGTTTTTAGCAACTTGCTGATGAATATTTTGGGGATTATCAATAGTAGGGCCGTAAGCACTAATTAAAATATCAACATCATTAACAACCGCTTTAATACTACTTTTATTAGTAAGATCAGCTTTTTTAATGGTCAATCGATTATCATTATTAAGAATTGGCATTTTAATAGGATTTCTAGTAATGGCAACAACTTGATATCCCTGTTTTAAAGCTTCTTTAGTTAAAGCAAGTCCTGATTTTCCTGATGCTCCAATAATTCCAATTTTCATAGTTAATACTCCTTTTCAAACTTAATTTTAACGAAGAGTCAACAATATACTATAGTAATTATAGCATAAGTACACCTTATATTAGGTATTAGTTTGGGTGTTAGTAAATCATAAAATTATGATTTTAATTTATAATATTGCTACTTTTACTCATAAATTTACAATTATATATAATAATTTAATTACAAAAATATTTTTAAAAAAGATAAAAAAATGATATTATTAATAATAATTTATTAAATGTTCATTACTAATATAGATATTTTTATCTATATTAGTTTTTTTAATTTTATCAAATTATTTTAAAAAAATAAAGATAAATATTGAAATTTAAAATTTACTATATGTTTATTTTTAAAATAAAGTCTTTATTCAAAAAAACAAAAAGATGAAGGAGAAAATATGTTATTTAAAGAAAATACAGAAAATTCAAATGTTACATTTTGTATTAAAAACCCTACTGTAAAATATGAATTTCAATTACATCAAGATAATAATCCATTAGAAATTGAAACACTAGAAAAAGTAACAGTAACTTGTCATCGCGGTGATTATATTATTACAGGAGTTATTGGTGAACATTGAGTTGTTAACCAAAAAAAATTTAAAACTACTTATATTCCAGTTATTAATAATATAAGTAAGGGGGAAGCTTGAGCAAATCCCGATTCTAAAATAAAAATAGTTAATCTTAATAAAGATAATAAAAGTGGAAAATTATCATTACCTTGGGGTCCAAATGGTACTAAAAAAGAAGTACAATATACTAAAGAAGATGTTTTAATTTGAGATGAAGATGGATATTGATATCCTTGCAAAAAATCAGTGTTTGAAAATACTTATTTAATTAGTCAATCTAAAACAGAACTTGAAGAACAATTTCAAAATTTACTTAAATTAACAAATAATGATGATAATTTAGAAACTCAAGATGTAAGTTCAAATAGTGAAACAAGATTGAATGTTAATGAAATTAATAATTTAATGCCTTTATCAACAAATACAACAATATATAATTCACAAACACCAAAAAATTTGAACTAAAAAAATAAAATGTAATAAAAAATATTAATTTAAATAATTAATATTTTTTATTTTCTTAATATTTATCACAAAAAGTATAAAGTAATGATAAGATTGCAGCGCCAATTAGAACATCATTTTGATTATGATTTGCTACTTGCGTAGTAAAACTAGGTAATAAACAAATATTATTAAAAAAATATTGATCAATAATTCTTCCAATATTATTATTTGTTAATGAAAATTGTTCTTTTAATATTTTACAATAATCATTATTATTTTTAATTAGTATTGAAGTTTTTTTAGTAGCACCAACATCAAGATGTAAACCTTTTTTATATAAAGGTAAATTTAAAACTTGATCATTATTTCAAATGTCATATAAATCAAAAATTTTATGTTTTTGAAAAAAATAACTAACTTTATTTTTGAATTTACTTTCATCATTATGATAACTCAAATAGTTTTTTAGCATTAATATCTCAGTTCTAGCACCAAGTAAAATCAAAGATTTAATGTTATGTTTCAATAACTTATTAGTTAAAAATTTAAAAAACTGTTGCTGATGTTTAACAAACTTTAAATCTTCATTTAAAATATTTGGTTGTGGAATAACAGTTTTAACGAACAAATGTAACTTTTTATTTTGTAAATTACTAACACTTAAATCTTCTTTTTTATTAATAATTAATAATGCAATTGAAAAAATTTTTTCAAAATCATGAGCATACGAATTGTTCTTTTTTTTATGTAATAAATTACGAAAAGTCTCAAAATCAAAAATAAGAATTGGATATTCAATCTTATCTAAAAATTTACCAATAACATTAATATTTAATTCAATATCTAAGTTATTTATTTTTAATTTTTCCATTGCAATACCTTTTCTAATACATTTATTTGATAAGCGTACTGATTTCACTAACTTCGTTTTTAATAATTTTAGTTTTTGATGGATAACCATAACCAGCAGACACTAAAATTGTAACATGATACTTATTAGGTTCAATAATCTTATTTGATTCTAAGTAAGTTAATAATTGTTGTTCATTAAAACCACCTAATACAACATTATCAATTTCATGAGCAGTTAATAATAATAAAAGATTTTGTAATAAAATAAAAGTTTGACATTGTGCCCAATGATTTATTTGTGTTTTTTTGTCATGATCAAAGAAATTATTAAATGTTGATTTATAAATTTCGTATTGTGGTTTTGTTAAATTACGTCTTTTCATAACAGTATCAACAAATCATTGATTACTAGTATTGAAATTTTCACCACTATAACTTAATAAAATAAATAAATGTGAACAAGTACTAACTTGTTGTTGATTATTTATGATTGGTTGCAATTGTGCTTTAATTTTAGAATTACTAATAACTAAAATTTTTCATGGTTCTAAACCATATGAAGATGGGGTATGACGCACATAGTTAAGAATATCATTAATTTTACTATCACTAATAATTTTACTAGGATCATAATTACGAATTGATTTACGATTTAAAATTAGACTTTCCAGCTCTTTAACATAAGGCATTGATTTGTCATCTCTTTTCTATAAATTAATTTTACTACTAAAATATTTTTAATTAAAAATCTTTATTCTCTTTTGAGAATAAAGATTTTTGATTTAATGTGATTATTTAATAACTTCAGTAACTTGTCCAGCACCAACAGTTCTTCCACCTTCACGGATTGAGAATTGAGTACCTTTCTCAAGGGCAACTGGGTGAATTAATTCAACAGTAATAGTAACGTTATCACCTGGCATAATTAATTCCGATTTTTCACCTTTATTAATAAAGTCTCCCATACTTCCTGTAACATCAGTTGTACGGAAATAAAATTGTGGTCGATATCCTGGATTAAATGAAGTATGACGTCCACCTTCTTCTTTAGTTAGAATATAAACTTCACCTTTAAATTTAGTATGTGGAGTAACTGATCCTGGTTTAGCAATAACTTGTCCACGTTGAATATCTTCACGTTTAACTCCACGTAATAATACTCCAACGTTATCACCAGCTTGTGCTTCATCTAATAATTTTCTGAACATTTCAATACCAGTAACAACAACTTTTTTAAGACCTTTGTTAATACCAATAATATCAATTTCATCATTAACTTTTAAAGTTCCACGTTCAATTCTTCCAGTAGCTACTGTTCCACGTCCAGTAATAGTGAAAACATCTTCAACAGCTAATAATACTGGTTTATCAACTTCTCTTTTTGGTGTTGGAATTCATTCATCCATTGCTGTTAATAATTCTTTAATTTTTTCTTCTCATTCTTTTTTACCATCTAATGCTCCTCTTGCAGAACCACGAATAATTGGTGTATCATCACCTTCAAATTCATACTTAGTTAATAATTCACGAATTTCCATTTCAACAAGTTCTAATACGTCATCGTCTACACTTTCCATATCACACTTATTTAAGAATACAACAATTTTTTTAACTCCAACTTGACGTGCCAATAGAATGTGTTCACGTGTTTGTGGCATTGGACCATCAGTTGCAGAAACAACTAACACTGAACCATCCATTTGAGCTGCACCTGTAATCATATTTTTAATGTAGTCAGCGTGACCTGGACAGTCAACGTGTGCATAGTGACGAGTTGGTGTTTCATATTCAACGTGAGCTGTATTAATAGTAATACCACGTGCTTTTTCTTCTGGAGCAGCATCAATAGAAGCATAGTCCTTAAACATACCTTTATATCCATCTGCTTCATGTTTTGAACAATAACTAGTAATTGCAGCAGTTAATGTTGTTTTTCCATGGTCAACGTGACCAATTGTTCCAACATTAACGTGCGGTTTTGTACGTTCAAATTTTTGTTTTGGGCCTGTTGATACAGGCTTTGATTTTTTTACTTCTTTTTCTGCCATTTTTGTTTCCTCCTTGGAAATAATTAATACTTATTTTTATTTAATTAAATTAAACACTAAGATAATTTTAAAGTAAAGTTATTATACTTTCAATTAAATTATTTTATTTTTTAGTAATTCTTCCTTTTTGATATTTACCAGCAACTGCTTCAGCAACTGATTTTGGTGCTTCTTCATAGTGTGAAAAAGACATTGTATATGTTCCACGTCCTTGGGTCATTGAACGTAATTCAGTAGCATAACCAAACATTTCAGATAAAGGCACTTTAGCTTTAACAACTTTACTGTTACCACGCATTTCATCTGCTTCAATAGTACCTCTTTTACCAGAAATTTTACCAACAATAGAACCATAATATTCATCTGGAATAATAACTTCAACATTCATAATTGGTTCTAATAATACTGGTTTTAATAAATCTTTATTATCTTGTAAAGATTTAGAAGCTGCAATATTAAAGGCACGTTCTGAAGAGTCAACAGGGTGGAATGAACCATCATATAATGTTGCTTTAACGTCAATAACTGGATATCCAGCAATTAAACCATTAGCTAATGATTCAATTAATCCTTCTTGTACTGGTTTAATGTATTCACGTGGCACTTTACCACCAACAATTTTATCAACAAACTCAAATCCTTTATCTGGATTTGGTTCAAATTTAATAATAACATGTCCATATTGGCCGCGACCACCTGATTGATGAATATATTTACCCTCAGCGCGCTCACAAACTGCTTTAATTGTTTCACGATAAGCAACTTGTGGATTTCCAATGTTAGTTGCTACTTTAAATTCACGTTTTAAACGATCAGTTAAGATGTCTAAATGCAGTTCTCCCATTCCTGAAATAATTGTCTGTCCTGTTTCTTTGTCTGATGAAACACGGAATGTTGGATCTTCTTCTGCAAGTTTTTGTAAACCTAAACTCATTTTTTCTTGATCAGCTTTTGTTTTTGGTTCAAGCGCTAATGAAATAACTGGTTCTGGAAATACCATTTTTTCTAAAATAACTTCATGTTTTTCATCACATAATGTATCACCAGTAGTTGTATCTTTTAAACCAACAATAGCAGCAATGTCACCAGCATAAACCTTTTTAATTTCGGCACGACTATTGGCATGCATTTGTAAAATTCGACCAACACGCTCTTTTTTTTCTTTAGTTGAGTTTAATACATAACTACCAGATTCTAATGTTCCCGAATATACTCTAAAAAAAGTTAATCTTCCAACAAAAGGGTCAGTCATGATTTTAAATGCCAACGCTGAGAAAGGTTCTTCATCACTAGAATGACGTTCTACTTCTTTTGATGAAACAGGTAATATTCCTTTAATTGCAGGTACATCTAATGGTGAAGGCAAGTAATCAATAACTGCATCTAACATTAATTTAACACCTTTATTTTTAAAGGCACTACCACATAATACTGGGAAAAACTCAGCAGCAATTGTTGCTTTACGAATTACTGTCTTAATTTCAGCAACCGTTACTTCTCTTTCAGCATATTTCATAAAGAAATCATCATCAAAGTGAGAAAGTGCTTCTAATAATTCCTCACGTCTACTTGCAATAACATCTTTAAGTTCTTCAGGAATTGCAATTTCTTTATAATCCTCATTTGGTTTACCATCAAAATGGTATGCTTTCATCTCAATTATATCAATAATTCCATCAAAAGCATCTTCTGCACCAATTGGTCATTGAATTGCATGAGCATTAGCACCAAGACGATCTTTTAATGTTTGAATTGAATGAGCAAAGTCAGCCCCAATTTTATCCATTTTATTTGCAAAAACAATTCTTGGTACATTATACCTAGTTGCTTGATTTCAAACAGTTTCAGTTTGTGGTTCAACTCCAGTTTGCGCGTCTAATACAGCAACTGCTCCGTCTAAAACTCTTAATGAGCGTTCAACTTCAACAGTAAAATCAACGTGACCCGGAGTATCAATAATATTTATTCGATTATTTCTTCAAACAGCAGTTGTTGCAGCTGAAGTAATAGTAATACCACGTTCTTGTTCTTGTTCCATTCAGTCCATAGTTGCGGCACCTTCATGTACCTCACCAATTTTATGAATTTTACCAGTATGGTATAAAACTCTTTCTGTTGTTGTAGTTTTACCAGCATCAATATGAGCCATAATTCCAATATTTCTAGTATTTGCTAGTGAATATTCTCGACCTGATTTTTCTGCCATTTTCTCTCTCCTTTATTATCATTTATAGTGAGCAAAGGCTTTATTAGCTTCAGCCATACGATGAATTTCATCACGTTTTTTAATTGATGAACCATTACCAGTAGCAGCATCCATAATCTCAGCTGCAAGTTTATCTTGCATACTATTACCATATCTTGCTTGTGAATAAGAAACTAATCAACGAATTGCTAAAGTTATCTTACGAGTAGCACTAACTTCAATAGGAACTTGATAGTTTGCGCCACCAATTCTTCGAGTTTTAATTTCTAATTGTGGTGTAATATTAGCAATTGCCTTTTCAAATACTTCTAATGGTACTTGTTGGGTTTTTTCTCCAACAATTTTAAAAGAATTATAAACAATTTTTTGAGCTACACTTTTTTTACCATCAATCATAATGGCGTTAATTAATTGAGTAACAATTTTTGAATCATAAATTGGATCAGCAACTAATTCTCTTTTAATAGCTTGATTTTTACGCATTTAGTTTTACCTCCTTATTTCTTATCTTTTGGTTTTTTAGTTCCGTATTTAGAACGACCTTGATTACGATTTACTACTCCGGCAGTATCAGAATACCCACGAATAACATGGTATCTAACTCCAGGTAAGTCTTTAACTCTCCCACCACGGATTCCAACAATAGCATGTTCTTGCAAATTATGACCTTCTCCAGAAATATAAGCAGTAACTTCCATACCGTTAGTTAAACGAGCACGAACAATTTTTCTTAAAGCTGAGTTAGGTTTTTTTGGTGTTCTTGTAGTAACTACAAGCGCTACACCTTTTTTTTGCGGACTGCTAATTGAAGAAGTTGTTTTTGTTAATGAATTATATGAAACATTTAACGCTGGTGATTTAGATTTGTATTTTTTATCTGTACGTCCTTTACGTAATAGTTGGTTCATTGTTGGCATTAATCGTTAGCCTCCTTTATGATTTTAAATAATTAATTATATACACAATTCCTAGTGTATCAAAATTTAGTCCAATAAGTATAATACCAGTTTTTAATAGTAATAGTCAAATAAATTTTGAAAAATAATTAGAAAAAAATGACACAATTTAAATTATGTCATTTTAAATTAATATATATTAATTATTTATTCAATAGTATCTGTAAATGTAAATGTTCCTGAAATTTTATCACCTTGTGCTGTAACTGTAAATTTAACTTCACCAGCAACTTGTTTATCTTCTTTTTTCTTATCATTAGTTAAAGTAAAATCAGTACCTACACTAACATCTAATTTAGTTGTTTTTTTAATCGCTGCTGCAACTGCATCAGTAATTTCTTTATTAGTATTTAAATCACCAAAAGTTTTTTCACTATCTACTGCTGTTTTAAGATCATCAACTTTAACATCTTTAATATCTTGCTTAGCAACAGTTAAAGTATCTGTAAATGTAAATGTTCCTGAAATTTTATCACCTTGTGCTGTAACTGTAAATTTAACTTCACCAGCAACTTGTTTATCTTCTTTTTTCTTATCATTAGTTAAAGTAAAATCAGTACCTACACTAACATCTAATTTAGTTGTTTTTTTAATCGCTGCTGCAACTGCATCAGTAATTTCTTTATTAGTATTTAAATCACCAAAAGTTTTTTCACTATCTACTGCTGTTTTAAGATCATCAACTTTAACATCTTTAATATCTTGCTTAGCAACAGTTAAAGTATCTGTAAATGTAAATGTTCCTGAAATTTTATCACCTTGTGCTGTAACTGTAAATTTAACTTCACCAGCAACTTGTTTATCTTCTTTTTTCTTATCATTAGTTAAAGTAAAATCAGTACCTACACTAACATCTAATTTAGTTGTTTTTTTAATCGCTGCTGCAACTGCATCAGTAATTTCTTTATTAGTATTTAAATCACCAAAAGTTTTTTCACTATCTACTGCTGTTTTAAGATCATCAACTTTAACATCTTTAATATCTTGCTTAGCAACAGTTAAAGTATCTGTAAATGTAAATGTTCCTGAAATTTTATCACCTTGTGCTGTAACTGTAAATTTAACTTCACCAGCAACTTGTTTATCTTCTTTTTTCTTATCATTAGTTAAAGTAAAATCAGTACCTACACTAACATCTAATTTAGTTGTTTTTTTAATCGCTGCTGCAACTGCATCAGTAATTTCTTTATTAGTATTTAAATCACCAAAAGTTTTTTCACTATCTACTGCTGTTTTAAGATCATCAACTTTAACATCTTTAATATCTTGCTTAGCAGTTTGATCACCACAAGCTACAACTGAAGTAGTAGCTACTGTTGTTAGGGCTAATGCACCCATAAATCTTAATAAATTTTTCATTTGCATATCTTAGTACCTCCGAAATAGTTATTTACTTATTTTTTGAATTTTAACATACAAGAAAATTAATGTAAAGATTTTTTGCTTTGCACATGTTAATTAACATATAAATTTATATATTCAAATCTTATTTTTTTACTAGTCTTTGATTTTCATTAAATAAGGTTTTTTTAAAAAATGTTATATAATAATAAGTATCATTTAAGGCATGTTTTTATAGCATACTTATGGTAATTGGTGAAGAAAGGGTTGAAAATTTTATGCAAAAAAGTCAGATAGCACGAGCTGTACAAAAAAAATTAGAATTATCAGAAAAAGAATACAAAGAAGTGTTAGAATTTATCTTAGATAAAATTGCTACTGCTTTAATTAAAGGAGAAAAAGTAACACTACGTAACTTTGGAACTTTTACTATTAAATACCGCAAAGCTCGACCGGGAGTAAATCCACAAAATTCAGAACCGATGGCTATTCCTAGAAAGCGAGTAGTTAAATTTAATTCTTGTAAAGCATTAAAAAAGAGAGTTAATGAAGGTAAATAAATATTTTATTTTAGGAATGACTTCAATCAAATATAGATTGTATATTCATTCCTTTTAATTTGTAAAATTAGCAACCTTTTTTAATCTTAAATAATTAAAAAAATACTCTGTTTTAAATGAGTATTTTTTATTTTCTTCATATATTAATATTAAGATATATTTTTATAAATTACTTAATCTATTATATTTTTATTAAGTACTTTTTTTCTGATAAATTAGATATTTGCATTTTTTTATCTTTAATTGTATGAATAAATGGTTTAGATTTTAAAAATGTATAAATTAATAATGGTAATAATATAAAAGCAGCAAATAAATCAATAAAGCCAAGAAATAAATAAAAATAAAAACCATTATGAGAAACATGTGCAACATAATATCCTAAACTTAAACAAACAATTGGCATTATAATTGTTCGTTGTAAACTAGCAAATAATGACAATTTACCACGATTAATTGATTGATAGAAAATAACAGCAACATAATGTAGTGTAGCTAATGGATAAAAAGCAAACTGCATAATGATATAAACTTTAAAGAATCTTGCCATTTCTAAATCTACGCCAAAGAAATGCATCATATATTGTCCTACTATTACTACTAATAATATAATACTGAACCAATTAGCAACAATAAAAGTAATAAAGTTAAACGTCACATCAATTGTCAAACACGACTAAAGTCCTTTGAACCATAAACATAACCAATTAATGCTCTTGCTCCCTGCGTAATTCCAATAATAGGTGCATTAATTAAAATTAACCAAGGCATAATACCACCATATAATTGAACAAAAACCGGAATACCAGTACTTCCTCCACCATGATAGTCTGGAGGTGGCAATGTATTTAAAATTTTAGTAGTAACCATTGCCAAAATACTTTGGGCAATATTTTGTAATAAAGAAGTTGCACCAATTAATAAAATGCCCGTTACTATTACTCATTTAAGTTTTAAGTGTGCTACTTTAAATCTTAAATTATCGGCACTATATCAAATAATACCTATTGAAAATAAATTAATGCTTGCTCAAGCAATAATAGTTGCATATGCAGTACCTTCCATTCCTAATTTACCAGGAATAACAAAAATAAAATCTAAAGATATATTTACTAAACAAGCTGCAACATTAATTAAAATTGTTCATAACATCATTCCTTCACTACGTAACAATGAAACTAAAAAATAAGCAAAAAAAAGTAATGGTGTAGCAAGAATTAAAATTTGTGAAAATCTAACTGCTTCTTTAATTATTATTTCCCTAATTACTGGATTACTTCCAGCATCACTTCCAGCTTGAAATTCAATAATACTCTGACAACTAAAATACATAATGATCATAAGAACAATAGAAACTAAAAAAGATAATAGAAACCCATTTCCTAAATATTCTGACATTTGTTCTCGTTTATTTTGACCATATGCAATTGAAAACTTAATACCTGTTCCAGTAGCAACCATTAAAGCAAAGGAAACCATCATTGAAGAAGGAACAGCAGCATAAGTAGTAGCAATATTAATAATTTTTAATGCTTGTTCAGCAGTTATCATTATTCCTGAATTTTGATAATTATTATAACGATCAATAATACTTTGTCCACCTCATTGTGTAGCAATTCATTTATCAAAAATTTGATAAGTAGAAAAAATAATTACAGCAATTAAAGGTGGTGTGACCATAATAAAGATTGCTTTTCATGGATTTGCCGTGTTAAAAATAGCTTGTCTTTTCAACTTGTTTATTGAATTTCTTTCTGTTCTTTTATTGAAAGTAACTTTAGCAAGATTTTCTTTTTCCATAATATTATCCTTTCTAACAAAATTAATCTAATTAATATTATATTTTATAAAAGCTCATAACTAAAATATCTATTGCTGTCACAAATAAAAAACATGTTTAGTATTTTAAAAAATGTTAGAAGAAAAAAATTAAAATATAAATTTTTATAAAAAATATAATTACATTATAACCTAATAATAAATAAATATTTAAAAATAATCTCTTTAATTTATTTTTATTTAAAAACTATCATTACTTTCAATTGAAAAAACAATTGGTATTTTATTAGTTTTTCACTTAGTTCCTGTATGAAAATCAGGAGTAATAATAACATAAACCATACCAACTTGTTGATAATAGTTATTAATTACATGTTTAGCAAATTTATCACTAAAATATTGAATTGTGAAATTACCAGTTAAAGGATCACTCTTTAATTGATTAGAAGTATTAATAACATTCTTATTAATTTGTTGATATGTTAAATTAGGATTAACAATAATTGGATCCATTCCTGATAAATCCTTAATTGTATTTAAATCAGAACGCTTATCTGTTAAAGTTACTTTCAAAATGGCTGTTGTTCCTGTTCAATAAGGATCATTAACATCTGCTGTAATTTTAACTCAAATATCACCAGCAACCTGTTCTTCATCATCTGCTGCCACTTTTCCTTCTTCATCACTAAAATAATTAACAGTAAAACCAGCCGCTAACTTATTATTTTCAAATTGCTTAGCACTATTAAAAACAGTTGAATCAATTTCTTGATATTTTTTAGTAGTATCAACTTTAATATTAGATAAATCAGTAAGATTAGTAATCTTATCTAAATTGGCCTTTTGAATTGTTATTCTCAAATATTTAGTTTGACCTTTTCAATAAGGATCATGGTGATCGGCAGTAATTATAACATAAACATCCCCTGGTTCTTGTCCATCGTTATTAATAGTATCTTTATCACCATCATTTTTATAATAATTAACTTGATAACCAGCAGCTAGTTGATGTTGTTTAAATACATCTGCTGTATTATAAATATCTTTATTAATTTCACCATAAGTTGCTTCTAGTGTAAGCGTAAGTTTGATATTGCTTTCTTTAGTTGTTCTAAATAATGATTTTGATATTATTTGTAAATTTTTATGATGATAATTAATCTTATTATCTAATTCACTAGTAACTGATAAATTAGTTGTTGTGATAATTGGTGTAATAATAGTTGTTAAACTTACTAATGTTGTTAATAATGCTTTCATAAATTAATCCTCCCTCTTTTTAACACTAATTTTAGTAAAATTTTATCATTTTTCAAATAAAGATGGTTGATTATAAAATGAGGGAAATGGTTAATAATTAAAAGATGATAATTATTTTTATTATAAGAGCAAAAGATTAATTATAATAATTTAATGAATAATTGCTTTCTTTTTTTCTATAGCAAATACTTTAAATTTAAATAGTTTTACATATTGTCTTGATAAAAAAGCACAAAAGAAAATTAAAATTGACATCTTAACAAATGAGTAAATTATAGTAACAAAAAAATTATTATTTACAAATTCTACTGCTCTTCTGGCAACATTTAATCCAAATATTAAACGCAATAATAAACCCGTCATAAATTCAACACTAATTATTTTATTAAAAGCAATATGGAAAAATAAAATAAAAGTAGTACCATGAAATAAAAAGGCTAAAGTTTTATTATAATTAATATTTAACATAATAAAAGGAATAAATAAAAATAAAGCTTGCAAAATTTCCATAATATCTCAATAAATTAAAGGAAAATAAAATATCATTCGACAACTAATAATAACAATAAATAAAGAAAAACTAAGTAATGAATAAACCACATTATCTTTTATCTTTTCTCAATTTACTCATCACTGAAAATTAAGACCAACTAAAAAAGCTAATAACCCAGGTATCAGTTGTAAAAATCCACCCTCACGAAATGATACATAAAATAAATCTCAATTAAAGTTATCATATCAATATAACTTACTAGTAAGTTGCAAGTTAATACTAACTATTAAAACTATTATTAATAAAATACTAGTAATAACTAAAGTTATTATTTTAACAATATTTCAACTTTTATTACTTAAGGAAAAATGGTTAGTAACAACTTTTACTAATGCACTACCACCAATAATAATTCATATCATTCATTTACCATAATCAAAAAATAATAATTTAAATCATAATCCTATCATATAACCTGTTGTTACATATCCTTCTTTAAAAGCAAAAAAATCTAAATACATAAAACTTGTAACTAAAGATAAAATCATAATAGCTAGTATTAATTTACTATACTCTTTTCAACTAAAATTATTATTGGCACTTAAAAAACCAAATGATATCAATATAACAAATAACATTGGTGAACAAAAATAAGCATTAAAAGCATGTAAACTACCACCAATATTTAAAGTAACATTTTGTACATTATTTCAAACAATAAAAATAGTAGCAAGCACAATAAGTAATCTAATGCCATTATTTCGAAAATTAATTTGTTTAAAATTGATAATATCCATTACTTAAACTCCTCACTATGATCATACATATTTGTCATATCAAAAAAAGGTGTTAAAATTGGCTGACCATCTCAAATTATTGATGGTGAATTAATATCTAATAATCAAACAATAGTAGCTGGAATATCATAAATTTTAATTTTATCTGGAATAATTCCGTGTTTTGGAATACAATTTCCTGCAAAAAGCAAAGGAATTTTTTGTTCAGCATCAGAAGAATGACCATGATATTGTGAAACACCTCCATGATCAGAACTAATAATTAATAAGGTATCTTCTCACATTTCTAAATCTTTTAAATTTTCAATAATACCTCCAATATATTTATCAGTCTGACTAATTGCTTGATAATATTCTTCACTATTTCATTCACGTGAATGACCTGCTAAATCAGGATTAACATAATAAAAAAATGAAAATAAAGGTTTATTACTTAATACGTTTTTGGTATTTTCAAAAGTTTGTTTATCATTTTCTGTTGCACAATAATTACCATTACTACTAATTAAAGTTTTTATATTTTCTTGGCCTTTGGGTTGAAAATTAGCAATCATTTCACCTTCACTAGCATAACCAAATAATTTTTTTGAAGGACCATACTTATCAATAATAGAACTAAAAATACTTACTTGATCAGCTTTTACTTCAGCATGAACAGTATGATGAACATTCCACAAATCTTGATCAACAACACCATGCTTAATAGGATCTGTAGCAAACATAACACTTGCTCAATTTGCAGCAGAAGAAGTTGGTAAAACATCACGTGCTTCCAGTGTATACGCACCATGATGCATTAAATAGTTCATATTTGGACTATAACCACTTTTTAATGCATAACTGGCCATACCATCAACACCCACCATAACTACATGTTTAGGTTTTTTTGCTTTGGGAACCAATTGATTAGTTGGTTCATTTGTTAAATAATCGTTACTATGTGGTACATAATTTAAAATTGGATCATGATAACTATCGTAACTAATAGTTATCATAATCCAAACTACTACTCACACAATATTTATTAGTAAAAAAACAATTATTTTTTTAGAATTAAACATCATAATACACCCTTTTTAATGAAATAATGATTATTAAATTTTACTATAAATAAATTTATGAAGTAACTATATATTAAATTCTTGACTTTCATCATCCTCTAACTAATAAACTAACTCCAAGAACAAAACATATTGGTACAATAATAATTAAAAAAATAATTGCAAAATAAACTTGTTCAAAAGGATGAGAAACATAAGTATTTTTAGCCGCTTCTATATCTAGTTGATCTCAATTATAAAACAAATTAATAATACCATAGTGTTTTAAACTTCAAAAACCGTTACCAAGAAAATTATTATAATGATCATTAAAAATAGCTGTTCCAAATAATATTAAACTAATTATTAGAAAAAACAAAGTTAAAATGCATAAGAATAATCCTAGTTTTTGCTTTCAATCCCAAGATGTAACTTTTTTATATTCTACATTTTTATCCATATTTAACACTTACTAAACACTAAGAATATAATCAACGTTTAAAATAACCAAATATTAAAGATAAAACACTAACACCAAGAAAGATAGCAGTTAAAATTACTGTAAATACAATTCCGACAACTACTTGCGCAAGAGGATAAGTTAAAAGCTTATCACTAGTAGCATCTGTTCACATTTGATCATAGCCAGCTTTGCTTAAAAAACTATCAAGTCCTCATATAGAAATAGCATGAAAGCCATTTCCAGCATATTGTGAACTTCCTCCACTTGGGGCTTTAAAATTGGCTGTTGCAATTAAAATTAGTCCTAATGCTAAACAAAGCAAACTAATTACCAGTGAGGCAAAGCCAATTTTTATTCCTCAATTTTGTTTCTTAAAAAGATTTATAAGATTTTTCATTAAGGTTTCTCCTTTACTACCTAATTATTTTATTGTTTTACCAAAATAATGTATTAATTGGTATTATCACAATAAATAAATTATAGCGTAAAATTTTTTTAAATAATAAAAAAAATATGAATAAAAACATAAAAAAATCATTAGTACTTTTACTAATGATTTTTCTATATTATTATATTATTCTTCAATTAATACTTTAATACCAGGGCCCATTGCCGTAGTAATACTTATATTTTTAATATAAGCGCCCTTAACTGCTGCAGGCTTAACTTTTCTTAAAGTGTTAAGAATTGCTAAATAATTATCTTTTAACCCTTCTTGTGCAAATGACACTTTACCAAGAATAACATGAATATTACCTTGTTTATCAACACGATATTCAACTTTACCTTTACGAATATCAGCTATTGCTTTTTGAACATCCATTGTTACTGTTCCTAGTTTTGCTGTAGGCATTAATCCTTTTGGTCCTAATACTCTACCAATTTTTCCTAATTCACCCATCATTTCGGGTGTTGCAATAATAACATCAAAATCAAATCAACCTTTTTGAATTTTTTCAATCATTTCCTTACCACCAACAAAATCAGCTTGACTTTCCATTGCCTCTTTTTGTTTAGTAGTAGTTATCACTAAAACACGTTGTGTTTTTCCAGTCCCTGCTGGTAAAACAATAGAACCACGTAACATTTGATCAGCATGTCTTGGATCAACATTTAAACGAAATGCTGCTTCAACTGTTGCATCAAATTTTAATGATGAAGTTTGTTTAGCTAATTCTAAAGCACGATCAATTGGATAAACTTTAGTGTTATCAACTAATTTTGCAACTGCAAGATATCTTTTACTTCTATTCATATTAAACACCTTGCTTTCCATCTTCAACAGTAATGCCCATATTCTTGGCTGTTCCTGCAACAATTTTAATTGCATCTTCTAAAGAATAAGCATTTAAATCAGGTAATTTAATTTGAGCAATTTCTGTAATTTGAGCAATAGTAAGTGTTCCTACTTTTGTTAATTTAGCATTTGATGAACCTTTTGCAAGTTTCAATGCTCTTTTTAAAAGAAATGTTGTTGGTGCAGTTTTTATTTTAAAGTCGAAAGTTTTATCTTTATATGATGTAATAAAAACTGGAATTGGAACCGGATTAACATCATCTTTTTGATCTTTGGTTTTATCGTTAAATTCTCTACAAAAACGTGGCATATCAATACCGAATGATGCTAAACTAGCACCTGGTTTGGCACTACCAGCTGGTAATTGAATAATACCTTCACGATTAATATTTTTTTTATCTGCCATGAGCAACTCCTCCTAAATGGATTCTCACTGTGGTCCAAACGAATAAATCTTCCACAAGTTTAAACATAATTAAAGTCTATTTATATATATAAATAGTACTTTACAAATAATAACATCATTATAATTAGTAGTCAAATATATTTTAATTTTATTTTACATAAAAATTAAATAGTTTAAACTAAACTTTAATTTTTTTACAACTATCATATTCTACTTTAATTTCGGTTTGACGACCAAACATATCAACAGAAACTGTTGCAACACCCTTATCTTCATTTAATTTAATAACTTGTCCTTCTCGGCTTTGTAAAGCACCAGAAGTAATATGAACAAAATCATTTAACTCAAAATCACGAATAATTTTTTTTGTCTCTTTAACTTTAGGTTGTGATGAATTTTTAGAATTACGATATAACATTTCATTAACTTCTTTAGTAGAAAGTGGAGTTGGTGGTACACCTTTACCACTAGAACCAATAAAACCATTAATTCCTGTTGTATTACGAATATCATATCAAGTATCTTCGGTTAAAATCATATGAACAAAAATATAACCCGGAAAAATATTTTTTTCAGTTATTTTTTTATCTTTATCTGGTATTGCTTCTTTAACAACTCTAACTTGAAAAATATTATCTTTTAAATTTAATTTTTTTTCAATTTTATTTTTCAAATCAGCAGCAACTTTATCTTCATGACCTTTGTTACAATTAACAATATATCATTGTGCTTGCTCAATTCGATGTTTATGTGTTTCTTCTAATGATGTAGTTTTCACTAAAGGGGTTTCTTTTTTTATTCTTTCGCTCATTTTTTGGCATCTCCATTTTTTACATTATTTTTAATAAAGGTAATACAAATAGTAATAACTGCTCAATTCCATAAAAGAATAGTGCTAAGACAGCAATAAATAATACTGTTGTAATAAATTTATTATTTAATTGTTTTCTTGGTGTTCAACGAGTTCTTCTAATTTCTCTTGATAAGTATAAGAAAAAATATTTATGATAAGTTCTCGCTTCTTTTTTATAATAAAAACGTTCTTCAGGCGTACGATTTTTACGTTCTTTTTCTCAAATTTCGCTAATATTAACCTTTTTATTTTTATCGGCTGTTCGTGGATCAAAACTTGGTTTTCCTTCAGAAGTTCTTTTTGTTCTTAAAGGTTTAATTTTACGTAAAATATTAAATTTACTTTTTAAAAGAGCCAATTTTTCAGGATTAACTTTTGGTTTTTCTTTTGATTTGTCTTCTGCACTCATGAAAATTTCTCCTAACGTGATTCCTTATGTAAAGTATGTTTTTGACAATGTTCACAATATTTTTTTAGTTCCATACGCTCTTTATATTTAATCTTATTTTTGTATGTATGATAATTACGATTTAAACATACAGTACAAATTAAAATTATTTTTTCGTTCATTAAATTCACCTAGAAAATTTAACCATTTTTAATTATATTATTATTTAAAATAAGTGTCAATTTTAAAATATTTTTATTTTAAAAACAAAGTTAAATTTTTAATCTTTCTTTAAAATTCATCATTTCTAAAATAATTGTACAAGAAAAAATAAAATAATAAATAAAAAATAATGTTTTTTTAAAAAAACATTATAATATAAAAACTAATTTTAATTAACCATTAATACTTCCTAAAAGTGGTTGTCTTTCATTGGGTTCTATGATAACTTCTGGCATATCATTATTTGCATTTGTAACAAATTCCGGTTCAAACTCATAATCAGAAATTTTTAACTTTATTCTTTCTCGTTGACTACTATCTTCAATCTCCGTTACTAATTCCACCTTTTTATTTTCGGGAGTATAATTATCTATTCATTCTTTAAACTTTGTCAATGTTGGTCTTCAATCTTTTATTTTTCCGGGTTTAACAAAACTAGGAATTGTTTTATCTGAATGTCTCATTTCAAACTTATCTCAATTATTTTTTTCTAAATACTCATATATTTCCTTTAAATCTTTATTACTTAAAATACCTTTATATAAAGAAAAACTTTTCGTAATGTGTTCTTTTCTTTCATTAATAATTTTAATAATAATTTCCTCTTTACTATTTGAAGTATTAGATTTACTCATTGTAAAAAAATATGTGTGACTAACATCCATCATTGCTGAAATTGACATTAAATTTCCTCCCACAATATTACCATTTGTAAAGTTAATGCCTGCAGTTGCAAAAGTAGTAAGTGATTTTAAGTATTCAATAGTTTTTGTTACTTTTTGAATTTTATATAAATCAAAACCTGATATTCCACTAAGCACTTTAACTAATCCATTTGTACCAGTAAATAATTTATTTAATGCAATAGAAATCATTTCTGGAGTTAATTCATTACTTACAGCATCTTCTGTTAATTGTTCAGCAATTTCAGAATAAAGTCTTTCATCATTTGGTGGTAAAGTAGGAAAAGTAGGTAAATTTGGTTCGGTAGTTGTACTACCACCAGTTTCATTTAAATTATATGCTTGTCAAATAACTCAACCACCAAATGCAGCATATAACATATCAGCTACTCCACTTTTAATTAATTGGTAACGTTTTTCAATATTACTATCCCTAGTAACAGACTTAAGTCCTGCTATTGTTAGTAGAACTCCTGTTGTCGTATTACTTCAATTTTGTGCACTTAATGCTCCTGCTCTAATTGGACCATGAAGATTATTCAACGCTCATTGTACTTCTGTTCATGTTTCTTCTTTATTTATTTTCATTTTATTTATTCCTTTCATAGTTAAAGTAGTTTTAAATTAAATTTTTAATTTTATTGATAAAATGATACATAATTATTCATTAATAATGTTACTAATTGTTCATCTACTAATATTTATTGAGAAAGATGGCCCAATATCAAAAGCACGAGATATAGAACTACTTCTAAGTTGTTGATATATAGTGTTTTCATCATGTCACATAAATATATAAATAACTAATCCTTGTGATTTATGACCTGCAGGTAGCTGATTTACTACTCGTCAAACTGGTAATTGATTATCTTTGTCTTGAATTTTTTTGGTATTAAAGTTTAGTTCATTACTTTTAATTGTTGTTGTATTATTCATAACACTATAAGTTATGCTGTCTGTCGAATTAGCAAAAATTGTTGGATATAAAAATATAAAATTATTTCATGAATCAGCATAATCACTTCATTTTAAAAGCGTAGTTATTTCTGAATTATAATCTATTAGTTTTCCTCCATCTTTTGGAAAACTATGACTTAATGTTAAATTATTATTAGTATCCAAATTTTTGCTATCATATTGTAAATATCCAACGCTAATAATGTTACCAGTACTGTCAACTAAATATCTAATACTTATTTTTTTACTATTATTTTCAATTGAAAAATTATTAATAACAGATTCTAAATTTGGACTATCAATCATATTATTGAAAATATTTTCAGCAATTTTTTCTGCAATGCTTTCATTATTTTTTAAACTACTTTTAGTAATAAATTGTTTAACAAAGTCAAGACAAATTCCCCTACTATTTTTTAAATGAGACTGAGCAATATAATATAATCCCAATGTTTCACTTAAATTATCATAGTTCTTAATTACATCAACAATACCTTTTGTTCCGGTTAATGATATATGAGTATTAGCACCACCAAATTGAATAAAAGTAAAATTACTTTTAGACTTTTTATTTGAAATATAAGCTGTTGTTGATATTTTGCTCAAGTTTTGTTTTTGAAAAATTTGCAAATCATTAGTACTTGTTAATTGTTCCTCTTTATAATTAATAGCAGCAATTTCTTTATCAAACTCATTAATAACATCTTTATTTATCTTTTCAGGGTTATAAGTTAATTTAAAATTATCAATATAAATTTCTTTTACATAAGGTTCTAAATTTGGATTATCAATAATACTTTTAATATCAAAAAGATGATATATTCCATCTTTATCTTGACTATTTAAAATAGTACTATTACTTAAATTACCATACGTAGTATTAGTAACCACTTCAGTAATTTCAGTTTTATTTTTATTTTCTTGTTTTAATTTATTAATACTTGTTAAATTATTAGTAATACTAGTGTTAGCAACAATATTAGTTGTTGCTAATGTTAAACTAAGTCCCAACCATAAATGTTTATTTTTTAACATTCTATTTTGCACCTCAGAATTTTATTTTTTAGTAAATCTATTATAAATTTCATTTAATTTTTTTTCATAAATGTTATGAAGTTTTGGTTGATAATATTTCATATCTTTTAACTTTGTTGGTAAATACTGTTGTTGTACATAATCATTAGCATAATCATGTGGAAATTTATATAATTTACCTTTACCTACTGATTTTTTTAATGTTTTAGATCAATTATGCTTCAAATAATCAGGAATTGGATATACTTTTCCTTGTAAAACATCACTATATGCTTTTTGTACTGCCAAATTAGCACTATTTGATTTCTCACTAAGTGCCATTTCAATAACTACTAAACCAAGTGGAATTATACCTTCGGGCATACCAATTTGACGAAAAGTATCAATAGCAGTTTTTACTCTAATTGCTAAAGCAGGATTAGCAAGTCCAATATCTTCGTAAACAATAATCAACATTCTTCTTAATAAAGCTTCATAATCACCAGTTGCTAATAACCTTGCTAAATAATGCAAAGCAGCATTAACATCACTGCCTCTAATTGATTTTTGTAATGCTGACTTTAAATCATGATGTTCATTTCCCTCTTTAGCATTTCAATTACTTGCTTTAGGCATAATAGCATTAATAATATCAATAGTTATGATTTCATTAGGATATAATTTTATTAATATTTCTAAAATATTAATTGCTATTCGTAAATCACCGGTTGCTAAATTACAGATTTTTTCCAAAATTTCATCACTAATATTAAAATTAAAAAATGAATTATTAGTAATTATTTTTTTAAGCCTAATAACATTTCTTCATTACTAATTGGCTTTAATTCTAATAATAGACATCTACTTCGTAAAGCTGGATTAATTACAAAATAAGGATTTTCAGTAGTACAAGCCATTAAAATAAAATTGCCATGTTCTAAATATTGTAATAATAAATCTTGACGATCACGATTCATGCGTTGTATTTCTTCAATTATAATTATATAAGGTTTAGTATTTTGTGCTATTTTAATTAATTTTTCTAAATTTTCTTTTTTATCAATGGCAGCATTAAATAATCCAAATTCACATTTTAAATCATTAGCTAGTGCTTGAGCAATAGTGGTTTTGCCTGTTCCTGGATTACCATAAAATATTAATGATGTTAAAAACTTCTGATTTAATATTCGATTAATAATTCCATTTTTATCATTTATCAAATGACTTTGACCAATTATATCATTAATAGTAGTTGGTCTTAATATTGTTGCTAGTGGCTTATCCATACTCATCACCTTTGTTTTTAATTTAACGTCGTGAAGTTATTTTAACAATAGAACTAAAATTAATAAAGGTTAAATTATTATTTTTAATATTAACATCCAAGGAATGAAGCATTTTATATTCTTTATCATCATCATATTTAATAATGATACCAATGTTTTTTAAGTGCTGATATTTATCATTTTGTTCAGAAACACTAACAAGTTCAATATTATTTATCTTTTTTATGATATCAAAATTAATTGTCTCTTGAAAATGAATTTGATAGTTATCGCCATCAATATTAATTCCTATATTCATTTCTAAATTAATGTCATTAGTAGGAGAAAAATTATTCATATCATTAATAGCTTCTTGAAATAATAGTGAAATAAGTGAAATAGAATTATCTTTAAAAGTAATTGGATATATTACACCACTAGGAAGAACATTTGGATATAAATCAATAGAATTTAAATCTTTAACATTAAAATTGTTATTTTTAAAGGTTTTTTCATTTGGTTCTTTATTTTGAAATTGAATATTTATTGAAAACTTGATAGTATCTTGCAATTGATTTTTACCAACAATTGTTACTATTATAGATTTTGGTTTTTGATAATTTCCAGTAATCGCATTACTAGTAATAATATAATCTTGATCATTAAAATCTTGATGTCATTTTTGCTTACCAAACTCATTTATTTTTTTACTAACAAGGAAAGCAATATGATTATCAATATCCACTTTGCTAACATTAGTATTATCTTCAATAGTTATTAATTGATTAATTACACTTTCATCATTTTCCAATACTGTTTTAATAACAGATAATGATTTTTTTGTTCAACTACCTTGAACATTAAAATTAATATTTAATTGACCTTTAATAATTTCACTACTATTTATAGCACAAATAACAACTGTTATTTTCTTTTTTATCATATAATTATCAAATTTTTTTATTGAATCATAATTAATAACAAAATCACTTTTTGTTACTTTATCTGATAATGATTTTTCTTTATTAATTTCTTCTAAAAATTTCTCTTCAATAATTTTATTGACTTGAGATTCTATTTCATTTTTAGTTCCTTTTGTAGCATCTGACATTACTATTGTTTGTGATGGAATTGTAATTCTATTGTCTAAATCAAAAATATTAAATTTTTCTGGAATAACATCATTTTCAACACTAAAATTGAAATTTAAGTCACAAGGAAGCAAACCATAATTACTACCAAATTGATTAACACTCATTTCAATTTTAAATTGTTTTATTTTTTCTTTATAAGATGGTATTTTTATTGAAAAATTATTTTTAAGTGCATTTTCATCATTAATTTTAATATTAATAGCTGGATTTACTGGTAAATGTAGAAAAAAATTATTAGGAATATCTATTTTATTTGTTTGTAACACATTATCAATCTTTTTTAATAAATCACTAAGATAAAAAATTTTTAGTTTTTTATCAGTAGATATTAAACTAATATTATTTAATTTATCCTTGTAATCTATCAAATTATATTTTTTATTTGTTGGACAATTATTCTTATAATAATCTTCTCAATTTTTATCTTGATTAGGATTTCAGTTGTTGGAATTATTAGTATTTATGGCACTATTTCATTGATTATTTGCAATTATTAAAATCATAGTAGTAATAATTAAAACAACAACAACAAATAACAAAGAAAAAATTTTAAACCAATGTTTTTTTTCTTGCTTAACATTAGGTTTTTGCTTATAATTTGATTTTTCATTTTGATTAATACCAATTTTATACATTATTTCCTCCACCAAAAATCGATAATAAAACATAAAAAAACTTTATAATGATTAAAAAATCACTACAAAGCAACAGCTAAATTATATAAATAATAATATAACAATAAAACTTATAAATTAATTTTTAAAATTAAAAAAATAAAATTAAAATATAAATTTTATTGTTGTCTTAATTCTATCATAGTAATTTTTTATTAAATATATTTTTTGTAACTATTTTTTAATTTTAACTTTACTCGTGTTCAAGCATTATCAACTTGCTTATAGCTTAAATTTAATTTTTTCATAATTTGATGAACATTATATCCTCTTCGCTTTAATCTTAAAACTTCATTTTCATTAGTAGTAAAATTTGTAATACTAATAACTTCTTCCAAAAATGAAGTATATTCACAATCATTTTTTTGATATAAATAATCATTATATTTTAAGGCACAATTAATAATTTTATGATTATTATTTAAAAAACTTTTAACATAAGTAAATACTCCTCATTTTACTTCATAATATAAAAAATTTTGAAATGACTTGTTTTTTCTTTCTTGAAATTTAAAAATTGCCTTTAATAAAATAAAATAAAAAGTTGATTTTAAATCATTTGTTTCCAAAGGAATAGCAAAAAACTTTTTAATAATATTTCGTAAAAAAAATCATTTTTCAATTCATATTTTTTATATAAAAAATTAAAAGCAAATTCATTGTTTTCAATACAATACAAATAAATTAATTCATTATCATTCATAATTAAGTCCTCCTAAATATTTCAAATAACAAACTAATTATGAATTACTAATCAACTAATTATTTAAAGTTATGATGTATTAGTATTTAATTTTGAAATTCTTAATATTACATATTTAATCCATAATCACGTTTAATAGTTGTTTTAGTCACTATTGATGATGAATCTAACAAATTTATCGGGAGCATACCGATGTTGTCAATAATATTCAAATTTGTCTTTAAATTATAAGTTTAGACGAGAATAATTTAGACTTCAATATGCAATTGTAAGTTAATCTTAACACTTCAAAAATATTAGTCAACAATAATACTTACTTTTATAACTCAAAAATTCTTATTAAAGTTTTCTTTAATAAGTTTTATTTTATTTTTATTTATTTTTTAAATTTAAGTTTTAATTTATAATAACTGGATAATTGTATTTATTTGATAACATTTAAAATTAACCATTTTTGTATACATATCAATGTTATAAGTTCTATCACCAATCATATGCTTTAAAATTTGTTTAATATTAGTTTCAGTAAAGCAACCAATATTTTCAACTAATGCTTGGTTTAATACACCATCTTTTGCATTAATAAAATAACCAACTTTTAATTTTTTATATTGTAAAGTTAATAATTGTAAAAAATCAATTAATTCATAATATTGACCTTTGGCAAATAAATTTATTGCATTTTGATAGTGTAATTTAGCAATTTGATTTTTTCTTCTTCCTGCCATTATACCAAGAAATAAAACATGAAAAGCATGAAATTTATCTAAAATAAATTTAGCATTTAAAATTGTAGCAGTTTTTCTAATTCATTTTGCACTATCTCCACAAACTATTAAATTTGCTTGGTCAAAGTTTTCAAAAAATAAATTACCATATTTTTCTATTAATTTTGCGGTTTTTTCAGCACCAATTTCTGTTTTTGAAACTCTTATTTTACATACAGCTCTTTTATTAATTAATTTTCCATTTTTCTTTTTACCAGTACACATTACTATTAATCTCATCGAACATTTTTTACAATTTTTAGTATTGTGTTTTTCATTAAACTTAAATTTTCGATGACCATCATCAATATTTACATATAAATTTTGATTTGGTTGTAATGGTATTTTGGGAATATTTGCTTTTGGTAATTCAAATTTTTGATATGTTCTACAAACTGTACTATTACTTATTAAATCTTCAATAAAAGTATCACAAACATCACGATACTTTTTACCATCAGCAAAATATTTTAAAATTTGTTTAATAACGTTAGGTGCAAGTTTACTATATTTTTTAACACCAAGATAATTATCTAATAATGATACGTACTCCATTTTTTGTGTTTTTGTGTTATAATGTGTACAAATACGTCGTTTATAAGTTAATAAACCTTTTTTTGCTTTTAATTTTCGTTGTCTAAATCTATATGATTTATATTCAGATTTATCACATATACTTCATAAATAATCATCTATTTTTGCAAATAATTCTTCTGTTTGTTTTAAACTTAATTCATCTTGATTAAAATCATGTTTGTCTCAATCAAAATGATTTGCGAATGGTAATATAAACATTTTTAATGTTCCTTTCTAATTTTTGTTTGTTAATAATTTAAGTTTAATTTTTTTTAAAAAATAAGGAGTAAATATGGCTTTTATTAGTAGTTATGGACAATTAAATAAAAAATATAATCTTAATTTTAGTGATAATAATTATGGTTTTAGTTGAGATATTTTTAAAGAATTTGTTGGTGATGAATGAGCAGAATATTTTACTACTAATTGTTTTTATCGTTTTGTTCCAACAGCACGTGGAACAAGAAAAACTTGAAACTGTTTAGCATTTGATTTATTTATATGTTGTAATTTTAGAGATAGTAGTGTTCAAGAAGTAAGAAGATATGAAAATACTCATAGTGAAACTACAATTGGTGCTTTAATGAATGTTTGTCAAGTTTTATTAGATACATATAATATTAATTTATTACCTAATAATCCACATGGCATTAAATGAAAAATTACTAAGGATGGGGGATGTATTATCTTTCCAAGTAATCAACAAATTGACTTTATTGGTTATGCTAATGGTAATAAGATTTTTGGAAAAGAAGCAGGTGGGTCAAGTTTTTTAGGTTCAAGAACAGATGAAATTATTATGGCAGAAGAAAAAGAAACATTAACTGAAAAACAATTAACATATCGATATGAACGTTTACAAAACTCTATGTTTAGAAGTAATCGTATTAAAGTATCAAATAAACCTATTAAAGAGTGAAGTTGAACATTTATTGATAAAAATATATATAGTTCTACCTTTGGACAAAAGATTACTCGTTATTTTTATAAAAGTTTTTTCATTACTTTTACATGTAATCCTTATGATAAATATCATCCATTTTATTTAAAATACTGTACACCATTTTTACCATTAAATGATGAAGTCATGAAAAATCTTAAAAAAGTTGGTAAAGTTTATTATGAAAATAAAGATATGTTTAGTGGTTTAGGTTTATTTGTTTTAAGATTTACTATTCAACCATTTTGAAATAAATTACCTGACATTCAACAAAGAACATTATTAGAAATGGAAAAAAGTAATCCAGATGAATATAATACTGTTTATTATGGTTTTGAATTTTTAGATAGCGATGCAACAATTTTCCCATTTCAAAAAACAGTAAAATATTGACAATCATATGATTTAAAACAATTTTATAATCAAGAAAAAGAAATGTATAAATTTGATTTTTATAGTGTTGGTATTGATTGAGCTACGGGACCAAAAGACCATACTGTATTTATGGTAGTTGGTTTTAAAGAATATAATAATACTGGTTATTATGATGCTTATATTATTTGTGAATTAGTAGTTACTCCAAATGATTTTATAAATGAAAATGAAAAAATTAATGCTTATGTTAATGAAATTTTAGGATTAATGGATAATTTTGAAAATTTTGAACAAGCAATTTATTTTTATGATGATAAAGCAAGAACAGCAATGGATTGATTAAATCAAAAATTAATTGATGAACACAATACTATTTTAATAACACAAACCGCTATTAAACATGCTTCAAATTTAAATCAAGAAGCCGGATTAACTAATAGAGTAGTTTGAATGAGAAATATTATGAGTTATGGAAACTTTTATGCAAATAAAGATGATTTACCAAAAACAACTCAATGTTTAGAAGAATTACGTTATGACCAAACCAAAACTAACATTCCTGACAAAAATATGTATCAAGACCCTTATGATGCATTATTTTATGCATTATATCCATATAAAAATGTAATTAGGGGTAAAAATAATGCTACTGTAAAAAAAAGTATCTTCACATTTGCAATATAATAAATAAGTGCAATACAATTAATAGTATACGTATCAAAAAATAAACACCTTTAATTTAGGCGTTATTTTGCTTTTAAAAGCATACTTGTAAAAATAATCAAAAATAGTACAATTTAAAAGTAAAATCAAGGAAAAAAGGAGATATTTATTATGAAAACATGAATAAAAACAAATTTTCAAAAAATATCATTATCATTTGCTGTAATAACTGGTGTTACCGGTTTAATCTTAGGAATAGTTTCATATAATAAAAATAATCAATTAACATATTTTTATGATTACGACCATGAAGCACACTGGGGGGGCAACTATTTGAGCAAGACCAGTAAGTAATAAACATAAAATTACTCTTTACTGAGCATCAAATAAATTAACTGATGATGCAGTAAAATGAGATGGTATTTATCCAGATGGATATTTTGATAATTAAATTTCTAAATTTATATAAGAAATATTTTCATTATATTTATCAAATAAATTAATATTATTTAAATTTATTTCTTGTTTATTTGTTACTAAAATTAAATCATAATTACCAGCACCAAATAGTCCGCTAACTTCAATTCGATTTAAGTTATTAATTGGATTTTCAATTTGTAATTCAAATTCACTATTATTGTCAATTTGTAAAACTTCTTTATAAAATTCTAATTTAGAAAATAATTGTGATTTATTTGAACCATATAAATTTAAAGCATTTTCGGTTTTATTTTTATTAATAATTAATCTTGTAAAATATTTTCCATATTCACCATTACCTAATGTTCAATCTGCCGGAATTAATGATGGTATATTATTGCTTTCTAATTCATTAGTTATGGATAGTCAGTTAAATTGATTATCATCTAATTTCAATAATTCATTTTGACTAATGTCATTGTTTTTTAGTTTAATGTTATTGATATCTGTAAAATCAAAATATGCAGATTTTAATACTACTTTTATATCTTTAAATTCTCAAATCTTATCAGGTGTAGAATGTATAGGATTTGATTTTAATTCAAAATAATAAGGTAATAATAATTTATAGTCATCATTTAAACCGTTATTAATAGACATGGTTGAATAAATATTTTTTGATAGCATTATAACTATTTGTTTTAATATTTTAACTTGTGGTAAATTTGTATAGTTAGGATAATCTAATTCTCATTGTTTAAATAAATTAGTAATAACTTCATTTGGTTTTTGTCCTTCAAACTTAGCACGAATTTTATCTAAATCATTCATTTCTTTTAAAACATTACTTAATGATGCACCATCAAAGTTTCTATTATAAGTATATGTATAAGTTAACATATCTAATAATACTTTTTGTAAACTATCAATTGGTGGTCTATCTTTTATTTCTAGTTCAACATCATGAAATTTATTTGTTGTAGAAATAAATAAATTATAGTCACTTACTAAAAATCATGACTCTAATTTTTTATCTTTTAATTCTAGTTCATCAGATAATGGTCATACTTTTGAATTTTTAGAAACATCATAACCAATTTTAGCATTAGTTACTCTTGCATTATTAATAATTTCTTTTCTTGTTTCTCTACCACCACCAATAGCAATTAAATCTAAAACTGATTTTTCTTGTCCTATAAATTGTTTTGCTAAATTTCAAGGTAATATTTGTTCACTAAATCATTGTTGTAATATTCTAACTTTTGGTTGAGTTTCAATAGGCATTGATAATAGCGGAAATGCTATCTTATCTTTGACAAATAACTTTGTGTATACCTCCATATTGTCGACTTCACCAAGTACCTTTATATTGCCAAAAATCATGCTTCTAGGTGCTTTAATTTTTAAACCAATAACTTTGGTGTCTTTATCTAGTGGTTTTTGTAATTTAATAATAATTGGATAACCATCTCTTGTTTTAAAGTCTTTAATTTTAATAATAGTAATACTTTTAGTACTTCTAGTTTTTGGATTTTGATAAGGTTCTGAATAATTATTAATAATATATAAATTATCAATATTATTTTCAGTTAATGGTTCATTTATACTAACTGCATATAACTTAAATTGATTTAATAAATTTATTTCTTGAAATATTAAATTTTTAATATCAGTCATACTATATTCAATTGTATTGTCATTAATATTAGTACTTGCTCTTTGATTTAATTGCATAGTAAAATCAGATGTTTCAACAGCAGTAGTTTTTAATACTTTATCAATATCAATAAAACCTATTTTAATAGTATTTGCTGAAAATCTTAAACTATTATTTTCATTATTTTTAAATAAACGTTCAATTTCATAAATATAAATTTTTCTTTTTTTAAATTCATCGTATGCTCTATTAATATCAGGGTCACTAGTAGCACTCATCATATTAGTAAAATCATAAGGAATATTATCAATTAAATAATCATTTTCTATTTCTGCTTGATTAAGTTTAGTTTGTTTCTGTGGAAACTTCGTTTGTGGTTTGTTGTTGTTTTCCATTGTTTTCTCCTATTAATTGGTTATTTTCTGGATTAAATAATTTTAATTTAACTGTTAAGTTATTAATTTCTTGTTCATCATTAATATTAAATGTTTTACTATTTAATAAATCTTTATCTAAACGTACTAATATTTGAATAAATTTAAGAATATCAATATTAAATTGTCATAATTTTTGTTCAATATAATTAATAGTTGAAATATTTACCGCTGTACTTTCGGGAACCGATTGTTGTGCTGATTTCTTTTGACTTGGTATATGAATACCACAACGTTTAAATATTTCATTAATATTTCAATCATATATATCAGTTAAATTTTTACCTTTAAAATTACTACTTGTCATATTAATATTTTCACTTTTTTCATTATTATCACCAGTAGTTTTTCAAATATAGTTGTTAGTAACTAATGTTCTTACGGCTTCATCCATTGTAGATTTAGCATTACCATAAGTTTGGTCAAAAATAAACTTTGGTGAATTTAAAATAGTATCTAAAACAATTTGTTCATAAATAACATCTAATGCTTTAATTTTATCCATTACTTTATTACAATCTGCTAACTCATTTGCTTTATTTCTCATAATTGCTATTGGAATATAATTAATATTTAATGTTTGTTCTTGTTCTAAATTAGGATTATTACTATATTCTTTAAAAGGTAAAGGAAATTGTTTTTTATTATCACTAATACTATAAATTGCACGATTAATAGTTACTTGTTCATTATTTAATTTATAAACTTCAAATAATCTTACTGTTTGTGCATTTTGTTGATAACTATCATAAAAAATAGTACATTGAATTAATTTACCAGTAATATCATAAATTCTTTGCTGTATATCTACTACTTGAAAATATAAATCATCATTAGCAATATAAATTAAATAACCACTAATTCCTAATTTGCTTAATTTAAAAATAGAATTTCAATTCTTTCTATAAAATTCTTGTTTAATTAAATATTGTTTAATAGTTTCATTATTAATATCCAATGGAGCATTATATAAATTAGCATTATTTTCAGCAACAAAATCAGTAAAATAAGTCTCATGATTAAAATCATTAAAACCAAAATAACTTAAAATAGAAGTGTGTGTACTTTTATTTTCTAAAAAAATTAATTTAGATTTTTCTTCATTATTATTAATATTTGTTTTATCTTTTCTTGGTCAAAAAGGTTTCATTTTTTTCTCCTTTCTAAAATATTTGATTAATTTTTAAGACAATTTTTACTATAATAAATATAATTAAACCAGCAACAGCAGAAGATAATAAAACTCCAATTAAACTTAAAATAATTTTTATAATTTTTCAAATCATAATTTTATTCCTGTAATTCTTCTAATTTTCATGTATTACCTTTATCGCTACCTTTTAAAGAATAAATAGTAATAAATTTTGAGTGTTGTACTGATAAAACTAAGACATTAGTATTATTGTTAAAAACTTCTATTGGTACACCTGCTATTTTTGTATTAGTTATAATAAATTCTTTAATTGCAAAAACATTATTATATATATTTCAAGAATAATAAACTTTATATCTTTTATTAACTATAAAATCATAAGTAATTTGTCAATTATCTCATTTATTTTTTTCTCTTATTCCTACTTCTTTTCAAATTGAACTACTTGGAGGAATTGGAATTGGTTGTGGTTGTTTTTTGATAATTTCATTAATAGCACCAGCAACAGTTTTATCAGTAGTTTCTAAATTAGGAATTTCAGTACCAATAGTATTTATAGAAAAAGCATATTTGAATTGGTCTTTATCCATTTTATTGTCTAATTTTTTATCTACTTCTTCTTTTTTATAATAATCAGTTAAATCAGTTTTCCCGCAAGTAGCACTAATTTTATTATTTTCATCAATTTTAATATTTTCACCAGCAATTAACTTATCTTGTTTTTTATCTAATAATTGATTTGTTTCTAGTTTTGTATAATAATCATGTTCAGTATTTTCTTCTGCTATAAATTCAGTTGGTGTATCTATTCCTTGATATTGATATATTTCTTCTATATCACCAATTAAATTAATTTTTCCACGTTCAGGATAAGAATTACCGCCACCACTAAATTCTTTCTTTTTATTGTTATAGTAAATCGTTCCGGTATTTAAAATTCTTTTATTTTGGATTTGTTCACTATACGTCATGGAATCAACATTTAGCAATTCAAATTCATTAAAAACATTATTTAAATAAATTTTAATTACTTTATAAAATTTCATAAAGTTATTTTCTGTTGAATATTGATAACTGATTTTAATAAAATATCATTTAAATATTTCTATATTATTATTTTCAACTTTTTTTCATAAGGGACTAGTTTCAATATTAAATCAATTATTTTTAACATCATTAATATTTTCGTTTGTTTTAATTAATTCACTATTTAATTTGGTAATTTCATTTTCATTTGTAGTAATTCGTTTTTGTTGTTTAGCAGAAAAATCACAAGTTGGTGCATGTGTATAATCACCAATTTGTGGATTGTTTTGTAAAACATCAGGTGGTAATGTTCCAATTTCATTAGGTCAATCTAAAATCATAGTTTCAGTTTTTGAGTCATATTCTGTTGCAACATAACCTTTATTTATTAAATTTGTAACTGGTCCCCTATATGTTTCATTTTTATTACCATTAATGGTATCATCATATAATTTTATTTGCTTTGATAATGTAAATTCTTTTTGTTCTTGAATTAATTCATTAACTTGGTTTCTAGTATAAAATGCTTTTAAGTCAATTTTTTCAACATCTATTTCATCATTATTATAATTTGAAAATATTTGTTTTAATTCTGTTAATCTTGCTCATATTTTCATTCTACTAGGTGCTAAATCTCAAATATTAATCGTAGGAGTACTACTTGCACTAAATTGATTACCATTATTAAATTGAATAGTAGCATCAACATTAAATTCAATTGGTGTACGATTAAATACTCAATGTTCAACCATAACATAAACCATATCTCTTAAAGTTTCTTTAATTAATTCATCTTTAAAACTATCAAAAGGAAATTTAGATAAAATAAAATCAAGATAAGCATTAATATCATTTTGAGCACGAATAGCAAATGTTTTAAATCAATCATCAACATTTGGTCATGTATTTATATATTGTCGTGGTGTTTCTGTAATTGTTCCAGTTAATGGATATCAGTTATTATAATTTTCTAAACTGACACCAGTTCAAAGTTTATTAATCATATTTTATCATTCCTTAAAAAATGCTTTTTTATAACGTTTGGTTTTTGATTTAGTTTTTCTATGTGATATATGTATAATTTCTTTTTGTAATTTTTTCTTTCCTTTTTTTACAACTTGATTATATGCAAATTTTTCTAAATGTCTTAACAATCCAGTACCAAATACAGTATTAACTGAGAATTTTAAACCAACCCTTTTAAATGATTTATTGACATTATCAATAGGATTATTAATAACATTAACTACTTTATGATAAGTTCTAATTGTCCTTAATATTTGCCTATAAATTTTAAAACTATCTTTAATCATTTGTTGTACAACTGGTGGAGCAAAAGCAATACTTTTTAATCATTTATTTTGACTAACTCCATATCCAATATATCAACCGCTATATCATCTATATCAATGAAATGGATGTATTTGAATAACAAAAGTTTCTGCTTTGATAATACTATCAATAACTACAATTGGTTTATATTTAGGATTACGATGATAAATAGTAATTCCACATTTATCTAATGATAAAGGTTGAATTTTACAAGCCATAAATACTGGTGAATTTAATGGAATTAATTGTGCATGTTTAATTGCTTTCTTTTCAGCACTTGTAAATACATCAATTGTTTTTTCTTTTAATTTATTAATTTTTTCAAATGCTTGTTTTTCTAATTTTTCGAATTTCTCTTGTAATTTATAAATATTTATTCTTATTTTTTCAAAATATGAAGTATCTTTTCAAAATTTATTTAAACCTTTTTTAAAATAAAATTTAATATCAAAATATTTAAAAGTTTGATTTGCTTTTAATACTAATTTATGAATTGAACTATTTTTAAAATTAAATTTAATTGCATTAGCACGAATTTTTTGTAAATCTAAAATTAAAGATTTTCCATATCTATTTTCTGCATGTATTGTATGAACTAAATTTAATCAGTCATGTTGGTTCATTTTTAATACTTCTTTTAAATCAGTATTATATTTTTGTAAAAAATTGTTTGCTTTATCAATATCTTTAATTTTAAATTTAGGAGTTAACTGTGGACTTAACTTTATTAATTCATTTTGTAATAATAAATAATTTTTTAATTCTTGTACTTCTAATTTTGCAAAATTATTTTTATATTGTCTTTCAGCAACAAAACCTAAATTTTGTATTATTGTTTCGCGATTTGGAGCATGGTTATAATTAAATAAATAACGTTTATTTCCAATAATTTTATCTGTTAAAAATTGTTTTTCACTTACTTGACTAATGATTTCTTGTAAATTTTTTGCTTTTTTAATACCAATTTGTTCTAATGTTTTAGTTTTTTCTGCTAAACTAATAAATTTAGTTGTACGATAACCACGACTAATTCTATTAAGTCCAGCAAATGCAGGTAATATATTAAAAAAAGTATTTAATGGTGTAACATTTCCTTTTAAATAATCATAAACTTGATTAATAGTAAAATCAGTTAAAAACTCTACACCAACAGCACTAATACTAGCAAGTAAATCACTTGCACCTAAACCAAGTGCTAAACTTTCACTTAATCCACCAGTAAAAGGAGCAAGTGCTACTGCTATTACTTGTACACCAATCATTTCTAAAATTTCTCATCATCAACTTTTATGTTCTTGTTGTTGACTTGTTCTAGTATGTTTTGGTTTATTTATGTTTAAAAGTATTGCTGTACTAGTTGTACCAATTGGCATAATAATTATCCTTATTTAAGAGTTATTTTTATAGGATTTGTTGAACCTTGATAATTTTTATCAGTGTCATTAGTAGTGATTACTACATATAAATCTCCTGCTTTTTGGTTTTGATTACTTACATCAACTTGACCTTGGGCATCACTAAAATAATTAATAATTGGAGTTGTTAAATTTGGATTTAAATTATTTAGTTCAGTTGTATTTTTAATTGTTGTATCTAATAATTTATTCTTTTTAGTAGTATCAGCAGTAATATTAGTTGTTAATGTTGTAATTTCTTCACTTAAATATTTTTTATTAACAATACCACATAACATTCATCTTGATTCTGTTTCTGAGTTTGACATATAAGGAATAGATTCTCCTGTTACTTGTCCACCAACTAAATATCTTTTTGGAACTTTACCATCTTTAATATCTTCAACATATATACTAGTTTGTTGTAACATATATCTTTTCATTGCTTTTGGTGTTGCTAAAACAAAATTCATAATTTGATTTTTATTTTCAGTATTTTTAAATGTCATATAATCATCCATAACAATTTGACATAATACACCTTTAATATATAAATTTGTTCCATTTAATCTTAATTGTTGTGCTAGTTGATTATCAGTAATTAAACCTTTATTATCTGCTAAATAAACTAAAGTATCATAAAGACTATTTGTTATAAAAAATTTACAATTATTACTATTTCTTAATTGAAATAAAGTATTTCATGCTGATAACATTGATTTTAAATATCCTACTGGTGTTGTATCAGTAATGATTACTTTTTTGGCAGATTTAGCAATTGTATTTGTATCATTATTTGCTAAATAATCTGCTAAATCATTAGCAACTTCATATTGCATACTTTCTAGTAAATTTTGCCCATTATCTGCAAATAAATCAACTTCACCAATCATTTCTCCTGTACTAGCTTCTTTTGTAATTTCTTTAATAATTTTATCAGTATCAACATAACCAACTTCTAATCCTTTACTTTTATCATTTCAATGAAGTATTTTGAATGTTGGGTCTTTTGGTTTTTTAACTATAAATTCAATTTTTGTAGAATTAACCATTTCAATTGGAAAAAAACTTGCTCATGGACTATTTGATTGTTTATAAAATTCTATAAATTCAGGTGTTTCTACTAATTTTGTAGTATTATCTAAATTTTGTTTAAATGGCACTGGATTTGGCATTTTAAATTTTCCTTTCTTTTATAAATTATTTTTCTTTTTATAATCTAATAAACTACTTTTTATTGAAGTTTCTTGATTTGTTAATATTGTTTCTTGTTTACCACCTGTATTAATTGGTTCTTTAAATAGTGGTTGTTCTTTAATCATTTTTTTAATAGTTTCTTCAATTTTTGAATTTTCTATATTACTTGTTTTAAATTTTAAAAATTCATAAAATTCTTTTTTAACTTGATATTTTTTAAATATATTAATTATTTCTTTTTCTTTAATTTCTTGATTAAGTTTATTTAACTTATTTTCTAATTCAACAATCTTAATTTCTTGCTCTTGTTGTAAATTATTATTTTCAGTTAAAGGTTCAGTATTTTGTTCAACATTAGTTTCATTTTCTAACATTTAAATCACACCTTTATTATTTATTTTCTTTTCCATTAATTTTTTCATTAAGTTTTGCTAATTTTTTTTGATGTTTCATCACTTTATTATTTCTTCTAATATGTTTTGGAGTTGTAATAAATCTTTTAAATCAAACAATTAATTCTCTACAAATTAATGTTCCTACACTTGTTCCAATAATAATTAATTCATGTAAAAATTCTTTCATTTTCAATTATTTCCTTTCAATTATTTATTTTTAATTATTCGTCAAATTGACCATTATTAATTCTTTCAATCATTGATTTTGAATTACTTATAATAGTTACCAATAAAGATATTTCTTTATTTAATTGTTCCATTCTTTCTTTATATGTCTGAATTTCATTGTTATAATATTCAATCAATTTTTCTTTATTCATTAGTTATCATCTCCTTTATAAACTATCATATGTAGTTGATCTTTCATATAAAACATCACTACTTCCACTATTATTACTAATAGCATCACTATTAATTAATCTTCTTGTTTCATTTGTAAATGATGTTTCTTGCATTTCTTGATTATGATTTGTAGTTTCCATAGGTAATAAATTATGTATAATTTCACTTGCACCAGCAACTATTGTTGGTACTGCATAAGCATTATTAAAATCATTATTTATACCCATAGCTACACCACTTGAAATTAGACATCCACTAGTTGCCATATTACATATTTTTCTTATTACTTCAAATCTATTAGGTATTAATTCACTTAACCCACCAATTAGATTTGATATACCATAAGTACTTAAACTAATATATGTATCTCAATCCATTTGTTGTTTATTATCATTAGTTAATAATAATGGTCATGGTGGTGTTTCTGTGGTAGTAGTTGTTAATCAAGGTGGTGGTTCAGGATTAGGATTGATTTTTGTAAATTTTGCATAATTAATTAAACCAATAGTTCCTAAACCTAATAATATTTTTTTACTTGAATTTAATATTTTCTTTTTAGTACTTGGCATTTGATTTAAGTTTCATATATCAATTCCTAACTTTTTACTAAATAATAAAGCATTAATACTTCCTAATACTGGATTACCAATAATTTGACCATAATAAGCACTTGTACCAATCATTGCTGATAATGGACTTATTCCAATTCTTATTATTTTTAATAAAGTATAGTTATTTGATTGTACATTCGTGTCATTTGGCATTTTCATTTACTCCTTCATTTTTTGGTTTAATAAACACTTCAACTCAACCTGTATAGTGAACGTTATCACCAACTAAAATAGCAGTATTTGCATGTAGTTGAGAAACAACTAAATATTCAGCAATAACATTAGGATATTTTCATAAAATAATTGCTTTTATATCATTACTATCTGTTAAATCTTTGGGATTTGGTGAAAATATTTCTATTTTATCTTGACCAAATAAATCTGTTAATTTAGTCATTATCAAATTCACCTTTTTCTATTTTTTCAATTAATAAATTTAAAATATTTTTGTCCAAATCAGAGTTTGTATAATTAATTTTTTTAGTTCATTTAATTATATCTTTCATATATTTAAGTAATTTTTCTTTATTCATTATTTATTCTCCTTATTTAAATAATATCAACCAATTAATAAACTATCTGCTTCATCATGATTTGATATTTTTATATTTCAATTATTTTCTTTAATAATTTCTTCAGCAACATATATACTTAGTTCTTTATCTCAAGGTCTTAATCAAAAAATAGGTGGGTCATAACGTTCATATCATTTCTTTCATTCACTTGGACTTATTAACATATCTTTTGTTAATAATTTATTAAATTGTCCTGCAATAAAACCACGTAAATGTTCTTGAGTTTCATAACCAATACCATTTTTTGAATTAAAAGTACCACGTTCAATAATTAAATCCAATTCATTATCATTAACTTTTATATCTCAATAAAATTTTCTTTGTCCATCATATTCTTTTAAATTATAACTTTTAACAAATATTGGTTTTCAATTTCAAAAATCATATTTATCATGTAAATAAACTTTTTTTCATAAAGTAAATCCAGTATTTTTAATACTTGGGTCAATTGAAAGTAAATAATTAGTCATTATCAAATCACCGGTCTTTAATTCTGGTTTTAATTGGTTTATAAACTTCTTCATAATATCCGTTTAAGCGATATGTGTTTTTAAGATATTGCATAAATCTTTCTTTATTAATACAATTTTTATGTCTTGATTTATTAATTTCATCAACTTTATTTCTATGTTCTTTATCACCTTGATAACAATGTTCACATACATTTTCTCAGCAGTTTTTTTCACAAGTAAATAAATCATGTTTTTTATCACATACACAACAATCTTCACAACATACTTCTTTATTCATTATTTATTCTCCTTTCTATTATTTCTTTCTTGCTTTATTAATAAATTTATTCAAATAATTTGATTATCACCATCACCTAATTTTTTTAAAAGATATTCATATCTTTTCTTAAAATCTTCACTATCAATATCTCTATCTTGGTAAATTATTTTTTTCAATTTTTTTATTTTATACAAGGTTTTTGGAGAATATATTTCTCCATGCATGCAAAGAAAACATTTCATTATTTATTCTCCTTATTTTCAATTTGATTAGCAATTTCACTTAATATTTTTAATACTTTATATTCATTTTTTAATTCTTTAATAATAAATATTAAAAATATTATTAGTGTTATACTTGTTATTAATATTGGTGCTATTAATAAAATTTCTCATCATATCATTTTTTACTCTTTTCATTTTTTAAATCATTTAACATTAATTGAACAAAATACACGATTTTTAGGAATGTTTAAAGTATTAAAAATTTGACCAGTTACAATAATTTCATCGTTTTTGTTTAATAAAATACATCGGTTATAAAATTTTGGATTATTAAAAATTAAAGTAACATAGTTTAAACCATTTCATTGACCACGAACACTATAATATAATTCTTTATTACTTTTTTCGTAATATTTTGCTTCAATAGTGTTACTTAGTTTTACTGTTAATTTGACATAATTGGCTTTATCTTTCATTTTTATAATTCCTTAAATAGTATTGAATGTGTTTATATGCATCTTGTTCATGTTTTGTTAATTTTATATTTCCTTTATAATTTGTTATTTTATTTTTATTTTTTGGTTGGTTTTCTAGATAATCTCAGTTGAAAACATCTTGTACTAATACCATTAATGAACCAATAATTTTAGGAGTTGCTAATGGATTAGTTAATAATTGTTTTGAACTTAAAAAGAAATTTTCTACAATAACTAATATTTTGTTTTCAAAAAATTGTTCTTTGATTATTGATAATATTCTTTTATAACGATTTTTACTTTCAAAAACATGTGTTGTGTTGAATGTTTCTGTATAAATAATCCTATTTGTTTCATTTGAATATATAACAATTCCATTATTACCAATACCAGCGGGGTCAATCCCAATAATTAAGTCATATTGCATTATTAATCAAATTCACCATTTTTAATTTTTTGATTTAATTGAGATATAAGATTTAATCTTCCATTAAAACAACTTTTTCAAAGTTTAGTTACTTTTTCATCGTCTCTCATTTCTTTATTTCATTCTCATTCATCTTTAAGATATTCAAGTATTTTTTCTTTATTCATATTTATACCTCCTACTTAACCTAATATTTAAAATACAGTCATAACAAATTGCTTTACTATTTTTATCTCTTAAAAAATATTTTCTTGTTTTTATATCATTAGTATTAAAGAATAAATAATCTAATTTATTTTGTTTACATGTTCAACAAAAATACTTTTTCATTATGAGTTGAAATTTCCTTATAAGAAGTAACTATATAATTAATTGGTAAATCATCATGTTTATATGGATTATTTATTTTAAAACCTTTTCTGTTTTCTTCTCACGTAATGTTATATTTAAAACAAGGATTAGTAATTTTAGTTTTGTTATCTGTTATTTCACCCATAAATCAACTATTATGCTGTTCATAAAATGTTAATTGTTCAAGTTTTATATCATTAAGATAATATTCTTTTGGAGCAGTTGGTTTATTAACAGTTATTTTTTGGTCTTTAATATATGGTTCTAATAACTTTATTAATTCATTACCACTTAATTCTTTTTTAATATTTTCTAAATTAAAAACTCAATATGTGTAACTGTTATCAACAATAAAAGAATTATTTTTAATCATTCATTTTGGAAGAGATAATTTATATTCAACATAATCAATAAGAATAGATTGTGGTTTATCTTTAACAATTTGTTCTTTTTTAAATTCTATTTGCATAATAATCCTTTCCTAATATGTTCTGTTGCTTCTAGCATAAAGAACATATATTTTTATTCTTAGATTATTAATAATACTACTATTTGTTTTATTCAGTCCAGCAATTCTGGGCTCAAAAATAAATTGTGAAATTTTAAAAAACATTGAGGCATTCGATTCAATATTTATTTAATTTGCGTTTAGCAAATTAATATTTTAATTGAACCGGTCCCGCTCAATTTTTTTTACAAGTTTGAAATTTATTTTCTCGCCCAAAAATTTTTCAAAAAAAAATAAAAAATAAAACCAACACTTGCTCACTTGGTAGTGGCAAGGTTGGTTAAATAAAGAATAATAGTTGGTCCCCACTCCGGGTCTATATATACTAGTTTCCAATTCGCTCCCACCCCAAGAATTACCATTTCTGGTTAGTATATTTTATTAGGTATCACTCCACTTTTTATTTATCCATGCAAGTCCACATGCTAGCTACTATTTTTAACAACTGTGTTGTAGTTCACTTTTTTAGTTCCCTAACACGTGTTGATAATAGTGCTAAAGACGGTTATTAAAAATTTTAAAATTTTACAATTACAAAAAAAGACAAGAATTTTATTCTCGTCTTTTGTCATTTATTTTTTAATTTAATAGTTTAAAAAAGAAAGGAGTTATTTTTAAAAATTTTTATTTATCGACATCTTCGGTACGCTCCCAATTTATCTTATCTTTAACAATTTCTACTTCTGTTTGTGGTATGTAATACTTAAATATTTCTCTTCTAGTTTCATTAGCCACTTTGTCAATTTCCTGTTCTTGATTTCGATTTCAATTTGATGATAAACTAAAAAAATCTTTTAAAATAATTTTATTTTCAATAGTTAACTGATCATAATTTTTAATTGTCAAAGCAATTTTTTTTGTAATAGTAAACAAGCGTGATTTCATGCTGAATTTCCTGAGTTATCTTTATAATCAATATCAATTGGTCATTTGTTAATTAAATAAGTTACTAATTTTTGTCAATCATTTATTACCGCTATATGTAGTAATGAATAATTTAGTTCATCAAATACTAAACTATTAATAACTTCTTTTTGTCAAAAATTTTCAATATTTGAATTATTTTTTTCATTTAATTTTTTAATTTCATTTTGCAAATATTTTAATGAATCTATTACTGATTCTTCTTTTTCTAATCAATTATCATCATCTCCCTTTATAATATAGATTATTTTTTCATAACAATTTCCTTTAGAAATCATTATTTCATTTTTAAATTTTAGAAATTCTTTAAATGTTTTTATTATTAAATCTTTATTTTTAATAGAGCAAGTTAAAGCAGTAAAACCACCTTGATTTTTATCATAAACATGAGCTTTGTATAATAATAAAATATTAAAAATTTCAATTCTTCCATTTTCAGCAGCTAAAATTAAAGAGGTATTACCATCTCAATCTTTATAATTAACATCAGCACCATTTTCCAATAAAATCTTAACTATATCCAAATGACCATATTGAACAGTTAACATTAAAGACGTATTACCATCTCAATCTTTATAATTAACATCAGCACCATTTTCCAATAAAATCTTAACTATCTGAAAATTACCCCTTCTAGTAGCTAATATTAAAGGTCTAATGCCATTTTGATTTTCATAATTAACATCACAGCACCACTTGCCAATAAAACCTTAACTACCTCCAAATCAGCACCTATAATAGCTAACATTAAAGGCGTATTACCATATCTATTTTCATAATTAACATCAGCACCATTTTCCAGTAAAACTTTAACTATTTCCAAAAAACCACTTTCAGCAGCCAACATTAAGGAGGTATTACCATATTGATCTTCATAATTAACATCAGCACCATTTTCCAATAAAACTTTAAGTGCTTCCAAATCACCAACTTCAACTGTTTCAATTAACAGTTCATTTACTAGTTGCATACTATTCACATTTTCCTTTCAAAAATAAAAATAATTACTTTTGTAATTTTTTGACATTACATATTTGATTAATTTAAAGAACAATAAACTACTTATGTTATTTTCAACTTTATGTTAATAGTTACTTTAACAAATAAATTTTATAATAATATATAATATTTATAAAACTTAATAATAGGTTTTTAACTCATTACTTTCATAAAAAGTAAATGAGTTTTTTTATTTTTGAGAGGAAAACGTGAGACAGATGTATTTAAATATTTTAAAAAACTTATTTAAACGTAGAAAAAATCATTATCCAAGTAATAACAGTACAGATATTGAAAATAGCGATTTTTTTTCTTCTATAATGAACAAAAAATGTTATCAAAATTAAAAAAAATAAGTGAAGAAAAAGATAAAGAATTAGAGAAATTAACTAATGAAAATAATAACACTCCTAAAATAATATTACTTTCTTCAAATATTTTAGAACTAAGATCAAAAATTTGAACTTTGGAAGAAATGTTAGAAAAGAAAATAACAATAAAAATAGAACAATTAGAAAAAAGTAAAATAAATAAATATAAAAATTTTTTATTAATTTTTTTACTTTTTGAATTAAAGATAAAAACAAATGTATTAATAATAAAATAAATAAGATAAATTCTGACTATACAAATATTAAAAACAATTGTAAAGAATTAGAAAACCATTTAATTGATCAAATAAATATATGCAAAAATTTAAAAGAAAAAAATGAAAATTTTCAAAACCAAATCTAATAAATAAAGAAAAAACATTTACACCTAAAATATAAAAGTATCTTTTTAAAAAAAATATTTTATTTTTTCATAAATTTAAATATTATCAAAAAATATAGGTTCTTAAAATTTACGATAATTTTAACGTTTCAACGTAAATATAGTTTGCAATAATACCACAAGCAACGCTAGCATTAAATGATTCTATTTTTGGACTTATTGGTATTTGAACAATATAATCTGTATGTTTTAATAACTTTGGACTTATCCCTTCACCTTCATTACCAATAATTAATGCTAAGTTGCTACTACAATCAATAGTAAAATAATCAATTGCTTTTGCTGTTTTAGCAGCAGCCAAAATTCAAAATTTATATTTTTCTTGTAAATTATTAATTGCGGAAGTTAAGTTATTAACTTGACAAATTGGAATAATACTTAGAGCACCGGCTGCAGCCTTTGCAACTGCACCGTTTATTTCAGATTGATTACGATTTAAAACAATTACACCATCAAAGTCATTACCCGCTGCAATTCTTAACATTGAACCAAAATTATGTGGATCAGAAATACGATCTAAAATTAAAATTCTTAAAAATCTAGATGTTGAACCAATATTAATTAATTCATCAAAAGAAAAATATTGATAGTCTTTAACATTAGCAGCAATATTTTGATGTTTAGTAGTACCTAATAGATTATTCATTGCTTGTAAACTAATAATTTCATAAGGAATATTTACACTTTTTAAATCTTTTTTCAATTCTTGGTACTTATCTTGAACTAAAAAAACTTTTTTAATTTTTATTAATGATGATGTTGATAATGCAGCAATAATAGGGTGATAACCATAAATATATTGTAATGCCATAATTTTGCTCCTTTAAATAATATTCAAATCTTTTAATTCTTGACGAATTTTATCAGCTTCTTGGTATTGTTTTTCCTTTTTTAGTTGTTCTCATATTTTAATTTTATTTTTAATCTTTTCAGAATAATTACCAACTTTAAAATCAAATCCTAATATTTTTAAAGCAAAGGTAAAAGTATAAAAAATTTCTTGAAATTCTTCATTAAAATTTTTTTTAATAAGTGCTTCATTTAATTTTTTAATCATATTTTCAATTAAAGTAATAGTATTAGTTGTATCAATATTATTTGATAAATTTTTAATAATTTGTTGATAATAAATTGAATGATGATTATTATTACATATTATATTGTTAATAAATATTTGATATGTTCATTGTTTTAAAACATTTTCATATTTTTTTGTTGACACTAATCCATTTTCAATTGTTTCCTTATTGAAATCAATTGGTTGTTGATGATCACGATTTAATATTAAATATCGCAATACATTCGGGTGATGTTGCTGACAAAATTCTTTAACCAAAATAAAATTATTTAAAGATTTTGACATTTTTTCATTAGCAATATTAACATGACCATTATGTCATCAAATATTTGACATTTTTTTATTATTAGCTGCAACAAATTGAGCTCGTTCATTTTCATGATGAGGAAATTTTAAATCAACACCACCACCATGTAAATCAATAGTTTGACCATTAAATAAATCCTCAACAAAACAAGCACACTCAGTATGTCAACCAGGTCTTCCTTTTCCTCACGGACTATTTCAACTAATACCTATTGTTGTTGATTTTCACAAAGCAAAATCTAGATTATTTTCTTTAGTAACTAAATTTTTAATTCTAAAATTTGGAATTAAATCTTCAATATTTTTATGTGCCAAACTTCCATAATCTTTTAACTTATTAACTTTAAAATAAACATCACCAGCCGTAACATATGCATAATCTTTAATAATTAATTTATTAATAAATTCAATAATCTTTGAAATATATTCACTTACTTTTGGTAATTTTGTAGGAAAAATAATATTTAATTTTTCTAAGTCTTCATAATATGCTAACGTATATTTTTCAGTAACTTGTTGTTCTGTTATTTTTAAATCCGCAGCTTTCTTAATAATTTTATCATCAATATCAGTAATATTATGAACATAATTTATTTTATAATTTTGATGAATTAACAAACGATGTAAAACATCAAAAACAAGCACACCACGAATATTGCCAACATGAATATAGTTATAAACAGTAGGACCACATAAATACATATTAACTTGCTTTTTATTAGGGGCAAGCAGCTGCAATCTTTGTGAAAAACTATCATAAATTTTAATCATTTAATTAACCCTTCTTAATAAAGTTTAGTTTTCATATACTCTATTATACTGTAAAGAATATCAATCTGTAACAAAATAATTTTTTAAATTTAAAACTCTCTTTAACAAAGAAAATAATTAATAATTAAAAAAGTATTAATTATTTGAAATTTCATAATTTTTGATAGATATCATTTTTATGTTTTTATTTTTTTTCAGTTATATATAAATTTCCTTTATTAGCAGAAGTTATTGTTCCTATATAAATAGTATCATTAATATTTGTTAAACTTCAAACTGCACCATTAGTACTCTCTCAACCAAGCATCAATCCAAAACTTTTATCAGCTTTACTTTTATATATTTTTCCTTCACCATTATTATTTGTTATTCCTACATAAAGTGTACTATCAACATTTGTTAAACTTGAAACTTCACCATTAGTATTATTTCAAGTAGAAACTGGCTCAATCTTAGCATTAATATCATTAGTATTTATTTTATATAAATTTCCCTTTTTATTAGCAATTGATGTTCCCACATAAAGCACACCATTAATATTTGTTAAACCCCAAACTGCACCATTGTCTTGTTTTCAATTATTCATTAATTCAAATTTGCCATCACTATTACTTTTATATAAATTTCCTTTACCAAAAATTGATGTTCCCACATAAAGCACACCATTAATATTTACTAGAGCATGAACTGCACCATTATTATCTTCTCAATTAGAAATTTTTTTTAAAATTAGTAATAGTACAAGTTAAAGAAACTTCGTTTTTATAAGTACCTTTACCATTAATAATAATTTTTGTAGTGTCAATAAAACTTTTAATATCAAAATCATCTTCAGTTAGATCAATTGCTTCTTTATTTTTATCTTTAATAGCTTTTAAAATTTCAGATTTATTTGGTTTGTCCAATTGACCAATGTAAATAATACCTAATTCCTTTTTAATAATAACTGTATTTAAATCAGTTTTTTCTACTGGTGAAGGTCTTTCTCCGCCACAAGTGACAACACTTATACTTGTTACTCCAATTAAAGTTACTACTGCTAGACTACTTAGTAATTTCTTCATATATCTTTACCACCTAATCTTTAATATTTTAATACAATCATTTTACATGATTTCTATATCAATAAAAATAAACATGCTATTAAAATTAAAATAGTAATATTAAAAAATTACTATTAATTTAATATATTCTCAATAAAGAGATAAATTTAAAAATGTTACAAAAAATATCAGAAATTTTAATTAAATAATTATTTTTTGATTTATTTTTCAAGTACTCTATTATATTGTAAAGATTGCGGATCTGTAGCGAAATAATATTTTTTAAATTGATTTTCTAAATTTAAAGTTTTCTTTAATGCAGAATAACAAGTAATAATTAAAAAAACATTAACCGTTAAATCAATAGGATATTTTATAACTCTTAATGGAAAATACATTAATCATAAAGGTGGTAATCCAGGAAATAAGATTTTTAATGCAATAGGATCAGTACCAGTAATAATTAATGAAGTAATAGCATAAGCAATTGGCAAATATCAATAAAATGTCTTTTTACTATAAAAAATTTTACTAAAATTTAATACTAAATAGTAAGGTAATATACATCATAAAATACTAGTAAAAGTAAAAAATAAACATGGTGATGCACCACTAGTACTAAATAATAAACCTAAAAAATCACTGGCAATACCACTAAGAAACCCTAATATTCCACCACAAAAGAAACCTATTAAAACTAATATAAAATTACCCAATTTAATTTCAAAATATTTAGAAAATGGTAAACTTTTTAACATTAAAGCACCTGTTGTATTTAAAGAAACAGCTAATGCTAACATTATTCCACTTAAGCAAATAAATTTTATTTGCTTTATCTTTTTTTTATTATCTTTATAATCAAAAACTGTGATCAATAAAAAAGTAATTAAAATTAACAGTCCACTAATTATATTCAATAACAACACATTCATTTAATTACCACCCTTTTTTATCATAATTATTTTCTTTGTTCTTAAATAATTATAAACATCTGCCAAAAAATAACAAGAACCCGTAATTAAAATTATTTTATGAGGGCTACATTCAATCATTTTTTGATAATCAAAAAATTCACCAGTAATACTATTTAAATTACTATTACTACAAATAATAATATTATCTGAGACTTTTTTTAAACAACTAATTAATTTTTGTGGATATTTATTTTTTAAACAAGAAAATATAATTTGTTGAGGAATAATTTTATTAATTTTTAGCGTTTTAATTAATGCTTTAATACCATCAATATTATGAGCAGCATCAAAATAAATAGTTTTATCATTAATTTGATATTTCTCAAATCGTAATCTAATATTAGTATCATTAATGATTTTTAAAGCTTGTTTAATATTAATTTCTAAAAATGTTTTTGAAATTACTGTTAAAACTAATTTTTTATTTTCTTGATAGTATGGTTGGTTGATTAATCTTGGAGAATATATAGGTTTATAACCTTCCATATCAATTTGCTTTTTTAATTTATTATTTAAATTACCTGAAATAAAAATATTTTTTGTCGTTGGTTTTACTATTCCTAATTTTTGATGTAATATTTCAGATGTAGTTTTACCAAGTCTATCTTGATGATCTTTACCAATTGAAGTGATAATAGCATATGTTGCATCAATGATATTTGTAGGATCAATTTTTCCACCAATCCCAACTTCAATTATTGCTCATTGCACATTTTGTTCTTGAAAATAAATTAATGCAATTAAAGTTAAAATACCAAAAAAACCTAATTGATAATATTCAATATCATCAAAAATCAAGTCTCTAATGCGAACTAAATCTTGATTACTAATTATTCTATCATTAACAATAATTCGTTCATTAACAAACTCAATATGGGGAGAAGTAAACAAACCAATTTTTTGTTTTAAGGTTTGTGATAATATAGCAAAAATTAAACGTGATACTGAACCTTTACCATTTGTTCCAGTTACATGAATATACTTAATATTATTGTTTAAATATTTTGGACTAATAATTTTTAATTTTTTTAAACAATCTTTATTTGAATATTTAGATATTTTTTTAAAAAATTCTTCATTCATATTTTTAAAATCCTTTATTTAATAATTATTATTATCAATATTAATTAAAGGATTAACGGTTCTTCAAGTCACATAAATTATAATTGAATTAATTATAATTTTAAGAGGTGCTTGCACAATTCTCATAATTGCTGTTACTCCATAATCCTTGGCATTAGGATCAAATAAAGTCATATCAGCATAGGAGGCTATAAGCACTGTTGTTACATACTCAGCTACTACCGCTAATAAAATAATTGGTAAAATTTCTTTAATTCTATAAATTTCTTTTTTCAATAAATAATAAAATAAAACACTATAAATACTTAATAGGCCAATAATGCCACCACCACCCATAATACTAGCCAGAACATATTTATTAACAATAATTCCTGACATAGAATATGATGATTGCTTACCTGAAATAACAATATACATGCCGCCACCAGCAAAGAAAATAATAAAAAAATTAATTAAAGCAAAAATAACTCATGGATAATCTTTTAGTTTTACTTTAAATATTCCAGCAATTCCTGCCAAAAAACCAGTAAAAATAATACAAAACATATAATAAACGCTAATATATGAAGGAACAAATAACATTACTAAAATATCTGTTACTGCAGCACAAATAATACCTATAATTGGACCAAACATATAACCGGTTATTTTAATCATTAAACCCTCAAAAGCAATTCTAATTGGTGGTAATACTGTAATGGGTATCGTAATAGAAACAATAATAGTTGCCACAACTGATACTGAAGATAACATTGTTATATAAGCAATATTTTTAGTAGTAAAACGAACACCTTTATATTTATCTTTACGAAATCATTTTCAAAAACTATTCATTAAAATATATGCTAACATTATGCTACTTAAAGTAATAATTAAATAAATAGCTGTAGATCTACTAAATAAATTTAAGGTATTTAAATCATATCGTTGAGAAAATATGTGATTAAATATTAAATTATTGGGCATTTAAATAACCACCATTCCCGAAATATTCTTTAAAACTATATTAATTTTAACAAATATATCATAACATTGTTTGCTTAAATACATATAATAAAATTAGTATTTTTTTATTTTTATCACTTAATGGGAGTTTTATTTTTTGAAATCAATCAATTATTAGTTTTGCTAAATGGTCTTGAATTAAAAAAACCATTATAAGCACTTAAAGGTGAAGGATGTGCACTCTCAATAATAAAATGTTTTTCTGTATCAATTAGCATTTTTTTATTTCTTGCATTTTTACCTCATAAAATAAAAACAAGATTAGTACAGTTTAAATTTAAAAATGATAAAACATGATCAGTAAAAGTTACTCATTGATATTGTAAATGACTATTAGGTTGACTTTGTCTGACAGTTAAAGTTGTATTTAAAAGCAAAACTCCCTGTTTAGCTCAAGTTGTTAAATTACCATCATTATCTTTTTCAATATTTAAATCATTTTTTAGTTCTTGAAAAATGTTTTTTAAACTTGGTGGTAATGGAGTATTTGTTTGAACACTAAATGCTAAGCCATGAGCTTGATTTGGCTGATGATAAGGATCTTGACCTAATATTATTACTTTAACCTTTGATAAAGGAGTTATTTTAAAAGCTTGAAATATTTCTTCTCATTGAGGATAGCAAAGATAAGTTTGATATTCCTTTTTAATATCTTCTAATAATTTAGTAAAATATGCTTCTTTATATTCTTGTTGAAAAAATTCTAATCATGAGGAATCAACAAATAAAGTTTTATTATACATTTTTTTCACCTACTACTTATGATAACTTTGATTATTAAGTATTTGTAATGAACGATATATTTGTTCTAATAAAACAACATAACATAATTGATGAGGTAATGTTATTTTACCAAAGGAAATTTTAATTAAATTAATATTGTCTTTTAATATTTGTGCTACACCATTACTACCGCCAATAATAAAACCAATTTTACCTTGTTGATAAATTTGATTTTTATTAATCATCTGTGATAATTGTTCACTACTTATTAATTGTCCTGATAAATCTAATAAAAATCATTGATAATCATTATTCTTTGATATGTATTCGGTGATTTTATTGGTTTCAATTTTAATATTATTAGGAATTGAATTTAATTTAGATTCGATAATATTTTTTGTTTCAATATTAGTTCGCTTTTTAATTCGTTCTAAATAATCTTTGGCGGCTGATTTTCAATATGTTTGTGACAACTGGCCAATACAAACAATTTTAATATTTATCATTATAATTCTGAAAAAGCCATGTTATTTATTCTTTCATGAACAACTTTATCTGGGTTACGAAAATCAACATCACCCAAAGCTTTATCAATAGTATTTGGATTAATAACAACTATTTCTTTTTTATTTTTATCAACTCATAAACTAAAAATTACATCAATTTGAATATTAAAATCAATTTTAAAAGTCTTGTTCATTTTTGAATCTTTCATTATAAAGAATAAATGAATTCAACCTTTTTTAATAATAGTTTTATTTTTATCATCTTTAAAGTCAGTAATTTTTGGTGAAACAATGCTAGTTTTAGCAACTTTTGAAGGGTTTTCTGCTTCTGTTGCTGTTTCATATGTAACATATCAATAACCATAATATTGCTGTTTAGATATATCATTATCAGTTAAACCAAAAACTAAAAGACTTCCATTTGCATCTTTACAACTAAATGGTTCATTCATTACTTTATCTGGATCATTATTAACATTATAATTAATACTCTCATAATTACCTGATTTATATTGGTCACTATTATAAAAATCCCTAGCAGCATCTGTAACTTCTAATGCATTACGATCAATTCTAATTTTGTCTGCTGCTAGTTGCATAAATGCAGTAAGTGGTTTGTATAAAAGTTTAGTATCATATTGATAGTATTTATTATAAACATAATCAACTAACGGATCACCTTCTTTGTTTGATGGCTCGTTTTCAAAATTTGCTTGAATTTTTAAACCATCTCCAGTACCACAAGCCACAATAGTACTCACAGAAGAAGAAAGTAAACTAAGTGTTGAAAATAAAGTGATTAATTTACGCATTTGATTGTTATTCTCCTTAAACTAAATAATAATTAAATATTCACTAAGAATTGTAACTTATTTTTTTATAAAAAGCAAAAGGAAATTCATATAGGTAAAAATACATTTTTTAAAATTAAAATATTAAAATAAACATTAATATTGGACGTATGAGATTAACCCTTAGAATTATTAGTAACATTAACAATATAACTGCAAATTCTATGATTTGTTAATTAAATTATACCATAAATTTTAAAAAGATTAAAAAATATAATTACAAAATTACATTTAAATAACACAAAAATTCTAATCTTAAAATTAGTTTTTAAAAATATGAAATTGCAAATTTTTAACCACTATTAAGATAACTTCTAGCATTTAAATAATTTGCTTTTGCTATTAACATATTATTTAATGTTTGATAATTATATATTTTTGCTCCATTAGTTAAAGATTTTAAAAAATGATATACATCACTTTCTGCAGAACATCCAATATTTCAATCAGCATTTTGATTAATAATTCCTTGTTCATTATTTTTAAAATAATTATAAGTTTTTTTAGTAACTTTATTATGATTATTTTCTAAAATAGTAATTAATCCATTATAATTACCATTTGAAAAAGTAGTTGTTACATCTAAATACTTTGTTCAATCAAGTGCTTTTTTTGATGTTTACCACGAACATTAACAAAAGATTTTCATAAATAACTATAAGCATGATATTTATCTAAAATATAATAACAACCCAATCAACTAGCCATTGCTCTAATTCATAATGCACCATCCCCAGCAACTACTAAATTATAATTATTATATTCTCAATTAATAGCAAATATATTTAATTTAATATCATAATGATTATTAATAGTTTGCATTGTAAAATTATGTAATTCTTCTTGTTTTGGTGCATTATTAGTTTTAAATAACATAAATGAAGTTATTTTCTTATCTAATTTATTTCTATATGAATAAATTTCTTTTCTTCCTAAATTATAAGTTAAAAGTCTACAACAATATTGTTGTTTTAAACCATTTTCATCTCAACAAGTTATATAAGCATCATCTGCACATATATTTAATTTTTCATTATCTAATACTTTAAATTTTTCTTCTGGTATTCATTTTTCAATTTTTGCATTTTTAAAAATTCTTGAAATAAGATTTTTAGAAAAAGAAGTATATTTAAATTCTGATTGAATATTAAAATAACCTTTTTTACTTATTAAATTTTCAATTAAATTATCTAATATATCAAAATATAAATCATTAGTAATTCTTGCTCTTTTTTTAATACCAAATTCTTCATAAATTGGATAATAATGTTTTTTATTAATTTTATCTCAATAAACTCTTTGTCTAAAAGTATCCATTCCAATTGGCGTATTTACTGTTCTATTACATGTTCAAGCAACTTTATATTGATTTTTATCTCTATTTAGAAAAAAATATTCATCAAAACCCTGTATTTTTTGAAAATATTTTGCTAAAATATTAGTGATTTCAGATTTTAGAAATCCTTTAAAACTAAACATTTTTTAACACCTTTCTATTTATTTTTTAACTCCAAAATTGTATCAAATTTATTAAAATATTGTTGAAAAATGTTTGGTTTTAGAGTATAATATTAAAGAACGATAAAATAAACTGCAAATTCTATTTACGTTTAAAAGATAACTTTTATTAGTTATCTTTTCTTTTTTAATAAAATAATGTACAATAAAGAAAAATATAAATAGAAAAGGAAAATAAAAATGGACATTTGAGTAATTATATTTGGTATTTGTTTACCGATTACTATTGTTTTGGGATTACTTGCTTTTGATGGTATAAAACAATGTCAAAAAAATAATATTTTTGGTATTTTAAGATTAACAATTTCTTTAAATATAATTGGCGCTTTTATTGGTTGCATGATTATATATAAAAAACAAAATCCAGAATTTAAATTTTGAAAAAATAAATGTAGTAAAATTTTTAAATTTAAAAAAAGAAATAAAAAAATAGCAGTATAATGCTATTTTTTGTTATAATTATATTATAAAAATTAAATAAAAGAATATATGAAGTAATTAATAAAGTTAATAAGTTATTTTTGGTAGTTTAACTTAAAGATTATATTAATTATATCATAAATTTTTGTGTTTTTAAAGCATATGAAAGGAGATTTTTATGTGCAAGAAGAAAAAATAAAAATAAGAACAATTTTTAATGATGCAAAAGCATTAAGAGAAAAATTAGAAGAATATTTTAATCATTGTAAACAAACTGAAGAAGTACCAACTAAAATCGGTATGTTAATTTATTTGGATATTACAGAAAATACTCTTTATAGTTGAAAACAAAAAAAGAGAAATACTTTTTTACAACAAATTAATTGAGCATATTTACAAATACGTCATATTAATACACAAAGATATTTAAAAGCAAATGCAAATAATACTGCATGATATTTAGAAAGAGCATTTGTGAAAGAATATCATTTATCAACAAAAATTGATATAAAAAGTAGTGATAATACAGCCCCTATAGCAATTAGTTTAGAAAATAAAGGTAAGAATAAATGTTAAGTAATTTTGGTTATTTATTAGATATTGCTAAAAGAATGTATTTAAAACAACCTTTAAATATTACTAAAATTAAACAATTAGGTAGTCGTAAATCTGGTAAAACATTTAGTGATATTGAATTTCTTGGTATTTTATTAATGTTAGATAATATTAATATTCATGCTTATTTAATTCGTAATATGTCAAAACAATTAAATGATAGTTGACAAGAATTAAAACAAATTATTAGAGCAACATATCCTAGTATTAATTTTATTATTAGTGAAACTAAAAAAACTATTGAATTTAATGGTAGTAAAATAACTTGTAAATATTTACATTCACAAGATAATAGTAATGTTAAATTAACTGGATTAGCAAGTAATTATTTATATGATTATGTAATTATATGAAGTGATGAAAGATATGAAATTACTGAAAATGATTATCAAGATTTAAAAGATGCAATAAGAGGCGCAAATCAATTATTAGAAATTGAAAGTTGTAATCCTTGAAGTATTTTAAATGAATTTATTAAAAAAACTATAAATGCTTGTCCTCAAAATGAAAAGCAAATTATTAATGAATATGAACAATTTACTATTATTGATAATACTATTTATCATTATCAAAATTGAAAATTAAATACTTATTTAAAAGATAGTGATAAACAACAATTATTAGAAATAGAACTTCTAGACCCAATATCTGCAAGAGTAAGAAGTCATGGTTTAGTAGGTTATGAATCTGGTGGAATATATTCACATTTAATTCATAAGATTAGTAGATTATTACAACCAAGTTATAGATTTAGTGCTGGATTAGATTATGGATTTAAAGATGATGCTTTAGCATGTTTATTAATAGGTTTTGATTATAATTTTAAATTTGTTAATGTTATTGATTGTTTAAAAATAGAAAATAAATTAATTCGTTATGATAATAAACAATTAGCAAGATTAGTAGTTGAGTTTTATATTAAATTAGCAAAAGAAAATAATTTGTTATATGAATATGGTTTAACTGTATATTGTGATTTTAGTAATTATACATTTATTGAAATGTTAAATGATACAGCAATTAAATATCAAGTTAATTCATGGCTATATTTTAAAGATTGTGTGAAATTAAGACTTGAGTTTAGAATAGGTAAAAATGTGGCTTTAATGGCATCAGAACGCTTAAATATTAGTATGAATGCACAAGCATTATTAGATATGAATTTAGATTGGCTGTATGAGACCCTAAAAGTATTAAACAAATACCATTAGCTGGTAATGACCATTTACGTGATGCATTTGATTATGCAATTGAGCCATATATTAGAAATTTAAGTGCAAATATAAATCCTTATTTTGAAAGGAAGTAACATATGAATAATTATAATACTGAAATATTAATTCCTAAGTGATGTATGATTAATCTTCAAGAAATAATAGCAAATCATGCAAGTAAATTATTATGGGGTAATGGTTATACTTTAACAAGTGAACATGAAGAATATAAAAGAGCAATTGAAAAAATAAAAGAATGAAATAATTTTGATAGTTTGTTTTATCAAGATTGTCATATTAAATCTGGTTATGGTTATAGTATTGTTCAAATTGATAAAAGTAAAACTGGTAGAATATCATTAAATTTTGCTCAGCCATATGCTCAATCAAGAGTTGCAAGAGTATTAGAAACTGAATATAGTGCATCAACATGGTCAAGAGTACAGTATGATGACCAAAGTATTTATGTTAAAACAACATATACTCAAAATCAAATAATTAGATATTTTACAAGTGATTATGTTACTTTAGATGGTTTACAAGAAAAGATAAGTAAAGATTTACAATTACCATTAATAGAAAATCATAATTTAGGTATTATTCCAGTTAAATTTATGCAAAATTTACCTAAAAAGAATTTTTTTGGTGGAGTTATTGGTGATTATTATCCAGATATGACTCCAATTAAAAAAATTACAAGAATTATTAAATAAAACATTTGAATCAATTGAACATGAACTTGAATATAATGTTACTCGTGTATTTTTAGATATTACTGAACAAGAGATAAATCAATCTAAAACTGCTTTTGATTTAAAAAAATTAATAGGTAAGTTTATTTTACAAGCAAATTTAAGAAGTTTAGGAAGTACTAGTGGAACACCACCAATTCTATTTTACAAGGTAGTCCAATATTAGATAAATATGCTGAATTTATACAATTTATTATTGATAAAGCATTTGAAGGTAGTGGATATAGTCCAGTAAATGATACTACAAGTCAAAAAACTGAAGCAGAAGTATTAATTACTAATTCTCGTGATATGGAAACTACAAGAATTAAAAGAACTTTAAATCAAAGTGATTGAAATGAAATATTTCAAAGATGTTTCATATTAATGGGATTAGATGGTGATAAAAGTAAATGAACATTTGAAATTAAAGAAAATACTATTACAGATAGATTAAAATCACTTGAAATTGATGAAGCAGAATTAAGATTAGGAATTACTAATATTAAAAGAATTATTGTTAAAAGATATGGTGTAAGTGAAGAAGAAGCACAACAAATTATTAATGAAAATAGAAAATATCAAAAAGAAGAAATTGAATTTAATAATACTTTTTTAGGAGAAACTAAAAATGGGAATGACACCAAAACAGAATCATCAATTAATTAAAACTGTATGAAAAAGTACAGGTGAAATTGAAAAAGATTTTACACAAAATAAAGATTTACAATTTCGTGTATGTCCTTTTACTATTATTTTAGGTGCTATAAATTCAACAGAAACGGGATATAAACCACCAACTAGTATTCCTAATGATTATACTTCATTTAGTAAAATCTTTACTGGTAGAGAAGCAATACAAGCAGTTTGAGACCATTCTTATTATCCTATTCAAAATAAAGATAATCCAGATGAAGCATATAAACAATTACAAATTGGTGATGTATTTTATGGAAATATTGTAAGTGACCAATTAGGTATTACTTATTCAGCAACTCCAGCAAATAATGCTTTTATTCAAGAACAAGCAATTAAAAATGTAGTTATTAATATTCCAAATGAAAAAAAGAATTTTAGTTTTATTAATAATATTGTTTCAAATTTATATAAGTTATATATGATTCCAGAAATTAATAAAGTTATAAATACTGATAAATCAATTAAAGTTGATAGACAATGATATATTCTTGAAGTTGCAACTAAAACTTATAATCCAGAAAATAAAGAATTGGCTTATATTCAATGTACTTTTAGTTCATTAAATGATAAATTAGCACATAGTGGATTAGCAATTAATCAATATGTACAACTTGGAGCGCCCGGCGACCCAGTAGCATTACCAGCATTAGATGAAAATAATAATATTGTTTTAGATGATAATTATTTAACACCATTACCAGTTACTCATTGTCAAATTTCTTTTTATGGTTTAGTAAAACCTATTAGTATAGCATTATGAGGTAGAGATATTGATAATAATCCTATTAATACTAAACAGCATAAATATAGACAATATCCAAGTAAATTATTATTTCCATGACAATATCAATGTTCAACTTATGACCCAGTAAGTTTTCAAGCATTACCAGAAACAAATTATGTTTTAACTGTTCAAGGTCAGAGTGTTATGGATAGTTATCAAGATTGACAAAAAGTAATTGCACCAAATTATGATGATGGTGCAACTAAACATTATGAAGGTCATTTAAGAACTAATATTGAAAAAACTAAAAATACTAATAAAGTTGATGTATCAAATAGATTAGTAAATTATTGAGATAATAATTTTTTAAATGGTGCTGAAATAGAAGATTATAATTATGCAACTGCTGGTAATCCATATTTTCAATATTATAATAAAAATAATAAAAAATTTATTGGTAATACTCATTATAATATGAATAATAATAAATTTAAGCAATTAAATACTATTAATGCATTACATTATTTTATTTATAATCCTATTAGTGAAATACCTTTAACAGTTAGAGAAACTATTAAAATTAATCTTAATACTATACCTATATTTGGGTCATTTATGAATGCTTTTGTTGGTGGTTTAGATATAGGTGCTAAATTATCAAGTAATTTATTAATACCTCAATTTCCTTATATAAATGGCTTAATTTCTGCTGAATTATATAATTTTTATACAACATTATTATATAGTTCACAAAGTACTAATCCAGCATTAATTCCGTTAGATGTATTTAGAAATGATACTCCAGATGCTATACAAGCAGTTGCTGGAACAGCAAGTCATATGACATCATTTACATTTAATTTAACTGATATGATTAATTTACAAAATTTTGATATTAATGATGGAAGTATTTCTTCACAAGGAATTTATGATACTGTAAATTTAGTTCAAAATGGTGCTGGTGGTAAAGATACAATTTCATTATTAGCAAAAGAAGATAGTTCAATTCCATTATTAAATGAACCTAAATTTACTAATACAAATATAGTTAAATGAGCAATTGATATGATTGATATTAAAGTTGTAGGTAAAAGTAATTTTAAAATAACATTTTATTCAATGCCAGATAATAGAAATGGTGCTGTTAATGATAATTTTAGTATTTGAAGTGGTACTTATCAAACAGTAGGTAAAGCAAGTAATAATAGTAGATTAATTCAAAATACATTTATTTTAGCAAATAATACTTTTAAATTTGACAAACCATTTAATTATCCTCAAGCAATACAACCTCCACCATTAATAGAAAGAGCGCACCCTATATTTATTGATTTAAGTAATCAAAATTTATTTGGGATTAATAATAATATTAATTCTCCATTAGAAAATGCAAGTTTAAATTATCAAATGAGACCACATACCTTAGAAGATGTTAAAGGTAAATTTCATAATAGTATTGGTATTTATGTAAAACAATATGGTTATGATAGTGTTGATAAATTTAAAAAAGATTATGAAAGTTTAACATTTAATTTTAATTTTAATATGAATGCAATATATGATGATAGACCATTAGCAGAAAAATATATAAATAATAAAAATTGATTTACACCTATAAAAATTAATTTAACTGATATTGGTAATTTACCAGATAATCAAAATGATACTGCTCTTTTTCAAGATAATGAAAATACTTATAACAATGATTCTGGAAATCATAATGATAGTAATAATAATTGAACATTTAATATAAAAAATGAAGATTATGGTGGTACAGGAATTAATCAAACTGCTTCTTTAATAAATGCAGAAAGATTAAATAATATATATATTAATGATTTAATATGAACTAATGATAATCAAACAACTAGTGGTAAAAATTTACCAAATAGTATTTGATTTAAAATAATGGCTTTTAAAACAAAAGCATATGAAAGTCAAGATGATAATTTAATCGTAGTTCAATACCAATTTATAACAACATTAGTACCAAAACTTTATATGGGGGCCTCATCTGCTAATTGAAATCTTCAAACTACGTCATTGGTAATAAATCCCAAAAGTTCAACTTAGAAAGGTGGTGGTAATTATGTTAAATGAAAATGAAATGAAAGAAGGTAATACTATGGAAGAAAAAGAAAAAGATGAACAAGAAGAAACTAAAGAAGAAGTAAAATCAGAAGAAAATACTGAAAAAGAATCTGAATCTGAAGAGAAAAAAGAATCAGAAACTGAAGAAGTTAAAGAACCAACTTTAGAAGATAAATATAAAGAATTAGAAGAAAAATATAATGCTTTATATAAAGAAAAAACTGATAAAGATAGAGAAATTAGACATTCAGAAAGTTATAAAAAATATGATTTATCACAAGAAAATATTAATTTATTAAAAAGATATCTTGGAGATAAAGAAGATATTGAAGAAGAATTATCATTATTAAATAAAGATTTTCCACATTTATTTAATAAAAATAAAGATACAAATATTAGTTCTTCTTTAGATGTAAAAGATAAATTTAAAGAAAATAAAGAAGATGAAGTAGATACTAGAAAAATAGGAATGGTAGGTTAATATGACTATTAAAGAATTTAATGAAAAATATAAAAATATAAATCTTCGTTATGATAAAACTTTAAATTCTTTAAGTTTATCTACAGAAGATGATATTAAGAAAATAATAACAAAATATGATGAATTAAAATTTTATCATCATGAACAAATAGATTTTATAGTACAAGTAACAAGTGATTTATTAGAATTACAATCAGTTTGAGAAATTAAACCTACTAGAGAATATTTAAAAATAGAAGAATTAGAAGCGCAAGGAGATAAATAAAATGGCAATTATTACAACACAATCAACAACAATTAATGACCCAAGTAATCCAACTGGGAAATTAGATTTATCAGTTAAATATATTAAAAATTTAAAAGTTTTATTATCAAAAAGAGTAGCGTTAATTAATGCAACAGTAGAAAATAGAGAACAATTAGATGCTGGTACTGCTATTTATAATATTACTAAAAGAAATATTACTGAAGATTATACTGCTGGTGCTGGAGCAAATAATCTAACAGCAGTGAATACAGTTCAAATTCTTTTAAATAAAAAGAAAGAAATTAATTTTGAAGAAGAAACATTAGATTTAAAGTTATTAGGTGCTAAATATGAAGATGGTAATGTTCTTGTATCAGATAGTTTAGCATCAAGTTGAATTGATGCAAAAGCAAAATCTGTTGAAATATATTTAGTTGCAAAATTATTATCATTAGCAGTTAAAACAGCCAAAGATAATGGAATTATTAATATTGCATTACCAAGTAATCCAAAAATAGATGATTATAGAATGTTATTATGATTAAAAATATCAAATACGTTAGCAACATTAAAAGCAAGAATTACTGATGAATATATTGGTACAGATGAAGAAGATTATGTATTATGAGTATCTAGTTTTTTTAAACCATTAGTATTATTATCAACAACTACATTAGGTAGTGATAGTGCTTCACAAGCATTAAAAGATGGTAAAATTGTAGAAATTGGTGGTATTAAAATTATAGAATGTCCATGATTAGGAAGAAATTATCCTGCTGGAGTTATTGATAAACAAGAATCATTTAATTTTTTAGGATGTGATGCTGTATTAGTACATAAAGAAGCATTAGCATTTCCATTTAATCGTGGTCAAGATAATACTTTTGTTTTACAAAGTAATGGTAATGTTAAGAATTTTCATAAGTTTTTAGTTTCAGAAGGTAAAGCATTAAGACCAGATTTAGTTAAAGGATTTACAGTTACTTCAAGTATAGATATTGCAACAGCAATTGAGTTTACGAATTTAGGAAAAATAACTATGGCTGGTGATGCTCCAACTGCAGATGAAGTAGAAAAAGCAGTTATTGCTAAAAATCCTAATTATGTTAAAGGTAATGCTAATTTTTCAGATTTAACAACAACAAGTGCTAATGTTGAAGGTAAAACTTTATATGATGGTTCTTTACAAGTAACTTTTACAAAGAAGTAATTTAAATGCCTATTATATTACTTTTAAGAATGATATTAGAAACTGCTGTTAGTGATATACAAACTGCTGAATTAATAGAAAAATTTAAAAAAAATAATTCATTATTTAATAGTTTTTTAAAAAATCCAGCAGGAATATTAAAAAATCAATTAATGTCAAAAGTATTAGGACAAGGTAAATCTCAAAAAGAATTATCTGAATTTCAACAAGTTTTACAAAAATTAACAAATTTACCAGTAATTCATAAAAAAATAATGACACATATTACTAATAATAATATTGCTAAATTACAACATATTCAAAAACAATATTTAAATGGTAAGTCATTAATGGATAAAGGTAAAGAAATAATAATGAATTCTTTAACTGAACAAGATTATGATAGTATGATTGGAGTTTATGTAAATCTTTCTAGTAGTGCATTAGCGGGTGGTATATGAACTCCAGTAATACAACAACAGTCGGGTACTTATGGTATTGCTACATTAACTTATAGAACTAATTTATCTAAAAGTTATGATTATTTTATGGTTTCTAGAGAAACTTGAATTGATATGTGTAAAGCAACAGGTGCTTATGGTACTGGTGCTAATAAGATATTTCAAAATCAATATTATCACGGTGGTTTATCAAAATCTGATAGAGAACAAAGAGCCAGAACTAATGTTAAAAATATGAATAAAAAAGTTACTCAACAATCTAAATATAAATCAGTTATTGGTGTAGTTAATAAATCACAAGCAGTACAAGGATATGGAAGGTTTAAAGATTATGGAAAACAAAAATAATATTGATTGAAATGTAAATTTAAATTATATTACAAAAGATGATTTAAAAACTATATATGGTTTTATACCAGATGCTGACCAAACTACTATTGATAATACTAAAACTGATTTTACTATTATGTCTATTGCTATATCAAGTGAGCGAATTAATACTATTACTGGTAATCAAATTGAAGTAATAGGATTTAAAAATCTTAATGAAACTCAACAACAATTAGTTAAAAGAGCAACAGCAAGAATGACTATATATTATTTAACTGATGGAATGGCATTTATAAGAAGTAGTGTATCAATTAGTGGTAATGGTTTATCAAGTAGTATTAGTCCACCAAGTGAACCAGATTATGTATTAATGGAAGTATATAATTTATTACAACAAGCAAATTTACATACTCCAAGAAAAGCAATTAATAATCCTATTTCATGTAATACAGATAATTTTAATACACCTAATATTTTTGATGAAAGTGATACTAGAGTAATTACTTGAGATTCTGGTAATAAAACATTTTTACGAAAAGAAGGATTAATTGCTGGTACTGGTATAAAAATAGATGATATTACTGATACTATACCTAAATTAAAAATTCATGTTGATAGTAATATTGATTCATTATGAGAAGTTGATAAAGATAATCCTAATTTTATAAAGCCAAAAGATGATAAAGGTATTGATGTTAATGGTAAAAGAATTATTGATGTTGGTACTCCTACATTTTTAAGTGATGCTACAACTAAAGAATATGTTGATAAAAAGCAAGATAAATTAATTGCTGGTACTAATATAACTATTGATGAAAATAATAAAATTAGTGCTACTGGTGGTAAAGTAGATTTATCTGATTATTATAAAAAAGAAGAAGTAGATAAAAAATTAGAAGATACAAAAGCAATGTTTCCAGTAGCATTTCAATTAAATGCTATTGGTCAAGAAATTCCTAGTTTAAAAACTACTAATAAAACAGTTGTTGGTGCTATTAATGAAATTAAAGTAAATAGTAGTTCAGTTGATGAAAATAGAATATTTGATAATAAAGAACAGAAAAAAGTAAGTTTACATTTTACAAATGATATTGCTATTGCTGGTGGTCAAACATTTACATATAAAAATAATCCATATTTAACAGAAGATAATGATATACCAAATAAAAAATATGTAGATAATAAAGTAAATGATAAACAAGATAAAATTAATGATTTAGATAATAGAATATTTAAAGATAAAAAACAAAAAGAAAATATTATTGAATTACTTACAAATGCTTTTTATCTTGCAAATACTCTTTTTGATGAAAATGAATTTTATGGAACAAATACAAAAGAATTAGGTAATAAAATTCATTTAAATGCAAATGGTATTGTAAAAATTTTAAAAACTAAAAATATACCAGAATTAGAAACATTTTATAAAACTATTATTGGTGCTATTAATGAATTAAATAAAAGAATACCAAAAATTAAAAGTAAAACATTAAATATTAATGAAGTAGATAATACTTATGATATTGAATTAAAAAATAATCCAACACCAAGTCCAAATATTTCAAATTGAAAAGAAGTAGGAGAAGTTATAACAGATAAAAATAATAATAATCAAAATTATATAAAATATATATTTAAAGATAAAACACATTATAGAATATATATAAGTTATGGTGATTATACAACTAAAGAAAATAATAAAAATTATAGTTGACAAATAATTAATTTTTATTATCAATTAGATACAAGCGTTGTAAAAAGTAGTTTATGAATAGCAAATAATAACAATAACCAACAAACTGAAATTAATATTTATAACAATAGAATAATGTGGGGTATGGGTAGAGATTATATTTTTAAAAAATTAGAAGAATTACAGGAATAATATTATGATTTGAAAAATTATAAAGATTATTTTAGGTTTGATTGGAGTTTTATTATCTTCTGCTGTTGCTGGTTTAATTATATTTATTATTGTAAAAATTATATTAAAAATTAATCAAATATTTTAAAGAAAGGTGGTGATTAATATGGATACTACAACAATTATTATAGTTGCTAATTTATGTATTAATGGAGGTTATGTTTTAATTAAATTAGGAAAAGCATTAGTTGCATTTGGCAAATCTTTAACAGACCCTAATAAAAAAGCACTTAAAAAACAAAATAAAATTAATAAATTACAAAGTAAATTAAATTCTATTAATAAACAACCAGAAATAAAAAGTATTTATTAATAATAAAAAATGCCTTTAATAGGCATTTTTATTTATTTATAAACTCATATGACTATAATCTCATCTTAAATTTGATTCACTAATTTCACTAGTAGCACCATATTGACTTATACTATCATTAATAAGATTTGCAGTTTCATTATTAAATGCTGTTTCTTGCATTTCTTCATTATGATGTGTGGTTTCCATAGGTAATAAATTATGGATTATTTCACTTGCACCAGCAATTATGGTAGGTACTGCATAAGCATTATTAAAATCATTATTAATACCCATAGCAACACCACTACTAATTAATGTTCCACCAGTAGCCATATTGGCTATTTTACGTATAGTTTCAAATTTACTTGGTATTAATTCAGTAATTCCAGCAACTAAATTAGCAATACCATATGAATTAAGACTAATAAATGTATCTCAATCCATTAAATGATTATCAGTAGTATTGGGATTGCTTAATAATAAATCTGGTGGAAATGGGTCAACTGTTGTAGTACTAGTAGTAGTTATAGGAATAGGTGTTGTAGTTGGTTCTATAGGATTTGTAGTATTAGTAAATTTAGCATAATTAACTATTCCAATTGTTCCTAATCCTAATAATATTTTTTTAGAACTATTTAATAATTTAGTTTTATAAGAATGTCTTTGATTTAAATTTCAAATATCTAAACCTAATTTTTTACCAAATAATAAACTATTAATTGAACCTAATAATGGATTACTTATTACTTGACCATAATAAGCACTTGTACCAATCATTGCACAAATTGGACTTATTGAAGAGCGAAGTATTTTTATTAAAGTATAATTATTTGTTTCCATTTTTATTCTCCTTATTTTTTTCCTTAAAATAATTTTTAATACCTTTATTATATATTTCTAATAAATGATTTAATACTGCTTGTTCTCTTTGATATTGATAAGTTGCGACTATACATTTATTAGGTTTATGATTAGCACATATATGTTCTTCTGACATTCTTTCAATCATTTTATTCTCCTTCATTAATTTCTATTTTTAAATTAGAAATAATACATTCTAATATATAAATAAAATCTTTTACTAAATGAAATTGTGATTTTTTTAATAAATCTTTAATTTTCATTTCTTTATAATATCGTAGATGATGTAATTTAATATTACGTGCAATTACTTCTTTATTCATTTTTATTCTCCTTTTATAAATATAAATTTAAATTTCATATTTCCAATAGTATCTCTATTATTACCACAAATAATTAAATATCCTGTTTGATTATTTTCTAATATTCATGAATAAAAAATATCTTGTGGATATAATTTTGGATATAAATTTAATGATAATAAATAACATAAAGCATCTTCTTTATTTTTTAATAAACTTACTGTTGGACATTTTATTTCTTTTGGGCTTTTTTCATTATAAAATCATTCAGTTCTAATGTTTCTCATTATTTCACATCCTTTTATGAACTCATCAGCACCGTAATAAACGGTGGACTATAGAATTATAATGTTATCCAAATTTTAATAATTCTATAGTTTCGTTCTGTATAAAATAAAATTTAGGACTTACATTGACATATTATTTAAGCAAGAATAAAAAATAGGGAATAGGAGTTAGAAAGGGTATATGTCAAATGCCTAAATATTAATTATTATTTTCTTTCCTTATCTTTATTTAATTTTTCATTTTCATATTGGATAAAACAAATTTTATGCATATATCAATATGTTTTTATTGTTATTTTAAAAAATCTAAAACTATTTTTTACTCACTCGCCATCCATTATGGATTTTTTACAATAATTACATTTATGAATTATCATTATCAAATTCTCCATTTTCTATACATTTTAGTAATGATTTTATATATAAACATTGTGCTTCACTTACTATTTGTAAATCATTATTTAAATAATTAATTAATTTTTGTTTATATTCGTTTTTATACTCATCAATAATATCTTGGGTAGTAATTTCCATTTTTTATTTTCCTTTCATTAAACTTCAAAATTTTCTATAATTTCTTCTTCTTTTTCTAATTCTTTTAATTTAGATAAAGCAGAATTTATGTCAGTATTATCAGTTGAATTAGTAATAGCATCAATAGTATCATGATATTCTTTAAACTTAGGATTTGAATCAATAATATCAATAATATGATTATTTGGATTATCAATATATATTTTTTCATTTTCAGTAATAATTGCTTGGTCATTTTCATAAGCAGTTTGCATATCAACTGACATAATTCCCCATTTTCTTAATAATTGAGTTAATACAGTTTTTTTAGCCATACTATCAAAATCACTAACAATAAATTTTTGATTCTTTTTATATGTTTCACTATATTTATTAAAATGTTCTATTATTTGTTCAGTTGTTCAATATAAATTTTTTTCAAAACCATTTTTTAATTTAAAATAAGCACAATAACCTACTATTTTTGATTTTAATCTTTCAATAGGATTTTCAATAAATTTAAATTTTATTTCATCTTTTAAATAATCAATCTTTTTTAATTCTCCTTCTCTAACTTCAATAACATTAATTTTTTTATATTGTTGACTTCTTTGTGCTAATTGAATATAACCTTTATATCCCATTTGAAACTGTGCTTCTTTAACAGTTACTCAATTACCTTTTTCATCTTTATATTTACGATTAAAAGGTACAACTCAACAATAACCAAAATTCTTTTCTAATGGTAATTGTAATAATGTTGCTTGATAACATGCTTCTAATATTGTAGTTAAACTAGTTTTTGCTAAACCTAATTGATTTTTAATTGCTAAAGCATTACTTTTAAATCTTTGTACTTCTTTTTCACTCATATTATTACCTTGATTTTTATTAGTAAATCATTGTTCAATAGTTAATGAATTTTTATTATTAGTTAAATCATTACTCATTATTTTCTTCTCCTTTTTTATTTAATAATTCTAAAATTTCATCTAATTTTTTATTAATTTTTCCTAAATATTTTAATAAAATTAAAATTGATTTATCCATTATTATCATCCTTTTTACTTGTTATTTCATCAACTATTATTTCTAAACATTTCATACATCAATTTTTACTTAACCAAATTCTTTTATTACAATATTTACATTTATTCATACTTATTTATCCTTGTTTTTAATAAACTTAATTCATATTTAATTTGTTTTCTAATTTCAAATTCAATTACTTCATCATGCGAATATTCTAATAATTCATTTAAATATTTAATATTTTCTTTAATTTGCTCTATGTTTTCTTTATTCATTTTCATTTTTATTTTCTCCTTTAAAATAATTTATTTTTGCTTCTAATCATTCATTTATTAATTCATGTGTTATTTCTATTTTTATTTCTTGCTGAGTATTTTTATTAGTTAAATAAACATAAGTTTTATAAGATGGAGTTATACCATTCTCAAGTAACATACAATAATAAGCAGTTAATTGTAATTTAATTCTTTTTAATTTATCATCATCAATACAAGCATAAGTTTTATAATCTATTAAATAATATTTATTTTCTTTTTTATTTAAATAAACTAAATCTGGTGTTCCAGCAACTAAAGTATCAGTAATAGGTTTTTCTATAATAAATTCATAATTATTTTTATCTTTAAATTTTTCTTTTAAAAACATAAGTGATTTTTTACAATAAGAATAATTTATTGAATTTGTTACTGGTTTTAATTTTTTTAATAAATCATTAATAATATTTTCTTCATTAATATTTTGTAAATATAATTCATTAAGTTTATGAACTCATTTACCACGAACTGAAGCATTTTTTAATACTTCTGGTGCTATATGACTATAACCAAAACCTAAATAATTATCAATAATTCTAGAAACTGATATTAATTCTTTATCATCTAAAAAATATTGATGAGTTTCTTTTTTAAAACTTAATTTACTCATATTTATTTTTACCTATTAATATTCAAAAACATTTATTACATAATCTATTACCAAAAGAAGATTGTTTTCTACATTTATCACAAGAACCAATCATTCTATATTCTCTATATTCCATAAATATTTTTTCCTTTCATTAATATTTAGAAGCAATAATTATTAATGTTAAAATCATAATAATTATTCAAATTGTTAAAAATATAATTCTACTTTTTCATGATTTTTTATAAAATTCTTTTTGTTCCTCAATTAATTCAATTTGTTCTTTTAATAATTTATTTTGTAATTCTTCATTTTCTTTTTCTTCCATATTTAATTTTTCCTTTCATTAATTAAGTTTTTCTTTAAGTTTTTCTTGATTTGGATATTGCATATCTAATTCAAATGCTAATATTTCATAATGTATAATATATGCATCTTCTAATAAATGATGTTTATAATTTTTATGAAAATTATTTGCTTCCTTAAATGTATAAAAAACTTTATATTTTGTTTCAAATGTATAATTAACTTTGTATTTTACTAAATAAACGTATGTCATATTTATTTTTCTCCTTTTAATTTTTTATTGTGTTATGATATTGTAAATAAGGTATGTATTTATATATAAAACCCCCTATTTTCTTAAATAATACAAATGTAATTGTGAATTAGATTAATGGGTTCTTTACTGAGCCATAATAAGGCTATTCAAATTAATCTATAATTACATTAAGCGATACAGTGTAACATTTTAACTTGCTTAACATTAAATGCTCTTTTATACTGATATAGAAGTATTTACATTTCGTACTCACTATTAGACTTCTACGACAGTTTTATTAAGTTTTAATCTTTTAACAAAAAAAGAACGATAGTTATATCGTTCTTTGTTATCCAATTATGAATCTAAGGGTTAAAGTGATGCGCCTTTAATATTTTAATAAAAATTATTATTATCATAAAAGGAATTAAATTTTTATCATTGATAATTGCTTTTGCCAATCTATTTCATCTTTAAAAAATCAGATTTATTAATTTTTTGTTGAAATTTCATTGCTTCTTCATATGTTGGTAATTTGTCTTTATTTTCTTTTAATATACTTTCATATGTTGATAATTTATCTTCATTTTGTTCTAAAATTTCTTCATCTAAAATATCGTTAGTTTTTGCATTAAAAAAAATTAAAGACTTCCAAATGATTATTTCAAACGACTAATATTAAAGCATTATGTCCATATTCATTTACTTGATAAAGATTTCATTATTATCTATTAAATACTTAACTATCTCTAAATCATTATCTTTGATAGCTAACATCAAAATAGTGAAACCATCTTTAATTACATAATTTATACTAACACCATTCCTAACTAATAATTTAACTTTTTCTAAGTTATTATTCATAATGACTTGTATTATTTTTTCATTTTTCTTATTAAGAAATACTCTTTTTTTCTAATGTACTTTTTTTCTCTTTCTATAAATTAAACTTGATACAATAATAAATTTAATCTTATTAGTTTAAATTGTATTTAATATTTCTGCTTTTGTTTCCAAAGGTAATTGAGATTCTATTAAGCCCATATTCTCTCATTTTTGTTTGCTTGCATTTTTTGATTCTTCTGATAAAGGTTGCTGTAACTCTGGAATTTCAGTACTTATTAATTTTCATACTTCATTTAAAGATGTTAATTTTATTTCTTCTTCATTTAATTTATTTTTAATTTTTTGTTCTTCTTTTTTTGAATTTTTTTTATTTAAACTATTTTTTAAATTATCACAATTTTCAGTAGTTTTTTTAATTTCCATTGCAAAAAAATCTCTAATATTTTCCGATGTTGTAGATAAATCTTTTACTTCATCTTCATGTAATTCCTTTATTGAAATTAATTTTTTTTCTAAATCATTTATTTGAAATTCTAGTTTTTCAATGGTTTTATTTTGTTCCTCAATTTTTTGATCTTGTCAACTAGGCTTCTCATTTTCTTCATTTATTTCGGTTTGGATTTCAATACTTACTAATTTTGATTGATTAATTGTTCTTAAATACTCCTGAATTTTTTCCTTTTTTTCTCTAATTGCATTTTCTATTATTTCTTTTTCTTTTAATTTAAAATTAATTTCTAAAGTTGTGAAATCATTTTTAAATTCATTTTCTATTTTTTCATTTTCTTCTCTTATGTTTTCTAAATTATTTTGAATGTTAAAATTTTCATTAAATTTTTTAATACTATCAGCATTTTGTTCTCAATAATTTTCAATAATCTTAATAAATTCCATATTTTCTAATTTATTAACTTCTTTTAAGAAATTAATAAATATTTTTTGATCTTTACTAATATTTTTAATTCATTTTTCTTTTATTTTTTTAAGTTCAAACATCATCGTATGTTTATTTTGCTTAAAAAAATCCTCAATTTTATTAATTTTATCCTCAATTTTTTTTATTTTTTTATCATTAATACTTAACTCGGTATCATGTCTTGTAATATTATATTGTAACTCCGCAATATAATCATTCTTTTTCTTAATATCACTATTCTTTTTTTTAATCACTACATCTATTTCTTTTAAATATTGTTTTTTTCCTTTTTTATCATCTGAAATATTTGGAATAAATATTTGATTTTCAATATTATTTTTATTTTCTTCTAAATCTTGCAAGTAAGTAATTTTTTTAATTTTTATATTTTTCTTTCGTTTTTCTAAATTTTCAATTTGTTTTCTTTTTTCTGCTATCTCTTTCTCATGTATTCTAATTTGTTCTTTTTTTTCTTCTAATTCATTTTTAAATAATTCTATACTTTCTTTCACTTTATCTTTAGTTTTAATAATTTCTTCTTGTTCACTTATTAATTCTTTTTCTCGATCATTATATTTTTCAAATATATCATTGTATATTCTTTCTTCATTTTTAATAATTTTTTTAATATATCGGTTAAATATGTCATCTATTAATTCAAAGAAAAATACAAAATTTTTATCAAATTTACTTTTTAAATCTTTATCTTCATTTAAAATTAATTTATATTCATCTCCACTTTTCATTCTAAATGCTCAAAAAGATAAAATTAATTGAGTCATAACTTCTTCTTTAAAAAGGTTTTCAAAAATTTTCTCTTTTTTATTTTCTAATTCCTCATTTTTTTGATATAGCCTACGAATTTCTTTATTAATTTTTATTTTTAATTCTCGTGTTTTTTTTAAAAACTCTTTTTTATTTTCAAAAATGTTTAAATTTATTGTTTTTAAAAAAATAATATCATTACTTATTGTTTCACTTAAAAAATTAAAAAGATTAAAATAATCTGTGATTTCAGTAAACTCAGTACTATTTTGGCTAACTTTATTAATTTTATTTTGTTCAATTAATGTTTTATTTTTCTCCAAGGATAATAATTTTTCATTTTGTTCTTTAATTTTACTATCAAGTTCTATTAAAAAATAATCTAATTGTCTAATTAATTTTAAATTTTCTTTTTTTTCTCAAAAATAAGAAAAGAAATTATATTTTAAATCATTTCTTAATTCTTTAATTAATTTATCTAAATCAGTTTTTTTATTTTCTTTTAATTGAGTTAATGGTGCTGATGTACTTGGGTTTTCAAAATCAGTATCTTCTGAATTAGAAAAAAAATTATCTTTTTCATTGTATTCTTTAAAAAAATTCTTAAAAGTTTCAACAACTTCGTCTAAATTTTCATCAGTTAAAGGATAATTTCTAAATTTTTTTATTAATTCATTAAATCAGGGCATAAATCTTATTCTCCTAAATTTTATTTATAAAATAAAAAATCAATTGTTTTTAAATAAAACAATGGGTTTGAAAACTTATATTTTTCAATCTTTTGTGTTAATAACAATAAAACGCTCCTTATTCTAAAGAACTATCTTGATTATAACTAATTAATTTATCTTTTTTTTAAAAAAAGATAAATTACTATTATATGTTTATATAATAAAAATTTATCACAAAAATTATTTTTCAGTTCTGGGTTTCATATGTGGAAATAATAATACATCTTTAATACTATTTTGACCAGTTATTAACATAACCAACCGATCAATACCAATGCCCAATCCACCTGTTGGTGGCATACCATACTCCAATGCTTCAACAAAGTCTAAATCCATAGTTGCTGCTTCATCATTACCACTATTTTTTTCTTTTACTTGCTCTTCAAAACGATTATATTGTTGCAAAGAATCATTTAGTTCCGAATAAGCATTTGCATATTCTCTACCAGCAATAAATAATTCAAAACGATCAGTAAACTCTTTACTATTTTTATTTAATTTAGCAAGTGGTGAAATTTCAATTGGATAATCAAAAATAAAAGTAGGTTGAATTAAAGTTTCTTCAACAAAAGATTCAAAAAATAAATTAATAATATGACCAGTACTATTATAATGATCTGGAATATGAAGTTTATAGTTTTTTGCAAGTTTTAATATAAGTTTAAATGTTTTATTTTTTTCAATATTTCTAATATTATCATCTTCAATATTATGATATTTTAAAATCATATCACTAATTTCTTGGAAAATTTTAGTAAACTCTTCATCTTTGATCATAGCTTTTTTAATTGAATCAATCATACTAATTTTTTTTCATGATTTTTCAAAATTTAATATATTTTCATCATATTCTAATGTTAATTTATTATGCACTATATTAATTAAATGTTTTATACAAGACTCTGTTAAATCCATCATATATTTCATATCTTGATAGGCAACATAAATTTCAATAGTTGTAAATTCTGGATTATGTTTTTTACTCATACCTTCATTACGAAATAATCTACCAATTTCATAAACTTTTTCAAAACCACCAACTATTAATCTTTTTAAATGTAATTCAGTAGCAATTCGTAAATATAAATCGGTTTTTAATGTATTATGATGAGTAATAAAAGGTTTAGCGGCAGCACCACCATATACTTCTTGTAAAATAGGTGTTTCAACTTCTAAATAACCTTTATTATTTAAAAAACTTCTTAATTCATTAATAATTTGTGTACGTTGTAAAAATGTTTTTTTAGTTTCTTGATTCATAATTAAATCTACATATCTTCGTCGATAACGTTCTTCAATATCTGTTAAACCATGAAATTTATCTGGTAAAGGTCTAAGTGCTTTTGATAACATTACAATATCATAGACTTGAACTGTTAGTTCTCCTTTATTGGTTTTCATAACCTTACCTTTAATACCAAAAAAATCGCCTAAATCTGCATATTCTGCAAATCATTCAAATTTTTTTTGATTAACATATTCTGGTTTTAAATAAATTTGAAATTTACCTGTTTGATCTTGCAAATGAGCAAAGATTGAGCCCTTTCCCATTTCTCTTTTTGTCATTAATCTACCTGCCATTTTAATTTGATCATTAGGTAAATTAGCAACAAATTTTGCTAACTCTTCTTTATTTTTATTTCTAAATTTGCTATTTAAAGTTTCACAATTATAATTTCTTTCTCAATTACGCCCATAAATATCATAATTTTGCTTATATAAATCTTGTATTTTTTGATATCTTAATGCTTCTTGCTCTGTCAAAATACGTCCATTAATTTCAAGTTTAGTTTCTTTCATTGTTTTCATCCTTTGTATTTAAAATAAGTATTTAAAATAAAAAAATTAAATTAAATAAGATTGTTTAGGTTTATACATAATGATATCAATTTTCAATACCAAATTCTACTGTCAACAATTAATTTTAAATTTTATAATAAAACCCTTATATTTATAATAAGGATTAAAGTTTAATTTAAATATTTCTACTAATAGATATCTATAAAAATTAGAGATAATTTATTAAACATTTTTTACTTTCTAAATATTAATTTTGTATAAAACATGTTTTGCTAAAATATCACTTTTATTTATTTTTGGATGATAAAATTCTTTTATTTTTTTCATACCTATTCGTTTCATTACATTTTCTGATTTAATATTTAATATACTAGTAAAACTATAAATTTCAGTTAATTTTAAATTGTTTTTTGCATATTTTAAACATTCTTTAGCTGTTTCTGTTGCTATTCCTTGACCTCAAACACTTTTTTTAAAACGCCAATCAATTTCAATACATGGTCTATAAAATCAACAATAAAATCAACTTCGCTAAAGCCAATAAAACCAATAAATTTATTGTCTTTTTTAAATTCAACAGCATAAAAACCAAATCCATTATTATTTAAATTATTTTTAATTTTCAAAAAATATTTTTCTGTATCATCTTTTGATAATGTACTAGAAAAATATTTCATGACATCTTTATCAGAATTTAATAAAACAAGTTCATCTAAATCACTATCTTTTCACTGTCTAATTTTTAATCTAGGGGTTTCAAAAAATATCATATTTTTACTCCTTTGTTATGATATTTTTTCTATTAACAATTTGTTAGTTTATTAATAAGGGAGGTTCCCAAAAAAGTAGGAAATTAAATTACTACATAATTAACTTATTTCCAGATGAATTATTTTAAAAATCATTAAAATTAGACAAAATTACTCTCTTTTCTTAAAACATTAAATTTATATTTTATATTCGACGTATTTAAAAAAAATAAAATATACATTTTATAAGTTAAATTAAAATTATCAACAAGGAAAAAGACAAGAAATAATCTTGTCTTTTTTTGTAATTGTAAAATTTTAAAATTTTTTATTATTAGCACCCTTTAAATATCTACTACACGCAGTGACCAAGTAGGAGAAAGTTAATAATTAATAATCTTCTTTAACACTATTATCAACACGTGTTAGGGAACTAAAAAAGTGAACTACAACACAGTTGTTAAAAATAGTAGCTAGAACATGTGGACTTGCATGGATAAATAAAAAGTGGAGTGATACCTAATAAATTATACTAACCATTAAATGGTAATTCTTGGGGTGGGAGCGAATTGGAAACTAGTATATATAGACCTGTTGTAGGGACCTATTGTATTAATTCTATTCTTTATTTAACCAACCTTGCCACTCCCCAGTGAGCAAGTGTTGGTTTTATTTTTTATTGTTTTTTGAAAAATTTTTTTGGGCGAAAAAATAAATTTCAAACTTGTAAAAAAAATTAAGCGGTGCCGGTTCAATTAAAATATTAATTTGTTAAACACAAATTAAATAAATATTGAATCGAATGCCTTAATGTTTTTTAAAATTTCATAATTTATTTTTGAGCCCATTTTTCTTAAAAAATATAATTAATAGTATTAATAATCTAAAAATAAAAATATATATTCTTTATGCTGCTAAAAGCAATAGAATATATTAGAAAAGAAAGTAAAAATGGAAGAAAAAGACAAAAAAGAATTAATAGAACAAAAAATAAAAATAGCAAAAGAACATCAAAAAAAGTTCTTGAAAATAAAAATAATTATTACTTTAATTTCAACTTTAATTGGATTAATAATTTTATTAATTACTGTAAGTAAAAATTAAAGAAAGGAATAAAATGCTTATGAAATATAGTAGAAATTATAGAAAAATTAGTTCTTGTGATATATGTTATAAAAATTCATCATTTGCAAATAAAACTTGTAATAAATGTTTTTGAATATTAATAAGCAGAAAAAAATATAAATAAATTATGAATAATATAAAAATGAATATTAATGAAAATAAAAAATGTGAATTAAGAGTTTGTATAAATAAAATTTGATGAGATTGTATTAATAATTCTACTAAAACTATTAAATATAAAAATTGGTCTATACCTTATTTAATATGTGATAGTTGTTATGATAAATTACCTAAATATCTTAAACAAACAGCAAAAATAATTTAAAAGGATATTTTGATTATGAATAAAACTAACAATAGAAGAAAAAGATGTGTTGAATGTAATGAATTATATAAAGAAGAAAAAATTACTATGCTTTATCAGTTTAAAACAGAAGAAGAAGCAGAACAACATGATATTAGAAAATTTGAAGATGATTATGATATTGAAGAACATTTAGATTATACAAAACCATATGGATATGTTTGTGATTGATGTATGGATGATTAATAAATGCAATATGACTTAATTATTGGTATTGACTCCGCTGGTATTGGTACAAGTGGAATTGTTATATATTCAAATGAGACTAATAATATTATTTTTAATGAAACATTTAAAGCAAAAACAGTTTTAGAAAGTAAAAATATATATAAAGAATATTTTGAATTAATTAAAAAACAATTTAAAAATAAAAAAATATTAGTTATTGTAGAAAATTTTTTTTAAGTTCAAAACAGTTATTAACTAATCCATTAGCAACTCCCAAAATTATTGGTGCTTTAATGGTATTGATACAAGATGTTATGAATTGAGATTATTTAGAAAGTGAACCAAAAAACAAAAATAAAATAGAAAATTATAAAGGAAATATAAAATTTACAAAACATGAACAAGACGCTTATAAACATATTCAATATTATTTAAGGAATTATAAAAATGAAGAATAAAGAAAATTACGTTAAATTAACAGTAAAACTTAGTAACACTATTGAAGCAAAATATCATGAAAAAGGTAATAAACAATTATATTATAGTGTTCGTGGTCAATGAAATGGATTAAACTATGTTACTTTAATTTTTAATAACCCAAAATTTTATAAACGATGTATTTTATTAAACAAAAACGATGAAATTATAGTAACTGGTCAAATTTTTAATACTTTAAACATTCCTAAAAATCGTGCATTTTGTTCAATTAATGTTAAATGATTTAAAAAATGAAAGGAATAAAAATGAATAAAGAAAAATTAATTAATTATATTAAAAAACAACAAAAATTCTATAATGGTACAGAAATAGATTTAATACTTGATATTTTATTACAAAAAATAATTAATGGTGAATTTAATAATGAATAAATGTAAAAAATGTAATAAAAGAATCTGATTAAGTAAAAATTGATGTATGAAATGTTTAGAAATAATAGTTAATAATTTAACTAAAAATAAGGAGAAATAGATAGTGAATAAAGACCAAGAAATTATTAATGAATATAATAAAAAACGTAATAAAGAAATAACAGAAGAACATTTATATAATATAGAAAAATTAAGAGAAGAATTTAAACAAAAAGTAATTAATAAATATAATGAAAAATTAATTATCTGATTAAATAAACAAATTAGTATTTGTTTATGTGATTCATTAAAAGAAGCAGGTAAACTTACTGCTTATTATAAAGTAATTGAGTTTATAGAAAATGGAGAATTTCATTAATGATAATATTGCCTACTTTGTTTGAAAATAAAGATGAAATTGAAATATTATCACCATTTCCCAAAGCAATTCATACAAGTAATGATATTAGAGCAATTATTTTAAGACAATACCCAAATGTTAAATCAAAACACATAATTGTTTCTGACCCAGAAAGTAATGTTGCATTAATAGTTGGTGATAATGATGTTTATCAAGGTTGAATTAAAGTAACAGTTAAAAAATTAGAAAATTAAAGGAGAATAAAATGCCAAGTATAGAAAATCAATCAAATTATACTTTAACTAAATTAATTAGAACTGGAATAAGTCCAATTTGTGCAATGATTGGTACAAGTGCTTATTATGGTCAAGTAATTGCAAATCCAGTATTAGGTTCAATTAATAGTTTATTATTTGGTAAAAAATTAGGTTTAGATATATGAAATTTAAATCAAAGACCAAATACTAAAAGTAAATTAATTAATAGTTCTAAAAAAATATTATTAGGTTTAGGAACAATTGGTTTAGCAAATTATAGTAAATGAATAGAAAATAATATTAATCCTATTATTCCAACATCACCAAGTCCAATAACTACTACAACTACAACTGAGGGTCCTCCATGATTATTATTAAATAAACAAGAACATCAGTCATTAATGGATTGAGATACTTATATTTCATTAAATGCTTATGGTATTTCAAATCTTATTAGTGGATTAACTGAGTTAATACCTAATAAATTTGAAACAATAAGAAAGATTTGTAATATGGCAACTGGTGGATGTTTAATATCAAGTGGTGTAGCAATGGGAATTAATAATGATTTTAATAATGCTTATGCAGTACCTACTATTATTGCTGGTGCAAGTGAAATAATCCATAATTTACTACCTATGGAAACTACAAATCATATTCAAGAAATGCAAGAAACATCATTTAATTATGAAACTACAAGATTAATTAATGACAATAGATTTACTATTAATAGTGAAACTGCAAGTCAATATTATGGTAGTGATAATATGAGCGAAGTACCATTAAATCACGATAATGCTTCATTAAATTGAGATTATAATCACATGAATTTATAAAGGAGGTGAATAATTTATGAATAAAGAAAAATTAATTGAATATTATAATCATCAAATAAAAACATATAAAGAAAGAATAGAAGAATTCAATAAAGAAATATCTGTATTAGTAGAAATTATAAGTAATTCACAATCAATGATTGAAAGAATTAATGGTGGTCAATTTGATGAATAATTAAAAATTAAAAATAAATAGTTGAAAGGAAAATATTCAAATGAAAGAATTTTTACATGAATTAATAATTATTGGAACAAGTGTTGGAACATTAATTTGCAGAGAAATTATTGTTTTATTAAAAAGATTTATCACAACTCCAAAACATGTTAGAGCAAATAACAAAATTATAAAACATCAAAAAAAATTAGCAAAATTAAACGAAAAAATTAATAAAGGAGAAAAATAATATGACAAAAATTGAATTTAATGAAAAATATAGAAAACAAGATATCAGTATTGATAGAGATTTTGATTTACATATTGATAATTGTTTTAAATTTTCTGATATCAATACATTAGAAAATGCTGTTAATGATTATAAAAAACTAATAAGTGAAATGCCACAATTAGTTAAAGATTGATTATTGGGATAAGATTAGGAGAATGTTAAATGTTAGAAAATGAAAATAATGTTCAACAAACAACTGAACCTTTAACTGAAAATAATGCTCAACAAGAAATAGAAAATAAAGTTAATGAAGCAGAAAATAAGTTAAATAAACTTAATCAAGAAATTAAAGAAAAAGAAATGATTAATATATTTAAAAAATATCAAGTTAAAACTGAATTTTATGATTATTTAAAATTTAAAACAAGTAATATAGAAAATTCAAAAATTGAAGAAACTATTAAAAAAATGATTAAAGAACAACCGGTATTTAAACAAACAATTAATACAGGTGGCAATAAACAAATAATTATTAATAATAAAACAAATGACAAAGAAAATTTTTTAATTAATTATAAAAAGAAAAATTATTTATAAACGAAAGGAAGAAATAAAATGTCAGTACCATTTAATCAAAATTTAGACAATACAGAGAGATTAGTAGAAGCACCAGAATTTATAGAGTTTTTTAAAATTTCAAATAGTCCATGGGCAAACTTTTTCCCTACTGAAATTGTTGACTCAGTAAATATTGAGTTTATTGTTAAAAAACCAAAAAAACCGGAAGTAAAAATTATTGCTTGGGATGATAAAAGTAAAAGATATGAATTACCATATGTTGATACAGATAAAATTAGTAAAAAAATAACTAAAAAATATCTTGCAGGAGAAATTATTGCAGATGTAGATTTAAAAGCAAATAATGGACAAAATTTATTAGATAGTATGCAATATGAAGTTGCAAATGATTTAGCAGATAAATTGGCAATTGATGATACACAAGCAATTGCAAAATTTGCTACTAAAATCGATATTGAAGATACAACACCAGTAGGCTATTTAAAATCAATGTTATCTGCTTGAAATACTTTGTTTCAATTTAGAAACATTGCAAATAGTAAATTTTTTATTACTAATGGTCTTTATGATAGTTTAGTTTATTTAGCAGATAATAAAGGTTTAATTACCGATAATCAGTTGGCACAACAATTACGTTTAAATGGAAATAATTTATATGTAAAAGGCGTATTATGTGAAATCGTTCTTGATGACTATATGATTTTTACTAATGATAAAAATGAACAACAATTAATGACCTTTATTTTAGCAACACCAAGAGCAATGAAAAGATACATGATAGAAAATACAGTTATTTATGTAGATTTTATTAAAGATGATAAAGCAGGAAGAGCATATAAAGTTGCTGGTGAAGTTGTTGGAGAAGCAATCCCATATATTTCTAATAATGAAACAACATCACGTTGAATGTTATGTGGAGTTATTAAAACAGAAAAACCTGATTTAAAAACTAAAATCACAAGTTTAACAACCGATATTACTGCAAATGTTAATAACAATAATAATGAATTAAACACACAAATAAAAAGTACTAATGAACTTAAATCATTAAATCCAAATTTAACAAATCCAACTATTAAATATTTTAGTGATGCACAAGGAAAAACTAATGTAAGTAATCAAAAACAAAAAGCAGGTGACTTATATATAACTATTACTGCAAATGTTAATGACTTAAATTATAAAGGAACAACAAATCCAATTAAAATAACTCTTAAATAAAGGAAATTAATATCATGCCAATTGGTACAACTAGTACAGCAATACTTTTAAACATAAATAAACCAAAACATACTAGAACAAGTAACCAACAAGAAAATAAAAGTTTTTGATGAGAAATTTTAGAAATGATTGGTGTACAAGTTATAGCAGTAGCACTTGCTCCTTTTACTGGTGGATTAAGTGAAAGTTTTACACTTGGATTAGGTGCAAGTGATTTAGTTGCTAGTATTAGTGCTGTTGGTGTAGAATTTTTAACTGATTTTACTATTAATCAAGTTTATGATTATTTGAAAGGAAATGTAACAAAATTAAATACTTTCTTTAATATACTACCTGCATTTGCTGGACTGAATAAAATTAGTCGTGGTTATCGTACAACTAAATTTATTAAATTAGCACAAGAAACTAAAACATTAGAACAAGTTGGTATTAAAGAAGTAAAAAACTTACAAGAAATTATTAGTCAAGTAGGTGGAAAAGAAATTTTAACAGATAAAATTATTGGTAATAAACGTTATTTAATGAATTATAGTTTTACTCCTAATCGTGAAACAGTATTACGAGATTTAGGTTATGTTGCTGAAAGACAATATAAAAATAATTTTCAAAAATTAGAAGCACAGGAGTTAAAAGATTACTTATTATTACAAAATACATTAATAAAATTAAGTCCACAATTAACTCCTAAATTTAAAATCAAAGATATTGAAAAAGCAAATAATTTTTTAAAAAAATATAATACTGATTTAAAAAAAGTATTATCTATGAACCAACATGATTGATTAAATTTAGTTCATACAATACACACAGAAAATAGATATGGAAAAACTTTAATTTTGGATTTACAAAAAATTCGTGCTAATGCTATTAAATTTGATTTTAAAAAAAGTTCAATTCATAAGATTGTTTTAAATGCAAATAAATTGTTTAAATATTTGGATATTAGATTTTATTTAAAAAAGGTTTAAATAAATTTTGAAAAAATACACCATATTTTGAAAAATTACGAGAAAGTATATATAAATTACAAGAAAAATTTGAAAAGTTGGAAAAACAAGCATTTGAAAAAATTAATAAATTAAAAGAAAAAACAACTGATTTATTTACTAGTGCAGAAAAAAGAGCAATTAAACATGCACAATTAATTCCATTAAATTCACCAGTATTTATGGGTTGTAAAATTCAACCTTTATCATTAGATAAATGTGCAATTACTATTTATCATCGCAATACTAAATATAAACCAATTACAGTTGTTGATAGTATTCTTAAAGCAGAAACTTTTGTTACTCAAATACATCCATTCCATTGATATCGTTAATATAGTGGTTGATACATTGGTTATGGTGTTAATCATAATAAATGATTAAAAGCAATAGCATTTGCTCCACCAGTGGTTCAACAAGTAATTAGAGATAGTTTTAAAGTATATAGAGAAATATTTAGAATAGTAAGAACTTATCATAAAGTAGTAAATGTTATTAATAATCCTATTGAAAATGTAAATAAATCATTTAAAAGTGTTGGTTTAAAATTTTCAGTTAATACTTTATTTGGTACAGGATTATTACATCATTTAGAAAAATTTGCATATAGTCAAGTTATAGCAAAAAGTAAGAAAAAATTAAGAAAAAACAAAAATAAAATACAAAAAGAAATTGAACATATAACACATAGAAAAACAAAAAAACATACTCATCATTATAAACAAGCATTTTTTAAGGAATGATAAATTATGATTAATAAACTTTGAACTGGTGTCAGTCTTGAAAATTATAATAACTGATATCCATTAACTGGAAAAATTACAGAAACTCCACAGCAATACATACAAACATGACCTAATGTTAATGATTGATTTAAAACTTTTGCTATTCGTGCTCAAAATGATATTAATGCTTATCTTGATTTTATTTTATCTAAATTTCCCTTTGATAGTTTTAAAGATGAATTAATTAAAGAAACATTAAGAGATATGGTTTATGTTATGGTTGAACATTGAGTATTTAATCGTACACCAATTGAATTTAATGTTGATGCTACTATTCAATTTAATAATGGTAGTCAATTTAGTGCAAATAGTACTCCTACGATTAATGTTTGAGATTTAGCACCTAGTAGAATGAAAATATGAGCAAGATTAACTGAATTAAAACAAATATTTTCAAGTTATAATGATGATGAAATAGATGTTGAAAAAATTGACTTAAAAGCATTTTATACTAGAAATCAAGTTGATGAATTAATTGAACAACAAAAAGAATTTACATTATTAAAACAAATTAAATTATATGATGATTTAGTTGATGATAATGAAAATGAAATATATAGAGGTTCTGTTAGTAAATTTATTAATAAAGGTTATGTTGCAACAGATTACGATAAAGAAACTGAAACAATGATTTTAGATTGACCTGATGAAATTGGAACATTACCACCAGAAGCATTACAAAATAATCCACAAATTGGTGATTATACACATGCTCCAACTTGTGATTTTTCTGCTAAACAACAAAAAAATATTACAGCTTTAACTAATACTAAACAAAATAAATTAAGTACTGGTCATGGCATTAATATTACAGAAGATAATGTAATATCTGTAAGTTCTTATTTAGTAACACCACAAGATTTTTTAAATAATCCACAATGAGAAGAACAAAAATCAATGATTTTAACAAGAAATACATATTATCAAATTTTTTGGTCACCTAATATGTCAAACAGTCAAGGACATAAAGGAGTATTTTTCTTTTATGGTGCAGTACCAACAGCCCATAATGTAGCTATTGATTCAGCAGGTTATTATTCAAATTCTACTAATGAAATTAAAGCTCATTTAAGTGTCCAACCCGAAAATGATGAATTAATACTATCATATTTTGATGGTAATTCTTGAATAGTAACTAATCTAGATGGAAATAAACTAGGAACTAAAATATATAAGCCTAAGACAAATAATAAAATTTATAGAATTAAAAGTAATACATTAGATATTACTTCACCAAGTGTAATTAATATAAATAAACCTATAAAAATTAATTCAAAAAGTTTAGAAACTAATGAAATAGAAGAAAATAATTGAGATATTGAATTAAAAGATATTCCTCCAACACCAAGTCCAAGTAGTTCAAATTGAAAAGATGTAAGAACAAGAGAGAAAAATAAATAAGATAATTGACAAATTACTTATGATTTTCAAGAAAATAAACATTATAGAGTTTATTATTCTTGAAGTATATATAATCCAGTTTATACTATTCAAGAATTTATTATAACTGATAAAAAAATTGCTGGTGTACAAATACAAACCTTTAATGATAGTACTAATATAGTAATTTTATCAGTTCAACATGCAAAATGGATTACTATTTATACTGGAAAAGGTAATTTAAAAGGTAATGTATGAAAATTAGAAGAATTACAGGAATAATATTATGTTTTTTAAAATTATAAAAATTATTTTAGGTTTAATAGGAGTAATTTTATCATCAGCAACAGCAGGTTTAATTATATTTATCATTGTAAAAATCATATTAAAAATTAATCAAATATTTTAAGAAAGGTGGTGAATATTATGTTAGGTAAATTTTTTAGAAAAGATAAAAGTAATATTAGTGATAATCAAAATGAAAAAGTAAAATTTTTAAATAATAAAAATAAAAGTACTCATGCTTCAATTTTAAATTATTTTGGTTTTAATGATTTTAATCATGAAACTTATTTCACTGATTTTGTAGCAGAAAATAATGCTAATTTATATAATGCTCCATTAGATATTAATAATGAAACTATTAAAAAATACTTAATTCAACAAGAATTTTATAGAAAAAATTGAAATTCTATTTTTAAATTAAGCAAATTAGGAATTAGTGGTTATTTAATTTATATTGCTAATGATGATTTATATTTTCAAGTAGTAGATATACAACAAAGAGTTTATGATATTGGTGGTAAATTAACTCAATGTACTATTTTTTATGATAGTTATCAACAAAATGCACAAACTGTAAGATTATTTGAAATTTATACATTAAATAATGAACAAGTAACAATTAATCGCTCAATTTATAGTATTAGTGATAATAAAAAACAATTTCCATTAGATTTTAAATCATTTATTAATAATCCTAATCTATTACAAGAACAAACATTAAATATTAATTATATACCAATATCAATTATGCGAAATAAAGCAAATGAGTTAGCAGATTGTGATAAAGTAATGGATAAAATTAAAGCATTAGATGTTATTTATGAACAAATTGTTTTAGATACCATTTTAAATTCACCTAAATTTATATTTAGTCAAACTTATGGTAATGTTCAATCAACATTAGAAGAAGCAGTAAGAACATTAGTTACTAAAAACTATATATTTAAAAGTGGTGGAGATAATAATGAACAAAACGAAAATATCAATATGACAAATAGTAATTTTAAAGGTAAAAATTTAACTGATATATACGATTGAAATGTTAATGAAATATTTAAACGTATGTGGTATTCATATACCAAGTCAAAAGAAATCTGCACAACAATCAGTTCCCGAAAGTACAGCTGTAAATATTTCAACTATTAATTATATTGAACAAAAATTATGACAATTTAATATTGATATTCTTAAATTTATTCAAATATTAGTAAGTGTTGATAAAGACTTATTAAATAGTAAAACCTTTAATATTAATGATGAACAAGAAATTAATAATTTAACTGTTAAATTAAAATTATTTAACCCCGAAAATAACCAATTAATAGGAGAGAACAATGGAAAACAACAACAAACCACAAACGAAGTTTCCACAGAAACAAACTAAACTTAATCAAGCAGAAGTAGAAAATGATTATTTAATTGATAATATTCCTTATGATTTTACTAATATGATGAGTGCTACTAGTGACCCAGATATTAATAGAGCATACGATGAATTTAAAAAAAGAACAATTTATATTTATGAAATTAAACGTTTATTTAAAAATAATGAAAATAATAGTTTAAAATTTTCAGCAAATACTATTAAAATTGGTTTTATTGATATTGATAAAGTATTAAAAACTATTGCTGTTGAAACATCAGACTTTACTATGCAATTAAATCAAAGAGCAAGTACAAACATTAATGATAATACTATTGAATATAGTATGACTGATATTAAAAATTTAATTTTTCAAGAAATAAATTTATTAAATCAATTTAAATTATATGCAGTGAGTATAAATGAACCATTAACTGAAAATAATATTGATAATTTATACATTATTAATAATTATTCACAACCTTATCAAAATCCAAAAACTAGAAGTACTAAAAGTATTACTATTATTAAAATTAAAGATTTTAAAACAAGAGATGGTTATCCAATCATTATTAAATTACAAAAACCATTAGACAAAGATACCAAAGTAATTGGTTTAAAAATTAAAGCGCCTAGAAGCATGATTTTTGGAAATATAAAGGTACTTGGTGAAGTTGACAATATGGAAGTATACCCAAAGTTATTTGTTAAAGATAAGATAGCATTTCCGCTATTATCAATGCCTATTGAAACTCAACCAAAAGTTAGAATATTACAACAATGATTTAGTGAACAAATATTACCTTGAAACTTAGCAAAACAATTTATAGGACAAGAAAAATCAGTTTTAGATTTAATTGCTATTGGTGGTGGAACTGAAACAAGAAAAGAAATTATTAATAATGCAAAAATAACATATGCAAAAATTGGTAAATATGATGGACCAGCACCAGTACCTAAAAAATTAGATGATTTTGAAATGAAAAAGAATGAACAATATATATTATATAGTCATAGAGAACCAACCCCACCATATCCTAGTAAATATATTGCTATTGAATTATCACAGAACTTTAATGATATTGAAATTGAAATAAATGATAAACCACCAATTGATAGTTTACAAAAAGTATTATTAGATATGCTAACTTATACATATAATTATAATCGTAATTTTGATGGTTTTAAACCAGATAATTTAGGCAATAAAATAGCAGAATTACGTGCAAAATTTGAGGGACAAAAACCTGATGAAGTAATTACTAATTTATTTAAACAATGGAAATTAGATTATCCTAATTATATTGATTTAGAGCAAGTAAAAATATTTAAGCAAATAGTTATTATGTTATCAAATAATATTTATTCAAGTATGTCAATTAATAAAGGTTTAAATGATGATAATAAGATTTTATTACCATATTACTTTGAGTTGAAATCAAATCCAATACATCCTAATAAAGACGAAATTTGACAATTCAAAAATGCAAAAGTAATATTAAAATCTAATTATTTTGATTTTACAAATATAAATAATATTAAATTAAAGAATAACGATATTAGTCAAAATGAATTATTTAAACTGGATGATAACCAATTTAACTGATTATCTATTACCAATGAATTAGAAAGTAATAATATTCCATCATTAATTCCTGCTGATTGAACATTAGCAAATGGTGAATATGGAAAATACTTTACAAAAACAATTATTGAAAAAACAAAAATTAAAAATGCTTTGAATTTATATGGTTCAAATAAATCTCAATTATTTTCTAAATTAGAATTTTATAAAGAAATTGCACAAATTGATAATAATAGTGAATTTGAATTACAAATTGAAAATCCGATTAATAACTTAAATCGGATTGAAATTAGCGGTATATTTGGTGCTGGCAATTATGATTTAATTTTAATAACTGATAAACAAGAAATACAATTAAATAATATTAACTTATTTGATAAATATAATGAAAATATTTCATATATTAATTTGGAAATTTAGATTATTTATTAAAATATCCATCAGGATATATACCATCCCATTTGGTATCACCTTCATTTTTTGGTTTAATGCCAAAATATAAATCTATTTTATGACTATCATCTCTTGGATGTTCTCATATAGTTGCTCCCCAAGTCACTGTATAATCTCAATTTAAAAATGACTTATAATTATTAGTTTGATTATATGCTATTGCACCTAAAGTTAAACCAATACCACCAGTAATTACAGCAAATGATAACGCTATTTTTTGAAAATTTGTTTTTATTCATGTTTTCATATTAAATTACTCCTTTTTTTAAGTATATTAAATTATTTGTATATCAGCCAGTAGTTCATGCTTTATTTTGATTAATATTAATATATGTTCAATATTGTGTTCCTTGGCCATAAATTGTTGTTTTTAAAGGAATATCGCTTATAAAAATATTTGATTCATGTATATGACTATCTATTGTAAATCCTATTATGTATGATTGTTTTTCTTGAAAATTATATATTATTTCTCCTTGTTCGTTTATTTTATATTTTTCTTTATCTAAATTAGGTTTTTCACATGCAATAACATTTGAAGTTATAATACAACCTAAAGTTATTACTCCCAAAATAGTTAATATATTTTTCATTTTAAATTACTCCCTATATTTTTTGCTTGCTTCAATTATTTTTATTGCTTGTTCTTTTGGTAAATTATCTATAATACTTGGTAACTCTTCTTCATATTCATTTGCATGTTTATGACAGAAAAAAAATTTACCAAATTCATCTATATCTATAACATTAGTTCATTCTTTAAAACATCCTTCTTTTTGACAAAAAATAAGTTTAGTATTTTCAACTTCATATTTATTTACAAGTATTTCATGATTTTGATTTTTAAATTTATTTTGTTTTTTTGGTTTTTTAATTTTTATTTTTGTCTTACATCTTTTTTTACTCATAAATTCTCCTTTTTTCATTGATTTTACTTACAAATTGTACTATTTTTGATTATTTTTACAAGTATACTTTTAAATGCAAAATAAAGCCTAAATTAAAGGCCTTTATTTTATGAGACCTATACTATTAATTATATTGAAATTGTTTATTATATTTTAAATATGAAAGTGGTTTTTTAAATAATTTTTATTTTATTTAAAATTACACTTATATATTTATATAATAATTAAGTAAATTAATTTTTTAAATATATTTACAATAAATTTAGAATTTTTTAAAATAGTTAGGAGAAAAAATATGAGTTTTAATTATTTATGAACTTTAAAAGAAGCAACAAAAAGAATGTATCAATCATTTAGAGATGATATAAAAAATCAATGAGAAAAAACAGATTGAAGAATATTAAAAGAAAGAGATATAAAATATATTCCAGTTAAAATTAAAGAAAGAACTAGAAATACTATCAATGGTCTTGTTACTTATAAATGTCGTGATTATAAATATTATGATGAACAATTAAAAAAATGAGTAAGAGTTTGTTTATTAGATGAAGAATTAGAATTACCTAAATATAAAAGAACTTGTCAGGATATAAAAAATAATGTTATTGAACATTTTGCTGATGGAAAAAGATATGTTGATATTTTACATACTATGAAGCAAACAAAATTTAGTACAACAAGTATTAGTAGATTATTTCAAGAATATCAAGTTAATAAATTAGATGTTCCTAAAATAAAATTAGAACTAAATCAATTTATTTATATTAGTATTGATGATGGACATCGAAAATTTTGAAAATTTAAACGCAATTCTGGTAAATATTCAATGCGTTTAGTATTATTTTGTACAGATAATGTTAATCATAAATTAGTTAATAAAAGAGCAGATGTAATAATAAGACCAACAAAAACAGCAATTGGTGTTAAAAAAACTGCTGAATTTATTAAAGAACAAGGAAATAGATTTTTTGAAAATTTTGACCAAGCAAAAATAATTATTTGTGGAGATAGTGCAGGATGAATTAAAGAAGTTGCTGATTATTTAGGTGCAAGTTTTGTTTTAGATAAATTCCATTTAGTTAAAAAATTATATGTTGGAATAATCGCTGGAAATAAAGGAAAATATTGAGATGAATATAAGATTTGTAGAAATTTTATTGAAAATGGTCAATATGATGAGTTAATAAAATATATGAATGAAATATTAAAAAATCACAAAAAATTAAAAAAACAATATTTTAAAAATAATAAACAAGGTATTGAAAATCAAGGTGCAAAGTGAAATATAGGTTGTTTTACAGAAGGTAATATTTGACATATTTTAAAAGAAATGCTTGGTAATAGAACTTATAACATAAATATTTATATTAAAATGGTTATTTTTAAATGTAATCAAATAAATTTAAAAACATAACTTAATTTATTTTTTTATTAAAATTTTGAAAACTTATTAACTTTTAATTTAATAAGAATTTTTGTTGTGTATAAATATTAATTTTATTTTTCATTTTTTTAATATTTGTATTTTAATTGCAATTAATTTAATTTAGTAGTAAGATGTATTTACAATTGCATATAATTACAATTATTTCTTGTCTATAATTTTAAAGAAATGTTTAAAAAGTAATTATATCCTCCGTTTTTGTTACCGTCCCAATTAATAATATTAACTTCAATTTATTTCACTTGGTTTCATTGGTTTTTCATTATTCTTTACACTAATAATTTTACCATTTTTAACGTTAATAACAGTATTTGCAACATATTGGAAGTTAGGATTATGAGTAACCATAATAATTGATGTTTTATATTCTCGATTAACATCCAATAAAATTTCTAACACCTTACGCCCCATTTCCTCATCAAGTGCTCCTGTTGGCTCATCACAAAATAAAATTGTCGGATTTTTTGCTAGTGCTCTACCAATCGATACTCTTTGTTGTTGTCCACCTGATAATTGACTTGGAAACTTATTCATATGTTCATCCATTTCAATAACTTGAAAAATATCATCAATACTCATATTTTTATTTTTATTTTTAGCAAGATTTTCACCAACTTCAGCATTTTCACGAGCAGTTAAGTTAGTTAATAAATTGTATTGTTGAAAAATAAAACCAACATTATCTCGTCTAAATTTAGTTAAATGACTATCTTTTAATAAAGATAAATTGTATCCGGCCACAAAAACATCACCAGTATTAGGTTTATCCAATCCCGAAATAATATTTAATAATGTTGTCTTACCACTTCCCGATGGTCCTAAGATAACAACAAAATCACCTAATTTAATTTTTAAATTAACTCCTTTTAATACTTCATATTCTAAGTCTCCAGTTAAGTAAGATTTTTTAACATCAAATAATTCAATAACATTAGTTTGAGTATCAGGAGTATTATTAGTCATTGATATAATTTTACCTGCTAAAATTTCTTTTGAATGAGTTTTTGTTAATTTTTTAATTGCTTTTTGATTATCTTTAAAAGCTTGTAATTTAGCTTTATTAGCTTCTATTTCTTCCTTTGATTCTGGTTTATCATGAGATTTATGAGTTACTGGTGGTATTGTACCTTCGGTTTTAGATACTGACTTCTTTGTAAAACTAGATTCTAACTTATTTTTAGTTACTTGTTTACTTCCAATGTCTTTATCATCTTTTTTAATTTCCTTATTATCTTTTTTCATAATCATTTCTCCTTTTTAATTCCATGCTTTTATAAATAACACACTCATTTTATCAATTACTTTATCTTATTTATATAGAAATGCTTAAAAAATATTTTAACTTCCTTGTAATAAAGCTGTTACTGGTTTGTATTTAATTAAATATAACCCAACAGCATAGCCAATAACCATTATTAAAAATACCATTCCAAAACAAGATAAAATTGTAACTAGATTAGCAGCCACATTAAAAACAACGCCTGCTTTAGTTGCAATAATTAAAGTAATAATATTTCACACAACATAAGAAATAATAGTACCTAAAATAAAAGCAACCAATAAAGCAATAATATAGGAGCCAATAATCAATCTGTTAATTTCATTTACACGATAACCCAAAGATTTCATCATTGCAATAATTAATAAATTATTATCTAAAATCATATTAACAATAATTACCAATACAAAAGCTACAGCAAATAATGTTAAAATTTTTGTAATATTTATAATTGTTCTAATTCCATCAAATATTTCAACTAATAATCTTTTAACTAAATCATTAATAAAAGGTATTTTATTAATAGGTTCTAAATTTTTTGCTAATATTTGTTCTTTAGTATATTCTGCAGATGGTTGCAAAATATTTATATAATTTAATGGAAAAATATTGCTCTCTTTAGATAATCAATGATTAAAAGAATCTGATATTGGTTTTGGATCTTCTGACGGGGAAGGTTTTATTAATCCAATAGATGTTCGTAAATCATCAAGATTAATATAAACATTCGAATTGTCTAAATTATTTTCAATAATTCCTTTAACTTGATAAATTACTGGAATTGTATAATTATATCAACTTGCTAACATTAAAAAGTGATCATCAATTTTATAATCATTTAAAATTGATAATGTTTTTGAAATAACTGCTGGTAAAATATAAGCTGTAGTTGTTATATTTTGTCCTTGATTATCAGTATAAGTAACTTTTTGTGCTTGTAAATTATGAGAATTATTAAAAATAGGATCAATATCACGATTTTTTGCTTCTTTAAAGTTAAATCAATTTTTTCAAACTAAATCTTGATATGGATCATTATAAAGTCCTGTTGCTTTAATTTTTTTTGCGAGCATGCGGCCTTGATTATGTCCTTTTCATTCATTAGGAGGTCTTAAATTTATTTCAATAGTTGGATAATACTTATTATTATAAATATTTAAACCTAAACTAATACCAGGCAACGGGTTTATTTCTGGATTAATACCTGTATTTGTTGAAATATAATTAAATATTTGATGAATATTTTGACAAATAATTTCCATTAATGGTTCAGGTAGTATCTTTTTTGGATTAATAAAATCTTCACAATCAGATTTAGTCTTAGTTTTTTGATAAAGGATATTAATTTCTTCGCTATTCATAAAATAATCTTTAAAATTATTATTAATAATAACACTTTCAATTTTTTTAGCTTTACTATCATTATCAATATGAAAATCATCAGCTACTCATTGATGATATTTATTAGTACCGGTTTCTTTATCTTTCGCAATATCTTTTTCTGAAACTCAATCAAAAACCTGCTTATCAATACTTAAATTAGAATCATTAGTATATGTATACATTGATGAAGTTGATGTATTTCATTTAACATCTTTATTGTAATATCCATATAAATTGTTTATTTTATTATCAAATAAATCAGTAGCTGAACTTTGAAATAGTAATAAAAAACTAACAAAAATAAAAGTAAAAAATACTAAAAATAGTTTTCCAACCGATTTTAGAGTGAAAGCAATTGCTAAACGTTGTTTAAATGGTCAATAACGAAAGGGGTATTTTAAAACTGAAATTAGTTTAGAACTTGAATTACTTGGTCTATCATAAATTAATAATAATGGACTAACGCGTAATTTTGTTTCCGATTGCATATAACTAATTACTATAAAAATAATAGGAATAATTATTAAACTTACAATAAATACTATCCAACTAAAAAATAGTATTGGTAATGGCATAAAAAACCCAATGTTATTTAACGAATTAAATCATATTTGTAATCCTAGACCAATACCTAAACCAATAATACTAGAAATGAATGTTATCAAAAATATTAAAATTACAAAACTAATAGCAATTTGAAAATTACTATAACCAAGAGCTTTTAATAATCCTATCTGTGGTTTTTGTAAATCAATTTCTTTTCTAACATATGACATAATGATAAAAATAATAACTAATAATACTACAAGAGTAATTGCCGTAAACATTATATTTTCCATTTTAAAACTCTCTAAAATTTGTCCTGAACGAATATCTTCACTATCACTGCTAATAATTGAACCAAAACTAAAACTAAAAGTTTTAATTAAAAGTTCTTCTAACTTACTAACAAAATAACTATCGTTATTGTTAACTTTTAATAAAAATATATTATTTAAATTAGTTCTAAATGTAGAATCTTTTATTAAATTATTAAACCATTGATTTGACATATAAACAGGACTTGTATTTTCAGATGTCGGATTAGGATTTGTTGCAGTACGACTACCAGTAATTCCCCAATAAGCATAGCCAAAACCAACAACCTTTAACTTTTCAACTTTATCAATAACTGTTATATAATCATTTAATTTAATATTATTAATACGTGCAAATTCAGGATTGATCACTATTTCTAATGGATTAATAGGTTTAATACCTTCGGAAATATAAACTTCATTAATATTATTTCTTTTTGGAGCAAAATCAAAAGATTCACTTTTTTCTGAAGTATAAAATCCATTTTCTAATGAATAATAAATTTTTTTAAGAGAAATAACGTTTTCATAATCAAAAGTTTTAAAAAATGATTTAGCAAATTCATAATGTTGCAAATTATAAATTTCATCATCTTTAACTTCGTTTTCTAAAATATCATTAAATAATATTCCTTGATAACTTAATCCCCAGTTTAACAAATAATTTTCAAAATCTTTATTAATATCTATTCCCGAAGGAAGGGTAGGAAAACTATTATTTCTAAGATTATTTTCTTTAATTTCATCTATCTGTTCATCAATTTCTCGTTCTTGTGGATGATCTTTAAATTGTTTTTTGATAATTGTTTGGATTCTTGATGTTGCAGTAGCAGTATCTTTATAATTATTTAATAATTGTAAATTAATACGATAGTCATATTTACCACTATTGTTTAATACTGTATAAAAACCTGATTCAGCTCTTGATGCTGTACTATAAAGCGCAGAAAGAGTAGAAATTACAATAACTAATAGTATTATAATACCTAAATATTGTAATAATCTTTTCTTGATTCCTCTTAAAACATTAACAAAAAGATTGCTCATTATAACTCCAATATTCTTATACAACTTAAAAACTGCTAATAGTATAATTTTATCATAATAAAATAATGCTAATTATATTTGAACTATATTAAAAAATAAAAATTTTAATATTATTATTAACTTCTAAACTTATTTACTTAACTACTTTTTTTACATTTTTCTAAAATTGCAATTTTATTAAGGTCAGCAATACCAACATAAGGTAAGTTTCTCAATTTTTCATCGTAATCAAGACCATATCCCACTAAAAAATGATCAGGAACTTCAAAACCATATCAATCAGCTTCAATTTTAGCAATTCTTTTAGATTTCTTATCTAATAGAGTAATTATTTTTACCGATTTTGCTCCAAGTTCTTGCAAATGATCACGAATTTTAAATAACGAATTACCTGAATCAATAATATCTTCAACAATTAATAAATCACGACCCTTAACATTATTAATAACATCCATTCTTATTTTTGGTTTATTTACCGCCTTTGTTTGTCCTAAATATGACTCTACATACATAAAATCAACCAAACAATCAATCTTAAGATTTAACATAAATTGTGATAAAAAAGGTAAACATCCTCTTAATATCCCTACTAAAATAATGGGCTCTTTATTATCTTTATAATAACTATTAACTGATTTTGCAAGTTCAATAATTTTATTATTAATTACATCAGTACTTAATAATATTTTTTCTACTAATTCATGTTTTTCCAACATTGTTTTTCTCCTTATTACTTTTTATATTATATTTACCAAATAAAAAAAGAAAATAAAACAAAACTTACACATTATTGAAAATATTAAAATAGTAAGTTTTGTTTTTTATTATAATAATTTAATTATTTCTTCTTAGGAACAACTGATATTGTATCATCATCAGTCCCTGAATTATTATCTTCCTTTTTATCATTTGATTCATTATCCTCTTTGGAAGGATTTTTACTATTTTTTTGCATTTCTTTTTGCATTTCTATTACTTCAATTGGTAATTTATTATATTTATCAATATATTCTATTTGTTCAGCAGTAATTGTTTCTAAAGTCATTAATGATTTAGCAATTAATTCTAATGTATCTTTATGTTTTTTAATTGTTGCTACTGCTTCAATATAACAAACATCTAATAATTTTTTAATTTCTCCATCAATTTTAGATGCAATATCATCAGAAAACTTATTTGCTGCAAAAGGTGAATACTCATTACGTGGACTTTCAAATTGAACTAATCCTAATTCAGATGACATTCCATATTCAGTTATCATTTTTCTGGCAATATTTGTTGCTTTTTCTAAATCATCATGAGCACCAGTAGTAATATTTGCATTACCAAACATAATTTCTTCTGAAGCGCGACCACCTAAATAACCAGTAATAGTTGCTCTTAAATGTACTTTTGAATAAAACATAGTATCTTCTTTAGGAGTCATAATAGTATATCCACCTGCTTGTCCACGTGGTATTATTGTAACTTTTTGGACTTTAGAAGCATATTCTAGTTTTAAACCAATAAGAGCATGTCCAGCTTCGTGATATGATACTATTTTTTTATCCATATCAGTAATTACTCTTGAAGTTTTAGCAGGTCCACCAACAACTCTATCAATAGCTTCATCAATTTCTACTAAACCAATAACTGTTTTATTATGACGAACAGCTAACAACGTTGCTTCATTTAATACATTTTCTAATTGTGCACCACTAAATCCTGGCGTTCTCTCTGCTATTCTTTGAAAATTAACTTTTGGCGAAATATTTTTATTACGAGCATGTAATCGTAAAATTGCTTCACGTTCTTTAATATCAGGTCAACTTAAAGAAATTTGACGATCAAATCTACCTGGACGCAATAACGCTTCATCAAGTACATCAGCACGGTTAGTGGCAGCCATAATAATAACTCCCAAGTTAGTTTCAAATCCATCCATTTCAACTAATAATTGGTTTAAAGTTTGTTCATTAGTTGCAGTTGAAGCTGAGGCACGTTTTCTTCCTACTGCATCAATTTCATCAATAAAAATAATACAAGGAGCACTTTTTTTAGCAGTAGTAAACATTTCTCTAATTCTTGAAGCTCCAACTCCAACAAAAACTTCTTCAAATTCAGAACCAGAAATTGAAAAGAAAGGAACACCTGCTTCACCAGCAACTGCTTTTGCTAATAAAGTCTTACCAGTACCAGGCGGTCCTACAAGAAGAACTCCTTTTGGCACTCTTGCACCCATTTGTGCATATTTTTGTGGAAACTTTAAAAAATGAACAACTTCTTCTAATTCCAATTTTTCTTCTTTAATACCAGCAACATCAGTAAATCTAGTATCTGATGTTCTAATCTTAGCACGACTTTTTCCCATTGAAAAAGGACTCATGCCACCACCGGCACCCATTTTATTCATTTTAGAAAATAATCAAAATGAACCACCAACTAATACTAATATCGGAAACATACTAATTAAAAATGTTTTTCAAAACGGAACTAATTCACTAATAATTGTGGGGTTAATATCAAAGCCTTTACCCTCTTTATCTTTTCTGAATAATTTTTCAATAACATCATGATAAAAACCACCTGTAGCAGTTCCAGAAACTGTCGCTTCAAATCGTTTTACCTTACCATTAATTCCTAAAAAACCTGTAATATAAGTAGTATGATCAAAAAATTGAACTTGTACTCCATCAATTTTACTAACAGTGTCACTACTACTATTGCCAGGGAGTTTACCATCTCTAAGTAATGTTTCTAATTGAAATTGATCTAAAGTTAAAGCATTACCTCTTAAAAAATATCACAATAAAATTCCAACAAATACTAAAAAAGCAACGAATAGTGCAACAATCATTCAATTAATTTTAATTCGCGTTTGCATTATTTTTTCACCTACGTTTAATTTCTAATTTATTTTCTTAAATAATACCATAATATTTTAGCACATACAAATTAGGTTTCTCACTAATATTGTTTTTATTTACCGATAATTTTGGAATTGCCACTACTTTTCCGCTTGAATTTATGATTACTGGTCATATAAGACGTTCACGATATGGAATTTTATTATCAATAAATAAACGATTAATTTTTTTTGTACCAAATGGTGTTTCAATTTCTTCTTCACCATTATTAGTTCTAATTGTTAATGGAAAATCTGATTTATTAATATATAAAGCTTGAAATTCACCACCTGTTGGTTCAGTTTTAGAAATAGTAATTTCCTTAAAATTATAGTTATTTATTTTAGAAATTTTATAACTAAATTGTTTTGGTTCATTTTTTTCACTAATATATGCAAAATTATATTCTTTAATAACTCAAGTATTTTCAGAAATACAAATAGTAATATTTGGTTTACTAGATTTAGTTAAAACTCTAACTATTTCTTTAATTTTAGCCTTTTTTAAAGATAAAACTAATTCTTCATCATATTGGCTTAAAAATTCATAGATAATCATTTGTTGTAATTTAAATTCATATTTTTTAAATTCATTAATAGCAAGCACATCATCATTAATAATGGTATTATAAATTACTTCAAGTTCATCTTTCAGTAACTCTTGTTCACTATTTAATTCTTTAATTTCACTTAACATTAAATTAATATCAAAATCAGTAAGTTTATTAATTTGTTGTTGTCTAATTCGATTTCTTTCATAAATAATTAATTCATTTGTTTCATCAAATCCATATTTAATATGATACAAAGTTAAATAGTCAATAATATCTTCTTTTTTTAATTCTAACATTGGACGATAAACCGATAAAGATTTATATGTTGTTTTAAATTTTAATCCATAATAAGAAACTATTGCCTTGCGTTGTTTTTGAATAATATATGTTTCAAGTAAATCGTAAATATGATGTGCTACAACAAGATTATAAACTTGATATTTTTGAGCAATTTCATTAAAAAAATCATATCTAAGTACACGTGCTTGACTTTGAAAATTTTGTTTTTTATTGTATTCCTCTTCTTTAATATTTTTTACTTCTAAAGTTATTTTATTATTTGTACAATATTCTCGAACAATTTGCTCATCAACATTACTACTTCAACGTTTATGATAATTAACATGACAAACAATAATTTTAAACTCATTACGTACTAAATTATCTAATAAAAACATACTATCTGGACCACCTGATACAGCTAATAAGTAAGTTATTTTTTTATTAAGTTTATTTAATCAATTAATATTCATTTTAAACACCTAACCTTACACTTATATTAAGATTATTTATATCACTTTGCTATTTCATCAATATAAGTATTATTTTCATTATGACAAATCAATGGTGGCAAAACAATCATTCCTTCTTTCGCTAAAAATCCTGCTTCAATTAAAAAAACATTGGCAGCCTGATTAATTTTAGGATAAACTATTTGTAATTTTTTAGGTGTAATTTGATATTTTTTTAATAAAAGCAGTGTTTCGTTTATTCTTTCTACACTATTTATCATAACCAATCGCCCTTTGTCTTTTAATAATTTACTTGCGCTAGCAATAATCTCCTCTAAATTAATATATACTTCATGTCTTGCTGGAATTTTTAAAGGTTGTGCTTTTACTTTGCTTTTATCTCATAAAGGAAAAAAAGGTGGATTACATACAATTAAATCAACTTTTTCTTTTTCTCTTTGAGCATAAATTTTTATGTCTTCATGAACAATGACAATTCTTTTTTCTAAATTATTAAGTTTTATATTTTCTAAAGCAAGTTCAACAGCTGGCTCTTGAATTTCAATACCAATTACTTTTCCTTGAAATTTTGCCGCTAAAATTATTGGAATAACAGCATTATTAGTTCCAAAATCAATTATTGTTTTAGTACTGGGTTTTATTTTAATAAAATTACTTAATAAAATAGTATCCAAAGAAACACAAAACATATCTTTTCTTTGAATAAGTTTAATTTTTTTATCATCTTGATTTAAAATTAAATTTTTTTTTGTACTTTCCATAGTTTAATTATCACTTACCTTAATAAGAAAAGAATTTATTAATAAATTTAAGTTAACATTAAATTTTAATTTAGTAATTGTAAATGAAATTTGTTCTAAAATATAGGCTATGTTTTTTAAATTACTATTTTTTCATAAATTAACTAAACTTTCAATAAAAAAATTATTAAAATCATACTTTTTAAATAAAAGAAAAGTTAATTTATTAAAAACTACTAAATTAAAAAATCTAAAAAAGTAAATAATTTCTTCTTTTAAACTAATTATTTTTTTATTCAAAAGTTGATTGTTAACTTTTTTATCATTATCATTAATAATAAATTGTTTAATAATTTCAATATATTTTTTTAATTTAAGTTTACTGCTTTCATCTGTCAAAAAAGTAGTATTTGAAAATATTTTTAAAATTAATAATTGTTCATCATCATAATCGTTACTAACAAATATATCATTTTCTTTTGAACAATTTATCAATTGACAACGAGATTTAATAGTAGGGAGTATTTGATTAATATTAGTGGTAGTAAAAATTACATAAATATTTTTAGATAATTCTTCTAAAGTTTTAAGCATAACATTTGAGGCTGAAGTTGAAGAAAATTCAATTTGATTTATTAAATAAATTTTATTAGCATCTTTTTCTAAATTAGTTTTAGAAAAATCATTAATAATTTCTAAAACAATATTTTTATTCATAATATTATTTTTACTAAAATCAAATTTTTTAAAATCAAAATAACTATTAGTTTTAATTTTAAAACAATTTTGACACATATTTTCTTCAGTACATTTTTTTAATTGATTATTATTTTTACAAACAATTTTTTTTATTAACTTATTACTAACATTTATATTTAATATTTTATTTTTTGAATACAATAAAATTACCTGTGGAATATTTTCCATTGCAAAAATAGAAAAATTTTCTGATTCTTCATTTTCAAATAAAATTACATTATTTTCCTTCATTAGATCCTCTAATTTTAATTTTTTTTTCTTTAAAACCTTTTTCTTCAACTAAATTTATGATTAGTTCATAAACACTATTAAAAACTTTTTTTTCCGATAAATTAGCATTTATTGTATGAACGCGATTTGGATTACTAATAGCAATTTTTTTATAACCATTATATACTTTTTGATGAAATTCTAATGTTTCTTCATCTAATCTATTTAATTTTTCACCTTTTCTTAATAAAATTCGTTGTAAACCTGTTTCTGGTTTAATATCAAATAAAACTGTCAAATCAGGTTGATAATCTTCAAAAATAAGTTTTTGAATAAGATTTATTTTATCAATATCTAAATTTCTAGCATAACCCTGATATGCTAAAGTTGAGTCAGAAAAACGATCAGAAATAATGATTTTATTACTGTTTTTATTTGGCAGAATTTTTTCAATTAAATGTTGTCTTCTAGCTGCAATATAAAGCAAAACTTCTGTTCATGGATCCATTAATGTATTTTCTTTATTTAAAATAACTTGTCTTATTTGTTCAGAAATTTCGCTACCACCTGGTTCTCTCGTAATAATAACATCAAAACCATCTTGTTTTAATTGTTCTTTAATCATTTTTAAAACTGTAGTTTTACCTGCACCTTCTGACCCTTCAAAGGTAATAAATAACATTTTTCTACCTCTTTCTATGCTAAAATTACTAAACTTTTCTAAAACTTGCCAGCAATATTTTTTTCTTTTTCATCTATTTGTTTTAATGCTTTATTTAGTTCTGTTTGTAGCATATCATTAATACTTGAATAATCATTTTCTGCTTCTTTTAATAATCCTTCAATATTAATTGAAACTAGTTTACGTCCACCTGTTATAATAATTTTAACTAAACCATCAATATCAGAAAAAGTAAATTCTTCTTTTTTAAATTTTGTTAACTTTCCTTGAATTGCTTGTGCTTGTGCTAACATTCTTTTCATATCCATATTTTTCACCTCATATTTTTATATTTCTTCAATTTCAGTAAATATTTTTTTTATAAAATTTAAAGTCGGATCTCTATCTACATTGGTAAATGACTCAATTACAGGTTTTGATATTACAATATCTACTGGTTTTGGTAATATTTTTTTTGTTAGTAACTCTTGATATTTTTTTCTTGTTTCCTGTCATTGATTTTTATCAAGGGCATAAATCATGTATTCATTTTCTAATAAAATATTTAAAAATTCTCTATGTTCTTTACTTAAAAAACTTTGATTTATTAAATCAGATTGAATAATATTTTTGGTAATAATAATAATGCCATTAGTAGATGCTGCCGCAATAATAGTATTTATATAAACTCTAGTTATGTTTCTAAATTTATTATCATTAATAAATTTAGAAATATTTTTTCACTTTTCACTAACTTCTTTTCTAATATTTTTATCAGCTTGTAAAATTAAATTAATGGCTTTATCAATTATCTCATCATTTTTTAAATTTTTCACAGTTGGTACATCAAAAATTTCTTTTTCTTTAATACTAGTATTTTCTTCTTTTACTAAAATTGAAGTTAATTCTTCATTATTTTTATCTATTTCGCTTTTTTTTAAAATTTTTGTTATTTCATCTTTACTATTTAAATTTATACTTTTATTTTCTATATTCATAATAGATATTTTTGTTTTTTCTAAATAATTTAATGAATATTTATTCTCAAAATTTTTAATTAAATTTAATATTTTTAGTATTAATGTTGGTTTTAAATCATCAACATCTTCTTGAATTAAAATGTCATTAAATGAATTCAAAATTAAAAGTAAATCAGATTTTACTACTTCAGAAAAAATATTTACTTGTTGAATATTTATCATTTTAAGTAATTCTGTTTTTTTAGTAATAGCATAAATTAATATTTCTTCAAGAATGTAAATAAAATCAATAATATTTTTTTTATATTGAATAGTATATTCATCAAATAATGTTAATTGTTTTATTACTTGCTCAATATTACAATTAAATATATTAATTAAAAATAATATTTTATTTTTTGTTGATAAAACAGAAAATATTTTTTCAACATTTTTAAGTGTTATATTATTACCATAATTAAATGTTTTTTCTAAATAATTTAAACCATCACGTAAAGAACCTTCGCTCAATATTGCTAATTCCTCTACTGCTTCAACCTCAAAATTAATTTTTTCTTTTGTTAAAACATCAATAAAATGTTTTTTAGTTTCATTTACATTAATTTTTTTAAATTCAAATCATAAACAACGAGAAATTATAGTTGGAATTACTTTATATGGTTCTGTTGTTGCTAAAATAAAAATAATATGTTGTGGTGGTTCTTCTAAGGTTTTTAATAATGCGTTAAAAGCAGAAGTTGTTAACATATGAACTTCATCAATAATATAAACTTTATATTTAAAATTCATCGGTAATAAGTTAATATTATCTCTAATACTTCTTATTTCATCAACACCATTATTGGAAGCACCATCAATTTCTAAAATATCAATACAATTATTTGAACTAATGTTTATACAATTTTCACAAGTATTACATGCATCTCCATCAATGTTATTTTGACAGTTAATTGCTTTAGCAAATATTTTAGCCGTTGATGTTTTTCCTGTACCTTTTGAGCCTGAAAATAAATAAGCATGATTAAAACTATTATTTAAAATAGAATTTTTTAATATTCTTACAATATTATCCTGACTAATTATTTCTGAAAAAGAATTTGGTCGATACTTTCTATAAAAAGATTTATGTTTCATTTAAATCACCTATATTTATCCTAACAATTTTTTATAAAATTTGTTATAAAAACAATTATTATAAATTACGAATTTCTCCAAAAAAACTTTGTAACATTTCTTTACTATCTAAGTTTAAAGAATAAGTATATTCACTACCATGATTAAATCTTTTATCTAATGTTAAATTATAGAGTGATTCAACGCATCCAAACTTACTATCTTTTAAAGCAAAAACAATATGTTTTATTCTTGTTTGTAACAAAGCCCCTACACACATTAAACATGGTTCTAATGTTGTATAAATAGTACAATTTAATAAACGTCAATTATTAATTTTTTTACATGCTTTTTTTATTGCAATAATTTCCGCATGTTGAGTTGGATCTTTGTCTTTTTCCTTTTTGTTAAATCCTCTACCAATAATATTATCATTTTCATCAACAATAATTGCACCAATTGGAACATCACCATTAATAGCAGCTTTTTTAGCAAGCTTTAAGGCAATTTCCATATAATTTTGTTTTTTCATTTAAAGAAACCTCTTTTTTATTTTTCAAAATAAAACCACCGCACACAATCCTAATCCTTATGGCTGCTACCTTTCGGTCCTGACCCGGTTCGAATGTAATTGTTGCAGTGGCATTATTAATTATAACAATTTTTTTATAAAAAAATACTTTTTTTTAATTTATAATGTTTCACATGAAACATTATAAATTAAATAGTTTTTAAATTATTCATATAAGGTTGTAAAACAATAGGTATATTTACAACATTATCTTCTTCAACATAAAAATTTTCTAAAATTGCTGCAACAACTCGATCAATAGCTAATCCCGATCCATTTAGTGTATGTGGAACTACTTTCTTATTATCTTGACTAACTCTAGTTTCCATTCTTCTTGCTTGAAAATCTTCACAATTACTACATGAAGAAACCTCACGATAACACATTTGAGAAGGTAATCATAATTCTAAATCATAAGTTTTAGCAGCACTAAAACCAATATCACCACTACATAAATTAATAACTCTATAAGGAATATCTAATTTTTGTAAAATTAATTCAGCATTTTTAGTTAACTCTTCAAGGGCATCATAAGATTTTTCAGGATCAACAATTTGAACTAATTCTACTTTATTAAATTGATGTAATCTAATTATTCCTCTTGTATCTCTACCAGCAGAACCCACTTCTGAACGAAAACATGGTGTATAAGCACACATTTTTATTGGTAATTCAGAAAAATTAATAATTTCATTACGATAAATATTTGTTAAAGGAACTTCTGCTGTTGGAATTAAATACTGTTCATTATTTAATTGAAATAAATCATCTTTAAATTTAGGAAGTTGCCCTGTACCAAATAAGTTTTCTTTATTAATAATTAATGGTGGTAAAAATTCAGAATAACCATTTTTTAAATGAGAATCAATCATAAAATTCATTAATGCTCTAACTAATAAAGCACCTTTATTTTTATACATAATAAATCTAGTACCACTTAATTTAGTTGCTTTTGAAAAATCAATTATATTTAACTTTTCAGCAATTTCTCAGTGTGGTTTACTATTTTTTTTAATAATTTTCCCTCATTTTCTAACTTCTTGATTATTAGTTTCATCGTTTCCTTGTGGAACTGAAAAATGTGGTATATTAGGAATTACTAACTGTAATTCATATATTTTATCTTCTAAATCTACAATTTTTAAATTATTTTTTATAATTTTTTCTTTTAAAATAATCATATCATCTTTAATTTTTTTTATTTGATCATTTTTTTTATTTTTTAATAATTCACCAATTTGTTTAGATTGCTTATTTCTTGTTTCTTCTAATTTTTGATTTTTTGTTTTTAAAGTTCTTATTTCTAAATCTAAATTAAAAATTTTATTTATTTCGTTTTTATAACTTTGGCCCCTTGTTTCTATTTTATTAATAGTTTTTTCCAAATTATTACGTATTTTTTCTATATCAATCATTTTAGCACCTCTTAAATTAATCAATAAAAATAGTTTTTTCTTTAGTGATTGGGATTGTTACAATTGAAGAAATTGCATCATCTTCTGTTTTAAATCTAATTAATTTAACACCTATAGTATTTCTGCTTGTAGTTCTTATATCTTCTAAAGAAAATCTAATAACTGTACCTTTTAAAGTCATAATTAATAAATCATTACTATTATTAGTGTTATTTATTGAATTTATACCAATTAATTTTCCTGTTTTTTGAGCTAATTTCATTGAAATTACACCCTTACCACCACGATTTGCTAAACGATATTCTTCAAATCGTGATATTTTTCCATAACCTTTGTCACTAATAGAGACAACTAAATCACCATCTTGATTAGAGCACATTCCAATTACATGAGTACCTTTTGTATCTATTCCTTTTACTCCGCTGGCTATTCTTGACATTACTCTAACTTGATTTTCATTGATTCTAACTGCTCGTCCATTAGCCACAGCAATAATTATTTCATTATTACCTGTAGTTTTCAGAACATCTACTAATTGATCATTTGAACACAATTTAATAGCTATCTTACCATTTTGGTAAATAGATTTAAATTGATCTAAAGTTGAACGTTTAATAATTCCTTTTTTAGTAACAAAAAATAAATTAGCATTTATATCATAATCTTCTGATATAGCAATTATTGTTTTAATAGTCTCATTTTTTTCTGTTGCTATTAAATTAACAATTGGTGTTCCTTTAGCTGTTCTTGAGTAATTTGGTACCTTATGAGCACGAATTCGATAAACTTTTCCTTTATTACTAAATATTAACAAATCAGAATGGGTTGAAGTAATTAAAACTTTATCAATATCATCAGTATTAATATCAGTGCCACCAGCACCTTTAACACCAACACCACCACGATGTTGAGTTCTATATGTATCTAAAGGTAAACGTTTAATATAACCACTTTTTGAAAGCGTTATAACCACCTGTTCTTCTTTAATTAAAGCTTCATCAATAATTTCACCTTCATAATTTTCAATAATTTCAGTTCTTCTATCATCACCATAATTTTCTTTAATTGTTGTTAACTGAGAAATCATTAATTCTATTTGCTTAGAAGGTTCATTAATTAAAGTTCTTAATCGAATAATTTCTTCATTAATAAATGATAATTCATTATTTAATTTTTCTTGTTCTAAATCTGTTAAACGTTGCAGTTTCATTTCTAAAATAGCTTTAGCTTGTTTTTCAGAAAATTCAAATTTATTCTGTAAATTAGTTAATGCTTCTTCTGTTTTCTTTGATTCCTTAATTATTTTAATAATTTCATCAATATTTTGTAATGCTTTAACAAGACCAAAAATAATATGATATTGATGTTCATATTTTTTTAATTCAAAATTAGACTTATTAAGAATAATTTCAATTTGATGTTCAATATAAATTTCAATCATTTCTTTTAAATTCATTACTTTAGGTTGTTTATTATGTAATGCTAATAAATTTATTGTGAATGTTGTTTGTAATGAAGTAAATTTATATAGTTGATTTAAAATAAGTTCAGCATAATCAATATTTTTAATTTCTAATACTAATCTTATTCCTTCACGATTAGATTCATCTCGCAAATCAGTTATATAATTTACTTTTTTTTCTTGAACTGCTTTAACTATATTATTTATTAAATTAGTTTTATTAGTTTGATAAGGTATTTCTTCAACAATAATTGCAGGTTTACCATTTGATAATTTTTCAACTTTAGTTTTACTACGAACTGTTATTGTTGATCTTCCGTTTAAATAAGCATTTTTAAATGAATTTACGCCTAAAATCATTGCACCTGTAGGAAAATCAGGTCCTTTAACAATATCTAATATTTCCATAATATCACAATCAGGATTGTGAGCTACAAAAATAATTGCATCAACTATTTCTCTTAAGTTATGTGGTGGAATACTTGTTGCCATTCCAACAGCAATACCTGTTGTTCCATTAACTAATAAATTAGGAAAATAAGCTGGTAAAACACTAGGCTCTTTTTCAGCACCATCATAATTTTCAACAAAAGTAACTGTATTTTTATTTAAATCTTTAACCAACTCTCCTGCCATTTTACTCATTCTAACTTCAGTATATCTCATAGCAGCAGCACTATCACCATCAATTGAACCAAAATTACCTTGGCCATCAGCTAAAGGATAACGATAATTAAATTCTTGTGCCATTCTTACCATTGTTTCATAAACTGCAATATCACCATGAGGATGAAATTTTCCAATACATTCTCCAACAATACGTGCTGCTTTTTTATAAGGTTTATCATATGTCATACCTAAAATTGCTAAAGAATATAAAATTCGACGATGTACTGGTTTCAATCCATCTCTTGCATCTGGTAAAGCTCTTGAAACAATAACTGACATTGAATATTCTAAAAAACTAGTTCTCATTTCATCAGATATATTACGAACATATTTATTAGAAATAAATGTTTCATTTTTTTTAGTTATTTCGCTCATATATAAACTCCTAATTTTATTTTGTTAACTTTTAAGCATCAATGTTTTTTACATATTTAGCATTTTCTTGAATAAATTCTTTTCGTGGAAATACATCTTTCCCCATCAATATTGAAAAAGTTTCATCTGCTTCTGAAACATCATCAATACTTACTTGTAATAAAATTCTATGTTGTGGATCCATAGTTGTTTCTCATAGTTGTGTGGCATTCATTTCTCCTAAACCTTTATAACGTTGAATGTTAAAATTAGTTCCATTAAAATTATCTTTAATTTCTTGCAATTCTTGATCATTATATGCATATTTAACAAATTTACCACTATAAAATTTATATAAAGGAGGCTGAGCTATATATATATAACCAACATCAATTAAGGGACGCATGTAACGATAAAAAAATGTTAATAATAATGTTTTAATATGTGAACCGTCAACATCAGCATCAGTCATAATAATAATTTTATGATAACGTAATTTAGTAATATTAAATTCTTTACCAACACCACAGCCAAAGGAAATAATAAGATTATTTATTTCTTCATCAGAAAAAACTTTTAAAAGTCGTGCTTTTTCAACATTAATTATTTTCCCTCTTAATGGTAAAATTGCTTGAATTTCTCTACTTCTTCCCAACTTTGCAGTTCCACCAGCTGACTCACCTTCGACAAGAAAAACTTCTGTTTTAGTTGGATCTTTAGAAGAACAATCTGCTAATTTACCAGGTAAATTAGAAAATTGTAAAGGATTTTTTCTCGAAGTCATAATATTCTCACGTGCTTTTTTAGATGCTAAACGTGCACTTACTGATAAAATAACTTTGTTAATAATAATTTTTGCTTCAGCAGGGTTTTCCAATAAAAATTTATTAATTATTTTTCCAGTTACATTAGAAACAATTTTTCTAACTTCAGAATTACCAAGTTTTGTTTTAGTTTGCCCTTCATATTGTGGATTAGGATGTTGAACTGAAATAATTGCTAAAATTCCTTCTTTAACATCATCACCAGTAAATGTTTCATCATTATTTTTTAAAAGATTATTTTTTTTCGCATAAGAATTCAATTCTCTTGTTAATGCTAAACGAAAACCATCTTCATGTGTTCCACCTTCAGGTGTATTAATATTATTACAAAATGAAAATATTTGAGATTCTTCACTTTCATTATATTGAAAAGCTATTTCTGTGTTTATACCATTTATTTCAAACTCTCCATAAATAATTTCATGTTTTAAAGGTTCAAATTTATTATTTAAAAAGGCAACATATTCTTTAATGCCCCCTTCATAACAAAAAGTTTCTTCTTTATTTTCACGTTCATCAATAACTTGAATAGTTAAACCTTTATTTAAAAAAGCAAGTTGTCTTAACCTTGTTTTAATTATTATAAAACTAAAATTTACAGTTTCAGTAAAAATACTTTCATCAGGTTTAAATAAAACAGTTGTTCCTTTTTTATCACTTTGTCCAATAACTGCCAATGGTAATTCTGGTTTACCACCTTCAATATATTTTTGAAAAAAAATATTACCATCACGGTAAATAGTAACTTCCAAATACTTACTTAAAGCATTTACTACTGAAGCACCAACACCATGCAAACCACCTGATACTTTATAAGAACCATTATCAAATTTTCCACCAGCATGTAATGTAGTAAAAACCGTTTCTACTGTTGAAATATTAGTCTTTGGATGTATATCAGTAGGAATACCTCGACCATTATCTTTTACTAATATTTCATTATTTTTAGTAATAGTTACAGAAATTTTTGTACAAAAACCGGCAATAACTTCATCAACAGCATTATCAACTATTTCTCAAACTAAGTGATGTAATCCTCTTTCTGCAGTGGAACCAATATACATTCCAGGTCGTTTTCTAACTGCTTCTAGTCCTTCTAAAACTTGAATTGAGTTAGCATTATAATCATTTGGAGTCCTTGTGCTCACTATTTTCACTCTCTTTCATCATTAAATATTTTCATTAATTTAATAATGAAAATATTTAAAATTTCAAAAATAAATTCAAAAAAAGACTTTTTATTCTTTAAAATAAGCATATTATTTTACATTTTATGTATAAATTATACATTTTTTTTGATTTAAAACAACATAATTTTTTTAAAAGAAAAATTAAAAAATCTTTATTCAAAAATAATAAATTACTTTTTTAAAAATATTTAACAAAAAATCTATTTAAAATTTTCTATTAAATTAATAATACTATTTGCCATTTGTTGATGAAATCACATACCTGGATGAAACTCATCAAAATAAAAATATTTATTTAAATTACTTTCATTAACTCCAGAATTAAAAACTGGTTTATAAGAATATTTTGTTTCTTTAGACATCATTTTACAAATTGTAGCACTAGTTTCAACAATTCCATCTGGAATTTTATTTTTAAAATTATTCATATCAGTTGCTAATTCTCTTGAAAGAAAAAAAGGTGTAATAATATTTTTATAAATTATTTTCATTTCTAATATCATTTTTTTTCATTGTTTTTGATATTCAATACATGTTTTACGTGCTATTTGTATTTTTTGTTGATTATTATGTAATATCTTTTTAATTTTTGGTGTTAATGTTAAGTCAGGAACATCACTAATAATAATTTTATTTGCACCATTTTTAATTAATAATTTTATTGCTTTTTTTTCTTCATTTATTACATTATTAATCTTACTGTTAATAATAATAGGATCTGTTTTATTCATTAAATTACCAATATCATTAGCTCCCATTTCTATTCAAATAACATCTTTTTTTTGTAAAGAATGTTGTAATAACAACATTTGTGTTTGATGAGACAAATCAAAAGTTTTAATAATATCTAAATTATTATCACTGCTATCGGCAACTTCTCCTCCATAAGCATAATTATTACCCAAACTTTGAAATGTTTTACCATTGATGTTAAATAATCACCCAGGTTTAAAATTAATATTTAATTTTTCAGCAATTAATTGTGAAGCTACTTTATTATTACTTCAACAATTATTATAATAAGGTTTATCTAATTGAAAATGTTTAAATTTACTATTACTATTTTCTAAATATTGATTTTGTGCAAATGTTCCTGCACCAGTATCTGATAAACTATCCCCTAAAACATAAAATTGACTAATACTATCTTGCTTATTTTTACAAGCAATTATATTTAAATTAGTAAAAATTAAAATAGTAAACATACTTAACAATTGTAATTTCTTCTTCATTATTTTTTACCTTTTCTTAGCTTATTAATTAAAAATAACTATTTTAGTTATATCATATTATTTTTCTCCAATTGGTAAAACTAGTTGTAATAACCCAGTTTCTTCTTCACTATCAATAATTGTATAATTTTTTGGTCAAGAAATTTTCAAATTTACTTTTTTACATTTATTAAAAGATTTTAAAGCATTAATAATTAATTTTGAATTAAAAACTACTTTTATTTCTTCTTTTAAACTTTTAGATTTCACAATATGAAATTTTTTAAATTGTTCAATTACTTCACCTATACTATCATTATTAGATAAACAATTAATTTTAAAATCATTTTTTTCCACATTGATTCAAAATTGAATCATAGGTGAAGTATCTTTTTTTGCTAAAATTATTGATAATTCAATAATTTTTAAAAATTCTCTAACGTTATTAATTTCAATAATATTTTTTTCTTTTTCTATAATATTTTTAATAATATCATCCGTATTTGGATAAGTACCTTCAATCATTCGTGTTTGAAATAAAAAATTTTCAATTTCAATAATTAAATTATAATCATTTTCAAAATAAAAATTTATATTTGAATTTAAATCACTAGTAATTTTATCAATTTCATTTAATAAATGAACTGGAATATTAAACTCTTTATTACTAAATTCTAATTTTTCTTCAAAAGAAAATCACTTTTTTGCTAAACAATATCCATCAGTTGCTGTAACAAATAACTTTTGATCATTAAATTTAAAATTAATTCCACTTAATGCTGGTTTATTATTGTTTGTATTTGTTGCAAAAGCAATTTGTTCATTTATATTTTGCAACAAACTTTTATTAAAAGATACTTTATTTTTAATATTTTTATTAAAGTTAATTTTTGGAAATTTTTCAATTGTCAACGTACTTAGTTTGAAGATAAAATCATTATTATCATTTTTAAAATTACTAATGATTAAGTTATTAATTTTAAGTTCAAATAAAATTCATTCATCTTCTAATTTACTAAAAATATCATAAATAATTTTAGTATTAATTAATACTGAACCAATATTTAATATTTTTAAATATTTTTCATTATTATTTAGTTCATATTTTAATGATAAATTACCATTAGATGCGGTTAAAATTATTTTTTCTTTTTCAACTTCTAATAAAAAACAAGATAATTCTTCATAATTGTTATTAGAAATTGTTATTTTTATTATTTTTTTTATTATTTTGAATAATATAGAACTTTTGATTTCGATTTTCATAAATATCTCCCATTTTTTAAACATTAATAATTAATTATATATTATATATATTAATTATTATTTATTTAATTATTAATAATATTACAATGTGGATTAATGTGAATAACTAATTTTAACTTATAAAATCAGTAAAAAATCAGGATTTTATATGTTAATAATTTATGATTAAAATAGTGGATTAATTGTGTTTTAAACATTCACGTGATAATCTTTCAATATTTTTTTTAAATTCATAATTAGTTTCAATATTTTTTTTAATTTTGTTATAAGCATTCATTACTGTTGTATGATCTTTACCTCCAAATTCAGAACCAATTTTTGTATATGATTCATTTAAAAGTGTTTTTATTAAATACATTGCTACATGGCGTGCTATTGTTATCGTTTTAACTCTAGAAGTACTAATCAATAATTTGATTGGAATATTATAATATTCAGATACAATTGTTTTAATTTTTTTAATAGTTAGTTTTTCTTTTAATGAAGTATTTGATGTTTTAAAAGCTTTCATAACGTCTTCAAGCACTATTAAATGATTAGGCTTTATATATAAAATGCTGTAAAAAATTAATCTATTTAATGCTCCTTCTAATTTTCTAACATCACTATTAAAATTTAAAGCAATAAAACTTAAAGATTCTTCAGTAAAAATGCTTGGATCATAATTTAAAGACTTAATTTTTTCTTTTAAAATAATTAATGAAGTTTCAAAATCTGGTGAATCAATACCAACACTTAAACCACTTTGAAATCTTGAAACATTTCTTTCTTCAAAACCATATAAATCATCAGGATGTTTATCTGATGTAATAACAATTTGTTTTTGTTTGTTAACAAAACTATTAAATATATGAAAAAATATTTCATTTGTTTTACTACGATTAGCTAAAAATTGAATATCATCAACTAGAAGAACATCGTATTGATTAAATGAATCTTTAAATTTTTCAATATCATTAACATTTTGTTTAATAATTTCTGGTACCATACGACCAAATTCTTCAGAAGATAAGTAAAGTACTTTTTTTTGATTATTATATTTTGTTAGTATTTCATTTTCAATAGCATGAAGTAAATGTGTTTTTCCTAATCCAGAATTACCATAGATAAATAAGGGATTTCAATACCTACCAAGTTCTATGGTAATTGAAAATGCTGCTTGATAAGCATCGTTATTTGATTCACCTTTAACAAAGTTATTAAATTGAAATTGTTTTTTAATTTGTTGCAATTTATTAAATTCAACAAAATCTTTTTCTACATATATTTTTTGTTTCTTTGCTTCATTAAGTTCTAAAAATTCAATTTGAAGATTTTGTTGAATAATTCTTTCCAAAATTTCTTTAACTTTAAATGTTATATTTTTAGTTAAAATTTCTTTTGCAAATAGTGAATCAACAATAATTAAACATTTATTTTCAAAAATATCATAAATATAAGTGTTTTTAATATAGTTATTAAAAATACTTGGATCAATCATTTCATCATATTGAAGAAAATTTCTAACTTTATTTCAAATATTTTGAAAGTTTTCTCGTTTATTATCAGTGTCATTCA